>NZ_AP043868.1:0-1877500 GCF_055395245.1 Gracilibacillus sp. JCM 18860
TTCTTAATCATAAGACAATAAAGGTTATTTTTCTAGTTATTTATTTACAGCCCAAAAATAAGGTAACCAAAGTCTGTTCTAAAAACTAGACCTTCGCATGGATTTAGTGAATGTGTTAAGATTTTTAAAGATAATAAAATAAGAATACTAAAATAAATAAATGGATTCTTTATAGGAGGATTAACATGACCAAGCATAAAATTTACACAATGAGTGTTGCAAAAGTCTACCCCCACTATATTACAAAAGCAGAGAAAAAAGGACGTACAAAAGCGGAAGTCGATGAGATCATTAGTTGGTTGACTGGATATAGTCTAGAAGAATTAGAATTACAATTAGATAAACAGACCGACTTTGAGACCTTCTTTGCTGAAGCTCCCTTAATGAATCCATCGAGAGCATTGATTAAAGGTGTAGTTTGCGGTGTCCGAGTGGAGGACATTGAAGAAAAAACAATGCAGGAAATTCGCTATTTGGATAAGTTAATTGATGAATTAGCAAAGGGAAAAGCAATGGAGAAGATTTTGCGGACTTAATCTTAAACAATCGAGACCATTTCTAGAATAATAATCTAAGTTAAAGAAATACGTGTAGAAATTCTTATAAGCTCCGAATGTATTATATCACTTCCTTCATCGTGTGTTGCATTGCAATTATACAGAGAGTATACAGGTTCACTTTGGACGAGTATTAACTTTTATATCATATATTTAGAGGTAGCAAGGTATATCTCTAGGGCAATTGGTTTAGTGGAGTCTAATTACTGTTTGGAGGAATTATTCAATATGTTAACAAGAGAAGATATCTTTAAGCACGTCGAAGCAAACTATGGTACATTGCCTGACTACCCGTTTAGTAAGTTTCCAAACTATGCTGTTTTGAGACATATATCTGATGGAAAATGGTATGGTCTAGTGATGAATGTTCTTCCAGAGAAATTAGGATTAGATGGAAATGATGGAGTAGATATTTTAAATTTAAAATGTCCACCTGAATTAAATGATATTTTAAGAAACGGAAAAGATATTTTACCCGCATATCATATGAATAAGGAGCATTGGATTACACTTGTTTTAGAACGTGCCGATCCAAAAGGAGAGATTTATAAGTTAATTGAGCAAAGCTTTTATTTAACCAAGGAATCGTGAGATTAATAATGGATAACTATACCATGTTTCATGTATTGTACATGATATGATTGTGGGTATTTCAGAAGAAAAAACTGCTCTCTTAATTAGACCTTTGATAAGTTTCGCAACCATCAGTAGGGGGAAAGTAACCCACCACTGATGGAAGTCTTACTTATCTTTTTACTTCAAAATGCAACTCAGTAAATTGATTAAAATTCCTCGTGCCTTTTAGGGAAAGCTCTACATAGTGATTACTTTCCTTGAATAAAGGAATACCATTACCTATGATAGTTGGTGCTACAGTTATAATAAACTCATCGACTAAATCCTCTTGAATAAAGGAATCTAAAAGTTCACCTCCACCAACTAGCCAAATGTTATTCCCTTCTTTCTTCCTTAAGTTGTTTACAAAATGATGTATATCCTCATTAATGAACTTCACATTCTCGGTATCTTGATAAGAAGACCTTGTATAAACATAACATTCCTTCGTTTCATAAGGAAAATCTTCTATTTCTTTTATGATCCAATCATAAGTTCTTTTTCCCATTATAATGGTGTCAATCGTTTGATAAAATTCTGTAAAACCATTGTCCCCTTCTCCTTCAACCTTGAATAACCACTCCAGAGATTCATCCTTCGAAGCAATGTATCCATCCAAGCTTGATGCAATAAATAATACGATTTTTCTTCTTTGACTCATAATCATTCTCCTTTCATCAACTTACATATTAATTATAAAATAAAAATATGACATCTTATGTCATATAATAAAAAATACTATTAGAGGATGATTATAATGAGAGCTGACAGATTAATTAATATTATGATCCTTTTACAGAACAGAGGAAAAATGACGGCAAAGGAACTATCCAAAGAATTAGAGGTATCAAATAGAACCATTCTCAGAGATATGGATGCATTAACTAATGCAGGAATCCCAATTATTTCAGAAAGAGGAAAAGACGGAGGCTGGCGCTTATTAGATAATTTTCGGAGTAAATTAAGTGGACTAACTAAAGGTGAGATGCAAGCATTATTTCTCTTCCCCTCTGGAAAATTACTTAAAGATTTAGGTTTGAATAATCAGCTACTAGATACAAGACAAAAACTACTTGCAGCTATCCCCAGTACTTATAGAGAAGAAGCACAGGCAATGTGGGAGAGAATTTATATTGACTCCGGTACTTGGAGAGGATTTGAAGAAAAAAAAGACGCCCTTAAAACCGTGCAGCAGGCAGTTTGGGATAGTAGAAGGCTGAAGATTTACTATGAACAAGCAAATGGGGAGCAAAAGGACAGGATAATTGAGCCATTAGGATTAGTAGCAAAGGGCGATAAATGGTACTTAGTTGCCTTAAGAGATGGAGAGCTTCGAAATTATAGAGTATCACGAATACATAAGGCTATGATTGAAAATCAAACCTTTAAAAGACCGCTAGATTTCGACCTAGCTGCCTATTGGGAACAATCGAAAATAGATTTTGTACAAAATTTACCTAAATACGATGTACAAGTAGAAATTCATCCAGAAATAATGAAAAGAATTAATTTTACTAGTAAGTTTGTGAAAGTGATAAAAGTAGAAAATTCAAATGACGATAATTGGATACCAGTAACTTTAAGATTTAATGACAAGCAAGAGGCAATAGAGTTTATATTGGGATTTGCAAATAAAATAAAAGTCATATATCCCAAGGATCTTCCGGATAGAGTTGTATCGCTAGCCATGTCTGTTATTGACTTTTATTATAATAGATACTAAATTAATTTATGGTTAGATTTTTACTTCCGCAAATAATAGATAGGATGATGGTAAAATGAAAAGTATGAAAAAATGGAGAAAGATCTCAATCAAACAAGTATGCTTAATTATCATTACATTTATTGCAATGGTGGCTATTGCCTTCGTGCTTATTAGACTAGCAAATTTCCTAATTAGTGATATATTAGAACTTCATGGTTGGCTAAAGATATTTAGTCAATTTATAGCAATTATTCTTGTGATATATCCAGCTAAAATAACGTTTGGTAGTGTTCTTTATCATGTTAATGAGGATTTAAGCAGAAAACTAGCTGAGGAAACTTGATTCTATCATTAATCGAGTCCTCTAGTAGTAAAACTTGAGCTAACATGCATAAAGTAGTCAAATTGAGTTTTCTTTAACTAATCTTGAAAATAGAGGTATAATTAAAGGGCTCCTATCAAAGATTAGGGCTCTTATTTATACGTTAAAGTATAAATTTTTGCAGGAGGTAGGGCGACGAAGCGAAAATTTTGATGTCCAAAGTATATGAAAAGCTAATGCAGACGAGCGAATGCGAGTTTTTCTAATAGAAAGCAGGGGTCATTCAATGGAAGAACAAACTATTTTTCACATTATTAATAATATGGATAAGGTGACAAATAATTTAATAGTACAGTGGAATAAAGTTTTTGAGGAGGATCTTGGTGTTTCCCATATTCTCGTGCTCGGTCATTTAAAAGTGCATGGGAAGAGTAGACCATCAGATATTGCTAAGATTTTAGGACTTACTCCTCCAACTTTAACTTATTTGTCAGAAAAATTAGTTCAAAAAAATCTTGCGAAAAGATTGGTAGATGATTCTGACCGTAGAATTATCCATTTAGGAATTACCGATAAAGGAATCGAGGTAGTGCAACGTGCCAATCAAAAAGGAGTAGAGCTTCGCAAACGGCTATTTGAACAGCTAACAAAAGAGGAAAGAAAACAATTATTAACAATCTATGAAAAATTAAATAAATCTTTATAAAAAAATAACCAAAAAGATGAAACTCTCTATTCATTTTTACGTACTAGATTATAAGTGTTAAATAAATAGGGAGGGATTCTTTGAAACATTTATTTCAAGTAAAATTGTTGGTTACCTTGTTTGTCATTTTTCTATGTATACCTACTACTGTATTTGGACAAGAATCTGATACAGTAGAACACCATGTAAAACTTAACGGGAAATTGAATGCGCTTTCGGGGGATTTGTTAAGGTTCACAACTTCTACACAACTTGAACAAAATAATCTAGCTAGGAAAGGACCTATTGTTGATAAGGATAAACACCAGGACAGATTTGAACAGAAAGCAAGACATTATATCCGTGATCTCGAAGCAGGAAAGTATCAACATGCATTAAAATCCACTTCAAGAGCTTTGAAAAAATCGATTTCCGAGCAATGGTTAGAGGAATATTGGGTTACGCTTAAGCAGCAATTGCAGTCTCAAGCAGGAGAATTTCTTAGTATTGGATCCGTAACGGTAAAGGAATCGAACCGAGTTCATACGAATGTAGAGGTGGAGCTTCTATTTGAGAAGGCAACCTTTCCATTTATTCTAAGAATGGATCGATCGGCAAAAGTTGATGATTTTCTATTGGATTCCTTTATGGGGCCTTTTGCTGAAGCTCCGCTATATAGTAAACCAGAATTATTCACTGAAAAGGAAGTAGTGATTGGAAAAGGAGATTTTGCACTACCTGGAACATTGTCCATACCAAAAGGAAAGGGGCCATTCCCAGCAGTGGTACTCGTTCAAGGATCAGGAGCCACTGACAAGGATGAAACGGTGTATGCACTAAAGCCATTCCGTGATCTAGCATTTGGCCTTGCTTCTCAAGGAATTGCAGTACTTCGTTACAATAAACGTACCTATGAGCATGCGATTAAGACCACAGCAGATCCAAATCATACCGTTGATAAAGAAACAACAGACGATGCGCTGTTAGCAACACGTTTACTTGAAAAGGAAAAAAGAATTGATGAGGAGAGAATTTATATTCTTGGTCACAGTCAAGGTGGTATGATGGTTCCGAAAATGATCGAGGAAGACAAAAGACAGAATATTGCAGGGGCGATTATAATGGGGGGACCAGCACGCACGATCCAAGATGTTGTCCTTGATCAATTCGAGTATCTATTATCAGTTGGTCAAATAACAGAGCAGGTGTACGAATTTTACACGACACAATATGAAATGTTAAACGATCCTGATTTTTCTGGTGAGAACCCTCCAGAAGAATTTCAGCTTGGTCAGGCAGCATTTTGGGATTCCATAAATGATATCCGTGCAGCAGAAATGGCAAAAAATCAAACCGAACCGCTCCTCATCATACAGGGAGAACGAGATTATCAAGTACTGTCCGATGTCGAAATCCCGGTATGGAAGGCAGCTCTTCGTGATCGAGAAAATATAACGTATCAACTTTATCCTAAGCTAAATCACTTTTTTACAGAGGGAACAGGGGAAATGAGTAAACCAGAGGAATACTTTATCCCAGCTAACATTCCAAAATATGTGGTGAATGATATAGTCGATTGGGTGAAATCTGAACCGCAATGAGCTAAATACTTTTCGAAGACTTCGAAACCCTTTTAAATGTAATAAAAGGGTTTCTTTTGATAACTATTTATTTTCATCATCTTTTCTTTCAGTGATTTCTCGTTTTTCATCTTTCCACCATAAGGCTTCTTCTGGTTCCTCTAACACGTCATGTATTTCCTGTTTTTTCTCAACAGCAGGAGGTTGACCTCTAAGTGATTTACCAGAGGTTTCGACTACAAATAGAGCGACAATGATGATCCCAATAATAGAAGCAAAAATGATGTAATAGGCAGGAACCATCCGACTCATCGTAACACTGATTAGCCATGATACAACTAACGGTGCTGTCCCTCCAAATACAGATGTCGCTACATTATAGGTAATAGCCAATGAGCCATATCGAACTTCCGTAAAAAAGAGGGAAGGTAATAAGGACGGCATAATACCTTGAAAGGAGGCAAGTAATGCTCCTAGAATCATTAATCCAAAGAAAACGAGCCAATTATTGCCACTACCGATTAGTATAAAGGATGGGATGGATAAAACAATCATTCCTGATAGGCCAAATAGTATAATCTTTTTATTTCCAATACGATCACTAAAATAACCTGCCATTAATACAAATGGAATCATTATGACCATCACGACTAATATTAATAGTAGTCCCTTGGTATCTCCATAGCCTAGTACTGCATTTAGATGGGAAGGCATATATGTTAAAATGACGTAGTAGACTGTATTATAAAAAGAAACTAACCCTAAACCAATAAGCAATGATTTTCTGTGATGAATAAAAATATTTTTAAGAGATGCTTTACCTTCTTGATTATCCTCTTCTTCCTGTGACTCGAAAGCTGGTGTTTCATCTAAGTTATTTCGTAGGTAAAATCCGATAATACCAATTGGCGCAGCAATGAAAAACGGAATTCTCCATCCCCATTCATGCATGGTTTCCGACCCAAGAAGAAATGTTAATAATGTAACAATTCCCGCACCAGTTATATATCCGACTAATGTGCCAACTTCAAGTCCACTGGATAAAAAACCTCGTTTCTTATCAGCTGTGGATTCTGCAATATAGGTCATTGCTCCAGAATATTCACCACCAGCAGAAAATCCTTGCACCAATCGTGCCGTAAGTAATAAGATAGGTGCAGTTATCCCAATGGAATCATAAGTAGGAATTAATCCAATGGCAAGAGTCGCAATTGCCATGATAATGAGTGTAATCGCAAGAATCTTCTTTCTTCCTAAACGATCACCAAGCATACCGAAGAAAAGTCCACCAAATGGCCGAACTAAGAAAGCGACAGCAAATGTGGCGAAACTGAATACTAATTGCAACGGTCCACTGAACTCAGGGAAAAATAAGGCACCGAGAATGACAGCGAGATAGGAATAGATTCCAAAATCAAACCATTCCATCGCATTACCAACTGCTGTTGCGATAACCGATTTCTTTGCCATTTTTGTATCAACAACAATAATATCATCTTTCTCCAATTTTTTTGTATGGAGTTTACCCTTTTTAGACACCATATAATCCTCCTAACATTCAACTAGTACTATCTTTTCCTAGATCTCCAATTTATATGATAATAACGGAGGACAACTAAAGTTAATTTTGTGATCGAACAAATGCAAACGTCCCCCTCCTTTGGTATAATATAGAAAAAACAACGGTAGGAAAGGAGCAATGAAATGCCAATTAATCTTGCTAGACCTCCCTGTTAAGCCGTAAACTTAAATAGTTCTCGAGCACCTCCCTCTTCTGACATAATAGGTAATTCGGAAAAGAGAGGAGCTGGATAATGAACTATTTAACAAATGTCTGGAAGCTTTATGTCATTCGTTTTTTTCAGAGTCTAATACCTGCTTATGTGATTGAAAGATTGTTTTGGGAAGAGAGAGGTATAACAGTTCAAGAGGTAGTTTATACTGAAGTTATTTTTGCAGTGACAATCGTTTTACTAGAGATTCCATCGGGAATTGTAGCAGATAAATGGGGTCGAAAGAACATGATACTTTTAAGTAGTGTTCTTGAAGCCATCATGTTTTTCTTGTTGATCAATTCGACAGAATTTTGGCATTTCGCTATCGCTATATTTCTTTCTGGAATAGCAGGTTCAGCGAATAGTGGTGCAGAAAATGCCCTTTTGTATGACTCCTTACTACTAAGTAAAAAAGAGAAATCATTTGAAAAATACTTAGGTAGAGTCAATTCCTTTGACCTTATATCCGCCATTCTAGCGGCTTTAAGTGGAAGCTTTTTGGCCAACAAATTTGATTTTGAAGTAAATTATTGGTTATCTGTGATAAGTATGCTTGTCTCAGCGTGTGTAGCAGTTATGTTAGTTGAACCAATCACAAAAAATCAAAGCACAGAGCATCAAACAATAATGGGAAATTTAAAAATATCTATTCATTTCTTTATGAAAAATACGAATGTTTGTCTTGTTGTATTAGCTGGGATTGCAATCGGAGCAGCACTTAATTTTGTTTGGGAATTCTGGCAGCTATATTTAAACCGATTGGATATATCTATTCACTTCTTTGGATTTTTTCTAGCAGCACTCATGTTACTCACTATTCCTGGAAATTTACTTGCACATGCTGTCATTAAGCGATATAAATACCGAAGTGTGTTAATAACGATAACAGCTATTATAACTGTTGGCTTTATTTTTATATCCATTAAAAGTGGTTATACTGGATTGACTGCAATGTGCATCATTGTGCTGGCTTCGGGCTTTGTAGAGCCGATTGTTAGTGGATATTTGCATCATAGAATAGATTCTTGTACTAGAGCTACAATCGATTCCTTTCAGTCACTTGGATTAAATGCCATGCTGATATTAGTAGGTCTGGGATTTGGTTACTTTTCAAGCTATTATGATGTTTTTGGGGGTTATGCTTTTATCGCACTGATTAGTGGTGTGTTTTTAGTATATTTTTTATTTGCCTCGAAGGAAATAATCGATGAGCAGGTGAATTAGTGTGATCGAATTATAGCTGGTTAGTATTCCATTTATATAGGGATTTTCCTTCCTTACTACTTTTTTGTCTCAGCCTCTATTTATGGATATCCTTGATTAAAAAACAAGAAAGGATGTTGACATTGAAAGTACGCAATGTACGAAGTTCTGACTACAACATAATCGCACCGCTGATTGATGAATGGTGGGGTGGGAGGAAAATGGCAGCGATGTTGCCTAAGTTATTTTTCGTTCATTTTAACAAGACAAGCTTTATTGCTGAAAAAAATGGTGAGATAGTTGGCTTTTTAATTGGATTTTTATCACAAACGGATAGGAATGTCGCTTATATTCATTTTGTAGGTGTTCACCCTAAGTATCGCAGTAAACATATAGGCAAACGGCTTTATCAGATGTTTTTTCAAGTGGCACAGAAGAATAATCGAAATGTTATTCGCGCAGTAACCTCACCAGTGAATAAAGTATCGATTGCCTTTCATACAAAAATAGGTTTTAAAATAGAAAAAGGGGATAAGGAAGTAGACGGCGTTTCTGTATTTTCCGACTATGATGGAATAGATCAAGATCGAGTGTTATTTATTAAGGAGATCGACCTTATGTAACTCTATATTACTAGTTCAAATTAGATATAGTTAGGATATAACAGTCGTATGCACAGCAGGTGAATCCTTGTTAACTAATGGAAAACAGAACTTTAATGATCCCCACTTCAATGATAGAAGTGGGGAAACAAGTTAACCATTAGTGAGCTTCTGGAGTTTTACCTTATTGTTGTTGATTACGTGCTTCGTCTTTAATTTCTGCTCTCATACCAGAAATCGCTTCTTCTCTACGATGATTTTTATCCTTGATTTTTTCTTTTTCTTCTGAGGATGCAAATTTCATTGTATCATGTGCAGCTTCGATATTTTCTATTGTGTCTTGCACCTTTTGTTGTAACTTTTCTACATTATCTGAGCGATCATCAGGATTTGGATGGTTTTGGTGTTCTGTCATTTTTAATTCCTCCTTAATTAGTGATTCATTTTATTATGAGTAGGAAAGAAAAAATTATGTATACCCTTGAATCAAATGGACAGATTCTTATAGAATCCATATCCATTCGTAACTCTAATTGGATAATTTCCTCTAATACCTATATAATAAAGAAGTGAGTTCCTAGATGAACTCTTCTTTTATTTCATAAGACTTAATAAAGAAGTATTTTCACTTCATAAGAATAACAGTTGATGGAAGGGAATTTTACAGTGGTTATCATAATTTGTTTTATCATAGGCTTGTTATCTGCATTACTGGGAAGCATTGTTGGCCTTGGAGGAGGCGTTATTTTAGTACCGGTATTGCTAATTTTACATAGTACAACCTCTATATTTGCTTGGGCGGATGCTAGTACCATTGTTGGATTGTCGCTCATTATTATGATCTTTACAGCAATGTCCTCCACCTATGCCTATGCAAAATTGAAACGCATTGATTACAAAAGTGGACTGTACTTTATTTTAGGGAGCTTACCAGGAGGCATATTAGGATCTTGGTTAAATCAATTCGTCGAGACAGATACATTTTCCTTGTTTCTCGGGATATTTATGCTCTTTATCTTTACTACCTTCTTTTTTAAGAAACAACCAAAGATAGATGAGAACACCTTAAGCAAAAAGAGTAAATTTAAAATTTATCGAGAAATAAAAATAGGAGAGGAACAATATACATATTCCATCACTCCATGGATTGCAGTAGGAATAGCATTTATTGTCGGAATGCTTTCAGGCTTTTTTGGAATCGGTGGAGGTTCTTTAATGGTTCCAGCAATGATTATATTATTCCATTTTCCTCCACATATTGCCTCAGCAACTTCCATGTTTATGATACTAGCTTTAAGCATGGTTAGCTCCATCACCCATATTGCATTAGGTCATATCGAATGGCAATATGTTTGGGCGTTTATTCCTGGGGCATGGTTTGGTGGGGTACTAGGTGCGAAAGTTAGTCAAAAGATGTCTAGTAGAGCGATTGAGTATTTACTCCGAGTAGTCTTATTGTTTATTGGGTTAAGATTAATTTGGCAAGGAATCTTTGGATAATGCAGATATTTTGTATTAGGTCTTTGTTTAACTAGCCTAATATAGGGGGAGTTACTTATTTATGAAAGAAAGATTGCATTTTTATTATACAAACGATCTCCATAGTCATTTTGAGAATTGGGCAAGTATAGTTGATTTTTTAAATAAAAAAAAAGAAAAGCACCGTCAAGATAAGGAACATTATTGGATTGTAGATATTGGAGACCATGTGGATCGATTTCATCCTATTTCCGAAGCCTTTCGAGGTAAACGGAATGTCGAGTTACTTAATGATGTTGGTTATAATATAGCGACAATTGGAAATAACGAAGGGATTACCTTAGAATATTATGATCTATTTCACCTCTATGATGCAGCGACATTCAAAGTGGTTTGCGGTAATTTAACAGCAAGGAATGAAAGGCAACCCGTTTGGTTAAAAGATCATTACACCTTCCAGTCCGAAACAGGTATAAAGATTACCGTACTAGGGTTAACTGCACCTTTTACGCCGTTTTATAGACCTTTAGGATGGGATGTGGAACCTCCCTACGAATATTTACGGCGAGAATTACCGAAAGTAGAACAGGATTCTGATATTATTATTCTCTTATCTCATTTAGGTTTATCAGACGATGAAATGATTGCCAGAGATTTTCCTTCTATTGATGTCATTATTGGAGGACATTCTCACCATCTTTTGAAAAATGAAAAGTCTATTAATCAATCCATCTTAACTGCTGCAGGGAGATATGGACATTTTGTCGGTGAGGTTGACTTATTATGGGATCATAATCAAAACAAATTGATTGAAAAACATGCTTATGCAATGGAAACAAGTCATATGAAAAAAGATCTCGAGACAGAGAAAAAATTAGAGCACTTGAACAAAGAAGCAGAAATTGTGTTACAACAACCAGTAACAGTTTTGAAGCAAAGACTAGAAGTGAACTGGTTTCTGAATACAATCATTATTCAACAATTGACGGATCATTTACAAAAATGGACCGATGCTGATATTGCTATGTTGAATGCTGGATTATTACTAGATCATTTAGAAAAAGGCCCTGTTACAAAGCGTGATATCCATCGTATTTGCCCACATCCCATCAATCCTTGTACAGTTAAACTACGTGGAATTGAATTATTGGAAGTAATCAGAGGGGCATATGACCAAGCGTTAATTACGCTTGAACTAAAGGGATTTGGATTTCGAGGTAAAGTGATCGGGAAATTCGTTTTTAGTGGTTTAGATATAGAGATCATGACAGATGAAGATGGTATCGAGCATGTAAAAAATGTTTACTATCAAGGAGAAGAAATAGCTGAGGAACGAATATATACATTTGCTACAGCAGATATGTTTACTTTTGGTAGAATGTTCCCGCAAATATCACGATCTAAGACAAAACAATTCTTTTTACCAGAGTTTCTACGAGACCTATTAATAGATTTATTAAAAAATTAACATGAAAAACGCACATCTCTTTGGGCTAAGACATACAATTTAGTAGGAGGGGTGTGTTTATTATGATAGATGTAAAGCCTATTCGTATAGAAGATAATCTTTTTGTAGGAATTACAGTACAGCTTCCACATACCACACTTTTAGTAATAGCGAATGACATTGGTTATGTCATGTGTGGTGCGCTTGATGTGGACCTATTAAATGAAAAATTGCAAGATCGTCCAATAATTGCTGGTCGCGCAGTTGGTGTCAAGACATTGGATGATCTATTACACGCTCGTTTAGATAAAATTACTGTAAAATCAGAGGAATATAAATGGAAGGTTGGCATGTTAGTGAAGGATGCTTTATTACAAATTGCCGAGTAGTTTAAGGGAGCGAGTGCGACTTTTTTAAATATTTCTAAAATTTAATAATGAAATGGTTCACCTCCATCATATAACTAAGATGGGGGGATTTTTATGCGAAAAAGACGAAGAAGAATAGGGGCACCTCCAGCTAGACAAGTTGTCTTTATTACTTTTTTTATATTTATTATTTCCATGGTTGGGAGTATTTTAGTGGTTAATGAAGGCATTAAGCCAGTTTTGGTAGAATACGCTCAAGTACGCGTATCACAAGTTGCCAGCAAAGCACTAGGTATCGCAGTAAGTAGAAAAATTTCAGAAGATCTTGAGGCGGGAGATTTAATTGAAGTACAAGTGGATGAGAATGGAAAGGTAGAAAATTATATTTTTAATACAGTGGTAGAAAATCGTGTGCGAAGAAATGTTCAATATCGAGTGGAAACTTTTATGAAATTATTAGAGAAAGGAGAACAGCCTGAACTAGGTACACCGCTTGAGATAGAAGAGGAACTTGCACCATCGGAAAGGGAATTATTAGAAGCCATACGAGAACGTGGACTTCTTATTGAGGTTCCACTTGGTCAAGCATTAGGTGTTCCGGTTTTAGCAAATTTAGGCCCCAAAATACCAATCAATCTCGAAGCTGTTGGTGATGTATATACTGAAGTTAAAAGTGAAATGGTGGAGACAGGGATAAATGGTGCGCTTATTCGTGTTAATGTATACATTCAAGTAAATGTTCGTATCATAATGCCTTTTGCCTCTAACCCAGTCGTTTTAGAGCAAAATATTCCGGTGACGAGAATGTTTCATCCGGGAGAAGTTCCAGAGTATTATCAAGGAGGAGAAGGTGATTCTAATCTTTCTATCCCATTAGATCCTCTTAATTAAGTTATTGATTTTTCTTGGCAATTAAATAATAATGGAAGAGACGGGAACAAGAGATCTAGTGAATCTCTTGTTTTCCTTAAATTCAGATTTGACAGAATCTTCTGAAGTCCGGTATAATGCCATAGGTCGAAAGATATAAAACTAAACAAATAACTTCTTAATAATAATTATTGAGAAAAGGAAGGGGAAAAAAAGAATGGAAAAGCGATCACAATGGGGAACTAGATTGGGTTTCTTGCTTGCAGCGATCGGCTCAGCTGTTGGATTGGGTAATATATGGCGTTTTCCAACAACAGCGTTCGAAAATGGTGGAGGTGCGTTCTTTGTACCATATTTATTCGCATTATTAACAGCTGGTATACCGTTGTTAATCATGGAATATACGATTGGTCATAAATATCGTAGCTCTGCACCAAGAAGTTTTTCAAAGATAAGTAAAGGAATGGAATGGATCGGTTGGTGGCAAATACTTATTTCATTTGTCATTTCTACGTATTATCCAATTATTATCGCGTGGTCCATCATGTATGCCTATTTTTCAATTGGAACGAAATGGGGGGAAGATACCACTGCCTTCTTTACTGGAGATTTTCTAAACGTAGAGGCTGCAGGGACCTTTGGTTCAATGGTTCCTAGTGTACTAATCCCACTCTTATTTGTTTGGGTATTTGTGTTCTTCTTCCTAGGAAGAGGGGTTAAAAAGGGAATTGAATTTGCAAATCGAATCTTTATCCCAACATTGTTCATTATCTTTATTTTGATTGTTATTCGTGCTGTAACGCTTCCAGGTGCGTTAGAAGGGTTAGATGCCTTCTTTAAACCAGATTGGAGTCGAATAACAGAAGGATCAGTATGGATTGCAGCATATGGACAAATATTCTTTAGTTTATCTATTGCCTTTGCAATTATGCTTACTTATTCATCTTATTTACCTAAAAAGTCAGATATTACCAATAATGCATTTATTACTGGGTTTGCAAATTCATCATTCGAGTTATTAGCAGGGATTGGTGTTTTTGCTGTCTTAGGATTTATGGCATCCCAATCTTCTCAACCTATTGAAGATGTAGTGGCTGGTGGTGTGGGCTTAGCCTTTATGGTTTTCCCAGAAATTATTAGTCAAATGCCTGGCTCTAGTCTTTTTGGTTTTCTATTTTTTGCATCCTTAGTATTAGCAGGGATAACTTCCATGATTTCTATCTCTGAAACCTATATTGCAGCATTACAGGAGAAATTCTCCATATCTAGAGGAAAAGCACTTTTAATAGGTGGAGGACTTGCTTTTATTGCCTCCTTGTTCTATGCAAATCAAGGTGGATTAAATCTACTCGATACTGTCGATCATTTTATCAACAACTATGGTGTCGCCTTAGCTGGGTTATTTGAGGTTGTTGCGATTGCCTGGTTCGCTAGATCACTAAAGGATTTACAAGCACATGCCGATTCTATCTCTGATATTAAGTTAGGTACATGGTGGAGATTATCCCTTGGGCTAATAACACCAATAGTACTAGGATATATGATGCTTCAAAATTTAAAATTGGAATTACAAGAAGCATACAGTGGTTATCCGATCGAATACCTATTTAATTTTGGGTGGGTTGTTGCCATCGCAGCGATGTTCCTAGGAGCAATACTATCCATTAAAAAATGGCCAGCGAAGGATCATGAAGCATAAAGTTTAATTTGTGAAACATCATTCACACAAAAAGGAGGCATCAATCAATGTCAACAAGTGCAATTGTAATGGCAGTGATCGGAATTGTGATCATTTGGGGCGGCCTTTTTCTAAGTATTATGAGAGCCAGAAAGGCATCCAAGGAATAAATAAAGCCATAGAAGAAATAATCCGTAGTGCAAATGCCTACGGATTATTTCTTTCCCATTTCTTTAGATAGGGATATGGGTCAAATGACCACTCTTTTTTTCCGTCATCTTTATATAGGCCATAATGTAGATGGGGAGGAAACTTTCCTGCAGTTCCTGGAGGTCCATAACCGCTTGAACCAACAGATCCAATCGTTTGGCCAGCTTCCACGATGTCACCGACTTCAATTCCTTCTGCAAATCCGTTTAAATGTGCGAAGTAGTGATAACGATTATAAATATCCCTTATTCCTATTCTCCATCCTCCATACTTATTCCAACCTTTAAGTTCAACGACTCCATATTGCGTAGACCTTACTGGGGTCCCGTAGTCAGCAAAAATATCTGTTCCTTCATGGATTCTTCTGCCCCCAAAACCTCTGGCATCTCCCCAGGTGTTCCTATAGCTATAGTTATAACCTTTAGGTATTGGAAATGCAGTCGTATCGAACGTTATAGATTGATATTTCTTAAATAATTTCGCATAGTTCATAATAGAAAGTACGGTTAGCTCTCTTTTGTAATAATGCCATAATGCTGTTTTTATATCTTGCTCTGTATAGCCAAATTGCTGTAAGTAGGTGCCTATTGTTAATAGAGTATCTCGAGGATTCTTGGGATCTGCGATCCTGTCCCCATCCCCATCCATGCCCATGCCACCAAAC
Source organism: Gracilibacillus sp. JCM 18860 (assembly GCF_055395245.1). Lineage (NCBI taxonomy): Bacteria > Bacillati > Bacillota > Bacilli > Caryophanales > Bacillaceae > Gracilibacillus > Gracilibacillus sp. JCM 18860. Next base: position 15,761 of record NZ_AP043868.1, read on the forward strand.
ATGGAGATGATACTGGCATTAGTTTTTTCACGAATTGGCGCTAAACCATACCATTTTTCATCAGGTATCGTAATATGAATAAGCTGTTTATCATCGATTAGATTAGATTCATATTGATTAATGGCAGCATAATAATACCAAGGAATAAACGTTAAGACTTCCATTTGTTTGAACAATTGGATTTTTTGTTGATCCTCATCCACTTTTTCCTCTGCATGTGCTATAGTAGTAAGAAGAAAATAGCTACATAAAATGAGGATTATTGTACGCTTTAACAAAAGAAAATTCCTCCTTTCTGCATTTTTTGATATCATTATTGTGAGTTAGTAACTGCTATTTCATGCAACCAAGATATGTTAATTTTAGATGGGGGTTAGAAAGATTGGAGTGTCCGTTCATGTTTGAAGTACAAGGGAAAACCTACGAAGTTATACAAAATTATCGAGAAGGCTTTGATGAAAAGGCCTTTAAAGAAAGATATAGTGATGTATTGGGCAAGTATGATTTTATTGTTGGGGATTGGGGATATGATCAATTAAGATTAAAAGGCTTTTATGATGACCAAAACCCGAAAGCGAGTTTTGATACAAAGATAAGCACAAGTGAGGATTATCTTTATGAATACTGTAATTTCGGTTGTCGTTATTTTATTGTCAAACAAATTGTCCAATAAGAGAAGATCAGCTCCTTTTTAATGGAGAGCTGATCATTAATAGCATTTACACCTAGAAGTATTCATGATAAATGGCTTCTAATAAAATGGCGAAAATCCTCTGCTTCTATTTCATTATATTGTAATGCATGCTCGATATAGTTATTCTTATCGATATTACTTAATGAGAGAGACGTATATTTATTTGAATTCATGTCTACCACAATGTGATTGGGATGAAGAGAAGGTGAGGAGATAATAGCAATATCAAAACGGATAGTATCTCCTTTATAACTAATAAATTTCGTTTTGCTGTTTTCTTCTTCATTTCTTATATATTCGATTGGCAATTTTTCACACTCCTTTTTCCACATATGTTAACAAAAGGAGAACGTAGAGTAAAGATAATTTATTTACTATTCCTTATCTGTACCTGTTTATGGTAAAATAAAACTATGATGCTAGGGGGACGAAGAAGATGTATTTTGTTGATATGAACAATTTAAAGGCAAAATTAAACTACTTTGATCAAACATTAGCTTATGTAGAAGGTGCATCCTTTCAGTCTGACCTTGCTAAGTTTGGCCTTGAAAGGATCACGCAGGTGTTAATTGAGTCCATTCTCGATGTAGGTAATATGATGATTGATGGTTTTTTGATGAGAGACCCAGGAAGCTATGTCGATATTATTTTAATATTGGTGGATGAGAAAGTGATTCCTAATGAAGAACTAGAAGCATATCAGTCGCTTATTCATTTGAGGAAAATGCTTGTGAAGGAATATGATCAAGTAGACCATGAAGAGATTAACACACTATTAATAGCTCATTTATCCATTTATAAGCAGTTTAGTACACGTATTCGCACCTATTTGGCAAATGAGATGGGGGTTGCAAATACTTTTTCTACAAAGTAAGGCAACCGTCTTTCTTTGAATTCTTGGTTGTGATTTTCTTCACAAGTCAGATGGTTCCCATTTACATCGACATATATAATACTAAAAAAGGCGGGATAGTATGCAGGATCAAGTCATTACAGATAAATTAGGGCGTTTATTACAGGACTTACGTATTTCGGTGACAGATCGTTGCAATTTTCGCTGTCGTTACTGTATGCCAAGAGAAGTCTTTGGAAAGGACTTCCAGTTTTTGCCGAGAGAACACTTGTTAGATTTTGAAGAAATAGAACGTATTGCGAAGGCCTTTCTTGAGCTTGGAGTAAAAAAAATAAGATTAACAGGTGGTGAACCATTACTTAGACGTAACATCACAGACCTGATAAAAAGGTTAGCATCGTTAGATGGATTAGAGGATATCGGTCTCACAACGAATGGTGTACTTCTTGGGCGAATGGCACCAGAGCTGAAGGAAGCTGGACTAAGGAGAGTAAATGTTAGTCTAGATGCGCTAGATGAAGAAACGTTTATGGCTATTAACGATAGTAAGATCTCTTCCCACTCCATTATAGCGAGTATTGATAAGGCAGTAGCTGCGGGATTAAATGTAAAAGTGAATATGGTAGTAAAAAAAGGAATGAATGATCATGAAGTACTACCAATGGCGGAATTCTTTAAGGAGCGGGGTATTACCCTTCGATATATTGAGTTTATGGATGTTGGACAGACCAATGGATGGGATTTCAAACATGTCGTGACAAAGAAAGAAATCTATCAGCAAATTGCTGCCAATTATGAACTGGAACCAATGGATCCTGCTTATGTCGGAGAGGTAGCAAAACGTTATCGCTATAAAAACACAAATACCGAAGTAGGCTTTATTACATCGGTTTCTGAATCCTTTTGTTCCTCTTGCACGAGAGCACGGATTGCAGCAGATGGTCATTTTTATACTTGCCTATTTGCGGGGACTGGATTAAACCTAAAGGAAATTATTCGTTCTGGAGCAACCAATGCGGAGCTTAGGGACATCATCATATCCCGGTGGAATAAGAGAGAAGATCGTTACTCTGATCAACGGACAGAGGAAACGGCACGCAAGCGAAAGAAAATTGAAATGTCCTATATTGGTGGATAAAGAAGGGATAAAAAATGAAGGAATTTGATCGTTACCATAAACAAATGCTTTTTAAGCCTATCGGAGAACATGGACAGGCTCTATTAGGAGAAAAGCATGTGTTAATTATCGGATGTGGAGCATTAGGATCTTCCATTGCTGAGATGCTAACAAGAGCCGGTATCGGTAAGCTAACCTTAATAGACCGTGATTATGTCGAAATATCTAATTTGCAACGACAGCATCTCTTTACTGAAGCAGATGTGCAAAAGAAATTACCTAAAGTTATTGCGGCACAGTCTGCTTTGAACTCGATAAATGCGGAGGTTACGATTGAGGCACATGTAATGGATGGGAATGCAAATACTTTACCTAACCTTGTGAACAATGTAGATCTCATCATGGATGCAACCGATAATTTTGATACTCGTTTTTTAATTAATGATATTGCACAAAAGCATTCTATCCCATGGATATTCGGAGCATGTGTAGCTAGCTCTGGACTATCCTTTACAATTATCCCAGAAAAAACCCCATGCTTGGATTGTTTGATAAAGGTTGCCCCAATGTTTGGGGCAACATGTGATGCTGTAGGGGTAATCAGTCCAGCCGTTCAAATGGTTGTAGCTCATCAAGTGACCGAAGCTCTGAAGATTTTAGTGGGGGCAGAAGGGAATTTGCGATCTACCTTGGTCATCTTTGATCTTTGGCATAATCAATATCAGATGATCGATGTATCAAAAGCAAAAGCCAAAGACTGCAAAAGCTGTGGTACGGATGCGTCTTATCCAGCTTTGACCTATAAGAATAGTACGAAGACAGAGATTTTATGTGGTCGTGATACGGTGCAAATTAGAGGGAAGAAATTTGAGCTAACAATGCTTGCTAAACAGTTAGAAAGGTTTGGTGAGGTAAACCAGAATCCATTCCTTGTCTCTGTACAGACAAAAGCTCATCGAATCGTCTTTTTTCAGGATGGCAGAACCTTTATCCATGGCACCAATTCGATTAAGGAAGCAAAGAAGATATATTATCAAATGGTCGGTTAAGGAGGGAGAAAAATGGAAAAGAGAACTCCGATTGCAGTAGATCAAGCGGTTGAACGTGTAATACAATGCAGGGTAACTGGGGAAACAGAATACATTGATATACAATTAGCTAATGGAAGAATTCTAGCGGAAGATTTAATAGCTGATCACGATGTACCAGCATTTAATCGCTCTCCTTATGATGGATATGCAGTGCGTGCAAAGGATACATTGGGAGCTAGCGTGAATACGGTAATTACACTTAACATCGTTGGCCATATTGGAGCGGGAAGTGTATTTGATAAAGAAATCAAGCGAATGGAAGCAGTTCGCATTATGACAGGTGCTGAAATACCTAATGGTGCTGACGCGGTTATTATGTTAGAAGATACGAATACAAACGATGATAATACTGTACAAATTTCCCAGGAAATGAATTTCCACCAAAATATATCCTTTCAAGGAGAGGATGTGGAAAAAGGCTCTGTCCTTGTTAGTAAAGGGACAAAAATTAATCCAGGTATCATTGCTTTACTTGCAACCTTTGGTTATCAAAAAGTGCCAGTTAGCAAAAGACCAGTTTTTGGGGTAATAGCTACAGGAAGTGAGTTACTGGAGATCCATCAACCCTTAGAAAAAGGAAAGATCCGCAATAGTAATGCCTATATGATTATTGCTCAAATTGAGCGAGCAGGTGGCAAAGCCAAATATTTTGGCCAATTGTCGGATGATCTAGATAAAAGTATTAAAAAAATAGGAGAGATACTAAACGAAGTAGATTTTCTCATTACAACAGGTGGTGTCTCTGTAGGCGATTTTGATCTACTTCCTGAGATATATCATCATTTTGGCGCGGAAGTGCTTTTTAATAAGGTCGCAATGAGACCTGGCAGTGTGACCACTGTTGCTCAGCTAGATGGTAAGCTATTATTTGGATTATCTGGTAATCCATCAGCTTGCTATGTAGGGTTTGAATTGTTCGCTAAACCAATTATAGATAGCTATTTACAAAAACAAATGATTGGTCTTAAAAGGGCGCATGCAGTATTAGCTGTTGACTTCCCGAAAAGTAATCCATTTGATCGTTTTATTCGTGGCCATGTAAATAATGTCAATCATCAACTAGAAGTGAAGCCATCAGGAAAGGATAAATCAAATATGGTTCATTCTTTAGCCAATGTAAATTGTTTTATTCATCTATTAGGTGGGACAGAAGGGTACAAAAAAGGGAGTATCGTCGATATATTATTATTAGATTAAGAGAATCTGAGGAGAATGAATATGAATGAAAAGCTTTTTGAAGTGGTGGAGAAACCAATTTCTGTTCAAGAAATGATTAAGAAGGTAGAACGAAGAGAAGCAGGTGCGATTACAACCTTTATTGGTACTGTTCGAGAATTTACGAAAGGGAAGCGAACGATCTACCTAGAGTATCAAGCATATATTCCAATGGCAGAAAAAATGCTCGCAAAAATTGGGGAGGAAGTTAGAAGGAACTGGCCTCATACAGAAATAGCAATTAGCCATAGGATTGGTAAGCTAGATATTTCAGAAAGTGCTGTTGTGATCGTAGTATCTTCTCCACATCGAAAAGCAGCATATCAAGCAAATGAATATGCGATAGAGAGGATAAAAGAAATGGTCCCGATTTGGAAAAAAGAACGTTGGGAAGATGGAGAAGAATGGGTTGGTAATCAGCTTGAAAATATCTCTTACCCAACAGGAAAACCAGAAATAAAGGAAGGTATAAATAATGATTGAAATCTTATTATTTGCCCAACTGCAAGAGGATGCGGGTACGGATAAACTTCTAATCGATGGTGATGGATGGACGGTAAAGAAATTAAAGAATCAGTTAATTACACAATATCAGCTATTACAAGTAGAACAATCAATGGTTGCGATAAATGAAGCATATGCACTTGATTCAGATGAAATCCATTCAGGTGATATTGTTGCAATTATTCCTCCAGTGAGCGGGGGCTAATTAGATATGATTATTATCCAAATCGTAGGCTATAAAAACAGTGGCAAAACTACACTCATCACAGAGTGGATTCCATTATTAAAAGGATTAGGCTATCGTATTGCCACATTAAAGCACCATGGTCATGGAGGTGAGCCTGACGTCATTGCCGAAGTAGATTCTATTCAGCATTTTCGTGCAGGGGCGACTATGTCAGCAGTAATAGGAGAAGAGACAGTTCAAATGCAAGCAGATTTAAATCACTTAACCATTGATCGAATGATCAGCTTCTATCAATCATTAGGCGTAGATCTTCTTTTTGTTGAAGGCTATAAACAATACCCTTTACCAAAGATTGTTCTATCGAAGGATAGTACAGAACTCGATGAATTATTAAAGTTAACAAATGTGCAGGCATATTTATGCACAAATCCGCTGAGAGAAATAAAGGATTCATTTGGATTTGATGATAAGTCAACATTATTCGAGTATTGTCAACATAATTTAGCTAACTTTACAGTGAAGGAGCTGCCGAAATGGATACGATAATCGGAATAGTGTTAGCTGGTGGAAAATCTAGAAGGTTTGGATCACCAAAGGCATTTGCTGAACTAAACGGTGTTCCTTTTTATTGTTATCCAGTTCAAATACTTTCGAGGCTTTGTAGTTCCGTATATGTTGTTGCTAGACAGCAAGATTTCGACAGGTTTAATCTGCGAAAGAAAGAGCTTCTAATGGAAGATCACCCTGACTTTTTAGGGGAAGGGCCACTAGCTGGACTTTATACTGTTATGAATCAGAAAACAAGCAACTGGTATGTAGTATTACCTATTGATACACCTTTCATCCATTTAGCACATGTAGCTAAGCTAATAGAAGAAAGTGATGGTCAATATCAAGCAATCATTCCCATTGTCAATGGTGTCAACCAACCGCTAATTGCACTATATCATCATTCCGTTAAAAATTTGATAATGATGCAATTGCAACGGAAGCAACGATCGATGAAAGCATTATTAGAAAAGCTTCATGTGAAATATGTTCACTTCCCTGAAGCAGATAGCTTTCATTTTATTAATATCAATGATCACAAGGAATGGAAAAAAATACAACAAGCTAGTCGTGGTGTAATAAATGACAGGCTTTAATCGATTTATTTGGATATTCTTTGGATCCTTAAGTTTAATTATAGGGTTGATTGGAATCGTCATTCCGATTTTGCCAACAACTCCATTGGTCATACTTGCAGGTTTTTGTTTTGGAAAATCCTCTCCTAAGCTTCACCATTGGCTTTTGACAAATCCTTATTTTGGTCGCTACTTATTAGATTATCAAAAAGGGAATGGAGTACCCTTTAGAATTAAATGGATGGCTGTACTTATAGTTTGGATAAGTGTTGGTTTTACGTTAATCATCATACCATTAGTCCTTGTTAAAATATTGATGATCCTCGTTGCTATTTTTGTTACCATTTTTATTTTTACATCTTCCTTGCTTAAACCAAAAAACCCTCACGAGTAAGAGGGCTTTATCATCGGTTCTAGCAAGTTTTTTTGTTACTCATCATCTATGCTTACATCATGGACTGCTCTATGAGCAAGACGTGAAGAAGCAGCTGCAGCTATTGCTCCTACAATATCATCTAAAAAGGTATGGCAGTCTCCATCTGTCTTGTCATTTAACTTCTCTAGGATGCCTGGCTTTACTTTATCAATATATCCATAGTTGGTAAATCCAATCGAACCATATACATTCACAATAGAAAGGGCGATAACTTCATCAATCCCATAAAGGCTTTCATCTGTTGCAATAATTTCTTGTAGAGGGTGATCTAGCTTTTTTTGTTCTGCCAGAATATCTAATTGAATACCTGTTAAGATAGCGTTCTGGACCTCTCGCTTCATTAAGACACTATTAACATTCTCATAGCAATCCTCCATTGTTAAATTTTCCTGATATTTGTTTTGGAGAAAAAAAACTAATTCTGCTATATCATGAAGTTCAACACCACGTTGCTTCAATAATTCTCTTGCTTTTTTCTCTAAATCTGTCATTTGACGTTCCGTAGTCATTTCATCACATCCTATATTATTTTAATTCCACTATCATCATAATAAATCCTGCAATTTGATATTACAAAACGACATTGTTTCCTGGTATTGCCAAAGGGTATAGACTAAAACACCACAACTTGTGACCAATAAGACCTGTATTATCAACAATGAAGCTTTACCGGTCAACTACCTCGCAGTTTATCACACTGTGATAACATTTTAATAGAAAGATTTACATATAATTATTATACCAAAAATAAATAATTATTCGTTAGGGGGACGCAAGATGCATCCAATATTTCTACATTACCCTATTTCTGTGCCTAGTAAACAAATAAATGCACAACCATACCCGACATATGTCGATCAGAACAATTATTACTTTATTATTCCAATTCAGCAAGAAGAGGATGCGATTTGGGAAAAATACGTAATATCCAACCACCTTCATCAAAATACCTTTACCAATGTTACACAACCGATAAGAAATATACATAACCAATTTGTAACAACGGTAGGAAAAGAAAAATTTCTTTTATGCTTCGCCAGAAAAAAACAAACGTTAGATTCCTCTCCAGGTCAAAAGCTCGCTCATTTTCACCAAACTGGCTTCCAATTTCCATACCAGCCACAAACCATTAGTACGTATGGTAATTGGAAAAATTTATGGGTTAACAAAATTGATCAATATGAAGCGCTGTACAAAACGTATTATAAACAGCAGCCAACCCAACCCATTATGCGGGTGCTAGCAGATGTTTTTCCTTATATGGTAGGGTTAGCGGAGAACGCGGTTCAATATTTAAATATAGCCGAAGAAGAAAAAAATTATCATATGAACGATCAAGCCACCCTTACATTCTCACGTTATTCCAATCAATGTATGGATGATTTCATCTGGATACATGAAATTGTTTACGATCATCCTATTCGTGATGTGGCAGAATCGATAAGACCATTTTTATTAAAGGAAAGAGGATTAGACGATAAAGAATTTCAACAATTTATGGGAGAATATTTAGCGATTTGTCCTTTATCATCATTTGCTTGGAAATTACTATATGCTCGACTTCTTTTACCTATTCATTTATTTGATAAGATCGACCAATATCGGGATAGTGACCTTGGCGAGAAAGCATGGCATCGACTTGTTGAAGATCAAGTGTATTATGAGCAGAATTTAAAACAATTTTTTTCCTTATTTGCTGTTGAATTTAGAGATATGGATATAATACAATTAGATTGGCTATTAGACTAAATAAGTGGCATTAGGCTTAGTTATAGTGAAGGATTGTTGGTTTTCACCAGAACCTCGGGTGATAAACCAATTTTTTCTTTATTTTTGGGCAATTGGTTCTTGATAAACCGGGGATAGCCATGTATAATGTCCACTATATACAAACAAATGTATTCTTAGGATATACAGTTGGGGGATGATCAGATGAGTCAAGTAAATGTTGGGCTGTGTGGTTTAGGTACAGTTGGCACAGGTGTTGTCAAGATTCTACAAAACCATGCAGATGAAATTAAATATAAAGTAGGTAGTGAACTAAATATAAAGAAAATCCTCGTTCATGACTTAAATAAGGCTAGGGATGTTGCGATTAGCCGTGAATGGCTAACAACAGATCCAGACGAGCTTGTCAATAATGCAGATATTGATATAATTATTGAAGTAATGGGTGGAATTGAAGATACAAATCTTTTATTGGAAAAGGCAATCCGCAACAAGAAGCATATCGTCACAGCAAATAAGGATTTGATGGCGGTACATGGACAAAAGCTATTAAAGCTTGCCAAAGAGAACCAGTGTGACATTTTATATGATGCAAGTGTTGCTGGTGGAATTCCGATCATTCGCTCATTAACAGAGGGGTTAGCCTCAGATAAAATCCAAAAAATTATGGGTATTGTGAATGGTACTACCAATTACATCTTAACAAAAATGACGGATGAAGAGCTTGCTTTTGAGCCTGTGTTAAAAGAAGCACAAGAGCTTGGTTTTGCAGAAGCAGATCCAACCTCTGATGTGGATGGACTAGATGCTGCACGTAAGATGGTGCTCCTAGCTAATTTAGCTTTTAAAATGGAGATTGGTCTCGATGATGTAGAGGTTTCCGGAATTCGAACAATTTCCCAGGAAGATATTACTTTTGCGACAAGTTTAGGGTATACTATTAAGTTGATAGGGATTGCATCGATTCATAATGGTAAAGTAGAAGTAAGTGTTGAACCGACTTTATTACCAAAGGAGCATCCATTAGCTCTTGTAAAGAATGAATTCAATGCAGTATATGTATATGGAGAAGCAGTAGGAGAAACGATGTTCTATGGACCAGGTGCAGGAAGTTTACCGACTGCAACTGCTGTCGTATCTGATCTTATGGACGTGGCTAAGAATATCCGATTAGGTATTACTGGTAATGAATATATTACTCCGCAATATGAGAAGCAATTAAAAGAAGATAACGAGAAATATATGCAGTATTTTCTTCGTATGGAAGTTGACGATGCAGCTGGAACATTCCAAAAAATTACGAATGTGTTTACAGATGAAAATGTTAGTTTTGCGAAAATTTTGCAGTTACCTTCTGATAAGGAAAAAATAGCAGAGATCGTGATGATCACACATAAGATTAGTAAGCAACAATTATTAAATAGTAGAGAAAATTTAAAAGGATTAGACGTAGTTAACGAGATCATTAGCTGTTACCGCGTCGATGGGGAGGATTAATGTTTATGGCATGGCAAGGATTGTTGAAGGAATATAAAGAATATTTACCAATTGAGGATAAGACACCACTCATCAGTTTACACGAAGGGAACACTCCTCTAATTAAATTAGAAAAATTATCAAAAAAATTCGGTATTAATGCCTATGCGAAATTCGAAGGACTAAATCCTACTGGGTCTTTTAAGGATCGTGGAATGGTAATGGCTATGGCTAAAGCTGTAGAGGATGGGGCAAAAGCAGTGATTTGTGCATCTACAGGAAATACATCTGCTTCAGCAGCTGCGTTCGCTGCACGTGCTGGCTTGAGATGTATTGTGGTCATTCCAGAGGGTAAAATTGCTCAAGGTAAGCTAGCTCAAGCAGTCATGTATGGTGCTGAGATTTATTCGATTCAAGGAAATTTTGATGATGCATTAAAAATTGTTCGTAAATTAGCTGAAACAGGAGAAGTAGCGCTTGTCAACTCAGTTAATCCATATCGAATTGAAGGACAAAAGACGGCTGCATTTGAGGTATGTGATGCATTAGGTACAGCTCCGGATTATTTATTTATTCCTGTTGGTAATGCAGGTAATATTACTGCTTACTGGAAAGGGTTTAAAGAATATCATGAATTAAAGCAAACTGGCTTACCTCAAATGATGGGATTTGAAGCAAGTGGTGCTGCTGCGATTGTACATAATCGCGTATTTGAGAATCCAGAAACGGTAGGTACTGCTATTCGTATTGGAAATCCTGCTAGTTGGCAAGGTGCGGTTAATGCTCGTGATGAATCCAATGGAGAAATTGATGAAGTGACTGATGAGGAAATGATTGCTGCCTATAAATGGATCGCACAAAATGAAGGGATTTTTGCTGAACCAGCATCATGTGCTTCTATCGCTGGCTTATTTAAAAAGTTAGAGGCAGGGATCGTAGAGAAAGGTGCAACGGTTGTAAATGTGCTTACTGGAAATGGATTGAAGGATCCAAATACCGCTATTGACTATAGTGACGTCAAACCAACTGTTCTTCCTAATGAAGAAGAGGTTGTTATGAAAGCTATTTTAGGTAGTGTACAAGCATGAGTTGGTTCATTCGAGTACCTTCCAGTACCTCAAACTTAGGTGCTGGTTTTGACTCCATTGGTTTAGCGTTAAATCTTTATTTAGAATTAGCTGTTGCAAAATCAGATAAATGGGAGTTTATTCCTACTTCTTCATGTTTAGAAGGAATTCCTTCTGGCAAGGATAATTTAGTTTATGAAATTGTGGAACGTGTTGCCGAAAGGTATGATCGGATAAATGACCTTACTCCATGCCGAGTGGAGATGAAAAGTGATATCCCATTAGCAAGAGGCTTGGGTAGTAGTGCTACCGCGATTATTGCAGGGATCGAATTAGCTAATCTATTATTGAATCTTGATTTAGAGCAGGATGAGAAATTAGAAATTGCTACAGAAATTGAAGGTCACCCAGATAATGTAGCACCGTCCCTCTTAGGAGGCTGTGTGATTGGCCATTATGATGGAGAGGTAGCTTATACTCAAATACCTGTTAAGGGTGTCACATTTGTTGCAATTATTCCAAATTTTGAATTGAAAACGAAAGATGCACGAGCCGTTTTGCCAAATTCCTTTAGCTTTAAAGAAAGTGTCCAAGCGAGTAGTGTAGCTAATGTTAGTGTTGCCGCAATTTGCCAAGGGAATTGGAGATTGCTTGGTGAAATGATGAAGAAGGATCACTTTCACCAACCATATCGTAAGTCTTTAATTCCTCATTATGATGATTTATTACATTATTTAAATGAAAGTGCACTTGGTGTTTTTTTGAGTGGTGCAGGACCTACGATGATTGCTATAGTGGATGACAAAAACGTATTCACTGCATTGAAAAAATGGCGTTCGGAATTTCCAGAGTTTGAATGGCTCTCTCTTCAAGTAGAGAATGGAGGCTCCTATGTGGAGACACGTAAGGAATCAATGATACGTCACGATGGTTAAAACGAACTTTGAAAGAAACAGTTTATGTAAGACAAAATTCGGGCTTTCTGTTAGTTAAAGTCCGGATTTTTATTTAGCTTATAGCACAAATGATGAAATACAATGAAGAATAGGTAAAACAGAAAATAATCAGTGAAAAAAGCATTGATGCCGAAAGAGTTGAGCACCAATGCTTTTTTATTCGTTCGTGTTCAGAACGTTTTTATTTCATCATCGTAATTAGAATACTTGTTCAATTTCAGTGACACCAGGGACTTCAGCCATAAGGGCACGTTCAATACCTGCTTTCAGTGTGATCGTTGAACTTGGGCAGTTTCCACAAGCTCCCATTAGTCGGAGGCGAACAATGCCATCCTCAACATCTACTAATTCCACATCTCCACCGTCACGTAGTAAAAAAGGACGTAATTTATTTAATACTTCTTGCACTTGTTCTGTTTGTTGTTCCATTACTATTATCTCCTTTCAAACCTTAATAAGTGCGACTACGGCTCTAGTTGCCGAGTTTTTTATCGCTGCGCAACCATTCAGTAGGAGATAAAAAACTCACCACTGATGGAAGCTCCCTTTATTAAAAGCTAAATTTAACAAAAGCTATGTCATATAATCATTTAGGTGATAAACAATCTCAATAATATTTTATCTTTATTCGTATCATTTGTAAATAGTTCTGTATTGTAAATATAATATAGAAAGACTCTCGGTTGTAGATCGTTCTTTAACGATCCTATTTATAAGGTGTGATATAATGAAGATAACGATAAACATTGGCTTTTGTGTGAAAAATTTAGCTAAAGGATCAGAAATAGTAAAACAGGAACTGTTAAGGGATCCTGATTTTAATGTGAGTGAATATGGCTGTACTAGTTATTGTGGAATCTGTCGTAATTATTATGTTGCGATTGTTAATGGTAAACCAATTAAAGCAGATTCTCCTAATGAATTACTAGATAATATTCATACCTACGTAGAGGATGTTCTTTTAGAAGAAATGTGAGGGAAATGAAATGGAAATACCTTTTACAAAAATGCATGGACTTGGAAATAGTTATATTTACCTTAATTTATATCAATTTTCCATAAAAGAAGAAGAATTACCGGATCTGGCGAAAGTAATTGCAGATAAGAATATTGGAATAGGATCAGATGGCCTCATCCTTATTCATCCTTCTAATAAAGCAGATGTTGGGATGCGAATTTTTAATAAAGATGGTTCAGAAGGTAAAAACTGTGGGAATGGATTACGCTGTGTCGCAAAATATGCTTACGAGAATCGCTTAGTAGAAAGTAAGAATTTTGCCATTGAAACAAAAGCCGGCAATGTTCAAGCAGAGGTACATGGTGATCGAGAATCTATTAAGGAAATTACCGTTGATATGGGACAGCCGATTTTACAAAGAAGTAAAATTCCTATGATTGGAAAGGATAAGGAAAAGGTTGTGGCTGAAGCTTTTTCCATCGATCATACGAGATTAGAAGTAACAGCCGTCTCCATGGGAAACCCTCATGCTGTTTTCTTTGTTGATAAGATAGAAGAGGCACCATTAACAACCCTCGGTCCTATCATAGAACAAGATCAGCGCTTTCCTGAAGGGATAAATGTCGAATTTGTCGAAAGAGTAAATGAAAAAGAACTTCATTTCCGTGTATGGGAAAGAGGCTCGGGTATTACACAAGCGTGTGGTACAGGTGCGTGTGCCGCAGTAGTCGCAGCCGTATTAAATCACCAATTAGAGAAAGAAAAAGAAATCACTGTTCATCTAGCTGGTGGAGATTTATTTATTACATGGGCAATGGATGGAAGAGTGTGGATGAGAGGCGAAGCGAAGACCACAGTGGAAGGAGTCTTTTACTGGGAGCGTAATAATTGAACTTTCTACTATAAGTTAGTATACTAAAAGAAAATTCTGCTTAAAGGAGTTTTTTAAGTGATTATTCAAATAACAGATAATGCGAAATATCAGATACAAGAAATGATGAAGGAAGAGGATGCAGACACTGTTCGTTTACGTTTTGGGGTGAAGGGTGGAGGCTGTAGTGGACTTTCTTATTCATTAGGCTTTGATTATGATGTAAATGAGGAATTAGACCATACAGAGGAATCGAATGGAATTCCATTAACGATAAAAAAATTCGATATAGATGTGATTGAAGGTACGACCATCGATTTTAAAGAAAACATGATGGGTGGGGGATTCACGATCGATAATCCCAATGCGATTGTTTCCTGTGGTTGTGGTTCTTCCTTTAAAGCGAAAGAAAGAGAAGGCACACCGGAAAATTGCTAAATAATAGGCTGGTAGCATTGTTGCTATCAGCTTTTTTTATACGTTAGAAAAGTATAAATTTAAAGCTAGGAAGCGAAAATTTTTGATGTTCAGAGTATAAGATAAGCTTACGCATCCGCTAAAAGACGAGCGAATGCGAGTTTTTCTAATATAAACTGGTTCAAGTTCTTCTTTACATCAGCGCGAAAATAAGTTAATATATTTACCTAGGTAAATAAAAGGTTATAGGAAAACACTTTACTCTAATAAAATACTAGGTGGGCGAAGGATGAATACGAGTGAATTACTCCATTTATTCAATCAAAAATTAAGATTGTTTACTAAGGAATTAAATGAAATCCTCCAGGAGTTTGATTTATATGCTTCTCAATGGACTATTCTCTACACATTACACGAAAGAGGAAAAATGACACAGACCGAAATCTGGCAATATTTAAAGGTAGAGGCTCCTACAACAACGAGAACACTTGTAAGAATGGAGAAAAATGGCTGGATTAGAAGAAAAGCTGGAAGTGATAAGCGAGAACGAATGGTGGAATTGACAGAGAAGGCTACCCAACAAATTCCACTTATTCTAGATACCGTTAAAAAATGTGAAGATAGATTTCTTCATAAACTTTCCAATGCCGAACAAATAAAACTTCATGAATTTTTATCAAAATTGGATTTAGAAAGAGATGAATAATTTGACAAAAGAGAAAATTTGGACGAAAAATTTTATTAGTATATCATTGGTGAATTTATTTGTATTCACTACTTTTTATGCTTTACTTACAACACTACCTTTATATGTAATGGAGGAATGGGGAGTTACAGAAGCAAAGGGCGGTTTAGTGGTGACGGTTATGCTACTAGCCGCTATTGTTATTAGACCATTATCAGGTAATATTCTGTCACGTTTTGGCAAAAGGAAAATGTTAATTCTTACGGTTATTCTTTTTGCACTTTCGGTTATTGTCTATGTCTTCATACAGAATTTTACAGGGCTATTAGTCTTACGTTTTTGGCATGGTATACCTTTTGCGATTTTGACGACTGCAACTTCTGCTTTGGCAGCAGATATTGTTCCTAAGACAAGGCGTGGAGAGGGTCTCGGTTATTTCACCATGTCGATGAATTTAGCAATCGTGATTGGTCCGTTCCTTGGCTTAACACTTACCCAATTTGTTACCTACAAAACGATGGTGATTATTCTTAATATCTTTACGATTATAAGCGTGTTTTTAGCATTGCTAGTGAAGGACCATCATAAGGCTAGTAAGGATATAGAGATGAAGGAAGAGAAACTCACAAAAAAACTCAGCTTACAAGATTTATTTGAAAAAAATGCCTTATCTACTTCATTTATTGGATTACTTATCTCGTTTGCTTATTCAAGTATCATTTCCTATATATCCGTTTATGCTAATGATTTGGGGCTGAGTAGTGCATCAAGCTATTTCTTTCTTGTTTTTGCCCTTATGATGTTAATTTCTAGACCATATTTGGGAAGATGGTTTGACACATATGGAGCATTACCTGTAATTATTCCTTGCATGATATTGTTTGCACTTGGTTTCGTGGGACTAAGCTTGTCTACTACGGCTACACTGTTTTTAATTTCTGCAGGGGTTATCGGGATTGGCTATGGTTCTTTATTACCTTTTATGCTTTCCGTTGTTGTGGAAAGATCCCCGTCCCATCGAAGTGGACATGCAACGGCCACGTTTTTTACGCTTTATGACTCGGGTATAGCGCTCGGATCGTTTCTATTAGGAATCATTGTTGCACATACTGGTTTTGTTAATCTCTTCTTTCTCTTAGCAGGATTCGTGATTATGGTAACTTTTCTGTTTTTACTTTTATTTAAGAAGCAACCAAAAGTATCATAATTTTAAATAAAAAAGTTTGTGAACAGTTAATTCACAAACTTTTTTATCTTTTTAAAACATACTAGTCGAGTGTTTCGGCTGAATTCTTGCTTTTGGATCCATATATGCTTTGGCATTATTTACAGCAGTTGGCCCTTCACCAAAGCCAGACACAATTAAATTCACTTTTCCAGGATATGTGCAAATATCACCGGCTGCGTAAATTCCAGGTATGTTTGTTTCCATTTTCGAGTTAACGACGATACTATTCTTATCTATTTCAAGTCCCCAATCTTTGATTGGACCAAGCGATGAAATAAAGCCATAATTGACAAGGACATGATCGACATCGAGTACAATTTCACTTTCTCCTTTTACCTTTTGGAGTCTTACTTGTTCAATTTTATTCTCTCCGATTAAGGCTTCAGGCACATATGGTGTAAGAATGTGAATATTTGAATTCATTAATGTTTCGACACTGCTTTCGTGTGCACGGAATTGGTCACGACGATGAACAAGTGTGACGTCTTTAGCGATTGGCTCAAGCATTAAAGCCCAATCCACTGCCGAATCACCACCACCAAAAAGTACTACCCGTTGATCACGAAACATATCTAAATTGTTTACAAAATAATGAAGGTTTTGATCTTCAAACTGATCTACATTATCGAGCGCTAGCTTTCTTGGTTGAAAGGCACCATTACCACCTGTAATAATGATGACCTTTGAATAATGTTCCTCTGAATCTGTTACTATACGGAAAGAATCGTCCTCTAATCGTTCTACTTGTTCAACCGATTGATTTAGGACAATTTCTGGACTAAATAGATCTGCCTGTTCTTTTAAATTATCTACTAATTCTTGTGCACGAATTTTCGGAAAACCAGCTACATCATAAATATATTTTTCTGGATATAATGCACTTAGTTGTCCACCAATTTGTGGTAAACTTTCTATTATTTTAACAGACGATTGTCTTAACCCACCATAAAAAGCGGTGAATAGCCCAACAGGACCTGCACCAATAATCGTTATATCATAAACTTCATGAGACACTATAGATTCCCCCTAATAAGTTACATCAATGGCTATTATTTTATCATAATTTTACAAAAAATAAATAGAACTTTGTTTTCATATACTTATATTGGGATTGGATGGTTTTGAATCATACAAGATGTTTTGGATAGAAATTATCCTTTAATTACAAACAGTTTGCTAGATTTTTTAACAAAAGTGAACTCAAGGGTTGAAAAATGTCGGAAAAAAGAATAACATATAATATGGACTAATTAATTAGAATTAAAAGTATTAGATCGTACGTGAAAAATATCACGTAATCGAATTAAAAAAAATGTAAATGGATGTGAGAAAGATGAATCAACCAAAAATTGTTGTTCTTGGAGCGGGTTATGGTGGACTAACCACTGTAGCAAAGCTACAAAAGAAATTAGGTGTCAATGATGCTAAAATTACATTAGTTAATAAGCATGACTATCACTATGAATCTACTTGGTTACATGAAGCAGCAGCTGGAACTCTTCATCATGATCGAAGCCGTGTCAAAATTAGTGATCTTATCAATTCAGCAAAAGTAGAATTTATCCAAGATACGGTAACAGCTATTAAACCAGATGATAAAAAGGTAGAATTACAAAATGGCGTTCTTGATTATGACTATCTAGTAGTAGCATTAGGATTCGAGGCGGCAACATTCGGAATTCCTGGTCTACTAGAGAATGCTTTCACTATTGGTAGCATTAACCAAGCAAGATTAATTCGTGAGCATATTGACTATCAATTTGCTAAGTATAATAATGAACCTGAACCGAAACAAGAGCGCTTAAATATCGTTGTCGGTGGTGGGGGATTTACAGGTATCGAGTTTTTAGGAGAACTTGCAAATCGTGTACCAGAGCTCTGTAAGGAATATGATATTGATCGAAGTAAGGTTCGATTAATCAATGTCGAGGCAATGGAAACCATTATGCCAGGCTTTGATCCAGAACTAATCGAATATGCGATGAATTCATTAGAAGCACGTGGTGTTGAATTCAAGCTGGGAGCCTTTTTAAAAGAATGCCGTCCTGATGGAATTACGATCGAGCAAAATGGGGAAAGAGAAGATATTCCAACTTTAACAACGGTATGGGCTGCAGGTGTTCGTGCAAACCACTTAGTAGAAGAATCTAGTCTGGAAGATAATCGTGGTAAAGTAGAAGTAACTCCACATTTACGAGCACCATCACATGAAGATGTATTTGTTGTAGGTGATTGTGCCTTAATTTGGAACAAAGAAATTGACCGTCCATATCCTCCAACAGCTCAAATTGCCATGCAAGAAGCAGAAGTCTGTGCACATAACTTAATTGCACTTGTTAAAGGTGGCGAGCTAGAGGAATTTGAATTCATTAACAGAGGTACCGTGTGTTCTTTAGGTGATAAAGATGCAATGGGATCCATCTTTGGTGGTAAGAAATTATTTGGTTGGTCAGCATCCTTTATGAAAAAGGTGATTGACAACCGAGCACTATTCAAAATTGGTGGAGTTGGCTTAGTACTTAAAAAAGGTAAGTTTAATATCTTTGGTTAAATAAAGAGCAGAGGAGTTTTCCCTCTGCTTTTTTGGTAAGCGTAGATGCCTTGCTCCGATAAGTTAACACTCACTGTGATAATCAGTTGTTCTGCGTATTTCTTGAAATAGCTAGAGGCAAATAATAGAATAAAAAGAGTGATTACATCGATACATAAGGGAGAACCATTATGATTCAATTGTTTATTTCCGTGTTATTGTTTTTCGTATTATTCTTTGGGATAAGCTTTATCTTAAATATGATTTTAAGGCAGACATGGCTGATGTGCTTTGTATTTCCGATCATTGTTATTTTTATTGTCGATACTTTTTCCTTCAGCACTTATTTCACTGATCCTTCCTTTGCATTTACAACACTTGGTGAGGAGTTTATGGCCTTAGGAATACAGGATATGATTATTTTGGCATCAGGTTTTGTTGGTACTCTTGTTGCAGGATTTGTTATTCGATTTTTGCGGAAAAATGGCTATCAAATGTTTTGATAATGATAGTTGGATAGATTTGATTTTGTGAGTGGATGTATAAAAAAAGTTAGAATGGAAAAGATGACACCTAGAAAGGTGTGATCTTTTTTATGTTAGTTAAATTTTGTAGAAGATGCTTAATGATAGCACTGTTTGTTGGGGCTTTAGTTTCCACTTTTACAGTAGTTTCTAATGTATCTGCTAAAGAAGTTTTATTAGGTGTGCAGGACCACCTAGAAAAGGATACTAGTTACTCCCAAGATGTATCAGGCAAATCTTTAGTAGATAAAAAGAAATATGTTAAATACAGAAATAATAAAACAACTTATATTTCTAATCAACAGGTCGAAGCCCCAGCTTCGTTAGAGGAAACGCTGAATTTGGAGAAATATGAACAAAAAAAAGTAATGGCAACAGGCTATACTGCGGGTGTGGAATCAACAGGGAAATCTCCTGATCATCCGGCATATGGGATTACTTTCTCCGGAGTAAAGGTAAAAAGAGATTTATATTCTACGATTGCGGCTGATTTAGATGTTTTCCCTTTAGGTACCGTATTGTTCATCCCGGAATATGGTTACGGGGTAGTGGCTGATACAGGTAGTGCAATTAAAGGTAATAAGATAGATCTATATTACCCAACGGTAGAAGAGGTATATGAAAAATGGGGAAAGAAAGAAGTAAATGTTTACGTGATAGAATATGGTGAAGGAAAGTTAACAGAAGAGGTTATGGCAGATTTAAATAATAACGAAGCTTTACAAGTTTTTCGATCACAATATCAGTCAAAATCGGAATAAAATTAAAGAATTTCTTAAGGTAGTTCCCACTTTTTAGAGGAGCTACCTTTTTTCATCGCGCAAATCATCCGTTTATAATAGATATTATGCAAAAAATGGGTATAGTAGATAGGCAAGGAATATTCCAGTTAATCCTCCAAAAAAGACTTCGATAGGTTGATGTCCTAATAGTTCCTTTAATTCTTTTTGTTTTTCATATTCTCCTTTTTGTCCCCAGCCCTTTGCCTCTGTAACAAAACGGTGAAAATCCTTTACCAGCATATTTAATAAAATGGCTTGTTCTCCTGCTTGTCTTCTAATTCCTGTTGCATCAAACATAATAATGATTGCCGTGATGCAGGAAATCGCGAATAAACCAGAAGATACGCCATGTTCAATGCCGATTCCAGTTGTCACAGCTGTTACAGCAGCGGAATGGCTACTCGGCATGCCACCTGTACTGAAGGCAAGACCAGGCTTAAATTCCTTTGTTGCAAAAAAATGGAGTGGGATTTTTACTACTTGTGCGAACACTATGGCGATTAAAGCAGACCAAAGAGGAAAATTAGAAAAAAGCTCCAAATGTATACATCCTTTCTCTTTCTATAGGATTGAATTTATCGATTTAGACCAACTGTTAAGCTTGAACAATGAAAACTCACTTTGTAACATTATAGCACAGCTTTTTCTCAATATATAACAGGTGAATAAAATTAACAACAAATTTATAAAGGATTTATCTGTAGGTGAAAAGCCCTTCCTTGAAGTGAGTATTATCATTAGGAAAAAAATGAGAAAAGGAACGAGATCCTTTTCTCATTTATTATCTATTAGATGATAAAACCTCACAAATAGAAGTCTTACTTTATTGCGGCATCTAAGGATACCTCAATCATATCGTTAAAGGTTGTTTGTCTTTCCATTGCAGAAGTTTCTTCTCCTGTTATCATATGGTCAGATACCGTTAATACGGAAAGTGCCTTACGGTTGAATTTTGCTGCTAGTGTGTAAAGTGCTGTACTCTCCATTTCGATAGCTAGTACATTATATTGATCTAGTAAGGCAAGCAATTCCTCATTATTATCACGGTAGAAATTATCACTCGTAAAAACATTGCCTACTTGTATTGATAATCCTTTTTCGATCCCTGTGTCATAGGCATTTTTTAATAAAGAAAAATCAGCTGTAGGGGCATAATCAATTCCGCCAAAAACCATACGATTCATTTGTGAATCAGTAGAAGAGGTGCTAGCTAAAATGACGTCTCTTACTTTGACATCCTTTTGGATCGCTCCACACGTACCAACCCGGATTAGTTTTTGCACATCATAGCTCTGAATTAGTTCATTGACGTAAATAGAAATGGATGGTACTCCCATCCCTGTTCCCTGAACAGATATTTTCTTTCCTTTATATGTTCCAGTATACCCATACATTCCTCGAACTTCATTATAACAAGCCATTTCCTCGAGGAAATTTTCAGCAATGTACTTTGCACGAAGCGGATCACCTGGAAGCAGAACTGTATCTGCAATATCGCCTTTTTGGGCACCAATATGTATACTCATTTAAAATCCTCCTTAGCTTAACAATGCTTGTGTATTATGAAAATAGCACATAAAAGAAGGAATTACAAATGCAACCTCGGGCTTCTTAAATTTTTTTTGTTTTTTGTTTCTAATTTGAAATATTTCGTATATAATAAGATTTAGTAGCTGCATTTTTATTGGTAATTATTTATACAATGTAATGACGAAGATGATGAGGAGGAATACGGAATGAAAGAACAAACCTTTACAATCCAAAGTGACACAGGTATTCATGCAAGACCAGCGACTTTACTTGTTAATAAGGCAGGACAGTATGAATCACATGTTGAACTACATTATAATGGAAAAACAGTTAATCTAAAGTCGATCATGGGAGTTATGTCTTTAGGTGTTCCTAAAGGCGCTGAGATTCGGATTACGGTTGATGGAAATGATGAAGATCAAGCATTGGAAGGGATTGCAGAAACTATTCAAGAACACTTAGGATAGTAGATTGCTTACTTACACATACTTTATCTCAAATACTTATGGAGAAAAAAGCTAGCTTTGACTAGCTTTTTTTCTTATGACTAATTTTATCAAAGCCAATGATTTCATTCTATTATCTCATATTACATAAATTTTCCATACTCCTCATAGTTACTACGATTAATTGTTGAGAGGCTACAGCTATGGTACTATTTAAATAGGTAACTTTTAAGGCGAGTTTAGAATGGTTAAACTAAAACAACTTAATGATATGTTTAATAGTAACTTTAACAAAGGAAGTGATAGACAATGATGGAATTTCTTTATTTTCCTGAGGATAAGGCAGAATATATTCCAGCTGTTATTAGTTTAATTGTCTTCGTGATTGGAGCTTTTGTAGCCATGCACTTTATTAGGAAAGCCTCCAAAAAAGAAGAAGAGAAGTTTGATCAGAAATATAAGAATACAAATTCAAAATAATATCTGATTAACTTTTCATCGTTTGTCCATACTAATATATAGAAGAAGGGTGGATATACGTATGAAAAGATTTCCTATATTATTATTCATATTTAGTTTATGTATTCTAAGTGCTTGTAAGGATAATACACGTTCTCCGCTTGAGGTTCGATTGTACAATGCAGATAATGATGCAGTAGGAACAGCAACATTTAAAGAACAGGCTGATAAAGTAACGGTTCATGTAACAGCAGAGGGATTAACGCCCGGATTTCATGGTATCCATATACATGAATATCCAGCTTGTGAAGGGCCTGATTTTCAAACAGCTGGCAACCATTTCAATCCGAAAGGAAAGGATCATGGCTTAATGAATCCTAAAGGAGCACATTTAGGGGATATGCCTAATATTGAGGCAGACCCCAGTGGTGCGGTTGATGTTGAATTAGATATTCCTGAAGCAACCTTGATGGATGGTAATACATCATTATTACGTGAGAATGGGACGTCGATCATTATTCATGAGAAACAAGATGATGGGATTTCTCAGCCTGCGGGCGATGCTGGTAATCGAGTTGTTTGTGGAGTTATTTCCTTAGATGAATCGAATCAAGAAAATAAGCCTACTGATCCAACTGAGGTTGATAAAGAGGAAGAGAAAAAGGGTAAGTAAGCCTGCTAGAGGCTACTTACCCTTTTCTTTCTTCGATTGCTCTTCTAATTCGATCTGTACCTTCTTTTATGAGCTGAAAAGGTGCAGCTAGATTCATTCTCATAAAACCAGTACCCTCTTCACCGAATGTTACCCCATCATTTAAGCCTACTTTAGCCTTTTGTTCGAGAAATTTTTTCAATTCCTTTTGGGATAAATTTAGCTTCGTGAAATCTAACCAAATTAGGTAGGTTCCCTCTGGTTTGGTTACATCTACTTCCTCTAACCTACTCAACTCTTTCATTACATAGTCGATATTTCTATTTAATTCAAGCATTAGCTGATGTAGCCAGTCCTTACCTTCTGTATAAGCGGCTTCTAATGCTGTAATTCCCATTGTATTAATACCGTGGATCCCTTGTTTTTCAAAGGCTTGGCTGATTTTTTTGCGTATTTCTTGATCGGGAATGATCGCATAGGAAGCTTGAAGACCAGCCAGATTAAAGGTTTTCGTTGGTGACATACACGTAATGGTTTGATGTAACATTTCTTCATCCAATGAAGCGATAGGGATATGCTTATTTGGTTCATGAATAATATCTGCGTGAATCTCATCAGATAAAATGAACACATGATATTTTTTACACAATGCAAGAATCTGTTCAAGCTCAGACCTGTTCCACACTCTACCAACGGGATTGTGAGGATTACATAAGATGAATACTTTCACCCCTTCTTTCAGCTTTGCTTCAAAATCTTCAAAGTCAATTTGATAGCTATTGTCTTTATAAATTAATTCATTTTTAACAAGTGCTCTATTATGGTTTTGGACTATATTATAAAAAGGAGGATAGACAGGTGTTTGGATAAGGACTTTATCTTCTTCCTTTGTTAGAGCTTGAATAGCTATATTTAAGGTAGAGATAACGCCTGGACTATAGAGGATCCACCCATTATCTATCGCCCATTGGTGTTTATATTGCACCCAATCGGTGACAATTTTGTTGTAGGCTTTGTCTGTATATGTGTACCCGAAGATACCATGCTTGGCGCGATTTACTAAGGCTTCAGTTACAGCGGGAGGAACCTTAAAATCCATGTCCGCTACCCACATTGGAAGAATATCATCAGCACCATAAAGCGTCTTTACAAGGTCCCATTTTACCGCTCTCGTATTTTTTCTTTCGGTTATTTCACTAAAATATTGCTCCATTTTGATTCCCTCGACTTTCTTTTTGGCATCTTCTGCTATTACCTTATTTTCACAATGGTAACCATCAGTTGGAGAAGAATCTCCGACTGATGAAGTCTCCCTTTATTTAAGCATAATGAAGAAGAAATTGGAAGTTTAAAGAATTCAGGACTGGAGTAGATAGGCTTGGATATAATTCGGCTTTTCTTCAGGTATAAAATGTCCTGTTTCATCAAGAAGGATTAATTTAGCGTTTTTAAGAAATTTCAATAATTCGTAGCCTAATGTGTATGGTAGGATTAAATCTTGTTTCCCCCAAAAAATAGTACAGTCATGCATGATTTTTTGCAACTGCTCTTCATGAAGATCTTCTTGATGATCTTTTAACCATGTAACAATGGATGGATATATCTCTCTGTTTAGAAATGGTTGTTTATATTTCTGTAACATCTCATCAGTAATGAGTGTATCATCATATAGACAATGTCGTAAAATTTCTAAAACACCCTTATGTCGTAGCAATCCTCTTGCAATGAAAGGGGCATATGGATTCCAGCCCATTGTTTTTGCGAATAGAGGAGATTGTTGCATAAAGCAACATGGGGAAAGCAGTATCAGCTTAGAGAATCGCTCTGGATAAAAATAGCCACAACGCAAAGCAATTTGACCACCCATTGAATGTCCTAGTATTTCGGTTTTATCGATACCTAACTGATCTAGTAGGAATACAATGGCCTTTACAATATGGTCATATTCATATAAGCATTCTTTACTTTTAGAGCTATCACCAAATGGTGGAATATCAATTGTGAGCACATGATATTTTCGCTGTAGTGGAGATATTAATTGTCGGAAACAATATTTAGAGGCGAGAAAACCGTGTAGCAGGACAATATAGTGGTCACTATGAGCAAGTGAAGAAGGATGAAATTCATAGCATATAGCATGTCCTTTAAACCAAAAATAACGCCCCATAGAGTAAGACCCTTCCTTCAAGGTGTGATTGTTATAGGTTGTACTATAGAGCAAAATTTATCCCAATAGAGAAATCCAATAATAAAAAAAGCAAAGCGAATTAAAATTTCGCTTTGCTATCCAGGGGGAATACGAGAAAGTCTTACATTAATAGATTTACCCAAAAATTTACCCCTTAAACCTTAGAATGATAAAAAGATAAATTTTTGCCATTTTAAATCAATTTATGCTAATATTACTTATTGTCTATAAGAAAAACTTGTTTGTTTCGTTCGTAATCATTGCAGGTAGATTTCTTAATTCATTAGGAAAGGAGATGGAAAAAGTGTCTAATAAATTTCAAGAAGGCGATATTGTCGAAGGTACTGTGACAGGAGTTCAAGCATACGGAGCATTTGTATCACTAGACGAAGATGTTCAAGGACTAGTACACATTTCGGAATTAACTAATGGCTTCGTCAAGGATATCCATGATCATGTGAAGGAAGGCGACAAAGTCAATGTTAAGATACTAGAAGTAGACGAGGAAAATAATAAATACTCTCTATCTATTCGTGCAATAGAACCTAAAAAAGAGGAACGAGTTGTAGCAAAAAATATTCAACAAAAAGAGGGCGAGCATGGCTTTAACACGTTAAAGGACAAGCTTGAGGAGTGGATAAAGCAATCTGAATAACTCTTCTCTCACTCCATTTGAATAAAATGGTAGAAACAGTTTTACTCTGTCTCTGCCATTTTATTTTTTACTATCCATACTGTGATAAATATTGATAAGTTTTCGACAAAATAGGTAGCTCAGCTCTTGATTTAAATGAGAGGATTCGGTACATTAAAAAGGTGATAAAAATTAATGGAGGGTAAAAAATGACACATGTACGGTTTGACTATGAAAAAGCATTAGATTTTTTTGGTAAGCATGAATTAGATTATTTAAAAGAACCAGTTAAGCTAGCTCATGAAATGATACATAATAAAACTGGTGCGGGAAATGACTTTCTAGGTTGGGTGGACCTTCCAACTAATTATGATAAAGAAGAATTTTCACGCATTAAAAAAGCTGCAGATAAAATCAAATCAGATTCAGATGTTCTTCTAGTTGTAGGTATTGGTGGCTCTTATTTAGGTGCTCGTGCTGCGATCGAAATGCTAAATCATTCCTTCTATAATGAACTTTCTAAAGAGCAACGCAATAGTCCGCAAGTATTCTTTGTTGGTAATAGTATCAGTGCCCCTTATATTAACGACCTTTTTGATGTCTTAAAGGACAAGGATGTATCTGTTAATGTTATTTCTAAGAGTGGTACAACAACAGAACCTGCCATTGCTTTCCGTATTTTCCGTAAGTTTTTAGAAGAAAAGTATGGGGTCGAAGAAGCAAAAGGCCGTATTTATGCAACGACAGATAAAGCAAAGGGTGCATTGAAAACATTAGCAAATGAGGAAGGGTATGAAAGCTTTGTTATTCCAGATGATGTCGGTGGACGTTACTCTGTCCTAACAGCTGTTGGTTTACTTCCTATTGCAGTTAGCGGTGTGGATATTGACCAAATGATGCAGGGGGCACAAAAGGCTCAAGGGGAACTAAGTGAAGCAGACCTAGACAAAAACCCTGCTTATCAATATGCTGCAGTTCGTAATGTACTCTACAATAAAGGGAAAACAATTGAAATGCTAATCAATTATGAACCTTCCCTTCAATATTTTGCTGAATGGTGGAAGCAATTGTTTGGAGAAAGTGAAGGTAAAGACTTCAAAGGTATATATCCTTCTTCTGCTAATTTCTCCACAGATTTGCACTCTTTAGGACAATATGTACAAGAGGGACGAAGAGACATTTTTGAAACAGTGCTTCATGTAGAGGAACCAAAATCTAATATTACGATTGAAGAAGAAGCGCAAGATCTTGATGGTCTTAACTACCTAGCAGGAAAGACATTAGATTTTGTTAATGAGAAAGCATACCAAGGTACACTCCTTGCACATACAGATGGACAAGTACCGAATTTACTCGTTCACTTACCGAAATTAGACGCTTATACATTCGGATACGTTGTCTACTTCTTTGAAAAAGCTTGTGCAATAAGTGGATATTTATTAGGCGTTAATCCATTTGATCAGCCTGGGGTGGAAGCATATAAGAAAAACATGTTTGCCCTACTAGGTAAGCCAGGATTTGAAGAAGAAAAAGCGAAGCTAGAAAAACGCTTATAAGAGCATTAGGTAAGGCAAGGTTAAATTTAACCTTGCCTTACTTTATTGCTTTTAAAAAAATAAATTGGTCTGCTTTATCTGTAATAAATGAGAATGGTGGATGTAAAATGATTTCATCCTCTCTAACTATACCAATTAACGATTTTCCATCCTCTAAAAACTGTCTTGTACAATGATAAAAGCTCTGATTTATCATATTGTTATCAATTGGATTGATACAAAATTGCTGTTCTTCCAATGTTTTTGCTATAATGTCTGTAACCTGGATATCTTTCTGAAATAGGGCTTGATAAATTAAGGAACTCATAAAATCATTGGAACGAATAATAGCATTAGTGCCAGCTCTTAGGGCATTCTTTTGCTGTATTTCCGTTAGGATTTCGGAAATAATATGAACAGATGGATTGTTACCACGTGCAGCGATGATGTTTAAGATTGTCTGACGATCTGCTTCATCCTCTGATAGTGAAGGGTCTGCAGTAATCACTATATAATGAGCCTTTTCAATATTTGCTTTTGATAATATTTCATCAGAGGTGGGCTGTCCGTGTATAAAGTGAATCATATTATTTCGATAGGAAAGCTTGTTTAAAGAATGATCAATTAAAACAATATCTGTCTTCATTTGTTTATCTTTCATCATCCTAATTAATTGCTTGGTCCTTTCGTTCCACCCAATTAAAATAATATGACCACTTCCTTTGAAGGAGATTTTCCCTTCTGTTAAGCTTTTCTCATGCTTAATTGTACCTGCTGAGAGTGTTGCCATATAAAAAGTAACGAGACCGCCACCTGCCAAAATCAATATGATACCAATGATTTTTCCTATATTGCTTAATGGAACATAGTCACCATAACCTACAGTAGAGCCTGTCACAAAAGCCCACCAAATCCCGTCAAAAGTCGTCGGAAAATGTATGGGTTCTAATATATGTATGATAAATCCAAAGCTTGTCATAATGAGACAAACTGAGAGAAGTAGACGAACAATTATTGGAAGATGAAAATAAAATTGGATCCATTTATTCCAAAGCATGTAAAACCACCCTTCCGTATTTTCTCGTTTAGTTTGAGCTAAAATAGTAACATTATGCTAAAAACAGGAGTGATTGACATTGAAAAAGGATAGCTTAGAATTTTTAATAAGTTTATTGCATACACCATCTCCATCTAGTTTAGAAATGGAGATACAGAAAAAATGGATCGATTACGTCAAACCATTTGCCGATGAAATAAGAACAGATCATGCTGGGAACGCTATTGCGATTGTAAATCAGGATGCTGATTTTCATCTTATGCTTGCTGGACATTGTGACGAGATTGCTTTTGTCGTGAATCGGATCGATGACCATGGATATGTTTTTGTTGAAAAAATGGGTGGAATTAACACAAAAGCAGCCATAGGGATGAAGGTAGAAATTATCGGGGAATCAGGAATTTTACCTGGTGTTATCGGGGTAAATGCGCAACATCATGGTGGGATGAAGGATGATTTTAATGTAGAGGATTTATTTATTGATTGTGGTGCACAATCAAGGGAAGAGGTAACTCGAACGATACAAATTGGTGATTTGGTCGTATACCGTAGAAAATCGGAATTACTGATGGATCGGTATATATCTGGGCGTGGCTTAGATAATCGCACAGGCGCTTTTATCGTGGCAGAGGTAGTTAAACAATTGAAAGAGAAAAAAGTCAATATAGGTCTTTATGCCGTAAGTACGGTTAATGAGGAAACGAATATGGGAGGAGCGTATTTTGCTGCAGCTGGTTTACATCCTGATTGTGCTATTGCATGTGACGTAACTTTTGCAACAGATTACCCAAGTGTTGACAAAAGAAAGCATGGAGATGTAAAGCTAGAAGGGGGCCCTGTACTAGCAAAAGGTGCACCGATTAATCGAAAAATGAATCAATGGCTGGAAGAAGCGGCTAAAAGGCTATCCATCAATCTCCAATATGAGCTTACTCCGAGAGCAACTGGTACAGATGCTGATAAAATGAGGTTTACTGGAAAAGGGGTACCAATTAGTTTAGTTTCCTTACCATTAAGGTATATGCACTCACCTGTGGAAACTGCTAGTCTTAAGGATATAGAAGAAGAAATTGCTTTACTAGTAGAACTGATTACATTTTTGAATGGCACAGAAAGCTTAAACCCATTGGAATAAAAGAAAAAAACCGTATGACATCATCTTGTCACACGGTTCTTCTCTGTTTTATGGATGATGAAGCTGGATAACGGCAAGTGTACAGCGTGAAATCGCAATAAGGTCTTCTTTTTCATCGACTATTTTGATTTCCCATACCATTGTTTTTTTTCCCACATGAATAGGCGAGGCTTTTGCCTGTATCCATCCTTCTTTTTTTGCTTTCAAATGGTTACAGTTTATTTCTAAGCCTGCAATAGATTGTTCATTAGGATGAATATGCTGTAATCCACCGATACTTGCTGCCGTTTCCGCAAGTGCCACAGTTGCTCCCCCATGAAGGAATCCCATTGGCTGCTTAACTGTATTAGTGATCGGCATTTCCATTATCACTAATTCCTTAGAAACTGTTACTGTCTTTATACTTAGTGCATCCATTAAATTTTCAGCCATTTCTATCCACTTCTTTCTAGGCTATAATGATAAAGGAATAAAGATATGGAGCAATAATGATATTCCAATAAGTGCACCATAAATGGTATTCGTTTTTGCAACAGCAGCCATTGCCGGAATCATTCCAACATTTGTTGTATTCTCTTTAAAGGTTTTAATGGCATGGCTTGCTTTTTTAATGCTTAGAAAACTGATCACACTATAAATAGGTAAAAGTCCCATTAAGATATAAATTCCAGTTAGTAAATAACTAATAATGATTAACCATTTTAATAAAGAAATGGCCCGATTACGCCCGACTAATATGGCAATTGTTTTTCTTCCATTTTCTTTATCCCCGTCTAAGTCACGAATGTTATTGGCAAGTAAAATACAACCAATCAAGATAGCGATAGGAATAGAAATGATAATGACTTCCCATGTTAACGTTAATGTTTGGATATAATAACTGATGCCGATAATGACTGTTCCCATCAGTAAGCCAGAAAATAATTCTCCAAATGGTGTATAGGCGATGGGAATTGGTCCTCCTGTATATAGATAACCTATCAGCATACAAAGTGTGCCAATTACAGCAATCCACCAGCTGGACTCGATGCAAATGTATACACCTAAAGCAACGGAAATGGCAAAAAATAAATAGGCTAGCCTTTTCACGACTATTGGCTTAATACCATCTCGAACAATAGTGCCACCAATTCCTACAGACTCTTCATTATCTAGTCCACGGACATAATCGTAATATTCATTGAACATGTTAGTGGCTGCTTGGATAAGGATGGCAGCGACTAGCATAACGATAAATAATAATAGTTGGAATTTTTCATCTAATACGGCAAGCATTGTTCCGACAAAGACTGGAATGAAGGATGCGGTTAAAGTATGTGGTCTTAATAATCGCCACCAGACATGAAACCCAGGTTTTTCGTTTAAATGATTCGCTTCTCGCGATGGTTTATTCATTCCCATTTTAAAGTATCTCCTTGATTTTAAAATAAAGGCTAGAAATATAGCCTAAAAGTATATAATACAACATTATAAGTTTATTGAATACTTCAATATGTGTCAATATTCTTCGTGAAATGCGATTATCACCCTTATTGATTTATTTTTTGATATACTATTAAGGTGAGGCATCTATACGTTAGGTTCTTTAAAATTATTTGATTTTGTACTATAATGGATAGCGTTTATGAAAAATGCCCTATTATATTGGAGGGTTTTCTAATGATTGAAACAAAGGAATTAAATATAGATGGTGTATTACAAACAGCAAGAAAACAGGCAAATAAAAAGCAAACACCAGCCTTTGTTAGTATAACGGAACAGATAGAAGAATTGGATCCACTTGCTTTTTTTAATACAGGTAAGTATCTTGGCTTAACCCGAACGTTTTGGACTAATACCGATCGTTCTATATATTTTGTTGGAGTGGGCAATGCCTATACCATGCAAGCAATTAATCAGCCATATACGACAATAAAGCAGCAGTGGCAGGAACTGATTAATGATGCTATTATCGATAATCCATATCCTAACAGTAGTGCAGGGCCAATTGTGCTAGGTGGTTTTCCTTTTGATCAAGCTAATGAAAAGGATCCATCACTTTGGAAGGGGTTTGAAGGTAGTCAATTCCGCCTACCACGCTTTATGCTTACAAAAGATAAGGAAAAGTATTATTTCACCATTAATGTCTTCGTAGAACCAAATAGTAATACAAGCCAATTGGAGCAACAATTACAGATTGAAAGTCAGCAATTGCTCAATGGGAAAGAAATGATAACTTATACGAATGCCATTCACCTGCAGCATGAGGTAGATCCAGAACAGTGGAAAGATTTAGTTCAGAAGGTGACGAATGATATTTCAGAAGGAAAAGTGGATAAAATTGTACTAGCTAGAGAGCTACAAATAGAGCTAAAGGATAATTGTGATTTAACCGAAGTTTTAAGGAATCTGTTAATCATGCAACCAAATAGTTATGTGTTTGCGTGGGAAAAGAATAATGCATGTTTCATTGGTGCAACACCTGAAAGACTAGTTCAAGTGAATAAAAAACAACTATTTTCTACTTGTCTTGCTGGCACGGCACCAAGAGGCAAGGACAAAAAAGATGATGATGTTATTGGCCAAGCATTGCTCCAAGATGAGAAGAATCAAAAAGAACATCAATTTGTGGTAGATATGATTCGAGGAGCTGTTACTTCCTGTGCTCGAAAAGTTCATATTCCTGACAAACCAATTTTGTATCCATTAAAAAATTTACAACATTTATATACACCAGTACAGGCAGAGTTAAAGAGAGGGCATACCATCTTAGATGTTGTTGCTAAATTACACCCAACCCCGGCATTGAGTGGTTATCCGAGCGAAACCTCCTTATCCTTTATACGTGAATTTGAAACACTAGAACGAGGGTGGTATGGAGCTCCAATTGGGTGGATGGATGATCAATTTAATGGGGAATTTGCTGTGGCTATACGTTCAGCACTAGTGCGAGAAAACAAGGTATCTCTATTTGCTGGATGTGGTGTAGTGGAGGATTCCGATCCAGAGCAAGAATATAAGGAAACAAGTATCAAATTCACCCCAATGCTGCAGGCATTAGGAGGACACTATGAGTTATCGTGAATCATTGACGAAATATATTGCGAATTTTGTCAATCAATTATATGTAAGTGGTGTAAGAAATGTGGTTATTTCACCTGGGTCAAGATCTACTCCGTTGTCTTTAACCTTTGCTGAATATGATCGCTTCCAATTATGGGTAGATATTGATGAAAGGTCTGCCGCTTTTTTTGCATTAGGTATGGCAAAAGAAACGAGAGAACCAGTAGTCCTTGTTTGTACGTCTGGTACGGCAGCAGCCAATTATTATCCAGCCATTATTGAGGCACATTATAGCAGAATACCGTTAATTGTTTTAACAGCTGATCGACCACATGAATTGCGGGATGTCGGAGCACCGCAAACGATTAATCAATTAAAAATCTTTGGAGATTATCCTAAATGGTTTCACGAAATGGCGTTGCCTAGTGCAACAGTAGAAATGCTTCGCTATGCAAGGAATCAAGCAAAACGTGCTATCCAAACCGCGTTACGTCCCAATTGTGGTGTTGTTCATCTCAATTTTCCACTACGCGAGCCACTTGTTCCTGACTTTACGTTACAGGATATATGGGGGGAAGAAGAGAAGAGTCTTACCCTTCGAGCGGTTAGTCAGTTATCGCAACCGAATGTAGAGCTACTAATAGATAAATTAAAAAATAAAAAACGGGGCATCCTAGTCTGTGGTCCTCAGGATCGAACAGAGCTAGGATCAGCTATCGTTGACCTAGCAGAAGCATGGGGGATTCCTATTTTTGCTGATCCATTATCTCTATTACGTAATGGTAAACATTCGAATAAATGGATTGTGGAAGGCTATGATGCGATCCTGAAATCAAAGGCTGTTCGCGATTTGCTAGAGCTTGACTTTATTATTCGATTTGGTGCTATGCCAGTTTCTAAGGCTTATTTACAGCTATTACAAGAAAAGCAAGGTATTGAACACATTGTCGTCGAAGAAGGAGAAGGATATCGAGAGCCTGTTGGTGTGCCTACTCATTTTCTTAATCATTGTGACGGGGTTCATTTATGTCGTGATTTGGCAAGCTATCCAATCAAAATCGATGAGAAATGGTCAGCTAATTGGAGGAAATGGAATACGTACACGAAAGAAGTGTTGATGGAGAAACAAGATCGATTAACAGAAGGACTTGCGGTAATAGGTATTCAACAAACTATTCCTGATCATACGGTTCTCTTTGCTAGTAATAGTATGCCGATTCGAGATGTAGACACCTTTTGGTTCTCTAACCAACAGCTAGTGAAAGTTTTAGCTAATCGTGGTGCAAATGGGATTGATGGTATTATCTCGACCGCTTTAGGCATTAGTGCCACTAATAAGCATACCACCCTTTTGATTGGAGATGTTTCTTTTCTGCATAGTTTAAATGGTTTATTGTTGGCTAAAAATTATCGATTAAACCTAACTATTGTATTAATTAATAATAATGGTGGGGGTATTTTTTCCTTTTTACCTCAGGCTAAGGATAAGAGTAAGCATTATGAATTGCTGTTTGGTACACCTCAAGATATTGATATACAAAAACTTGCAGCGGCTTATGATGCAAGCTACGAAAAACCAGAAAACTGGACCAATTATGTTAGAGCTTTGGAAAACTCGTACCAAAGAGGTGGGCTAACTATTGTCGAAGTGGAAACCGATCGTACAGAAAATGTTAGCTGGCATCAGCAAAAATGGGATCTGATAAAACAGTACTTGCTACATGAATTAGAGGGCTCTGACGATGTTCTTTGAGGTAAATAGTAATCACTACTGGGTGGAAAAGGTTGGAGAAGGACCGCCACTTGTTATGCTTCATGGTTTTACTGGGACTACCCATACTTGGGGTGAATTAACAAAAAAATTGGCTAACAAATTTCAAATCATAAAAATAGACTTGCCTGGTCATGGGAAATCAACTACTCCCAATATTCATTCTATGGAGGATTGTTGCTATGATTTGGCACAAATCTTTAATCAATTGCAATTGTCTACTGTTCATCTGTTAGGTTATTCTATGGGAGGAAGGACTGCTCTATCATTTGCTTTCCTTTATCCCAAACGAGTTCGCACACTTGTATTAGAGAGCGCGACACCAGGTATTGCAGATTCACAGGAAAAGAAAGCTCGTGTTCAAAAGGATGAAAAGCAAGCTAAGTTTATTTTAACAAACTCTTTGAAAACATTTATTGATACGTGGGAAGAAATTCCACTATTTATTTCCCAAAAGTCTCTTCCTCTATCTATGAAAGAGCGGATACGAAAGGAACGGTTAAGTCAAACCAGTCATGGACTAGCCCAATCGTTACAAACAATGGGAACAGGAGTGATGCCTTCTTGGTGGGAACAATTAGGTGAGCTAACCTGTCCTGTAGCCATTATAGTTGGTGAAAAAGATCAAAAGTTTGTTCAGATTGGCATAGAAATGGAGAAAAGGATACCAAATAGTTATTTATATGTTGTGCCAAACAGTGGACATGCAATTCATGTGGAACAATCAGAGATTTTTGGTACAATAGTAGATGAATTCTATTTCAAGAAGGAGGACATCTTATGACAGTCGAATGGACTAGTGAACGCACATATGATGATATTTTATATGAAACTTACAATGGTATTGCCAAAATAACCATTAACAGGCCAGAGGTACGTAACGCTTTCCGTCCTCACACAGTAAATGAATTGATCGATGCTTTTACATATGCTCGTGATGATGCAAGCATTGGTGTCAT
This sequence comes from Gracilibacillus sp. JCM 18860, assembly GCF_055395245.1. Taxonomy (NCBI): domain Bacteria; kingdom Bacillati; phylum Bacillota; class Bacilli; order Caryophanales; family Bacillaceae; genus Gracilibacillus; species Gracilibacillus sp. JCM 18860. The sequence continues at coordinate 51,612 of NZ_AP043868.1, forward strand.
TGTTCTTGCAGGTGCTGGTGACAAAGCATTCTGTTCCGGTGGAGATCAGAAGGTGCGCGGACACGGAGGATACGTTGGGGATGATGAAATTCCTCGCCTTAATGTCTTGGACCTACAACGACTTATTCGTGTCATTCCTAAACCGGTTGTTGCAATGGTTTCAGGTTTTGCTATCGGAGGCGGGCATGTATTACATGTTGTTTGTGACTTAACCATTGCTGCAGACAATGCGATTTTTGGTCAAACAGGCCCTAAAGTCGGTAGTTTTGACGCTGGTTATGGTGCGGGGTTGCTTGCTCGTATAGTGGGACACAAGAAAGCGCGTGAAATTTGGTATTTATGCCGTCAGTATAACGCACAAGAGGCACTAGATATGGGACTTGTAAATACGGTCGTCCCATTAGAAAAATTAGAAGAAGAAACCATTCAATGGTGTGAAGAAATGCTGGAGAAATCTCCAACTGCCTTACGTTTCCTAAAAGCTTCATTTAATGCAGATACAGATGGACTTGCAGGACTTCAACAAATGGGCGGGGATGCAACTTTACTTTATTACACAACAGATGAGGCGAAAGAAGGACGCGATGCGTTTAAAGAAAAACGTAAGCCAGACTTCAAAAAGTTCCCACGTTTTCCTTAATAACATGATTCCGTCTTCTTAGATGGTAAACCGAAAGACGAAACCTAGTTTCATAAGTATGAAACTAGGTTTTATCTATGACGATAATAAAGGAGGGTTCCTATGAGTGAGGTAATGGAGCATTGGTTAGACAAAAGGGTAGCATTAAGCCCAGATGCTTTAGCTATTGAAACGCCTGAAGGAGAACAATGGACTTTTTTTCGGTTACAGCAAGAAGCAAAACTATTTGCAAAAAAACTCGCAAATGTCGCTTGTAAACAAAAACATATCGGCATATTATCAGGCAATTCGGTTGAAATGGTCGTCGCCTTTTTAGCTTGTACCTATATACAAGCACCAGTTGTTTTTCTAAATACACGGCTTACGGAAAAGGAAATCGAAAAACAGTGCCAGGCTGCTGATGTTGATTTATTGCTTACTAGTACTTACTATCGATCTAAAGCCAAGCAATTATCGACTACCTCGTATACGTTTAATCAAATAAGAGAATTAGAAACAATGTCTATATCGCTTCCATCTTCGATTAAAATGGAGGGGCTCTGTTCGATGATGTTTACATCAGGGACCACAGGAACGGCAAAAGCTGTCATGCATCGCTATAAGAATCATTGGGCAAGTGCGGTTGCATCAGCTTTGAATTTAGGATTATTGTCAACAGATAAGTGGTTAGCCTGTTTACCATTATTTCATATTGGTGGTTTATCGATTATTCTAAAAGGGATTATTTATGGAATGCCAGTTTACCTTTTAGAAAGGTTTGATGAACAAATAGTACATCAGGCTATTATAGACAAGGGTGTTTCCATTGTCTCTGTTGTTTCCGTGACGTGTATGCGATTATTACAATTACTAGGTAAGCAACGCTACCCTAAAAATTTTCGTTGCATGCTTCTTGGAGGTGGACCGGCTCCGCAGCCATTACTAGAAAAAGCCCGCGCTCTTGATGTTCCGATTGTACAAACCTTTGGAATGACAGAGACTTCTTCGCAAATTGCAACATTAAATGAGCATGACGCTTTGCGAAAAATTGGGTCTGCAGGGCACGCTTTATTCTCTGCTAGCTTAGAGATTAGAAAAAATGGGAAACAAGCAGCTGTGAATGAGATAGGAGAAATAGTTGTCAGAGGTCCAATGGTCACGGATGGCTACTATAAGCGAGAAGAAGCGAATCTTGCTTCCTTTCAAGAGGGATGGTTTTTGACAGGTGATCTCGGTTATCAAGATGAGGAAGGCTTTTTGTATGTCGTTGATCGAAGAAGTGATCTTATTATTTCTGGCGGGGAAAATATTTATCCTGCTGAAATTGAGGACTGCCTATTGTCTATGCCTACTATTGCAGAAGCCGGGGTTGTCGGTATTCCTGATCCAGTGTGGGGAGAGGTCCCTGTTGCTTTTGTTGTTAAAAGGGATGGGGCTTTGACTCAAGACGATATTGTAAAACATTGTCGGAGCCGACTAGCCCGGTTTAAAATACCGAAACAAATATTTTTTACTGATGTTCTTCCTCGTAATGCTACCAATAAATTGCAGCGCCACCAACTGAAGAAATGGATAGAGGAGAGAAATGGTTAAGCATAATGACCACCGATTTTTTTGCTGCGTTCGATCGTAATACCCGCATCTGTATAGCTAGTTGCACGCAAAATCGCGGTGGACCCATGTTGATCACGGATGGTATCCATCACATAACCAATATCCTTCTTCTTTCCTTTATCTTCAAATAGCTGGAGCTGTGTCTCTATATCATCATATAAATTATTTAAACTAACGGTGACACGGCGGATTTTACTATGATGGTCATAGAATTCATGGAAAAGCTGTAAACAAACATGATAAATGTCCATCGTAACATTAGTAGGTAAGTCAAGAGAACGCGAGCGATGGAATCCGCCAAGATTATTTGCATATCCAATGCTTAAATGGATTGTGCGTCCAGCCTTTTTGCTCGCTCGAGTTCGTCTTGCTACTTCTTCACATAAATCTAACATGCAGACATAGGTTTCTTCTTCGGAATAATCTCTTAATAATGTAATTCCATGACTAAAGCCTTTTTGCTCTTCCTTTTCTGCTTCGGTATAAATAGGACTGAGGTCAATCCCCCAAGCATGCCAATATAGTTGCTCTCCCATAATACCAAAGCGTTTCTTTAATTGTTCTAAAGGGTGTTGTGCTAATTGTCCTAATGTCAAAATCCCCATGCGTTGAAGGTGCTTTTTGAGTCTACTGCCAATCCCCCAAATTTTTTCTACTTCTACAGGCCAAAGCAATGCTTCGACATCCTCATATCGACATGTAGCAATCCCCGTTTTCTTTGCATATAAATCCATTACTACTTTTGCTAAAAATTTATTATCACCAATCCCAATAGCACAAGTGAGTCCCATCGTTTCGTAAATTTCTGTTTTTAACATGTGTGCAATTTGATAGGCATTACCATATATCTTTTCCAATCCATTAACGGTTAACCACATTTCATCGACAGAGTATGGATGAATAGCTTCACGTGGAGCATAGCGATAGAGTAATTTAGTAATTTCAATCGATACTTTTACATAATCCCCCATTCTTGCTTGCACGATATGAATATTTGGATCCTCTGGTAATTCAAAATAGCGACTGACATTTTTTACTCCATACCGCTGTTTTAATGCTGGAGAAGCAGCTAGTATGATGCTACCGGATCTTGTTTTATCTCCAACGACTGCTAACATTGTCGTCATGGGGTCAAGCCCTAGCTTGACACACTCGACACTAGCATAGAAGGAACGCATATCAATACATAGGATGTTATTTCTCGGAAAAGTATGATAATCCATTGATGTTCTCTCCTCTTGGATTTTTAACACAAAAAGGAACGTGTGTTCTCTATAGTATAGTACAAAGAAGTGGAAATAAGAAGAAACAAAATATGGAAATTAAATATTAATAAAAAACTCCTTCATAATTGATAAAGATTATCATTGACATTTTTGCAGAAACCCACTACACTAAAAAGTAGAAGATACTTAGAGAATGGAACGATTAACCATTTAAGGAATAACACAAAGGTTTGCGAACGAACGTAAGCGAGGGAGAGGTTCCAGAATGGAAACATTAGTAGCAAAGGATTTAACATTAGGTTATGGAGAAGAAATTATTATAGATGATTTAGATATTGCTATTCCAAAGGGTGAAATTACTGTCTTTATCGGTGGAAATGGTTGTGGTAAGTCAACATTATTACGATCATTAGCGCGTTTATTAAAGCCAAAAGATGGTGATGTAGTACTTAACGGAAAAGACATTGCCAAAATACCTACAAAGGAAGTAGCAAAACAACTAGCGATTTTGCCTCAAAGCCCAACAAGTCCAGAAGGATTAACCGTTGAAGAATTAGTGAAGCAAGGACGTCATCCATATAAGACGATGTTCAAGCGTTGGTCTCCAGAAGATGAGCAGGCAGTCAATGAAGCTTTATCGGCAACGAATATGACGGCATTAAAAGATCGTGAGGTGGATTCCTTATCAGGCGGGCAACGTCAACGTGCGTGGATTGCGATGACTTTGGCACAAGGTACAGATACGGTTTTATTGGACGAACCAACGACTTATCTTGATATGACTCATCAAATTGAAATATTAGACTTATTGTTTGAACTAAATGAAAAAAGAAAAAGTACGATTGTAATGGTTCTACATGATTTAAATCTAGCTTGTCGTTATGCTCACCATATTGTGGCAATTAAGGATAAGCAGGTTTACGCGCAAGGTAAGCCAGAAGAAATAATTAATTGTGGCTTAGTACATGATGTTTTTCAAATGAAGTGTGATGTGATGTATGACCCAATGTTCGGAACACCGATGTGTATACCACATGGACGTGGACGCTGCTTAATTAAAGAAGCAGTCGAAGAATCCAAACAAAAGCAAATGCAAACTGTGTAATAAAGAAAATCCTTTATCTGTTTAGAGATAGAGGATTTTTTATGCCTTTAGAAAGGCAAGTTTTACTAAGTATGTTTTCCCTCTTCTAACATATAACTATCGAGAAGGAGTGAAAACAATGGAAAAGAAAAAATATTATGTTAATATAGGTACCCAAGAAATATCTCACATCCCATATGGTGGTAATGCAGAGTTTGTGATTCAAGCAAACGATGAAGAAATCACATTACTTAGACTAAAATTTGATGAAATACATGATGCAGATCTAAGCACTTATGTACGAGCACATATCCCTTTTACCCCTTATCATAATGATCCACAAAACGATGCATATGATGAAGGGATAAAAGGTGTTTATCAAATGATATATGAACTAGCAGATGAAGAGACGAAAGCAGCTATGGATAAATACAATATAGGTAAAGAGAACTGATTTATTAATAATAAATAAAAAAATGAAACATTTTCTCTCTCTAAATCGTCTTTTTAATTAAAGTATTCATTTTAAATAAATATCTAGTAATAAAGGTTTAATTTAATAGGAAAAAAGGTAATAGTAATATAAGATGGGGGGGAGAGCATTGAAGAAATTATTGGTAACATTGACAACAGGAATACTTCTTATTTTTGCGATCATGATTGTTAGCCAATACAACACCGATCAAAGTCTAGCAACTGGAAAAAACAATGCCTACAAACAACAAAGTTTAAACAATGCCAACTTTGAGGATATCAAGCAACTAGTAAAGGAAGAAAAACAAACAGAACTATCCCATGAAACCATTGTCGAGCTAACCGATAAATTTATGCAAACATTAGTACAGGAAATAGATGGCGACAACAAGATTATTCACTATCAAACAAAAGAAGAGCTGATTCAAGCTTTTGAAAAAATAACGACAAAAGAAGTAGCCTTGCCTTATGTAGAATACTATTATCAAGAAAAGCAAGATGGCTTATATATTGTACCAACGGAAACACCACCATGGTTCCAAAAGGAAAACAACTATGAAAGAACAAGATTAGATGGGAATATAGTAGAAATAAGTCAACAAAATCAAACAGATTTATATGGCAATTATATGATTAATATTCAGTTTAAAAAAATCAATAATCAATGGAAAATAGTTAAGATTAGCCATGTAGATTCATAAGAGGTAAAATAGATGTATGAAAACTTTTTATGATTATTATCACAATAAGATACAGCTATCCTTTGAGGATCATCCCTTTAATAAAAATCCAAAACATGTTTGGGTTATCTGTCGCTATCAATCCAAATGGCTACTAACGAAACACCTCGATCGTGGACTAGAGTTTCCTGGTGGAAAAGTAGAAAAGAATGAGACAGCAGCCGAGGCTGCTATTCGAGAAGTACATGAAGAGACGGGAGGAGAGGTTGATCAGTTAACCTATATTGGCCAATATTATGTCAAAGGGAAGCATGATCAACTAACCAAAAATATTTATTATGCTGAAATAAGTGGCTTAGCCAAAAACGATCATTATTTTGAAACAGCAGGACCTGTTTTATTAGATTCGTTACCAGAAGATATTCAATCAAATATGGCCTTTAGTTTCATTATGAAAGATGATGTTTTAACCTATAGCATTCAGTATGTGAAAGAAAAGCTTTTGATTAATTCAAATCAATCAAGAAGCTAAGTTTGCTTTATTTAAGTATTTAATGTCCGTCAGCGCACTGCTATCCGAGCCTTAACAAGGCTCGGATTTTTTAGATAGACATCGTTCCAGCAACCATCAGAAAGAAGCTAGTTACTAAAAATAAATTGACTTTATTATCCACTTCCGATACGATAAAACAGTGTGGAGACGTATGCCATAAAGGGAAGCGTACTTATTTTGGAGTAGGTTTCTCTTCATTTTGTTTGATTAGCTTAAAATAATGTTTTTATAACCAACTAAATAAATCGGTTTAATTGTGATTGGGTTTTCGTGCATTCTGTCGATAAAAACGGTATAGTAGTAGATAGAGAGTTAGAAGAGAACATTAAGAATTCATAAATAGAAAAGACAGAATCAAAGTGCTCAATTGGAATGGAAAGTGTTGAAGGAGGAAAAATGATAATGCCAGAAAATAGAAGATTATTCACATCAGAATCAGTCACAGAGGGTCATCCTGATAAAATCTGTGATCAAATTTCTGATGCGATTTTAGATGAAATAGTGAAAAATGACCCCAATGCTAGAGTAGCTTGTGAGACGACTGTCACAACAGGATTAGTTCTTGTTTCTGGAGAAATTTCTACAAGCACGTATGTTGATATTCCTAAAATTGTTCGCAATACTATTAAAGAAATCGGTTATACAAGAGCAAAATATGGCTTCGATGCAGAGACGTGTGGAGTGCTAACAGCCATTGATGAACAATCAGCAGATATCGCTGGTGGTGTTAATGTTGCATTAGAGGCAAGAGAAGGTAAAATGTCAGATGATGAGATCGAGGCAATTGGTGCAGGAGACCAAGGATTAATGTTTGGTTATGCTAATAATGAAACACCTGAATTAATGCCACTTCCAATTAGTTTGGCACATAAGTTAGCTAAGCAATTATCTGACGTAAGAAAAAATGGTACGCTGAGTTATTTGCGACCAGATGGTAAAACACAAGTCACCGTTGAGTATGATGAAAATGACAAACCGATTAGAATTGATACGATTGTTATCTCTACTCAACATCATCAGGATATAACACTAGAGCAAATTCAAGCAGATTTAAAAGAATTTGTTATTAACCCAATTGTTCCAGCAGAACTCTTAGATACGGAGACAAAATACTTTATCAATCCAACAGGCCGCTTTGTAATTGGTGGTCCCCAGGGAGATGCAGGACTTACAGGAAGGAAAATAATTGTAGACACTTACGGTGGCTATGCACGTCATGGTGGTGGAGCATTCAGTGGAAAGGATGCAACAAAAGTGGATCGCTCTGCCGCTTATGCAGCACGCTATGTAGCAAAGAATATTGTTGCAGCTGAATTAGCGGAAGCATGTGAAGTTCAACTTGCCTATGCAATTGGGGTGGCACAGCCTGTATCCATCTCCATAAATACATTTGGTACGGGGAAATATACGGAGGAAGAACTTGTTGCAGCAGTTCGCGAGCATTTTGATTTGCGTCCAGCAGGTATTATTAAAATGCTTGATTTAAGAAGACCAATTTACCGTCAAACTGCCGCATATGGCCATTTCGGACGGACAGACACAGAATTCCCGTGGGAAAAAACAAATAAGGTCGATCAATTAAGATCTTACTTGTCAAAAGGCTAAGAAACAGATAAAATAGAGTAATTGAGATGAGGTCAAGTGCCTGTGAGGACTTGACCTTTTCTGATGAATAAGGTCTCGCGTATAGGTGATAAGAGTAATAGTACATGCTCGGTTTTAAACAATCATCATGAAATTACACCCATTCTTATAGTGGAAAAGAGCGAATATATAACGATAGGAGAAGTAACCTCAGTAGGGTAAAATTCGTCTACTATAATAGAAGGGAAAAGAAGGAAGGAAATAATTTATGTGTGGGTTTATTGGTATATTAAAATCTGATAATAAAATGTGGGAAAGTGAACAAAGACAACAGTTCGAAAATAAAAATACAGCCATTTATCACCGTGGTCCAGATGATGAAGGCTATTATGAAGATAATCACGTTTTATTTGGCTTTAGAAGATTAAGCATTATAGATATTGAAAGTGGACATCAGCCGTTTACATACCATGATGAACAGTACTGGATGGTGTTTAATGGTGAAATTTATAACTATATTGAACTTAGAGAAGAATTACAAAAAAAGGGTTATTCCTTCACAACTGATTCAGACACAGAAGTGATTTTAGCCATGTTTCAAGAGTATGGTGTAAAAGCATTTGAACAATTAAGAGGAATGTTTGCGATCCTAATTTGGGATAAAGAAAATCAGGTTCTTTATGGGGCAAGAGACCCATTTGGAATTAAGCCACTATTCTTCAAAAACGCGGAAGAAGGAATGTATTTTGCTTCAGAGAAAAAAAGCTTGCTAGGAGATATAGAGGGCACGGTTGACAGAGAAGCATTACAGCACTATCTAAGCTTTCAATATGTTCCTGAGCCTATGACAATGCACGAAAATATAGAGAAACTAAATCCAGGCCATTATTTTGTCAAGCCTCTTGATAAAGAAATCACCTTTACACGTTATTTTCATGCACAATTCCAGCCTGTTGATCAGGACAAGCAAGCACTGATCAAAAAGATTCAAGATGTGATGTATGATTCAGTTAAGGTGCATATGCGAAGTGATGTACCTGTTGGATCATTTTTATCTGGCGGAATAGACTCATCTTTAATTGTTGCGATGGCGAAGGAATACCATCCGAATATCAAGACATTCTCTGTAGGATTTGAGCAAGAGGGATATTCAGAGGTGGATGTTGCAAAGGAAACAGCAGATAAACTTGGAGTGGAAAATCACTCTTATATCATTTCGCCAGAAGAGTATGTCAAGAAATTACCTAAAATTATCTGGCATCTCGATGACCCACTTGCTGACCCAGCTTGTGTCCCATTATATTTTGTTGCAAGAGAAGCGAAAAAGCATGTAACTGTTGTTCTATCTGGAGAAGGATCAGATGAGTTATTTGGTGGATATAATATTTATCGAGAGCCAGAATCATTAAAAGTATTTCAATCTATTCCAACACCAGCTAAAGATTTATTGGCACGTGTAGCGCAAATATTACCAGAAGGTGTGAAAGGGAAAAGCTTCTTGGAGAGAGGTACAACCCCGCTCCAGGATCGTTATATTGGTAATGCCAAGATGTTCGAAGAAAAAGAGAAGCAAAAACTATTAAAAACTCATCAATCGAATATTAATTATCAACAGATTACCGCACCTTTTTATCAAAATGTTCAAGGTATTGATCCAGTTAATCAGATGCAATATGTCGATATCCAAACATGGTTGCGCGGGGATATTTTGTTAAAAGCAGATAGAATGACAATGGCTCATTCTTTAGAGTTACGAGTGCCCTTCTTAGATAAGGAAGTATTCCGGGTAGCGAGCGAAATACCTGTAGACATGAAAATAGCAGAAGGCACGACGAAGCATATCCTAAGATTAGCATCTAGAGGTATCGTACCAGACCATATCCTTGATAGAAAAAAATTAGGTTTCCCTGTACCAATACGTCATTGGTTGAAAAATGAATTGAATCAATGGGCAAGAGATCTAATTAAAGAAAGTGCTACAGATCATTTATTGGATAAAACCATTATTACTCAATTGTTAGAGGAACATTGTGCAAATAAAGCAGATAATAGTAGAAAATTGTGGACAGTGTTTATGTTTATGCTCTGGCATCAAATTTTTATTGAAAATAAATTCGATACCGAATTATTAAAACAAGAGGATAAAGCAGCAAGCAAGCTACATCAATCATAATCAATGGTGATAGCCTGCTTGCCCATTTGCTCCCAAGCGCTAATAAAAGCATGTTTGGGAGCCTTTTTTTGTTTTCCTTTAAGTGGATCATTGAAATAGATGAAATCTTTATCATAGCCAGTTACTAGTACAGCATGCTCTTTCATTGTAATCTTAATAGGTCCTTCTGGTGTCTGCCATGTTTCAAAGGCTTCTTCTGCTAATGGTTGAAAAGTAGCATTTGTGATGACAAGCACGGGCTTTTGCTGAGAAATAGATTCGATAACACGATGAAAATCAGAGCCTGTTAGATCCTGAGCTAAATTACCAACATAAGATTTGGCTAATTCTGTTAACGGCTGATGATAGACCCCATATCCTGGATTTTCAAAGCTATACATATCTCCAACAAAGCCTTCATGCGGGTTACCAAAAAATATTTGTCCGTTTTCTTGCTTGTAGTTTGTTGTATCTTTTACAATTTGGGAAGCAAGGGTAAGTTTGTCGACATCTATATCATGATATTGAAGAAGCATAGATAAAGTAGTCACCTCACAGCCTCTCGGTAATTCTGGTAATTGATAGACCATTGGTGCATCTAGCATAACACTATGCTCTACTTTCGTATCAAGCGTAAGATGGTGATTGGCATGTGTCGTGAAGAGTTTTGTCTGATAATCTGTTGCATAAACCCATTCAATATCAGCCGTATATAGTAAGTAGCCCCCTGTACCAATACTTATCGTTCCGAATAGCAGTATATAAAGCAATGCCATATATTGAATAATTTTTTTTCGATAAGATTTATAAAAATATAATAAAAAGAAGAACATAAAAATGGAAATGATAAATAGGGTTGTAAGCATTTTGCCCTCCATCAAACTGTAGAAATTCGAAATAGCGAGAAAGCAACCATGATTTATAGAATCAGTTGCTTATCCTGTTTTTATAGTATTTTCCTTTTTCTACGTAATCCTTTTGGATACGATTCATATCCTTAATATCTTTATCGGTAAGATTACGAATTACTTTAGCTGGTCTTCCAAATGCTAGTGTGTTTGGTGGGATTTTTTTGCCAGGTGGTACAAGGCTTCCTGCCCCAATAAAAGCACCTTCGCCTATTTCTGCCCCATCCAAAATAATAGACCCCATCCCTATGAGCGCATGCTTACGAATAATGGCAGAATGTAAAGTAACTTGGTGCCCAACCGTAACATAATTTTCAATAATAAGTGGCAGTTCTGGGCTTTGGTGTAGGAGAGATAGGTCTTGGATGTTAGCATATGCCCCAATTTTAACAGGCGCTACATCACCTCGAATAACGGTTTTAAACCAAACACTTGTAAATTCTCCAATTTCAACATCCCCTGTAATGACAGCATCAGGTGCGATAAATGCATGTTGATGAATATTAGGTATTTTTCCTTTGTATTCTAAAATCATCGTATGAACCTCCTGCTAGATAGTTAATAATATGATATCATATGAAATAGAAATGAAGAAAAGTGAGGGAACCATTTTGTCTATTACAATCCCAACAAATGCCCCAATTTTATTAAAACAGGTTTATCAGAAAGTTTTTCCACAAGTAAATAAAGAGCTCGATTATTGGCAGGAAAGAGCTAAAAAAATACCGAATAAAGAATTACGAACACAAGCGTTGGCAAGTATTCGTTCTAAAAAGTTCCATTGCCAAGGTGGAAGTGTGTATAGTCTATTAGCAGGGGAACAATGGAAAGAAGCTATTCGATTTATTGTAGCCTATCAAACAATAAGTGATTATCTTGACAATCTATGTGATCGAAGTACTTCATTAGACCCGGAGGATTTTAGAATGCTTCACCAATCAATGGAGGATGCTTTATCACCAAATGTAAAGCTAAAAAATTATTATCAATACCGAGAAGAACAAGAGGATGCGGACTATTTGACTGATCTGGTAAAGACGTGTCAACAAATAGTTAGTCGAATAAGTAACTATAAAAATATACAAGGACTTATGATTCAGCTTGAAGCATTGTATAGTGACTTACAAGTACATAAACACGTTTGTCACGAAGAACGAATTCCAAGATTAGAAAAATGGTTTAGTACCTATCAATCCAAATGGCCAATGCTAAGCTGGTACGAGTTTTCTGCATGTACTGGATCCACATTAGGTATTTTCTGTATGACATCCTATGCTTTGGCTGGGGAGATGACAGATCAGCTTGCTGAAGTTATTTTCGAGAGTTATTTTCCTTATCTACAAGGGTTACATATTATGTTAGATTATTTTATTGATCAACAAGAGGATGCAGAAGAGGGTGACTTGAATTTCTGCAGCTATTATCAAAATGAAGAAGAACTGGAGAGACGTCTGATTTTTTTCGTGGAACAAACAAATAATCAAGTAAAAAAACTACCAGATGCTTACTTTCATGAAATGATTCAGCATGGCCTTGTAGGCTTATATCTAGCGGATCCAAAGGTAAAAAAGATGAAACAAGCCTATTCGACAGTCAAAAAATTGATCAAGGCAAGCGGTAGGAAATCACAATTCTTCCATTGGAACATAAAGCTATATAACCGTTTAGCGGGGAGATATTGAGGTGATCGATTGAATAAAAAGTTAATAATAGCAAAAACAGAGGAAATGGTTAGAGATCGGTTGTCAAACGAGAGAACAGGCCATGATTGGTATCATATAGAACGTGTGACAAAACTAGCTCAACAAATTGCTATGGAAGAAAATGCAGACATTTTTATTGTAACTTTAGCTGCTCTATTGCACGATTTGGCTGATGATAAGGTTGTTGCCAATGAAAAAGAGGGAATGGATAATATACAAGCATGGTTAAAAGATTTTAATATACGAGAGGTAGATTGTGATCACATTATACAGATTGTAAGTACAATGTCCTTTAAAGGAGGGAATAACCAGCTTGTCAATTCCTTGGAAGCTAAGGTGGTACAGGATGCAGATAGACTCGATGCGATTGGTGCAATCGGAATCGCGAGATGCTTTATTTATGCCGGGAAAAAAGGAACTGCCATGTATGATCCTACTATCGAGATAAGAGAAGAAATGACAGTAGAGGAATACAGAAAAGGAAAGTCTAGTGGACTTCACCACTTTTATGAGAAGCTACTAAAACTGAAGAATCTAATGAATACGAAAACAGGATATCAGCTAGCTATTGAAAGACATGCATATATAGAGCAATACTTAAAGCAATTCTTAAAGGAATTTAAGCTGAATGATACAAATATCGTTGATTTTATTAGGGAATAGGGACATGTGGAAAATCGATACATGTCCTTATTTAGCTCTAGCATAATTTCTCAATGGCAATAATAAAAGGTGGGTGGTTTATTTGATTGATAAATTGATATTGTAATACCTGATAATAGGATTGATCTAAATTGCCACAGAAATCGAGTACTTTTTCTTTTTCTTCCTTCCCACCCATATGTCCATGATAAACAACGATAACGATTCTTCCATTCGGACGAAGTCGTGTCAAAATGGATTGAATGGCACGAATAGTGTTTTGTGGAGTCGTAATAATTTGATGGTCTCCTTTAGGCAGATAGCCAAGATTAAATATGGCTCCTGCAAGTTCATCATTTGTAGGAATATATTTTTCGCAATTTTCATGGCCGTCATGTATCAGTTTTACATTTTGTATATTATTTTTCGATAATAGTGTGGAGGTGTTTTCTAAAGCTTTTTCTTGTATATCAAATGCAAAAACGTTCCCGTCTTCTTTAACTAGTTGACTGAGAAAAAAGGTATCATTTCCATTACCACATGTTGCATCCATTACAGTATCCCCTTGTCTGACAACCTCTTCTAACAAATGATGTGAATAAGCTAATATTTTTTTCATATTATTTCTTCTCCTAATTTTTACTTGATGAAATTTTGAAAAGATGGCTATCTTCCAATTTATTTTAACAAATAAAAGAAGTATGAAAAATAAAAATTACCTCACAATAAACATGAGGTGATAAAAATGACGACGAGAGATTCAATCGAGAACTTATTGATTGAAGGACAGCATATCATTCAGCAGGCAGAAGAGCAGTTAGATATGTCAAATCGAAATCAATTTGAAATGAACGAAGATTATTATAATGCACAATTGGAATTAGAAAAGCTAGCCCAAGGAATAGAAAGAGTATTGAACAGTGCTAATGCCCAACAAAAAGAACAGCTTCATCGATTTCAATTAATCGTGAATGAAAAATTGAATGATATGATTATGGATCAAGTGGACCTAACCGAATTAGATGATTAAACTACTTCAGACCTCTGAGGTAGTTTTTTTGATTTAGAAGTGGGGTAGGTAATATTCCATGTATGAAATAGATATTGATTAAACATTTGTATTAGTGTACTATTTAAATAGTACACTAATACAAATGAGGGGTGGAGCAATGAATAATTACAAAGGTTTATGGAATAAAGAAATGAAAATGATGAAGGGATTTCAACTAGTTGTTATTATAGTGATGCTAGGCATGATATTCTGGTCACTGTTTTTAAACAATGACTCGGACAATTTCCAAAACTTTTGGGAAGTGATTGCTATATTAAACTTGGGGCTAGTATTAATGCCAGCAACCTTATTGTTTAGTCTAAATATGGAGGTACATCAGCTGTCCTTATTACTGTATAATCGAAATGCTATTTTTAGGACGATACAGGTTAAGTTTCTCCATAGTATTTGGGTAACCCTTGTGTTCTTTGGCTGGATGACTATCTTTTTGTTTGTATTAAAGTGGATAAATTATTTAGAGGTTACTTCGAATACTTTAATTAGTATCTTATTCGTTTTATTCCATTACACTTTTATGATCGGATTATGGTTAAATGTCATTGTTTATGCTGCATGGGTTATTCATCGAATGCTCATCACAAGGGTAGGTTTTCCTATCAGCATACTTTGTTTAGTTGGTTTAGCTATTTTATTCAGCAAATTGTTCAGCTGGTCTGAGCCCCTCATTAATTGGATCGGGTCATTATGGACAATATCCTTCGGTTATTTTGAAGATCTGGCACTGGATTTAATTTTTATTACACAATATAACCAAATATCTCTAAGCTTATTTATCTTTACGGTGGGGATCTTGTGGCTACTTTATTACTTATTCACTTTGCTTTTAGAAGAAAAAGTGGAGGTTTAGCATGAAGGGAAAATTTCAATCAGATAAACCAATTTATCTCCAAATAGTCGACCAAGTAATCCAAGAAATTGTCAGTAATAAACGGAAAAAAGGGGATAAGCTTCCATCAGTAAGAGAGTTTGCGATTGACCTTGGTGTAAATCCAAATACAATTCAACGAGTCTATCGAGAATTAGAATCGAGAGGAATGGCTATATCTAGAAGAGGCCAAGGAACCTTTGTAACGGAGGAGCAAGAAATGATAACTAAATGGAAAGAAAAGCTGAAAGAACGGTATATTTATGATTTTATAGAGGCTATGGAAGCTCTCGGCTATTCATTAGAAGAGATTAAAGAAAATATGATGGATGAGAAGTGGGGTGGAGACTCGTGATTAAAGTAAAAAACATAAGTAAAAAAATGGGATGGAAATCTATATTGAAAAACTGTAATATGACAATACCGATCGGGAAAATAATTGGTATTATTGGAGAGAACGGTAGTGGCAAAACTACCTTCTTAAAAACAATGGCAGGGATCCTTCATCCATCTAGTGGAACTGTTTCATTGGATTCCAATATAAAAGACCGAAGTCAGATCATTGCCTATAGTCCAGATAACGAGTATTTTTATTCTTACTTTTCTGTTCAAGAATTAATAAATTTTTACCAGTCTCAATACGATGATTTTCAGCTAGAAAAAGCAAAGGACTTACTAAATTTTTTTCAGCTAGACTCTAATGAGAAGATTCAATACTTATCTAAAGGTCAATTAGGACGAGTGAAAATTACGGTAACACTTGCACGTGAAGCACCTATTTTATTACTAGATGAACCACTTGCCGGTTTAGACCCAATGGTAAAAAGTAAAATTATACAAGGTATCATTCAATTTATTGATCTTAATTATCAAACTGTGATTTTGACAACACATGAATTGTTAGAAATAGAGTCTTTATTGGATGAGGTAGTAATAATGAAAGAGGGAACAATTATCGATCAAAAGGATGTAGAAGAGATTAGAGAAGTGAATGGCCAAAGTGTTCAGGAATGGCTAGAAAATAATTATTCCGTACAATAGTAGATATTTTTGCAAGTTGCTCCCGCTTTTTTGCGTGTGCACGGATATTTTTGCGAGTTGCTCCCGCTTTTTTGCATCTGCGCGGATATTATTGCAAGTTGCTCCTGCTTTTTTGCATCTGCGCGGATATTTTTGCGAGTTGCTCCTGCTTTTTTGCATCTGCGCAGATATTATTGCAAGTTGCTCCTGCTTTTTTGCATCTGCGCGGATATTTTTGCGAGTTGCTCCCGCTTTTTTGCATCTGCGCGGATATTTTTGCGAGTTGCTCCCGCTTTTTTGCATCTGCGCGGATATTATTGCAAGTTACTCCTGCTTTTTTGCATCTGCGCGGATATTATTGCAAGTTGCTCCCGCTTTTTTGCATCTGCGCGGATATTATTGCAAGTTGCTCCTGCTTTTTTGCATCTGCGCGGATATTATTGCGAGTTGCTCCTGCTTTTTTGCATCTGCGTGGATATTATTGCAAGTTGCTCCTGCTTTTTTGCATCTGCGCGGATATTATTGCAAGTTGCTCCTGCTTTTTTGCATCTGCGCAGATATTTTTGCAAGTTGCTCCCGCTTTTTTGCGTGTGCGCGGATATTTTTGCGAGATATTGTTCAGAGTATCATTGTCTCTTTTAGTGACTAGATAAAGTTAAAAAGTTATTGAAATTTATCTGTTATTACATTCGTTCATCAGCTTCAGGAAGATTGTCTTTTTTTCGTTTCTGCTTAATTACTTCGATAATTGATAAAATAATCAATGCTAAAAGCCCACCTACTATTACTTCATGTGGAAATTCATCTTGAAAAAGATAATAAAGAAATGATCCTAATACAGAGCAAATAAAAATACATGTATAAATAAAAAACGGAATCCATCTTGTGGAAATGGCAGCTAATTCTTTTCTTTTTCTGCTGTTCAATTTTTGTCCTCCTCTAAAAAATATCTCTTCAATTGGTAGATCAAAATACTCCACTAGTTTTAAGGCTAATTACAAGCTAGGGTTATATTTATTCTTTTCAATGGCATTAATTGTTTGTCGTGTCACTTGTAAATCTTCCGCCATTTTTATTTGAGTAATTCCTCTTCTCTGACGTATTTCTCGTATATGATTAACTACTAAAATTAACTCAGTACCTATTGACTAATATCAAAAATGATATTATTATTAAAAGTGATAATAATGATGAGGAGAATGAAAATGGATAATAGCAAATGGAAAAAGTTATTACATCCGGTTCGAATGGAAATTATTCAAACATTAGCCGGAGGAAAAGAACTTACAGCCTCTCAACTTGCTTCACTTCTACCCAATGTTCCTCATGCAACCTTGTACCGTCACATCAAATATTTGCATGATATAGGCTTGATTATCGTAAAAAAAGAAATACCGAAGAGAGGTACGATGGAAAGGGTATATAGTCTAGCAAAAGGTGCTGATAGTATCGCACCAAATGACCTAAAAAGTTTATCCAAGGAGGAACATTTAGATTTATTTACTACGTTTATTTCCAATACAGTACAAGACTTTGGCAATTATTTAGAGCAGGGTAATCATGATTTTTTAGCAGATGGTGTTAGTTATCGACAAGGGATTTATTATATGTCTGACGATGAGTTTAAGGAGTTTGTCTATGAATTGAAAAAAGTGTACCAAAAATATCAGTCAAATGAGCCAACTGAAAATAGAAAAAAAAGAAAGATTACAACAGTTATGATACCGATGAAGGGAGAAGGATAGCGATGCAAAAAAAAGAATTGATAATGAACGGTGAGGTGCAATTATCTGGAACTGTTAGTATGCCTAAAGAAAACTTGAATGGTACCGCAATCATTTTTATTCCAGGTTCGGGGAAAATCGATCGTGATGGCAATGTTCTTAAACCAAAGGTGAATTTTAATATTTACAAAGATCTATCCGATTATTTGGTAGAGCTAGGCTTTATAACGTTTCGTTATGACAAAAGAGGAGTAGGAAAAAGTGAAGGGAATCATCTTGCGACAGGGTTATATGATTCTATTCAGGATGTGAAAGCTATAATCGAGCATTTAAGAAATGATCCAGCTTTCGGTTTGGAAAATATTTTGCTCTTAGGACATAGTGAGGGGACCATGATTGGTACAGCAGTTGCAGCAAGTACAGAAGTAGGTGGCCTAATTCTGTTAGCTGGTGGGGGCGAGACGTTAGAAGAAGCAACAAAACGTCAGAGAGAGCTAAGCTTCCAAGCATTAGAAGAGAAGAAAAATATTACTGGTTGGTTATTTCGTACCTTCTCTTTAGCGGAAAAAGCAGAGAAAAAAAACCAACGCTTATTTAAGAAGATGAGAGACTCGGATAAGGATATTATAAAAGTGCAGATGATGCCATTACCTGCTAAATGGTTGAGGGAACATTTTGATTATGATTTATTAGGCGATTTAAAGAAATTAACCTGTCCTGTTCTAGCTGTTACTGGAAATGTTGATATTCAAACAGATGCTAAAAAATTAGATAGAATAAGGGAATTAGTAGCAGATGCACAGTGCTATGAGCTCGAATCAATGGATCATATGTTAAAAGAAGAAACAGAAGAACCAAATATCTTAGATGCAAAAAATGCATATAAGAAAAACGTCCACAAGCCATTGCATCCTCAGCTAAAAACAATTCTAGAAAACTGGTTATTACGATATAATGAAAGTAATTAGAATTACTGGGATATAACGGGGTGAGGAATGAAATGTTTATTCATTTCAATTTGATAGAATGGTTTGCCACGATCATTTCATGGTCTATTATAGGGTTCATTGCCTTTAAGATTTATCAAAAAAAGACAGATGATTTAGAGAATTGGAAGTTGGTTTTTATTATTTTGATTGGCTTCCTAGCATTAGATCTTAATTGGGTTTCTAGGAGCCATTCGATCAGTTTCGCAGTTATACCTTTAGGAGTACTAATTTTAGCATTATTCTTGAAAAAAAGAGGTTCATGGGAAAAGTATAAACCATATGCATGGTTAGGTTTTTGGGCAAATTATATTTTCTTGTTTCTATCCTTAATTGCTAATCTTATACATGGTCAAATCTATGATAAAAGCGATATTCATACATTTATCTCAGATACGAGTAATATGGAAGTGATCAATGTAGATACCTCTAAAATAGAATATTCTGTTAGTCTTAGTAAATTGATGGAAATGGTAGAATCGGCCTATTTAGAGGAATCAGATGATTATTATTGGATAGAGGAAGATTTGCACACAGAACAGGGTACTCCTAAACAATTTCCCTATCAACTTATCGAGGTAAACCCGAAATGGGGAAGTGGTATTGATGCGAGTATTTTTCTTGAGAAAGACCGCCAAGGGATATTGATTCTTACAGAGGAAGAGAATTATTATTTTCGAACAGCAGAACCTTTTTAAGATGGTTTTTAGAAAATTTGTTGAAACATTTTCACCTTTTCAATCGTACAACTACTATAGACAAAAAGAAAGGGGATAATGAATGATAGGGGTTATAATTGCAACATTATTGTCAATGATTTTATTTATGGTAGGGGTAATAATTACTGTTACCGTATCAAAACTAAATGCTTCTAGACTATTTAAACAAGGTTTGATTTTGTTTATCGTTGGATTTGTTATAACAGCCATTGTGTATTATTTTGTCATGCCAACCATTACGGTTCCAAACATGTTAATTGCTAATACGATTATTGCCATAGTACTTATACCTTTGTATCTTTATATGATTCAGCCAGGAGAAAAAGCTGAAACAAGTGTACTAAGACCAGTTATATCGATTCTTGGATTAGCAGTAATAGCGATAGTTGTGGTCATGATTGTTAGTATTACGTCATTGGATGAAGCACATGATTCCATTTCCACTGCTGAGCAAGAGGAGGCGAAGCCACTCTCTAAAGAGGAAACACCCATAACGGTTGCTCCTGAATTTGCTCGTAATAAAATTCAAAAGGCGATGAGTGTTGTCCCAAATCCACAGTTCTATGATTTAGGGAAATTACAAGTACAACAATTAAAGGGTGAGGTTGTGTATGTTGCACCTGTAGAATTCTCGGGTTTTTGGAAGTTTGTTAGAGGGAAGGAAACAGCAGGTTATTTTACTATTTCCGCAACCAATGTAAATGCCCAACCTCAATTTCACGAAAGTTCCATGCAATATACGAACAGTAGTTACTTTCATAAGTATGTTAACCGCGTGATTTATAACAAATATCCACAGTATATCCAAAGTGGTGAAGCACAGATTGAGGTTGACGAGGATGGAAAGCCATGGTACGTACAAACAGTATATCGACCAATGCACATTACTAATAAACCAGACATGCAGCAATTAAGAGTCGTCGTCATTGATCCGCAAAGTGGTGAGATGGATATGTATAAAACAAGTGATGCACCAGAATTTATTGAGGGCTCGATTAGCTCGGAATTAGCCACCTTGGAAAACAAATATTTTGGTAAATATATTCATGGCTGGTTAAATAGTATTTTTGGAAAAAGAGATGTAAAAATTCCAAATGAATCAGGCTCTGAGACGGGTGTTACACCGATGTTTGATGAAAATGGAGATATGTACTACTTTACTGATTTAACATCACCGAAGGAAAATATCGATTCTGCTCTAGGGTATACTCTCATACATGCTAGGACCGGTGAACTAACATATTTTGGTGGACAAAAGAATAGTGCCATAATGGATAGTGAAGGAGCAAAGCAGATTGTCAATAAAGAATATCCGGAGAAGAATTGGAAAGGATATATGCCAGTACTGTACAATATTGATGGGAACCCGACATGGGTTGTAAATGTTCTAGATCCAAACGGCTTACACAAGCAATTTGCTTATATCAAAGCAAATGACTCTGACTTTGCTGTGTTTGGTGATACCGCCAGAGCAACATTGGATGCATATCGTATGGCTCTCCTTCAGAACCCTGGTAATGTTGGAGCGACAGATGAAGCAACATTGGAAACACGCAGTGGTGAAGTCAATCGTGTATTGGTAACCTCCACTGAACAAGGTCAAATGGTACAATTTCTCTTAACAAATGATCAAACCATATACACCGTTAACGCAAGCAAAGCTCCACTGTCCATTTTTTTAGAAAAAGGTGATATGATAACCGCTCAAGTCCAGCTTCTAGATAATGGAACTGCAACTGTGGAAGAAATACAAATAAAAAGTTTAACGGAATAAAACATATTGTCACTAAAAAATACAACCCGGACTTTATCTGAATGATAGGAGATAAAGTCCGGATTTTTTTAATCAGCGAAAGCACACAAACCGCAGTAATAAGCTATAACAAGTTTTTTTCCTTTTTTAACCTCCGATAAATCTCCATACATGTTAGCATACATAGAAATGCCGTAGTAGCTAGGAAAAAATAGCCTGCCTGCATTCCTAATTGATTACTAGCTTCATAGGTTGATCTAAGCGAAAGGTTAGTTACTAATTCAATAATATATCCAACAAGTAAATTAGTGATAACTGTTCCAATTCCAATGAGGGTAACAGTAAAGGTAATGGCAGTATCTGTTCCTTTTGTGTATTTTTTCGCGAGTAATGCCATCATTGTTGGATAAATAGGACCAATCCCGAATCCTGCAATTGCAAAGAGAATAGCGAAGGAATCGCCAAGAAAAATTGGAAGCATACTAGTAATACCGGCAAATGCTGAAAAAATTATGATCGAAAACGTGTATCCTAGTCGATCTGTTACAGGACCTAACAAAAGTCTTGCAAGCATGAACGAAAAGAAAAAGATGGAGAGCATAACGGATGCATCATCAAGCGTCCATGCACTGACACGTACTAAATAATTAACCAACCAAGCAGCCATCCCTAGTTCAGTCGTTACACCCATTGTTAAAGCGAAAACAATTAACCATGCAATAGGATCTTTAGCTAGTTTTTTGAAAGAAGTCCTATCTTCAGATTCGGTACCATCTTCTTTTGGAAATCGGCTAAGTACTATAGGTATTATTGGTAATAAGGATATGGCAAGCATGATCATATACATTTCGCGCCAGCCTAACACAGTAGCTGAAATTTCCCATCCCATGATTTGGGCAGCAACAATTGGAGCTACCGTTGAGCCTAAACCATAGAAAAAGTGAGAGAGGTTTAACATGGTCCCTGTGTTTTTAGTAAACAGTCGGGCGGCAATAATAGCTAATCCAATTTCCAACATACCATTTCCTAAATATAGGATGAAATAGGCCCCAACTAATGAAGGGAAGTTAGTAGAAAAATAGATTAACACACCCGAGCCAGCCATTATTACAAAGGTTAGAATGCTCGTAGCTTTTACCCCGATTTTGTTAATTAACCAAGAGGTAAATGTACATGCTAGTAAAAAACTAAAGGAATTAATCGCAAGCAGTAGTCCTAATTTTCCGTCACTAAGACTAAGCTCTACCTGCATATCAGGTAGTGCAGGTCCCTTTATATTTTCTGAGACCCCAAATATCAAGAAACCACCAAAGATAACAATCAATAATAAGACGTAATTTGTTTTCTCTTTAAAAATCATTTGTTGTTTTCTCCTATGTATGAAAATTATTTTCCAAGACTATTCTATGTTCACATGATCAAATTGTAAACGCTTATGCTCAAAAATATCAAACATATTTCTATACGAACATAATAGAATTGTTTATACTATTTTAGAAAGCGATTACAAAACAGAGTGAGGTGACGACAATGAAAGCATTAAAAACGAAAACACTGAACTTAAAAGATATCGAGATTACGGATGAATTTTGGAAGGGTAGAATTGATTTGGCAAAGGATATCATCATTCCATATCAGTGGGACGCATTAAATGATCAAATACCGGATGCTGCACCAAGTCATGCCATAAAGAATTTTGAAATTGCTGCAGGACTAAGTGATGGAGAGTTTAAAGGAATGGTATTTCAAGACAGTGATGTCGCCAAATGGTTAGAAGCTGCTAGCTATAGCTTAATCTATCACCCTGATAAGGAACTCGAGCAAACAATAGATGAAGTAATTGAACTAATAGGGAAAGCACAACAAGATGATGGTTATTTAAACACTTATTTTACAGTAAAAGAGCCAGAGAAAAGATGGGCAGATATTAGTCATGGCCACGAACTTTATTGTGCTGGTCATATGATTGAGGCAGCTGTTGCCTATTATAATGCAACAGGCAAAAAGTCATTGATTGATATTGTTTGTCGATATGTTGATTATATAATGACAATAATTGGGCCAGAACAGGGAAAAATACAGACATATCCAGGGCATCCAGAAATAGAATTAGCCTTGGTCCGACTATATGAGGTAACACAAGAACAGAGATATTTTGAATTAAGTAGGTATTTTGTAGAAGAAAGAGGAAATCAACCAAGTGTTTTCTTAGAAGAGGAAACATTAGGCTTAGGTCATCAGGATAAATGGTTTGGCTTAGATTACCATCAGGCACATCAACCACTAAATGAGCAAACAACAGCTGAAGGACATGCGGTTAGAGCTGTGTATTTATATGCAGGAATAGCAGATATCGTGAAATATACACAGAATAAAAAATGGAAGATTCAATTAGAAAAATTATGGGAAAATGTAACACAAAAGCGAATGTACATTACTGGTGGCATTGGTTCACAAGGGCATGGGGAAAGATTTACGCTTGACTATGACTTACCAAATAATGTTGCCTATGCAGAGACTTGTGCATCGATTGGTTTGGTGTTTTGGGCCCAGCGAATGCTACAAATAGAAGCAAAAAATGATTATGCAGATGTACTGGAAAAAGCACTGTATAATGGCGTATTAAGTGGTATGTCCTTGGACGGTAAGAAGTATTTCTATGTGAATCCATTAGAAGTAGCACCAGAATTAACGGACTATCGACATGATCATGTTCATGTAGAGTCAGAACGAGTAGGATGGTTTGGTTGCGCCTGTTGCCCACCGAATGTGGCAAGATTATTAACTTCTTTAGGTAACTATATATATACTCAAAAATCGGATACGATATATCATCATTTATATATTGGTAATAAAACAAATTTTACGATCAACAAACAGAATATTGTTTTACAACAAAAGACTACTTATCCTGCAACCGGTGAGGTGAGAATTACTTGTTTTACCGAGAATGAGGTACAGATGACCTTAAAGCTGCGTAAACCTAAATGGAGTAACAGTCCATCGTTAAAGGTAAATGGAGAGCTTCAAGAAGTCGTCATTGATAACGGAGGATATATAACAATGGAACGAAAATGGAGAGACAATGACACCATTTGTTTAACTTTTGATATGACACCAAAAGTAATTAGCTCTCATCCTAAGGTACGCGAAAATGTTGGAAAGGTAGCAATACAACGAGGACCAATTGTCTATTGTTTGGAAGAGAAAGATAATGGTGGTCAACTCCATTCCATATGCATTAATCCTAAATTACCAATAACAGAAGAAAATGATCTCCAAATATTAGGATTTCCAGCTTTAACTGGAAGTGGGGTAAGAGAAGTGAATGATAATGACACTTTATATAGAGAGTATAGGGAACCAGAGTTGAAACAAATAAAATGGAAGGCAATACCATATAGTTTTTGGGGGAACAGAGGAAAGGGAGAAATGGCTGTTTGGCTCCGAAAAATTTAATAGACGAGGCTGGGTATAACTAAGTAGGGAGAGCGAGAATCCGAACAATTTTCTATATGGAGTGGATACAGTACACAATCATAATGTTCGGCTTTTTCCTTCTCTCTTACTGTTTGTTCCACCTTTATTAACTTTACATAAAAAGCTTCCTTCTATATAATACAACATATATTAATAATGTTGTATTATATAGGATGAAGGAAGTCTTATGCTTTATTATTAAAATCTCTACGATCCCTTACCATTTTGGTGCAAGGAAAGACACTGTTAAGTTTTTCTAAGAATTACGATACCCTTAAGAAAGCCTGATTAAAGTATGGTATGATGATAGAAGGAAATGTTTGGGATGGAAGGATCAGGAGGAAGAGAATGATCGACTTTACAAAGAGGCAACAAGAAATTATCGAAATACTTAAAAAGCATGAACCGATTACGGCAGAGCAAATCGCTGAAATGCTAGGAGTTAGCAAGGGAACCATTCGCTCAGATTTGGCAGTATTAGTGATGACAGGTAATATTGAAGCAAAGCCTAAGGTAGGATATTTTTTAGGGAAAAAAAATCTAAATCGACTAGAACGATCGGATTGGTGGCATCGTACACCAGTAAAGGACATTCAAGGAGTGGCTGTAACCATTGACGCGACAACTACTGTAAATGATGCTGTGATATCCTTGTTCTTAGAGGATGTAGGTACGCTTATTGTTGTTGACGAGGAGCACCATTTAACTGGAATCGTTTCGCGAAAGGATTTACTAAAGGTTACGCTAGGCAATGCGCAAG
Source organism: Gracilibacillus sp. JCM 18860 (assembly GCF_055395245.1). Taxonomy (NCBI): domain Bacteria; kingdom Bacillati; phylum Bacillota; class Bacilli; order Caryophanales; family Bacillaceae; genus Gracilibacillus; species Gracilibacillus sp. JCM 18860. Next base: position 77,230 of record NZ_AP043868.1, read on the forward strand.
CAGCATCCATGCCTATCCAGCTTGTTATGACAAAGCAACCAAAGGTTACCACTGTAACACCTGAGGACAGTGTCTATGAGGCTGCGAGGAAAATGATTTATTATCAAATTGATAGTTTACCTGTTGTAAAGGAAACAGATAATAAGCCAAATCTTCTAAAGGTAGTGGGCAGAGTAACCAAAACAAACATTGTGAAAGCATTAATTGAAGTGGAATCAGAAGCATAGGACAAAGGGGAGCTTAGAAATGGTACACAGTAATTCATCTATCTATGTTTGTTCAGATGCAGTAGGGGAAACTGCAGAAGCGGTTGTTCGGGCGACAATTAGGCAGTTTACGAGTAAAGAAGTAGCTATAAAAAGGTATAGTCATATACAGTCAGAGGACGAAATAGAGCAAATAGTGGGCGAAGTAAGAGAGAATCATAGCTTTATTGCATATACGCTTGTACAGCCTGAATTACGAGCAAAAATGCAACAGGAAGCTATTCGAATGGATATAAGAGCAGTAGACGTTATGGGACCAATGATGCAAGCATATATTGATACGTTTAATGATGCACCTAAACCAGATCCAGGACAAAGACAGGTATTGGATGATGAATATTTCAAACGTATTGAAGCAGTAGAGTTTGCAGTAAAGTATGATGATGGTAAAGATGTAAAGGGATTATTATTAGCAGATGTCGTTCTTATTGGGGTTTCACGAACGTCGAAAACCCCATTAAGTATCTTCCTTGCCCATAAAGGAATTAAAACAGCTAATTTACCCATTTTACCAGATATGGAGGCACCTGAAGAATTATTTCTTCCAGCTAATCGTATGGTTATCGGGCTAACGATTGATCCTGGGCACCTGTTAAAAATTAGAACAGAGCGATTAAAAACATTAGGATTACCACCACAATCCAAATATGCTTCTATGGATCAAATAAAAAAAGAATTAAGAACAGCAGATCAATTAATGCAAAGGCTAGATTGCCCGATCATTAATGTATCTGATAAATCTATAGAAGAAACAGCCGGTATTATTATGAAGATTAGATCGGATAAATAGTCATATATAATAGAATCTGAAAGAGGAAGTGTCTTAAATGAAAAAAAGAGTGCTCGTAACGGAACAGTTTCCAAGTTCCATTATCCAATTTTTAGAGCAGGAAGTAGAGGTTGAATATTGGGGAAAACCAGACCAAATGCCGAGGGAACTCTTACTCAAAAAAGCAGTTAATATACATGGGCTAATTACTGGGAAGGATCAAATTGATCAGGCATTAATAGAGGCCTCTCCGAAATTAGAGGTGGTAAGTAATGTCTCTGTTGGCTATGACAATTTTGATGTGGAAGCAATTAAAAATGCCAAATTATTAGCAACTCATACACCTTATGTATTAGATGAGACTGTAGCAGATTTAATTTTCGGTTTAATTATTGCAACATCCCGGCGAATAACTGAATTAGATCAATATGTAAAGCAAGGAAAATGGAAATTTTCTCTTGATAAAACCTTGTTCGGAACAGATGTTCACCACAAGAAATTAGGAATTATTGGAATGGGGAGAATTGGTGAAAAGGTAGCAAGAAGAGCTAGGCTTGGATTTGAGATGGAGGTAGCCTATTTTAATCGCCATCGAAAACAGAATGTTGAAAAGGATTTAAATATTCGTTATGAAGAAATGGATGCACTATTAGAGAGCTCAGACTTTATTTTACTATTGACTCCACTAACGAAGGAAACCTATCACCTCATCGGAGCTGACTGTTTCCACAAAATGAAGAAAACGGCTTTCTTTATTAATGCAGGGCGTGGTCCTGTTGTCGATGAAAAGGCATTAGTGGAAGCATTAAGGCAAAATGAAATAGCTGGTGCAGGTTTAGACGTTTTCGAACAGGAACCAACGGACCCAAACAATCCATTATTACAGATGAAAAATGTCGTGACATTACCACATACCGCATCTGCCACAATGGAAACACGGAATCAAATGAAGTGGTTTGCAGCTAAAAATATGCTCCAAGGATTAAAAGGAGAAAAACCAGATGCACTCATAAAGGAATTGCAGTAATTTCTTTTTTTATACGTTAGGAAAGTGAACATTGTTTGCAGGGAGTAAAGCGACGAAGCGAAAATTTTGAGGTCCTAAGTATAAGAAAAGCTAACGCATCTACCAAAAGAGGAGTGAATGCGAGTTTTTCTAACCCTTTTCAATGGAAAGGGGTTTTTGTCATGCTGGTTCAACATCATGACACTAACTAAAAAATCTTCTAAATCAAGAAAAATATTGTATGATAATAATAATGAGAAAATACACTAAGATACAAGTAGGTGGAAAGGTTGCAGTTAATTCGTAATTCAATGGCATTCCCTGTTGATAACTTTTTAGGTTTGTTCATCTATGCACTAATTTATATGTTACTAGCTGGTCTTATTGCGACTCTTGCTTTACACTTTATTCCTAATCGCATTCCATATGCAATTAAGAGCATTCTTGTGTTTATAGCTATTACATTAAGTCTTTTATTATGGTGGAAGACTTTTTTTCCTTTGTAAAAGTATGTTAAGGGTTGATCAGCCCTCCATTTTAGAAGCTAAGAAGTGGAGGGCTCTGGTATTAACACTAGAGGGAAGGCTTTCTGATCGAAGTCTAACTTTATAACGGCTGGATTCGTACGACACCTAATTTGAATCCAGGCATTTTAGAAAAGGGGTCTAGTTGATCATCGATCAGGCGATTCACGTTTTGATTTTCGGTCCAATGAAAAGGTACAAAAACAGTATCCTTTCGAATAGCTGAAGAAAATTGACTCCTAACGATAATCCAACCTTTATCTGAGGAGACCCTCACCAATTCCTTATCCTTTATACCATAAATCTTGGCGGTTTGCGGATGAATTTCAAGATATGCTTCAAAGTTAATTGCAGCAAGAGCGGAACTGTTTCTTGTTTGTACACCAGTTAAATAATGAGACATCACGCGTCCAGTTGTTAAAAACAACGGGTAATCATCGGTTAAGGTTGGTTTTTGTTTGAGAGAGTCGTGTTTGACTAAAGCCATCTGGGCTTTACCATCATCATGTGCAAATTCGTCTTCGAATAGTCGAACCGTTCCTGGATCATTTTCTCCTCTACAAGGCCAAAGGATACCCTTTTCTTTGCGTAAACGTTTATAGGTCATCCCTGAGTAGTCAGCTTTTCCTCCTTTAGAAGCCAATCGAAGTTCATCAAAAATCTCTTCTGAAGATTGGTAAGAGAAATGTTTCTTCTTACCTAATTTGTTAGCAATTTCACAAAGTATTTGCCAATCATGCTTTGCCTCTCCTTGGATAGGAAAGCTTGCCTCACGCAAGAGCACACGCCCTTCTACATTTGTTAAAGTTCCTTCATCCTCTAAATAAGAAGTAGAAGGTAGGACGAGATCCGCTAGTTGAGCTGTTTCTGATAAATAAAGGTCAACCACCATTAAAAACTTTAATTTCATTAAAGCTTTTCTAACAAAATTAGTATTTGGGCTGGAGACGATTGGATTTGAACACATAATAAGCATACTTGTAATTTCTTTTTGATCCACCTTTTCAAACATTTCAAATGCCGATACACCTTTTTTCGGTAGGTCTTTTTCATCGATTCCCCAAACCTTGGCGATGTATCTTCGATGCTCGATATTTTCAATAGACCGATATCCAGGTAATTGATCTGCCTTTTGCCCATGCTCTCTTGCCCCTTGCCCATTTCCTTGTCCAGTGATTGCAGCATATCCAGAATATCGTTTGCCAATTTTCCCTGTAGCAAGTAAAAGGTTAAGAAATGCACGAACGGTTTCGGTGCCATTTATCTGTTGCTCAATTCCACGTGCAGTGAAAATCATTCCTGATGGCTCTGAACCAAAGATATGAGCTACTTGGCGTATTTCTTTTTCTGTAATTCCTGTATCTGTGACAATCTCCTTCATAGTAATGGATGTTACATAATCCTTTACCTCTTTATAATGATGGGTCCGTTCTGATACAAAGGTATGGTCGATAAAATTAGCCTCTATTATCATTTTTAAAATCCCATTCGCTAGAGCAATATCAGAACCAGGTTTAATCTTAAGATGTAGATCAGCGAGCTGAGTGGTCTTTGTTTCTCTCGGATCAATCGCGATGATATAGGCGCCATTTTCCTTCGCCTGTTGAAAATAAGGCATAATAGTAGGTTGACATTCGGCTATATTCGTACCAGCTAAAATAATGACACGAGTATTTGGAACTTCTGTAAGGCTATTGGTAAAGCCACGATCCAGTCCAAATGTTTGATTGGCTGCTGTTGCTGCAGAGGACATACAAAGTCTACCATTATAATCAATATACTTTGTGCCAAGGGCAACACGTGCGAACTTTCCAAGTAAATATGCTTCTTCATTGGTTATAGAGGCACTCCCATAAACAGAGAGAGCATTCTTTCCATCTTTTTTTTGGATAGATGTGAAGCGTTCTTGAATCGTGTCTAAAGCTACTTGCCACGATACAGGCACAAATTGACCATTTATTTTTAATAATGGTTTTGTAATTCTTTCTTGATTTAATGCGTGTTGGTGCGCATTTAATCCTTTTACACATAACCTTCCTTCAGAGGTTGGATTATCCTGGCCTATTGTTTTATATTGCTTCCTAGAAATAATCTTTTGTTCGATTAATTGCATTTTACATTGCATACTACAAAAAGGACATTGTGTTTCATAAACATTTTCTGATTGGACCTTTTGTTGCTTTTCTCTAAAATATCTTAACATGAGATCTGTCATTATGATAAACTCCTTTAATAGTTTACGGTTGTGTTTGCTTAATCATTGCCTCTGTCCGCTTCCTTTGTTCTTCGACTAATGTGGCGAGTAAAAGGTTTTGTAATTCCTTGTTAAATAAAATCTCTCGAACATGTATGATGCCCATTCTGTTGATCCATGTAGAGATAGGTTCATTAAATTTAGCGGATTGCCTATAATATTGAAGGAGGGCAAGCAGCATTTTTCTTACTTCCTTTGTTGTTTTGCTTACATTTACAATAGTATGGTTCATTGTTTTCCGATCATTTATTTTTAACTCCCAGCCGTCCTTCGAAAGAATGATATGAATATCTGTAGTGTATCTATCCTTTTGGCAGCAACAGACTCTAATCGATAAGGAAGTCGGCATCCTTAAATATTCCGTCTGTTTTTCCACTTCTATCGCTAGCTGTGTCAAACTCTTTTTCTGGCAATCACATAAAAGATCATGACTTATTTGCACATTACTTAACATACGATCAGTGTAGGGATATAATTTCATCTGCAATTCCTCACAAATGTCGTCTAACTTCTCGACTGGAATTTGATGTAAGACAATACGTTGATGTTCGTTTATTTCAAGTGATGGTAACGCATATTTTAATGCGATTTCACTAATTCTTTTTAACTGTCTTGCTTCCACCATTCCCCCATAAAGCTGTGGAGAGATCGAATAGGTACCATTTTTTTGCTTGATAGCACTCCATCCTTTTTTTATATAAAATAGATCCTCACTAGGAGCTGTCTCTACATCTATCATTTCAAGGTAATATGCTAATGCCTCCTGACAATAAGAACAGCCATTGGCCTGAGACCAACCTAGTACTTGCCTGATCTGAACAACACTTGTTAAGCTGTTGGCTATGATAGTTTCTACCACCTGTTCTTCGGTGAGTGTTGTACATGAGCAGAAGTGATTAGATTCTATTGTGTTATCAAAGTAATCACTGTGTATATAGCGGATTAATTCATCGACAGTTGACTTACATCCACCACAAGAGCTAGAAGCTTTTGTACATTTTTTTACTTGTTCGATTGTTTGGAGATTGTGTGTAACTACTTGTTCGATGATTTGTGCCTTTGTGACATGATTACAAGTACAAACTTGTTCGTCTTTTGCTAATTGTGCTGCATAAGATTCGTTTATTTTTACGGGCATCATCAAGGTTTGCTTTTCCGGATCTGGAATAAACTTTTTCTTTTTTATTTGGTCTAGCAGCTTAGGTCCTGTTGAAATGTCCCCAAATAAGACGGTACCAATTAACTTATCCTTTCTGAAGAACATTTTTTTATAGGTTTGATTAATCTCATCGTGAGCTGTTATTGCTTTGACATCTTCGTTCTCGGTTATTTGTCCTGCGGAGAAAAGCTCAATACCAGAAGCTTTTAATCGTGTCGATAGTGTAGATCCCTGATAGGGGAGTGTCTTACACTGACATAAGTGTTTTGCTAAAATTTGAGCCTGTTCGTATAAAGGTTTTACAAGTCCGTATACTGTTCCATTATGTTCCGCACATTCCCCAAGGGCATAGATATCTTCTATATTCGTTTCCATGAAATCATTAATAACAATCCCTCTATTTGTTTTTATTCCAGCTTTTTTTGCTAATGCTACATTCGGCTTCACTCCTACCGCCATGACGATGAGATCTGTTTTTATTTCCGTGTTGTCTTTAAATCGAATTCCTTCTACTCGCTTATCCCCATATATTTCTGCTGTTTCTTTATGAAGCAATATATTTAAGCCTTGTTTAACTAAGGCATTTTGCACTAATTCCGCCGCTTTATTGTCCAATTGCTGATTCATAATACGGTCAGCTAAATGAATAACATCAACCTTCATTCCTAGATTCAGCAATCCTTGTGCCGCTTCAAGACCTAAAATACCTCCACCAACAACTGCTGCCTTGTTACTGTTTTTTGCTATTTTTAATATCTTTTTACAATCTTCGATCGTTCGAAAAGCTACGACACCATCTTTATCTGTACCTGGTATGGGAAGCATAAAGGGACTAGAGCCTGTCGCTATAATTAACTTATCAAAATGCACGGAACGCTTTTTAGTGGTGATTACCTCTTTTTGTTCTGGGTCGATTAGTATCACCGTTTCATTAGGATAAAGCAGTATGTCGTGTTTTTCGTACCATTCCCATGAATGCAAAGTAATTTCTTCAAATGAAGTTTTTCCTTGTAGCACTGAGGAAAGTTGAATTCGACTGTAATTAGTATACGGTTCTGAACCGAAGACCGTGATGTCGTAAAGGTCTGGGTTCTCTTGGATAAGGTATTCCATACACTTTATTCCGGCCATACCATTCCCGATGAGAACTAGCTTCATCTTGTTCATCAGGTTCCCTCCTTAAATTTATCGAATCCTTTGAAGGGAAGACTATCATTGTTTTACTGTCTTTGTCTTAAAGGTTGTCAGGATATATTACAGAAAAATTCTGTTGTCTAAAAAGGAAAAAGAATGTTAGAAAAGTTAACAATTAAATGGAAACCCTCTTAGTATCGCGTTAATCTAAACACAAGTTAAAACGAAATTGGGGGACAGACAATGGAGAAGAAAAAGCTTGTTTTAATAGGTAACGGTATGGCAGGAGTTCGCACTATTGAAGAAATTCTGAAATTGTTACCAGATCAATTCGATATCACCGTCTTTGGAAAGGAACCTTATCCAAACTATAATCGAATTCAATTATCTAAAGTATTGCAAGGAGATACAGAGCTTAGTGACATTACATTAAATGAATGGCAATGGTATGAAGATCACAATATTCGTTTATACCCCGGAGAAACAGTTACGAGCATTGATAAAGCTAATCAAATTATTTATACCGATAAAGGTAAACAAACCCCTTATGATCAATTAATTATCGCAACAGGTTCTAATCCATTTATGCTGCCACTGCCTGGGATCGAAAAGGAAGGGGTTACCGCATTTCGAGACATACAAGACTGTGAGGAAATGATCACGGCCTCTCGTCAGTATAAACGCGCTGCTGTTATCGGGGGTGGGTTATTAGGCCTAGAAGCAGCTCGTGGATTGTTGAATTTAGGGATGGAAGTAGATGTCATTCATATCGCGGATTATTTAATGGAGCGCCAATTAGACCGTACAGCTGGTAAGCTTTTACAAGAAGAATTAGAAAAACAAGGAATGAATTTCTTACTAGAAAAGCAGACAACAAAAATTTTAGGGAAGAAAAGAGTGACAGGTCTACAATTTAAGGACGGAAATAAAATAATGGCTGATCTTGTCGTAATGGCAGTAGGGATTAAACCAAATGTGCAATTAGCAATGGAATCAGGAATTCAAGTAAATAAAGGAATCGTTGTCAATGATCATATGCAAACAAATGTTCCAAACATTTATGCAGTAGGGGAATGTGCCGAACATAATGAGATGGTTTATGGATTAGTTGCTCCTTTATATGAACAAGGTCAAGCTTTAGCAAAACATATATGTGGCATGAACCATCAAGGTTATAAAGGGTCCGTACTATCCACTCAATTAAAAGTTTCCGGTGTGAATGTTTTTTCAACTGGAATTATCAATGAAACAGAGCAAACAAAAACAATAAAGCTATTCGATGAATGGAGAAATACTTATAAGAAAATTCTGATACAACAGGATAAGTTAGTTGGTGCCGTTCTTTTTGGTGATACGAAAGAAGGAACAAAATTATTAAGCCTGATCAAAAAGAAAGCGATGGTAAATGAATATCTTGAGAGCACTCAAAATAAGGATAAGGATGAAAGTGTTGTTGCTTCAATGAGTGACGAGGAGGTTATCTGTGGATGTAATGGGGTATCTAAGGGAACCATTGTAAATGCTATTAAAAATCAAGGGTTAAAAACAGTGGAAGAAGTAAAGGGATATACCAATGCATCTCGTTCGTGTGGTACATGTAAGTCACTTGTAGCTGACTTATTAACCTATACTTTAGGTGACGATTATCAATCAGAGGAGAAGGAAACCATTTGTGCATGTACGGATCTGACAAGAGATGAAGTTATTGCAGAGATTAAACAAAAAAATTTAACACATACTCGTGAAGTAATGAACGTATTAGGATGGAAGTCAGAGGAAGGCTGTTCTAAATGTAAACCAGCCTTAAATTATTACTTAGGGATGATTCATCCAAAAGAATATGAGGATGAGCGGGAGTCTCGCTTTGTTAATGAAAGACTGCATGCGAATATTCAGAAGGATGGAACATATTCGGTTGTGCCAAGAATGTATGGTGGGGTAACGAATGCAGCAGATTTAAGAAAAATTGCAGATGTGGCAGAAAAGTATGATGTTGGCATGATTAAATTAACTGGTGGACAACGCATTGATTTACTCGGTGTTAAAAAAGAAGATTTACCACATGTTTGGGATGATTTAGGAATGCCATCAGGATATGCCTATGGAAAATCGATACGAACAGTTAAAACATGTGTTGGATCAGAATTTTGCCGTTTTGGGACACAAGATTCTACAGGGATGGGAATCCAATTAGAGAAAAAATTTGAAGGATTGAATACACCACACAAAGTAAAAATGGGTGTCTCTGCTTGCCCACGAAATTGTGCGGAAAGTGGGATTAAGGATGTTGGGGTTGTAGGTTTAGATGGTATTTGGGAGATCTATGTAGGTGGAAATGGTGGGACTGACTTACGAAAGGCAGAGCTGCTTGTTAAAGTAAAGACAGAGGATGAGGTGTTGGAGTATACGGCTGCCTTTTTACAGTATTATCGTGAAAATGCGAGGTATTTAGAAAGAACGTCACATTATGTGGAGCGTGTTGGTTTAGAACATATAAAAGAGGTAGTGATGGATGAAGAGAGTCGTAAAACCCTAAATGAAAGAATGGAAGAAGCACTGAATGTATATCAAGAGCCTTGGAATCAAGTTTTGGAAAATGAAACGATATTAAAAGATCTATATGAAAAAGTGGTAGCGAAATAATGGATGGAGGAATGAGGATGGAACAAACAAATCGAAAAGTTTTCGTAGGTAATTATCATGAGCTACCAGAACGTATCGGTAAAACGGTCATTTTAGAAGATAAAGAGCTTGCTATATTTAAGCTTGCAAATGGCGAAGTTCGTGCAATAGAAAACCGCTGTCCACATAAAGGTGGCGTTTTAGCAGAAGGTATGGTAAGTGGGGAGCATGTATTTTGTCCGTTACATGACTGGAAGATTAATATGAAAAGTGGTCTTGTAGAGGCACCAGATGAAGGCTGTGTACAAACATATGAAATTTTAAAAGAACACGATCAAGTATATGTACTTGTTCCTGCTCGAGTAATAAATAGCTAAATCGGAAGGAAAGTGTAGAATTATCGGCACTTTCCTTCACTTTTTCAATAGGAGGTATTAAAAATGACAAAAGTGTATATAGTTGGAGCAGGTCCTGGTGATCCAGAGCTTATAACGATTAAGGCGATGAAATGTATTCAGAAGGCGGATGTCATTCTTTATGACCGTCTCGTTAGCAGAGAATTATTAAAAGAAGCGAAGCAAGAGGCAGAACTTATTTACTGTGGAAAGCTGCCAAAGCTGCATGTTATGAAACAAGAGTCGATCCAGCATTTATTAGTCAAATATGCAAAAAAAGGGAAAACTGTGGTAAGATTAAAAGGCGGAGATCCGTTTGTTTTTGGGCGAGGAGCCGAGGAAGCAGAAGCATTAGCAAGACATGGAATTTGTTTTGAAGTGGTCCCAGGTATAACCTCAGGTATAGCGGTACCAGCATATGCCAATATTCCGATAACACACAGGGATTTTGGTAGGTCCTTTGCAGTCGTTACTGGTCACTGCAAAAAAGGTTTACCAGAAGAGATAAACTGGTCCCAATTGGCGAATTCTGTGGATACGATCGTTATCTATATGGGAATGAGTCATCTTTCCTATATTACCATGAGCTTAATAGAGGGTGGTAGAGCTGACACCACGCCAGTTGCCATTATTCAAGAAGGAACGACACCAGACCAAAGAATAGTTACTGGAACATTAAGTACCATTGCAATGCTCGTCCAACAACATAACATAAAAAATCCAGCCATCATTGTAGTTGGAGAGGTAGTCCGTATTGGAGAGAGGCTAAAACAACTGAAGCATCATCCACAAATAACTGATGCAAGAATAGTGGAAGCATATTAGGAGTGACCAAAGTGAAAGCAGTTATATATATTTGTCATGGAAGTAGAGTGGAAGAATCAAAGAAAGAGGCCTTTCAATTAATAGATAAGGTCAAACAACAAGTAGATATTCCGATCCAAGAGACCTGTTTTTTGGAGCTTCAGGAGCCAGATTTATCAGAAACGGTTCATAAAATCGTGGCAAAAGGTGTAACACAAATAACCATTGTTCCTATTCTTTTATTAACAGCAGGCCATGCAAAGCACGATATACCTAAAATGATCGAAGAGGAAAGAAATAAATATCCTCAAATAGTATTCAGGTATGGTCGACCAATTGAAATAGAGCCGAAGATGATCACAATAGTAGAAGATCATATTAAGAAAACAACAGACGAAACAGAAAAATTTGATATCCTGTTCGTGGGGAGAGGAAGTAGTGATCCACAAGCAGTGAATGATACAGAGACATTAGTCGAAATGTTAAGAGAAAAGTTCCCAAATAATCTCATCGAAAAATGTTTCTTAGCAGCGAGCTCCCCGAAGTTTGAAAAAGTATTAACTGAAAAGATTAATAAACAAAAAAAGTCTGTTCTAGTTGTTCCGTATCTACTTTTTACTGGATTATTAATAAAAGAAATCAAGCAGTTTCTAGAGAAATTAACCCTAGCAGACGAACAGGAATTACTGATGACAGAATATTTAAGTCAACATGAGTTATTGTCAGACATCTTAAAGGATCGTGTCTTAGAAGTAACGGAAGGGATGGAGTAAAATTGCAGCAATGGTTGAAAGAGGTAGCCCGTGGGAAAAAAGGGGCGAAAGACTTAAGGTATGAAGACAGTTTAAAAATAGCACAAAGTATCCTATCAAATGAGGCAACAGATGCACAAATAGCAGCATACCTTGTGGCAGAACGTATTAAGACAGAAAGTCCAGAAGAATTATTAGCTTTTATTCATACATTACGTCAAAAATCTGATAGCCTTCGCTTAAACAGGAAAATAACAGATCAACTCATAGATTTTGCAGGTCCTTATAATGGTAGAAATTCTTTCGCTGCCACCATTCCTGTCTCTCTTTTACTAGCAGAATATAATATTCCTGTTAGCTTAGCAGCGAGTGACTCCTTACCTCCCAAATATGGAACCTCTATAAAAGCAATTATGGAGCAATTGGGCTGGGTAAATATGGATAAAGTAGAAATGATGATTTATGAGGAGAATTTTACTTTCTTGGATGCAGAGAAATACTGTCAACCACTTGCTAGGATTAGAAAAATTCGAGAGGAAATAGGTATTCGAACACTTTTTAACACGGTGGAGAAATTGGTTAATTTATCTGGTGCTAAAAATATTATGCTAGGAGCTTTTCATAGAACGGCTATCCATAAGTTGAATGAGGTCTTTAAGCAATTAGAATACGAAAATGTTTATATCGTCCAGGGGATGGAAGGATCGGAGGATGTCCCCGTTCATCGAAATAGTTTTGTTTTTCATTGGAAACGTGAAAATCTAGATTCTTTTACTATAAAACCAGCAGATTTTGGTTTAGAGAATAAAAATTTTGATAAGAAAGAAAAGCTTAACGCAAAGCAACAAGCGAGGATCATCCGCTCTATTTTATCCGGTGAAAAAGATGAGAATTTTACTTATTATTATAATCAAGTGTTATTAAATGCAGGATTACGTTATTACCTATTTCATATAACCCCTACCATACATGATGGAATTCAGATAGCTAAAGAGCAATTAAATAGCGGTCGAGTAATAGAGATAATCGATCGATGGGAGAAGAAATCATAAAAAAATACTGCACCTATGGTAAGTGATTATCGAACCATTGTGTGCAGTTTATTACTAGTGCTTTTTTTTATTATGGAAAAGGTACTGTTCTTTTAGCATGTTTAAGAAATTTTTTTGTTCCTCTACTTTATAAATAGGTTTATTTACTATCTTTTCCAATAGTTCTATTCTAATGTTTGAACCTACCTTCGCTTGCTTCAGTAATGATCTCGCTTGATGAAGGAAGTCAATATATGTTTCATAATCCTCGGGAAAATCATGCTCTAGCTGTGCTTTTATTTTTTTCGCAAGTATGGGACTTGAACCACCGGTGGAAATAGCGATTTGGAGTTTTCCTCGTCTAAGTGCAATAGGGAATTCTATTTCCCCCTTGCTTGCGTGGTGCGTTGCATTAACCCAAGCGTGTTTAGGTTTATGATCAAGAATCATCTGATTCACACTCGAACAATTAGTGGCAATGATGATGACATCATAATAAGGTAAATCAGAAGGAGAACATTCTTTCTTTATCCAGTTTAAATCATAGTGTTGAATCATTTGTCGCAATCCTTCTGTTATGCTAGGACTGATTAGTGTGGGTTTTATTCCATATTCTACCAATCTACATGTTTTTCTTTCCGAAATTTGACCGCCACCGATAATGACCACTTTTTTATTGGATAATGACACCATCATTGGTATTTTTGTCATACAATCATCTCCGTGATTTCATTGTATTATCAATTATCTGACAAGGCAAGCTGTTTGACAAGTGTTTGTCGCTTTTCTAAAATGGAGGAAGAATCAATATTTCGAATTCGAGACTTTAAGAAGAAAGGAAGATTGTATGAAGCATATATTTAAAGAAGGTAAGCACTTATCTGGTCCAACTTTTTTACTGCTGCATGGAACTGGTGGTACAGAAAATGATTTATTACCTTTAGCTGAGATAATAGATCCTGATACTAATGTGCTAAGTGTGAGAGGAAATGTTTTAGAAAATGGCATGCCGCGATTTTTTAAAAGGCTTGCGGAAGGCATTTTTGATGAAGAGGATCTTATATTAAGAACGGATGAGCTGTACCAATTCCTTAGTGAAGCTGCAGATAACTATGGTTTTGATCGAAAGCAAGTGATCGCCATTGGTTATTCTAATGGAGCGAATATTGCAGCTAGTTTACTATTCCATTATCAAGATGGGCTAGCTGAAGCAATTCTTCATCACCCTATGGTGCCTAGGAGAGGAATCGGCCTCCCGGACTTGACTAATACTAAGGTGTTTATCACAGCTGGACGCAATGATCCATTATGTACAGAACAAGAGTCGTTGGATTTAGAAAAAATACTTAGCCAAAATGGAGCGTCTGTACAAATACATTGGGAAAATAATGGTCATCAATTATCCCGAACAGAGGTAGAAGCTGCAAAGACATGGTATGAAAAAAATCGAGATATAGCTGAAGGATAAAGATAATACTGAATATGACTATAAAAAATGATGTACAATCGCCAAAGCTAACGGTAGCTAACGAACGATTCTAATAATTATTAGATCGTTCGTTTTTTAATTTTTTTTGTAAAAATGCTTGAAAAGAATTTTTTTTCGATTATAATATAACTGTACTAAATATATTAATACAGTTAATACAATTCATACACACCATACAGTGAAAGGTAGGGGTGAAATGCTGGAACTTGATCTAAGAAGTAGAAAGCCAATCTATGAGCAGTTAATAGACAAATTTAAACAATTAATCATCCATGATGTACTTAAGCAAGATGAAAAGCTACCTTCAGTTCGTATGCTGGCTCAGCAATTATCTATTAATCCGAACACTATTCAAAAAGCGTATCGAGAACTTGAAGCACAAGGATATATCTATTCTGTGAAGGGGAAAGGAAGTTTTGTAAATTCTATGGTGCCAGAAGCAAATCATGCCGAAATAAAAAAAGTAAAAGAACAATTAAAAAAACAAATAGCGGAAGCATTATATATTGGATTAACCGTTGAAGATTTAAAAGAGATATTGAATGAAATCATTGGGGGTGCGCATCATGATCCAAATACAAAACGTGAATAAGCGATATCGTAAGGAAATGGTATTAAATGATGTATCCCTAATGATAAACAAAGGTTCTATTTACGGATTACTCGGATCGAATGGTGCCGGAAAAACAACTTTGTTAAAAACAATTGCTGGAATTTTCAAACAAAATAGTGGAGCAATCGAGATAGAACGGAAAGCAATTTTTGAAAATATTTCATTGAAAGAACGACTAATCTTTATTCCTGATACGTTATTTTTTTATTCACATTATACCGTAGAGCAAATGGCAAGCTTTTATGAAAATATCTATCCAAAATGGAATAAAGAACGTTTTAACCAAATGCAAAAGCTCTTAGATTTAAATCCTAACAAGAAGATCCATCGTTTTTCAAAAGGGATGCAACGTCAAGTAGCTTTTTGGTTAGCGCTTTGTGCCATGCCAGATTACCTCATTTTAGATGAGCCATTCGATGGTTTAGATCCTGTAATTCGCAAAAAAATAAAATCATGGATGATCCAGGATGTAGCAGAAAGACAAATGACGGTTATGGTTTCCTCTCACAACTTAAAGGAAGTAGAGGATATATGTGACGCTGTTGGAATTTTACATCGCGGTAAATTACTTCTCGAAAAAGATTTAGATGACTTAAAGTCAGATATTCATAAAGTGCAATTAGCATTTAAACAAGATGTGTCAGAAGAATTATTCCAAGATCTACAGCTATTACATCATGAAAAGCGAGGAAGTGTTCATATTTGTATCGTAAGAGGCGAATATGAGGGGATAGAGGCAAAGGTATCCACATACGATCCTGTTGTTTTTGATATTTTGCCACTAACTTTGGAGGAGATTTTCATCTACGAAATGGAGGGTGCGGGGTATGCAATCGAGAACATTCTACTTTAAAAAAGAACTATTAAAACAAAGCTTTCGTTCTACTGGATGGATCGGCATTGCATACTTTGTTGTTCTTGTTTTCTTATTTCCTTTACAGATTTTAATGAATGTGAAAAGTGAAGAACTGCAGCATGACCCTTTATATTATGAAGGAGTAGAAAATATCTTTGAAACAAATGGTGTCTTGCATGCTTTATTAATGATTACCGTACCAGTACTAGCAGCATTGTTTGCTTTTCGTTATTTACAAGTTAGAGGCTTTGCTGACTTTGTCCACAGTCTACCTATAAAAAGGAGCAGTTTATTTCATCAGCATTTTATGATGGGGTATTTAAATCTTCTTATCCCATTACTTCTAAATGGATTATTGATGTACATGATGGAAAGAACGATGAATGTAGATGAATTTTTTAGTACTCATGATATTGGTTCATGGTTAATCTATTCGATTGTAATGGTCAGTATCATCTATTCCTTTACGGTTTTGGTAGGAATGATAACAGGTATTTCCGCTGTGCAGCTTGTCTTAAGCTATATCTTTCTCATCTTTCCAGCAGGCATTTTGACACTTCTGTACAGAAATCTGGGAATGTTACTTAAAGGGTTCAGCCCGGGTATTAATTGGCAGGATCAAGCATACCGGTTTTCACCGATTTCACGGAGTATCGAAATGTCTAATTCTGAAGTAAAGGATGTAGAGCTATGGATTTTCTCAATTCTCGCTATCGTATGTTATGTTCTTGCATTAGTCCTATATCGAGTACGTTCGATTGAAGCAGCATCTCAAGCATTAGCGTTTCCATTTCTGAAGCCGATATTCAAATTTGGTGTGACATTTTGTTTTATGCTATTAGGTGGTGCCTACTTTGAATCTGTACCAGGAAACTACATCGGCTGGATCACTTTTGGTTATATATTTGGTGCATTTTTAGGTTACCTGTTAGCTGAAATGCTGATTCAAAAAACCTGGAGAATTTGGGGGAAGTGGAAGGGGTTAATGATTTATATTAGTATCTCCATGATCGTACTTGCTTCCATTGTATTTGATTGGTTTGGCTATGTCGATCGTGTACCACAAGCACATTCCATTGAAGGAATAGAGGTTATTGATGAAATGATGTTTCATCACAATGCTTTAGATCTGGAGATAGATGACCCGAGCATAATGACAGCTAAAGCCGATATAGAGGCAATTCTTGACTTACATGAAGCACTGATAGCCTCAGATCTAGTAAAAGAAAACACCCAATACCATAAAGATTATATTTCCAAATTGTACTTCACTTATTACTTGGAAAATGGTAATAAGATGAAACGACAATATTATGTTCCAGATACAGCGGAGTTTAAAGAATTGCTAGCTCCGATTTATGAAGAAGAAGTTTTTAAGAAAATGAACCGACCATGGTTATTTTTGGATAAAGCCGATTATAGTCAAATAACGATACATGTTAGGGATAGGGAACCACAAAACATCTTTGATCCGAGAATGATAGAACAAATCGTTGAACAGATTAGAAAAGATTATTTGGCTTTAAATTATGAAGAAGTACAGCAAATAAGCAATGCTACAGTTATGATCGATTTGATTTTGGATGAGCAGGGGAACTTTTTCTATATGGAAGTACCATCATCATATGAGAACACTTTAGAATTTATCTCAGAGAATTTTAATTAAGACTCCATAACAGAACAATGAATGAAATGGAAAGGATGTGAACAACAGGATCATGTTACAGACCAAAAGTTTTGATCAAATGGTTGAGAAATATCAAGAAATGATGTTTTTTACTGCTGTAAAAATATTACACGATCGACAATTAGCAGAGGATGCAGTCCAAGAGGCATGGATTAAAGTGTTTCGTTTCCAAATAAAGCTTGAAAAAATTGATCAATTAGGTGCATGGTTACGCACAATAATATCTCGTACAGCTATCGATTTGTTAAGAAAAGAAAAACGATCCAGATCTGTTCTCTTAGATGAAGAGACGACTTTAGAAAACACTACATTATGTGCAACGGAGCATATTGAAAAGTCTCTCGATATCCAATGTACTATGGAAGAAATATCGGAATGCTTATGTAAAGCGAGTAAAAAGATACAAGCAGTTTTTCATATGAAATTTATTAAAGGATTTCAGGATGCCGAAATAGCAGAAGTGTTAGGAATCACTCAATCTGCTGTAAAAACAAGGTTATTTCGTGCAAGACAATTAATAAAAAAGCAAGGGATATATGAAATGCAGCCAGGGGCCTAAACAAAGCTTCTGGTTTTTTCTTTTCGAGAAAAGGTATATAATAATTAAGGAATACGGATACAATAAAGGATGACTACGATGAGTTTTGCAATTTATGTTGTGCTTCCATGGATATTTTTATGCTTATTTGTGATTGGGGTAGTGATAAGCCTCTGGAAGCGAATGCCTTATTGGTGGGGATTTCTGAGCTGTGCTGCAGGAGTTATTATCTACCTTATAGGAAATGAAATGGTTGGTGGATATAACGGAATGAGTCTTAGCTTAATCGGTGCATTACCATTCACCATAGGGTTATTTATTTTGTTTTTCTTGTTTATTGGTGATAAATTCAAATAATCCATTTTTTGCTCAGGATAAGTGATGGAGAAGTGGAAAAACTAACTGTGTACCCAATTGAAATAGGAGGGATACACATGAGAAAAAGATTTGCTGTTTTGCCAATGTTAGCGTCTGTCGGTATTGGAGCATATGCTTATTATCAAATGCGTAGAGGGAAAAATCAGACCAATATGGGCCAATTTTAATGGATGAGGTTGGATGGCGTCTAATCAGATGATGATTAGCTATCTCTGCAATAACCCGGACTTTCAAAGTTCGGGTTATATCCATTTAGCCTCATATTAGATCATTGGAAGCGATTCTGCTATAATGTTAACCATACATATTAAAGAAATGAGGTATTTTTATGGGGAATAATCGTTCTATAGGATACATCGGAGCTTATACAAAAAAAGAGAGCAAAGGTGTCTATCGTTTTGAATTAAATTATGAAGCAAAAAAAATTGAGAATGTCGAACTGGCGGCTGAGTTAGATAATCCAACCTATGTCACGGTTAGTGAAGATAACCAAAATTTATATGCTGTCGCTAAAGAAGGAGATAGTGGTGGCGTTACTGCTTTTCGAATTAATGAAGAAGATGGAAGACTAGAAAAATTAAACAGTCAAGCAACTCCTGGATCTGCTCCTTGTCACGTTAGTGTTAATCGCGACAAAAGCTTAATCGTATCCGCTAATTATCATACAACGCAAGTAGAAGCATTTTTAACAAATGATGACGGATCATTACAACCATCAAAAGCCCAGGAACACGAAGGTAGTGGTCCCCATGAGCGTCAGGAGAAACCGCACCTTCATTATGCTGGATTTACACCAGATGAGCAGTTTGTCATTGTAGTAGATCTAGGAACAGATACGATTACGACTTATCGTCCTGTAAATGGAGAATTAAAGGAAGTGAATGTTCTAAAAACAAAGGCTGGAAGTGGTCCGCGACATATTGCCTTTCATCCAAATGGCAAGTTTGCCTATGTCATGACAGAATTAAGTAATGAGGTTATCGCTTTACGTTACGAAGAAGGTAAATTCGAAGAGGTACAATATCTTTCTGCGATCCCAGAAGATTTTACGGAAAACAGTCAAGGAAGTGCTATTCATCTATCCTCTGATGGACAATTTGTTTACGTTGGCAATCGTGGACATAATTCCATTGCTAGTTATAAGGTTAATGAAGATAATACACTTACCTTTATCGAATGGACAAGCACAGAAGGAGATTGGCCGAGAGACTTTGTACTAGATCCAACGGAGAAATTCGTCGTTGCTTCTAATCAAGAATCAGGTACATTAACATTGTTTGAACGAGATCAAGAAACTGGACAACTCTCTTTACTTCAAAAAGATGTAAAAGCACCTGAAGCAGTTTGTGTCAAATTCTTAAATGACTAATGAGGGAAGTAGTTCGATTAGGGTGACCAATCATTCATACCTGATCGAACTATTTTTTTGTTATATGGTATTTAAGGGATCTAGCAGAACAATCATGGAACGATAAAAAAGAGTAGAGGATGTTGAGGATGAAAAACAAGACAAAATCGAAAAAAACACGAATTATTATAAAGATGATAAGAGGATTTTTGATTATAGTGGGAGCATTTATCACTGCCTATGGATTAGAAGCTGTATTAATTCCTAACAGTGTATCAGATGGTGGGGTAACGGGCCTCAGTATTGTTGGATCACAGTTAATTGGCTTACCCCTTGGTATATTAATTGCAATATTAAATATTCCCTTCGTTTTTCTCGGGTATAAGCAGATAGGAAGGAGCTTCGCCATATATTCTGTCATTGGAATTGCTTCCCTTGCCATTAGTACAAGTGTGATGCACCACATACCTCCCATTATTGAAGGTGATACACTATTAGTTACTGTAATTGGTGGTATTATTATTGGATTTGGTATGGGGCTTGCCTTACGTAATGGTGGTGCCTTAGACGGAATTGATATGCTAGCAGTACTGCTTTCAAGAAAATCTCCTTTTGGAACAAGTGATCTTATCCTGTTTTTAAATTTATTCGTTTTTGTTGTTGTATCATTTGTGTTTGGTCTTACTGGAGCCTTTTTATCAGGTATAGCTTATTTTATAGCCTCTAAAGTGATACATATAGTAGAGGAGGGGCTTAGTGGCTCTAAAACCTTTAAAATTATTACGAGCAAGCCAGAATTAATGGTAGAAACTATTCGTGATCGCTTAGGGCGTAGCGCTACATTTAATTTAGTTCAAGGCGGTTATTCCAATGAAGAATTTAAAGAGATTACTTGTGTTATTAACCGATTAGAGGAAAGTAAAATAAAAGAGATTATTCAGGAAATTGATGAAAGTGCTTTTGTAATCGTATATGATGTGGCGGAAGTAAAGGGTGGAAACTTTAGGAAAATAAATATTCATTAATAGCGAATGTGGATGGAACAAATAAATAGTAAAGAAGGAATAATCCGAACCTTTCTGTCAAAATAGCTCGTTTTTCGTGGCAGGGCTCTAGCTCATGCCGTTCCCATAGGTAGCTACGTATTTTGCCTACGATTAATCAGAAGATTGTTCGGATTTATTCTCCTTATTTAGCTATGTCGCTGACTTATGCGATTAATCAATGATGCGATTATTTGGATCGGTTTCTCTCATTTCTTTTTCTTCATAACGGGATACAAAACCATCACCATTACAAATGGTACAAGTATAGTGCCATTCCTCATCATCCATTAGTAGCCCGGAACCTTCACACGCTTTACATCTCATTTCTTGTGACCCCAACTATATTCATTCCCTTCTTATACTTTTTTGTATTTAATCCAATTAATCACTCCACCTTGAAGTATAAGCTCAATATGTCTTTTCGTTAAATCATGCTCTACTTCAATCATCTCATCAGTGTCTTTTATCCTTACATTTATTTTTTCTAGTTTTTTCAAGGAATCATGCACATTTTGAAATTGTAAGATCGAGCCTTTTTCGATTTTTTTATAATCCTCTTTATTAGCGAATCTTAGTGGCAGAATCCCGAAATTAATCAAATTCTGTAAATGTATTCGTGCAAAGTCTTTTACTAACACCACTTTTAGCCCTAGATATCTTGGGGCTAGTGCGGCATGCTCACGACTGGAGCCTTGCCCATAGTTAATTCCAGCAATAATTGCATGACCATGATCATCTCTAGCCTTCATAGCTCTTTCGTAATAGGTGTCATCAACAATTTCAAAAGCAAAGGTACTAATCCTTTGAATATTACTTCGATATGGAAGAACACGTGATCCTCCAGCCAAAATTTCGTCTGTGGAAATATTATCTCCCATTTTTAATAATATAGGAACCTCGAAATTGTTTTCGATCGGTGCAAAGTCAGGAATCGATGTAATGTTTGGGCCTTTCTCCAGCGAGATTTTATCATTCGAATTTGGTGGTGCTTCAAGCATTCCAGCATCAGGAAACTCTGTCGGCTCCTTTATAAGCGGGTAGTCCATTTCTAAAGTTCTCGGGTCCGTAATCACACCATGTAAAGCGGAGGCTGCTGCTGTTTCTGGACTGCATAAAAATACACTATCTTCTCTCGTACCAGATCGACCTGGAAAGTTACGCGGAGTGGTTCGTAAGCTATTACGATCCGTTGCAGGCGCTTGTCCCATTCCAATACAGCCATTACAACCTGCTTGATGCATTCTTGCTCCAGCTCCAATTAACTGGGCAATATAGCCATCTTTCACTAGTTGCTCTAACAATTGTCTGGATGTCGGATTAATATCAAGTGAAACCCCTGGAGTGATTTGCTTGTCCTTCACAATTTCAGCTGCAATTGCAAAATCTCGGTATCCAGGATTGGCAGAGGATCCTATATAAGATTGGTAAATGGGTTCTCCAGCTATTTCAGATACAGGTACCACCTTATCGGGACTAGAAGGTTTTGCAATTAATGGTACCAGTGTCGATAAGTCGATTTCATCTTCTTCATCATAAGTAGCTCCATCGTCAGCTTTTAATTCGATCCAATCTTCTTCACGTCCTTGTTGGGTTAAAAAATCTTTGATAATGTGATCAGATGGAAATACAGTAGAAGTGGCACCTAATTCTGCGCCCATATTAGCAATGACATGTCGATCCATTGCAGAAAGACTTTCTAAACCAGGTCCGTAATATTCTAAGATTTTACCAACACCACCTTTGACACTATGACGACGTAACATTTCTAGAATAACATCCTTAGCACTAACCCAATCTGGTAACTTGCCAATGAGCTTGATTCCCATAACTTTAGGCATTTTTACATGGTAAGCCTCACCTGCCATTGCCATGGCCACATCAATCCCGCCCGCACCAATAGCTAGCATTCCCATACAACCATTCGCACAGGTATGGCTGTCAGAACCAAGTAATGTTTTACCTGGCTTTGCTAAACGTTGCATATGAACGGGGTGACTAACACCATTTCCAGGTCGACTGTAATAAACACCGAACTTTTGAGCGGCACTTCTTAGGAAAAGGTGATCATCTGCATTACGGTAGTCCTCTTGGATTAGATTATGATCCACATATTGAGCAGAAGCTTCAGTTTTTACTTGATCAAGTCCCATAGCTTCAAGCTCCAGCATGACCATTGTTCCAGTAGCATCCTGTGTTAACGTCTGGTCTATTTTTAATCCAATTTCCTTACCGACTTCCATGTCACCTGATACGAGATGTGATGCTATTAATTTATGTGCAACATTCTTCGCCAATTTTCTCCCTCCTTAAATAGGTTGATAACAGTACATTTTATTTTTACTATTTCACTTTTGGGAAATATTAAACATGGAAAATAATAAAATTAAGTGAATATGTGGAAAGGTGAGGTTGTTCGAAATAGTAATTTTCATGAGGCTAGCTACAAATACAAGAAAAAATAAATAATGTTGGTACATGTAGCAAGCTTTAGAGATTTTTTACAATAAAAAAGGCCACCCTTCGAGTAGGGAGGCCTTTTTCAACCAATTAAACCATTACTTTGCACATATCGTTAGTTAGAGCAACAGGGTCCTCAACCGGAAGACCTTCTATAAGCAATGCTTGGTTATATAAGATATTAGTATAGAGCTTGACTTTTTCTTTGTCTTTTTGTTGTGCATGGATTAAAGCCTGAAAAATGTCGTGCTTGTTATTAATCTCTAAAACCTTATTCGCTTCAACGTTTTGACTATCTGGCATTTGCTTCAATACTTTTTCCATTTCAATTGAAACATCACCCTCAGCTGATAAGCAAACAGGATGAGATTTTAAACGGGTGGAGAGTCGAACATCCTTTACTTTATCACCAAGTATTTCTTTCATCTCTGTAAGTAAGTCTTTATGCTCTTCTTTTTGTTTTTCTGCTTCTTTTTTTGATTCCTCGTCTTCTAAATTCAAATCACCACTAGATACAGATTTGAACTCTTTTTCTTCGTACGACATCAACATTTTAATCGCAAATTCGTCTACCTCATCTGTGAAATATAAAATCTCATAGCCTTTATCTTTGACCATTTCAGTTTGAGGGAGTTTTTCGATACGTTCATGTGATTCTCCAGTCGCATAATAAATGTGCTCTTGATCCTCTGGCATACGCTCGACATATTCTTTCAAGCTAACTAATTTGTTCTCACTAGAGGAATAGAATAGTAACAAATCTTTAAGCTTGTCCTTGTTCGCGCCAAAATCACTGTATACACCAAACTTTATTTGACGACCAAATGCATCGTAAAACTTTTCATACTTTTCACGGTCATTTTTTAACAAGCTTTGTAAGTGATTTTTAATTTTCTTTTCAATATTTTTGGCAATTAGCTTTACTTGACGATCCTGTTGTAAAATTTCACGAGAAATGTTTAATGATAAATCTTCAGAATCGACGATCCCTTTGACAAAACTAAAATAATCTGGCAATAAATCAGCACATTTATCCATAATTAATACGCTATTAGAGTATAACTCTAAACCTTTTTCAAATTCTTTAGAATAGTAGTCAAAAGGTAACTGCTCAGGGATATATAAAATCGATTGAAATCTTACCATGCCGTCTACACTTATATGGAGATGGCTTAATGGTTGGTCAAATCCGAAGTGCTTTTCTTGATAAAATGCTTCGTAATCTGCATCTGTTAACTCTTGTTTATTTTTTCGCCAGATCGGGACCATGCTGTTAACCGTTTGTTCTTCTGTCACATCTACTAATTCTTCTTCATTATCTTCTTTTGGACGTTTTTCAGTAATATCCATCTTAATCGGATAACGAATAAAATCTGAATATTTTTTTATAATAGATTGAAGACGATGCTCTTCTAAAAATTCATCGTAATTTTCCTCATCTGCGTTTTCTTTTAATTGAATAATAATTTCTGTTCCAACATCCTCTTTGTTATGTGGTTCAATTGTGTAACCATCTTCCCCGTCAGACTCCCATTTGTAGCCTTCTTCGCCATGTAAAGGACGAGTATAAACCGTTACTTTGTCTGCTACCATAAAGGAGGAGTAGAAACCGACACCGAATTGACCGATAATTTCTTGACCATCCTTCATCTCTACTTCATTTTTGAAGGCTAAGGAACCACTTTTGGCAATCGTACCTAAGTTTTCTTCTAATTCCTCTTTTGTCATACCTATTCCAGTATCCTTAACGGTTAGTGTACGCTTATCTTTATTAGGCTCGATACGAATATAGTAATCATCCTTATTAAAGGAGATACTGTCATCCGTTAATGCTTTATAATAAATTTTATCAATAGCATCACTAGCATTCGAAATTAGTTCACGTAAGAAGATTTCTTTCTGTGAATAAATGGAATGGACCATCATTTCTAAAAGTCGTTTAGACTCAGCTTGAAATTGTTTTTTCTCCATTGTTCATTTCCTCCCTTAAACGATTTATATGTAACTTAGCACTCCATACGTCAGAGTGCTAACACATAATAATTATCACAAAAGTATTGGTGTGTCAAGCATAAGAACGATTTGACTTCAAGCTACTGATCGCTTATTTTAGAAAGTATCAGAATTTTTTATCATTTATGCTATGATATAAATATGACAAACGTCCGTACAAACAAACAGGGGGGATTCGTATGGCCTTTGATTACCAAACGCCTCGATACATATATGTGATAGAGCAAATCAAAACGAAAATAAATGAAGGGGAATTAGAAGCTGGAGAACGATTACCGTCTGAAATGGAATTGGCCAAGCAGTTAAATGTTTCCCGTAACACATTAAGGGAAGCACTTAGGATTTTAGAAGAAGAAAATGTCATTATACGAAGACACGGTATTGGTACGTTTATAAACAAAAAGCCTGTTTTTTCAGGCGGGATAGAAGAGCTATTTAGTATTACAGATTTCATTAAAAGAGAAGGGAAAGAACCTGGGACAGAATTATTATTCCATGGAGCAAAACAAGCGCTTAGTGAGGATAAAATGGAATTACAGCTGAGTACAGATGAGAATGTATATCTGGTCAAACGAGTTAGAACAGCAGATAGTGAGCCACTTGTTTACTGTATTGATAAAATTCCCTTGTCCTTAGTCGGGGAAGATTTTCATTTTAATCAACAATCGATGCTTCAGTCACTACAAGAAGAAAAAGGGATAACGATCAGCTATGCAAAAGCAGAAATAAAAACAATTGGTTATCATGACGAGATTTCTAAAATATTGAATAGTGATAAAAATCAACCATTATTGATTTTGAAGCAGATCCATTACGATCTTCATGACAAACCTATATTGTATTCGATTAATTTTTTCCGATCTGATCAGGTCAGTTTTAGTGTATTTCGAAAGCGTTTATTTTAATGCCATTCCATTGGGGATGGTTTTTTTATACATTAGGAAAGCATAAAAATTTTGAAGTTCAATCAAAGTACAAGAAAAGCTAACTCATCCTCTAAAGGACGAGCGAAGTACGAAGTTTTTCTATTGTAAAGAAAACTGGAAAACTTGTCCAAAGATAGAGGGATAGGGAACACGCTCCTTATTACTATTGCTAATGTCCCATTCGGAACATTATCTAAAAATAGTTGTTGACTTGTAGGACGTCTAACCTTTATAATGATTTCGTACCCATAGAAAGGGGTTTCATTTATACAATAGAGACTATTCATATTCTACAGAGGTGAATTGACGATGTGGAATTACATCTCTTAGTATAAAAGTATGGAAGTGCATTCGCTAACGGACGTGTGAGTAGAAGTATTTTAGCGTAGAAAGTGGTAGGACGTCCAATCAATAAATAAACGAAAGGGGATAGCCACATGAACTTATTGTGGGGAATATTAGGTATAGTCGTTATATTAGGACTTGCCTTACTACTATCATCAAAAAAGAAAGCGATTAACATTCGGACAATATGCGGTGGATTAGCCATACAAATTCTATTCGCATTTATTGTATTAAAGTGGGAGGCAGGTCAATCAGCATTACAATGGTTTACTTTACGTGTACAGGATATTATTAACTATGCTAATGAGGGAATCAGTTTTCTATTTGGTTCGTTAGCAAATAGTGAAGAATTTGGTTCGATTTTTGCGTTTCATGTGCTACCAATTATTATTTTCTTTTCATCGTTAATATCTGTTCTTTATTATTTAGGTATAATGCAGTGGATCATCAAAATACTCGGTGGAGGTTTATCTAAATTATTAGGGACAAGTAAGTCTGAGTCCATGTCTGCTGCGGCTAATATTTTTGTTGGTCAAACAGAAGCACCGCTTGTTGTACGACCATTTCTAAATAAGATGACACAATCCGAATTATTTGCTGTCATGACCGGTGGATTGGCGTCGGTGGCAGGATCAGTACTTGTTGGTTATTCGCTTCTAGGAGTCCCATTAGAATATTTACTAGCAGCGAGTTTTATGGCAGCACCAGCAGGTCTTATTATGGCAAAAATAATGGTACCGGAAACAGATAAATCTGTCACAACAGACCATATAGAAATTGAAAAAGATCAAGAGTCTGTTAACGTGATTGATGCGGCGGCAAAAGGAGCATCAGACGGACTGAAATTGGCACTGAACGTTGGTGCGATGTTACTAGCCTTTATTGCACTGATCGCATTAATTAATGGTATTCTCGGTATTTTTGGTGATATTACCTTAGAAACGATTTTGGGATATGTATTTGCCCCAATCGCATTTGCAGTAGGAGTACCTTGGAGTGAAGCAGTTATCGCTGGTGGATTTATTGGACAAAAGCTTGTATTAAACGAATTTGTTGCCTATGCATCCTTTGCACCTGAAATGGCGAATCTATCTGATAAGACAAATTTAATTGTAAGTTTTGCTTTATGTGGGTTTGCAAACCTGAGCTCCATGGCTATTCTACTCGGTGGTTTAGGAGGATTAGCGCCAAATAGACGTAAAGACATTGCGAAACTCGGTATAAAAGCAGTAGCAGCTGGTATGCTAGCATCATTATTAAGTGCTGCGGTAGCAGGTATGTTTTTCTAAATGAACATTGAAAGCATTCGTATCTAGATATTTTATATTTGAAGGGAAGAAGAAATATGAGAATGGTAGACTTAATTGTGAAAAAAAGAGACGGTAAGGAATTAACTAAAGATGAAATTGATTTTATGATCAAAGGATATACAAAGGAAGAAATACCTGATTACCAAATGTCGGCAATGGCCATGGCATTATATTTTCAAGGAATGACAACAGAAGAGAGAGTTCACTTAACTATGGCAATGGTACAATCTGGAGATCAAGTCGATTTATCAGATATTCAAGGTATTAAGGTGGATAAGCATTCTACAGGTGGAGTTGGAGATACAACCACTTTAATTTTGGCACCCTTAGTAGCTTCTGTAGGTGTCCCAGTTGCAAAAATGTCTGGTAGAGGGCTTGGACATACAGGTGGAACACTTGACAAGTTAGAATCCATTGATGGTTTTCAAGTAGAATTAACTGCAGAAAGGTTCAATCAACTGGTAAATGAGCATAATATAGCTGTAGTTGGACAAAGCGGAAACCTCACTCCTGCTGATAAAAAGCTATATGGTTTACGTGATGTAACAGCAACAGTCAATTCTATTCCATTGATTGCTAGCTCGATTATGAGTAAAAAAATTGCAGCAGGAGCAGATGCTATTGTATTAGATGTAAAAACAGGGTCAGGGGCATTTATGACTGATTTAGAAGATGCTAAAGCTTTAGCTAGGGCAATGGTTGACATTGGTAATGGAGCGGGACGAGAGACGGTTGCCGTAATTTCAGATATGAATCAGCCGCTTGGATTTGCAGTAGGTAATGCATTAGAAGTAAAAGAAGCCATCGATACCTTGCAAGGTAAAGGTCCAAAGGATTTAGAAGAATTATGCCTTACCTTAGGTAGTCAAATGGTCTATTTAGCCAAAAAGGCAAAATCCATTGAAGAAGCAAGAGAAATGTTAAAAGATGCAATTCATTCAGGTAAAGCTATTGATAAGTTGAAAACCTTTGTGAGCTCTCAGGGAGGTAATCCTTCTGTAATTGATCATCCGGAGAAACTACCTAAGGCAGAATACACGATAGAAGTGAAGGCAAAAGCTTCCGGCACGATTAATCGCATTTCTGCCGATGAAATAGGCACAGCAGCAAGTCTTCTTGGAGCTGGTCGTTTAACAAAGGATTCTCAAATTGATCTGGCTGTAGGTGTCGAGTTGCAGAAAAAATTAGGTGACAAAGTAAAAACTGGTGATACTATAGTCACCATTCATAGTAATACCCCTAATATAAATGATGTGGAAGAAAAGATTCAACAAGCCTATACAATCTCTGATAAAGCGCATTATGCTATACCATTGATATATGATATTATTCATTAATTTTTTAAGAGGTTGGACATCCTACTTCAGAAAAAGTACAATAAGAGTTGATTTGTTGATAGAATAATTTTTGCGCTATATTACTTCGAGAAAAGGAGAATACTATTGGAATCTTTTAAAAGGATATTTTTAATTGTATTAGATTCGGTTGGGATAGGTGAAGCACCAGATGCTGCCGATTTCAATGATACGGGAGCAGATACATTAGGACATATTGCGGAGCATATGGATGGATTAACTATGCCGGAAATTGGAAAACTTGGATTAAGCAATATTCGGGAAATTAAAGGTATTAGGAAGGCGTTAAAGCCTAAGGCCTACTATACCAAAATGCAAGAGGCTTCTAATGGAAAGGATACAATGACTGGTCATTGGGAAATAATGGGGTTAAAGATCGAGCAACCTTTTCAAACATTCCCGGATGGTTTTCCAGATGACTTAATAAAACAGTTAGAAAAGGAAACAGGAAGGAAAATTATGGGAAATAAACCGGCGTCTGGTACTGCTATTATTGAAGAACTAGGCGAGCATCATATGGAAACAGGAGATCTCATTGTGTATACATCTGCAGATTCTGTACTGCAAATCTGTGCCCATGAAGACATCATTCCAATAGATGAACTATATGACATTTGTGAAAAAGCTCGAGCTTTAACCATGAACGATAAGTACATGATTGGCAGGGTAATTGCACGACCATTTGTAGGTAGACCTGGTAATTTTGAACGAACTTCTAATCGTCATGATTATGCCCTAAAACCGTTTGGTAGGACAGTGATGAATGAGCTAGCTGACGGTGGTTTCGATGTTATTGCCCTCGGGAAAATCTCTGATATTTATGACGGCGAGGGTGTAACGGAATCGATTCGAACAAAAAATAATGAGGATGGAATGGAAAAATTTATTCAGTCAATGGATATGGAATTTCATGGCCTGAATTTTCTCAATCTCGTCGATTTTGATGCGAAATATGGTCATCGTCGAGATCCAAAAGGGTATGGAGAAGCTCTGGAAGCATTTGATCAGCGATTACCGGACATCATTAATAAATTGAAAGAAGATGATTTATTAATGATTACAGCTGATCATGGAAACGATCCAGTACATCATGGTACAGATCATACGAGAGAATATGTCCCACTATTAGTTTTTCACCATCAAATCACAGAAGGAAAACAATTACCATTGAGAGAGACGTTTGCTGATATTGGCGCTACCATTGCAGACAATTTTGGTGTAACATTACCTTTAAACGGGAAAAGTTTCCTACACGATATTAAATAAAGGAGGATTATTCAATGCATAAGCTTCAGGAAGCAACCAAGTATTTACAGCAACAATTAGATAAGAAACCTCAAATTGGCCTTATATTGGGCTCAGGTCTAGGAATGCTAGCAGATGAAATTAAAAATCCTACAAAAATTATCTATCAAGATATTCCTGGTTTTCCCTTATCGACAGTGGAAGGTCATGCAGGACAACTAGTAATAGGTGAATTAGAAGGGGTCCAGGTCATTGCAATGCAGGGACGTTTTCACTATTATGAAGGATATGGCTTAGATGCGGTTACTTTCCCGGTTCGGGTGATGAAAGAAATTGGTATTGAAAAATTACTAGTAACTAATGCTGCTGGTGGTGTTAATCAAAATCTTGAACCAGGGGATTTAATGTTAATTACAGATCATATAAACAATACTGGTCAAAATCCTTTAATAGGCGAGAATGTGAAGGAACATGGTGTACGCTTCCCGGATATGTCGAGTGCTTATGATAAGAAATTGCAAACTACGGCAAGACAAGTTGCTAAACAGTTAAATTTGAATCTAAAAGAGGGTGTCTATGTTTGGAATACAGGACCAAGTTATGAAACACCAGCTGAAATAAAGATGCTTGCAACGATAGGTGGAGATGCTGTTGGTATGTCTACAGTGCCTGAGGTAACAGTAGCAAGACATGCTGGCATTCGCTGTTTAGGTATTTCCTGTATATCTAACATGGCAGCAGGGATTCTCGATCAACCGTTAACACATGAGGAAGTAATGGAGACAACTGAGAAAGTACGTGATTCCTTTTTACAATTTGTGAAACAATTAGTTCAAGAGATTGGATAACGAATAGGGGGGAACGTTTGTGGAAGAAAAATTGATAGAAGAAGCAAAAAAAGCAAGGGAAAAAGCTTATGTGCCTTATTCTAAGTTTAGCGTTGGAGCAGCATTACTTGATGCTCAAGGAAATATTTATCATGGATGTAATATTGAAAATGCAGCCTATTCCATGTGTAATTGTGGGGAGAGGACAGCATTATTTCATGCATATGCAACGGGCTCCACTGAATATAAAATGATGGCAGTTGTAGCAGATACCGATCGACCGGTTTCTCCATGTGGTGCTTGTCGCCAAGTAATGGCAGAGCTTTGTCATCCAGAAATGAAAGTGATATTAACAAACTTAGATGGAGACATATTAGAGACTACGGTACGTGACTTGCTTCCGGGTGCTTTTATAGCGGATGACATGTCCAACGTGAAATGACAAGGGAGGAATGGATCAAAATGATAGCGAATATGATTGACCATACTGCATTAAAACCAGATACACCAAAAAAAGCAATTGAAACATTATGTGAAGAAGCAAAGGCTAACGGATTTTATTCTGTTTGTGTTAATCCAACATGGGTAGCTTATGCTGCGGAATTACTCAAAGGTACTGATGTAGACGTATGTACAGTAATAGGCTTTCCTTTAGGAGCTTCTACTTCCGAGGTCAAGGCGTTTGAAACAGAAGATGCCATCAATAATGGTGCCACAGAAATAGATATGGTGCTGAACGTTGGTAAACTAAAATCAGGAGAGATTGAGGCTGTTAAAGATGATATTCAAGCAGTAGTGGATGCAACGAAAGGGCAAGCATTAGTGAAAGTGATTATTGAGACGTGTCTTTTATCTGATGAAGAAAAAGTAACAGCATGCGAACTAGCAGTTGCAGCAGGGGCTAACTATGTCAAAACATCTACTGGATTTTCGACTGGTGGTGCAACAATAGAAGATATTGCTTTAATGCGTAAAACCGTTGGTCCTAATATTGGAGTAAAAGCCTCTGGCGGTGTGCGTGATGCTAAAACTGCTCAAGCAATGGTGAAGGCTGGTGCTTCTAGAATAGGGGCAAGTGCCAGTGTTGCCATTGTAAATGGGGAAGAGTCTCAAAGTGATTACTAAATTGGAGGAAAAGGGGAGAAAGCCTTCTCCTCTATTCCTTTGCTAAATCTTTGCTCCTAATCCATTGCTTGATAATCGCATTACATTCATGATCATGCTTTGTAGGAACTTGATGTTTGGATTTATCGATATAGGCGATTTCCACATCCTTTATCACCTCTTGATACAAATGCTGATAGTGATGAATGTAAATATCCCTTGCACCATATATAAGTAATAGGGGGACATCTAATTTAGTAAGACTGTGTTTATTGCTGTAGTTCATACCAATAGCATATTGCTGTTCTAACATATCGGGATCTGTTTGCTTCATCTCTATAGCCATTTCGTTTGCAGCTTTTTTACTCGAAAAATGATTAAAAGATAATGCGCTTGCCAATAAAGACATCCATTTTTGCTTGGCAATCCATATTCCTAATTGATATTCCTTCTTTAGCCAAAAACTAGCTACTTCATAATAACCACCTATCAAAATGAGTCCTATAATTCGATTAGGATGGCTCGCTGCAAATGCTTGAGCAATAACTCCTCCATTAGAATATCCGCAAATAATGGCTTTCTCTACTTGAAGTTCGTCCAAAACTCTCTTTATGTCACTAACGAATAGTTCCATCGTTACAGGTAGAGCTTTCTCACTTTTACAATCCCCTCTAATATCTAATGTGATAATTTGATAATGATCACTCAACTTATATTGATAACGAAAGGTAAGATGTCCCATGGCAGGGGGTGGAATAAATAGAATCGTTGGACCGTTTCCTTTTACTTCATAATAAATATGTGGTTTTTCCTTAGTAAAGGGCATAATTTTTCACGTCCTATATTGCAATTTTTAATACTGATTTTTTTAGTATGGCTACTAGAAGTATCAATATACAAAGCCGATGTAAGCGGAGATTCTCAATAAAAAAAGGGACGCTCCCAATTATTTGGGAGGCCCAGCATATTATTTTTCTGTAGATAAAATCGATTCAATATCCTGTTCATCTAAATAATCTTCGTATTTTTCATGCTTTTCATTTACCCCTATATATTTCCCTTCCATATCTGCGAGTAAAAATCCTTCTAACTCCTCAACGCTACCCACCAATTCATCTGAATGGAAGAACATATCGTCATATGTTTTAGCCTCCATGCCATAAAAGTCAGACGGGCCATCAGAGGAACCATATTGCTCTACGCGCTGCCAGGAATCTTCTGCGTCGAAAAACGTAGTGTCTTCGTTGGCTATTTCATTATTAAAGTTTTGAAAATTTGGCTGTAATACCTCTTCCTCAATTGGACGATTTTTATCGATATATTTTTCTGCATGTTTGGAGCACTTCTGAGTGGTAGGCATTGCTAACAGTCTGTCTGCTGCTATTTCTTCACCACATTCGATACAAATACCATAAGTTCCTGCATCTATCGAATCAAGGGCATCTTTAATATCCTTGTATTCCTTTTCTAAATGATCATTCAAGGCAATGTCTTTTTCTCTTTCAAAAAGCTCTGTACCATGATCTCCTGGATGATTATCGTAATTAGAGAGCTCGGATACAGATTCTTTCAACAATTCTTGGTCTAAGCCAAAGTGATCCTGCAGATGATTTTCTAGCTCCTTTTTTCGATTGACCAATTCGCGTTGACAAGCATTTAATTGCGCTCGGTTTAACATCAGTTCACCTCCTGATCCTTTTTAGTATAACCGTTGCGTTTAACTCCATTAAATCAGTTATTGGCAAAGCTGTTTATACATAAAAAAATAAAAATGACAAAAAATAAAGCTGATCTTCTGTTTAACAGAAAAATCAGCTAAATCACATCAAAAGGGAAAATTCTCCAATGATAAAAATTTCACATTCTTATTATGCTCTAGTTGCTTCAAATTGGTCAATCTTATCGGCATGGCTGAGTGTAACAGCAATATCATCCCAGCCATTTAGTAACATTTCACGTTTATAATCGTCTAGGTCAAATACTGCTTCAAATCCTTGATTATCATATACTTTTTTTGCTTCTAGGTTCACGGTTAAATAATATTTGTCACTCTCAGCATTTTTAATTATTGTTTGGACTTCTTCATCTGCCAATTTAACTGGTAAGATACCATTTTTTGTGCAATTATTATAAAAAATATCTGCATAGCTTGGTGCAATAATGACACGGAATCCATAATCTTGTAGAGCCCATGGTGCATGCTCACGAGATGAGCCGCAGCCAAAGTTTTCACCAGCAACAAGGATTGAAGTGTCTTCATATTTAGGCTGATTTAAGGAGAAATCATTTCGCAACTCTCCTTTAGAGTCAAATCGCCAATTATAAAATACAAATTGGCCAAATCCTTGTCGTGAAATCCGTTTTAAAAATTGCTTAGGAATAATTTGGTCTGTATCAATATTAGCACGGTTTAATGGATAGACAAGCCCTTCATGTTTTCTAATTGGTTCCATTTTGTTACCCCCTATAAAACGAATTTAGCTTGGTGTAGCTACACTCAAGTGACGTACATCTACGAAATGACCTTTAATAGCTGCTGCTGCCGCCATTTCAGGACTAACTAAGTGGGTACGTGCACCTGTTCCTTGTCGACCTTCAAAGTTACGATTAGAAGTGGAAGCACAACGTTCACCCTCTGGTACGACATCATCGTTCATTGCTAGACACATACTACAGCCTGCGTCTCGCCATTCAAATCCAGCTTCCTTAAAGATTTGATCAATTCCTTCTGTTTCTGCTTGTGCTTTCACACTATGAGAACCAGGGACTACGATTGCTCGAACACCTGGATTTACCTTTTGTCCTTTTACAATTTCTGAAGCTTTTCTTAAATCAGCTAATCTGGAATTAGTACAGGAACCGATAAACACATGCTCAATGCTTACAGAAGAAATTGGTTCGCCTCCTTGGAGTCCCATGTATTCTAATGCACGTTTAATTTCATCTGTTTCAATAGCATTTTTTCCATCCTCTGGAGTAGGGACGGTTGCACTAACCGGAATACACATCCCAGGGTTTGTTCCCCAAGTTACTTGTGGCTCAATTTCTTCTGCATTGATTTCCACTACTTCATCATATATCGCCCCTTCGTCTGTAGCAAGAGCCTTCCATTCCTCCGCTAATTGCTCAAAGGCTTCACCGTCTGGAACATGGCGTCTCCCTCGTAAAAATTCAACTGTCGTATCATCAGGACTGATTAATCCAGCACGAGCACCGGCTTCTATAGACATGTTACATACCGTCATTCGGCCTTCCATGGACAAGTTACGCACTGCCTCGCCTGTATACTCAATAACATAGCCAGTTCCGAATTTTACACCGAATTTTCCGATAATTGCTAGGATTAAATCCTTTGCCGTAACACCTGTCCCTAATTTTCCATTCACTTTAACATTTAGTGTTTTCGGTTTTGCTTGCCAAATGGTTTGTGTGGCTAGGACATGCTCGACCTCACTAGTACCAATACCAAAAGCCAAAGCACCAAATGCACCATGTGTAGAAGTATGGCTATCTCCACATACGATCGTTTTACCTGGTTGGGTTAAACCCAATTCAGGACCAATAACATGGACGATCCCTTGATCAGGATGATGAATATCCGCTAAAGGTACGCCAAATTCGTCACAGTTTGTTTTAAGTGTTTCCATTTGTGTCTTGGAAACTTCGTCTTTTATCACATTGCGATGAATGGTCGGTACATTATGGTCCATTGTCGCAAATGTTAAATCTGGACGGCGAACTTTTCGATTATTAATACGAAGACCCTCAAATGCCTGTGGAGAGGTTACCTCGTGGACTAGATGTAAATCGATATATAATAGATCCGGTTTACCTTCTTCGTGATGTACGACATGTTTCTCCCAAATCTTTTCAATAATCGTCTTTGGATTCCTCATCAATTTCACTCCTTTTTATATTTTTGTTTTCCTTTTTGTAGAAAAATATCGGCGCATGCTATGGATAAATAGTCGACGCCGAAAAATTTTCCTTATTCAATGGTTTCAACAATTAATTGAGTCATTTCATTTGTATTTACAAGCTCTCCATTTTTATTATATAGGTCTGCTGTATGATAATTTTGGTTTAACACTTGTTCAACTGCGTCTTCAATGGTTTGTGCTTCTTCATTCATTTGAAAGGAATATCGAAGCATCATCGCTGCTGATAGGATCATGGCAATAGGGTTAGCAATCCCTTTGCCTGCAATATCAGGAGCAGATCCATGTGCTGGTTCATATAGTCCAACCCCGTCTTCAGCCAAACTAGCAGAAGGGAGCATACCGAGAGAGCCTGTTAGGACAGAAGCCTCATCACTTAATATATCACCAAACATATTCTCTGTAACAATGACATCAAATTGTGTTGGATTGGTGATTAGCTTCATTGCTGCTGCATCCACTAAAACATGCTCAACTGTGACATCAGGATATTGTGCTTTCTTTTCTTCCACAATTTCTCTCCATAGTTTACTAGATTCCAGCACATTTGCTTTATCTACAGATGTAAGATGTTTCTTTCTTAATTGAGCACTTTGAAAGGCTTTATCTACAATTCTTTCGATTTCTTTACGTGTATATGTTAAGGTGTCTACTACAGCGTTACCGTTATCTTGCCTTTCACTTGGTCTCCCAAAATATAATCCACCAGTAAGCTCCCGAACAATTAATAGGTCACTACCATTTATAATATCAGGACGAAGGGGAGAGGCGTGTAATAATTTATCAAATCCCTTCACTGGTCTAAGATTGGCATATAAATCAAGTGCCTTTCTAATCCCAAGCAACCCGCGTTCTGGTCTTAGATCAGAGGGATTATTATCCCATTTTGGTCCACCAACTGCCCCAAGCAAAACTGCATCTGCCTTTTTACAAGCTTCAACTGTTTCATCAGGTAGGGGAGTGCCATGATTATCGATAGCAATACCACCGATATCATGAGAAGAAAATTCAAATTCTTTTCCAAATTTTTTGCTAATTGCTTCTAATACGTCCTTTGCAGCATAGATTACCTCTGCTCCAATTCCATCACCAGGAAGCAATACAATTTTATTAGCCACTTGTTCTACCCCCTATGAACTATCCTAGATTGCTTTTACTTGATAGATTGCTCTATTGACACCATTCAAATATGCTTGAACAGCTGCTTCTAATACATCTTGTGCAGAACCACGTCCACTTACTGCTATACCATCTACGGTTAGGCTAACGTGGACTTCTGCCAAGGCATCTCTTCCTTTACCAATTGAGTTCAATTGAAAATCGGTTAGTTGAGTATCCTCATAAATGATTTTGTCTAATGTGTTATAAAGCGCTTCGACGCTACCTTGCCCGGTATCTGAATCCGTTAGTTGTTGATCATTTTTAGGTGTATTTAATGTTACAGTAGCATTTGGCTTATCAGAAGAACCATATTGTACCTTAAAATCTACTAATGTATATCTTTTAACATTAGATGTATCTGTTTGAATATCTGTTAGGATGGCAAATAGGTCATCATCTGTTACTTCCTTTTTTCGGTCTGTTAATGATTTAAAGGCAACAAATGCTTCTTTCAGCTTATCATCGGATAGAGTGAAGCCAAGCTGCTTAATTTTATCTGTAAAGGCATGTCGCCCAGAGTGTTTCCCTAACACAAGGTTGTTGGATTGGACACCAACTAATTCTGGTGTGATAATTTCATATGTTTGCGCATTTTTCAAGACACCATCTTGATGAATACCTGATTCATGAGCAAAAGCATTACGTCCAACAATCGCTTTATTACCTGGCACTGTCATACCTGTAAATTTGCTTACCATGTCGCTTGTACGTTTAATTTCTTTTAACACTAAATTAGTATGATAAGGATAATAATCATTTCGAATATTTAATGCAACACCAAATTCTTCTAAAGAAGCATTCCCAGCACGTTCCCCGATTCCATTAATCGTTCCTTCTACCTGTGTTGCACCATTTTCTACTGCAGCAAAGGAATTTGCAAGTGCCATTCCAAGGTCATCATGACAGTGGCAGGATAGATCTGCTTTGTCGATATTTGGGACATTTTCTTTCATGTAACGAAACATCGCCCCATATTCACGAGGCATTGTATAGCCAACCGTGTCTGGTAAATTAATGACTGTAGCACCAGCATCAATAACTTTTTCAATAATTTTTGCTAAAAAATCTAGGTCTGAACGTGAAGCATCCTCAGCCGACCATTCAACATGATCGAAGAATTGTTTTCCGTATTTCACCATTTCGACAGCGGTATCGATTACTTCATCAGGAGTCTTTTTTAATTTATATTCCATATGAATAGGGGAGGTGGCAATAAAAACGTGAAGTCTAGGATTGGCAGCATTTTTCAATGCTTCTCTACATGCGTCAATATCTGACTTAACAGCACGAGCTAATCCTGCTACAGATACGTTTTTAACAGATTCGGCAATCTGTTTGACTGAGTCAAAATCACCTTGGGAGGAAGCAGGAAATCCTGCTTCCATCACATCTACTCCAAGGCGTTCTAATTGCTTGGCAAGCTCTAGTTTCTCTAGCTGATTAAGATTGACACCAGGCGATTGTTCACCATCGCGAAGTGTTGTATCAAAAATCTTAATTTGCGTCATTAGAGACCACTTCCTTTTTATTAATCGCCTTTTGCTTTACAAATGGCATTAATTCACGTAGCTCTCTACCTACTTTCTCAATTGTATGTTCACTTTCCGCTCGCTTAATTGCTGTATAACGAGGGCGGTTTGCTTGGTTTTCTAAAATCCAGCCTTGAGCAAATTTACCTGTTTGAATATCTGATAATACTTCTTTCATACGTGCTTTCGTACCTTCATCTACAACACGTGGACCTGACATGAAATCTCCCCATTCAGCAGTGTCAGAAATAGAGTGACGCATGTTTTCTAATCCACCTTCATACATAAGGTCAACGATTAATTTTAACTCATGTAAACATTCAAAATAAGCGACTTCTGGTTGGTATCCAGCTTCTACTAATGTTTCGAAACCTGCTTTAACCAATGCGGAAGTTCCGCCACAAAGTACCGCTTGCTCACCAAATAGATCTGTTTCTGTTTCTTCCTGGAATGAAGTTTCTAGAATACCAGCGCGACCAGCACCAATGCCTTTAGCATATGCTAACGCAACGTTTTTAGCTTGACCAGTAGCATCCTGGAAAATTCCATAAAGTGCAGGAACACCAGCACCTTCTTCGTAAGTTCTACGTACTAAATGACCAGGTCCTTTAGGTGCTACTAAGAATACATCCACATCACTCGGTGGAACGATTTGATTAAAGTGAATATTAAATCCATGGGCAAATACTAGTGCATTACCAGCTTCTAAGTTTGGTTCAATACTTTCTTTATAAATAGAAGGTTGGTTTTCATCAGGAAGTAGAATCATAATCACATCTGCCTCTTTTGAAGCTTCTGCTACTGTTTTAACTTCTACACCATCTTCCACTGCTTTATCCCAAGACTTACCTTTTCTAAGTCCTACTACTACATTAAATCCACTTTCTTTTAGGTTCAAAGCATGGGCATGACCTTGAGAACCATAGCCAATGATCGCGATTTTTTTAGATTGTAATACCTCTTCGTTAATATTGTTGTTATAAAGTACTTTTGTCATGAAAATTACATCCTCTCAATTTGATTTATTTTTTTATATAATAATTTTTATATTATTACTATCCTAATAGGGATTGCACAGTACCATCCTGTATGTTTGGTTGTTGACCACGAACAAAAGCGGTTAAGCCTGTTCTGGCTAGTTCTTTGATTCCATATGGACGTAGGAGCTCAATTAAAGCTTCTACCTTATCCGGTTTCCCTGTTACTTGGATCGATAGACTGTCTTTACTTACATCAATTATGGATGCGCGGAATGGTTCAATAATACCTTGAATTTCCGCACGCAACTGGCTGTTACTAACGATTTTAATGAGGGCAAGCTCGCGAGCAACAATGGCCTTATCGGTAATATCAGACACTTTAATGACATCAATTTGCTTATTTAATTGTTTCGTCACCTGCTCTAGCTTTTGAAAATCCTCTACATCTACAACAAATGTCATTTTGGACATTCCTTCTGTTTCCGTTCTTCCAACAGATATGCTTTCAATATTAAATTGACGTCGTTGTAGAAGACTTGTTACACGATTTAATACACCACTGCGATTTCTGACGGTTGCTGTTATGATTCGTTTCATGGTTTCACCCCAATCATTTCGTTTAATCCTTTGCCTGTAGGAATCATAGGAAAAACATTTTCTTGCTGAATGACACGTGCATCCACTACTACAGGACCTTCATAATCGAATATTTCAGGCAATGCATTTAAAAATTCTTCTTGTGTTGTTAGTTTCATCCCTTTGATATTATAGGATTCTGCTAATTTAACAAAATCTGGTTGAATATTGAAGATGGACTCCGAATAACGTTCAGAGTAAAAAGCTTCCTGCCATTGTCTTACCATTCCTAATGCTTGATTATTTACAATGATTACTTTAACAGGTAAACCACGTTCCTGAAGGATAGAAAGCTCTTGCAAGGTCATTTGAAAACCACCATCACCTACAATGGCTACAACCGTATCATTCGGCTTGGCTAATTGAGCTCCAATTGCGGATGGAAAGCCAAAGCCCATTGTTCCAAGTCCACCAGATGATACCCAACGATCAGGTGTATTGAATTTATAATATTGAGCAGTCCACATTTGATGTTGCCCAACATCAGTTGTAACGATGGCTTTTCCATCAGTTGCTTCATGGATTTTCTTAATGACCCATTGGCCATTCATTTCTGTTTCAAGGTTGTTGTACCATAATGGATAATTTTCCAAGTTTTCGTGAATTCTTACTAACCAATTCTCGTGCTCTGGTTTCTCGATGGCGTGCTCCAATAATTTTTTTAACGCTTCTTTTGCATCTCCAACGATAGGAATCTGTGTTGGTACATTCTTACCAATTTCAACAGGATCAATATCAATATGAGCAATTGTTGCATTTGGTGCAAAAGAGGCTAAATTTCCTGTTAGACGATCATCAAATCTTGCACCAATATTAATTAATAGATCACATTCATATAGAGCAGTATTTGCTGTGTATGTTCCATGCATTCCAGCCATCCCGATAAATAATGGGTGATCACCAGGGAAAGCTCCCAAACCCAATAGGGTAGAAGTAACTGGTAGGGAATAGCTTTCAGCAAATTCCTTTATTTCCCTAGATGCTTTGGCAAATAGTACTCCTGCTCCAGTTAAAATAATCGGTTTTTTTGCTTTTCCAATTGCTTCTGCTAATTTTTTGATTTGGAGTGGGTTCGGTTTGGTTGTTGGTTGATATCCAGGCAAATCTAATTCCACATCTAATGTAATATTATCCGAAATGACGTTAGCAGAAATGTCTTTTGGTATATCGATTAGAACAGGTCCTTGTCTACCAGTTGTCGCAATATGAAAAGCTTCTTTTACGATTCTAGGTAGATCAGCAATATCCCTTACCTGATAATTATGTTTCGTTATAGGAGTTGTAATGCCCATTACATCTGCCTCTTGAAAAGCATCCGTTCCGATAACTCCTTGAGCTACTTGCCCTGTAATTACAACAAGTGGGAGGGAGTCAATCATCGCATCCGCAATACCGGTGACTAGGTTAGTAGCCCCGGGTCCTGAAGTTGCAATGACAACTCCTGGTTTTCCGGAAACACGTGCATAACCTTCAGCAGCATGGATGGACCCTTGTTCATGTCTTGCTAAAATTTGATGAAAACTTCCCTTTGCTTTATATAGGGCATCAAAGATAGGTAAAACGGCACCTCCTGGATAACCGAATAAAGTATCTACACCCTCGTTAATTAATGATTCCACGAGTAGATCGGCACCTGTTTTTGGCTCATTAGTTATTTTTGCCTCTTCTGTATGGCTTTGTGTTCTTTCCATTTTAATCCCTCCTATAAATTACCTTGAATCGCATAATTCATCATCATAACATCAAACGAAAGTATATTAAAAAAAGGCCTATTTCTATCTTGTTCATTGCTAAAATTACTAACAAATAAACAAGGGAGAAAAGGCCTTCTTTTCACGGTACCACCCTGCTTCACAATATTCTTACAAATATTGCCTTATGAAGCTAAACAAATAGCTTCATTTTGGTAACAGGTGCGTTCACACCTGGCTAAACCTACTAAGCTCCATACTTTTCAGTTTAACACTCAGGGATGAGTAGTCAGTGTAGGGTGTATTACCAAGCTTCCAGCAACCTTGGCTCTCTAGAAATACAATTTCCTTCACTTTTATTCCCTTCATCGTTTTCTATATGATAATCATTATCTTCTATACTATACGAAACATACTATCCTGTCCATGGATT
This sequence comes from Gracilibacillus sp. JCM 18860, assembly GCF_055395245.1. NCBI lineage: Bacteria > Bacillati > Bacillota > Bacilli > Caryophanales > Bacillaceae > Gracilibacillus > Gracilibacillus sp. JCM 18860. Next base: position 119,851 of record NZ_AP043868.1, read on the forward strand.
TTTGTATAAAAAGTACATTTGATAAATATCTGATTGACGACAATAATACAACCATTTGAGCGTTTGGTCAACCGTTTTTTAATAATTTTCTGACTTTTCAAAATTAACACTCTGTTAGTAAGCGATTACAATCCATTATTCATCACAAATTCTACTATGAAATTTTTTTGCCTATTTTTTAATCAAAACAATACAAGATATGAAAACAGAAAAATAATTGCAGAATGAAAACAAACGAGGATATAGCTTGGGTATGATCTGTTCTTCCATTATAATGAAAGGGAGGAGGGGGCTATAAATGGATGCATTATGTATTATTCCTTGTGGAAAAAGAAAAATTTGGGATAAACATCCGAACCTAGGGGCAATAATGGCAGAGAATGCTTATATCGGAACATTTCACAATTTATGTATGCGTTATGCAAAGAGACATTTTGACTGCTGGGTGACGCTCTCTGCTAAACATGGTTTCTTATTACCAACAGATATGGTTCCAGGTAATTATGATTTAACATTTCACCTTAATCATAGAAGTGTGGTAAGTGTGGATACGCTTAAAGAACAACTGAAGAGGAAAGGTTTAGAAAATTATCAACATATCGTTGTATTGACCGGAAAGAAATATCAGCCAATCATCAATCAGGCTTTTTCTTATGCCAACAAGATAGAATTTCCACTATTGGGAACAAGAGGAATAGGGGAGATGCAAAAATTATTAAAGGACAGTCTAGATAATAAACAAATTTTGCATACAGAAATGGAGTGATGAAATGAAAGCATATGTAGTGAAAAATGGTAGCTATCAATTTATTTCAGTTAACAATCCAAGACTTGGAAATAAACAAATTAAAATTAAACTAACAAGTGCTGGACTTAATCATCGAGATTTAATGATCAAAGAAAGGTTTGCCAATAACACAGATGCTTACATATTGGGCTCTGATGGGGCAGGCATCGTGGATCAGATTGGGACAGAAGTTACACGATTTCAGGTTGGCGATGAAGTAATGATTAATCCAAGCTTAAATTGGTATGAAAAGAGTGCAGCCCCACCCGCAGAATTTGAAATCGTTGGAGCTCCTTTTTCTGGTACTTTTGCAGAATATATTATCATCTCTGAAGATTTCGCAGAGCCTAAGCCTAACTATTTAACATGGGAAGAAGCGGGGGTACTATGTCTTTCAGGTATAACAGGATTTCGAGCGTTGTTTACCCAAGGTGAAATAAAACCAGGACAAACGCTGTTTATCCCAGGTGTTGGGAGTGGGGTAAATTCCTTTATTATTCAATTAGCAAAAGCAATAGGTTCAAGAGTGATTACGACTTCACGGGATAAAAATAAGTTGAAGGAAGCGGAAGTACTAGGCTTTGATCGTGCTTTGTTAACCGATGATGATTGGGAGAAATTACTCGAGAAGGAAGAGATAGATCTTGTGATAGAAAGTATTGGTGGCGCAACCTTTAATCGTTCATTAAACGTACTTAAGAAAGGTGGACGTATCGTAACATTCGGATCTTCAACGGAAGATAAAATGACTTTAAATTTGCGTGAATTTTTTTATGGTCAATACCAATTAATTGGTTCCACGATGGGTTCTAGGGATGAATTAAGAGAAATGCTAAATTTTATCGAAAAGCATCAGATTAGACCATTATTGGATAAGTCATTTCCTTTTAAAGAAATCGATCAAGCATTTGCTTATTTAGATAAGCAGAAGCAGCTTGGTAAAATTGCGATTACATTTGAGTAACAATTCTTAGGATAACCCTCCCCAAAAGTAACGGAAGGGGAGGGTTATCCTTTTGGTTTAAAGAAGATAGCACCGATCATACCAAAAATAATAGCAGCAGAAATACCAGCACTTGTCACTTCAAACATTCCTGTAACGACCCCAATAATTCCATGCTTCTCTACCTCTTCTAATGCTCCATGAACTAATGAATTACCAAAGCTTGTGATAGGGACTGTCGCACCAGCTCCTGCAAAATCAATTAAAGGTTCATAAAGACCAAAACCATCTAAAATGGCTCCAGCTACTACTAATAAGCTTAATGTATGACCAGGTGTTAATTTAGCAACATCAAATAATAATTGACCAATCACACATATAAGACCTCCAACAATAAATGACCAGAGAAATACCATGCTTAATGATCACCTCTACTTTCCATCATGAAGTTTTTCTTAACCATCAGTTGGATAATGCTCTAACTGATGGCATTCTGTTTCTAATTATTTTCAATGGATACAGCATGTGCAATACACGGGATTGACTGTTTTTGTTGTACGGTTAGCGGGGATAAGAGTGCACCAGTCGCCACTACTAAGATGCGATTGCACTCTTTATTCCTTAACTTTTTCAAGAAATGGCCGTAGGTGACGATCGCAGAGCATGCAGGTCCACTTGCTCCAGCAAAAACTGGCTGATCCTTATTATATATAGTTAATCCGCAATCAATGAATTTTTCCTCTACTACTTGAAAGTTATTTTCCTTCAATAAGTCTAGGCACACCCGTCTGCCGATTTTTGCTAAGTCCCCTGTTAAAATGTAATCATAGTAATTAATATCTATATTTCGATCCTGTAAGTGTTGAGAAATGGTATCGAAGGCCGCAGGAGCCATGGCTCCCCCCATATTAAATGGATCTGTTAAGCCTTTGTCTACAACCTTGCCAATTGTGGCAGACGTAATTTTTGGTCCTTCACCTTTACTTGCTACAATGGCCACACCAGCACCTGTAACCGTCCATTGGGAAGTATCTGGTTTTTGAGAACCATATTCGGTAGGATAGCGAAATTGCTTTTCTACTGCAGAATTGTGACTAGCAGCGCCTGTTAAAACCTTTTCCGCATATCCTCCACTAGTTAGTAGTGCGGATAGTGCCAAACCTTCCATTGAGGTTGCACATGCACTAAACAAGCCTATATAAGGTATTTCTAAAGACCTCGCTGCAAAGCTAGTCGGAGTAATTTGGTTAATCAAATCACCATGGAGAAAAAAATGAATATCCGATGTTTTCAAATTTGCTTTTTTTAAGGCAATATCACTGGCTTCTTCGATTAAGAGACGGTGTGCTTGTTCAAAGGATTTTTCTTTCATCCATTGATCACTAAAAAAGGAATCAAAATCCTTGTTAATATTTCCTTGCTTTTCAAATGGGCCTCCCACTGTACCATTTGAAATAATGGTGGCAGGGTTTTGAAAATTCCAAGTTGCTTTACCTTGTAACATTTAAGACCCTCCCAAATAAGAAAAAATTGTTTTAATCAGTGCGACAAGGAAGGCGGAGAATACTCCGAACAGAATAACAGAACCTGCAAGTTTAAACATATTACCTCCGACACCTTGCACGAATCCTTCTGTTCGGTGCTCGATAGCTGCCGAGATGACCGCATTACCAAATCCTGTAACAGGTACAGCCGTCCCTGCCCCTGCTAATTGAGCAATACGATCATAAACCCCAAAGCCAGTCAACAACATCGTTATAAAAATTAATGTAGCGGTTGTTGGGTTTCCAACTGTTTGCTCAGTGAAGTCAAAGTAATACATGTAAAAGGTGGAAATTGCTTGTCCGATAACACAGATGAGACCACCAATCAGAAAAGCTTTTAAACAATTTTTAAAAATAGGTCGCTTTGGTTCTGCATTCTTTTCCTGTGATTGATAAATAGGGTCATTACTCATTTTTTCACCACCATTATGCTTTATCCTTTATTAATTTTTTCCATTTTTTTAGCTTTTTTTTCAGTTTCTCTTTATCGTTCATACCATTTTCCTGTGTTTTAGAGATTTCGATAAAAAACTTTTGATCAGATGTCACGTTTACTTTTTTTCCTTTTAATTTATCCTGTATTTGCTTTTGGATTTTTTTAGCAATGTCTTGTTCCTTTCCTTGGCGTAGGCTCTTCACCTCTATGGCAATAAAGAGATCTTTTTCAAGGGAAACGGCCTTATATTGATGAATGACATCTGCATTTTCATCAAGAACTTGTTGAGCAACAGGAGGAATTTCATATGGTTGTAATTGATCGGATGTAGACAATTGTTTGGTTTCATCCATGTTGGTATCGTTCTGTTCTGTATGCTGATCATTAGTATTACAGCTCACAAATAAAGGACTTACTAAGACTAGGATTATGAGAAATTTAACATAATGCATTAGCTTACTTCCTTCCAATCCAAAATAGTTATGGCAAGATTTTTAACTCTTCAATATCTTGCAATAATTTGATAAAAATATGCATTATTTTTTGATGAGAAAAACTTTAATAATGTGAATAGATATGAAATAATCCAATTTTTGCAAATAAAATGAAACTTTTTAACATCGAAATTCGTCAATATATGTAGGAAAGTTTGGGGGAGGGGTGACGAAGTGAAGAAGAAACCTCTAATCGTCATTATTTTATTTATTGCTATTGGATTGATCATTACGATTTTTTTGATAAGAGGCTCTGAGGCATCATTAGTAGAAACGGTACAAATAAAAGAACAATATCAGGATTTTATTATACATATTCGAGTGGAAGATACGGAAGATGGATTTCAAGTGCTGAGATCATTGGAATATATCGGAGATGAAATGGTCGAAATAAAGCACCGTACCCCATTAACACAAATTACAATAGATAAGGACAATGCTGTCTTCACAGGAAGCCATCGCAACATGGTGTTAAGGCCAGGAAATCAATATAATCCATTAGAACCCTTACACTTAGAAAATTTGGAAAAAGGAAGCCATCGACTGTATATTCACACCCAGTTTATGATGGAAGGAAAATGGATTAATATCAAAACAGAAAAAGAGATCCTATTTGAATAAATGGGATCTCTTTTTAATTAACTTTACCTATCCTCGCCATATTTTAAGATCTTTATTTGATCATTTTCAAGACCAATTATTAAGGGATAGTCATGAGTTTCTTTCTTCTCATTATATGATTTATCTCTTGTAGTGATTTCTAATTTTGCCACAATTTTCAATTGTTCTTCATTTCGGTCTTCTATAAGTACTTCATTTACATTTAATTTAACAATAGGTGAGAATGCTTCCCTAAATTTCGTGTAAGTTACTTTGGATTGTAAATCACTATCAAGTAACGTATAGGCATTAATATAATCTCTAAGGTTAATACTATCGAAGAAATACTCCGTAATATACTTGGCATCCTCTTTAAATTTTTCTTGATTGATCGTAGCAGTAGTTGGCATTTGGTAATCTAATTTCTCCTCATCCACGGATTCAGTCCAATCTTTTAATTGCTTAAAAACGTTATTCATCGGAATACTAAAACCAATATCTGTGTCATCTATTCCGGCAGAATTAATTCCAATCACCTTACCGTTTTTTCGGAGAATCAATGGCCCACCACTATTGCCATGAGTAATATTAGCTGAGATTTGATAGACATGGTCATACTGAAACTGCTCAATTGTAAAAGATCGGTCAGTCCCAACAATTAATCCAAGCGATACAGTATTCTGAATTCCTACTGGACTCCCAATTGCAATGATCTCATCACCAATTTCAGCTTGATAATCTTCTTCATATGGTAGTGGATCTAGATATTTTAGCTCAGGAACACGGATGATGGCAATATCTTCTTTTTCTCCAATGGCTACTAAGGCCGCGGGGTATTTTTGCGTATTAGAGAGACTTACGATAATACTATCGGCATCTTCTACAACATGTGCATTTGTTACGATATCCCCTTTAGAATTAAAGATGAATCCTGAGCCTGTTTTCTGACTCACACCACTATTCGTTTGGATTTGTACAATTGCTTTTTGAGCATTATGAATAATGGATTTTAGATTAGTGTGGTTATTTTCACTAGAAACATTTGTTACTAAATTATTTTCTACTTGTAAAGGTTCTCCATTGCGATTAATAATCCAGAATACTGCTACTGCAATCGTTGCTAGTAAGATGAGGAAGGATATTATTAAAGTTAATCGATTTGTTTTATTTTTCATAGTGTTCCTCCAAGGTTAGTTAAGATACCATGTTATCTCTTCGATTTTTAGAGAAAGCTTGTCTTTTAAATACTGTTTCTCAATATCGAAATGGCTGAATTCAAACTGACCAATTTCTTGTGGATACAAGGTGTCTGGAATCAAAAAAACTTCATTGGATAATATTTTTTTCTCGTCTTCTGAGTAAAGAGAATACGCTACTTTTATAGAGTGAATAGGTATGGTTGCAACACTTTTCAACTCGCCTTTGATCATTACCTTTTCTCCTTGTATGTCAATAGTTGAATCTATTTCTTTTAGTGCATTATTCTGGTTTAATTCTTTCTCCTCCTCTACCAAGCTCATCGCTTGTTCTAACCTTTCTTGTTGTGCTGTTTCAAATACAGTTTTTTCTTTATTAATCGTAGTCTTTAAGCTTTCTAATTGCTTAGAAGAATCTACATACGTTAAAGTGTCATCGATTAATGATATAGCCTGATTAAATTGTTTTTCCTTTAGTAATAAAGTTGCTTTTTGGTACGTTATAGAGGATAGGTTTTGGCGAGCGGTTTCTGCTAATTGTTTGGCCCGATCATGCTCCATACCATCCACTTTCCAAATAATTGCTTTCAAATCCTCCATATCTGGATCATTACTTAAATGATAAGCAATTTGTTGAGTCATCGTATCTGTCCTTAGATCATTCGTTTTAGTTGTTAATTGATCTACTAAACTACCAGTATAATTTCTCATGACATTTTCCGTTTGTTTTAATAAGGTTAAAGATTGGTCATATTTATTGTCTTGATTGAATTGTTCTACTTGTTTAAAGTTATCCTGAATAATGGAAACCTTGTTAAAAAATTGAAGTGCAGTTTTTGCTGCAGGGAAATTATCCTTCACTTGGATGGATTCTTCTAATAATTGGCTTGCTTGCTCGTAGTCTCCAATTAAAGTCATCTCTTCCGCTTGTGAAAATAAGGTTTTAGCCTTACCTTCGTTATATTGATAAAAAGCAAAGAGCGCTAATAAAAAACAACAGCATAAAGAAGTGACCAATATAGGAATAAAAATCAATCTTTTGGCTATTTTTCGCTTGGGAGCACGATCAAGTAAATCATGGGGAAGAGATTCTCCACAACTTGCACAATAATTTTCGTCTTGTTGTACTTTCTTTCCACAATATGGACAAAATGCCATGGGAATCGCTCACTTTCTGTAATATCTAGCTATATTATATCATGAATAGACGAATACTAATATTCGCCCGTATTGTTAGTTGACGAAATGTTCACTTGTTAATTATAAAATATTCGGTATAATATAGGAAAGAAATGAACGAAATAAGGAGTGTTAAGCATGGGTGAAATTTTTGGTATAGTCTCTATAATATTACTTATTGCATTGATGGGCTTTAGTATTTTCGACCGTGTATAATGGTAGAGGAGGTAACTACTTTCTATTTGGGGGAGTAGTTATTTTTTTGTTCCATGATTGAAAAAAATGAAAAATGTCGAAAAAAATGGAAATGTGGATTTTTCTATCATGAATTTTATCCTTCTTTGTCTATTTTTGCGCTTATCTTTACAATTGTTCTAATTTTTGGGATAATCAAAATCGCTTAACGTTTTCTGTAAGGAGCTAAAAAATAATGGATAATGGTTTGGGGGTAACACGGTACTATGTCTAATCAATCCTTAATGTACAAAATTGAAAGACTTAGAAAGCAAATGACCGATGTTGCTCTAAAAAAAGGGATAACAAGCGAGGAATCGTTAGGAATAAGTCAGGAACTTGATCAGTTATTAAATATTTATGAAAGTAAAAAACAAAAGAAAGCTGCAGACGAAAACGACAGGAATGAAAATAAGTGAAAGAAAGGAATCATACCTTGTATAAGGCACATACCTTTCTTTCACTTGTGACTTAATATTTAAGTTCTTTCATTAGCTTTATTAAAAATCTATTAAAAATTGCTCTAATCTATTTAAACCTTTTTTTAGTGTATCCAAATCATAGGCATAGGATAATCTTAAATATCCTTCCCCATATTTTGAAAAGGCACTTCCAGGAACGAGTGCTAATCTCTCTTTTTCCACGAGCTCTAGAGCGATCTCTAATGAAGACTTAGAACTCGATGATAGAGGAATAAAATAATAAAATCCTCCGTCGGGTAAATAAGTAGAGATACCCATTTCCACTAACCTCTTATAGACAAAATCTCTTCTTTCTCGGTATGCATCACGCATAACTTCTGCATCATTTTTGCCATTTGTTAATGCTTCTAAGGCGGCATATTGGCTAACTGATGTTGCGCACGAAACATAGTATTGATGGACCTTTAGGATATGTTGAATTAACCAAGCAGGACCTAAAATATAACCAATACGAAAACCTGTCATGGAATGTGATTTAGATACTCCGTTAATTATAATTGTTTTATCCTTGATTTTCCTACATCTTCCAATCGAGAAATGATCCTTTTCGTAAATTAATTCACTATAGATTTCATCTGCAATAAGGAATATGTCTTTATCATCGAGTAATGAAGCTATAGCCTTCAGTTCTTCTTCAGACAAAGTTACACCAGTAGGATTAGACGGATAGGGTATTAATATTGCTTTTGTTCTGCTAGTGATCATAGGCTCGATCAATTCAGCTGTTAATTTAAACTTACTTTGTCGTGTATCTACATAAACTGCCTTGGCACCATTAAGTGTGATCAACGGTTCATATCCTGGGTAAACTGGTCCAGGCAAGATAACCTCATCTCCTTGATCCAGAATCGTTTTTAGTGTGGCGGCAATCGCTTCTGATGCTCCCACCGTAACTAAAATCTCCTCTTCTGGGTGATAATCAAGTTGATATCTTTCTTTAACATAGTTAGATATTGCAGTTCTGAGAGATAATATTCCCGCATTATGGGTATATGTTGTATGATTACGATGTATGGCCTCTATCGTCATTTTTTTAATATGCTCGGGTGTAGGAAAATCTGGTTGCCCGATTGTCAAAGATACCATATTATCATAGTCATTAACTAGATTAAAAAATTTTCTTATACCTGAGATTTCTATTGACTTTACCTCATTGTTGATTCTATGTTCCATTTCCAAACCTCCATAGATTCGATCATTCCTTATATAAAAATAATAATTTGGAAATAATGCGAATAGTATTGTCTGATATTTTATCATAAATGAAAGAGGAGAGAAAAAATGTGGGAAACTATTTGGAATCAATTTGTTCGTATAAGTGATTTTATTTTTTTAACAATGAGAAAGGAATTATTCATTTTCTTAACTGTATTTTTATTTATTCTCATTATCTATCTAGTTATCAAACCTATTATACGATTATTAATCGCGCTAGAATGGGAATTGTTCCTTTCCTTTTTTATTGCGATTATTCTAAGTGTCTTCATCTTGCAAAGACTTCCAGTTATGATAGAAAAGGAGTACTTGATATATACAATTGTTGCTTTCTCCATCTATATAGCAATTCGCAGAAGTGTGGCTTTACTTAAAAAAGACTAAATATAGGAATTCTTACGTTGTGCCAATTTCTTTAGTGACAAGGTCAACAAAAAGATAGCATCATTAACTCATACACACCTAGGAGTAGGGCTTACTATGCTGGAAAAGATGAGTTTCTGCTGACCAATTACCTTCCTATTATTTCTTATGAAAGAAACGTGAATGGTTGGATATAGGAGAACGATGGAATGCAGAGGTAGGTTTAACCTTATTTTTAGGAATTTTCCTGTTTATATAATGTGCTAAAATATTTTTAGCTTTATTTAAAGAAAGATTCGGTCTTGGATTACGATAGGATTCATCTAGTTTACCTAAATGTTCAAGTTGTTTCATATCCTCCTTGGAAGGAGGTAAGTGAAAGTAGTAATCCCCAACTTTTATAAGCATGACGGAATGTTGTTTACTATTTTTTGGGTTATTCGAAAAATGTAAGCCTACTTTTACGGCTTTTTGTTCCTTTAAAAGCTTATTCATTGTTTCCTTTTTCAGTTGATATAAGAAGGAAGGATCGATCGCAGTTTTCGCATGACGATTAACAACGAAGAGGGCTTGTCCTATCTGCTCAGTATGATTTGTCATCATTAGTTCACTTCCTTTCATCAAGTAAAAAGTAGAAGCACAATGTGCTTCTACCAATACTTTAATTCATTGCTTGGATATCTTCAACTATTTTTTCCATATTCGCAGCCTTGGAACCGTCATATGCTTTTATTGCATTTCCTTCTGGTGTAACAATGTAAAATCTAGTTGTATGCATATATTGATCGTCCTCTAGTTTTTCTAGTGGGGCTTTAAAAGATTTTTTAACAAACTCTTTAATTTCCTCATAAGTATAGCCTGTTAAGAGGTTCCAATTGTCGAAGCTTGCACCTCTTTCTGCTGCATATTGCTTCAACAATTCCGGTGTGTCTACCTCAGGATCAACAGAGAATGATACAAGCTGTGCATCTATATTAGCATCTGCTAGCATTCCTTGTAATCTTACCATATTAGAAGTCATTGGTGGACAGACTGTATTACAATTCGTAAAGATCATACTCGCTACCCAAAATTCTCCTTCTAAATCACTTTTCGAAAATTCTTCCCCATCTTGATTTGTGTAGGTGAAATCCTCTATTTCAAACGAAAAATCTCCTTCATATTTATTCCCACAAGCTGTTAATAATGTGACGAGTGATATAAGCAATAATAATAAACGGTAATTTTTATTCACTTTATTCAACCTTTCTAAGTTCATATAATGTTATTTCTGGCTTGCAAAAAAATCGATAAGGCAATCTGGTTGTTCCGATCCCTCGACTGACAAATAATTGAAGTGGCTTTACACCAATTTGATAACTCCCTTCTACATATTTCTCAGCTAAATAAGGGGTATAAATATAGCCGAAAAATGGTAGTTGTACTTGTCCACCATGGCTATGTCCCGAAATTTGGACATCAACCGGATAGTCCTTTACTCTATCAGCAATGTCTGGTTCGTGTGCCAATAGTATAGTGAAATCTGGATTAGATGATGTTTGTAAGGTTTTATCTAAATCTGGTTTACCAAATATTAAATCATCTAAACCTGCAATCATGATTTTTTCACCATTTCTTTCGATGATATGGTTATTATTTAATAACAATTGAAAATCTGCTTGATCAAACGTTTGTTTCACAATATCTGTACCATAGCCTCCATGATCATGGTTACCATAAACCCAGAACTTTCCGTGTCTAGCGGATAATTGATTTAATATATTTGGTATATCGTTATTCCATTTATAGGTTTGTGGATTGTCCACTAGATCACCAGTAAAGGTAATAATATCAGGATTTAATGCATTTATTTTCTGTACTAATTTTTGTAATTGCTCCACTGTATAATGAAATCCGATATGTGTATCTGAAAATTGTAGTATTTTTAAAGAATCAAAATTGTTTGGGATTTTACTAGATTCTATTGCTATACGATGAACTTCTAACATTTTTGGTTCCATCTCGCGGGCATAATAATAGGTTCCTCCACCCAAACCGAAGATTGATACGATACCTGCGAGTAATCTTTTTATAAAAGTACGACGCTTCATTATAAGATAACCTTTCTCTCACGATATTGGCCTCTATTATAACATGATATAGTGCGATTATCTGCACGGAACGATAAAGTACACATAATTTTTAAATTTATGATAAAATAAACGAGGTGATTATTTCAAACTCCTTCACCAATTACAAAAGGAGTGTCAACATGTCTAGTGTAATAAAGCGCAATCTTGAAGATTTAACGGTCCGTGATTTCATGATACCAGCTGAAAAGGTAGCACATGTACAAATAGGAAACCCTATCGAACACGCTTTATTGGTTTTAGTAGAATCAGGATACTCTTCTGTTCCGGTATTAGATATTGATTATAAATATCGTGGAACAATTGGAAAAACACCTATCTTAAAAAGTGTAATGGGGATAGAACGTTTTGAGATGGAAATACTATCAGAGAAAAAGGTAGAGGATGTTATGCGTAAGGACCAACCGACCATAACAAAAGATACCGATTTTTTAACCTGTTTAAAGGTTGTCATTGATCATGCTTTCGCTTGTGTGGTGGACGAGGGTGGGTATTTCGTTGGCATCATTACACGTCGAGCTATTTTAAAAGAAGTCAATAAATCCATGTATCTTTAGATAACAACCTTGGACATTTATTCAGATTTTTGATAAATTGTGTAAGTAAAATTTTATGAAGGAGTCGGATTTATGAAAATGATGGATGCAAATGAAATAATCTCATTTATTTCAAATAGTAAAAAATCAACACCAGTTAAAGTATATGTGAAAGGAGAAAACTTAAATAAAATTGAAGCTACAGGCGATGTGAAAACCTTTCTAAATGATCAAAATGGTGTAGTATTCGGTGAGTGGAAGGAAGTTCAAGAATTATTAGATACATATAAGAATGATATCACGGATTATGTCATTGAAAATGACCGTAGAAATTCAGCTATTCCGTTATTAGATATGAAAGATATTAATGCAAGAATTGAACCAGGTGCGATTATTCGAGAACAGGTCGAAATTGGTGATGGTGCGGTCATTATGTTCGGTGCTATGATCAATATTGGATCTGTTGTTGGTGAAGGAACTATGATCGATATGAATGCCTGTCTTGGTGGAAGAGCAACTGTAGGAAAGAATTGCCATATTGGTGCAGGTGCAGTCCTTGCTGGAGTTATAGAACCCCCTTCAGCGCAACCTGTCATCATTGAAGACGGTGTTGTAATTGGAGCAAATGCCGTAGTTTTAGAAGGAGTGCGTGTAGGAGCAGGAGCGGTTGTTGCTGCAGGTGCAATTGTGACAAAGGACGTTCCACCGAATACAGTAGTTGCGGGTGTTCCTGCCAAAGTATTAAAAGAAATCGATGATCAAACGAAATCTAAAACAGAAATTATGGAAGCTTTAAGAAAATTAGACGAGTAAGGATAAAAAGGCTGTCTCAGATATGAGTTACAGCCTTTTTATTAGAGAATGTCATTATGGTAGTGAAAGGGGGATATAGATGAATACAGATCAATTACTCCAGGTTAGAAAAGATCTTCATCAAATTCCTGAGTTAGGTTTTCAAGAATTTAAAACACAAGAATATCTATTAAATGTGATTAAAAATATGGATCAATCGAATTTAGAAATTGAACAATGGAAAACAGGGATTTTTGTTCTAGTAAAAGGAAAAAATCCTTCCAGAACGATTGGATATCGAGCTGATATGGATGGGCTACCAATCCAAGAACAAACTGGTTTACCTTATACGTCTATCCACCCAAGTAATATGCATGCATGTGGCCATGATTTGCATATGACAATTGCATTAGGAGTTTTAGATCGATTAGCGCATAATCCAATCGAAGAAAATGTTCTAATTGTTTTTCAACCAGCTGAGGAAGGTCCTGGTGGGGCAGAACCTATCCTTGCCTCAAAACTGCTCGATAAATGGCAATTAGACATGATTTTCGCTCTTCATATTGCTCCAGAGCTTCCAGTAGGAACGATCTCGTGTAGATCTGGAATTCTATTCGCCAATACTAGTGAGTTGTATTTAGATTTCACAGGTAAAGGTGGACATGCTGCATACCCACATCTAACAAAAGACATGATTGTAACAGCAAGTGCTTTTGTTACACAGCTACAGCAAATTATCTCACGAAGGGTCGATCCTCTAGATAGTGGTGTGATAACCATTGGGAAGATGACAGCAGGTTCTGTTCAAAATATTATTGCAGAAACTGCTCGTTTAGAGGGAACAATAAGAACTTTAAAGCCTGAAACAATGAATCAAATAAAAAATCAGCTTGAGCAGTTCATAAAAGGATTTGAGATAAGTGCTGACTGCAAAATAGATGTTGATTATGGGGCAAATTATTATCAGGTTGAAAATACAGACCGGTATGTCAAGCAGTTTTCAAATGTCGTAACATCCCTAGGCTATTCTTACATTGATGCAAATCCAGCTATGACTGGTGAGGATTTCGGATATTTTCTGAAGGAATACCCGGGATTTATGTTTTGGTTAGGCGTGGACTCGGCATATGGATTGCATCATAGTATGCTCAATCCAAAGGAAGGAGCAATAGAAGTAGGGGTAAATTCAGTGGTAGAAATGATTAGAAGTCTTTAAAAGCGATTTATCTCTCACCATTCGTTTATTGTTTCCTTTTCATTGTAACTAGTAGATTAGTTGACTAGTTCATCCAGTTAAATTATAATTTTATTCGTAGAGATATAAGAAAAATGTACGGAGGGATAATTTAAATGGCTGAACGTATGGTAGGAAAGCAAGCACCTCGTTTCGAAATGGAGGCAGTTCTTGCTAACAAAGAGTTTGGGAAAGTATCATTAGAAGAGAATATGAAAAATGACAAGTGGACAGTGTTATTCTTTTATCCAATGGATTTTACTTTTGTATGTCCAACGGAAATAACCGCTTTGTCTGATCGTTATGATGAATTTGAAGATTTAGATGCAGAGGTAATCGGTGTTTCTACTGATACAATACATACACACTTAGCTTGGATTAAGACTGCAAGAGAGGATAATGGTTTAGGAGATCTAAATTATCCACTAGCAGCAGATACAAATCACCAAATTTCAAAGGAATACGGTGTATTAATTGAAGACGAAGGTGTAGCATTAAGAGGTCTTTTCATTATTAGTCCTGAGGGTGAACTTCAATACCAAGTTGTTAATCATAATAATATCGGTCGTGATGTAGATGAAACATTACGAGTTCTACAAGCACTGCAAACTGGTGGACTTTGCCCAGCTAACTGGAAGCCTGGTCAAGAAACATTATAATGTCTAACCAAAAGGTCTAACCATTGTTAGACCTTTGTCTATGTTTAGATAGACATATATAATTATTGCTTTGACTTTTGGACATCGTGCAAAAAACTAAGTAGTATTTTGCCAAAAAGATAAACCTAGGAGGATTTTTAGGATGAAATTAAGAGCTCCAATGCCAGAATTAAATGGCGCGACAGAATGGTTAAATGGTGAGGTGACACGAGAGGACTTAATTGGAAATAAGCCTACTTTAATCCATTTCTGGTCGGTAAGCTGTGGCTTATGTAAAGAAGCAATGCCAAACGTAAATGAATTCCGTGATGAATATAAAGATGAGCTTAACGTCATTGCGGTGCATATGCCAAGATCTGAAAAGGATTTAGACATTGATCAAATTAAAGAAGTAGCAAGTGAACACGATATTACGCAACCAATCTTCGTTGATAATAAACATACATTGACGGATGCATTTGAAAACCAATATGTGCCAGCATATTATGTATTTGATGCTGAGGGAAATTTACGACATTTCCAAGCTGGCGGTGGCGGTATGAAAATGCTTCGCAAACGAGTTAACAGAGTATTGGGAATAACAGAAAAATAAAAAAATGTCCTCCTCTGAGGGCATTTTTTTATTTTTTCTTGCATACGTGACCTTGTCATCCCATGCTAGACAAACCAGCAAAAAAAAATTATTAGAAATTAAGTCGAAAAGGTGGAAATTTATTTCGGATACCGTTATATTTATATTTACGTAAAAAAATAGGGGGTGCAAATCTAAAATGGAAACATTTAAAAAATTGAAGCAATTCTATTGGCCTTTTAAGTCATACTTCTTCTTGTCAGTCATCTTTGTATTAATCGTAACCGCTATCACTGTTGTATACCCAATTATCCTTCAAATAACAATTGATGATGTCGTCACACCGGCTGAATATCAATTGATTCCATATCTTTCCGTTGCTTTTATTGGATTGATGATATTGAAGGGTTTTGCAAACTTTTTTCAACAGTATTTAGGTGATTTGTTTGGCATTAAATCAGTTTATGTGTTAAGGGATGAATTGTACAAAAAATTGCAAAGGCTTTCGTTTACTTACTATGATAATGCGAGAACAGGGGACTTGATGTCACGTTTAACAATGGATGTAGAAGGCTTTCGCTTTTTCCTTGCAGCAGGTTTTAAAGAACTTATTCGTGTTCTATTGTTAATTGTCATTAGTTTAAGTGTCATGTTTTATTATTCGGTTCCATTAGCCGTTGTTACTATGGCGGCAATGCCATTTTTGGCGGTCGTAGTATTTCGTTTTGATCGAAAGGTACATCCCGCTTTTCGTAGCATTAGAAAATCATTAGGTAGGTTAAATACTAGAATTCAAGAAAATGTTAGTGGAATGAATACTGTTAAATCACTTTCAAAGGAAGATTTTGAAATTGATCGGTTTACAACAAATAACACCAACTATCGTGAAGTAAATATTCATACATCTAATATTTGGGCGAGGTACTTTCCGCTAATGGAGTTTATTGGAAATGTTAGTATGGTAGCCTTACTAGTTTATGGTGGTTACTTAGTGATTAATAATCAATTAGCATTAGGGGAGCTTGTCGCCTTCTTTAGTTTAGTAACTTATATACTCGGACCACTTATGCAATTAGGGTTTGTTGTGAATATGTTTTCACAAGCGAAAGCATCTGGGGAGAGGCTACTGGAAATTTTAGAAGCAAAAGAAGATATTATGGATGAAAAGGATCCTGTTCAGCCAAAAGAACTTAAAGGACATGTTACCTTTAAGAATGTCTCATTAACTTATATTGAAGATGATGATGCCGCATTAAAAAATGTTTCTTTTGATGCACCACCTGGAAAGGTAATTGGTCTAATAGGACCAACAGGTGCAGGGAAAACGAGTATTACTCAATTAATGACTAGATTTTATGAACCAGACCAAGGAGAAGTTACTATAGATGGAAAACCTACAAGTAGCTATCCTTTAAAATGGTTAAGAAAGAACATTGGTTTTGTACTCCAAGAGTCATTCTTATTTTCTACAACGATTAAAGCCAATATCGCTTATGGGAATCCTGATGCATCCATGGAAGAAATTATCGCAGCAGCTAAGCGAGCACAAGCACATGATTTTATCATGGAAATGCCTAATGGATATGACACCATGCTAGGAGAAAGAGGTATGGGTCTATCTGGTGGACAGAAGCAACGAATTGCGATAGCACGTGCTATTTTAATTGATCCGAGCATTCTAGTGTTAGATGATGCAACATCAGCAGTAGATATGGAAACTGAATTTCAAATACAAAAAGCATTAAAAGAAGTAATGAAAGATAGAACGACCTTTATTATTGCCCACAGAATTTCTTCTCTAAAACATGCAGACGAAATTCTCGTCTTAGATGAAGGAGAAATAGTGGAGCGAGGAACTCATCATCAGTTAATCCAGCAGAATGGCTCTTACCGCAGAATTTATGATATTCAATACAAAGATAAGGATATTGTAATGGAGTCATTATAGAAAGGGAGGGAGAAAATTTGGCAAAGTCATTGACTGCAAAAGAAATGAAAAAGGATAGTCCACATTTAAAAAGATTCTATTATCCATTAGACCAGGCCGTTGAGAAACCTTTTAATTGGAAGCAAATGCTTCGATTATTACATTATTTGAAGCCATATGTGAAAAATTTACTACCTAGTGCGATCCTTGCGATGCTACTTTCCACGATTGTTCGTTTAATTGTTCCGATTTTGATTGGTAAGGTAGTAATAGATATGGCGATAAAGGATGAGAATGTTAGCTTACTTACTTATTTAATTATTGGGATATCGATTCTCTATTTAATAAGTTATATTGCCAATATGTTTCGCATAAAGTTAGTGAATATCCTTGGTCAAAGAGTGATATATGATCTGCGGAAAAGTTTATTTTCACACGTTCAACGGCTATCTCATAACTTTTTTGATAAACGTTCGGCAGGATCCATCTTAGTTAGAATTCTAAATGATGTTAACTCCTTACAGGAATTGTTTACGAACGGGATAATTAACTTATTAATGGATATTATCATGTTATCAGGAATTATTGTTATACTGTTTGTGTTAAGTCCGAAACTAGCACTGGCAGTTCTCGTCATTCTACCAATTATGTTTCTTATTTCAACAAAACTAAGAAGGACGATTCGTCGTGCTTGGCAGTCTGTTCGTATCCAAAAATCGAGGTTAAACTCCCATTTAAATGAGAGCATGCAGGGCATTCGAATAACACAATCTTTTTCACAAGAAAAGGAAAATACTGAATTTTTTAATGGAGTAAACACGGATAATTATGAAAATGAACGAATAGCGATGAAAAAAAGTGCTTACTTTGGTCCCTTTGTAGAATTGAGTAATGCAATAGGTACGGTAATATTAATTTCCTATGGTGCGCATCTCATCATCACAGGTGATATTGTCGTTGGTACGTTCGTTTCCTTTGCTTTTTATCTAGGTATGTTTTGGGAGCCGATTTCTAGACTTGGCCAGATCTATAACCAGCTTTTAGTAGCAATGGCGTCCTCAGAACGTATTTTTGAATTCTTGGACGAACAACCAAACGTAATGGAAAAGAAACATGCGAAGAAATTTGAAAATATGAAAGGAAACATTGTATTTGATAAAGTTCAATTTTCATATGATCAGGATCGCATAGCTTTACATGAAATTTCACTTGAGATGAAGCAAGGCCAAACAGTTGCACTTGTGGGCCATACAGGTTCGGGTAAATCCACTATTGCCAATCTCATCAGTCGTTTTTATGATCCGACAAAAGGATCAGTGAAAATAGATGGCAACGATCTGAGAGATATGAATTTAACTAGCCTACGCGAAAATATCTCCGTCGTACTCCAGGATACGTTCATTTTTTCTGGTACAATCATGGAGAATATTCGCTTTGGAAGACCTGAAGCGACGGACGAAGAGGTTAAAGAAGCTGCAAAAGTAGTTGGAGCTAATGACTTCATCAAGCGCTTATCTCATGGCTATGAGACAGAGGTAGAAGAAAGAGGGAATATTCTATCTGCTGGAGAGAGACAGCTGCTTTCCTTCGCTCGAGCACTGCTAGCTAACCCGAGAATATTAATCTTAGACGAAGCAACAGCGAGTATTGACACAGAAACCGAGGTCAAAATTCAACTTGCACTTAAAAAATTGCTGGAAGGGCGAACTGCCATTATGATTGCCCATAGGTTATCTACTATTAGAGAAGCTGACAATATTATTGTTTTAGAACACGGAAGAATTCTAGAGCAAGGAAATCATGAACAATTAATGCAAAGCAAAGGGGAATATTACGAATTAGTCAAATCACAATTTGATATGCTTGATGCATTATAATTCAAAAAAGGTGAGCTACATGATGGCTTGCCTTTTTTGCGACTTAGAAAGAAAGAGCGAATGCGAGTTTATCTATTAGAATGTCTAATAAAAAAATGCAATAGAGTTACATGGTATGCTAAAATAACGGATATAAAGATTTTTTTGGAGGATTTGTCATGAAGAGAGAGTTTGCAGTGATCGGGTTAGGTCGATTTGGTGGAAGTATCTGCCGTGAATTAAGTGAAGAAGGTATGGATGTATTAGCAATAGATATCCATGAAGAAAAAATTAATGAATATAAAAATATTGTTGCTCATGCTGTTATCGCGGATACTACAGATGAAAATACGTTAAAAGAATTAGGAATTAGAAATTTTGAGCATGTTATTGTTGCTATTGGCGAGAATATTCAAGCAAGTATTTTGACTACATTGATGTTAAAAGAATTAGGGATAAAAAAAATAACCGTAAAAGCTCAAAATGATTATCACGAGAAAGTATTGAATAAAATAGGGGCAGACCATGTTGTCCATCCTGAACGAGATATGGGAAGAAGAATTGCTCATAATATTATTTCAACCAATATTTTAGACCATCTCGAATTGTCTGATGATCACAGTATTGTGGAAGTAAAGGCAGGAAGTAGAATGCATGGAAAAACCTTGATAGAGTTAGATATACGTGCACAGTTTGGTTGTAACGTTGTTGCCATTAAACAAGCAAATGATAAACAAATTAATGTTTCTCCAATGGCGGACCAAATAATAGATCAGGATGATGTTCTCATCGTAATTGGAGCAGACAAGGATATTTCTAGATTTGAAAAACAATTAGTCCTTGATGAATGATCGTTCTTTTAGCTGGAAACTAATAGAAAGGCACCTTGGGATTTTATACCCAAGGTGCCTTTGCTTTATTCCAGAGGCGATCTAAGAATCACTCCTGATGGAAGTCCCTGTTTATACTTCCATTATAATAGGTAATATCATCGGACGACGTTTTGTTTTGTCATATAGAAATGGTGCGATAGTGTCTGTTATTTCATTCTTGATCTCAGACCATTGCGTTGTTTTACGCTCCATTACTTTATTTAAATGCTTAGAGACAATTTTTTGAGCTTCATTTATGAGATCCTCTGACTCTCGCATGTAAACAAACCCACGAGATATAATGTCAGGACCTGATGCGATCTTGAAATCCTTCATATTGATACTAACAACTACGATAACGAGTCCCTCTTCTGATAAAATTCGTCGATCTCGTAATACAATATTACCGATATCTCCAATACCACTACCATCTACATAAACAGATCCTGATGGAATTTTACCAGCAATACCAGCAGAGTCTTTTCCGAGTGCTAAGACCTCACCATTATCCATGATGAAGCTATTTTTTATAGAGATTCCACAGCTTTCAGCTAATCTCGTGTGTTCTTTAAGCATACGATACTCACCGTGAATTGGTAAAAAGTACTTAGGTTGAATTAAGCGCAGCATAAGCTTTTGCTCTTGTTGGCCACCATGTCCAGATGTGTGAATATCATTCAATTTACCGTGGATGACTTCTGCTCCAGCTCGGTAAAGCTGATTAATAATTTTGCTGACACTAAGTGTATTCCCAGGGATTGGTGAGGAAGAAAATACAACAGTGTCACCAGGTATAATTTGTATTTGGCGATGGGTACCATTTGCAATCCTTGATAATGCTGCCATTGGCTCGCCTTGTGAACCAGTACAAAGAATGGCTACTTCATTTGCTGGTAGTTGATTAATTTGATTTGCATCAATAAACGTATTTTTAGGGGCACGGATATATCCTAATTCTTGTCCGATTTTTATGGCCCCTTCCATACTTCTACCAAAAACGGCGACTTTTCGGTTATTCTTGACAGCAGCTTCTACCATTTGTTGTAAACGATGAATGTTAGAGGCAAAGGTTGCAAATATTAATCTGCCATCAATTCTTGAGAAGATATCATTTATACTATCCCCGACTACTCTTTCTGATAGTGTAAAATCTGGTACCTCACTGTTCGTACTATCCGACAAGAGACATAGTACGCCTTCTTTCCCGATTTCAGCCATCTTTGTTAAGTTAGCTGGTTCTCCAACAGGAGTAAAGTCAAACTTAAAGTCTCCCGTATGAACAATATTTCCAGGAGGTGTTTTTACTACAATGCCATAGGAATCTGGAATGCTGTGTGTTGTTCTAAAAAATGATACAGCTGTTTTTCTAAATTTGATAATGTCTTCTTCTTGAAAGGTGTGTAATTTAGCCCTTCTGAGTAATCCGTGTTCATCCAATTTGTTCTTAATTAATCCAATTGCTAATTTCCCTGCATAAATAGGAACATTAATTTCTCTTAGTAGATAGGGGATGCCACCAATATGATCTTCATGACCATGTGTAATAAACAGCCCTTTAATCTTATCTTGGTTTTGCACAAGATATGTGTAATCCGGTATGACATAATCAATCCCTAATAACTCGTCTTCAGGAAATTTAATCCCTGCATCAATGAGAATGATTTCATCTTGAAATTGCACACCATACGTGTTTTTACCAATTTCACCAAGACCACCAAGTGCAAAAACTGCAGTTTGATCATTCTTAACAAACTTCATTTTTAGGCATTCTCCAACTGGAAGAATTCTGATTGTTGTTCATATGCAAGGTGTTCATCATCTAATAATTGGATAAATTCGATGTTGTAATTTCTTTCTTTTATTAACGTACGTACTTCACGTTCATTGTTTGCACGTACGTATATACTTTTCGTATTCTCGCGTACGGGTATTTCACTTGCGTTCTCTTGATATAGTACTTTATATACCATTTTATCTCTCCTTCAACTTTACATACTTGTATTATTTTTCTTTCGAATCCATAGTTCGTTTAAGCTTTGTATCAAATTTAGAACGTTGCATTGTAGTTGGTACACGTCTTCTCAAGACATCTCGCCATCGTTTTTTTAGTTTTTCCTTCAAACGTTTAAGCATAGTCACTTCCAACTCCTTCCTAATTGATTAGAAAAGAAAAGCAAGTACTCAATGAACCGATCCAATCCCTATTACTTATTAGTATAGTATGATTTCAGTTATTTTGAAACAAAAAAGCTAAAATCTCTAAAAATAATTTTGTGATATGGTTCAAAATAGGGTGTAATAAGTGGCGTTGCATAGTGGTCATTATTAGCATTTACAAACAAAAATATAACTATGCAAAACTTTTGGAAGAATTATGCTAAAAGCAGCTGTCAGGAATTTCTGAAAAATGAAACAAATTTCTATCTTTTTCGTATATACTAGAGATAGTACTGCAGAGAGGTGAAAGAGGTATGGGGATCTTTAAAAGAATTGGCACTATTTTAAAAAGTAATATCCATTCCGATAAGAATAAGATGATCGAGGTTCAAAAAGATATGGATCAATTAATACGTGAGCTAAAAGCCAAAGTAGAGACTGCTCAAGTCCAGTTAGGCAGAACAGAACAACAAGTATTGGAGCTTGAGAAAGACATTGCTAAATTTACTCGCTATGAACAAAAGGCAACAGATGCTTCGATGGAGGCTTCCTTCCGTATGCAAAAAGAGACTGCCAAAAGCAAACTTGACCACCTGCTGATAGAGCGAACAGAATTACAGCAAAAGCATGATAACTTATTAAAAGCTTTCCAGGGACTTCAATATCGCCAGAGTGAAAGTATGCAATACTTAAAGACATTGAGTACGGAAGCACAGACAAAGAAAAAAATAGCTGATTTATCTAATGAAATGCAAAGTTATGAAAACCAAGTGAGAAGAGAGCTAGCAGAAGCAGAAGCATTGCTTGAATTACGAAAGGATACAAATTATTAGAGGGGATGAAAGGGATGCTAGTACATTATAAATGTCCTAGTTGTGGCTCAGATATGGCATTTGACAGTGAAACAGGCCATTTGAGCTGTGACAGCTGTGGAAGAGAAGAGCATGTTGATACATATGATGATATTTATATAGAAAGATCGTTCGAGGAAGATGAAGCCAAAGAGTACCAGTGTGAAAACTGTGGTGCAGTTGTATTAACAGACAAGGATACTACGGCAACCTCCTGCAGCTTCTGTGGTGCTGGGGTAGTGCTTGCAGACAGGTTGTCAGGGGATTTAGCACCTGTTAAAGTTATACCGTTTACTATAAGTAAGGAAGAGGCAATGGAGGCTTTTAGAAAATGGTGTAAAAACGGAAGATTAACCCCAAAAGGTTTTATGACTGCAGATCGAGTGAAAGGCATCACTGGTATGTATGTTCCATTTTGGATGTATGATTTAGACAATGATGTTGAGGTAAAGGCGACTGCAACAAAAGTTAATACTTATACGCGTGGAGAATATCGCTATACAGAAACCCATTATTACAGGGTAGAACGAGATATTGATGTTAGCTATCTAAAGGTAACAGTTGATGCTTCTGAAAAATTAGATGATACTTTAATGGATAAGCTGGAACCTTATCATTACGAGGAATTAAAAGCATTTAAAACACCTTATTTAGCTGGATATTTAGCTGAAAAATATAATTACACAGATAAAGAATTATTTGGTAGAGTTAAAGATAAAATAAAAACATTTATAGACTCCTATATTTCCTCAACCATTACAGGATATTCTTCTGTTGATTACCACCAGAAAAATATTCGCACAACGCAAAGAAATAGTTACTATGTATTGTTGCCAGTTTGGATGGTTTACTATGATTTTGATAAACAAGAGCATACATTTGCAATGAATGGTCAAACAGGTAAAATTGTTGGTAAACCACCACTTAGCTATCAAAAGGCCGCGATCTGGTTTGCAAGTATTGCTGGCGGATCATTTGTCGTTTTAAAAACGATTGCGTTACTGTTAGGTGGTGATCTAATATGAGAATAAGTAAAAAAGGTCTAATATCTATTCTGTTTTTAATACTGTTCTCCTTTTTAACAATTCCTGTCAGTGCGGAAGAACAGTATATTTATGATGAAGCAGATCTATTTAATGCTGATGAACAAGAGGAATTGGAGAAGCTTGCGAAACAATACAGTGAAGAAAATGAGTTATCATTCCTTGTTTTAACAGAGAATGATCTTGGTGGAAGAGACGTAGTACAATACACAGAGGATTTCTATGATGAAAATGCACCAGGATATGATAAAAAACATGGAAATACGGTTATTCTTACTATCGATATGAACAAAAGTGAGGTTTACTTATCTGGCTTTGGAGATAAACAGAAATATCTTTCTGATTCGAGATTAGATGAAATAAGAGAAAAAATTACGCCATATCTTAGTGCAGACAACTTCTTAGAAGCAACCAAGCAATTTTTTAGTGAGGTGCCAGTTTACCTTGGAGTAAATCCGATCATTAGTCCTGATAGTATTTTTCTAAAAACTTGGTTTCAGTTATTGCTTGCTGTTTTAATTGGAGCAGTTATTGTAGGTGCAATGATCTTTAATATGGGTGGTCGTGTTACAGTGAAGCATGAAACCTATGTCGATCCGAAAAACTCTCGAGTGGTAAACAGGAAAGATGTATATTTGCGAAAAACAGTTTCTAAGACGAAAATCCAGAAAAACAATAGCAGTGGTAATGGTGGTGGAGGGGTGACTAGTGGTGGTCACTCTCATACAGGAAGTCGTGGAGGCTTTTAATAGAACAATAGAAAGGAAAGGTGTTATACATGTTTGATTTTTTTAAGGGGCAACTTTCAGATGTCATTGAATGGAATGAATTCCGTGAGGATATGATTTTTTGGAAATGGAATAATGATGAAGTAAAAAAAGGAAGTAAACTGATTATTCGTCCTGGTCAGGATGCCATCTTTTTTGATCAAGGGAAAATTGAAGGTGTCTTCAAGGACGAAGGAGAATATGAAATCGAATCCGAAATTGTTCCTTTTCTGTCTACATTAAAAGGCTTCAAATTTGGTTTTAATAGTGGCATGCGTGTAGAGGTGCTTTTTGTTAATACAAAAGAGTTTACGGTGAAGTGGGGAACGAAAAGTGCAATAAATATTCCAACACAGCAATTACCTGGCGGAATGCCAATTAGAGCGAACGGAACATTTCAATTCAAAGTAACTGACTATGTCAAATTAATCGATAATATAGCTGGAGTAAAAGATAATTATCTAGTGGAGGACATTCGTCTAAGAATAACTAGTATTCTAGATCAGTTATTAATGAAGTGGATTACAAAAGAAGGAAAAGATATGTTTAACCTGCAAGCTAATTCCTTTGAAATAGGCAAAGGAATTCAAGAAGATTTAGATATGCAAATAAATAGTGATGGATTTGAAATTACTCGTTTTACTATTATGAGCTTTAATTATCCAAAAGAAATTCAAGATATGATTACTAAATCTGCATCTCATAGTATGATTGGTGATATGAATCGTTATAAAGAGGTAGCCTTCACTGATGCGATTTCAGAAGGTAAATCAGAAGGTGGTAATACTGCAACAGACATGGCAGGTATGATGATGGGGATGAACATGGCACAGGAAATGGTCAAAGGGATGAATCAAAATAATTCAAGCACACCACAATCATCTCCCGCTAATAATGGAAATAACGCGATCCCTAATTTTTGCCCCAATTGTGGTAATAAAACAAGTGGCATGAATTTCTGCGGTAATTGTGGCCATAAATTGGCATAATCGAAGAAACATACATTTATAACAGGCTCTCCTTATGGTGGACAGATTGAAAAATAAAATCTGTACCTACCTTAGGGAGAGTTTTTTGAATCGAAAAAAGTTAATATGAAATGAAACAATTACTGAATATAGCTAGTCTAGTTCGAGGTCGGGTTGCTCTAAACCACTGTAAACAGAGGATGAAGATAATAACAATGTCGATGATATCCCCTCCATAATACATGACCATGCCCCCAAGTTCTGCTTGATTTATAGTTACATGGTTAGGTGGATGTGCATAGATGTATTTTGATAGAATACCGTGTCCAGTTAAGGCAACACATAATACAATCGCGCGATACAAAAAAGGAACACGATGGGGCATTGGATCGATATAGATCATGGATATTGTAAATAAATAGCCAGCTAAGAAAACATGGACATGCACTATTAGGTGCAATAGAAAATAATCATGCATAAGCGAGTATAGACTAGTAGTATATAACAACCAGAGTCCTCCTATATTCAGAACGGAAGCAATAATCGGGTTGGTAAGCATTCGCGAGAGTCTACTCCTTAGCATTTTGGAAAGTCTTCTTGCTATGGGAACCGTGAGTGTTCTTAGCATAAGTGTCATCGGTGCAGCAAGCGCCATCAGCAATGGGGCAAGCATGCCTAAAAACAAGTGACCAAACATGTGGGCTGTAAAATCTACAAGTGCACGGTTAGCTAAAGGGCCTGCAACGGAAATAATTGCGAAAAGAACGCCAAATATCCAACAAACAGTGCGATATAACGGCCAACGCTTGTGACGCCGGTTGGAGACTATGACAGCCAAGATATACATAACCAAAGTTAAAACAAACGGTAGCGCCAATAATATTTGAGGTATCAACTGCTCTTGAGTAAAGAAGTAAGCTCCATCGATATGAAGAATGTAGTTATTGAGGTTCATCTGAAACCTCCTTCGCCTGTTGTTTATTACTTTTAATGAGACTGAGTCCTATTACGATCATTACAACAGCTAGCACATTCCATATCAGGTCATAGATGATGACATTCTCCACATAACGAATCTGATGTATCCGCATCAATTTGTGTTGAATAATGCCATCATATAACTGGAACCCACCTGCTCCGATCAATACTCCTCCCCACCACTTAGTGATCCATAGTCCGTTCCGCCTTCGAAGATCAGCATAGATAAACAAGCCACCAATAGTCGCAAACCAACTAAAAGCATGAAAAAAACCGTCGGAAATCAGTCCAATATCGGTTGTGGATTTGTCATAAAAGTGATGCCACCGTAATAGTTGATGAAAAATTGTTTCATCTAAAAAAGCCACAATACCGATTCCAAATAAAATTCCAGCCCACAGGTTACGATTTGAGTAATAAAACCGATTGTCGTTTTCGTTTTTAATAGCCATTTTATACTCCTTTATTACTTTATTATCTTATATAAGTGTTTCCTCTTTCTACAACCTGTAAACAACTGATAAATAGGATCGACCCAATTATTTTTGCTGTACTATAGAGCTTCCGAATGGCTAAATAGTAATTGTCATAAATAGAAACTAGTGAGCAAGGTATACTTGGATTAGAATGGCAATGGAGAGATTTTGAAGAATATTTGTTCTAATAAAGAAATAAACGATTTGAAGGAATTATCTTTTTAAATACTGAATGGGTTATATAGAAGGTTATAACAGAGGGGATAAAAAGAAAACGTTTGGTTAAAAGGGGAGGGGGTTAACCACTCCCCATCAAAGAACCTTTTTTAACAAGCTTTTAAATGCTCGTAGTAAGAGCTTTAAGTGATAGCTATTACCTTATTGGTCACATGCTATAGTATTATCTGGAATGAAGAATGGATCGCCTTTATTAATGTGATCATAGAACATCACTCCATTCAAATGATCAAGCTCATGTTGAAACACAATTGCAGCATAGCCTTTTAGTTTTAATTTAACTTCATTTCCATTTAAGTCAGTTGCTTTTAATGTGATCTTTTGATAACGAGGCACATAACCTGGTACTTCTCTATCAACTGATAGACATCCTTCACCATTGGATAAATAGGTCTTTGCTACAGAATGGCTGACGATTTTAGGATTAAATAAACCATAGCTATATTCAGCTCCATCGAAATCCTGAAAATGGACAGCAAACATTCTTTTAGAAATTCCGATTTGTGGTGCTGCAAGCCCCACTCCTGGACGTAAATCATATTTTTTTGCTAATTCTTCATCTTGGCTATTTTTTAAGAATTCAAGCATGGATTCCAAGATATTCTTTTCTTCTGCTGTTGGAGGAAGCTCTACATCGGATGCTACTTTTCTGAGGATGGGATCTCCCTCGCGTATAATATCCTTCATTGTTATCAATTATAACACCTCTTTACATTTCATCTTATCCTATATAATACATAATGTCAGGAAAAAAATATAGAAAAACAAACAGTAATCACTTGTGATTTCAATAAATAATCACCAGAAAGTAATTTTTTTGGAAACTATTTATGTTATAATAATATAGTTGTAATTAGAGGAGAAGAATTGTTAAAAGGAGTTTTAGTAGATGAAAAAAATATCATTTTTATTCATTTTGGCTGCATGTATACTTGTTGCTTGTAGTGGGGATTCAGTTGCGAATAAAATGTATGAGCATTTGGAAAAATCAGTAGAATTAGAGCAGCCTTTTGCAGAACAACAAGAATCGTTTGCAGATTTAGAAGAGAAAGAACAAGAAGTTTATAATCAAATCATTGAACTTTCCTCAGACCAGATGGACGAAATTACAGACTTAAGTGAGCAGGCAATTACGAATATTAATGAAAGAAGAGAGCTATTAAAAAAAGAAAAAGAAAGCATTGATGCAGGAGAAAAGGAATTCTCTAAAGCAAAAGAATTGGTCAAGGATTTAGAGGATGACCTTCAAGGAACGGCAGAGAAAATGGTGAAAGCTATGGAGGAAAGATATGCTAGCTATGGAAATTTAAATAAAGCTTATCAATCCTCATTAGATGAAGATCAGAAGCTATATGAACTATTTACAAAGGAAGAATTGACCGAAGAGGAATTGCGAAGCCAAATAGATAAAGTAAATCAAACGTATGAAGAAGTAATTCAATTAAATGAAACCTTTAATAAACAGACAGATACATATAATGAATTAAAAAAGCAATTTTATGAAGAAACTGAAATGAATGTTGTGTATGAATAAGCCTTCGAGTTAACTCGAAGGTTTTTTTGCACATTTTGGAATTTTTAAATTCAGTAGAGAAAAATTTTGCCGAAGCTATGATTTATACTCCAAAGTATTGAAAAAATATGATGTTTTTTAGTGCAGCAATGTAAGCGGATACTAAAAAATTGCTTATATCGCCTTTATTTTGCACGAATAAAATAGTACAGATATAATTTAATAATGAAACAGTTTTAAAAAAGTGAGATACTTTTTTCTGTTAACGAAACATAGAAAAACACAAAAAAATTATATTAATTGTTGCAAAGTGTTTGACCATCTTCGTTCAATAGGCTAAACTATACATGAATAAAAATTGTACCAATTTGATTTTTTAAATCATATGTAACAGATGTTCTTGACCCAAAATTGATTAGTAGTAACGATAGCGGGTAAAGCAATAATGATGACTTTGGTACAGATTTTTTAATCTTTTGGGAAAGCTATTTTTGATAAATTACATTTTGGGGTTATAGAAAGGAAGAGGTGAATCTTTTTGAAGCGTACAGTCGAAAATATCGAAGAACAATTTGAAACGTTTCAAATTCTGAATGAAGAAGGTAAAGTTGTTAACGAAGATGCAATGCCTGATTTATCAGATGAAGAATTAAAAGAACTTATGTATCGAATGGTTTACACTAGAATCCTTGATCAACGTTCTATTGCGTTGAATCGTCAAGGTCGTTTAGGCTTCTACGCACCTACTGCTGGACAAGAAGCATCACAATTAGGTACCCAATTCGCTCTTGAAAAAGAGGATTTTATATTGCCAGGATATCGTGACGTACCACAATTAATTTGGCATGGGCTGCCACTCTATCAAGCATTTTTATTCTCTCGTGGACACTATCATGGTAATCAAATGCCTGAAGGTGTTAATGCATTAAGTCCACAAATCATTATTGGTGCACAGTATACACAAGCTGCAGGTGTAGCAATAGGAATGAAAAAACGTGGAGCAAAATCAGTTGCAATAACTTATACGGGTGATGGTGGTACATCACAAGGTGATTTCTACGAAGGAATTAATTTTGCCGGGGCTTATCAAGCACCAGCGATTTTTGTTGTACAAAATAACCGTTTTGCAATTTCTGTGCCTGTCGAAAAACAATCCGCTGCTAAGACATTAGCTCAAAAAGCAGTTGCAGCTGGCATTGATGGTATTCAAGTTGACGGAATGGACGTTCTAGCTGTTTATGCTGCTACGAAAGAAGCTAGAGAACGTGCGGTAAACGGTGAAGGCCCAACATTGATAGAGACTTTAACTTATCGCTATGGTCCACACACAATGGCTGGGGATGATCCAACACGCTATCGTACGGAAGATATGGACAACGAATGGGAGAAGAAGGATCCAATCGTTCGTTTCCGTAAGTTCCTTGAGGAAAAAGGATTATGGTCAGAAGAGGAAGAAAACAAAGTAATTGAAAAAGCAAAAGAAGAAATCAAAGCTGCGATTAAGAAAACAGATGAACAGCCTAAACAAAAGGTATCTGATTTAATCAATAATATGTACGAAGAGCTTCCAGCACACTTGCAGGAACAATTAGAAGAATATGAAGCAAAGGAGTCGAAGTAAACGATGGCTCAAATGACAATGATTCAAGCAATTACTGATGCTTTACGAGTTGAACTTAAAAATGATGAAAATGTATTAGTGTTTGGAGAAGATGTTGGTCAAAACGGTGGGGTTTTCCGTGCTACAGAAGGTCTACAAAAAGAATTTGGCGAAGAACGTGTATTTGATACACCACTTGCAGAATCAGGAATTGCCGGAATTTCGATTGGTTTAGCAACACAAGGCTACCGTCCTGTTCCTGAAATTCAATTCTTCGGCTTTGTTTATGAAGCAATGGATGCTATCAATGGCCAAATGGCACGTTTGCGTTATCGTTCTGGAAATACGATGAATGCTCCTATTACGATTCGTTCACCATTTGGTGGTGGGGTTCATACACCTGAGCTTCATGCGGATTCTCTTGAAGGCTTGGTAGCACAACAACCTGGTTTAAAAGTTGTCATACCATCTTCACCATATGATGCGAAAGGTTTATTAATTTCTTCTATTAGAGATAATGACCCAGTAGTATTCTTGGAACACATGAAGTTATATCGTTCCTTCCGTGAAGAAGTGCCTGAGGAAGATTATACAATCGAATTAGGAAAAGCTCAGGTGAAACGCGAAGGTACTGACGTAACATTAGTTGCATATGGAGCAATGGTTCATTCTGCATTGAAAGCAGCAGAAGAACTAGAAAAAGACGGAATTCAAGCGGAAGTTATCGATTTACGCACAGTCATGCCAATCGATTTTGAAACAATTGTGCAATCCGTCGAGAAAACAAACCGTATGGTAATGGTGCAAGAAGCACAAAGACAAGCAGGATTAGCGTCCTATATTGTATCAAATGTACAAGAACGTGCAATCCTACATTTAGAAGCTCCGATTTTGACAGTAGCTGCACCAGATACTGTATATGCTTTTACACAAGCAGAAGAAGTATGGCTTCCAAATTATAATGATATTATCGAAAAAGCAAACAAAGTCATCAATTTCTAATGAATTAATACTGGACGGGAGGTCAATAGAATGGCTTTTGAATTTAAATTACCTGATATTGGAGAAGGTATCCATGAAGGTGAGATCGTAAAATGGTTTGTTAAAGCTGGCGAAGAAATTAAAGAAGATGATGTGCTATGTGAAGTGCAAAATGACAAAGCCGTTGTCGAAATTCCATCACCAGTGGACGGCACCGTGAAGGAAGTACATTTTGAAGAAGGATCTGTCGCTACAGTTGGTGAAACAATTATTACTATTGATGCAGAAGGCTATGAGGGTGAAGAAGGTTCTGCTGAAGAATCAAAACCAGATGAACCAAAAGAGGAAAAGCCTGAGCAACAAGAGGAAAAGAAAGAAGAATCACCAGATACTGAAGCGTCTAGTAAGGATCCAAATAATCGAGTAATTGCAATGCCATCTGTGCGAAAATATGCACGTGATAACAATGTTAACATTGCAGAAGTTTCTGGAACAGGCAAAAATAATCGTGTTTTAAAAGAAGACATTGACGCCTTCATTAATGGTGATCAAAAAGCAGAAGCATCTGCAGATCAACCAAAAGAGGAAGCAAAAGCAACAACAACACCAGCTGCTAAGCCTGAAGGTGAATATCCAGAAACACGTGAGAAAATGAGTGGAATTCGTAAAGCAATTGCTAATGCGATGGTTAATTCTAAGCACAAAGCTCCACATGTTACATTACATGATGAAGTTGATGTTACAGCACTTGTTGCTCACCGCAAAAAATTCAAGCCTGTTGCAGCAGAGCAAGAAATTAAGTTAACTTACTTACCATACGTAGTAAAAGCCTTAGTTTCTGCATTATCTAAATACCCAATCTTAAATGCTTCCATTGATGATGACACTGATGAGATTGTGCAAAAGCATTATTACAATATTGGAATTGCTGCAGATACAGAGAAAGGTTTACTAGTACCAGTTGTTAAGAATGCTGATGCTAAATCTATCTTCAGTATTTCTAAAGAAATCAATGAGCTCGCAGTTAAAGCAAGAGAAGGAAAACTTGCTCCAAATGAAATGAAGGGTGCTTCTTGTACTATTTCTAATATCGGTTCTGCAGGTGGACAGTGGTTTACTCCAGTAATTAACTATCCAGAAGCTGCCATTCTCGGAATAGGTCGTATAGCAGAGAAGCCTGTTGTAAGAGACGGCGAAATTGTTGTTGCACCTGTTTTAGCATTATCATTAAGCTTTGATCATCGAATCGTTGATGGTGCAACAGCACAATTAGCATTAAATCAAATTAAACGTTTACTTGAAGACCCACAATTAATTATGATGGAGGGGTAATAATGGTTGTTGGAGATTTCCCAATTGAACTAGATACGTTAGTAGTTGGAGCGGGACCAGGAGGATACGTTGCAGCAATTCGTGCAGCACAAACTGGTCAAAAGGTTACTGTAGTAGAAAAAGGCAATGTTGGTGGAGTTTGTCTAAATGTAGGCTGTATCCCATCCAAAGCGCTAATCCAAGCAGGACACCGTGCTGAATATGCTCAAGGTGATGAAACAATGGGCATCAAAACAGAGAATGTTTCCGTTGATTTTTCCAAAGTACAAGAATGGAAAGGCTCTGTTGTTAAAAAATTAACTGGTGGAGTGGAATCACTTCTTAAAGGTAACAAGGTAGACATTGTAAAAGGTGAAGTGTACTTTGTTGATAAAAATACAGCAAAGGTAATGGATGACAAAAATTCTCAAACTTATACCTTCAAAAACTGCATTATTGCAACAGGTTCTACACCAATTGAATTACCAACATTCAAGTTCTCTGATCGTGTGCTAGATTCTACTGGAGCATTGAATTTAAAAGAAGTACCGAAAAAATTAGTCGTTATTGGTGGCGGATATGTAGGTACCGAATTAGGTTCAGCTTATGCAAGCTTTGGAACAGAAGTAACCATTATTGAAGGTTTAAAAGATATCTTAAATGGTTTTGAAAAGCAAATGAGTGCACTTGTGAAGAAGAAATTGAAGAAAAAAGGTGCAACAATTATTACAAGTGCCACAGCTAAAGGGGTAGAAGAAACCGATAATGGTGTGAAAGTTACTTATGAAGCAAAAGGAAAAGAAGAAACAATTGAAGCAGATTATGTATTAGTAACCGTTGGACGTCGCCCTAACACAGCTGAAATAGGCCTTGAACAAGTTGGAATTGAAATGACTGAAAAAGGACTTATTAAAATCGATAAGCAATGTCGCACAAATGTAGAAAATATTTATGCAATTGGTGATATTGTGGAAGGTCCACCGCTTGCGCATAAAGCTTCTTATGAAGGTAAAATTGCTGCGGAAGCCATTGCTGGTGAAAATGCAGAAATTGACTACAATGCGATTCCTGCTGTTGTATTCTCTGATCCAGAATTAGCATCAGTTGGCTATACAGAGGAAGAAGCAAAAGAAGCAGGTTATGATGTGGTAGCATCTAAATTCCCATTTGCAGCAAATGGTCGAGCACTCTCGTTAAATGCTGGGGATGGTTTTATGAAGCTAATCACTCGTAAAGAGGATGGTTTAATCATCGGTGGTCAAATTGCAGGTCCAAATGCTAGTGATATGGTTTCTGAAATTGGTCTAGCAATTGAGGCAGGCATGACAGCTGAAGATTTAGCTTTAACCATTCATGCTCACCCAACACTAGGTGAAATTACGATGGAAGCTGCTGAAGTAGCAATTGGTTCACCAATTCATATCGTAAAATAAATGGATAAGAGTCTGCCTAGCAGACTCTTTTTTCTAGTCGTTTATGTAAATTGTTGTAAAGTGAGGGATCTTTATGAAAAAGGGAATCTTTTTAGCTATAATCGTATTTGTTTTGATGCTTCTTTGTAGCTGTAGTAATGAAAATAAATCGTCTGAAAAGGAACAAGATAATATAGCTTCTTCAAACGAAGAGGTAATGGATAAAACAGAAGAAAACAACAAAGATGAACAGGATCCACCTGTAAAGTCAGATTCTGCTCAGGACTCAGTAGAAGAGTCTAATCACCTTGTTCAAAAAGAACCACTATACATAATAAATGATGTTTGGTTTCTAGAGCCAATTAAGGAAGGAACAAACGAAAAGGTCGTTCTTTTGACGATTGATGATGCACCAGATGACCATGCACTAGAAATGGCAAAAACCTTAAGTGAATTAGAAGCACCTGCGATTTTTTTTGTGAATGGCCATTTCCTTGAAACAGAAAAGAAAAAGAATACTTTAAAACAAATTCACGAGATGGGATTCGCAATTGGGAATCACACGTTTAATCATCAAAATTTAACAGAAGTAGATGAAGAAATACAAAGAGAAGAAATATTATCACTCAATGCTCTAATTAATGAAATTATTGGAGAAAAACCACAATTTTTCCGAGCGCCAAATGGTGCCAACACAGACTTTGTGAAGAACTTAGTTGAAAAAGAAGGAATGCTTTTAATGAACTGGAGCTATGGATATGATTGGGTAAGTGAATACCAGTCAAAGCAGGCAATAACAGAGATTATGTTAAATGCTCCAGAGTTAAGAAATGGTGCAAATCTATTAATGCATGACAGACCTTGGACTTCCGAAGCACTCGCTGATATTGTAAAAGGCTTAAGGGATAAAGGATATGAAATAGCTGATCCTGCCACTATAAAAACTCCTTAACGTCCTATCACTTCATAAATCAAGAGCTGTAGAAAACTACAGCTCTATTTAAATGCTTTATGCTCTTTTAAAACTCTTATCATTTGCAAGCTTTCGTCCTGAAGACCTTGAACAGGTAAATTCGACTGTAAATTATGATAAATATATTGTAGGTTTTCTTCAGATATAATTTCACCAGGTATAAATATAGGTATTCCTGGAGGATATATCATAATCGATTCAGCACTGATTCTACCAGCGGAGTTCTTCAAAGGTATGACTTCATATTCCGCATAAAACGCCTCTCTAGGACTTACTGCTAAAATTGGAATATCGGGAACTTGTGCTTTTACAGTTGTATCGTTTGCTGAAGAATAATGTGTGTCCACTAAATGATTTAAAGCTGAAAGAAGGTACTTCATATCCTCTAGGTTGTCAGCAGGTGTAATAATACACAAAAGATTGTACATATCCGATAATTCCACTTCGATTTGATAATTCAAGCGTAGCCATATCTCTGCTTCATGCCCAGTAATTCCTAAATTTTTGACAGAGATAATAATCTTGGTTGGATCGTAATCAAAGGTCGCCTCTGTTCCAAGTAAGTCACTGCCAGGGCAATAGAGAGTAGGTATCTTATTTATTTCCTTTCTAAGATATCTGGCATTTTCGATTGTTTCAGATAATAAAGACATCCCATTTTGTACTAAGTACCTACGGGCAATATCTAATGAAGCAAGCAATATATAGGAAGTGGAAGTGGTAGTGAGCATAGACATGACTGTTTGGACTCTTTCATGATTAATCAAACCATCCTTCACATTTAAGACAGAGCTTTGTGTTAAAGATCCACCTAATTTATGGACACTTGTTGCTGCCATATCTGCTCCTGCTTGCATTGCCGATAATGGAAGCCTTTCATGAAAATGAATATGCACCCCATGTGCTTCATCTACTAGTACAGGGATCTGGTATTGATGGACAATTTCTACGATTTTTTTTAGGTCAGCAGCAATGCCGAAATAAGTTGGATTAATTACTAATACAGCCTTTGCGTCTGGGTGTGCTTCTAATGCATTTTGAACAGCGTTCGGTGTGATCCCGTGTGAAATTCCTAATTTATGGTCAAGCTCGGGATGAATAAATATCGGTACAGCTCCAGAAAATATAATAGCAGAAGAAACGGACTTATGAATATTTCTTGGTACTATGATCTTATCACCAGGCAAACAAACACTCATAATCATCGTCATAATAGCACCACTTGTACCTTGTACAGAAAAATAAGTATGATCCGCTCCGAAAGCTTCTGCAGCTAACTCTTGTGCCTCTTTTATAATATGACGAGGATGATGTAGGTCATCTAATGGCTCAATATTTATTAAATCAAGTGATAACGTATTCTCACCCAGGAATTTGCGAAATTTGGGATCCATCCCTTTTCCTTGTTTATGACCTGGGATATGAAAAGCGCGTGGATTTTTCTCTATATGTGCTTTTAAACCACTGAATAGTGGTGTTTCATTTTGGGTTAACATCTATGATTGTTGCTCCTTTTACACGGAAAAATAATAAAACAAAATGTATTATAGCAAATTGATCGTGCAATAGCTAGCTTTTATGATAAATTTATGAATTATGCTAAAATAGGAATAGATATAGTTAAAGAGGTGTTTTTATGAATTATAGTTATCCACTTAATGAAAGTTGGTCAACAGAGGAAATTATTGATGTTGTTAATTATTATTCCATTATTGAAAAAGTCTATGAAAAAGGTGTAGCGAAACAGGATTTGATGCTTGCTTATCATCGCTTTAAACAAATTGTTCCATCAAAATCGGAAGAGAAGCAATTAGATCGACAATTTGAAAAGCAATCAGGTTATGTCCCGTTTCGCGTCATAAAAAAGGCGAAGACATTGGAGCAGCATGAGATCGTTAATTTATAGCAGAGATGACTTGTATAGCGGAGCTAATGTTTGAATAATGTCTTTCACTTCTTGAATAAATACCTTTCCGTCTCTTAAAATCGGGTCATCTGCTTTAAATTGTCGTCCAATTAAAAATTCACCTTTTTTCACATTCTGAAATCTTTGCAGGGCCTTTTCTAAATTTATGTGTTTTAATGATTCTGCTTTGTTTTCCATGTGGTCGAGAGAGACTTGGTAATCTACTGGTACGGTGCTTTTTATATCATCTATTTCATCCAAAAATTTCTTGGCAATTTCACTTTTGTGTGGTAATTCATAGATATAGGCTAACCAAACAAAAACATGATCATGCCACAATCCAACTTGAAAATGTGGGTGTTTTTTGTAGCCTCTCTTATTATGTGCATAAGCTGACCAAGTGTCTTTTGGCGGATTAACTGTTCTACGAGCATGTCGGGCTATATGAAGGTACATATCTTGGCCAACCGCTTCTTCTAGGTCAGAAATAATTTCTTCACTGATCTGTTTGAATTTCGGTTGAATTCGCTTTTGGATGGCTTCCATTCTTTCATCTAGTCCCTCTATTGTAAATGTATCAAAATCCTTTGCTTCGAAACCTGAAAAAGTCATATCTGTCACCTTCCTGATTAATTTAACATAATTATAATTTTATATTAATTCTAATTTGATTGCAACTAATACTGTTCTATTTTCAATTTTTCTGAATTTTTGCTAAAATAGAAGCTACTGATATTTTGGAACGGAGGAAATGCAATGAATGATGCCATCCGAGAAGAGCTACTAATCAATACAAAGAAATGGATATACCAAGCTGGAGATAACATTCGTGAACAAATGGAGCAAGCCTTCAAAATCGATACAAAATCAAATGCAAATGATCTCGTAACAGATGTTGATAGAGCTACTGAGCAATTTTTTGTGGAGAACATAAAAGCCAATTACCCAGATCATAAGTTAATAGGAGAAGAGGGTTATGGTGATAAGGTGGAATCACTTGATGGCATTGTATGGATTATAGATCCAATTGATGGCACGATGAATTTTGTTCACCAAAAAAGAAATTTTGCTATTTCTATTGGGATTTATCATGACGGTATTGGTGAAATTGGTCTCATTTATAATGTAATGGATGATGTGCTTTATACCGCTGTTAAAGGACAAGGGGCTTACCGAAATGATACTAGACTAAAACCGCTGAATGATGAGGTTCGTTTAGAAACAAGTATTATTGCCATGAACAGTATAATAGCTTGTGAAAATAAACGCATCAATGAAAAGAAAATACAACAGCTGATTATTGATAGTAGGGGAACGAGATCCTATGGTTCAGCGGCGCTAGAGTTTGCTTTTCTTGCAGAAGGGATTATAGATGCATATTTAACGATGCAGCTCGCGCCTTGGGATTTTGCAGCAGGATTTATCTTAGTTAATGAGGTAGGTGGCATTACCGTTCAGGCAAACGGTAATCCAATAGATTTACTGCATAATAATACAATTTTAACCTGTAATAAACAGATATACGAACGTTTGATGAATGATTACATTGAATTAAAATAAGGCAAATTATATTGTACATAAAGAATTCGAATTAGATCATATCCTGATGAACTAATTCGAATTTTCTTTAACTTTAAGCATTTGTTTTTTTCTTTTGGGCTATACCATATCCCATTAGCAAAAAGCCGAGAATAATGGATCCAACAATAACCCAAATATTTCTTAGGGCAATTCCAACCCCTGCTGCAGAGAAAGATAGGATAACAAATATTGCTAAAAATAATTTTGACCATTGAATCGTAGACAATTTCGACACACCAACCTTAACAATATTCTCATTTTACTAGCATATCATATTCTTATTTAGTATGATAGAGATTATGGAGAGAAATAATGGAGGTTAACAATGAAGACGGATATGGTTATCGAAGTACCTAACAATCTTTGGCCAATTGCAGACTTTTTTATGAGAGATTTAGGGACAGAAGTAAATATGGCCAATGATGAAGAGATGGGCCTTTTAATTAGAGGATTTTTCTTTTTATACTTAACTGTTGTCGTATTCGCAATTATTGCATATAAGTTCGGATTTGCGAAGAAACTATCACCTTTAAAATCATTGATCATTTATATACTACTGTTTATTGGAATGTTCTTCTTAACGCTGATCTTTGGTCTTAATTTACCATTAGCAGAAAGTTTATTTATAATAGCGATTGTGATGGGAGTTTATCGTTTAAGACTCCATCAAGAGCGGAAACATCAACCACAAAATGATCATTAATCCATCTTAATGTACGACTTGAAAAAGCCTGGGACTCCCAGGCTTTTTCTATTTTAGCTATAGCTATCTTTAAGAGAGAAATTCATCCTTTACCTTTTTATTTTGGTATAGACGAAAATTTCCTGATTGTTTTCTTGTTTTTGTCTTTTTTGTAATTCGCTCATGACATGATGGGCACATATACGTATGAATTAATCTATTTCTAAGCTTTTTTGCTTGTGGGCAGTCATTATCGATTCGATTGATTTTATCACAGATGACACATTTTACCCTCATTCAATCACCTCTGGTCACTTTTATAAAACTTTCTTTTTTTATTGTAACATATTTTGTCAGACCTAAAATGTTTTAGTTAGTTTTGATAGGGTATATAACTTATAACAGAAGGTAAGGAGAGGGTGAGAGAAATGAATAAAAAAATCACAAGTGCACTCGGTGGAGCAGCTGTTGTCACATTATCCTATGCGTTGATGGGAAAATCGAGAAGGGCTCAAATAAAAAATAAATTCCAAAAAATATCTGATTCTCTAAGAAAGAAGGATACAGATTTGCCGATTAATTCTGCAGGACATCCAGAGGATTCTAGCTTAGAAAATGCAGAAATGGTTTCTGAAGGTTCCCAATATGGTGTAAACTATTACAATAAAGCAAAACAATAAGAAAGGAAAAAGGATCGTTAGCATTAACGATCCTTTTGATGATTAGATTGCTCATCTGTAATATTTTCTAATTCCTGATCTTTTTCTTCGTCCATTTTTTGCTTATTTTGATCTATTTTTTCGGACTGTTTTTCGTTCAATGGAATTTCAGGAATTAATCGACCAGTAATATTGGATAATTCCTCAGTAATTGCCTCAATTGGATGGCCCTGCTGTATTTTATCTCCAATTCCTTTCAATCTTTCATGCATATCTGGATCTGCAACAATAATGGCATTTTCTCCGTATGGATCATGCTGTATAGCTTCTAGCACCGAAAATTTAATGGAACCTACCTCGGAGCGATCAAGGTCTTCATTTACGTCAATACTTATGATTACGCCGCGATTAGTGATGAGTGCTGTTGCGTCATTGACATCGGGCACTTGACTTGCCACATTTGCTAGGTATTTCGCTTTATCTTGGTTACTCATATTTTCTTGTTGAGCTGGATCAGAATTTTGTAGCTGTACCGTTCCTAAATCATTTTGTTCATTCGTTTGACTTTCCTGTTGTTGCTGACCACAGGCTACCATAAAAAATAAAACGAAAGCAATTGTTATATATTTCACCATAAAAAATAACCTCCTCTTTATATGAATATTTTTCGTTTTATGTTTGAAAATATACATACACTTTTAGAGAAGGTTGTCAGATGATAATGGCTTTTTAGTTAAAAGCTGTAGATACGTTATATTAAATATTATAGTATGTGGATGACTTTAAGTCCTTTTATGGGAGCCTCTTGATTAGACCCATCACCGAATAGGAAATAGGCAGGTCCATTTTCTTTAATTTGTTTACCTTCGATCGAGAATAGAAGCAAGCCAGAATTCAATTGATCAATCGTAATATCGATGACTTCTTCTGATGTTTCTAATTGAACAGATTCAGTTTCCTCATTTATTTCTGCATTACCAATAAAATCGTATATTGGCATTACATAAGATCTATGTAATAATTCATCTTTATTATATTTCTTAATACTATTGTGCACTTGTGGCTTGACTCGATTACTATCTTGTCCAGAAAATTCTTCCTCATTTTTTTCTATAACCTTATCCTTGAACGCATCTTCTAACAGAATTTTTCGATCATCAAAAATCCAAACACTAGGGTCCAATGTAATTGGATATTTTACATTTCCCTTAATTTGTATAATCAAATTTATCACCCCTATATAAGAATAGCAGAGTGGAATAAAAAATGCATGAATGTGAATTAATAGAATAGAATATTAGTAAACAACCTTGTATTATCTTGCAATTTTCCTTTATTCACGATAATATAAAGTATAGAAGTAAGTTTTTGACGGAGGGGATTTTTTTGATACCTGATGTGGCGGTTAGTAAAGAAGAGCAGGCATATGCACTTCTAAAGGCTGATGCAGATAAAATTTTACAGTTGATCAAAGTTCAAATAGATAATTTAACGATGCCGCAATGTCCTCTATACGAAGAAGTATTAGATACACAAATGTTTGGTTTGTCTAGAGAAATTGATTTTGCCGTTAGACTTAATCTAATAGATGAAAAAGACGGAAAAGAATTGCTTGAGAATCTAGAGAGACAATTGAATGTATTGCATGAAGCATCACAAAAAGTATAATATTTTTAATTAGGAACTTTGCCATATTGGCAAGGTTTTTATATTTTATGATAGAATAGAGTATGTAGTAAATCAGTAGACTACTATATTTAAAATATAAGAGGTATTCATTATGAAGCCAAAACGGAAAACTTTTGATTTTATCTTAATGTTACCACCCCTATTGTTAGCTGGATTTGGAATAGTGATGGTATATAGTGCGAGTATGGTAACTTCTTATTTAGAGGGAGAGCCAGCTTATGAATTAATGCTAAAACAAGCAATGTGGTTTGTAATTGGATTAGCAGGATTTCTATTTGCCTGTTTTTTTAATTATAAATTTTACCATAAGCTGACTAAATGGATTGTTTTATTATTGATTATTTCTTTATTCGCAGTACTTTTGTTTGGTGCGACTGTTAATAACGCAAAATCATGGATATATATCGGTTCATTTTCTATTCAGCCATCCGAATTTGTTAAAATTGGCATCATTATCTATCTTGCATCTGTTTACACGAAAAAACAAGAGCAGGAATACATAGGTGATTTTTTTAAAGGGGTTTTACCACCTCTTATTATTACTAGTTTATTAGTTGGGCTAGTAGTGCTTCAGCCAGATATCGGTACAGGTGCGATCATATTCGCCATTGCTTGTTCCGTTATTTTTAGTTCAGGGATTAAATTTCGCCATCTGTTTGTCTTAATTTCCATAGGATTTACAGTTTTAATTGCGCTTGGAATCCATATGTTAACAGATGAAAAAATATCACGATTTACCGGAGCCTACCAACCATTTGCCGATCCAGATCATGGTGGATACCAGCTCATTCAATCCTATATCGCGATAGCTACTGGTGGGATTTCAGGTTCTGGAATAGGACAAGGTATTCAGAAGCTAGGATATTTAACTCAAGCGGAAAGTGATTTTATCATGGCGGTCATCGCCGAAGAGCTAGGTTTATTTGGAGTATTATTTGTAGTAGTGAACATAGCTATCATTGTACTAAGAGGACTGTTTATTGCAAAGCAATGTGAAAACAGGTTTGGAGCTCTGATAGCAATTGGTATTTCATCCATGTTCGCCATTCAATCCATTATAAATTTAGGAGCAATAAGTGGATTATTACCAATTACTGGAGTGCCATTACCATTTGTTAGTTATGGTGGAACATCATTGGTTGTATCATTATTTTCGGTTGGTATTCTAAACAATATAGCAAGACATGTAAACTATAACCGAAATCTTAAGGAATTGACAACAGAAGAAGAAAAACAACCATCTGCTAATCCTTTTAAAACGAAAAATAAAAGAAAAATAGCTCAATCTACGAGAAGAATCAATACAAAAAAGGCAAGACCTTAATTGGTCTCGCCTTTTTTTGTGCTTCTGTAAGATAGAAGTAGATAGTAACACAAAAATCCAAAGTATAAAGTAATTACTAGAGCATGTAAGAGAGCAATCATAAGGTTAGCTCTTGTAAAAATAACGAATGCACCAAGCAATACTTGAAAAGTGATGAATGTAGTCTGAATGATCCATCCTTGCTTCATTACTTTAAAATCTGAATATTTTTTCAAAATAGAAAATAATAATACCCAAGTCCAAATAAACGCAACCCCAGCTAACACACGATGAATCATTTGTGCCCATTGACCAAGGTGATAATCAATGGAAAAGGGAGTGCTGTTGTCACAAAATGGCCAGCTCGGGCATGCTAGACTTGAGTCTAAATGTCTTACTAGTGCCCCTGTGTATACAACAATTAGAATATAGATAGTTAAATATAGAAACTGACGTCTAAAAACTGGTGTTATATGTAACGAATCCGCATCAAATTTTTGATCAATTTCAAAAATTAAACATGTCAGAAGTAAGACAGCAGCAAAGGATATTAGTGATATTCCAAAGTGTAATGCTAGGACAAAATCCGATTGAGGCCAAAGGACAGCAGCGGCACCAATTAACCCTTGAAGTACTAAAAAGAAAAAGGATATGAAGGCTAAAAATTTCGTTTCACGAATGTGTCCGTAAAATTTCCAAGACAAAATCGATAAAGCTAATACCAATATTCCAGCAAGCCCTGAAACTAGTCGGTGACTTAATTCAATGAACATTTCTTTCGACCATTCCCCATAACAAAATGGCCAATTCGCCCCACAGCCCATTCCTGATTCTGTTTTCGTAACTAATGCCCCACCTACTAATACGAAAATCATACATAATGTAGTAATAATAGATAAAACTTTTAATGACTTAATCATTTGTTTACTCATAAATTCACTCTTTCCAATCTCCTGTGCATGGATTATAATGGCATCATAGCATAATGATACAAAAAATGACATAAAATTCTTGCAAAGTCTTTAAAGATTATGCTAGTAATTATATAGTGTGTGAGATTATGTTGTAACTCACCATTTTCCTATAGTAAACCCTGTCATGAATCATTATTATATCAAATAATGATATAGATTTGTTCATGGTTAGGAGGAAACTGTTAAAGTTCACAAAAATGTCATAATTACAATGGAAAATGAAAGTTAAATAGCACA
Source organism: Gracilibacillus sp. JCM 18860 (assembly GCF_055395245.1). Lineage (NCBI taxonomy): Bacteria > Bacillati > Bacillota > Bacilli > Caryophanales > Bacillaceae > Gracilibacillus > Gracilibacillus sp. JCM 18860. The sequence continues at coordinate 164,198 of NZ_AP043868.1, forward strand.
CTGATTAAATCCGTGATACAATATCATTGGATATAATTGATTATTTTTGTTTTGTAATGGTAGAAAGGAGGGAATACTATAATGGATAAGATGGAGTTATCGACAAATGATTCCGTATTTGTAACAAAGTCTAGTGAGTATATTTTTAAATGGTCTGATCTCAAAGCTTTATTAAAAATAGGCATAATAAATTCTAATACGTTGACTGCATTTGCTGGATTTTGGCTAGCTCTCTATTATACTGGAACCTCCTTAAAGACGAATTGGCATCTACTGTTAGTTTGTGTGATTGGAACAGCTTTTGTGATAGCTGGTGGCTGTGTTTTAAATAACTATTATGACCGTGATATTGATCGGGTGATGGCTCGTACAAAAAATAGGCCGACTGTTACTGGCACTGTTTCTTTACAGCATGTATTAATATTAGGAACAGCTTTTTCTCTAATAGGACTATTAACATTATCGCTAGCATCCTTTCAGGCCGCGCTTTATGGTTTTATTGGATGGTTTAGTTATGTTATCTTGTATACGATGTGGTCCAAGAGGAAATATACCATTAATACAGCGATAGGAAGCCTTTCTGGTGCCGTACCCCCATTAATTGGTTGGGCATGTGTGGAACCTAATTTGCATCCAGTTGCTTGGATTTTATTTTTATTAGTATTTATATGGCAGACACCACATTTTCTAGCTATCGCAATGAAAAAGGTGGATGATTATCGAAGCGCAAACATCCCTATGCTCCCAGTAGTTCATGGATTTGCGATCACGAAACGACAGATGATACTATATGTAACCTGCTTACTACCAATTCCATTTTTTCTACATGGTATTGGTTATATGTTTGTCATTCTTGCAGCATTGCTAACGATAGGCTGGTTTTTGTTATCTGTAAAAGGCTTTTTTGTGAAAGATGACAAAAAATGGGCAAATCAGATGTTTGTCTATTCATTGATTTATCTTACGGTAATGTTTCTATCATTGATACTATTCACATTGCCAAATAATTTATTGTAAATCACAATTTATTGTCAGTAGAACTTGATTTTTATCAAGTTTTTCTAAATAATAATTTAGTATGTATCTATAGAAAGAGAGGTATAAAGATGAAAGAATGGATGGGAAAAATCCGAACTCTGTCCTTGTTTTCATTGATGGTGTTAGTTCTTTCGGCTTGTGGTAAAGATAATTTAACTGCATTGATGCCAAAAGGATACGGGGCAGAGGAATCATTTAAAGTCATTATTATTTCTACTTTAGTGATGATTGTAGTATTTTTAATCGTTATGATTATCTACGTATACGTCATCATGAAGTTCCGTCAGAAAAAGGGTGAGGAAAACAAAATTCCAAAACAAGTCGAAGGTAACAAAACACTTGAGATTGTTTGGACAACAATTCCGATCTTACTATTGCTCATAATTGCAGTACCGACTATAGCCGTTACATATGACTTAGCTGACGAGTCAAAAAAAGAGGATAGCATTAATATTAATGTTACGGGGAGTCAATTCTGGTGGCATTTTGAGTATGCAGAGGAACAAATTCAAACAAGTCAGGATTTGTATATCCCTGTTGGAGAAAAAGTTTATTTGAATATGCTATCAAGTGATGTGATTCACTCATTTTGGGTGCCTGCACTTTCTGGTAAGATGGATGTAAACCCTGACAATGAGAACACCATGTATATTGAAGCGAATGAAGAGGGCGTTTATTGGGGGAAATGTGCGGAATTCTGTGGAGATTCTCACTCATTAATGGATTTCAAAATTGTTGCAGTAAGTCAAGATGAATATGATCAATGGGTGGAGGATATGCAAAATGTAGACCCAGAAGCAACCCCTGAATCTACGACAGCTCAAGAAGGAAAGGCGCTTTTTGAACAAAGTTGTTTATCCTGTCATGCACTTGACAATACTCCATCAGTAGGACCTAATTTGTCCAATTTTGGTGACCGATCTATGGTAGCTGGAGTATTAGAGCATACTAAAGAGGAGTTAGTCGGATGGATTCTAGATCCAGCAGAAAAGAAACCTGGAAACGGAATGCTTGAAGCACCTTATTTAAATGAAGATACAATTGGTGAAGAAGAGGCAGAAAAGATTGCGGATTATTTAATGCAATTAAAGCCTTCTGAAATTACTCCAGAAAGCGCAAAATAAAGGATTCGGACGATAGAAATAAAGGGAGGTTAACCTAACGTGAGCACAATGGTAGCAACGAAAAAAAGAAGCTTTGGCTCAGTGTTGTGGGATTACTTAACGACAGTAGACCACAAAAAAATTGCTATTCTGTATTTAGTTGCTGGTGGATTATTTTTCATTCTAGGTGGATTAGAAGCACTAGCAATAAGATGGCAATTAGTAAAACCTATGAACGACTTCGTTAGTGCAGGGTTTTACAATGAACTTATTACTATGCATGGGACGACCATGATTTTCTTGGCAGCAATGCCATTGATCTTTGCATTTATGAATGCGGTAGTACCTTTACAAATTGGGGCAAGAGATGTCGCCTTTCCATTTTTAAACTCACTTGGTTTTTGGTTGTTCTTATTCGGTGGGATTATGCTTAATGTTGGTTGGTTTACAGGTGGGGCAGCAGATGCTGGTTGGACAGCATATGCGCCATTATCCACTACGTCACCTGGTGAAGGTGTCGATTACTATGTTCTAGGTTTACAAATATCTGGTGCAGGTACATTAATGGGGGGAATTAATTTCCTTGTAACGATTGTAAATATGAGAGCACCAGGTATGACCTATATGCGTATGCCATTATTTACATGGTCTGCATTTGTCGCAAGCGCACTAATTTTATTCGCTTTCCCGGCATTGACAGTTGGGTTGTTCCTAATGATGTTTGATCGATTATTCGGTTCAGGCTTCTTTGATCCGAATATGGGTGGTAATGCTGTTATCTGGCAACACCTTTTCTGGATCTTTGGACACCCTGAAGTGTATATTCTGGCACTTCCTGCTTTTGGTATTTTTAGTGAAATCTTTTCAACATTTTCTAAGAAACGTCTTTTCGGATACTCGGCAATGGTATTTGCCACTGTATTAATTGGATTCTTAGGCTTTATGGTGTGGGCTCATCACATGTTTACGGTTGGTATGGGTCCAGCAGCTAACTCTATCTTTGCGGTTGCAACCATGGCCATTGCGGTTCCTACAGGTATTAAGATCTTTAACTGGCTCTTTACACTTTGGGGTGGAAGCATCCAATTGACTACTCCAATGTTATGGGCATTAGGTTTTATTCCAACCTTTACGATGGGTGGAATGACAGGGGTAATGGTCGCAGCAGCATCTGCCGATTATCAGTATCATGATAGTTACTTTGTTGTCGCACACTTCCATTATGTAATTGTCGGTGGAGTTGTCTTCGGTTTATTTGCAGCGGCACACTACTGGTGGCCAAAAATGTTTGGAACAGTATTAAGTGATAAGTTAGGAAAATTAACCTTCTGGTTATTCTTTGTAGGGTTCCACCTTACTTTCTTTATCCAACACTTCCTAGGTTTGATGGGTATGCCAAGAAGATATTGGGTATATTTAGAGGATCAAGGATTAGATTTGGGGAATGCTATAAGTACTGCCGGAGCATTCCTAATGGGACTCGGAACCATTGTCCTTCTTTACAATATTGTTATAACACAAGTTAAAGGGGAGAAGGTAAGTGGAGATCCATGGGATGGGCGAACATTAGAATGGTCTATTCCTTCACCACCACCATTTTATAATTTTAAACAATTACCTTTAGTACGTGGTTTAGATCCATTGTGGATTGAAAAAACAGAAGGTAGAAAAGGCATGACTCCTGCTGAACCAGTAAACGATATTCACATGCCAAACAGTACGATACTACCATTTGTTATGTCTGTTGGTCTATTTATCGCTGGATTCGGATTTATTTATCAAAAAGATAACCTTGCATGGCTATGGGTCCTCTTTATTGGAATGGGTATCACTCTCGGCTCCATGTTAATCCGTTCATTAAAGGATGATCTAGGATTCCATATTCACAAAAAGGATTTAGAAAAGGAGGCTGAATAAAATGAGTGAACACGATGTACTAAATCCAAAAGAAATGCCTCTTAATCCTGAAAAGGGAACTTTAGAAGGAAGAAATAAATTTGTAGGGTTTTGGTTCTTTCTCGGTGGAGAAACTGTTCTTTTCGCAAGCTTATTTGGAACTTATTTGGCCTTAAATGACTCTGTGAATGGTGGAAAAACATCTGAAGAGTTATTCGGATTAGAATTAGTTTTTATCATGACAATGATACTTTTAACAAGTTCATTAACTAGTGTTTATGCTATGTATCACATGAAAAACAATGCCTTTAAAAAGATGCAAATCTGGTTAGGTATTACTGTAGTATTAGGTTTTTCTTTCCTTGGATTAGAAATTTACGAGTTTACACACTATATTCATGAATATGAATTTACATTAAGATCCTCTGCATTTGGATCTGCTTTCTACACTTTAGTTGGTTTTCACGGTGGCCACGTACTATTCGGGTTATTATGGATTGTTTCATTAATGATTAGAAATGCGAAAAGAGGACTTAATCTTTATAATGCACCTAAGTTTTACATTGCAAGTCTTTACTGGCACTTTATTGATGTAGTATGGGTGTTTATCTTTACGGTAGTTTACCTAATGGGGGTGCTTTAAGCGATGGCGGAAAAAGTATCTGCAACTACTGCACAAATAGAATATGAAAAGCAAAAAAGAAAAGAAGAAATGAAGCAACAAGTGATTACCTTTGCCTTAATGATTATTTTTACCATTATTGCATTTGGTATGGTAATGGCAGAAATGAGTAAGTTATTCGTTATTCCAGTAATCATTGTTCTTGCTGCGGTACAAGTTGGCTTTCAACTCTATTATTTCATGCATATGAGTCATAAAGGGCACGAGATGCCTGCCTTTATGTTCTATGGTGGAGTATTTGCCGCATTTCTAACGATTTTGGCGTTAGTTGTATTAGTTTGGTGGTAATCATTCGAACCTGTGAAGTGGATCAACACATTTCACAGGTTCTTTCTATTACGGGGAAAGACCAAAGAAGAATGGGTATGATGTTTTGTTCATGAAATTGTAGAAAATAATCAGATTATCTGCTTTTTAATTATATTCACATTCGGTATAATAGGCATTAGTGTGACGACTTAAATTGGAGTGATAAAAATGTGGCAAGAGCTACAAATTTTTGGATTTAGAGCATTATGGAGTCCCTATTACTTAATTTTTATCGGAGTTTTAATATTCGCTTATTTTCTTCTTTTTATTAAACGAAGAGAGGAAAAGAGAGCAACCAAAAACCAAATCATTTACTTTCACATTGGAATGCTATTTCTATACATTATAAAGGGGTCTCCAATTGATCTACTATCTCATATTATGTTTACAGCACATATGGTACAAATGGCATTGTATTATTTGTTTTTCCCTATTTTAATTATTAAAGGGATTCCAAAATGGGCATGGGAGCGTATTTTCAATGTTCCAGTTCTTCGGAATATTTTGAGACTACTCACTAAACCATTGATAGCTTTAATTGTTTTTAACGGTTTATTTTCTTTTTACCATATTCCAGTCATTTTTGATTTCGCCAAGGCGGATGTGTTTGCTCATGCTTTCATTACGGTAACCATTTTGATTGCAGCATTTTTAATGTGGTGGCCAGTTTTTACACCGATTAAAGAAATGGATACATTGTCTCCAATTCTCAAAATTGGATACATAGTCGCAAATGGTGTTCTGATCACCCCAGCCTGTGCATTGATCATTTTCGCACCAAACGCACTGTATCAAACTTACGGGGCAAGCGGTGGTTGGATACAAGCTCTGGCACTATGTGTTCCAGCAAATGTACTTAGCGGGCTAGAATTAAGTGGACCTGAAATGTTCTCACCACTTAAACTCGTGGAGGATCAGCAATTGGGCGGTATTTTAATGAAGATTTCACAGGAGATTATCTACGGAATTATTCTTGCCAGAATTTTCTTCCCATGGTTTAGAAGTGGTGCGGACAAAATTGATCCACTTCCAACGGAGCAACAAACTTAATGTATTGGAAAGGTAGGTTGTTATGGAGCTATTACCAACAATTAGTACACTTTTTATTATTATAAGTGCTATTTTCGTGGCCATCGGTTGGCGACTAGTGATAAAAAAGAAGTATAAAGCTCATAAAAAAGCAATGTTGGCAGCGGCATTTAGTGCACTCGCGTTTTTTATCATTTATGTATCACGTACGATATTTCTAGGAAACACAAGCTTTGGTGGACCAGATGATCTAAAAATTTACTACACGATTTTTTTGATATTTCATATTACTTTAGCCACAACAGGTGCCGTTTTTGGTGTTGTAACGATCATTTTAGCATTGAAGCGAAAAATTGCCATACATCAGAAAATTGGACCAATAACAAGTGTAATCTGGTTTTTCTCCGCAATTACAGGAGTTGTGGTCTATTTATTACTATACGTCTTATATGATGGCGGTAAAACGACAAGTTTAATAAAAGCCATTTTAGGAACATAAAAGTTAGGAGATAACTAATTAAGGCGAATGAGAATCCGAACACTCTGACTAAACGGAGTATTCTTACGCTGCGATTTCAGTGCAGAAATATTAATGTTCGGATTTTTCTTTCTTTACTATTCTTTTGTCCCAGCCACACATAAAAAAAACTACCCCTGCGGGTAGCTCTTTTTAAAGTTTAAAATCCCATCTAATTATCCCTGCCTCTTTTGCTGAATTAAATGCAATAACAATTAACGGACCGACGATAAAACCAAGCAGGCCTAGTAATTTTAATCCTACATACATCGCAATCAATGTGGCAAGTGGTGATAAGCCAATATGTTTCCCCATCACCTTAGGTTCCACTGTTCTTCGGATAGCCAGTAGAATAATAGCTAAAATAGATAGCTGAATCCCAACAAATAGATCACCAACAATAAACATATATAAAGCCCAAGGACCTAAAATAACGATAGAACCAATGATTGGGATAAAATCGATGATCCAAATAATTAAGGACATGATAAGCGCATATTCTGGAACGATAATCAGTAATCCAATTAAGCTGACAATAAAAATAATCACACTAACTAAAAATTGAGCCTTGAAAAATCCTAAAATCACATAGGATAGACGTGCATTCATAAATTTTACTTTTTCAGCTGTTCTCTCCGTTAAATGGGAATATCCGATCGATTTTAATTTTGGTAATTCAAGCATAAACAGAAATAAGCCGATTAAGTAGACAAGCAAGCTTACAAGATATTCAGGAACTAGGCTAATAGCTTTTGCGATTTTCTCTATGTTAAGAATTTCTCGTAACTGATTGCTTAAAGTGAGTAATGTACCTTCAATCTCTGATTTTACTTGATCCATCAGTTCATCAGGCAAATCCTCTGTAACATGCTCTAGGTTAGCTTCCCATTCTGCTAATTTATGATTTATTTGAACAATATAATCAGGTAAATTTTCGGTGAATTGGATTACTTGAGTAATTAATTTTGTAACAGCATATGTACCGATTGTGCTGATTAAGAGTAGAAATAAAATAAACACAGTTGTTACGGCAAGTTTTCGATTCATTTTAGCTACTCTCATGAACCAGCGGATAAGTGGATTTAGCACCAGTGCTGTAATAAAAGCAATAATTAACGGTATGGAAACAGGCAAAATGAAGAAAGCTGCAATGACAATAATGATCAACGAAATAATTAACTTCCATTGTTGTTTTGTAATATTTTTTATCAAAATAAACCAATTTCTCCTTTCACAGGATAATTGCCCCAGTGTTAGATGCCAATCTATTTATCAGTTTTGCTAAAAAACGGCTGTATAATTAGGTATACAGCCGGATATGCATTACTACATACATCATTTTGCAAATGGTTGAATATTTTCCTTCACATTTTTCAATATTTTTTTCGCGCGTTCTACAGTAGTTGTTGGGAAGTCTTCTTCTTCTCCATATTCAATACCATGTGGGTAATAATGTTTACCGATTAAAGGAGTAAGTAGTTTAATAACCGCATCTCCACGATCCACATCTCCTTCTACTGCATATCCTTGCATTCTAATGTAATAGGTTACATTTTCTTCTGGTGATCCAATTTTATAATCATATGTAACTCGCTCATAATCCCATTGACCGGCACGAACAAAATTAGCGCGTTCCATCCCATCATCTAATGGTTTTAAATCAATCAATAATTCTTCTAAACCTGTGTCTTGAATTTTCATACATTCACCCCATCTAAAATTATCACTAAAACTATAATAGTATGAATTGCAGGAAGATGCAATTTATATTGAAGAATCAGTATAAAAACTTTTTCTCCTCTATATATTTAATATAGGAATATAGAAAAGGATGGTGGAAGTAATAGATGAAAACAAGAATCAAGATACTATTAATCATAGGCATCCCCGTTGTAGTATTTCTTTGCTTTTATTTAACGAAAGAGGAAATGGTAGAAATTCGTGCAGAAAAAAATGTCGTGTCAAACAAAGGTCCATCGAACAAGGAAAATTTAGCGAAAGATCATCCAATTATGGCCTATCAACATGTTATATGGAAATATATGAACAAAGATGTGCAAAAAGTAATAGATAATTATGGTGAAGCTGATCGAATAGATCCAACACCCTATGGATACGAGTGGTGGATCTATAAAGAGAAAGACCAATACTTTCAGATAGGTGTTAAAGAAAACAAGATAGTTTCGATCTATACACCATCTGAACCTATCTCCATCCAACCCTTTAAAATTGGTCAAGCCTATCAGGAAATTTCAGACTCATACGAACTAAAGAATGAAATAGAATTTGATAATTTGCGATTTAAATTATCAGACAAGGATTTAAAGTTACGACCTGTTGTAAAGTTATCCGATAACAACTATGTTCAATTATATTTTGACCAATATGAACAAATTTTAGCAGGTGTACGGTATATGAACAAGGAACTGATGGAGATACAAAAGCCTTATGAGCTTTATTATGCTGGAACGATAACAGAGCCAGAAAACCCTTCTAAGGAAGAATGGAAAGGGATTGAGCAAGGGATGGAGAAACAGATTTTGGATGTAACTAATCTTATCAGAGCTCAGTATAACGTGAGTGAATTATCTTGGGATGATTTAGCAGCGAAAGCAGCCAAGGATCATAGTAAGGATATGTTCGAGCAGAATTATTTTTCTCATTATAGTCTTAATGGTGACGGTTTAAAGGAGCGTTTAACCAATGCAGATGCCTATTATTTATCTGCGGGAGAGAATATTGCTGCAAACTATGTTGATGTACCTGCAGTCATTCATGGCTGGTTAAATAGCGAAGGTCATAGAGATGCCTTATTAAAAGAAGAATATACCCATCTTGGAGCAGGTGCCTACCACCTTTACTATACCCAAAACTTTTTACAAAAATAATACGGATTGACACATGTCACTATTTTCAACATAGACTATAGTGGATACTAGTAAAAGGAAGGAAGTCCGATCATGACTGATTCACTCCATCCATCTGTTAAGCAATTTAAAGCATTTATAAAAGACCATCCTGAGCTGGTGAAAAAAGTTCGGAGTGGGGAATCGACTTGGCAGGAACTTTACGAGCAGTTTGTATTACTTGGTGAAGATGATCCCATTTGGAAGGAGAACAAATCAGAACATAACAAGGAAGAAAGCGATTCACTACATGCCAAAATATTAAAGCAGCTAGGCCAATTAGATCTTGACAAGGTAGAGAAACATATCAATGATTTGAGTGGAGCCATTAACCAGGTTGTCGGTCTAATTGGTCAGTATAAGGATTATACCAACTCTTCTAATCAAGACGTAACCAATAGACCAGATCCATTTGCATTTAGAACGCGAGATTAGAGGAGGTATAAAATTGGAGCCAGAAACTTACCATTATTTGCAACAAAGAGAAGACTTGTGGAGCTTCATTCGAAAAAATCCTGAATGGTATCGTTATTTATCAAGGGATAAGAATCGTTTGCGTGAACTGGAATATACATCGAAGCAATATTACGGAAAGACACTTCCGCAGAGGCTTGAAAAGACACAGCAAAATATTCAATTAGTGCAATTACTAATGCAGATGGCAGGTTCAATGAATGATTAATTGAATGCTGCCTCTTTTATTTTTGCCTAAAAGTTGATATGATACAAATATGGAGGTGTTTTGATGATAGCAACAATGGAAATTGTTGATATTTTAGATAAATCCGAGGCTTTAGGCCAAATGGTACTTCAATCTGAAGTAAAACAAGCTTATGACGAGGCAAAAAAGCGCATGGAGCAAGATAATGATGCGCAGAAGCTAATAAAAGAATTTAATAAAATGAAAGAATTATATGAGGAAGTAGAGCGATTCGGTCGTTACCACCCTGATTATAGTAAAATTATGAAAGAGATGCGTGTAGCAAAAAGAGAGATGGACATGCACGAGACTATTGCTACATATAAAGTTGCTGAAACGAATCTTCAAGGATTACTGGATGAAATTAGTCAAATCGTTGCCTTTAGTGTTAGTGATAAAGTGAAAGTGCCAAAGGATGGAGCTTTATTAACTGACGGAGGCTGTGGTTGTGGCTCTGGAAGTGGAGGCTGTGGCTGTAGAGCTTCTTAATGGATTAGAGAAAAGGGTATGACAGTTTACTCTATTTGATTTTTGCTTTTAATCTAGGTCTAATTGTAGTTATTTGTGGGGTAAATCTTCAAAAAGGTGAGGATAATCATGCTAATAAAACGCCAAGCAGTCATTGTTTGGTTCCACCAAATGAAACATGTCAAGCATTTAAAACGATATGGTCATTTGATTCATGTATCGAAAAAGCTTAAATATGCCATTATTTATGTTAATCAAGAAGAATTAGACGAAGTAATGGCTGCATTATTGAAATTATCTTACGTTACAGAGGTAGAACCATCATATAAGCCTTTTATCAAAACAGAGTTCGAGAGTACGTCAATTGATAAGGCTAAAGAATATGATTATAAGATGGGTATTTAATACCTATAGAATAAAAAAAACCTGCAACCAACTGTTGCAGGTTCTTTTTATTTTCTATCAGAAAATAAAAAGAAAAGGGAGAGGAGAAACCGGAGGAAGAACTTATGGGGAAATGTAAGTCTTCTCCGAATTAAGCAACCAATAGTTGCTCTACTAAAAGTTTGGACAATTTTTTTAAAAATATACATCAGTATTTGAGTAAAAGATTGAATGCGTGCTATAGTAAGATAGATTCACGCTAGAAAGAAGGTAATAATTTGAGAGTTATTGCAGGAAAATATAAAGGGCACCGTATTCAAGCAGTTCCAAATAAGTTAACACGTCCAACTACGGATAAAGTAAAGGAAGCATTGTTCCAGATAATTGGTCCATTTTTCGATCAAGGAATTTGTTTAGATCTTTTCGCTGGTAGTGGAGCACTTGGTATTGAAGCGATAAGTAGAGGGATGGAAAAGGCTATTTTTGTTGATAAACAGCCTAAAGCGATTTCTGTTATCCATACAAATGTTCGACAGCTAGGAATCGATTCACAAGTTGAGATTTATCGTAACGACGCCTTACGGGCACTTAAGGCAATAAAGAAACGGGAATTAAAGCTAGATATGATTTTTCTAGATCCACCATATCAAAAAATACCATATGAAAAGATTTTAAACGAAATAAACTTATATAACCTGTTAAAAGATAAAGGTATCGTCGTTTGCGAACATGACGTTAACTATTCCTTCCCATTACCAATAAAAGGATATCAAGTCGAGAAACAAGATAATTATGGCAATACGACGGCAATTACCATTTTAAGAAAGGATGACTAAACATATGACTAAACTAGCTATTTATCCAGGAAGTTTTGATCCAATTACGAATGGTCATTTAGACATTATACAACGAGGTGCAAAGATTTTTGATCAAGTAATCGTAACAGTTTTTAATAATCAATCGAAAACCCCACTATTTTCTGTAGAGGAAAGAGTGGAGTTATTGAAACAGTCAACTGTCCACCTCGAGAACGTTACAACAGATTCCTGTGCAGGACTGGTAATGGATTATGCCAAAAGTAAGAACGCTCAAGCTGTACTAAGAGGGTTACGTGCCGTTTCCGATTTCGAGTATGAAATGCAAATAACCTCAATGAACAGAAAATTAAACGAAGAAATTGAAACATTTTTTATGATGACTAATAATCAATATTCTTTTCTTAGTTCAAGTATGGTAAAGGAAGTAGCTAAGTATCATGCAGATGTCTCTGATCTTGTTCCACCCCCAGTTGATAAAGCATTGAAGGCTAAATTTAGCTAGTTTTTTTGTTGAAACATAAGGAAGAAATATATAACCAATGCCATTAGTGTAAGTGGAATACCAGTAGCTTGTAGTAAATCAAGTGAACTTTCTAAATAGTTAACTCCTTGTTGGGAGAATGTATGGATCGCACTTTTTTGTTGATAAATTGGTTGAAATAATATGATGACTACTATACAAGAAATTAATCCATGAATGAGTCGTGCAAAGAAATAGGGGCGAAAACGAATATCCGTTTCAGCAAGAATACTTGCTACTTGTGCCTGCACAGACATCCCATTAAAGGCTAAAATAAAAGACATCACAATTGCCTTCATTAACATACTGGATTTTTCGACAAGTGCAATCTCATGAGCTCCTAAGGTGATTTCAAACAACCCTGAGAGGACAGGAATCGCTAGTTCTTTTGGAAGATCAGCAAAGTTGAGAATAACTCCGATAAAATGAGAGAAAAATAGTGCAAGCTTTACTTCCTGGATAATATTAATGAGAACAGAGAATAGAATAATGAAACCACCAATTAATAGTAATGTTTGAATGGAATGAATAACTGCATCACCTAGTATTTTTCCAAATGGGCGTTTATCTTTCATTCGCGTTTGATGGAGTTTTTGGAAGGCACGTTTAATCGAAAACGGCTCTCTTATGTAGTGTTCCCTTTCATTTTTCTTATAAAATCTCATACAGATACCTACAAAGAAATTACTGATGTAATGGGTTAATGCTAAGAGTATACCTAGCTGTTGATCATGAAAAAAACCGATTGCTACAGCACCAATAATAAATAATGGATTAGATGAATTAGTGAAGCTAACTAGTCTCTCTGCTTCAATTTGGGATAGTTGTCCTTCTTGACGTAATCTTGCTGTGAATTTAGCACCTGACGGGTAACCACTTGCCATACCCATCACCCAAACAAAGCCACCAACACCTGGTACATTAAATAATGGTCGCATGAACGGTTCACATAGTACACCGATAAAATGTACGACACCAAATGCTATAAATAATTCAGCAACAATAAAAAACGGGAGTAATGAGGGAAAAACAACACCTGCCCACATTTCTAAACCTCGTTTGCTAGCACTTAACACAGTCTGCGGAAAATAAATAACGGATGCTGCAATAAATATAATAAAAGAAGCATAAATAATAGAGATGATTTTTTGCTTCAAATTGCTTCCTCCTTATTTCGACAATATTCTGTACGTAAAATGGAATAAGTAGTAAAATGAGCATGGATTGTATCCGGCTAATTTTAGGACAACCATCATTCAAGATATATGATTCTCGATAGAAATATATACTTTTATATTGATGGAGATAATGGAAGTTAAAAAAAGAAAGAGGGATTTCATGCAGGGAAAGACGCTTAGATTTACTGGTTATATCGTAGCCTTAGTAGCAATTTTTTTATTTTTCAGCTATCAGTTACCGTTTTATATACATAAACCTGGAAGTGCGGACGCTTTGAATCCAGTTGTTCAAGTAACAGATGGATATAAAAGTGAAGGGGATATGCATCTTGTGACAATTCAAGGAGGGCAAGCTACTCCTTTTCAATACTTATTAGCTAAAGTGAGAGACTATCATGAAATTCTGCCAATTGAGGAAGTGTTGCCAGAAGGGATGTCTAATGATAGTTATCATCAGCTACAATTAATGATGATGGAAAGCTCCCAAGAAGCGGCTACCGTAGTTGCTTATCAAGCAGCAAATCGTGAGATCGATATTGAATATGAGGGAGTGTATGTCGTATCCGTGTTAGAAGGAATGCCTGCAGAAAAAATATTAAAGCCAGGAGATAAGATCATAGAAATCGATCATGATCAAATCCAAGAAGCGGATGACCTTATCCAAGCTGTTACTAGTAAACAACCTGGGGATACTATACAGTTAAAAATTCAACGAGATGGAAAAGAATTTAACGAGAATATAGAATTAGTAAAAATGGAAGAGCTAGATGGAAAACCGGGAATTGGAATTCAGTTAGTCACTAATCGAGAAGTCACAGAAAAACCAGCAGTCAACTTCTCAAGTGGAGATATAGGAGGTCCAAGTGCTGGATTAATGTTTTCTTTGGAAATCTATGATCAGTTAACAGAGGAGGACATGACACATGGCTTCCAAATCGCAGGAACAGGTGAGATTGATTATGATGGCAATGTTGGGAGAATTGGCGGAATTGACAAAAAGGTGGTAGCAGCCGATCGTGCCAATAGCGATATTTTCTTTGCACCAAATGAAAATGGCAGAGATAACTCCAATTATCAAGTGGCAAAAAAAGTTGCAGAAGAGATAGGTACAGATATGAAAGTTGTTCCAGTTGATCACTTCAAGGATGCAGTAGAATATTTAGAAAATCTCTCCAATTGATATATCTTTACACAAGATTACAGCCGATAAGGAGGCATGTAATCTTGTGCTATTTGTTCTTGTTGGCTTTGTATTGGCAATATGCTGTAATAAGCGGCTGCTAATCGCTCATCAAGCAAATGATTAGGATATGGCTTCTTTATACTCGTGTAAACAGATGCCGAGATTTGCTTTTTATTTTGATTTAAATATTGCTGTCCTACAGAAGACATGGCTAATATACGAACTGGCTCCATTTCGGTATGGATCTTTGCAATAATCTCTTGTTTTGTGGTATTGGTAAGTATATGTGTACAAACCCGTTGAAGACTTGTCCAAGTATAACGCTTCGTTTTTATTGCTTTCATAAAGCTCTCAAATGATATAGCTTCCTTCGCTGCATTTATTAATCGATGCTCGAGACCTTCCACCACACCATGAATTCCGCTTATTTCGTCAGCCGTCATTGTTAGAATTCGATATCTTAACAACGGGAAGTATTTTTCCCAATCATGCCAATAGCTATGATCTTTTTTATATTCTAATAAAATCCTTCTTGTTGTATTAGGAATGGTAGTTTTTAATATTTTGTCAGGGAGCTTCTCTTTTAACAATTCGTTACGAATACTTGTTGCACTAGCAATTGGCTCCGAAATCACTTGATCATGGTAGTCGTTTTGGATCCTTTGAATGGTAAGTGGTGTAATAGAGCGATCAATTTCGTTAATGCTGTGTACATATTGAAACCCGAGTATATTATTTGGTTTCGCAATATCAACAGGGAGATCTTTTCCACCAATCCGATAGAAGGCCTTTTGGTGAGCCTTTGGATAAGAATTTCCTTCTGTTAAGGCTTGTTTGAAATAGGTTATATAAGTATCTTGATGGTTGCTCAGAAGCCCTAGTATTTGGTTAAATCCTGCAATGTCACCATGCTCGCTACCAAAACAAACAGAGTGGACTTTTAGTGCACTTAGTAACGTAATAGCTCCTTTTGCAAATAATTCACTATGCTGAACTGCATAATAGTATGGCAATTCGACAACAAGGTCAATCCCTTGTTCAACAGCTATCTTTGCTCTCGAGAATTTGTCGATAATAGCAGGCTCACCCCGTTGCAGAAAATTTCCACTCATGACTGCAATCGTACAATCTGCATTGGATATTTCCTTCGCCTTTCGCGCATGATAAAGATGACCATTATGAAAAGGATTGTATTCTACAATCAAACCACAAGCCTTCATGATAACCTCCCTAAACTTTTGCAATAACCACTCAATATTGTTAAAGTGGAATATATAGGAATTAAGATAATTCTTGTCGATAGTATATCATAGAGGGAAGTCTGTTGGAAAAACTTTTTACCGCCAAGCATCGAGGCGGTGGCCCTTTACGCCCTCTATTCGGGTACGTGAATTTTTTAGATTCCTGTTGTGTAAAGAAAAAACATTGACAAATTAGTAATTTCCTTTTAAAATATTTCTTGTTGCCTTGAGGTGATTCATATCAAAATTTATTTACAAAAATTAAAGCAATCCCATGGTGAACCAATGGAGTTTGAAGAAGTTGTGAATATTTCAGATATCGTTCAATTAGATAATGATATTAGAGAAATAACCCCTGTAAAAGTGAAAGGTTTTGCTAAATTAGACGGCACAGAAGTAATGTGTGATTTTACGATCAAAGGTGAGATGATTTTACCATGTGCTAGAACTTTAGTGGATGTGCCATATGATTTTTCTATTCATGTTATTGAAAATTTTTCAACTTCCCCTTATCAGCAAGATGATGAGGTACATGTGATTGACTCAGAGGTGCTTGACTTAGTACCATACATCAAGGAAAATGTATTATTAGAAACACCTTTTCGGGTATTTGCTAGCAGAGATAAGCTGGAAGCAAATACGATAGAAGAAGGTGACGGCTGGACACTGATTACAGAAGAGGAACAAACGAAAAAGGTGGATCCTCGGTTGGAGAAGTTAAAAGCCTTATTAGATGACAACAGTAAAGATGAAGATAGTAAAGGATAGTTCCTTGCTTTGCTTAAAGGAGGTGTAATGCATGGCAGTACCTAAGCGCAGAACTTCAAAAAAAGTTAAAAACCAACGACGTACTCATAAAAAATTATTCGTACCTGGTATGGTTGAATGTTCTAACTGTGGTGAACTAACAAAGCCACACCATGTATGCAAATCTTGTGGACATTATGATGGAAAACAAGTTGTAGAACAATAATAATTCCTAAAATAGTGTGTGTAACTTTATAAGTTGCTCACACTATTTTTTTATCGATTCGAGTCTATCTCTTCTATTAATTGCATACATTGATAGCAGAAATATAGAGGAGGTGGATGAATGCAAGGACATCGTCAGGATGCGTGGACAAAGGATGAGGACATATTACTAGCAGAAACTGTTTTACGCTATATAAGAGAGGGGAAAACACAATTAGAAGCATTTAAGAAGGTAGGTAATATGTTATCAAGGACATCTGCAGCTTGTGGCTTTCGATGGAATGCTACATTGAGGAAGCATTATGAGGAAGCGATCCAACTAGCTAAGAGTAACCGTAAAAAGCTTTCCATGTCTGAAGAACCATTTTTTGATAAGGCAGAAACTGATTTACCGAATATTTCCGCATTAATTCATTCATTAGAAAAATTATCTTCCTATTATCAAAAAAGTGACATTACCGAAAAGCTTACATTGCTAAAGAAGGAAAATGATCTCTTGAAGGAACAATTAGAAGAATGTAATCAAGTGTTTCAAGAGATTGAAGCCATTATGGACAAATGGAGAAAAAAAGGGAAAAATCATTGATTAATAGAAGGCAATGAGTGGGAAGCTTAATTTTCATTCAGAAAAGTATAAATGATAGCAAGTGAAGAATTACAATGTAGCAGAATATTCTTGAGAAAATATGTAATGGTATGCGTTAAGTAGGGAACTTCATCTGATTATTGGATGAGGTTCTTATTCCTTTATCGAATTTTAAAACCCTATTCTAAAACAAAATGTGTGCGTTTAGAGAATGGATTATGTAAAATACTAATGAATTACTACAGTTTATAATGATAATAAAAGGAGCCTGTTATCGATGCATATCGAACCAATTAGACTCAATTCTAATAATAAATTCCTCCAAGACTACAAGAAACAGTCTGATGAATTGATGAAATATTTTGATTATTTACCATATGATAAGGATGTATATACACAACGTGTCCAAGATTTGAAAGAAAGAACGTTCGATAGAGATGGTTTAGCTAATGTGTTAAAAACGCTTAATAAAAGGTGGAATGGATCTAATGCTACCTTTCAAAATATCGAAATGTTGAAAAATGAAGAAAGTGTTGTCGTTATAGGGGGGCAACAAGCGGGACTATTATCAGGCCCACTTTACACAATACATAAAATTATCTCAATCATTCAGTTCGCTAAAGAACAAGAGCAAAAATTGAATATACCGGTTATTCCCGTCTTTTGGATTGCGGGAGAAGATCACGATTATGATGAAGTGAATCATGTTTTTTTGGCAGATCACCTTAAATGGAACAAAGTTGTTTTAGACAATCAAGGCTCTGAAAAAGCTTCGGTTTCTCATCGTAACTGGAACAAACAAGAAGCCCAACGTTGGCTCGATGAGGTGTTCCACTTTCTTGATGAGACTGCTTATACGAAGGATTTATATGCAAGACTAGTATCGTTTTTAGAAAAATCTGTCACGCTTGTAGACTTTTTTGCGAATTTCATTCATGATTTATTTAAAGATTCGGGAATTGTGTTGATTGATTCTGGTGATGCTTTAGTTAGAAAGCTAGAGTCTCGTTATTTTCAAGAACTTATTCAACAACAGTCTCCTATAAGTGAAGGGGTTTATACTGCTTTAAACCAGCTTAGACAAAAAGGCTATCCAATCTCTGTTGATGTTGAAGCGAATGATGGGCATCTATTCTTTCACAACCAAAATGAACGGATTTTATTAAAACGGGAAAACCAAGATTGGGTAGGCAAAAATTATGAATATCAGTTGTCAGAAGCTGAAATTTTGGAAATTGCGCACTCTAATCCAGAGAAGCTAAGCAATAATGTTGTAACAAGACCTATTATGCAGGAAAAGCTCTTTCCTACATTAGCATTTCTAGGCGGACCAAGTGAGGTGGCTTATTGGTCTATTCTGAAGCCAGCTTTCCATTCAGTGGCAATAAAAATGCCTCCCGTTTTACCACGTGTATCGATCACATTTATGGAACGAAAAGTACAAAAGCTATTAAATAAATATGGCATATCTGCCTCTAGTGCGATAGAGTACGGTATCTCTAAGGAAAAACAAAATTGGATAGCCCAACAAGCAAACCCTCCCGTTTCCTTATTAGGAGAGCAATTAAAATCTGTCATAGCTGAGGCGCACCAACCAATTAGGAGTTATGCTAAAACTGTTCAAGATGATTTAGGAATGTATGCAGAAAAGAATTTACAATATCTGTTTGATCATGTTGACCAATTGACCCATCGAATAGAAAAGCAAATTGCAGGTAAGTATGAGATTAATCTTAAAGAGTATGATTATATTCAATTACATGTACGTCCACAAAATGGCTTACAAGAACGAATATGGAATATTATTTATTTTCTAAATCATTATGGAGATTCGATCATATCTGAACTAACGACGAATCAGATCAAAGTAAATGACCAGCATTATATTGTGTATATATAGGTATTCAATAAAAAATAGAGCTAGCCTTTGCTAGCTCTATTTTTTATTGCTCAAAAGTGGATTTTACGACTATAAAAAATTGGAAGGACAATTTTTGAAATAATAGTGGTACAAAGTGGGGGATTGTGGTACGATAAGGTAAGAAGGTGGGGTGGCCTAACATGTTCATGGGGGAATATCAACATAACATTGATAATAAAGGTAGAATTATCGTTCCTTCCAAGTTCCGAGATAACCTTGGGGAACAATTTGTGATTACTCGTGGACTGGATCAATGTTTATTTGCCTATCCAATGGACGAATGGCGCCTGCTTGAAGAGAAATTAAAAAAACTACCCCTCACCAAAAAAGATGCAAGGGCCTTTACGCGCTTCTTCTTCTCAGGGGCAGTGGAATGCGAGATTGATAAACAGGGCAGAATAAATATTCCTGCACCTTTAAGAAAATACGCACAAATTGAAAAAGAATGTTCTGTTATTGGGGTTTCCAATCGTGTAGAATTCTGGTCTGCATCGAAATGGAATGAATTTGTTGACGAATCAGAAGAGTCGTTCGCGGAAATAGCAGAAAACATGTTGGATTTCGAAATGTAAAGCAAGAAAAGAGGTGACCTTTTGTTTGAACATTATACCGTGCTAAAAAAGGAAACAGTGAATAGCTTACATATTAAACCTGATGGAACATACGTCGATTGTACATTAGGTGGCGGTGGACATTCAGAATATTTATTACAACAGCTGAATGAAAAAGGGAAATTGATCGCCTTTGATCAAGATCAACAGGCAATAGCTGCTGCAAAGGAAAGGCTCCAACCTTTTATAAATCAAATTTCTTTTGTGAAACGTAATTTTAGATTTTTGGAGGAGGAGTTATCCAAATTAGCTATACCAAATGTAGATGGGATATTATTTGATCTAGGTGTTTCCTCCCCGCAACTGGATCAGGAAGAGAGAGGCTTCAGTTATCAGCACAATGCCCCATTAGATATGAGAATGGATAGAGAGCATGGATTAGATGCATATACCGTTGTAAACGAATGGAGCTATGAAGAACTTGTTTCTATTTTCTTCCGATACGGTGAGGAGAAATTCTCAAAGCAAATAGCAAGGAAAATAGAAGCAAAAAGACAAGAAAAACCAATCGAGACTACATATGAATTAGTGGATATTATTAAAGAAGCAATACCAGCACCTGCAAGAAGAAAAGGCGGTCACCCTGCCAAACGTATCTTTCAAGCTATTCGAATTGCTGTGAATGATGAACTTACTGCCTTTCATGAAGCTATCGAACAAGCTGGCAGGCTATTAAAAGTAAACGGAAGAATATCGGTCATTACATTTCATTCTCTTGAAGATCGTATCTGCAAACAAATTTTCAAAAAGTGGAGTAAGGCACCAGATCTTCCAAAAAATTTACCTATAATACCAGAGGAACATCAGCCTTCTTTTCGATTAGTGACTAGAAAGCCAATTATAGCTTCAGATGAAGAATTGACAGAAAACAGAAGATCTAGATCAGCAAAGCTTAGGGTTATAGAAAAAATAAAGTAGTTGAATTCGAAACTATTTAGGAGAAGGGTGGAACAAAAATGAGCACACAACATGCAAGAAATTTTCAAAATCACGAAACTTGGAAAGAGCATCAACAGACGAAGCAACCCAATATTGTACGCAAAAGAGTAGCCGTTCAGAAGCGATGGATTACTCGTGGGGAAAAGTTTTTGTACTCTTTATTTGCTTTCGGATTATTACTAGGACTTGCCTACATGGTTTATTTTAGCTCACACATCGATCAATTAAACCGTAACATCCAAACAATGAATACGGAGATAAGTCAACAAACTTCTTTAAATCAAAATTTATCTTATGAAGTAAAGGAATTAAGTCAACCAGATCGCATCATTGCTAATGCCAAAAAACACGGCCTGGAAATTCAAAATGCTAAAGTGAAGCAAGCAAGTGAAGTAGCAGAATAGGTGAAAAGAATATGAAAAAAAAGAGTACAGAAATAATGCCTCTTCTTTGGATATGTCTATTTTCTATTGCCTTTTTGATTATTGTAGGGAGATTTGTGTATATCCAAGCAACTGGTGAAGTGAACGGAGTAGATATTAAGAAATTAGCTGCTGAGAAGAGAACAAATGAATATACAATTCCTGCTAAAAGAGGGACGATTTATGATCGAAAAGGAATGGCTTTAGCACAGGAGCATATTGTCTATCGTTTGTATGCAGTCTTGGATGAGAAGTATACTACAAATGAAGACGAGCCAAGACATGTCATAGATATCCAGACTACTGCTGCGAAGTTAGCTCCACATCTTGATTTGGAAGCTAGCGAAATTGCTAAAATCTTAAAAAATGGAAAAGAAGATGATAGGTTTCAGGTTGAATTTGGTTCCAATTCTAGGGAGTTAAATCAAGAACAAAAAGATGATATAGCAGCACTAGATCTACCTGGAATATATTTTATGGAGGAACCGATTCGCTTCTATCCAAATGGAACCTTCGCGTCCCATACCATTGGGTTAACAGACAAACAAGATAATAATATTATCGGGATTAGTGGAGTAGAAGGGTCCATGGATGAATATTTAACAGGGGAAAGTGGAAGTATTTCTTACCAAAGAGATAAATTCAACGTGAAACTTCTTAACCCAAATGAGATTATTAATAAAGCAGATGATGGAGACAATGTTTACTTAACTTTGGATCAAAAAATTCAAACATTACTAGAGGACTCCTTAACAGAAGTAGTAAAAGAATATAATCCTGAACGAGTGACAGCAATTGTTATGGACCCAAAAACAGGTGAGGTCTTGGCAATGGGGAATCGACCGAGCTTTAATCCAAATAATCTAGGCGATGTCCAAAATTGGTACAATGACGCTATAGCCAATCCATTTGAGCCTGGTTCAACAATGAAAATATTCACCTTGGCTTCAGCTATTGAGGAAGGTGTTTGGAATCCAGATGAGAAATTTAAGTCAGGAAAATACAAAGGTGGAGAAAATATTACTGCGATTCGTGATCATAACTGGACTGGGTGGGGAAATATCTCCTATTTAGAGGGGATTCAGCGATCCTCTAACGTAGCTGCTGCTAAATTAGCCTATGAAAAAATCGGATCTGAAAAGTTTTTACATTACTTAAAGGCATTTGGATTTGGAGAAAAAACTGGAATTGACCTTCCTGGGGAAGTTTCCGGGAGCATTCTGTATAACTATCCGATAGAACAAATAACGACAGCATTTGGACAAGGGACAACCACAACCCCTATACAATTAATGCAGGCTGCTACTGCGGTTGCTAATAATGGAAAAATGTTAAAACCGTACATTATTAAAGAAATAAAGGATGCGGAATCAGGTGAAACGATTTCGAAAGGTGTAAGCGAGGTCGTCGGACAGCCTATTTCAAGCGAGACAGCAAAAAAGACATTGAAAATTTTAGAAACAGTCGTTACTTCAAAAGTAGGTACAGGTTATAATCGATACAACTTGGATGGATATACTGTCGCAGGAAAGACAGGAACAGCACAAATCCCTGATCCTGAAACAGGTAGATATTTAACGGGAAGAGAAAACTATGTATTTTCCTTCTTAGGTATGGCTCCTGCTGATAATCCAGAACTTATGATGTATGTTTCTGTAAAGCAACCAGAGCTAGAGGATGATGAACCAGATTCTGCACCATCTTCCTTTATATTTAGAAATGTAATGGAAAATAGTTTGCGGTACTTAAATATTGACGCAGATAAAGAAAAAACAGATCCTGTTAATGTAATAGAAGTGCCCGAATGGAAAAATAAGTCAACAAGTGAGCTGACGGAAAGTCTTGACTCCCTTGGTGCAACCTATGAGGTAATTGGAGACGGGAACAAAATCATGGATGTAAGTGTTAATGCTGGTGAACAAATTACACCAATTCAAAAAATATTTATTGTTACAGATCAACCTAAAATACCAGATCTTACAGGTTGGTCAAGAAGAGAAGTTTTAGTACTTCGTGATATGTTAGGATTTAATTTAGATTGGTTCGGTGAGGGCTATGTCGTGAAACAAAGTATAGCTAAAGGGAAACCTATTACGAGTCAAGATACTTTAACGATAGAATTATCGGGGCCAAAAAAAGAAAGTAGTAATAAAGAAGAAGAAAGCTAATTGAGAATGATCACAGTGTTCTATTCATTTTGATTCACACATATATTGGGACAAAAAGTTTCTTTTTGCTAAAGGAGATTTGCTATGAAGCGTATTACCAATATGGTGGTTCAAAAGCGAATTGTCACTGTGTTTCTTTTTGCGATTATCGTCTTATTAATCATCCTATTTCGCCTAGGATTCGTGCAGTTTATTTGGTCCGATTTTCTTATCGGACAAGCAGAGGAGCTATGGAGCAGAGATATTGTCTTTGAGCCAGAAAGAGGGCAAATTCTAGATACGAATAAGGAAGTGTTAGCAGAAAACGTTTCTGCGCCCACAGTAATGGTTGTGCCTCGGCAAGTAACGGAACCAGAAAAAACGGCAAGAGAGCTTGCTAAAGTGTTAGATATGGATTATGAATCTGCATTGGATTATGTTACTAAAATGGAGAGAATCGTAAAAATTCCGGAAGGTAGAAAAATATCCGAGGAAAAAGCTGTCGCAGTACAATCACTTAACTTAGAGGGTGTCTATATAGCCGAAGATTCCATAAGACACTACCCTAATGGTGATTATTTATCACACGTCTTAGGTTTTAGTGGGATAGACAATCAGGGATTAACAGGATTAGAGCTATTCTATGATGATCAGCTAAGTGGTAAAGAAGGTAGCTTGTCATTTTATAGTGATGCAAAGGGGATGCGTTTGCCTCAAATGGCTGATAAGTATACACCTCCTGAGGATGGGGCTCACCTACAGCTAACAATCGATGACCGTGTTCAAACTATCATAGAAAGAGAATTAGATATTGCTGTTGAAAAATTTAATCCTGATAGCGCCATTGCAATTGCCGTCAATCCGAATGATGGAAGTGTGTTGGGTATGTCATCAAGACCCTCATTTGATCCAGCAAACTATCAAGAAATCGATCCAGAGGTGTACAACCGTAATTTACCGATATGGAGTACTTATGAACCGGGATCTACCTTTAAAATTATAACACTTGCAGCGGCGTTGGAGGAACAAAAGGTAGATCTATTAAAGGATACGTATAACGATGATGGGAGTATTGAGGTTGGTGGAACTCACTTGCATTGCTGGAAAAGTGGCGGGCATGGTCATCAAACCTTTTTGGAGGTTGTCCAAAACTCATGTAACCCTGGATTTATCGTTCTCGGACAAAAATTAGGCAAAGAGAAGCTATTCTCCTACATTGAAGATTTTGGATTTGGTAGTAAGACAGGTATTGATTTACAGGGAGAAGCAAGTGGGATCCTATTTGATCTGGAAAATGTAGGACCAGTAGAATTAGCGACAACTTCCTTTGGGCAAGGAGTATCCGTCACTCCTATTCAGCAGGTTATGGCCGTTTCGGCTGCGGTTAATGGAGGTTATTTATATGAGCCATACGTTGCAAAGGCATTGTTAGATCCAGTAACGGGGGAAGTTCTCGACGAAAATGAACCAATATTAAAAAGAAGAGTAATCTCCACTGAGACTTCCAAGGAAGTTCGTAATGCCTTAGAACATGTTGTAGCGTTAGGAACTGGTAGAAATGCTTATGTTGAAGGGTACCGAGTTGGAGGGAAAACTGGTACTGCTCAAAAAGTAGGGGAAAACGGACAGTATATGGAGAATAATTATGTTGTATCCTTTATAGGGTTTGCCCCAGCGAATGATCCAGAAATTGTAGTATATGTTGCCATTGATAATCCTAAAGGAGCCGTTCAGTTTGGTGGAGTGGTGGCTGCACCAATAGTTGGAACGATAATTGATGACAGCTTACGAGCATTAGATGTTCCAAAGCAAAAGAATGGAGTCGAGAAAAAATACCAATGGCCAGAAAATCCTAAGATTGAAGTACCTGAGTTAATTGGTATGAAAAAGTCAGAGCTTCCAGAATATATGATATCTCTTCAAATTGAAACTTTAGGGGAAGGAGACTATATTATTGATCAAGCACCAAATGCAGGAGAAAAGGTAGAGGAAGGTAGTAAAATACGTATAGTGCTTGGGGATAAATAGTTACAAAGATTTATCGATATGTGACAGAAGTTTTGGTATAATATTATAGTTGTGGATAAAGGAATAGAAAGTAAGGTGACAAATGATGATCAATGTAACTGCATTACTTAAAAATGTACCTAATTATACATGCAATCATAATATCGATGAAATAATGATAACAAGTGTGGAGAAGGACAATCGTGAGGTAAAGAAAGGTTCACTATTTGTTTGTATAAAAGGCTTTACGGTTGATGGACATGATTTTGCCCAATCAGCAGTAGAAAATGGAGCTACTGTAATTGTAGCAGAAAAAGAACTAGACGTGGACATACCTGTAGTTAGAGTATCAAATACGGATCTGGTTTTACCAATACTTGCCAATGCTTTTTTTCAACACCCTACACAAAGGTTGAAATTAATCGGGGTTACTGGCACGAATGGAAAAACCTCTGTTACACATTTAATTGATGAAATATGTAAAAAAAATCAGCAACAAACGGGTATTATTGGAACAATAGAGATGCGAATTAACGATCAAGTTTACCCAGTGAAGAATACAACACCTGATGCACTATTTTTACAAAAAAGCTTTCATCAAATGGTTACAGAAAAGGTAGATACGGCTATCATGGAAGTATCCTCACATGCTTTAGACCAAGGTAGAGTGCACGGTTCAGAATTTGATATAGCAGTATTTACAAACCTAACGCAAGATCATCTGGATTACCATCCAACGATGAATCATTATTTATTCGCAAAGAGCTTATTATTTGCTCAATTAGGCAATCACTATGAGGTAGATAAAAACAAATATGCCATTATCAACATGGATGATAAAAATAGTGAATTTATTATCAAAGCAACAGCACAGCCAGTTGTAACATATGGCATTGAGATGCAAGCAGACTTTAGGGCTGAAAATATCGTACTTCGAGCAAATGGTGTCAGCTTTGACATGAAAACACCTGAAGGTATCGTTAAAATAAATAGTAAGCTAATGGGATTATTTAGTGTCTACAATATGCTAGCTGCCTCAGCAGCTGCTTTTTACAGTGGGGTACCATTACCACTAATTCAAGAGGTATTAGCAGAAACAAATGGAGTAAATGGAAGATTTCAACCAATTGAGAATGATTTAGGTATTGGTGTCATTGTTGATTATGCTCATACTCCAGACTCTTTGCAAAATGTTTTAACAACCATAAAATCATTCAGTAAAGCGAAGATCTATGTTGTGGTAGGCTGTGGTGGCGACAGGGATAGAACAAAACGACCAATAATGGCTTCTGTTGCATGTCAATTAGCAGATCAAGCTATTTTTACGTCAGATAATCCTCGTTCGGAGGATCCACTAGCGATTATTAAAGATATGGAAAAAGGATTAAATGCTGACAATTATCAAGTGGTTGTTGATCGAGAGGAAGCAATAAAAGAAGCAATACACTCTGCTAATGAAGGTGATGTCATTCTCATAGCTGGTAAGGGACATGAAACATATCAAATTATCGGTGAAGAGGTATTAGATTTTGATGATGCAGAAATAGCACAGCGTATTTTGACAAATCTTACACGTGGTTAACTTCCTCGATTAATTAGTAATTTAGTTGGGAACATCCTAAAGGGTTTCATTATTCATGAACAGGAATGATGATGCTTTTGTAGGGTATGTAAGTGGATTGGAGAGAACATAGATGAGTGAATATACTTTTTTAATTACAATAGCTATAGCATTTTTGATTACAGTCTTACTATCCCCTATTTTTATCCCTTTTTTAAAGAGATTAAAATTCGGACAGAGCATTCGAGAGGAAGGTCCTAAATCACACCAAAAGAAATCGGGAACACCGACAATGGGTGGATTAATGATTATTCTTAGTATTGCAATTACAAGTATAATCGTAACCTTAAAGGTAAATAGTGGTTGGAACTTCGAGATTAGCCTTTTACTTTTAGTGCTATTAGGGTTTGGTCTATTAGGTTTTCTGGATGATTTTATTAAAGTGGTTATGAAACGAAATTTAGGTCTTAACTCTAAGCAAAAGCTATTAGGGCAAATTATCATTTCGATCATTTTTTATGTGGTGTTAAAACAACAAGATTTTCCGACAAATATTTCTATTCCAGGAACAGAATTAAATATTGAACTAGGTTGGTTTTATGCTGTTTTCATTATTATTATGTTAGTGGGTTCCTCTAATGCCGTCAATTTAACAGATGGGTTAGATGGTTTACTTGCAGGTACAGCGGCAATAGCTTTCGGAGCTTTTGCCATTTTAGCATGGTATGGTACACCAAATCTTACGGTTACCTTGTTTGCTCTAAGTGCAGTGGGCGCATTGCTAGGATTTCTTGTGTTTAATGCCCATCCAGCTAAAGTATTTATGGGAGACACTGGATCATTAGCACTTGGTGGAGTTATTGCAGCAATTGCAATTCTGCTAAAACTGGAAGTCCTTCTTGTCATCATAGGTGGTGTATTCGTTATTGAAACATTATCTGTTATCATTCAAGTCATTTCTTTTAAAACAACTGGTAAGCGTGTGTTTCGAATGAGCCCATTACATCATCATTATGAATTAAAAGGCTGGACTGAATGGAGAGTTGTTACAACATTTTGGGCAGTTGGAATTCTATTTGCTATATTAGGTATTTATATTGAGGTGTTGACATCATGAGAAAACTAAAAAAGTTCCCTTATCAAAGTGTGCTCGTACTAGGATTAGCTAAAAGTGGTACTGCTGTTGCAAAACTACTAAATAGAAATGGCATAAAGACGATAGTAAATGATTTAAAGGCAGTAGAATCTGATGCCCATGTTCAAGAACTACAAAATCTAGGTATGGAAATCATCTTAGGAGAGCATCCTCTCTCCTTATTAGATGGTATTGACGTAATTATAAAAAACCCAGGAATACCATATGAGAACCCCCTAGTTCGTCAAGCTACGGAACAAGGACTACCTGTTCTTACAGAAATTGAATTACTCTATTATTTTGAACTGGATTCATTAGTTGGAATTACGGGATCGAATGGAAAAACGACGACTACGACCCTGATTTACGAGATGTATAAACAAGATCGTCGTAAAGTAGAGGTTGCTGGTAATATTGGACTGGTAGCATCAGAGGTAGCAGAAACCATAGAGGACGGTGCAGCATTAGTTGTAGAGCTTTCATCCTTTCAATTGTTAGGAACTCAATGTTTTAAACCTAGTATTTCAGTTGTGCTAAATCTTTTCGAAGCACATCTAGATTATCATCATACGCTAGATCATTATATGGAGGCAAAGTCGAACATTTTTAAAAACCAATCAACAGGTGATTTTCTTGTATACAATGCCGACGACCAAATGGTAGAATTAATGGTTCAACAGGCAGAGACTAACTTAGTTCCGTTCAGTACGAAGGAGCACTTAGATAATGGTACATATAGTGATGGGATAGCACTTTATTATAAAAATGAAAAAATAATAGAGATTGAGAAAATAGCATTGGTTGGTGAGCATAATATTGAAAATATCTTGGCAGCAATAGCAGTGGCAAAGCTGGAAGGTATCTCTAATGAGGCAATAAAATCTGTACTTACTACCTTTACTGGAGTATCGCACCGATTGCAATTTGTAGACAATATCGAAGGTAGACTTTTTTACAATGATTCTAAAGCAACGAACATCCTTGCAACCTCCAAAGCATTACAGTCTTTTCAACAACCTACAATATTGTTAGCAGGTGGATTAGACAGAGGGAACGAGTTTGATGATTTGACACCCTATTTAAAAAATGTAAAAAGTTTCGTCCTTTTTGGAGAAACAGCACCAAAATTAAAAGCACTTGCTGAGAAAATTGGTCTGGAAAGTATTGCAACTGTAAATAATATGGAAGAAGCCGTTGAGGAAGCGTTCAAGCTTTCAGAAGAAGGAGATGTTATTCTATTATCACCAGCCTGTGCTAGCTGGGATCAATACAAAACATTTGAAGAGAGAGGAAACATGTTTGTAGAGTCTGTGCATAAATTATAGTAGGGGCATGTCTACTATAATTAAGCTTCATTGACTTTCAATCAACATAGCCCCAAGATCTATAATGATTTGGGGGTTTTTTTATGCAAAATACTGTCCAAGCAAATAAACAGTCAAGTGATCGTTTTCTTATTATTGTCATTTTAGCCATTTTAGCGATAGGAGTTCTTATGGTATACAGTGCTTCCTCCATTTGGGCGGAGTATAAATTTAACGACTCTTTTTACTTTTTAAAAAGACAATTACTGTTTGCGGGTATTGGCGTTATTTTTATGTTTATTGTCTCTAACATTCCTTATTTTCAATGGGTCAAGTATCGCAAATTGATCTTTATTGGATGTATCCTTCTTCTTATTGCAGTATTGATCCCTGGTATTGGGATGGTTAGAGGTGGAGCTAGAAGCTGGATAGGAATAGGTGCTTTTAGTATCCAGCCTGCTGAATTTATGAAACTAGGTATGATTTTGTTTTTAAGTGGTTATCTTGTTCATCACCAGAATACTTTAACACAATTTAGAAAAGGCTTTATTCCACCCCTTACGATGATCATTCTTTTGTTTTTATTAATTATGCTTCAGCCTGATTTAGGAACAGGTATGGTTTTTGTACTTACGAGCTTTTTATTATTGTTTGTTGCAGGAGCACGTATATTACACTTTGTATTTTTAGCTGGCTTTGGTTTGATCGGGTTTTTACTTCTAATCATTTCTGCACCGTATCGTATTAACCGAATTACTGCCTTTTTAGACCCCTGGCAGGACCCATTAGGAAATGGTTTCCAAATTATTCAATCACTCTATGCAATTGGTCCTGGTGGGTTATTTGGAGTTGGTTTTGGGAATAGTCTTCAAAAGTATTTTTATTTACCTGAACCTCATAATGATTTTATATTTGCTATTGTAGCTGAGGAGTTAGGGTTTATTGGTGGAATGTTTGTCATCTCATTATTCTTTTTATTTATTTGGAGAGGAATTTTAGTAGCTATACATGCTCCAGATCTATTTGCAAGACTGTTAGCTATTGGAATAGTTGGAATGATAGCCATTCAAGTTATGATCAATATTAGTGTTGTAATTGGTTTAATCCCAGTAACAGGAATAACTCTGCCATTTTTAAGCTATGGCGGATCTTCCTTGACACTTACCTTATGCTCAGTAGGAATATTAATTAATATTAGCAAGTATAGGAAATAAAGCGAAAAAAGCATTTGTCAACATTCTTGACAAATGCTTTTTTGATGGTTTTCACTACCTTGAGAGAATGTTTTGAAAAAAATACTATTTGATTAATTTGGATGCTTTCATGTGTACGAGGATGTGTTATAATTTTTGTGATAGCTATAATTGTTAAATACCATTCTATTAAAAAGAATGATAAAAAAGGAAGTTCAAAAATGGAAGAGAAAAGGGTAGTTTCGATTGAGGATCGTATTCCGAAACTGAAGCAAGAGCGTAGAAAAAAAGCAAATCGAAAATTAATTATTTACATAGTAATATTTTTCATTCTAATATTGGTGGGTATTTACTTACAGTCTCCATTGAGTAATATAAGTAAAATTGAAGTAGAGGGTGAGCAATTTCTAACAGAGGACGAAATTATTGAAACAAGTAAATTAGATCTTGATACCAATTTCTGGGGCACACAATCGAATAAAGTAGAAGAAGCATTACGTGATCATTCTCAAATAAAAGAAGCAGAGGTTTCAAAAAAGTTACCGGGCACGATTAAAATTGAAGTGACTGAATTAACACATATAGGCTATATGACAGTTGAACAAGTGATGTATCCTGTATTGGAGGATGGAACTATTCTGGAGCAAGTAAATAAAGAAGTGATTGATGGCAGCGTCCCTATGATTTTTCAGTTTAAAGATGCGAACAATCTTCAAAGCTTAGCTAATGAATTGAGTAAGCTGCCGAGGTATATTAGAACACTTATTTCAGAAATACATAGTGAACCATCTGATACTAATCCATATATTATAAGGTTATATATGAATGATGGCTACGAAGTAGAAACAACGGCAAGAGACTTTGCATCAAACTTGAAAACCTATCCTTCTATCGTTAGTCAATTAGAAGGCGACAAGAAAGGGGTCATTAAGATAGATGATGGAGGTGCCGTCTTTACTCCATATGATGTGAATGAAGAGGAACAAAAATTGTTGGAGGAAAAAGATGAAGAGTAGGAAGCTTATTTTTGCTTTTGTTTTCTTTGTACTTGGATTTTTGTTAACATTTAGTTATCAGTATACTAAATCCAAAAATGAAGTAACGCAACTAAGTGAAAAAGATTGGGAGCAGGATTATTACTATCGACAACAATTAATCGAATTAGAGGATAAAAATAAGCAACTAAGAAACGAGCTTGCTAATATCCGACAAGAAATACAGACACAAGAGCAGGAATTGGCTAATGAAGCGGATGTTTTAAAGGATCTAGTTGACCAGAAGCTTAATCTACAAAAGCTTGTAGGTGAGCTTTCTGTTTCAGGTGATGGGGTAGCAGTTACGTTAAGTGATTCAAGTTATATACCAGAAGAAGAGCATGCCAATCAATACATTGTGCATGACCGGCACATTCATCAGGTTGTGAACGAACTGTATAGTGCAGGTGCAAAGGCCATTGCGATAAATGGACAAAGAATCTATCGTCACAGCTCTATCTCTTGTGTTGGACCAGTAATCTCTATTGATGGAAACAACTTCCCAGCACCATTTGTCATAACAGCAATTGGAGATCAGCACACCTTAGAGGTGAGTTTAAATCTTCAGAACGGTGTAGTGGATAATCTTGTGCAAGATAATGTAGAGGTAAAACTTGAAAAAAAATCAAATATTGAGATGCTAGCAAGGGAAACGTGATGAAAATGAATCGCTTGAAAAATAAAGAAAAACTATGGATTAGTTTTATCTGTCTAATCATTGGTTTTATGATTGCCATCCTATTTGTTACTAATCAACAAACAGATCAGAGGGATACTCGAGATCTTTGGGAAATTCGTACAAGTATTAAAGAAGAACAGGAATCACAAGAAGCACTTTACAATGAAATTGCTACAGCTGAAAAGGTTCTTCAAGAATATAATGGGCAATCAGAAAATCAACAAATTTCCTCACTGAAAGAATCCATTGGTGATTTAAAGGAAAATGCTGGTTTGACTGAAAAGAAGGGACAAGGTATAACCATCAGCTTAAAACCTCTTTTTAGTAATAAGGAAAATAATCTTGAATACCCACAACTCAATGCAGAGTTACTACAGCTTTTAGTTAACGAACTCAATGATTATGGAGCGACTGATATTGCGATAGGAAATGAGCGAATCATCAATATTTCCCCAATACGTGATGTCAATAATAATGTGTATGTAAATGGAAGCTCAATCGGAGATTTGCCGACAACTATCTATGTCCTAACAAGTGATAGCAATAATTTAATGGATCATATGGAAGTTAGTGAGCTCAGAGATTATTTTGCCTTAGAAGATATACGATTAGAAATTAAAAAAGTAACCGAACTTGTATTACCAGCATATGACGCTCCTATTAATTTAGATGGGCTTAAGGTTTTGGATTCCATTGAAGAAGGTGAAGAATAGATGTGGCTGCCTGCATTGTTTTTAGTTTTGGGATTAATTCTAGGGTTTTTGACAAATATAACGATTCCTGATATATATGCCAATTATTTATCCATTGCTGTATTAGCCGCACTAGATACTCTATTCGGGGGTATAAGAGCACAACTTGAAGATAAATTCGATCAAAAGGTGTTTATAACAGGTTTCTTCTTCAATGTCTCACTTGCTGCATTCTTAGCATTCCTAGGAGTTCAGCTTGGAATTGACTTATATCTTGCTGCCATTTTTGCATTTGGTGTGAGATTGTTTCAGAACTTGGCAATAATTAGAAGATTACTATTGGAAAAGTACCGATTTATAAAAAAATAACGGTTTTTTGTCAAAAAGTGTAGAATTATCTTGGAGAATTCAATTTTCTTGATATTTTTTTCATTAAATCATGAAAAATATCGTGACATTTATTATAATAGTGTTTAACATAGTTTACTATATGCACTATAAGACTAATTAATGTATGAAATAGGAGGTGCCTCATGGACAACAATGAAATTTTGGTCAGCTTAGATATAGGTACATCAAAAATTAAAGTAATTATCGGCGAAGTTGTAGGAGAAACACTTAATATTATTGGAGTTGGATCCGCGAAATCCCTAGGGATGAAAAAGGGTGCAATTGTAGATATTGATGAAACCGTTCATTCCATTCGCTCAGCAGTAGAGCAAGCGGAAAGAATGGTTGATGTACATATTGATAGTGTAGTAGTCGGAATTAATGGGAATCATGTGGAATTACAGCCATGTCATGGAGTGGTAGCTGTCTCTAGTGAAGACAAGGAGATAAAAGAGGAGGATATCCATCGTGTGATGGATGCAGCTCAAGTAATTTCGATCCCACCAGAACGTGAAATCGTGGATGTAATTCCAAAACAATTTATCGTGGATGGTTTAGATGAAATCCGTGATCCAAGGGGAATGATTGGTGTTCGTCTGGAGATGGAAGGGACGATTATCACTTGCTCTAAAACGATGCTACATAATGTGTTAAAATGTGTAGAAAGAGCTGGATTAAATGTCTTAGATTTATGCTTACACCCTCTTGCTACTGGTGAAATTGCCTTATCAAAAGATGAGAAGAATCTAGGAGTTGCTTTACTAGATATTGGTGGGGGCAGTACAACTGTATCTGTATACGAGGATGATACGCTAACAGGTACGAGTGTTATTCCATTAGGTGGAGATAACATTACGAAGGATTTGTCGATTGGTCTGAGAACAACGACTCAAGAAGCAGAAGATATTAAGCTAGATCACGGTTATGCTTTTTATGATGATGCCAATGAGGAGGAAGGTTTTGAAGTTAATATAATTGGTAGTAACCAAAAAGAAGTCTATAATCAAGTGCATCTTGCAGAGATCATTGAGGCTAGATTAGAAGAAATTTTTCTTTATAGTGCTAGAGAAATTCAAAAAATGGGCTATAATGAAATACCTGGTGGGCTTGTTTTAACTGGCGGTACTATGAGCATGCCTGGTGCAGCCGATTTAGCACAGCAACTTTTTCAGAGTAATATTCGAATTGCAATCCCGGATTACATTGGTGTTAGAGATCCGCAATATACGGCTGGAATTGGTATCTTGAAATTTGCTTATAAGAATGCGAAAATACAAGGGAAAGCATTTTCAAGCTCTGTTTCAGAGCAAGTAGAGGTCTCACAACCTGTTGAACAAAGACAACAGGAACAAGTAAAAACAAGACAACCAAAAGAAAAAGAGAAAAAAGAGAAAAAGGAACCTAAGCTAGCAAACTTATTTAAGTATTTCTTTGATTAATAGGGAATGCTTTGTTTTCCAATAACTATATGTGAATATGCCTCTTACATAAAGTAAGAGAAATGTAGATTTTGGAAAATAATACACGTAGAAAGAGACAGACCTGTAAACTAGCAAAATTAGGAGGAAATAAAATGTTGGACTTTGATACGAATATGGATCAACTAGCATCAATTAAAGTAATTGGTGTTGGTGGTGGAGGAAGTAATGCCGTCAATCGAATGATTGAGCATGGTGTTCAGGGCGTTGACTTTATTGCTGTTAATACAGATGCACAAGCATTAAATTTGTCTAAGGCTGAAGTGAAAATGCAGCTCGGCACAAAACTTACGAGAGGATTGGGTGCAGGTGCAAACCCAGAAGTTGGTAGAAAGGCTGCAGAAGAAAGCAAGGAACAGATTGAAGAAGTATTAAAAGGAGCCGATATGGTCTTCGTTACAGCTGGTATGGGTGGTGGAACAGGTACTGGTGCTGCTCCTGTTATCGCACAGGTAGCGAAGGAATTAGGCGCTTTAACTGTTGGTGTGGTTACAAGACCTTTTACCTTTGAAGGGAGAAAAAGGGCAACACAAGCAGTCTCTGGAATTGAAGGTTTAAAAAGTAATGTAGATACTTTAATCGTCATTCCAAATGATAGATTACTAGAAATAATTGATAAAAACACCCCAATGCTAGAAGCTTTCCGTGAAGCAGATAACGTATTACGACAAGGTGTACAAGGTATCTCTGATTTAATCGCAACACCAGGTTTAATTAACGTAGACTTTGCTGATGTGAAAACAATTATGCAGGATAAAGGTTCGGCATTAATGGGTATCGGTATTGCTACAGGTGAGAGTAGGGCAGCTGAAGCAGCCAAAAAAGCAATTTCTTCTCCATTACTGGAGACATCTATTGATGGTGCTCACGGGGTATTGATGAATATTACAGGTGGAACTAATTTAAGCCTCTATGAGGTACAAGAAGCTGCAGACATTGTTACATCTGCAGCAGATCAAGAGGTGAATGTCATATTTGGTTCTGTCATTAATGAAGATCTCAAGGATGAAATTGTCGTAACGGTTATCGCAACAGGCTTTGATGAATCGCAACTTCGCAATGCACAGTCTAAACCAAAGCCATCTTCGTTACAGCAAAATACCCCACAACAACGTGAGGTACAAGAAAAGCCACAGGAGCAATCTACTGCTAGCATTTCCTCTTCTTCAAGAGGATCGAAACAACAAGAAGATACTTTAGACATACCAACCTTTTTACGAAACCGAAACCGAAGAAGATAACAACTAGACCGGGGATTTTCCCCGGTCTTTTGCTTTTTTTCCATCCTCTGTTTCTAGCCTCACTATAGCCTCACAATTTACAAGAAAGAAGCTTCTACAAAATAAGTGAAAAGTTCTAAAAAAAAGCGGCTTTTTGCATACGAATTCTGACAGACTTCTTTCAGCTTGTCATTTATACTAGGTAAACAAGATTAACAAATCCCTATAATGGAGAGATAGAAAAGGTGATTATATATGTTGAGTTGATATGGTTACTAAATTGGCTAATTGATTGGATGATCCTTTTATTAACACAATCCATAAATCTTACAAGCTCGAAATGGTACCGAATAGGTTTTGCGGGCTTTTTTGGTTCCATTATTGTTCCAATAACCATTCTTTTTCCAGACCTTTCTTTAGGTGCATGGTATATAAAAATCATTCATTCTTTCGTCATTGTCTATCTTGCATTTGGTTTTCATAATTTAGCGGTATTTCTCAAAAGGCTTTTTTCCTTCTATTTTATGACTTTTGCAATAGGTGGTGGCTTATTGGCTGCACATTATATGTTTACTTATGACATTACTCAATTAAATGTCGAATTAGAACCAACCCAAATTCATGTCGTCTTTGTAGGGGTTGGCTTTCCAATAATTTTTCTGTTTACAAAGTGGAGAATGGACAAGCACAAGTACTATCAATTTAAGAAAGATCATCTCTATGAGGTTTCGGTCTATTGGCGAGAAAAGACCAGTAATGTCAAGGGCTACATGGATAGTGGTAATCAGCTTGTGGAACCAATTTCACAACTACCCGTCATTATAGGTGATGAATATTTAATGCAAACATGGTTCGATAAGCAATCATTCAAAGAATTAAAAGATAGCTTTCAACAATTCAAAGATGGTGAAGCAGATGAATTTCCTTATCCCTTCTTTCGAATCATTCCTTTCAAAGGGGTGGGAGGTCAGAGTGAGTGGTTACTTGCATTTAAGCCTGATTACATTCAAATACATATGAATAAACAAAATCCTTTGCTTATTGAAGACGTGCTTATTGGTATTCAATTTGGGAGGTTAGTTGGTGATAACAGCTATCAATGCTTGCTTCACCCTAGATTATTTAAAAAAGCAGGATAAATAGAGATAGGAGTGGAATTAATGCTAATTGTACAAAACAAATATAAAATGATTCTTTATAAGGTATTAAAAAAGCTCGGTTTTATTGAAGAGGAGATCTTTTATATTGGTGGTAGCGAAGCATTACCACCTCCTTTATCAAAAGAAGAAGAATTTGAATTAATTAACCGATTACCTAATGGAGACAAATCTGCTCGCGCTATGTTAATCGAACGAAATTTGCGTTTAGTTGTTTATATTGCAAGAAAATTTGAAAACACGGGAATCAATATAGAAGATTTAATTAGCATTGGAACGATTGGACTTATAAAAGCAATCAATACTTTTAATCCAGAAAAGAAGATTAAGCTAGCAACTTATGCTTCACGGTGTATCGAAAACGAAATTCTCATGTACTTACGCAAAAATAATAAATTAAAAACAGAAGTCTCTTTTGATGAGCCGTTAAATGTCGACTGGGATGGCAATGAGCTCTTATTATCAGATGTGCTTGGAACGGATGATGATGTAACATTTAAGGATTTAGAACAAAGTGTTGATAAATCACTACTAAAGGATGCCTTAGATCAATTAAATGGCAGGGAAAAACAAATAATGGAGCTTAGGTTTGGTCTAGTAAATAATGAAGAAAAAACCCAAAAAGATGTAGCAGATATGCTAGGTATTTCACAGTCATATATATCAAGGCTTGAGAAGAAAATAATCAAGCGATTGCAAAAGGAATTTAATAAGATGGTCTAGTTATGTATGCATAAAAACGCCCTGATTGGTGATACTGATTTTTGAGAAGGATCTCCAATCGGGAGGGTGCATGATGACAAGACATAAAGTTGAAATTTGTGGGGTAGACACATCTACATTACCAGTATTAAAGAATGAAGAAATGAGAAGGCTGTTTAAAGCAATGCATGAAGGAGATCAAACAGCGCGAGAAAAGCTTGTCAATGGCAATTTACGGTTGGTCTTAAGTGTAATTCAACGTTTTCACAATCGCGGTGAATACGGTGATGACTTATTCCAAGTTGGATGTATCGGTCTGCTAAAATCCATTGATAATTTTGATCTTGGTCAAAATGTAAAATTTTCTACTTATGCTGTGCCAATGATAATTGGCGAGATTCGACGTTATTTAAGAGACAATAATCCGATTCGAGTATCAAGGTCACTTCGCGATATCGCTTATAAAGCATTACATGCAAGAGAAAAGTTAATGAGTAAAACAGCAAAAGATCCTTCTCCAATGGAAATCGCTGAAGAACTAGATGTTCCAGTAACAGATGTAATCTTTGCGCTTGATGCAATACAAGATCCTGTGTCCTTGTTTGAACCAATATTTAATGATGGAGGGGATCCGATTTACGTAATGGATCAAGTAAGCGATGATTCCATAAAAGATAATGACTGGATTAATTACTTATCTATTAAAGAAGGAATGCAACGACTGAATAAACGGGAGAAAATGATTTTAAATAAACGTTTCTTCCAAGGTAAGACCCAAATGGAAGTTGCTGATGAAATCGGCATCTCCCAAGCTCAAGTATCAAGACTTGAAAAAGCCGCAATCAAAGAAATGAATAAAGAGATGTTTGATTCGTGAAAATGTAACAAAAATACGACCCTGTTTCGATAATGAAACAGGGTTTTGTATTTATTTACTAACTTCTAGAAGCAGCTCCTTTTACACGCTTATCAGCAGCTCTACTACGTGCTTGTGCTTGTTTGTCCTCTATATCTGCTACCTCTTCAGAGAATTCAATATCTAACCCATCCCCGATTTGATTTTTAGGTGTTTGTGCTAATTTATTTCGATTACTATTTAATTTATGTTCATCCTTACCCAATCTAATCAACTCCTAAAGCTAGTTATCAAGCCTTTTACCCAAACCATCCTAGTAAGTAAAAGTCTCCTTATCATTATTTGCAGTGAGTGTTTTGTCATACGATTTTTTTCATGAATTTTAAAAAATCTGTTGTAAGGTTCACCATATTTTATCAATAGCAACATATATTGTTTAATAAGGTGGTGGTAAAATGATTACATTATCGGCTATGCAGATGAAGGATATCGTGTTTATAGAGGATGGAACAAAAATAGGAAATTTAACGGATATAGAAATTAATGTTGAAATTGGGCGTATAACGAATTTAGTTGTCGCAACAAAATCAAAAGTTTTTGGTGTTTTTGGAGAATCAAGAGAAATTATCATCCCTTGGGAAAATGTAATGAAAATAGGGCAAGATGTTATTTTAGTTAAAAAAGATAACTATACCTTCCACGAACCAAATCAGATCCGAGTGAAGGAGTAGCTTGCTTGATTCATGCGTCTGATTCGTTTTCCTCTTCGTAATGTACATGAAATTGTTATGTTTTCAGAAAATGTGGTAAAATGATGAAAAATAGGAGGATTACGATGAAAGAGCCATTTTTTCTTGGAAAAAATAATAATATTTTATATATAGATCATTGGAGACAGAAATTTAATATTTTAGCAGGATTTTCAACCAGAAATGGTGGAGTTAGTGAAAGTCCATACAATAGCTTTAATTTTGGTTTTCACGTAGATGATAATCCGGCATATGTATTGAGAAACAGAGAAATCTTAGCAAAAGAGCTAAATGTGCCTCTTAATAGCTGGGTTTTGGCCGACCAAATACATGGAAACAATGTGGAAGTGGTCGATGATTCTGACTGTGGTAAAGGAAGCTACAAACTTAATGATGCTATACGAAATACGGATGGATTAATCACGAATAAATCAAATATTTTAATTGCTGCATTGTTTGCAGACTGTGTACCTCTGTTTTTTTTAGCAAAAAAGAATTTAACCTTTGCAATATCTCATGCTGGGTGGAAAGGTACTGTCGGAAATATTGCAGCAAAAACAATTCAAGCATTTCAAAACCAATCTATTCCATTAGAAGAGATCGAGGTAGTGATTGGTCCAAGCATATGTGGGCAATGCTATGAAGTAAGTGAGCAAGTAATTAAACACGTGCCAGATACATACAGCAGTGTATATTCTAGATTAGATTCGAGCTATTTCCTAAATTTAAAAGAACTTAACTATGCCCAACTAATAGAAGCGGGAATCCAATCATCCAATATATATGTTTCCAAATATTGTACAGCTCATGACTCGCAATTCTTCTCTCACCGAAGAGACGATAATAAGACAGGCAGAATGATTGGTTTTATCACATCACAAAATAGATAAAGCATAAATGACAGAGGGAGAGTTTTGACAAATGAAGGTAGTAGAAAATTTGGCAGGCATCCGAACAAAAATCGAACAAGCATGTGATCGTGTGGATCGAAGCCCTAACGATATTACGATAATCGGTGTAACGAAGTATGTTACAATAGATAGGGCAAAAGAAACGTTCGCAGCTGGAATTACAAATCTTGGTGAAAATCGTTTAGAAGGATTATTAGAAAAACAAGCAGAGTTGGAACAAGATGTACACTGGCATTTTATTGGGTCATTACAATCACGTAAAGTAAAGGATATCATCGATAAAGTAGACTTCATTCATTCACTTGATCGTCAATCTCTTGCAAAAGAAATTAATAAAAGGGCATCTAAACAAACGCCTTGTTTTGTTCAAGTAAACATAAGCGGTGAAACGTCTAAACACGGTTTAACCAAGGATGAAGTTATTCCTTTTATCGAAAAACTTGCAAGTTATCCTCATATTCAAGTCGTTGGATTAATGACAATGGCACCATTTACGGAGGACGAAGCACTTATTCGAAATACCTTTCGAGAGCTGAGACTTTTACGTGATAAGATCATGGCGAATAATTGGCAGCATGCCCCATGCTCCTTTTTGTCTATGGGGATGAGTAATGATTATATGATTGCAATTGAAGAAGGCGCTACCCATATTAGAATAGGCTCTGAATTAGTTGGACCATATGATAACTGAAACGAGGTGATGCACGGTGGGAATGAAGGGGAAATTCAAAAACTTATTTGGACTAGATGAAGAATATGAAATCATCGAAGAAGAAATGGAAGAATCAGATGAAGAACAAAAGGAAAGACGCTCCAAGAAAAATGTTGTTAGCTTAAAATCCGTTCAACCAAGCGCAAAAATGGTATTGTGTGAACCACGTTCGTACGATGAGGTTCAAGATATTGCGGAGCATGTTGTGAATAGACGTTCTGTTGTGATTAATTTACAGCGAGTTGATACAGGTCAGGCAAGACAGATAATCGATTTTATGAGTGGTGCTGTTTATGCCGTGTCAGGCCAAATAAAAAAATTAGGGTCACAGACCTTCCTTTGTACGCCTGAGAATATTGAAATAACTGGTAGTATCACGGAAATAATGGAAGATGTAGATCCAGAGCAAAGGTGGTAATTTAATGTTTTGGTTGTTTAGAACAATAGATATCGCCATGGAGATTTATACTTATGCGATTATTATTTATATCTTAATGTCTTGGTTCCCTGGGGCAAGAGATTCCTCCATCGGACAGGTATTAGCAAAAATTGTAGAGCCATACCTAGAGCCGTTTCGAAAAATTATTCCTCCGATTGGCGGAATGATTGATATTTCTCCAATTGTAGCACTTTTTGTACTTCACTTTGCGAGACAAGGATTGGCTTATTTATTTATGAGTATTTTATATTAGGTGATGGAGATGGATATTTATCAACATTTTAGACAGGAGGAAGCACCTTTCGTTGATCAGGTAATGTCTTGGAAAGATGAGATCAACAGAAGCTTCATTCCACGACTGACAGATTTTCTGCACCCACGAGAACAGTGGATATTTCAATCAATAATTGGCAATGATGATACACTTCAGCTGGCGTTTTTTGGTGCATGGGAGCACGCCGAAAGAAAACGAGCAATATTAGCCCCATACTATGAAGAGCTGGGAGAAGAATCATTTGAAACAGAATTACTTCGGGCAAGCTATCCAATTAAATTTGTGAAAATCGAGCACCCAGATGTTCTCGGTGCTTTTCTTTCTTCAGGCATTGAACGAAAAAAAATAGGAGACATTAAGATCCATCATGGTGAAATCCAAATACTTGTCTCCAAAGATATTTCGACATATCTTTTATCAAACATTACCTCGATAAAAAAAGCTAGTGTTCAATTTGAGCCGATTTCACTGTCAGACCGAATGGTTAATAGCGACAATTGGGTGGAAAAAACGACTACTTGTGCTTCTTTACGCCTAGACGTATTGATAAAGGAAATGTACCAAGTATCACGTCAACAAGCCCTTGACCTCATTAAAAAAGGATGGGTAAAGGTCAATTTTCAAAAAATCGAACAGCCATCCTATTTTTTAGAGGAGAGGGATATGGTATCGGTGCGCGGAAAAGGTAGAACGAGGCTAACAGAAATACAAGGAAAAACAAAAAAGGACAAATTAAGAATCACTTTCGAAAAATTATTATAAAAATGCAGGATTTTTTGTGTTTTTGTCAAATATGTATGGTACTATAGTTAAAAGTACTGACTTGAATGAAGGAGGTGGCCGGTGTGCCATTAACACCATTGGATATTCATAATAAAGAATTTACCAGAGGGTTCCGTGGGTACGATGAAGATGATGTCAATGAATTCTTAGACCAAATTATTAAGGATTATGAGGCAGTGATTAAAGAAAAGAAAGAGTATAAGGAGAAAGTTGAACAATTAGAAGAAAAACTAAAACATTTCTCTAATATCGAGACAACTTTAAATAAATCTATTCTAGTTGCCCAAGAAACTGCAGAAGAAGTGAAGGAAAATGCTAAAAAAGAATCAAAATTAATCATAAAAGAAGCAGAGAAAAATGCTGATAGAATTATTAATGAAGCTTTACATAAATCAAGAGCGATTGCACTTGAAGTAGAAGAATTAAAAAAACAAGCAAAGGTTTTCCGCACAAGGTTAAGAATGATGGTAGAAGCACAGCTTGATTTGATTGACAATGATGATTGGGATGGCTTATTTAAAGTTGAATTAGAGAATGAGGAATTAGAAAAGGCGGAAGAAGCCAATAATTAAGAAATCATACTTGACGTTTTATCTGAAATTCTCTATAATTTATGCATTAATATCCATTATAAATACAGCGATTGGGACAGTATATTGATAACAGGTTATTCATAGCGAGTTAGGGATGGTGGGAGCCTAATATAGCGTATCAATAGAAGATCACCCATGAGTTGCTATCCTGAAGTAATTGGATGTGTAGGGATAGTCGATTGATTCACGTTACGAATAGAAAGTGGATAATTTACTGGAAATTATCTATTAGGGTGGTACCGCGAGCTCCTCTCGTCCCTTTTGGGATGTGAGGAGCTTTTTTAATCTAATGAAGGATACGAATCGTTTAGGGATGACAGAAAAAGGAGGAAATATAGTGGAATATAAACAAACGTTAAATATGCCTAAAACAGATTTTCCGATGCGCGGAAATCTTCCAAACAAAGAGCCTAAAATGCAAGAGCAATGGGATGAAGAAAAGCTATATGAAAAAGTCCAAGCAAAAACAAAAGGTAATCCATTGTTTATTCTTCATGATGGACCGCCATATGCAAATGGCGATATCCATATGGGCCATGCTTTAAATAAAATCTTAAAGGACTTTATCGTCAAGTATAAGTCGATGGCTGGATACCATGCACCTTACGTACCCGGATGGGATACACATGGCCTGCCTATTGAGCAAGCATTAGCCAAAAAGAAAGTGAATCGAAAAAAGATGACCATTGCCGAATTTCGCCAAAAATGTGCGGAATATGCATTAAAACAGGTAGATAATCAACGGGTTCAATTTAAACAGCTAGGTGTAAGAGGGGATTGGGAGAATCCATATATTACACTGAATAAGTCCTATGAGGCTGCACAAATTAAAGTGTTTGGAGAAATGGCGAAAAAAGGCTATATCTATAAAGGACTAAAGCCAGTTTACTGGTCCCCATCTTCTGAATCTGCCCTTGCAGAAGCAGAGATCGAATACCAAGATAAACGTTCAGCATCTATTTACGTTGCCTTTGATGTAAAGGATGGCAAAGATTTATTAGATGGTGATGAGAAATTTATTATTTGGACAACAACACCATGGACTATTCCAGCAAACCTAGCTATTTCCCTACATCCAGATTTAGAGTATGCAGTAATAAAAACGGCAAACCAAAAATTTATTATTGCTCATGACATGCTAGGCCAAGTGAATGAAACCTTAGAATGGAAAGATGCTGAGGTTATCCAAACATTTAAAGGGACAGAAGCAGAAAACATTGTCGCCAAACACCCTATCTATGATAGAGATTCACTAATTATTCTTGGCGATCATGTTACAACCGAAAGCGGTACAGGACTTGTTCATACGGCACCTGGACACGGTGAGGATGACTTTATTGTCGGAAGAAGATATGGATTAGATGTTCTATGTCCAGTAGACGAAAAAGGT
Source organism: Gracilibacillus sp. JCM 18860 (assembly GCF_055395245.1). Taxonomy (NCBI): domain Bacteria; kingdom Bacillati; phylum Bacillota; class Bacilli; order Caryophanales; family Bacillaceae; genus Gracilibacillus; species Gracilibacillus sp. JCM 18860. The sequence continues at coordinate 209,027 of NZ_AP043868.1, forward strand.
TATTTCACAGATGAAGCGCCTGGATTTGAAGGACTATTCTATGACCAAGCAAATAAAGTGGTAACAGAAAAATTAACAGAGACTGATGCCTTATTAAAAATGGAGTTTATTACACACTCCTATCCACATGATTGGCGCACAAAGAAACCAACGATTTTTCGTGCAACGAATCAATGGTTTGCATCAATTAAAGATTTTCGCGAAGATATCTTAACTGAAATTAATCGAATTAACTGGATACCTAATTGGGGAGAAACCCGTTTGTATAATATGGTTCGTGATCGAGAAGATTGGTGTATTTCAAGACAAAGGACTTGGGGCGTTCCTATTCCTGTATTCTATGGTGAGGATAAAACCCCGATTATCACTGATGAAACGATTGCTCATGTTGCTAATTTGTTTAGAGAACACGGATCCAACGTTTGGTTTGAATGGGAAGCAAAAGATCTGTTACCAGACGGATTTACTTCTGAACATAGTCCAAATGGTACTTTCACGAAGGAAACCGACATTATGGATGTTTGGTTTGATTCAGGCTCTTCCCATGAAGGTGTTCTTGAGGAAAGAGAGGCATTACAACGACCTGCGGATGTGTATTTAGAAGGTTCTGACCAATACCGTGGCTGGTTTAATTCTTCTATCTCAACAGCAGTTGCGGTGACGGGGAAAGCCCCTTACGAAACAGTAATTAGTCATGGATTTGCTCTTGATGGACAAGGAAGAAAAATGAGTAAATCAGTTGGGAATGTAGTAGTCCCAGCGAAGATTATGAAGCAATATGGTGCAGATATTCTACGTTTATGGGTTGCCTCTGTTGATTATCAAGCAGACGTACGAATCTCTGATGAAATTATTAAACAAACATCTGAGGGATATCGAAAAATTCGTAATACCTTCCGCTTTTTATTAGGAAATTTAGCTGATTTCCGTTTAGAACACAAAGTGGCGGATGATAAGTTAGAAGAAATCGATCAATTTATGCTATTGAAGCTCCAAAAAGTAATAGATAAATCATTAAATGCCTATGAGAATTATGATTTTTCAACAGTTTATCAAACCATCCATAATTTTTGTAGTATTGAATTGAGCTCATTCTATCTAGATTTTGCAAAAGATATTCTCTATATTGAAGCAGAGGATCATCCGAGAAGAAGAAGTATTCAGACAGTGTATTATGAAATAGTTACTTCATTAGTAAAGCTTTTAACACCAATCTTAACACATACAATGGAAGAGGTTTGGTCTTTTATTCCGGATGTCCAAGAAGAATATGTCCAGTTATGTGAAATGCCAAAAACAAGAGATCTAAGTAATGCAGCTCGATTAGAGAAAAAATGGGATAGCTTTATGAAAGTGAGGGATGATATTCTTAAAGCATTGGAAGAGGCGCGTTCTGAAAAAGTAATAGGAAAATCATTGGAAGCTTCAGTTATTATCCAACCGAACAGTGAAGAAACAGCTGCAATTCTACAAAATATTCCATTTTTGCATCAGCTGTTAATCGTTTCTGAAGTTCAAATTGTCGATGAATTAACGGATGGTAAAGCTTATGAATTTGTTACAGTGAAAATTATGAAGCATCAAGGAGAAACATGTGAACGTTGTTGGGTTGTTTCTGATTCCGTCGGTGAAAACAATGACCATCCGACACTTTGCGCTAGATGTGCATCTGTTGTTAACGAACATTACACAGAAGCATAAAGATGGAAAAACCAACTACCATGACAAAAAGGTAGTTGGTTTTTTATTGGCGAAGTATGCGGAATAGGAGGAAAAAGGTAAGTTATTAGATAAAGTGGGTGAAAGCCTTGATTCCATTCTAATTATTATATTTAATAAGAACATGATATAATAATTTTTAGTGTTGAGTATTAAATTGAAGGAAAGTTGGAGGTTAAAGCTATGTGGGTTTATCTCGTGGCATTTGTCGTCATATTATTAGATCAGTTAACAAAATTATTGGTAGTAAAAAATATGGAATTAGGTGAGCGGATTACAGTAATAGAAAATTTCTTTTACCTTACATCACATAGGAATACTGGAGCAGCATGGGGAATATTATCAGGCCAAATGACATTTTTTTATATTATTACAGTAATCGTGATCGGATTTGTTATCTATTATATTCAAAAACATGCGAAAGAGAGTAAATTACTCGGGCTGGCATTAGCACTCATACTGGGTGGTGCGATTGGTAATTTTATTGATCGTCTCTTTCGCAAAGAAGTAGTAGACTTTTTTGATTTTTACATAGGTAGCTATAATTACCCAATTTTTAATATTGCCGACTCCTCTTTAGTAATTGGGGTAATAAGCATCTTTATTTTTACAATCTTGGACGAACGCAACAAGAAAAGGAGCAAGAATTCATGAACAACTTTCAATATAAAGTAGAAAATAACGAAAAAGGCATTCGAATTGACAAGCTTCTAGTAGACATTACAGAGGATTACTCAAGGTCGCAGATCAAAACATGGTTTGATAAAAAGCTTGTACAGGTTAATGATCATGTCGTAAAACAAAACTATAAATGCCAAATCGGTGATGTAATAAAATGGGATATTCCAGAGGTGGAACCACTTGAGGTGAAGGCCGAAAATATTCCAATAGATATTGTTTATGAAGATAGTGATTTGATAGTGATAAACAAAAAGAGTGGTATGGTTGTTCATCCCGCTGCAGGGCATTATGAGGATACATTAGTTAATGCACTGCTTTATCATTGTCAAGATCTATCAGGTATTAATGGAGTAGCGAGGCCAGGCATTGTACATCGAATCGATAAGGATACGAGTGGTCTATTAGTTGTGGCGAAACACGACATAGCTCACGAGAAGTTAGCAGAACAATTAAAAAACAAAAAAATGAGACGTGAATATAAAGCATTAGTCCATGGAGATATTCCTCATGAATATGGCACAATAGATGCTCCGATCGGGCGAAGTGTGAAAAATCGCCAAATGATGGATGTTGTAGAAAATGGTAAACAAGCAATCACACATTTTGAAATATTGGAAAGGTTGCATGGTAAGTTTACCTTCATAAAATGTATATTAGACACCGGAAGAACTCACCAAATTCGGGTTCACATGAAATATATCGGTTTTCCTATAGTTGGTGATCCCAAATATGGACAAAAAAAATCGATAGATGTAGAAGGTCAAGCATTGCATGCATATAAATTAACCTTTACCCATCCGATGACAGAGAAAGAACTAACATTTGAAGCAGGTCTTCCAGCAAAATTCGAACAGGTTTTAGATAATATTCGAAAAAGTTATTGACGAAAAACTCATTATTTGTCATAATATATTTAATATCATAAAGACCTTTTAAAACAGTCCTGTGAGGCTGGAAAAGGAGCAGAGATAACGTTGTACGGTATACGTGTATCTAAAAAGCCTTATTCCCTCACGGAGAATAAGGCTTTTTCTATGCTGTAATATCCAAAAATTTTACGAAACACTATAACGTTCCTAAAAGGAGTTTTTATGATGAATAAGAAAGCAAATGTAATGGATGCCAATGCCATGAAACGTGCATTGACAAGAATTGCTCATGAAATATTGGAAAGAAACAAAGGGGTAGAAGGACTCATGCTTGTCGGAATTAAAACAAGGGGAGTTCCTATTGCCAACCGCTTAAAAGAACGAATTAAAGAAATTGAAGGAGTAGAAATACCGATAGGTGAATTAGATATTACACTTTATCGAGATGATTTGTCCCATGCTGGTGATTTAAATGAACCACAGTTAAATGATGCAAAACTAAAAGAACAAGTAACCGATAAAAATGTCGTTCTTGTGGATGATGTTCTCTATACTGGTCGTACGGTTCGAGCAGCAATGGATGCCATCATGGATCATGGAAGGCCTTCCCAAATACAGCTTGCTGTGCTTGTAGACAGAGGACACCGAGAACTGCCAATAAGGGCTGATTTTATTGGGAAAAATATTCCTACCTCTCAAAATGAGATTATAACAGTTGAACTGGAAGAAATTGATCACGAAGATCATGTGATCATATATGAAAAGAATAAGTAACCTTTAAGAAAGTACAGAGATGCTTGCAAGGTTGCATGGAAGATAAGCGTGTATATATAGGACACGTCTACCTCTTTGCGATTTTGCAAAGGGGTTTTTTTATGGCCTAAAGTAGGAAATTAGAAAATTCAGATAGCAAGTGGCAAAAGATGGACCAAAATATCAAAATGGCTGATTTTAATATTTAGCAGAAGGAGGCTCTTCGAATGAAACATTTTGTTTCCATGCAGGATCTGACTAAAGAGGAAATACTCACGCTTGTACTTCAAGCAAACAGGATCACAGAGAATGGGGTAAAGCCAATGCTAGGACAATACTTTGTTGCAAATCTTTTCTTTGAACCAAGCACACGTACAAAGATGAGTTTCATTGTTGCCCAAAGACGGTTAGGGATCGAGGTATTAGACTTTGCTTCGGAGATTTCAAGTGTAACGAAAGGGGAAAGCTTATATGATACTGCTAGAACATTTGAATCGATTGGAGCAAACCTAATAGTTATTAGACACCAAGAAAACAATATCGCCAAAAAGCTTGCTGATTCCATTAACATCCCTGTGATTAATGCTGGGGATGGCACTGGAGAGCATCCTACTCAATCATTACTCGATTTAGTCACTATTTATCAGGAGTTCAAAAGCTTCCAAGGTCTTAAAGTAGTAATTGCAGGAGATATCAAACATAGTCGTGTTGCAAGGTCAAACGCTATTGCACTTTCTAAATTGGGCTGTGATATTTACCTAACAGGCATGGACAGCTGGCACGATGAAACACTTGACTTTCCGTATATTACAATGGATGAAGCTGTAGAAATGGCGGATGTCCTAATGCTTCTAAGAATACAGCATGAGCGACATCAGGCCCACGTAGCTTTAGACCATAATAGCTATCTCCAAACATATGGCTTAACGATGAAGAGGGAGAATAGAATGAAAAAAGAGGCCATTATCCTTCATCCTGCTCCTGTAAACCGTGGAGTTGAGCTGGATAGTCGCTTAGTCGAATGCGAAAGATCGAGAATATTTAAGCAGATGCAAAATGGTGTTGCAGCACGAATGGCTGTCATTCAAAGAGTACTCAATCAAGGGGGAAAATTCGATGAAGAAAATTTTAGTCAACGTCAAACGATTATTGGATAATGGTCAGATGGATGATTGTGAATTAGTAATTCAAAATGGAAAAATTGAAGCAATCGGGAAAAATTTTGATAGAAGCGGTTTAGAAATTATCGACGGGGAAAATCAACTAGTGACACCAGGCTTTGTCGATGTTCATGTCCATTTACGGGAACCAGGTGGTGAGACAAAGGAGACGATTCACACAGGGACAAATGCTGCTGCCAGAGGTGGTTATACTACTGTTTGTGCCATGCCTAATACACAGCCTACTCCTGATTCAGTAGAAATCTTACTAGATGTACGACAACGGATTGACCAAACAGCAAAAATTCGTGTATTACCTTATGCTTCTATTACAAAAAGGTTAGTCGGGGAGCAATTAACGGATATGAGTGCTCTAAAAGAAAATGGTGCATTTGCGTTTACAGATGATGGTGTCGGCGTCCAATCTGCAGATATGATGCTCCAAGCGATGAAGCAAGCTGCAGCAATTGATATGCCAGTTGTTGCACACTGTGAGGACAACACCTTAATTCATAGTGGTGTGATGCATGATGGAGAGGTAAATAAACAACTAAATCTACCAGGTATCCCTTCGGTATGTGAATCAGTCCAAATTGCTAGAGATGTTCTGTTAGCTGAAGCGGCAGACTGCCATTACCATGTTTGCCATGTAAGTACAAAGGAATCAGTCAGAGTCATCCGTGATGCGAAAAAAGCGGGAATTCATGTAACAGCAGAGGTGACACCACATCATTTATTAATGAATGATACTTTTATAAGGGAAAATGATGCAAATTATAAGATGAATCCACCTTTAAGGGCAAGTGATGATCAACAAGCTTTAATTGATGGGTTATTAGATGGAACGATCGATTTTATTGCAACAGACCATGCTCCTCATACTCATGAAGAGAAGGCGAATGGAATGGAAGAAGCTCCTTTCGGTATTGTTGGTTTTGAGACAGCTTTTTCACTGCTTTATACACATTTTGTAAAAGAGGGGATCTTTACTTTAAAGCAATTAATTGATTGGTTAACAGTAAAACCTGCCGATACATTTGGTTTACCATTTGGTCGAATAGAGGTTGGTACAAGTGCAGATTTAACCTTAATCAATCTTGAAACAGAAGAAAAAATCAACAAAAAAACTTTCTTGTCAAAAGGGAAAAATACACCTTTTGATGGGTGGGAAATAGTAGGAAAGCCTATTGCAACCATCTATCAAGGAGTAGTCGTATATAAGGAGGAAGCATAGTGAATAGATTGTTAGTTTTAGAGGACGGAACAGTTTTTGAAGGTCAAGCATTTGGTTCTACTGAAGAGAGTATCGGAGAGGTTGTTTTTAATACAGGAATGACTGGTTATCAAGAAACTTTATCTGATCCCTCTTATTGCGGGCAGATTGTGACAATGACATATCCATTAATCGGAAATTATGGTATCAATAAGGATGATTTTGAGACGATTAATCCATCAATTTTTGGCTTTGTCGTTAAAGAATTTTGTGAAACTCCTTCAAATTTTAGAAGTGACGAGGGTCTCGATCAATTTCTAAAAGCCAATAATATTCCTGGTATAGCTGGTATCGATACTAGAAAACTAACGAAAATTCTCCGCAAGTATGGAACAATGAAAGGTATCCTATCAAAGGCTAAAGAGTATGGGGAGTATGAAGAAAAAGAATTTTTACTAGCTAAATTGGAGTCGAAAGAATTACTTACAGATCAGGTTGCTCGCGTTTCAACGATGAAGCCTTATGTTGCCCCTGGTAGAGGATATCGAGTTGTACTAGTAGATTTCGGAATGAAGCATGGTATTTTACGAGAATTAACGAAAAGAAGTTGTCATGTGACAGTAGTTCCATATAATTATAGTGCAGAAAACATATTACGCCTTAAACCAGACGGAATAATGTTAACAAACGGACCAGGTAATCCAAAAAATGTTCCAGAAGCGATTGAAATGATTAAAAAGGTAATCCCAACAGTCCCAACCTTTGGAATTTGTTTAGGTCACCAACTGCTTTCTCTTGCTTGTGGTGCGGATACGGGAAGACTTAAATTTGGACACCGAGGATCCAATCACCCTGTCTACGATTATGAAACAAAGCGTACGTACTTAACATCTCAAAATCATGGCTATGCTGTAACAGAGGACTCCATTAAAAATACGGAATTAGAATTAACACAAATAGCGTTAAATGATAAGACGGTTGAAGGGGTTAAGCATTCGAAATATCCTGCTTTCTCCGTGCAATATCATCCAGAAGCTTCACCAGGACCTGATGATACCAACTATTTGTTTGATCAGTTTATTGCAACGATTAAAGCATTTCAAGCATCATTGAAGGAGGAAGCATAATGCCCAAAAGAACAGATATTCAAAAAATACTAGTTATTGGTTCAGGACCGATTGTCATAGGACAAGCAGCCGAATTTGATTATTCTGGTACGCAAGCTTGCCAATCCTTAAAAGAAGAGGGCTATACTGTTATCTTAGCAAACTCGAATCCGGCAACCATTATGACAGATCATACAGTAGCGGATACTGTTTATATGGAGCCTCTTTCTGTTGAATTCTTATCCAAAATTATTAGAAAAGAACGACCTGATGCGATTTTACCTACACTTGGAGGTCAAACAGGACTAAATTTGGCAGTTGCTTTAGATGAATCTGGAATACTAGAGGAAACAGGGACAGAATTACTCGGTACAAAGCTAGAAGCAATTCAACAAGCAGAAGATCGTGAAAAATTCCGTGATCTAATGAATCAAATTAACGAACCTGTACCTGAAAGCCAAATTGTTCATACAGTAGACGAAGCACTAGAATTTGCAGGAAAGATTGGTTACCCACTTATCGTACGTCCTGCCTACACACTTGGTGGTACTGGAGGCGGAATGTGCTACAATGAGACGGAATTAAGAGAGATCACGCGAAACGGACTTTCTTTGTCCCCGGTCAATCAATGCTTAATTGAAAGAAATATAGCAGGATATAAAGAAATAGAGTATGAAGTAATGCGTGATCAAAATGATCAAGCAATAGTTGTTTGTAATATGGAGAATATTGACCCAGTAGGTATTCATACAGGAGATTCAATCGTTGTAGCACCTTCTCAAACATTAAGCGACCGCGAATACCAGCTGTTACGATCGGCATCTCTTAAAATTATTCGCGCATTAAAAATTGAAGGTGGTTGTAATGTACAGCTAGCGCTCGATCCGGAAAGCTTCCAATACTATATTATCGAAGTAAATCCAAGGGTAAGCCGCTCATCTGCACTCGCCTCAAAAGCAACAGGTTATCCTATTGCAAAAATTGCAGCAAAAATCGCGATTGGAATGACATTAGATGAAATAATGAACCCAATTACTGGTACAACCTATGCGTGCTACGAGCCAGCATTGGATTATGTTGTGACTAAATTTCCACGCTTCCCTTTTGATAAATTCGTCCTCGGTAACCGTCAATTAGGGACACAAATGAAGGCGACGGGTGAAGTCATGGCAATTGGGAGGAATTTTGAGGAATCGATGCTAAAGGGAATTCGCTCATTAGATATTAGTGGTGAAGACTTTTTCTTACCTAAACTAACAGAAAACACCATAGAAGAATTAACAGAACGTTTAGTCAAACCAGACGATGAACGAATCTACGTTTTGGCTGAAGTTTTACGAAAAGGTATGACAGTAGAAGAAATTCATCAGTTAACAAAAATTGACCTCTTCTTTTTAACAAAAGTAAAGAAAATGATAGATTTCGAAATAAAGCTGGCTAATAATCGAAATGATTTAATAGCATTAAAGGAAGCGAAACATCTCGGGTTGTCCGATACGCAAATAGCCCGAGTATGGGGAGTCAATGTCGATAAAATTTATGAGACTAGGAAATCAGAAGGATTATTGCCTGTCTATAAGATGGTTGACACATGTGCGGCAGAATTTGAATCGGAAACACCATATTTCTATAGTGCTTATGAGGAAGAAAATGAATCGATCGTAACAGATCGTAAAAAAGTTATCGTTATTGGTTCTGGACCAATACGAATTGGACAAGGGATAGAATTTGACTATGCTACAGTACATTCCGTATTAGCTCTAAAGGAAGCGGGCTATGAAGCAATTATTATGAATAGTAATCCAGAAACCGTCTCGACAGACTTCAGTGTATCTGACAAGCTGTATTTTGAACCATTGACTCTTGAAGATGTGATGCATGTTGTGGATTTAGAAAAGCCAGAAGGTGTAATTGTTCAATTCGGTGGGCAAACCGCTATTAATTTAGCAGAAGGCTTAGAACGTAGAGGTGTCCGGATACTAGGTACACCACTTGAAGCAATTGATACAGCGGAAGATCGAGATAAATTCGAGCAACTGTTACAAGAACTTCAGATTCCTCAACCAAAGGGAAAAAGTGTTCGTAAACTAGATCAAGCTAAGGAAGCAGCCGAATCAATCGGATATCCAGTATTAGTGCGTCCATCGTATGTCATTGGTGGTAGTCAGATGGAGATTGTTTACAATGAAGAGGAGCTGGAAGGCTATCTTGCCAAAACGAATCATATTAAGCATAAGCATCCTGTATTAATTGATAAATATTTAACAGGTATAGAAGTAGAGGTTGACGCGATTAGTGATGGAGATACAACCATTATTCCTGGAGTAATGGAACATATTGAACGTGCAGGTGTTCACTCTGGAGATTCGATCGCAGTTTACCCAACGCAACGTTTAACAGAGAATATCAAACAACAATGTGTGGACATTACGATCAAAATTGCAGAAAAACTAGGTGTCAAAGGACTCATTAATATTCAGTTTGTGGTGCATAAGAATGAAGTATATGTGCTAGAGGTTAACCCAAGAGCAAGTCGTACAATCCCGTTTTTAAGTAAAATTACAGGTGTTACGATGGCGAACTTAGCAACAAGATGTATTATCGGTGAATCGTTAACCGAAATGGGTTATGAAAAAGGATTACTCCCTGAACCGGAAACGGTATCTGTAAAAGTGCCTGTCTTTTCCTTTGAAAAACTGCGGAGTGTTGATACCATGCTCGGACCTGAGATGAAATCAACAGGTGAAGCGATTGGACGGGACCGCACATTAGAAAAAGCATTATACAAGGGACTTACAGCATCCGGATTAAAGATACCAATGGAAGGTGCCGTGCTAATTACCGTTGCCGATAAGGATAAAGAAGAGGCGGGAGAAATAGCCAAGAGATTCTTTGAGCTCGGCTTCCACTTATTTGCAACAGAAGGAACAGCAAACCATCTCGAAAGCTTAAATTTACCAGTAACCTCTGTAGGAAAAGTGGGTGCAGAAGGTAAAAATGTTCTATCCATCATTGAAAAAAGTGAGGTTCAGGTTGTCGTAAACTCCCTAACATCAGGGAAAAAGCCGAGATCCGATGGCTTTAGAATTCGCCGAGAAGCTGTGGAGCATGGAATTCCTTGTCTCACAAGCTTAGATACAGCTGAAGCTATCGTCAATGTAATTGATTCCACGACATTTACTGCAAGACCAGCAGTACAAGGGAAGGCAGTGGTTCTGTGATAACGAAGCAATTAATCGAAATCAAAAGCCATATAGAAATTGCAGAGGATACGTTCGAAATGGTTTTGCATTCAACCATCAGTCATGAATTAAAGCCAGGGCAATTTGTTCATATTGCACTAAATGGTCACATGTTACGTAGACCAGTTTCCATTGCCAATGTAGATACGGAAAAAGAGACATTTACCGTCATTTTTAAAATCTTTGGAGAAGGAACACGTGAACTAAGTAAATCTAAGACAGGGGATTACCTAGATGTTATCCTCCCTTGTGGTACACATTATCCGATTGAGGATTTAAATTTAGATCACGCTCTTATAGTAGGTGGAGGGATTGGTGTCCCTCCTCTGTACTATCTTGGTAAGAAATTGAAGGAAGAAGGGGTAAGGGTCACTAGTGTTCTTGGATTTCAAGCAAAAGCACAAGTTTTTTACGAAGAAAAGTTTCGACAGCTAGGTGATGTATACATTGCAACGAATGATGGATCTTATGGTCAAAAGGGCTTTGTTACGGATATAATTGGTAATTTAAATTCCCCGATAGATTATTATTTTTCATGTGGTCCGACTCCCATGCTTCAGGCGGTTACTAACCAATTGCAAGATCAAAAAGGCTATATTTCATTAGAGGAAAGAATGGGTTGTGGTGTAGGGACCTGCTATGCGTGTGTTGTTCCATTAAAAGCTGATCCATCAAAGAACAAAAAGATATGTAAGGATGGTCCGGTATTTTATGCAAATGAGGTGATTTTAGCATGAATGTGGCAGTGAAATTACCTGGATTAGATTTAAAGAACCCTGTTATGCCTGCATCTGGTTGCTTCGGATTTGGGAAAGAGTACAGTCAATTTTTCGATCTTAATGAGTTAGGTGCAATTATTGTCAAGGCAGCAACGGGTGAAGCAAGATATGGTAATCCTACACCTCGAGTAGCAGAGACTTCAAGTGGTATGTTAAATGCAATTGGACTTCAAAACCCTGGTGTAGAAACTATAATAAAAGATGAGCTACCCTTTTTACGACAGTTTAATACACCTGTTATAGCAAATGTTGCAGGAAGTACTGTGGAAGAATATGTAAGGGTTATAGAGAAGCTAAATCATTCAACAGATATCGCTGCAATTGAATTGAACATATCTTGTCCCAATGTCAAAGAAGGTGGGGTCCAGTTTGGAACAGATCCTGATCTTGCGAAGGAAGTTACGTATAAAGTGAAAGAGGCAAGCAAGTATCCTGTTTATGTGAAGCTTTCCCCAAATGTGACTAATATTACAACAATGGCAAGAGCAGTGGTAGATGCAGGTGCTGATGGACTTTCCATGATTAATACATTGACAGGTATGCAAATAAACCTGAAAAAACGTGCCCCACTGATCGCTAATCGAACAGGAGGACTATCTGGACCTGCGATAAAACCAATTGCGATTCGAATGATTTATGAAGTGCGACAGGCACTAGACATTCCCATTATTGGAATGGGTGGGATTATGACAGCAGAGGATGTATTAGAATTTTTACTCGCTGGCGCTCATGCAGTAGCAATCGGTACGGCAAATTTTCAAAACCCATTTGCTTGTCCTGATATTATTCATCAGTTAGAAGCAACATTGGCGAAATACGGGTTTTTGTCTGTAGAAGAAGCGATAGGAAAGGGGCATGTTGATGGATAATCCATTTTTTCTTGCACTAGATTTTCGCTCAGCAAAAGAAGTGCAACAATTTATAGATAAGCATAATTTCTACGGAGTTCCTGTTAAAGTTGGAATGGAACTATTTTATCGGGAAGGTACGCAAATTATAAAATGGTTAAAACAACATAATCACCCAATCTTTTTAGATTTAAAATTACATGACATTCCAACAACAGTAGAGAAAGCAATGTTCAATTTAGCTAATCTAAATGTCGATATTGTCAATGTTCATGCAACTGGAGGTAGTGAGATGATTAAAGCAGCCAAAAGAGGTTTACAAGCAGGCACTACTGATAGTCCCCCTAAACTAATTGCTGTTACAGTGTTAACATCGATGGATCAGATTGTTTTAGAGAATGAATTATATATTAAACAGTCTATTGAGGATGCTGTGAAACGGTTAGCTCTCCTTTCGAAGGAAAGTGGTGCCGATGGGGTGGTGTGTTCAGCAAGAGAGACAAATAGGATTAAGCAAGTATGTGGCAATGAATTTTTAACCGTAACGCCAGGTATTCGCCTCGCTAATTCGAATAAGGATGATCAAAAACGAGTAGCAACACCTGCCTTTGCCAAAAAAAATGGTGCCGATTATTTAGTAATAGGCCGTAGTATTACTAAAGCAGATAATCCAAAGGCGAATTACGAACGTGTGATAAAGGAGTGGAATAATGCTTAAATCAAAAGAAATAGCAAATGCACTTTACAAAATTAATGCAATTCAAATTAAGCCAGATCGTTCATTCGTCTGGACTTCAGGAATTCATTCCCCCATTTATTGTGATAACCGATTAACGATGTCTTATCCAGAAATCCGTAAGAAGATAGTGATCGAATTTGCTAATATAATTGAACAATTGCCAGAAAAACCAGACGTAATTGCTGGCTGTGCAACTGCAGGGATTCCTCATGCGGCATGGCTTGCAGAACATTTAGGTTTACCTATGGTTTATGTTCGGTCAAAGCCAAAAGGTCATGGTAAGCAAAATCAGATTGAAGGTAAAATTGAAAAAGGCGAAAAGGTAATCGTTATTGAGGATTTAATTTCAACAGGCGGATCCTCTATAGAAAGTGCCCTTGGCTTACAGGAGGCAGGTGCAAAAGTGTTAAGTGTTCTTGCCATCTTTAGCTATGGATTAAAGAAAGCAGATCAGCAGTTTACAAGTGAGAAGATAGCTTATGCCACCATTACGAACTTTGATGTTTTAGCAGAGGCATTGGTAGAGAATAATGAAATTACAGTAGAAGAAAAAAATAGTCTGTTAGAATGGCGAGATGAATTAGGGAATAGTTAAGTTCATTTCCCGGGCAACCGCAAGAAAAGAATAAATTCGCTATTGTTCGACTTATTCTGAATCCAAAGATGACGAATGTGGGTGGTGCAGTAGTATTTTTTCTCTAAGTAGAATCTTGCGCTAAGGAAATATACTATTAGCTGGCTATTATCAATCGAATTAAGTTTAAAGTTAATCATAAAAACTAAAGATGATTAAAGATTACTAAAACAATACCCAGACTTAGCCGAAGGATAGAGTCTGGGTTGTTAATTGTTTAATTATCATCCTGATTTCACATTATTTTGTATGCTCATATCCAGAACAGCAAGCTACTAATTTATCGTATATCTGTTTCAAATGGTAATAATCTAACTCTGATAATGATTCCCAATCGATAATATCCATAATGTAACCATGAAATTTCCAAATCTCTTTCTTTATTCTATCGTCACTAACGATTGCTATTTTAAATAATATTTCTATCATACTATAAACAATAGAAATATCTTCTTTTCCATAATGGCGAATTTGATAAAAGCTTTTGTACAGATAATTTTGATAGGTTTTCGTTTTTTTGATTACTCTGAGTCTGTTATTATTATCCGCAATAAATTTTGTCTCCTTATAGGATTCACCGATATCTATAAGTAACGCTCCAATTCGATTAATACAATTTATGGCTGTATGAGGGTCGTTAACCGCAGGTGAGATAGCCCTTAAAGCTATTTCAACCATTTTTTGTAATATAAATTCAATATCCTGTAGGTCTGTTCTTTCATTTCCAACAATAACCATTTCCTCGAGCATTTGGAAAGTATCGATGGATTTGTTCATGTATACGGACATTTGGACATATTCCTGTGAAACAAAATCACCAACATGTACATGTACCCGAATGACACACTCATGTTTCATAGCCCATCGGACTAATCCATCCCAATCAATTTTTTGGACATAACCAGATTTTAATGTTGGAATCTTTGTTATTTGTAACTTACCTAACCCATTTATTTCTTCTTCATTCCACTCTTCTGATTCAACAAAGTCTACCTCTTTATCTGATCGTTTAATAATTTTTGTACCATCATCTCGAATCGAAGCAATGAGATTATTTACTTGAATCCATCTGGCCGAATGATGGATAAATGAAATAAAAAATGCTAAATCAATAATAGCGATTATTACCATGATTATCGGACCAAGAAGCAGGTCTGCTTTTCCAACCATCAATAAATTAAGAAGTGCAAATATAAAGCTAAAGCTGTAGACACCAAGAACATGCTGCGTTGTTTGATGATGCATAAAATCTTGTAAGGTCCTCGGAGAAAACTGCATACTGTAAGTCGTTAATACAACCATAATGACGGAAAAACTGATTGTTGTCATTGTTAACACTGCAGTAACTAAAGATGCATACAATTCGATGGCTACCTCCGTAGAGGTTAGCAATACATTGGGTATTTCTTGTTTAAAATGATCGATAACAATGGCATCTATATAGATAATAAGATAGACAAGAATAATGGCGCTAATTCCATAAAGAAAAGGAACAAACCAGAAGCTATCTCTAATTTTTAGTAAGAATTTATCTTTCATCCATTTCATCTCCCGCTATTTTACCATTTCACTTATTCATACCCTGAATGAAGTTTTCTAAGCATGAGGATGTTCGTCCAGAACAAAATCGCTGGACGCCCGTTCATATCATCCTTTAGCGGATGCGTTAGCTTTTCTTATACTTTGGACATCAAGATTTTCGCTTCGTCGCTTTACCTCCTGCAAAAATTTATACTTTCCTAACGTATAAAAAAAGCGACCTCAAATGAGATCGCTCTTGCTATTTATTTTTTAATTTGCTTATAAACGCTTTATCTGGTGTGACGAAAAGAGTTTTTTGGTTTTCATATATTACAAATCCAGGCTTTGCCCCATTCGGTTTTTTAACATGGCGAATTAACGTATAATCCACTGGTACGGAAGAAGAGTTTTTTGACTTACTGAAGTTCGCAGCTAATTGCGCTGCTTCATGTAATGTGCCTGCACTAGGATCAGTGGAACGAATGACAACATGTGATCCAGGAATATCCTTTGTATGCAACCAAATTTCATTTTTTCGAGCAATACGGTTGGTTAAATACTCGTTCTGTTTATTGTTTTTACCAACTAAGATAATAGTACCATCGGACGCATAAAAGGTTTCAGGTTCTGGTTTTGTCGTTTTTTTCTTTGGTTTACCCTTTCCGCTTTTTTTCTTTAAATAACCTTGTTCTTGTAATTCTTCTCGGATTTCTTCAATATCCTGTTCGCGAGCAGAATTAATTTGTTCGATAATCTCTTCTAAATAGACAATTTCTTCATTAGCTTTCTTCTTCTCTTCTTCCACCATTTGCTTAGACTTTTTTAATTTATGATATTTTTTAAAGAAGGCTTGGGCATTTTCACTTGGTGTTTTATGCTCATTGAGTTTTATGGTTCTTGTCACCTGATTTGGATCATAATAATCTGTCACCTCAACCTGTTTATCTCCTTTTCGGACAAGGTGCATATGCGCAGTTAACAATTCTCCATCTCGTTGATATCGATCAGCATGCTCTGCCTCTTCTAAAGTCTTATCTAACTTCAAGAGCTTTCGTTGATTTTTTTTCACTTCATTCGTTAAAAAACGAATTAAATCACCTGCTTTTTGCTTGACACGATCTCGTTCTGCTTTTCCGGAATAATAAGTATCTAGCATTTCACTTACACTATTAAAACGTTTTTTCTCACCGCTATAACTTTCTAAATCAAGAACATAAAAACGACTTTTATTATCGTGCAGAATTTGTGGCACATACTCATTTTCTCTAATTGGGGAGATAATTTTTTTAAAAGCTTGCTTATAATCGTCTAAATTCCCGAGCCTTGCTTGGTAAATAATTTCATTTGCTAAAAGTGGGGAGATCCCCATAAATGTTTGGACAATTTGTTGATCCAGTTTTCCTGCATTAAAGTCAAGCTTGCGAATGAACATTTCTTCGTCCACGTTTATTGGATTTACCTTATTTTGACTAGGGGGGGAGATGTATTCATTTCCTGGAAGAATAGATCGATGTCTATTTTGTGCACCAGAAATATGTTTAATACTATCTAATATCAATTGTCTATCTTGATCAACTAAAATGATATTACTGTGCTTTCCCATTAACTCAACGACTAGCTTTTTTACACTTAAATCACCAATTTCGTTTTTTGTTTGGAAATGGATGTGAAGAATCCTTTCATTTTCTATTTGTTCGACGGATTCAATGAAACTACCACCTAGATGTTTCCTTAACATCATACAAAACATGGTTGGTTCTCTAGGATTATCATATTGATCTTCTGTTACATGAATCCTTGCATAAGAAGGGTGTGCAGACAGTAACAATTGTTTATTCTCTCCATATTGTCGGATGGTGAACAATAGCTCTGTTTCTGTTGGTTGATATATTTTAAGGACTCTTCCAGAAGAAAGCTTCCTATCTAATTCATGAGCAATAGCTCTTGTTACGACTCCATCAAAGACCATTTCTATCACCTCGTTTTCATATTATAACATGATGCTTTATTATTTACCCAATCAGACTCAAAATCAGTTGTGAAAGCTTTCTTGTTTTTGGTATGATGTTTATGGTGGATAAAGTGCGTCCATACTAGTTATTAATTGGAAGTGATTGGAATGAGAAGTATGACAGGCTATGGAAAGGCACAGTATCAGACAGAAGATTGGAATATTATAATTGAAATGAGAACAGTTAATCATCGTTTTTTAGATATCTCTTCCCAGATACCGAATTTCCTTTTACCAATCGAGAACAAAATAAAACAAATGATAAAAAAACATTTACATAGAGGACGAGTGGAGCTTTCCATACAAATACAAGGTGAGCAGTTACAACAACAACGCATGCGAACGAATTGGAATCTTGTGAGGCAATATGTCGAGCAGTTAAAGGAAGTACAAAAAGAATTGAACCTTGCTGGAGAGATAACGATAGATTTAGTCGCCCGATTACCTCAAGTTATGGAAATCGAAGAAGAAGATAGCAAAATGAGTTCCCACTTAGATTCCATTATATTAGAAAAAATAGCAGAAGCGTTAAAACAAGTAGAGGAAATGAGGAAAAAAGAGGGACAAAATCTATGCATTGATATCTTGAATTATATAAGAAACATAGAAAATAAATTAAAATGGTTGGGTGAACGAAGAAATATTGTTATAATAGAGTATCAAGAAAGAATAAAAGCTAGAATGGATGAATATCTTCAGGATGCTCCAATTATCGATCAAACTAAGTTAAATCAGGATATAGCAGTCCTAGCAGAAAAAGGGGATATATCTGAAGAATTGGCAAGATTGCATAGTCATATAAATCAATTTGATTCATTGGTGCACGAGGTAGGTGCAGTGGGGCGACGATTGGACTTTATCGTACAAGAAATGCATCGAGAGTGTAATACAATCGGATCCAAATCAAATGATGCGGGAATAAGTGAACAAATTATACATATGAAAAGTGATTTAGAGAAGATCAAAGAACAGATTCAAAATATTGAATAATAGAGAAATGTGTTCTTATTTAAATAAGGGGGAGCTCGAGATGAGTTTAAAATTAATTAATATTGGCTTTGGAAATGTAGTCTCCGCAAATCGTATAATTTCAATTGTATCACCTGAGTCTGCACCAATTAAAAGAATTATTACAGTAGCAAGAGATAATAATAAGTTAGTTGATGCTACATACGGAAGAAGGACAAGAGCTGTTATTATCACAGATAGTGATCATGTTGTACTATCAGCCGTTCAACCTGAAACCGTTGGACAAAGAGTGATTAGTCATGATGAAATTAGTGATGAATAAATAGGAGGAAGTATTTTGATAGAAGAAAAAGGGATACTATTTATTTTGTCAGGACCTTCAGGTGTTGGCAAAGGAACTGTTAGAAAGGCATTATTTGAGCAAGATACTAACTTGAAATATTCAATTTCAATGACTACCCGCTCAAAACGTGAGGGCGAAAGAGATGGTGTAGACTATTTCTTCCGTACCCATGACGAGTTTAAAGAAATGATACAACAGCGAAAGCTATTAGAATATGCTGAATATGTAGGCAATTATTACGGAACACCAAAACAATATGTAGAAAAGATGATCGAGGATGGCCATGATGTATTTCTTGAAATTGAAGTACAGGGTGCCATGCAGGTTAAGGAAAACTTTCCTCAAGGTGTTTTCATATTCTTAATTCCTCCAAGTTTAGAGGAGCTGAAAAATCGGATACAAGATAGAGGTACAGAGTCTGAGGATCTAATCTCGAGTAGATTAGAAGAAGCGCGTAATGAGATTGAGATGATGGATGCCTATGATTATGTTGTGGTGAATGACGATGTAATGAATGCAGTAAGCAAAGTTCAATCCATTGTCCAAGGAGAGCATTGTAAAAAAGAAAGAGTAATTAAACAATATAAATCATTATTGGAGGTTGAAAAAGAATGATATTAGAGCCATCTATTGATAAGCTTCAATCGAAAATCAATTCAAAATACACGTTGGTAACTTTAGCTGCCAAAAGAGCTAGACAAATTCAAGACACAAAGATCCATCAGGTTTCCCGTCCTGACTCTGCAACATATGTAGGTTTAGCCTTAGAAGAAATTTTAGAAGAAAAACTAACAGTAGACGAAGATTCGGTAATAGATTAATTTCAGTTATCACGGCGCTTAGTGTACTTAACTCCTTTGCTTTAAGAGGTGTGTAGATCAAACATATAAAGCTTAGAAGAACAGGCGCTTAACATCCTGATAAGTTTCGCTAGCTATGAAGAAAGAGAAAATTCTACTGACGGAAGTCTCCCTGATAATGAGACGATTATATCCCTCGCATTGCTTCTGCTTGCGAGGGTTTCTTCTATACAGTACTTGTAAAAATTCATTTTGAGGGTGTGAGATCATGCTTAATGGAAAAAAAGTATTATTAGGTGTATCAGGAGGAATTGCGGCATATAAGGCTATTGCATTAACTAGTAAGCTAACGCAAGCTGGAGCTAATGTGAAAGTAGTCATGACTAAAAGTGCAACTGAATTCGTTACACCACTATCCTTTCAAGCTATTTCAAGAAATGAAGTCTATATTGATACGTTTGATGAAAAGGACCCGAATAAGATTGCACATATTGATCTGGCAGATTGGCCGGATTTCATTTTGCTTGCCCCTGCCACCGCTAATTTAATCGGTCGAATCGCTAACGGGTTAGCAGATGATATGTTAACAACGATAATGTTAGCAACAGAAGCCCCCGTATACATCGCTCCTGCAATGAATGTTCATATGTACCAACACCCTGCAGTTAAACGGAATATGCAGACATTAGACAATTGGGGTTATCATTTCATCGAACCAGGAGAAGGCTATCTCGCTTGTGGTTATGTTGGGAAAGGTCGCTTAGAAGAACCAGAGCAAATTGTTCGTTTGTTAGAGCAACAATTTCAGTCAAGACAACATTTAACAGGGAAGAAAATATTAATTTCGGCTGGACCGACCAGAGAAGCAATAGATCCTGTTCGTTTTTTTACGAATCATTCGTCAGGAAAAATGGGTTATGCACTTGCGGAAGAAGCTAGTAAAGAAGGCGCCCAAGTGTATTTGGTCTCTGGTCCTACTTCACTTGAAACTCCTAAGCATGTGAACCGATTTGATGTAGTAACAGCAGAGGAAATGTTTCAACAGATGAATCGTTTGTATGGGGAAATGGATATTGTGATTAGTGCTGCAGCCGTAGCAGACTATCGACCTGTTGAATTCCATCAGCAAAAATTAAAAAAACAACCAAATAATTTGTCTATAGAATTGGAAAGAACACGTGATATTTTAGAGTATCTTGGAGGTCAAAAACAGGATCAATATCTGGTGGGATTTGCAGCAGAAAGTCAACACTTAATAGAATATGGTAAAGAAAAAATAACGAAAAAAAACTTAGATGCGATTGTGATAAATGACATAAGTCGAATCGATATTGGCTTCCAATCAGATCAAAACGAAGTAACCTTTTTAACGAAGGATGGAAAAGAAAGTCACATCAACCAAAACTCTAAGAACGAAATCGCTAGACAAATATTATTATTTATTGATCAGGAATTAGGGAAGGATTAATATGCAAGTAGCAAAAGTAGTTGTCGATGTTCCGACAAATCAAACGAATCACTCGTTTGATTACCTCGTTCCACCTGAGATGGTAGGATTAATAAAAAAAGGTATGAGAGTCTCTGTACCGTTTGGACCAAGAAAGGTGATGGGATTCGTTGTCAATCTTGTAGCGGAATCTGAATTTGATAAGTTGCGTAAAATTAGTCAGGTAATGGATATGACCCCTGTATTAACAGATGAATTATTAGAACTAGGTAAATGGCTTGCAGAGGAGACAATTAGTTTATATATTCAAGCATATCAAGCAATGCTACCACAAGTTTTAAAAGCAAAATACAAAAAGGAAATTGAAGCATTAACCTTTGAAGAATTGCCGAAGTCCTTACAAAAATTATTTGATGGCAGAACAGTTATTAGCTTTGATGAGTTTTTGCAGCGAAATGGAAATTATCGAGAATTACACAAGGAAATGAAAAATGGACATGTTCAGATTCATTATATAGTTCAATCGAAGGAAACGATCAAAAAAGTATCGTTTATTGAACCAAATAAAGAGTTATACTTAATAGAAGAGGCGATACAAGATCTATCCAAAAACGCTCAAAAACAACGGTTAGTGTTAGAATATTTTCTTAAAAACAATGAATCTGTCGAACAAGGTGATTTACTTCGTGCTTGTGAGACGACAACAAGTACTATTCAAGCATTGATTAAAAAGGGATTGTTAAAGAAAATTGAAAAGAAGGTATACCGTAATCCTTACCAAAACAGAGAATTTAAACGAACAAAACCACTACCCTTAAGTGATCAACAGCAAGTTGCTATTGAACCAATATGGAAGGCAATCGAGAAGGAACAGTCTGAGGTATTTCTTCTCCATGGAGTAACGGGTAGCGGGAAAACAGAAGTATACTTACAATCTATAGAAAAAGTATTACAAAAAGGACAAGAAGCGATTGTTTTAGTTCCAGAAATAGCACTAACTCCACAAATGGTTCAACGTTTTAAAGAGAGATTCGGTGGGGAAGTAGCGGTATTACATAGTGCCTTATCGCCTGGAGAAAAATTTGATGAGTGGACAAAGATTCACAAAAGAGAAGTAAAAGTAGTTGTAGGCGCAAGATCAGCTATTTTTGCTCCATTTGAGAATATAGGTATTATTATTATTGATGAGGAACATGAAACAAGCTATAAGCAGGAGGAACAGCCGCGATACCATGCAAGAGAAGTAGCGAAGCAACGTGGGATTTATCATCAATGTCCAGTGGTATTAGGAAGTGCCACCCCATTACTTGAATCATATGCCCGTGCAAAAAAAAATGTATACCATTTATTAGAAATGCCTGACAGAATGAATAACCAAGTAATGCCCCCGGTAGAAATTGTCGATATGCGCGAAGAATTACATGCTGGTAATCGGACGATGTTTTCCAAGAGATTGCTAGGTGCGATCGAAGAAAGATTAGCCAAAAAAGAGCAAGTAGTTTTATTCTTAAACAGACGGGGATATTCTACTTTTGTTATGTGTCGAGAATGTGGGGATGTAGTGAAATGTCCACATTGTGATATAGCTTTAACCTATCATAAAAGTAATCATTTATTAAAATGTCATTATTGTGATTATCAAATACCAATGATGCAAGAATGTGAAAATTGTCAAAGTGATCAGATTCGTTATTTTGGAACAGGTACCCAAAAAGTGGAGGAAGCCTTGATGCAGGTCATCCCTGATGCAAAAATTGTACGAATGGATGTTGATACAACGAGGAGAAAAGGTGCACATGAACGGTTACTGCAGAAGTTCCAAAGCAAAGAAGCGAATATATTGTTAGGAACTCAAATGATCGCGAAAGGATTAGATTTTGAAAATGTCACTTTAGTAGGTGTGCTTGCAGTGGATGCTATGTTAAATTTACCAGATTTTCGAGCCTCAGAGAAAACCTTTCAATTATTAACACAAGTTAGTGGTAGAGCAGGGCGTCATCAGCTTCCTGGTGAAGTAATTATTCAAACATATTCAAAAGAGCACTATAGTATTGAATTAGCAAGCCAATATAATTATTCTCAATTCTTTTTACAGGAAATGAATATGCGAAAGAATTTTCATTATCCTCCATATTATTTTCTAACACTAATTAATGTGTCTCATCCTAACCAATTGAAGGTAATGGAGGTCACGAAAATGATTAGCAAGCTATTGTATAAACATCTAACAAATGATGCAACGATTTTAGGACCTACACCGTCACCGATTATAAGGATTAACAATAGATATCGCTATCAGTGCATGATAAAATATAAAAATGAACCAATGCAACACAAGATTATTCGTAAAATACTCGACTATTATTATGAAGATATTCAAAAAAATGATCTTACTATAACGGTGGATTTTGAACCATATCAATTAATGTAAAGGAAAATGGGGTTGGTAAGAATGAAAAAGGTTATCTTTATGGGAACACCAGATTTCGCAGTTCCCGTATTAGAGCGAATATTAGAAGATGGTTATTTGGTAGAATTAGTTGTCACCCAACCAGATCGACCAAAAGGTAGAAAAAAAACGATGACACCACCATCTGTGAAGGTTGCTGCAGAAAAAAACAATATTCCTGTATTTCAACCAGAAAAAATAAAAGATAATTTCGAACCAATACAAGCAATAGAACCAGATCTAATTGTGACCGCTGCATTTGGCCAAATCTTACCTAAAGAGCTGTTAGACATACCAAGATATGGCTGTATCAATGTTCATGCTTCACTATTGCCAGAATTAAGAGGTGGAGCTCCCATTCATTATGCCATATTAAATGGCCATCAAAAAACAGGTATTACTATTATGTACATGGCAGAAAAATTAGATGCTGGTGATATTATCAGTCAATCAGAGGTAAAGATCACCGAACAAGATGATGTCGGAAGTTTACATGATAAACTATCAGTGATCGGAGCAGACTTACTTTCCGATACGATTCCAAAAATTTTTAATGAACAAATTGAACCTATAAAGCAAGAGGAAGCTTTAGCGACATTTGCTCCGAACATTACAAGAGAGCAAGAAAAAATTAAATGGGAAAATTCGATGCAGCAAATTTTTGATCAAATACGTGGCTTGCACCCATGGCCCGTAGCTTCCACTAAATGGAGAGGAAACAATCTAAAAATTTACCATGCCACAAAATCGGAAAAGCAAACGAATCAACATCCTGGTGAGATTGTCGATATAACGGAGGACGGTATTGTTGTTGCAACAGGTGATAGTAAAGGGATAATCATTAAGACACTTCAACCAGCTGGCAAAAAAAAGATGTCAGCAGCAGATTTTATAAGAGGTGTTGGGAATAACCTTGAAGTAGGGGAGAAATTAGGCGAATGAAGAAAAATGATCAGGTAAGAAAAATAGCATTAGATTTATTACTGAAAATAGGGGAAAAAGGCGGTTATAGTCATTTAACCATTGATCAGGCCATGAAAAAATATGATTTGGATACACGAGATGGTGCGCTATTAACAGAAATTGTTTATGGCACCCTACAACACAAATTGACACTTGAATACTACCTTAATTCCTTTGTTAATAAGAAAAAAAAGCTGGATAATTGGGTGAAATGGCTGCTCTATTTATCTATTTATCAAATGCATTATCTGACGAAAATACCTGATCATGCTATCATTCACGAGTCTGTAGAAATCGCTAAAAAACGTGGCCACAAAGGAATTGCTAATTTTGTCAATGGTGTGTTACGTTCTGTTCAACGAAATGGATTACCAGATTTAAATGAAGTTAAGAAGGAAGATAAAAGAATCAGCATCACTACAAGTCATCCAAATTGGTTAGTAAATAGATGGATAAAGCAATATGGGATAGACATAACAAAAGCAATGTGTGAAACAAATATAACCCATAAACAAATAAGTATTCGTACACAGCCATTAAAAGTCAAAAGAACAGACCTTATCAAACAATTGCACGAGGACGGTTTGAAAGTAAGAGCCTCAGAAATATCAGAACAAGGCATTTTAATCGATCAGGGAAATGTTTTAAAACATCCTGCTTTTGATGAACACCTGTTCACCGTTCAAGATGAAAGCTCCATGCTAGTTGCGGAAATGATGGACCTTTCGGAAGGCATGACGATATTAGATGCCTGTAGTGCCCCTGGTGGAAAAGCAACCCATATTGCAGAGAAAATACGTGACAAAGGGACTGTTTTCGCTTATGATTTGCATGAAAAGAAGGCAAAGCTTGTAAAGAAAAAAGCGGAACAATTGGGACTTACTTGTATCCAAACAGGCCAGGCGGATGCACGAAAACTTGATCAGGTGCACGAAAAAGCTACATTTGATCGAATTCTAATTGATGCCCCATGCTCTGGTTTAGGTGTATTACGTAGTAAACCTGATATCAAATATAATAAAGAAGAGGCAGATATTAAAAAATTGGTATCCATTCAACAAGAGATATTAGAAAGCGTAGCCCTATTATTGAAAAAGGATGGGAAATTAATCTATAGTACATGTACAGTGAATAAAGAAGAAAATGAGTTAGTGATTAAGCGATTCTTGAATGAGAACCAACGGTTTATAGTAGACCCCTTATTTTTTGAAGAGTTACCTATTGGCCTTAGAAATAGCCAAGGTCTTACTGAGTTTGGTATTCAACTATTTCCTCAAGATTTAAATAGTGATGGTTTTTTTATTACAAGACTTACAAAGAAAGATAGTGTGAAATGATGAAATCCTTGTAAAGAGGTGTAAATGGATGAAATATTATTTTCGATCAGATAAAGGAAAGATTAGAGAAATTAATGAGGATGCAGTATCTGTTCTGGAAGATACGGATCACATATTGGCACTAGTGGCAGACGGGATGGGAGGCCATCAGGCTGGAGATGTAGCGAGTCAATTAGCGATTGAAAGTGTAGTACGAATGTGGGAAAATAAGGAACCGCGTGTAAGCAACAAGGAAAGCGCTGAGGTGTGGTTACAATCCGCTGTATCTAAAGCAAATAATACCGTATATGAACAATCACAGCAGGAAGATAAATACAAAGGGATGGGAACAACGATTGTAGCAGCTATATGCCATCAAACATTTATTAGTGTTGCTCATATCGGGGATAGTAGAGCTTACTTACTAGACAAGGAAGACTACAAGCAGATTACAGCAGACCATTCCTTAGTGGGTGAACTAGTGAGAACTGGCCAACTCTCAGAGGAAGATGCACAGGTTCATCCTCGTAAAAATGTTATTTTAAAGGCCCTTGGCACGGAAAAAGATGTAGAACCAGATGTTTATTCTACAACATGGGAAGAAGGGTCCAAGCTATTACTGTGTACAGATGGGCTCACAAATAAAATAGACGATAATGAGCTTTATCAAAAATTGTTACAGAAAGGCTCACAACAATTAATTGATGAATTAATTCAATTGGCCAATCAACGTGGTGGAGAGGATAATATTACCCTCGCGCTTATCGAGCAGCAAGAAGAAGTTGGTGATTCTGAATGTTAGAGGGGAGAACTTTAAACGACCGCTACCAAGTAAAAAAACTGGTAGGCGGTGGTGGTATGGCCAATGTTTATCTAGGAAACGACTTAATTTTGGATCGTGAAGTGGCTATTAAAGTATTAAGATTAGAATATGCAAATGATGATGAATTTATTAAAAGGTTTCATCGGGAGGCACAAGCTGCAACAAGCTTATCTCATCCAAATATTGTGAGTATCTATGACATTGGGGAAGAAGATCAAATCTATTATATGGTAATGGAATATATTGATGGGATGACATTAAAACAATATATTCAATTACACGCACCAATTGAGCTAGAAGAAGTACTGGATATTATGGCTCAAATTTCATCCGCTATTGGACATGCCCATGATAATGGTATTATACATAGAGATATAAAACCCCAAAATATGTTGATCGATCAATATGGTCAAGTTAAAGTGACGGACTTTGGAATAGCTGTTGCACTTAGCGCCACAGCATTAACTCAAACCAATTCTGTTCTCGGGTCGATCCATTACTTATCTCCTGAACAAGCTCGTGGAGGAAAGGCTAATGTTAAGTCAGATATTTACTCCCTTGGTATTGTAATGTTTGAAATGATTACTGGAACGCTTCCGTTTTCAGGGCAATCTGCTGTCTCCATCGCATTAAAGCATTTGCAGAAGGATTTGCCCTCTATACGTGAATGGAAGGCAAATATTCCACAATCTGTTGAAAATATTATGCTGAAAGCGACCACGAAGGATCCGCTATATCGCTATCAATCGGCAATGGATATGGAAAATGCTGTTATCCATGCATTAGATCCCGAAAAGCTTCATGAACCGAGGTTTGAACCTCCTAATAATGAGGAAGATGGGACTACAAAGGCCATTCCCATTTTAAAAGAGGACACATACACAGAACTAAGTGCCGCCGATGATGAAACGATTGTTAAAGCAGATTCTAAAACTAGTAAGAAGGAAAAGCCCAAAAAAGAAAAGAAAAAGAAGAAAAGAAAAAAGTCTATAATTTGGGTAACAAGTCTTTTAGTGATATTATGTGGCGCGATTCTATTAGCTCTATTTGTACTTCCAAGTTTATTTGAACCGAAGGATGTGAAAATCCCAGACGTATCTGGTCAAAGCTATCAAGAAGCATTGGAAGAATTAGAAAGCTTACAGTTAAAAGTAAACAAAGAAACAGAGGCACACGAAGAAATAGAAGAGAATCATGTTATCGAAACATATCCTGCTGCCAATTCTACGGTGAAGGAAGGAAAAGATATTACAGTATACGTGAGTACAGGTCCTGATACAGTGGAATTTGAAGATTATATTGGGGAAGAGTACGAGAGTGTAGAGAAAAGTTTGTTGGATGCTGGCTATCAAGATGTGATTTCATACGAGGTTTTTTCTGATCAGCCTGTAGGGAAGATCATATCTCAGCATCAACCATCACCAGGTGATAAGGTTGTCCCAAGTAATACAAAGGTTATTTTTGAAGTAAGTAAAGGTCAGGAAACATTTCGTTTAAATAGATTAGCAGGAATGACTGTCAGTGAAGCAGAGGAGTATTTAACTAGTAATGATTTGAAGCCGAAAATTGTTGAAGAATATCACGATGAAGTAGAAGAAGGGCAAGTAATTGATCAAAATCCAGCTGCTAATGAGGAAGTTGTTAAAGGCCAAGAAATTACAATTACTGTTTCTAAGGGGCCAGAACAGCCAAAACAAGTTACCCATACCGAATCCTTTACTGTCCCATATACGAAGGATCCTGATAAAAATGAAGCCCAATCTGTTAGCATTTATGTAGGCGATGTTAATCATTCCATTCAAGAGTTATATCAGGAAGTGGAAATGATTACAGAGGATACTACTTTTAAGATTGATTTAACCATAGCCGAAGCTGAAGAAGCTTCCTACAAAGTATTGCGAGATGATGAACTATTAATTGAAAAGACAATAAGCTATGAAGATGTAAAGGGTGAGTAAATGGCAAAAGGCAGAATAATAAAGGCATTGAGTGGTTTCTATTATGTTGATTATAATGGCAAAGTGTTTCGTTGTAGAGGCAGAGGGGTTTTTCGTAAAAGGAAAATCACACCATTAGTAGGAGACTCCGTAGAATTTGAAGAGAGTGGAGAACAAGAAGGATATATTACAGCAATTGATGACCGAAAAAATGAATTAGTTCGTCCACCAATTGCGAATGTTGATCAAGCGATCGTATTGTCCTCGGCTAAAGAGCCTAATCTAAGCTTGAACTTGTTAGATAAGTTTTTAGTAATGGTTGAATCAAAACATATTCAGCCAATACTATTCTTCACAAAAATGGATTTGCTTGAAAAAAGTGAAGCTCAATCCTTGCAATCTAAATTGCAATATTACCAGGATATTGGCTATACCATTCGCTTTTTATCGAAAGAAGATCAAGATCTAGTGGAACAAGTCTCTAGCTTTCTTGAGCAAAGAATTTCTGTCTTTGCTGGGCAGTCTGGAGTGGGAAAGACCTCCTTACTTAATGCACTGATTCCTGGGCTTGAACTAGAAACAAATGAAATATCAGAAAGCCTAGGTAGAGGAAAACATACGACAAGACATGTAGAATTAATACCATTTCAAAATGGCCTAATTGCCGATACACCAGGTTTTAGCGCATTAGATTTTGCCGAATTAGAATTAGAAAGCTTACCGAATTGTTTTCCAGAGTTTGTCGAACGACGAGACACATGTAAATTTCGGGGCTGTATGCATATAAAAGAACCAGGTTGTGCAGTAAAGACAGCAGTTGAACATAAAGAAATACTAGCAGAACGATATGAAAATTATTTACATTTTATTGAAGAAATAAAGCAGAGAAAGCCGAGGTATTAATATGACAGTAAAACTTGCACCATCAATCCTATCAGCTGATTTTTCCATATTAAGAGAAGAGATTGAGGATGTAGTTAATGGCGGAGCGGATTATATTCACATAGATGTAATGGATGGTCATTTTGTTCCAAATATTACAATTGGTCCTTTAGTTGTTTCATCTATAAGACCAATAACCTCTACCGTACTAGATGTTCATTTAATGATTGAAAATCCGGATAGGTATATCCCGCAATTTGCTGGGGCGGGAGCAGATATAATTACCGTGCACGTGGAAGCATGTAGACATCTTCATCGCACAATTCACCTAATCAAGGAGACGGGGAAAAAAGCGGGTGTTGTGATTAACCCAGCCACTCCTGTTGAAAGCATTAAACCAATTTTGAAATATGTGGATTTAGTATTATTTATGACAGTGAATCCAGGGTTTGGCGGTCAATTGTTTATTCCAGAAGTATTAGATAAAGTGAAGCAAGCCGTTAGTTGGCGAGAAGATTTCGATTTATCATTTGAGATTGAAGTCGATGGCGGGGTTAATGAGAACACAGTGAAACAATGTAAAGAAGCAGGTGTTGATGTACTAGTGGCTGGCAGTGCCATATTTAACAAAGAAGACCGTCAAAAAGCAATGAATATATTAAGAAATGCTTAAAGTGAGACTACCATCAGTAGTATTTTCCCACTGATGGGGATAAATAGAACACAAATTGGAAGGTTGTCAAAATGAGAATAGGTATAGTGGCTGGCGGACCAAAGGAATTACTTGCGAATCTTCTAGCTTTCCAACACCAAATTGATTTTTGGATTGGAGCTGATTTAGGTGCAAAATATTTGTTAGACGCAGGGATTGACATCCATATGGCTGTAGGAGACTTTGATTCGGTTTCGGTTCACGACAAAGAATTAATTAAAGCTGCTACTCCTAGATTCGTTCTATACCCTACAGAAAAGGACGAGACCGACCTAGAGCTTGCTATTCGGTTAGCTCTAGAGCAAGAGCCTGACTCTATTCAGTTATTTGGTGTTACAGGTGGAAGATTGGATCACGAATTAGCTAATATTCATTTACTTTATCGGTTAATGAAACGAAATGTCTTTGGCGAAATCGTAGATCATCAGAATCAATTATCACTTTATAAATCTGGCAAATACCATATTAAAAATGTTCATCCAGGACAATATATTTCATTTATTCCATTTTCCCAAATGGTAAAAAACCTAACCTTAAAAGGATTTTATTACCCGCTTGATAAGATAACAATTGAATGGGGCTCGACATTATGTATTTCTAATCAAATAATTGACGAGCAAGGTACTTTTTCTTTTACTGATGGCATATTAATAATGATAAAGAGTGTGGATCCATTGAAAAGCTAAAGAAACATGATGGAAAATTGTACTAGGATGCAATTCTTTCCGTCAACCATCATAAGCTATAAAAAGAGTATAGAAATGTGCTTTTCAAAAGGCGGGGAGGGGTAGAATGAAATTTTATACAATTAAACTACCTAAGTTTTTAGGTGGTTTCCTAAGAGCAATACTTGGTTCGGGCAATAAAAAGTAAAAAAGAAAAGGCTCCTTACATGAAGGGGCCTTTTCTTTAACAAACATATTATTAGACACGCTCTACTTTGCCAGATTTAAGAGCTCTAGCAGAAACATATACGCGTTTTGGTTTTCCGTCAACCATTATTCTAACTTTTTGTACGTTTGCTTTCCATTTACGCTTATTTGCGTTCATCGCATGTGAACGTTGATTTCCTGAAGTCGTTTTGCGACCAGTTACTACACATTTACGTCCCATCATTGTTCCCTCCTAGCTTACACTAACTCTGTACATACTTATATAATTTATCATAGATCGTTCATATTTGCAATTATTCTTCTAAGTTTTTCTCAATTGGAAAAGTTTTAGTAAGTATATTTTCACGCAGTGGATTAAGGCGTAGAGGCTTGACAGAATTTCATTTTTCCGCCATTCTATAATGGATAAGCTTTCATATGGTAATAGCTGTGATAAACTTTTTTACATTCTATCCATTTGTTATATAATAAACTTAGATGATAAAAGTGTCTAATCGAGAATCATTCCTTCTATTGTTCGTAGAAATTTAACGGATCCACAAGAGAAGGTTCCTAGAAGTTTGGATGTCAGTAACTACAGTGGTTACTTGGCGAAAAGGTCTATATTTGAATACTAGGAGGTTGAGTTATGTCTATTGAAATAAAAACGAAGGATGGTCATGTAACCATTACAAACGAAGTAATTGCGACAGTAGCAGGTGGAGCGGCAGTAGAATGCTATGGCATTGTAGGCATGGCATCTAAAAACCAATTAAGAGATGGTATTGCGGAAATTTTACGGAAAGAGAACTTTGCAAAAGGAGTCGTAGTAAGACAACAAGTGAATGATATTCATATTGATATGTATATCATAGTAAGTTATGGCACCAAAATTTCAGAGGTGGCTCATAATGTGCAATCACAAGTGAAATATAAATTAGAAAAGACTCTTGGCTTGAATATAGATTCGATCAATATTTATATTCAAGGCGTACGGGTAAGCCAAGATTAAAATAGATGAAAACAAGAATTAGAGGGATATCAAAATATCAATATTTTTTGATATGGTTTGAGGGAGGAACTAGGAAGTGACGAATACTACAATTAATGGAGCTACCTTTGCAAGGATGGTACTAACAGGAGCTCATCATTTATCTAATAATGCTGATAAAATTGACGCACTAAATGTATTCCCTGTTCCGGATGGCGATACGGGGACAAATATGAATCTTTCGATCACGTCTGGTGCGAATGAAGTAAAGCAAGCAAATGAGCAAAATGTATCAGATATTGCGAATGCATTTGCAAAAGGGCTCTTAATGGGTGCAAGAGGTAATTCTGGAGTCATTTTATCACAATTGTTTAGAGGATTTGCAAAAGGAATTGAAGGAAAAAAAGAGCTAGATATAGCAGGTTTTGTTTCAGGCTTAGAAAGTGGTGTTAATACCGCTTATAAAGCAGTGATGAAGCCTGTAGAAGGTACAATTCTTACGGTGGCTAAAGATACGGCAAATGAAGCAAAGAAGCTCGCAGATTCCGAGTCTGATATTATCTTATTTACAGAGAAGGTTGTAGCAGCGGCAAAAGCATCCTTAAAACGAACACCAGATTTATTGCCAGTCTTAAAGGAAGTAGGGGTGGTGGATAGTGGTGGACAAGGTTTAGTAGTAATCTATGAAGGCTTTCTTGCTGCACTAAAAGGAGAAGAATTACCTGAACATAATATTGACGACACAATGGATCTAGAAGATTTAGTTCATGCTGAACACCATAAACAAGCTCAGGATTTCATGGAAACCGACGACATTCAGTATGGCTATTGTACAGAGTTTATGGTTCGTTTTGAAGAAGATAAACTGAAAGAGCATCCATACGATGAAACAAAATTCAGAGAAGAACTAAGCCAACATGGTGACTCATTATTAGTAGTGTCTGACGATGAGATTGTTAAGGTTCATATTCATGCAGAGTATCCAGGGGATGTCTTCAATCTTGGTCAACGCTTCGGAAGCTTTATCAACTTAAAGGTTGAAAACATGAGGGAACAACATTCAAAAATCACCGAAAAAAATAACCTTAAGCCAAAACAAAAGCAGGATTTTGCAATTGTCACCGTCGCAATGGGCGATGGGCTTAATGAATTACTCAAAAGTCTTGGTGCAACGATTGTTATCCAAGGTGGACAAACCATGAATCCAAGCACCAAAGATATTGCCAACGCAGTAGAAAAAGCGAATGCGGAAAAGGTGATTATATTACCAAACAATAAAAATATTGTGATGGCAGCCGAGCAAGCAGCAGAAATTGTGGATGCTGAAGTTGAGGTAGTTCCAACCAAAACAATACCACAGGGAATGTCTGCATTACTTGTGTTTAATCCAGACACAACATTAGAAGAAAACAAACAACAAATGGTAGCTGCAAGTAAAGATGTCAAAACAGGACAAATTACTTATGCAGTGCGAGATACTCAGATTGATGGGATGACAATTGAGAACGGCCATTTTATGGGGCTTGCAGATGGTAAAATCGTTGCAACCAATCCAAATCAAATGGAAGTTATAAAGCAATTATTAAGTGAAATCGTCGATGAAGAGGAAGATGAAATCATTACTATATTAAGTGGTGAAGATGCCTCAAGTGATGAAGAAGAGGAAATGGTTCGTTTCTTAGAAGAGAAATATGAAGATATTGAAATAGAAGTGCACAAAGGAAATCAACCGATTTATTCTTATATTTTTTCGATCGAATAAGAGAGGCTTCTATTACTCAAGACTAAGCAATGTGAAAAAATAGCTACAACTAATGCTCTATCTTTATGGATAGGGCTTTATTCACTAATGTGAACTTAAATAAAATACCATAACCATTCAATTACATAAGGTAACTAATTGTTGGCAGATGTGAACAAAAGAAAGTGTGAGAGAATTGGCTAATCCATCATTACAAGATATAAAAGGAATAGGACCTAAAATGTTAGAGCAATTCCTAGAATTAAGGATCTCATCTATTGAGGATTTATTTTATTATTTCCCAAACCGCTATGACCATTACGAAATGAAGCCATTGCATGAATTACAGCATGAAGAAAAGGTAACCATTGTTGGACAAGTTATCCTAGAGCCGGTATTACAGTTTTATCAGAAAAAAAAATCAAGGCTTGTAGTATCGATAAAAGTAGATGGTGCAGTTGTCAAAGGTGTTTTGTTTAACCGGGCATTCGCTAAAAAGCATTTTGTCGTAGGGGAAACCGTAACAGTTAGCGGAAAATGGGATCAGCATCGGTTACAAATTACAATTGACCAATATAAAAAGGGAACAATGGACGAACAAAGCCCCATTTCGCCCATATATCCACTAAAGGGAAACTTGAAAAATGCTCAAATTGTAAAAGTGATGAGCAACGCATTAGAGCAATCCATTCAAGAAATAGATGAACTATTACCGGAAGAATTTTTAGCAAATTATCGTTTACCTGATCGGCAAACCGCATTAAGAACGATTCATTTTCCAGAAAACTTCAAATTATTGAAGCATGCCAAGAGAAGATT
The DNA here is from genome assembly GCF_055395245.1 of Gracilibacillus sp. JCM 18860. Classification (NCBI taxonomy): domain Bacteria; kingdom Bacillati; phylum Bacillota; class Bacilli; order Caryophanales; family Bacillaceae; genus Gracilibacillus; species Gracilibacillus sp. JCM 18860. The sequence goes on from NZ_AP043868.1 coordinate 243,366, forward strand.
TATTTATGAAGAATTATTAATATTTCAGCTAAAAATGCAATTGCTAAGGAAGAAGCATAAAGAGTCGACATTAGGTAATGCCAAAACAATTGATCGAGACAAGGTGGAGCAATTTATTCATACATTACCTTTTCCGTTAACCAATGCACAAACCCGCAGTTTAAAGGAAATTCTTCATGATTTGAAATCCCCATATCGTATGAATCGACTGTTACAGGGAGATGTTGGTTCTGGAAAAACTGCGATCGCTATTATTAGTCTCTATGCTACAATCACTGCTGGAAAGCAGGTGGCATTTATGGTTCCGACAGAAATTTTAGCAGAGCAACATGAACAATCATTAATAGATTTTTTACCAAAGGATGTAAACATAGAACGACTTACAGGCTCCATTAAAGGCAAAAAAAGAAAGGAAATACAAGCAAAACTTTCAAATGGAGCTTGTGATGTCATCATTGGTACACATGCTTTAATACAAGATGATATTCAATTTCATGATCTAGGTTATGTCATTATTGACGAGCAACACCGCTTTGGTGTTAATCAACGAAATGCACTCAAAGATAAAGGGCTACTAACAGATATTCTGTTTATGACAGCAACCCCAATTCCGAGAACCCTATCCATCACGGCTTTTGGAGATATGGACGTTTCTAAAATTGATGAGATGCCAAAAGGAAGACTACCAGTAGAAACATACTGGGTCAAACACAATATGCTAAACCGGGTACTTTCCTTTATTTATAATGAGGTAAAAAAAGGTGCACAGGCATATGTGGTCTGTCCATTAATTGAAGAATCCGATAAGCTCGATATACAAAATGCGCTTGATCTATATGTCCAATTAAAAGAAATATTGGATCAGAAGGCATCTGTTGGGTTAATGCATGGACGGTTAAGCAATGAAGAAAAAGAGCAGGTAATGAATGATTTTACTCATAATCGCATTCAGATTCTCGTATCCACAACAGTGGTAGAAGTAGGGGTAAATGTACCCAATGCGACCGTTATGATGATTCATGATGCAGACCGATTTGGACTATCGCAATTACACCAGTTAAGAGGGCGTGTTGGCCGTGGGCATAAACAAAGCTATTGTATCCTAGTAGCAGATCCTAAAGGAGATACAGGTAAAGAGAGAATGCGAATTATGACGGAAACCACTGATGGATTTGAGTTAGCAGAAAAGGATTTAGAATTGCGAGGACCTGGGGATATATTTGGAGTGAAACAAAGTGGGGTTCCTGAATTTCGTTTAGCAGATTTGGTTCATGATTATCGTGCACTAGAAACAGCAAGAAATGATGCAACAGATATAGTACAAAATAAACGATGGAATGAACCAGATTTTCAACCATTAAAAAGCTATGTTCAATCTCATTTTACGTTGGAGTCAGATTTGTTAAATTAGTAATGACATTTGCTTGCATAATTCCATATGGTATTATATATTACTATTAGTACCTAGTCATAAAAATAGATTTTATGACATATAGATGGACGGTGGATAAGAAAATGAGGCGATCAAAAAAAGAGCGGCAAGAACTCTTGCAGGAGACGATTGAGGGAAGGCCATTTATAACGGATGAAGCACTTGCGCAACTATTTCAAGTTAGTATTCAGACCATTCGTTTAGATAGGATGGAGCTGGGAATCCCTGAACTTCGAGCTAGAATAAAATCCGTTGCAACCTCTAATTGGAATGAGACAGTAAAGGCATTACCAATTGATGAGGTTATTGGTGAAATCATTGATTTAGAATTAGATCAAAGAGCTATTTCGATTTTAGATATCACAGAGGAGCACGTATTTTCTAGAAATAAGATTGCCCGGGGTCATCATTTGTTCGCACAAGCTAACTCGCTAGCAGTTGCCGTCATAAATGATGAATTAGCACTTACCACAAATGCTGATATTAAATTTACGAGACAGGTTATCCAAGGGGAACGAGTCATCGCGAAAGCAACGATCAAGGATAAAGAAAAAATGAAAAGAACGATTGTAAAAGTGGAAAGCTTTGTAGATAATGAAATAGTTTTTTCAGGTGTTTTCGAGATGTTCAGATCCAATCAGGAAAAGGAAGGGAATAAACATGAGAATCGCAATTGATGCAATGGGTGGAGATCATGCACCAAAAGAGATTGTTTTAGGAGTAAAAAAAGCTGTTGATCACTTTAAAGAGCTTAACATAACCTTAATTGGTGATGAGAATAAAATCCGCCAATATGTTTCTAATCACCCTTCTATTCAAATTATTCATACAGAGGAAAGAATTACGAATGACGATGAGCCTGTAAAAGCAGTAAGACGGAAAAAAAATGCTTCCCTTGTACTAATGGCAAATGAGGTAAAGGAAGGTCGAGCAGATGCTTGTATCTCTGCAGGAAATACGGGCGCCTTAATGAGTGCAGGTTTATTTGTTATTGGACGAATTAAAGGAATTGATCGACCTGCCCTTAGTCCAACACTTCCAACAATCAATGGTAATGGCTTTTTAATGCTTGATGTTGGTGCGAATGTGGATGCAAAACCACAGCACCTAAGGCAATATGGTATTATCGGTTCTATTTACATGGAAAAGGTACGCAAAATTAAGCAACCTCGTGTTGGACTACTAAATGTAGGTACCGAAAATGGAAAAGGTAGTGATCTAACCAAAAAGGCGTTTGAATTATTAGAGAACTCTCCTATTCACTTTATTGGAAATGTTGAAGCGCGTGATCTCTTGGATGGTGTAGCAGATGTAGTGGTTACAGATGGTTTTAGTGGCAATGTAGCATTAAAAACAATCGAAGGAACCGCACTAACTCTTTTCAAAATGCTAAAAGAAAAGTTTATGACCAATCCTAAAACAAAAATAGCAGCATTGTTAGCAAAAAATGAATTAAAGGGATTGAAAAATCAACTCGATTATTCCGAATATGGCGGTGCAGGATTGTTTGGTTTAAAAGCACCTGTCATTAAGGCACATGGTTCTTCCAATCAACAAGCTATCTTTTCAGCCATTCAACAAGCCATAACTATAGTGGAAACCGATGTAGTGAAAAAGATTCAGACAGAGGTCAACATGCTACCTAGTAGTAGCCACGGGGAGGAATCATAAATGAAAAAACTAGCGTTTATCTATCCAGGCCAAGGTTCACAATCTGTAGGCATGGGTCAAGAGTTGTATGAGAAGTTTGATGAAGTAAAAACTATATTTGAACAAGCAAATAACCGTTTAGGTTATGAGCTATCATCGATTATGTTTCAAGGACCTGAAGAGAAATTAACACAGACTGAAAATGCACAGCCTGCACTATTATTAGTAAGTACTGCCATTACAGAACTTCTAAAAAAACAAGATATTAGACCTGTACTAACAACAGGCCATAGTCTTGGTGAATATAGTGCACTAGTTGCTGCTGAAGCAATAGATTACAAAGATGCACTTGAGCTTGTCCATATACGTGGAAGGCTAATGGAGAGTGCTTTTCCTGCTGGTCAAGGGGCGATGGCTGCAGTGTTAGGCCTTGAAAAAGAAGAACTAGAAAATACTTTAGAAACCATTCGATCCGAGCATAATGAGGTGATCGAAATTGCTAATTTAAATTGTCCAGGACAAATTGTTATTTCGGGCACGAAAGCAGCGGTGGATCTCTCCGTACATGCATTGAAAGAAGCAGGGGCAAAAAGAGTTTTACCATTATCGGTAAGTGGCCCATTCCATTCTAGTTTAATGAAGCCTGCTGCCGCAGATTTCCATAATGAAGTAGAGAAAATTGCGTGGAAAAATACGACAATACCGGTATTTGCCAATGTAACAGCAGACAAAGTGACAGATCATCAAGAAATTCAACAATTATTAGTGGAACAATTATATTCTCCTGTTCGATTTGAGGAAATTATTGAGCAGCTTTTACAAGAGGAAGTAGACGCGATTGTGGAGATAGGCAATGGAAAAGTACTTACTGGCCTTGTGAAAAAGGTCAATCGTAGAGCAAAAGTATTTACAGTTCAAGATGTTCCGTCACTACAGGAATTGATCGATTGGGTAAAGGAGGAAGGGTAATGTTAGCAAATAAGGTGGCATTGATTACAGGAGCTTCTCGAGGCATTGGACGTGCAATTGCATTAAGCTACGCAAAAAACGGTGCGAAGGTTGCCATAAATTTTGCCGGAAATGAAGAAAAAGCGCAATCCGTTGTCGACGAAATTCAGTCATTAGGTGGAGAAGCGATTAAAATTAAAGCAAATGTAAGCCGTGAAGACGAAGTAAAAGCAATGATTAAAGAAGTTGTGCAAACTTTTGGTAGCTTAGATATTCTTGTCAATAATGCAGGGATAACCCGTGACAATTTATTGATGAGAATGAGTGAGACCGATTTTGACGATGTAATTGATACCAATTTAAAAGGAGTCTTCCTTTGCACAAAAGCTGTAACAAGGCAAATGATGAAACAAAAAAGTGGACGTATTATTAATGTTTCTTCTGTTGTTGCAATTAGCGGTAACCCAGGACAAGCTAATTATGTGTCAGCAAAAGCTGGAGTAATTGGCCTAACCAAAACTTCAGCCAAAGAGCTCGCTGCAAGGAATATTCTCGTTAATGCGATTGCACCAGGTTTTATTGAAACAGACATGACAGATCAGTTAACAGAAGAACAAAAAGAAAATACTCTTGCTTTAATACCACTTCAAAAACTTGGGAAGGCAGAAGATATTGCAAATGTCGCTTTATTTTTAGCATCCGAACAGTCGAAGTACATTACAGGACAGACTATTCAAGTCGATGGTGGTATGGTAATGTAATATAGCGAGGTTGTTGTTAAAGTGGAAACTTCCGCTTGTTATGGCTTAATTCTTTGAAAGGAGGTGACTGGTAAAATGGCAGATACGTTTGAAAAAGTAAAACAAATTGTTGTCGATCATTTAGATGTGGATGAAGATAAAGTGACACTAGAAGCTTCATTCAAAGATGATTTAGAGGCTGATTCCTTAGATGTGGTAGAGCTTGTAATGGAATTAGAAGATGAATTTGATATGGAAATTGCTGATGAAGATGCTGAAAAAATCGCTACAGTAGGTGATGCTGTAAATTACATAAACAGCAATCAATAAGGAGAAAGAGCCTTACATTTCAAGTAAGGCTTTTCTCACACCTTACATTAGTATCAATCACAGTACAATTAGTCTAAAATCAATTTAAACACGTAATTAATTCTGTAAACGTTTTTATAATGGGAAGTACATTAGTCCTTCCACCATAAGCTTCAGTTTATTTTATATCGGTAGGTGAGTATATTGAATGATTTTGCAACACTCCAACAGCAATTAGGCATCTCTTTTCATGATGAAAAATTGCTACAACAAGCATTTACCCATTCATCATATGTGAATGAGCATAGGAAGAAAAAACTTTCGGATAATGAACGACTTGAATTCTTAGGGGATGCAGTATTAGAGCTAGGAGTCTCACAATATTTATTTAAACAATACCAGGAAATGGAAGAGGGAGATCTTACGAAATTAAGAGCTTCGATCGTTTGTGAGCCTGCACTCGTAAAATTTGCTGAATCCTTACATTTTAACGATTTTGTATTATTAGGTAAGGGAGAGGAAATGACTGGAGGCAGAAACAGACCTGCTCTTTTAGCGGATGTATTCGAAGCTTTTATAGGTGCTCTCTATCTAGATCAAGGTTATGAAACAGTTATTACATTTTTAAAAAAGCATGTTTATCCGAAAATTACGACCGGTGCTTTTTCGCATACGATGGATTATAAAAGTCAGTTACAAGAAACCGTGCAACAACACAAAAACAAACAAGTGGAATATGAGATTGTCGATGAGAAAGGTCCTGCTCATGATCGTGAGTTTTATGCCGTCGTAACCATCAATGGACGTATAGCCGGAAAAGGACTAGGAAGAACGAAAAAAGAAGCAGAACAACGAGCAGCGAAACAAGCACTTGATAAAACAAAACCATAAGACAAAGGTGCAGCCAGAAATAAAACTACGTGGCTGCACCTTTTCCCTTACCTAACTATTTGCGATATTGGCTTAATTCATCGATAAATGCATGTGTTTCGGCAACGGACAGTTTTCCTTTTTGCATCAGATAATCATACAATGATTTAAGCTCCTCATAATAGGCGATATCATAGTCCTTTGGATCCATTATCGAACGATTGACGACTTGAAGCTTTTCACTCATTTCAACTATCATTGCTTCAAAATTTGCTTCCGTTTTGTTTTCTAAACTCAATCTTTATCAACTCCTACTTATTCTTTCTTCTCACGTTTCTCTCTTTATGATAAAATAAATTAGTTGAAATGCAAATAGTTATCATAAAAATTGTAAGATACATCATGATAATTAGGATTAACCTATAGGAGTTTTTAATATGTTTTTAAAACAATTGGATACAATGGGTTTTAAATCTTTTGCTGAAAGAGTACGAGTTGACTTTGTTCCTGGTGTGACGGCAGTTGTAGGGCCGAACGGAAGTGGCAAAAGTAATATTACAGATGCGATTAGATGGGTATTAGGAGAGCAATCTGCTAAATCATTAAGAGGATCGAAGATGGAAGATATTATTTTCCAAGGAAGTGATACGCGAAAGCCATTAAATGTTGCTGAGGTCACTTTGGTACTGGATAATTCTGACAAACGCTTACCGGTTGATTATGAAGAGGTTAGTGTAACAAGGCGAGTTTATCGTTCAGGGGAAAGTGAATTTTTAATGAACAAACAAGCTTGTCGATTAAAGGATATTACCGAGCTTTTTATGGATTCTGGACTAGGTAGAGAGGCCTTTTCCATTATAAGTCAAGGAAAGGTCGAAGAGATTCTCAGTTCGAAGTCCGAAGAACGTCGAGTGATTTTTGAAGAGGCTGCTGGTGTATTAAAATATAAGAATCGGAAAAAACAAGCAGAATATAAGCTTGCTGAAACTCAAGAAAATTTGAATCGTGTAGAGGACATTGTCTATGAAATAAGCGGTCAACTAGAGCCTCTTGAAGAACAAGCCTCTATTGCGAAAGAATATCTAGAGCATAAGAAAAGACTAACAGAGCATGAAGTAGGCGTTTTAGTGAAAGAAATTGAAACCCTTCATGAGCAGTTTGAAGCTACCAAAAAAGATTTAGCTAATACAACAGGTTTTCAGGATGAAAAAAAACAAGTAGTCAATGAAAAAACAACGATGCTAGCTGAGAAAAAAGATACCGTGCAACAGATCGATGATAAAATTCAATCATTGCAGGAAGTCCTATTGGAAGTAACACAAGCAGTAGAAAGTCTTGAAGGAAACAAAAAAATATATAAGGAAAGGCTTCAACACTTTCATGAGAATAAACAAAAGCTAGAAACGGAAATTCAAAAATATACAGAAAAAATAATAGAGACAGAAAAATTACTTGCCCAAGATCGAGAAAAGCTAAAAGAATACAAGGATCAGAAGAACGAGAATTCACAGGAATTAGCTGTAACGAACGAACAACTAACACTCGGGAAAACCGATTTAGAGGATAAAATTGAATCCCTTAAAAGTGATTATATTGAACTATTAAATCAACAAGCAGCAAAACGAAATGAAAAGAACTCAATTAAGCAGCAATTAGATAGAATGGAAGGAAAAAGGTCTTTACAATCTGATAAATGGAATGACTTGCTAGAAGAAAGAGAAGAGCTTTCTAAAGAGGTCCTACAGCTTGAACCAATCTGTCAAGACAAGCAGCAAAAAATAGAGCATTACAGAACAAACATAGAGAAATATAATCATGACTTAAAAGTCGAGAACAATTTGTTAGCAGATATGCAGCAAAAACTTTATAAAGGTTATCAAATGCTGGAAAACTTAAAATCGAAAAAAGAATTGCTTGAGGATCTGAAGGAGGATTTCCAAGGTTTCTATGCAGGTGTGAAGGAAGTACTAAAAGCAAGGGAAAACAAACTGTTTCACGGTGTTCATGGGGCAATTCCAGAGCTGATCGAGTTTGAGGAATATTTAATTGATGCAATGGAGACAGCACTTGGAGCACAAGCACAGCACATTGTAGTAGATGATGAAAAGGTTGCCCGGAAAGTAATCGAATGGTTAAAGAAATCAAATGCTGGTCGAGCTACTTTTTTACCGATAAGCTCGATGCAGCCAAAGTCAATACCGATGAATTTACTTCAAGCTATTAAAGAGGAACAAGGATTTGTCGGTATTGCAAGTGAATTGATAGACTATGATAAGCAATATGAGAATATCTTACGTGCATTACTAGGTAATGTGATTATTGCAAAAACACTTAAGGACGCCAACGACTTCGCAAGAAAAACGAACAGAAGATATCGGATTGTCACACTAGAAGGGGATGTCGTAAACCCAGGTGGTTCGATGTCAGGCGGTGCGAAGAAAAAAACGAACCAATCGCTCTTCACGAGAGATCGAGAACTTAAAAACATTGTCAAGAAATTCAGTTCCTACCAATTTCGAGTACAAGATTTTGAATCGAAGTTAAAAGAACAAAAGGAAAAGGTCCAAGGTCTCGAACAAAAGCTCGAGCAAACAAAACAGGAATTAGAAGGAATAGAGGAAGACTACCAAAAGCATGTGGCGAAACTTCAAGAAAGCAAGCTTTCTCTTGATCACCTGAATCAGCGACTCTCCATCTACGATCAGGATAAATTACAACAAGAAGAGGATCAAAAAGAACTGACCAAACGAGCAAATGAAATCGATCAGAACCTTGAAAAACTCAAAAAAGAGTTATCTGAAATAGATGAGGAGATTAATAAGTTACAAGAACAACGTGAAAGCTATGCAGAAAAAGAGGACTCATTAAAAGAAAAGCTCCAAAAGCTTCGAGTAAGAGAGGCTGAACTAAAAACACAAATTACTAACCAGCAAGAAAAAGTGACTCTTAATCAATTAGAGGTTTCTGAATTAACGGAGGAGTGTAATGAACGAAAGCAACAATTAAATCAATTATACGAGCTCCGAAATAACCAGCAAACAGAAGAAGAAATGGATGAACAAATTGTATTAAAGAAACAGATGAAAGAGGACAAACAACAAGAAATTGCACAAATGAGAGAAGAACGTGCTACGATTAATCAAGACATTCAATCATTAGAGCTTGAAGTGAATAAATTGAGGGAGGAAGAGCATAAGCTAGCAACCGAGATCCAAGCACATGAAATGAACATAACACGACTTGATGCCGACCTGGATCATCGATTACATTTTCTTGAAAACGAGTATAGCATCACTTTTGAGAAGGCAAGAGCAACCTATTCCAAACCAGATAACCTTGAGGAAGCGAAGCAACAGGTTAAGCTTATCAAGCGATCAATCGAAGAATTAGGTACGATAAATCTTGGAGCCATCGATGAGTATGATCGAATTAAGGAGAGACATGAATTTCTAACCCAACAACAAGATGACTTAATTGAAGCCAAGCGAACATTGTATGAAGTGATCGCAGAAATGGATGAGGAAATGACAAGACGCTTCGAAGAGACTTTTTCTCAAATAAAGGAAGAATTTCAGATTGTGTTTAAAAAATTATTTGGTGGAGGAGAAGCTGAATTGAAGCTCACTGACCCCACAGAGCTTTTATCAACAGGTGTAGATATTATTGCCCAACCACCAGGAAAGAAATTACAGCATCTAGGCTTGTTATCTGGAGGCGAACGTGCTTTAACTGCTATTGCCCTTTTATTTGCCATATTGCGCGTACGTCCTGTACCATTCTGTATTCTTGATGAAGTAGAAGCAGCATTGGATGAAGCAAATGTCACGCGTTTTGCCCAATATTTAAAATATTTTAGTGAGGATACTCAATTTATCGTCATAACACACCGAAAAGGAACGATGGAAGAAGCAGATGTATTATATGGAGTTACCATGCAAGAATCTGGTGTTTCTAGACTAGTTTCCGTAAAATTAGAAGAAGCACCGGAGCTGTTAGAAGCATAATTTAGGAGGTTTGGTTGTGAGTTTTCTAAAAAAATTAAAAGATAAATTTCAATCCAATCAATCGAAGGAAGAAGTATCGGATAAATATAAAGAAGGATTAAGTAAAACTAGAAAGTCCTTTTCCGAGAAAATTAATGATTTAGTAGCGAAATATCGTAAAGTAGATGAAGATTTTTTTGAGGATTTAGAAGAAGTGTTAATCGCTGCTGATGTTGGCGTCTCCACTGTTATGGATCTAATTGATGATCTGAAAATGGAAGTGAAAAGAAGAAACATCAGTGATTCTCATGAAGTGAAAAATGTTATTTCAGAAAAGCTAGTAGAAATTTATTATGGTGATGATAATGAAGAATCTGTTGGGTTAAATCTTCAAGATGATGCATTAACGGTTATCTTATTTGTTGGAGTAAATGGTGTTGGTAAAACAACGACGATTGGTAAACTTGCGCATCAGCTTAAATCTGAAGGTAAACAAGTTCTATTGACGGCAGGAGATACCTTCCGTGCAGGCGCCATTGAACAATTGAGTGAATGGGGTAAAAGAGTCGATGTAGAGGTAATCAAACATAGTGAAGGTAGTGACCCTGCTGCTGTAATCTATGATGGCATCCAAGCAGCCAAATCTCGTAATGCAGATGTTTTATTGTGTGATACGGCAGGTAGGCTACAAAACAAAGTGAACCTAATGAATGAATTGTCTAAAGTGAAACGAGTCATCGAACGTGAAGTACCAAATGCACCTCATGAAGTGTTACTTGTTCTTGATGCAACTACTGGTCAGAATGCCCTAAGTCAAGCAAAAACTTTCTCTGAAGCAACGGATGTATCTGGTATTGTCTTAACGAAACTAGACGGTACGGCAAAAGGAGGTATTGTGTTAGCGATACGGAATGAACTTGGCACACCAGTAAAACTTGTTGGATTAGGTGAAAAGGTAACAGATCTTCAGACATTTGACCCTCAAGCGTTTGTATATGGATTGTTTGCTGATATGGTGGATGATGAGGAATAACATTTGACAGGTGTATTCGATCAAGCTTAGACTAAATTGTAAAGGAAATTCACTTAACGAGGTGTCCTTTCATGCTAGATAAAACGACCAGGATTAATGCTTTATACGATTTTTATCAGGAGTTATTAACTCCCAAACAACAAAGCTATATGGAAATGTATTATTTGGAAGACTTGTCGCTTGGCGAGATTTCAGAAACCTTTGATGTCTCTAGACAAGCGATCTATGATAATATTCGTAGAACGGAGCAAATGCTTGAACAGTATGAGCGAAAATTAGGCTTATACGAAAAATTTCAAAATCGACAATCATTATTAGAGGAAGCGAAACAATTATTACAAGCCAAACAATTTGATCAGCTAGAGAAAGTTTTTGATCAAATGTTAGAAATTGAATAGGAGGCGTACATTATGGCATTTGAAGGTTTAGCCGACCGCCTACAGAATACCATTCAAAAAATTAAAGGTAAAGGTAAAGTTACAGAACAGGATGTTAAGGAAATGACACGAGAAGTTCGTCTTGCCCTATTGGAAGCAGACGTAAACTTTAAAGTGGTCAAGGACTTCATCAAAAATATTAAAGAACGAGCAGTAGGACAAGAGGTAATGGAGAGCCTTACACCAGGGCAACAAGTCATTAAGATTGTAAAAGAAGAGTTAACAGCATTAATGGGTGGAGAAGAAAGTAGAATAGCAGCGGCAGATCGTCCGCCAACGGTTATTATGATGGTTGGTTTGCAAGGTGCTGGTAAAACAACGACAACTGGTAAGCTAGCTAATCTATTACGAAAAAAATATAATCGGAAACCATTGCTTGTGGCAGCAGATGTTTACAGACCTGCTGCGATCGACCAACTAGAAACACTTGGAAAGCAATTAGATATGCCTGTTTATTCTGCTGGAACGGATGCAAACCCTGTCGATATTGCGAATGAGGCGCTGGAAAAAGCCAAGGAAGAACATTTAGATTATGTTTTAATCGATACAGCAGGTCGCTTGCATATTGATGGAGATTTAATGGATGAATTAATTCAGATTAAGAATAATGTGAGCCCAGACGAAATCTTTCTTGTGGTGGATGCCATGACTGGCCAGGATGCGGTGAACGTTGCTGAGAGCTTTAACGAACAATTAGATGTATCCGGAGTCGTCTTAACAAAACTAGATGGAGATACACGTGGTGGGGCCGCATTATCGATAAAAGCAGTTACAGACAAACCGATAAAATTTGCAGGGATGGGCGAGAAACTAGATCAATTAGAGGTCTTCCATCCAGAGAGAATGGCATCAAGAATTCTAGGCATGGGGGATGTTCTTTCCTTAATTGAGAAGGCTCAAGATAATGTAGACGAAAAGCGTGCGAAAGAACTTGAGGAAAAAATGCGATCTGCCTCCTTTACGTTTGATGATTTTCTGGAACAGATGGGTCAGGTTCGTAACATGGGACCATTAGAGGATCTTCTAGACATGATCCCTGGTGCTAATAAGATGAAAGGCTTAAAAAATGTTGAATTTGACGAAAAACAAATTGCGCATGTAGAAGCTATTATTCAATCTATGACAGCACAAGAACGTCAGGATCCCAGTCTCCTTAATGCAAGCAGAAGAAAGCGGATTGCACGAGGATCTGGTCGATCTGTTTCGGAGGTTAACCGTCTCATAAAACAATTTGACGAAATGAAGAAAATGATGAAGCAAATGACCAATATGCAACAAGGAAAGAAAGGCAAAAAGGGAAAAAAATCAAAAGGTTTTCAGTTCCCTTTCCTCTAAAATAGAGGAGCAATTTTATTTTTAGTATGTAAGGCAAAAACACTTTACAGGCAACTTAAAATCTGTTACAATTCTATCTTGTGTGAAACATTTATTTGGAGGTGTAAGAAATGGCAGTAAAAATTCGTCTTAAACGTATGGGTTCAAAAAGAAATCCATTTTATCGTGTTGTAGTTGCTGATTCTCGTTCACCACGTGATGGACGTATTATCGAGCAAATTGGAACATATAATCCGGTAGCGAATCCGGTTGAAGTAAAATTAGATGAAGAAAAAGCCCTTGATTGGATGACAAAAGGTGCAAAACCAAGTGATACTGTTCGCAACTTGTTTTCTAAAGAAGGCATCTTAAAAAAATTCCATGATTCAAAAAATCAATAAAGTAGTGTGATTCCATGAAATCCTTAATTGAAACAATTATCGAACCATTGGTTGATCATCCCGAATCTATTGTTGTGACAGAAAAAGAAGAAGAGAATAAAATAGTTTATCATCTTCAAGTACATGAGAATGATGTTGGGAAGGTAATTGGTAAAAATGGACGGATCGCAAAAGCCATTCGGACAGTTGTTTATGCAGCTGGAACGAAAAGCAATAAGAAAGTTTATTTGGATATCATGTAATAGAAGAGAAGGCGCATAGAACCTTCTCTTTTTCTATGGAATTTTTTTCTGCTTCTTATTAGTCAAAGTCTTATATAATTATCGTTTCCTTCTTTATCTTTCGAAGAAGTTTTGCTATTCTTTTATTGAAAAGGTCTTGAATAATTTAGTATAGAAAGGCTGAAATGGATGAAAATTATTCGGAAGGTCGCTGTAAAACAAATTGTTACAGATCAAAGTAAAGCGAAGCTAAGACAAGAATATGATTTGAAAATATTTAAGCTAGAGCAAGAATGTCAACAATTATTATTTGAACAGAAAAAGCTTGAGCAACGTACTGCGAAGAAAAAGGCAGATATTTCAGCGAAATTTCAGAAAGAAATTGCCAATCGAAAAGATCATATTAAATGGTATAAATATAAAATCGAACAATTGGATATACTCCCAATCGGAAATGAAATCAGTGATGGAGAAGTAGAAGCTATGATCGATATAGAAGAAGGTATGAATTGGGATCATATTATGGAGCAAAGATCCATTGTGATCAAGGATGGAATCATTACAAAAATTACATAATTAGGTGATAATGAATATGGAAAATAATTTTTTAAAAGTTGGAAAGATTGTTAATACTCATGGAATAAAGGGTGAAGTCAAAGTCGTTAGAATTACAGATTTTGAACAACGATTTGAGCCTGGATCTACATTATGGATACAACCAAATGAACAGGGAGACTTGTTAAAAGTTGTCGTCGATGCCCACCGGACCCATAAACAATTCGATTTATTACATTTTGAAGAAATGAATAATATTAATGATGTAGAGAAATATAAAGGTTCCTTATTAGTCATTAAAAAGGATCAACTAGATGATGACCTAGAGGAAAATGAATTTTATTACCATGAAATAATAAATTGTATGGTCTTCACAATGGAAAAGGAGCCAATTGGACAAGTAAAAGAAATACTATCCCCTGGCGCAAATGATGTTTGGGTAGTAAAATCAAATAAAGGTAAGGACATTCTCATTCCTTATATTGCGTCTGTTGTCAAACATGTAGACATTGACAAGAAAGAAATCATCATTGAACCTATGGAAGGACTAATTGAATTATGAAGGTAGACATACTGACACTATTTCCTGAAATGTTTGAAGGAGTTTTTCAATCCTCTATCTTAAAAAAAGCAATCGACCAAAACTTTTTACAATATCACTATATTAACTTTAGAGATTATACAGATAATAAACACAACAAAGTAGATGATTATCCATATGGTGGAGGTGCAGGAATGGTGCTAAAGCCTCAACCTATTTTTGATGCCATTGCCTCCATTGAAAAAGAAGAGACGGTAAAGCCGAGAATCATCCTCATGTGCCCACAAGGGGAGCCCTATACCCAAAGAAAGGCAGAGGAACTAGCTAAGGAGGACCACCTTATCTTTATATGTGGACATTATGAAGGTTATGATGAAAGAATTCGAACTGGTCTTGCAACAGATGAAATATCTATAGGAGACTATGTACTGACAGGTGGAGAGCTTGGAGCAATGGTAGTGATCGATAGTGTAGTAAGACTAATTCCTGGTGTGCTCGGGAATGATACCTCGGCAGTGGAGGACTCCTTTTCAACTGGATTATTAGAGCATCCACATTATACAAGACCAGCTGAGTTTCGTGGGATGAAGGTACCTGATGTATTATTATCGGGAAATCATGCGCACATTGACACTTGGCGTAGAAAACAGGCTTTAAAGAGAACCTTTTTGCGAAGGCCAGATCTATTAGAAAATCAATCATTTTCTGTTGAAGAAAAAGAATGGCTAAAACAATGGAAGGAATCCAAAGGAAGTAGTTGAAATTACATTGACATTATGCTATATTGATAGTTGTGCTTAAGTAGAGACTTAAGGTTAAAAAACGGTGTTCCGCTTATGATCATTCGTAAAGAGCATTGGTTTGGAAGGAGTGTAATAGAATGCAAAAATTGATCGAAGAAATTACAAAAGACCAATTACGTACTGATTTACCTGAATTTCGTGCTGGTGATACGGTAAAAGTTCACGTGAAGGTTGTCGAAGGTAACCGTGAACGTATTCAGGTATTTGAAGGTGTAGTAATTAAACGTCAAAATGGTGGCATCAGTGAAACATTTACTGTTCGTAAAATTTCTTACGGTGTAGGAGTGGAACGTACATTCCCAGTGCATTCACCACGTATCGCAAAAATCGAAGTATCTCGTCGTGGTAAAGTTCGTCGTGCGAAGCTTTATTATTTACGTAACCTACGTGGTAAAGCTGCTCGTATTAAAGAAATTCGCTAATGTAACAAAATGTGAAAGGAGCTTGCATTGTCAGGCTCCTTTTTCTTCTATATACAATTATTTCCTTATAAAGTAATTATGCAATCAAAGACTAAATCTACTTAGTTGTTAAGAAAGGAACTTCCTATATGGCATCCAAAAAGAATGATTGGGTCGAATGGATAAAGATTTTGTTGGTAGCTGTAGTCATCATTGTTTTTGTACGAATGTTTATAGCAGTACCAATCGTTGTAGAAGGGCCATCGATGTTACCAACTTTAGAAAATGGAGATCGATTAATTGTAGAAAAACTAAGTGTTACCTTTAATCAGATTGAGCGATTTGATGTCGTGGTCTTCCATGCAACCATGAAGAAGGATTATATTAAACGAGTCATTGGGTTACCTGGTGACAAAATTGAGTACAGAAATGATCAATTGTACGTAAATGACCAACCAGTGGATGAACCATTTCTAGCTGAGGTAAAATCTCAATTAGAAGAAAATACAACTTATACAACTGATTTTTCACTGGAGGAAGACATAAAGGGAAATAAAGAAGTAGTACCTGAAGGACATGTTTTCGTACTTGGGGACAATCGTACGAACTCGACAGATAGTAGGCAATTAGGTTATATTCCGATGGATGATATCGTTGGAGTTGCTAAATTAACGTATTGGCCTATTGACAAGATTAGCTTATTAGAATAATGATATGAGACAATATAGAAATAAGGTGATGATATGACCATTCAATGGTTTCCTGGCCATATGGCAAAAGCACGTAGAGAAGTGCAGGAAAAATTAAAGCTTGTGGATTTTGTCATCGAGCTAGTGGATGCTAGAGCACCATACTCGTCACAGAATCCTATGCTCCAACAACTTCTTAACAATAAATCAAAAATGTTAGTGTTAATGAAAAAAGACTTAGCAGATCAAGAAATCACGGAACAATGGCTACAGTATTTTCAAGCACATACTATAACAGCGGTGACAGCTAATGTGAATAATCGTAAGGATATTCAAACAATAGTCGAAACGGCAAAAAAATTAGGACAGGCTAAGTTGGAACGTTTGAAAAAAAAGGGTGTAAGACCAAGGGCAGCAAGGGCAATGATTATAGGAATTCCAAATGTAGGAAAATCGACATTGATTAATCGTCTTGCCAACAAAAAGATAGCAAAAACCGGTGACCGACCAGGAGTGACGAAAAGTCAACAATGGATTAAAGTGAAAAATGACTTTGAACTATTAGATACACCTGGAATACTATGGCCGAAATTTGAAGAGGAATCTGTTGGACTCCGATTAGCGGCGATAGGTACCATTAAGGATCAGCTACTGCCAATGCAGGAAATTGCTGCATTTATCATTCGATATATGAAGGAATATTACCCAACCAATATAGAGGAGCGCTACCAATTATCAGACCAATTAGAAATGTCGGAAATATTCGAACAGATAGGAACAAGACGAGGATGCCTTGAAGCGGGAGGGTTCGTCAATTACGAAAAAACGGCAGAAGTTATCATCCAGGATTTAAGAAACGGAAAGCTAGGAAATTTAACACTAGAAGAGCCAAATATAGATGACTAAAGGCATTCCATTATAGAAGAATGTCTTTATTTTTTATGAAAAAGTGCCGATATAAAGGGTGACTTATCAAGATGTGTAACATTCGTTACTTTTTAAATAATCTTGAGTGATAACCTTGCCTTACGGTTTAATACAGTGATAAAAGAAAATGAGGTGGAGGATTTGGATACAAAATGGACAGTCCAAAAAGTCAAAGACTATCTATTCAACAGTGAATGTAGTGCTGAAATTATAGAAGAATTTAGACAGGATCATCGCAAGGGTGTACAAAAGCTACTTGTACAATATGATCGGAAGCAAGCCCAAATAGCTAAAGCTATACGGCATTTTGAGCATATGAGTAGTTACGAAAAAAAGCACTGGGAAAAGGGCAAGTTACATATTGTGGGAATAGACGAAGTAGGAAGGGGACCTCTAGCTGGACCAGTTGTGGCGGCAGCGGTTATCTTACCAAAAGAATTTCAACTGATTGGAATTGATGATTCCAAAAAATTAAGTAAAGAAAAACGCGAGGAATTTTACGAGCATATCATCGAACAATCATTAGATTATAATATCGGTATCATTGAACCGAGTGAGATTGACCAAATAAATATCTTTCAAGCAACCAAAAAAGCTATGAGACTAGCTTTAAATGGATTATCCAAAGATATTGAACATATCTTAATTGATGCAATGCAACTAGAAGGACTAGCTTATCCGAGTGACTCCATTATAAAAGGTGATCAAAAGAGTATTTCTATTGCAGCAGCAAGTATTGTTGCAAAGGTTACGCGTGACCGCCTGATGGAAGAACTTCATCTATCTCATCCACACTATGATTTTCATAAAAATAGTGGGTATGGTACAAGGGCTCATATAGAAGCAATTAAGAAATATGGGTTGACTAAACACCATCGAAGAAGCTTTTTAAAATCTTTGACTTAGGAGGGTTATTTATGAGTTTGCAAAATATTGCAAATCCTTTTTCATTAACAAAACCAAGCACCTTAAAGCAATTACCATCATTAAAGCCTGGTCAAATGATTTCTGCAAAAGTATTAGAGCTTTTCCCTAATCAAAAAGCTACCATTCAAGTGAACGGAAAAGAAATAGTAGCACAATTAGAAACAGCCTTGACAGCGAAGAAAAGTTATCTCTTTCAGGTTATATCCGCTGGAGATGTTACAAGAATTAAAAAAATAACCGAAACACCTCAAAAAAATGACGGTAGTATAGATCGCTTACTACAGCAATTAGGAATACCCTCAACGAAAAACAGTCGTTCCTTATTTGCACAAATTGTCGCACAACAGATACCTTTCTCTAATAAAGCAGGTAAGGAATTAGCTCAATTAATTGAGTTAATAGGTGGGAATAATCAAAATCAACAAATCCTTTTAACTATGCTAGCGAAGGACTTACCACTAACAGAAGAAGTTTTTAAAAGTTTGCAGCAAATACTAACACAATCATTAGGAAGTCAAATGAGTGAATTGAATGACATGTTGGAAGTAATGTTGAAACAGAAGTCACTTGTCATGAATGAGAAGCACTTTTCTTTATTATACGATAAATTGCAAGTAATACTCGGTAACAATCTGTTGACTAATGAAGGTAATACGAAAAACTATTTGACTATGAACATCCAAACGATTAATGCATTATTAAAAAAAGCAGGATTATCCAAGGAGATTCCAATTTCTCGATTTTTACAAATAATCGAACAATCGAATTTACAGCATCCATTACTATCTGCTGATCAAATCCAAAAGTCGTTATCAAATAGCGGAATGCTTGCAAAATTGACGAATCATTTATCGTCAGATGATTTGGTAGTCTTACAAAAATGGATAATGACAACTTCTCATTTTCCAATAGAACGCCAAGCTTTAGAAGTCTTACTGCAACACGATTTTCAAGCAATGCAGCATTTATCGACAAAGGATAAAGGCTTACTACAACAGCTATCCCAATCATCCTTCTATTTATTATTAAAAGAGGCAGCCAAACAATTAATGACAAACCAGCCTTTTATTCATCAAGAACAACAACAGAGCTTCGGGCAATTAGTAGGTAGATTGGAGAATGCTCTAGAGAATAATCTACCGATTGGATCAATCAAATCATTAATAGCAAGTCATTCTATTTTTTCTGTATTATTGAAAGGATTATCAGCAGATGATGCCCAATTTATCCGGTCATGGATGGATCAAAATCAGCCATTGAATAATAGTGATCAACGTGCAATACAAATACTTACAAAGGTAATGGGGCAACAATTGACGCAAGATGAAATGTTTGTAGCAAGAGAGATTTTGCAGAGACTCGATCAGATGAATCCGAATGATCCACAATCTGTTAAAAACCATTTTATTACATTAATAAAGCATTTTATAGAAACAAGTGGAATACAGGATGAAGCACAGCTACTTAAACAAAAAGGACAACAGATAGAACCGCTTTCCTTGAAGCAAACACTTCTGCTACTCTCGCAGCATTCCACTGACAGTATCGGGGATAAAATGACTAGATTATTACAAACATTAACAGGATTACAATTACAGATGGTAAATGATCATCAAATGTATGAGCTTAATCTACAAATACCCGCAGAGAAATTAGGTCTTGCAAATGACATAGTGCTACAATTCGCAGGAAAACGAAAAAATGAGAGTGATGAGATTGATCCAGAATATTGCCGAATTCTATTTCACCTTGATTTGAATCAACTAGGGGAAACGATGATTGCCATGTCCATCCAAAAAAGAATCGTCCATATTACGGTCTACAATGATAAAGAGTTAGCTCCACCTCTTTTATCTATGTATAAACCCCAGCTAGAAGAAAGGTTGGAGGAACTTAACTATCAACTTACCTCTGTTGTTTGGAAAAAGATGAGTGATCAACAAATTGGTAAATTACCCCGTCAACCTTATATAAAAGAATCTACACGTACAGAAGGGATTGACTTTCGCATATGAGTAAGGAGAAGCAACAAAAGGCTAAGGCAGCAGCACTCCGATTTGATCGTGATGTAGACAATGCACCTAAGGTTACAGCTGTTGGAAAAGGGTATGTTGCTGAAAATATACTTGAAAAGGCCCTAAAGCATCAGATTCCAATTCAATCAGATCCTACCTTAGTCGAATTACTTTCTGAATTGAACATTAATGAGACAATACCAGAAGAGTTATATCAAGCAGTAGCAGAAGTGTTTGCCTATATTTATCAAATAGATCAACAATCAAAATAGTTACACAGGCCAATCTTTACTATAAAAATGAGATGGAAAGAAGGAAGATTGAAATAAAATGAAGTTTCATATTATTTAGAGTATTTTGTAGACAATTGCTGTCCTTTTTTTATACAATGAGAATGCAGTGATTAATTGATGGGAGGATGGAAGATGAATATTCACGAGTATCAAGGCAAAGAAATTCTGCGTAAATACGGAGTGGCTGTTCCGAATGGGAAAGTAGCATTCACAGTAGAGGAAGCTGTCGATGCTGCCAAAGAATTAGGTACAGAGGTATCGGTAGTTAAAGCGCAAATTCATGCTGGGGGAAGAGGAAAAGCAGGTGGTGTGAAGGTTGCGAAAAATATCGATGAAGTTCGTACATATGCAGATGAAATTTTAGGCAAGACACTTGTCACACATCAAACAGGTCCTGAAGGTAAAGAAGTAAAACGTTTACTTATCGAAGAGGGCTGTGATATTAGAAAAGAATATTACATCGGTTTAGTATTAGACCGTGCTACTTCAAGAGTTACGATGATGGCTTCAGAAGAAGGCGGTACAGAAATCGAAGAGGTGGCTGCCGAAACACCTGAGAAAATTTTTAAAGAAGAGATCGATCCTGTTACTGGATTAATGCCATATCAAGCGAGACGCCTTGCTTTTAATATCAATATTCCAGAAGAATATTTATCGAAAGCGGTTAAATTTATGCTCGGATTATACAAGGTATTTATCGAGAAGGATTGTTCTATCGCAGAAATCAATCCATTAGTGACAACTGGTGATGGAGAAGTATTAGCACTAGATGCGAAATTAAACTTTGATGATAATGCATTATTCCGTCAAAAGGATATTGTCGAATATCGCGATTTAGAAGAAGAGGATGAGAAAGAAATAGAAGCATCCAAATATGACTTAAGTTATATTGCTTTAGATGGAAATATTGGTTGTATGGTAAATGGAGCAGGACTTGCCATGGCCACAATGGATATTATCAAACACTACAATGGTGATCCAGCCAACTTCTTAGATGTTGGGGGCGGTGCGACAGCAGAAAAGGTAACAGAAGCCTTTAAGATTATCTTATCGGATAAAAATGTAAAGGGCATTTTTGTTAATATTTTCGGTGGTATTATGAAATGTGATGTCATTGCAGAAGGGGTAGTCCAAGCTACGAAAGAAGTGGGCTTGAAGATTCCACTCGTTGTCCGTCTTGAGGGTACTAATGTCGATGCTGGAAAGAAAATTCTGGCTGAATCTGGTTTAAACATTACACCAGCAGAGTCAATGGCTGATGGTGCCGAAAAAATTGTCTCATTAGTAAACCAAGCTTAATAGAGTTGTTTTAAGGAAGAAGCGCAGAGGAGCGTGCTGATCTTCATAGCTCTATAGGTTATCACAGTCCAGAATTTTATAAATTCCTAGAAAGTGAATAAGGAGGAACCATTACATGAGTGTTTTTATTAACAAAGATACAAAAGTGCTTGTTCAAGGTATTACTGGATCAACTGCACTTTTCCATACTAAACAAATGCTAGAATATGGAACGAAAATTGTCGCTGGTGTAACACCAAAAAAAGGTGGGCAAGAAGTAGAAGGTGTACCTGTATTCAATACAGTAGAAGATGCGGTTAAAGAGACAGGAGCGAATGCATCAGTTATTTACGTGCCTGCGCCATTTGCAGCAGATGCTATCATGGAAGCAGTAGATGCAGAGCTTGATTTGGTTATTTGTATTACGGAGCATATTCCTGTTATGGATATGGTCAAAGTTAAGCGCTATATGGAAGGAAAGAAAACGAGATTAGTAGGTCCGAATTGTCCTGGTGTTATTACTCCAGAAGAATGTAAAATAGGTATTATGCCTGGGTATATTCACAAAAAAGGTCATATCGGAGTTGTTTCCCGTTCAGGAACATTGACGTATGAAGCAGTTCATCAATTATCAGAAGAAGGATTTGGCCAATCAACAGCTGTTGGTATTGGTGGGGACCCTGTAAACGGAACAGATTTTATTGATGTTTTAAAGGCGTTTAATGATGATCCCGAAACAGAAGCGGTTATGATGATTGGGGAAATTGGAGGAACAGCGGAGGAAGAAGCAGCAGAATGGGTAAAAGCTAATATGACCAAACCTGTTGTTGGCTTTATTGGTGGACGTACGGCACCTCCAGGTAAGCGAATGGGGCATGCAGGTGCGATCATTTCTGGAGGTAAAGGAACCGCTGAAGAGAAAATTAAAGTAATGAACAGCTGTGGTATCCAAGTGGCAGAAACACCATCTGTGATGGGTGAAACACTCATTAAAGTCCTCAAAGAAAAAGGACTCTATGACAAATGTAAGACACATTAATGTTTACTAGGAAGAGATAGCTTCCCTTATCTCTTCCTTATTTAAATCAAAGGACGTGAATAGATGGATAAAAAAAGCTTAAGACTCCTACATTTAAAACAAATTAGAGGGGTTACGAGACCAATTATTTGGAAACTGTTAAAGTCAGACCCTCAACTTCAAAACATATATGATTACAATTTGAAAGATTTGCGAGATATCCTTCGTGTAGATCCGCAAAGAGCAGAAGCACTTTATCAAGGATTACATCAGACCTCGTTACAAAAAGAAATTCTACAAGACCTACAACAATATCAAGCTATTACCATTTTTGATAAGAATTATCCACCACAGCTCCGCTTTATCCCAGATCCTCCTCTTAGCTTATACTTAAAAGGAAATATAGATATATTGACACATCAACCGAATATCAGTATTGTAGGTACACGCTATCCCTCTGATGCTGCAAAAACCATTATGCAAACATTATTGAAGCCTTTAATTAATGAAAAATGGCTATTGGTAAGCGGAATGGCCCTTGGTATTGATGGTTATGTGCATGAATTAGCCATGAAATACGATTCTCCTACAATTGCGGTGCTTGGTAGTGGTTTCCGTCATGTCTATCCTAAACAGCATGTGGAAATGTATCAAAACCTATCCAGGCATAATCTCGTCATTTCTGAATATCCTCCATATAAAACACCTCAAAAATACCATTTTCCCGAAAGAAATCGCATCATAAGTGGATTAACGTTTGGTACTTTAGTGATAGAAGCAAAAGAAAAGAGTGGTTCATTGATAACTGTTGACCAAGCATTAGAACAAGGGAGAGAAGTTTTTGCAGTACCTGGTTCTGTTTTATGCCCAACTAGCAGAGGGTGTAATCAATTAATCAAGGACGGTGCAAAATCAGTGCTTACAGGACAAGAAATAATCGAGGAATGGCATGATCAAAAAGTTAAATGGATCGAAATATTAAACCATTCACCACAATCTTAACTAGTATCTAAGCGGTAGCTAAATGGGTAAATGACTAAATAAAAGGAGTTTTTTTACATTTAATTACTGAAGGATATTTTTTATTCATTATTTGACAAATCATACAAAAGTATTTAATAATAGGGAAGATTTATCTTATTCATTAAAAGAGAAATAGTTGAATAAAATTTGAAATTTCGATAATGTACTATTTAATAGGAAGTAACCTCTTGGGAGGGTTAGAATTTATGGCACAATATCTAGTAATCGTCGAATCACCTGCTAAAGCTAAAACAATTGAAAGATATTTAGGTAAAAGATATAAAGTAAAAGCATCGATGGGGCACATTCGAGATTTACCTAAAAGTCAAACAGGGGTAGATGTCGAAAACAATTTTGAACCAAAGTATATTACAATTAGAGGAAAAGGTCCGGTTTTAAAAGAACTAAAAACAGCTGCCAAAAAAGCAGATAAAGTTTTTCTAGCAGCCGACCCCGACCGCGAGGGAGAAGCTATTGCATGGCATTTAGCTCATAGCTTAGACATTGATATACATTCAGATTGCCGAGTGGTGTTTAATGAAATTACTAAGGATGCAGTTAAAGATTCCTTTAAGCATCCGAGAAAAATTAATATGGATCTAGTCGATGCACAACAAGCCAGAAGAATATTAGATCGTTTAGTTGGTTACAATATCAGCCCGCTATTATGGCAAAAGGTCAAAAAAGGGCTTAGTGCAGGAAGAGTGCAATCAGTTGCTGTTAAGATGATTATCGACCGAGAAAATGAAATAAAGAATTTCAAGCCGGAGGAATATTGGAGTATCCAGTCTCTCTTTTCTAAGGATGGCCAACAATTTGAAGGCAATTTCTATGGTTCTAATGGGAAAAAAGTAGAATTAAAAACAAAAGAAGATGTAGATAAAATTTTAGCAAAATTGAAGGGTGACTACTTTTTAGTAGATAAAGTTAATAAAAAAGAAAGAAGACGAAATCCTTCACCAGCATTTACTACATCCTCCCTTCAACAGGAAGCAGCTAGAAAATTGAATTTCAGAGCTCGAAAAACAATGATGATTGCACAGCAATTGTATGAAGGAATAGATTTGGGTAAAAAAGAAGGTGGAATCACCGGACTTATTACCTATATGCGTACCGATTCTACGAGAATCTCAACCACTGCACAAAACCAAGCGAGAGATTTTGTTGATCAAAAGTATGGGAAATCCTATATAGGCTCTAACAAACAAGCTAAGAAAAGTGAAGGCGTACAGGATGCGCACGAGGCAATTCGACCGACAAATAGCTTTCGTGATCCACAGTCATTAAAAAATGTACTATCAGGAGATCAGCTTAAACTGTACAAACTAATTTGGGAACGATTTATTGCTAGTCAAATGGCCCCTGCTGTTATGGATACAATGACTGTTCATTTGCTAAATGAAGGAATAGAATTTCGTGCTACAGGATCGAAAGTTAAATTTAAAGGCTTTATGAAGGTTTATATTGAGGGTAGTGATGATCAGGAAAATAAACAAGAGAAGTGGCTACCAGAAATAGAAGAAGGAATTAAAGTAAAATCGGAAAAAATGGAACCTAGTCAGCATTTTACTCAACCTCCTCCGAGATATACAGAGGCGAGACTTGTTAAGACAATGGAGGAAAAGGGAATTGGACGACCTTCAACCTATGCCCCTACACTGGACACCATTCAGAGACGAGGCTATGTAGCGTTAGACAATCGTCGATTTGTTCCAACTGAGTTGGGAGAAATCGTAAGTTCTTTAATGGAAGAGTTTTTCCCTGAGATTATCGATGTCGCTTTTACAGTCAAAATGGAAGATGACTTGGATGCGATTGAAGAAGGGAAAACGGAATGGATAAGAATTATTGATCAGTTTTACCAAGGGTTTAGTCAACGCCTTTCCAAAGCTGAAGAAGAAATGGAAAAGGTTGAAATTAAAGACGAACCTGCAGGAATTAATTGTGAAAAATGCGGACATGAAATGGTCTACAAAATGGGGAGATATGGCAAATTTCTTGCCTGCTCTAATTTTCCTGACTGTCGAAATACAAAACCGATATTAAAAGAGATCGGAGTAAAGTGTCCTAAATGTAAGGATGGAAATATTGTAGAACGAAAAACAAAACGGAAAAGAGCCTTTTATGGATGCGATAATTATCCGGAATGTGATTTCATCTCATGGGATAAACCTATTGGACGAAATTGTCCAAAATGTCATACGATGCTCGTCGAGAAGAAAAGTAAAAAAACGGCACAAGTACAATGTCCTCATTGTGATTATAAAGAAGAGGCACAGAGCTAAACAGTTTGAACTTGCTATCTAATACTGA
Source organism: Gracilibacillus sp. JCM 18860 (assembly GCF_055395245.1). Taxonomy (NCBI): domain Bacteria; kingdom Bacillati; phylum Bacillota; class Bacilli; order Caryophanales; family Bacillaceae; genus Gracilibacillus; species Gracilibacillus sp. JCM 18860. The sequence continues at coordinate 269,487 of NZ_AP043868.1, forward strand.
TAGCAAGTTTTTGTTTTTTTAAGGTAAGTAAGCATAAAAATATGACTCAATAGATAAGGAAAAGCGCAATGGGCCAGTTTTAAAGCTGAATGAAAGCTGACTAAATACGGACTATGCGTTAAGGCGTCGGCATACCCCTATGAAGGGGGCATGATTCCTTTATCTCAGTTGGTTTGCACCAGTCGCTACGTTTTAAACAGGCGCCTAGCGCTTTTGTTCTTCGCCTTTATATTTTAGGGAGGTACCTTTTTGATTGGTCTAGACAAGAAATAGGTGATACAATGGAATGGACACGGTAATAATATAATTATCGTTTTATGATTTAACTTGATGGGAATAGAATAGTATAAAGGTTAAAGATTTGACAAATTGGTTAACGAACTTGCGATACACTTAGGATTATGATAAGATTTTATCGCTTATTAGAGGTGAAAAATGGAACCCTTTACGAAGGAATGGTTACTTTATTTAGATTACTTACAAATAGAAAAGAATGCTGCGAAGACCACGATTCAAACATATCAAAAGGATGTAGAACATTTTTTTCAATTTATGTACAAAGAGAACATGACTAGACTACAAGAGGTGGATCACAACATCGTGAGAAATTATTTGTCTCAGTTATACGAAAGTGGTCTTTCCAAGCGCTCCGTCACTAGACATATATCGACACTTAGAAGTTTTTATAAGCTTCTTGTAAGGGAAGCGGTTGTCGATTCAAACCCTTTTCAGCATATAACCCTACCTAAAAACTCTAAGCCAATTCCTGGTTTCTTATTCCAAGAAGAGCTCGACACCATATTTTCTACTATTGATCGTACGACAGCATTAGGACAAAGAGATGCCGCGTTATTAGAATTGTTATATGCGACCGGAATTCGTGTAAGTGAATGCGCCAGTTTAAAAATAGAAAATATTGATTTTAGCTTAAAGACGATTTTAGTATTAGGAAAAGGGGATAAAGAAAGATATATCCCTTTTGGTGAGTTTGCAGAAGATGCTTTAAAAACATACATAAATGATGGACGTAACCAGCTAATGGGAAGTAAAAGCATTCCAAGTAATTTTGTGTTTTTAAATGCAAAAGGAAGCCCACTTACTGTAAGAGGAATGCGATTAATTCTAAGTAAAATGGTAAAAAAGGCTGGGCTTACCATCCACTTACACCCCCATAAATTACGTCATACATTTGCTACACACATGCTAAACAATGGGGCAGATCTTAGGGCAGTTCAAGAATTATTAGGCCATTCAAATTTATCTTCAACACAGATATATACGCATGTTACAAAGGATAGATTAACAAGTATCTATCAATCGGCACATCCGAGAGCAAAAAATAGTAATAAATAGGAGGTATCGTGATGAATGAACTGAATCAATTACATGCAACAACTATCTTTGCTATACAGCACAATGGTAAAGCAGCAATGTGTGGAGACGGCCAGGTAACACTTGGGAATCAAGTTGTAATGAAACACACGGCTAAAAAGGTGAGAAGAATATTTAAAGGAAGAGTTTTAGCAGGATTTGCTGGATCTGTTGCAGATGCGTTTACTTTATTTGAAAGCTTTGAAGCAAAATTAGAGAGTTATGATGGTAACTTATCAAGAGCTGCTGTTGAATTAGCCAAAGATTGGCGTAATGATAAATATTTACGGAAATTAGAAGCCATGTTAATCGTAATGAATGAGAAGGAGCTTTTACTCGTTTCAGGTACAGGTGAAGTGATTGAACCAGATGATGGAATACTAGCGATAGGCTCAGGTGGTAATTATGCACTAAGTGCAGGAAGAGCATTGAAGAAGCATGCTTCCCACCTCAGTGCAAAAGAAATCGCAAAGGCTTCCTTAGAGACTGCTGGAGAAATATGTGTATTTACCAATGATCAATTAGTTTTAGAAGAGCTTCAAGGAGGAGAATCATGTCAATAAATTTAACACCTAAACAAATCGTGGAAAAATTAAATGCCTATATCATTGGCCAAGAAAGTGCAAAAAAGGCTGTTGCTGTTGCCTTAAGAAATCGATATCGAAGAATGCAATTAACAGAAGAGCTAAGAAATGAAATCGTTCCAAAGAATATTTTAATGATCGGTCCAACCGGGGTAGGAAAAACGGAAGTAGCTAGAAGATTAGCTAAATTAGTTGGAGCCCCTTTTGTTAAAGTGGAAGCAACAAAATATACGGAAGTTGGTTATGTTGGACGGGATGTCGAATCGATGATTAGGGATCTAGTTGAAACATCTGTACGAATGGTTAAAGAAGAAGAAATGGAGCTCGTAAAGGGAAAAGCAGAGGAGGAGGCGAATAAGCAACTTGTAAAATTATTAGTACCAGATAAAAGAAAGGCAAATCATTCGAAAAATCCATTTGAAATGTTCTTAAACCCCAATCAACAAAAATCTAATGATACAGAAGAGGAATCAAGTGAACAAGCGGAAACGATGAAACAAAAAAAACAACAAATGAAAAGCCTATTGGATCTAGGAGAACTTGAAGATAATATCGTTTCAATAGAGGTAGAGGAACAAACGCCATCTATGTTTGATATGCTACAAGGATCGGGAATGGAACAAATGGGAATGAATATGCAAGATGCACTAGGTCAATTCATGCCAAAGAAAAAGAAGAAACGAAAATTGAAAGTAAAGGAAGCAAGAAAAATATTAACACAGCAAGAAGCACAAAAGTTAATCGATATGGATGAAGTGACACAAAAAGCAATCGAGCGAGCGGAACAGACAGGTATTATATTTATCGATGAAGTGGATAAAATTGCTGTCAAGCAAGAGCAATCCGCCACCGTTTCTAGAGAAGGTGTCCAACGAGATATCTTACCAATTGTCGAGGGATCCTCCATTGTAACGAAATATGGACCAGTAAAAACGGATCATATGTTGTTTATTGCAGCAGGGGCGTTTCATATGGCAAAGCCATCGGATTTAATTCCAGAACTTCAAGGAAGGTTTCCCATTCGTGTAGAATTTGAGAAATTGGCAGTAGAAGATTTCGAACGAATATTGATAGAACCTTCTAATGCGTTATTAAAGCAATATAAGGCACTGTTAGAAACGGAAGGAATCACCATAGAATTTGACCAAAAGGCGATTACTCGAATAGCAGAAATCGCATATGAGGTGAATCAAGAGACAGATAATATTGGTGCAAGAAGGTTGCATACTATCCTAGAGAAATTACTGGAAGAACTATCTTTTGAAGCTTCAGAGATTGGGATTGGCAATATACAAATTACTGAAAATTATGTCAATGAGAAACTTAAATCTATTGCGAAAAATAAAGACTTAAGCGAATTTATTTTATAGATGGAAGGTGCAATAAATGAAATTATTAGATAAAACAAGGGAAATAAATGCGATGCTTCAGAAGACGAGGGGAAAATCAGTTGATTTTACAGAAATGTCAAATACATTACGAGACGTAATTGATGCAAACATATTTATCGTTAGTCGTAAAGGTAAGCTTTTAGGATTTTCCATTAATCAACAAATCGAAAATGAACGTATGAAGAAAATGCTAGAGGAGAGACAATTTCCAGTAGAATATACGGAAAATTTATTTCATATTACTTCAACCACGACTAATTTAGATATTAACAGTGAATATACAGCTTTTCCTGTTGAGAATAAAGAGCTTTTTAGAACTGGGCTAACGACTATAGTACCAATTATAGGTGGTGGAGAAAGACTAGGAACTTTAATTCTTAGTCGTTTATCTGATAGCTTTAATGAGGATGATCTAATTTTAGCGGAAAACGGCGCGACAGTAGTTGGGATGGAGATTCTCCATGAGAAAACAGAGCAAATAGAATTAGAAGCCAGAAGGACTGCTATTGTGCAAATGGCGATTAATTCGCTCTCCTATAGTGAATCAGAAGCTATTTCACATATATTTCGAGAGCTTGATGGTAAGGAAGGATTGTTAGTAGCTAGCAAGATTGCAGATCGGGTTGGCATTACAAGATCTGTTATCGTAAATGCATTAAGAAAGCTTGAAAGTGCTGGTGTCATCGAATCTAGGTCTCTTGGGATGAAAGGGACCTACATTAAGGTACTAAATGATTATTTCCTAAAGGAACTCAAATTATAAGAAAAATCTAAGGATTCAATATATTCTAGTTAAAATTTCACGCTTTCATACAGAAAAAGAAATCTGCTCCTAGGCAGTTTTCTTTTTTTTTTGACAAATTCCTGATTAAAAGCCTACAATAATGGTATTATATACCTATATAAATTAAGCCTTAAAGACTAAAATGTAAAAATAAATCAAACTTTAACAAAAATATTACAATTTGTCATAGACAATAGGTAATATTTATCTTACAATATTCGATAGGCGCATTATTTTTATGTCGGTTTTTAGAGAAATAAGGAGGAAATTAGCATGTCTTTTTTCGGAAATACGATAAATTCCCTAGAAAATTCTTTAGATTATGCCTCTATGAAAAATAGTACAATAGCTAATAATATTTCTAATGCAGATACACCTAACTACAAAGCAAAAAATGTGAATTTTAAAAATGTCCTAAATAAGACTTTAGAAGGTGATTTTTCACCCACTCAAACAAACGAGCGACATATTTCTTTTGGATCAGAAGAAGCACAACCTTATACAATTACAACTAATCGTTCCACAACTTATAACCATAATGGCAATAATGTTGATATAGATAAAGAAATGACGGAATTAGCTAAAAATCAAATCTATTATCAGGCATTGGTAGACCGTATGAATGGGAAGTTTAATAGTTTACAAACAGTTATAAGGGGAGGAAGGTAATTATGTCGATCTTTCATTCTATTAATACAAGTGGGAGTGGCTTGACAGCACAGAGACTAAGAATGGATGTCATTTCTTCAAATATTGCAAATATGGATACTACTCGTGCAACAGTCAATGAAAATGGTGAATATGAACCATACCAGAGAAAAATGACCGTATTTCAGCAAAGAGGGGAAGGATTCTCTACACTTCTCCAATCCGCTAGAAACAGTCAATCAACCCGGGGAAGTGGTGTTAGAGTGACGGAAATTACGGAGGATGAAACAGAGCCTTTTAAATTAGTTTATAATCCGAATCACCCTGATGCGAATGAAGAGGGTTATGTAGAAATGCCTAATGTCGATCCACTTAAAGAAATGGTCGATATGATGAGTGCCACAAGATCTTATGAGGCTAATGTCACAGCATTAAATGCATCCAAAACCATGCTGATGAAAGCATTGGAAATAGGTAGGTAATAGCAGGGGAGGGATAAGTTTTGGTAACTAACACTTTTTTAAATATTAATCATGTCTCAAATATGAATCAAACTAATCAATCCAATCAGAGCAGTTCCATTTCTGTAGGTGAAGCACAGCAGCAATTTTCTAATAGTTTAAAAAATGCCATTGAACAAATCAATAAAGCTCAAAATGAATCAGATGTAAAAACAGAAGCATTAGCCAAAGGCCAAATTGACGATTTGCATGATGTTATGATTACTGCTCAAAAAGCTAGTATCGTACTGCAAACAGGAGTTGAAGTCCAAAGGAAAGTTATCGATGCCTACAATGAAGTAATGAGAATGCAGGTTTAATCTACATAAATGATGTAAGTAACTAGTTTCTGGGGGCAAAAAATGAACGAGAAATTGAAGCAATATAGTTTAAAATTCAAAGAATATTATAAGTCCATGGCAAAGTGGCAGAAAGGTGTGCTTTTTGGTGGACTCGGTTTTATTATCATATTACTTTTGGTAATCAGTTTTCTATCAACTTCCGATAAGCTTGTACCTTTATATAATGAATTGTCTCTTCAAGAAGTAGGTCAAATTAAGGAAGAGTTAGATGCAAGATCTATTCCTTACGAACTAACGGAAGCTGGTACAACGATTGAAGTACCTGAGGAACAGGCAGAATCTTTACTCGTTGATCTTGCCGCACAGGGAATTCCTGATAGTGGTAGTATCGATTATTCCTTTTTTGCTGAAAACAGCTCATGGGGAGTGACAGATAATGAATTCGATGTAATGAAACTAGATGCCATGCAAACAGAGATAGCGAATTTAATTTCACAAGTTAATGGAATTAAAAGTGCAGAAGTAATGATCAATGTCCCGAAGGATCCTGTTTTTGTCAGTGATCAGCAACAAGAGGCATCCGCATCTATTGTCATTCAGTCAGAGCCGGGGTATCAATTTGAACCAAGTCAAATTAATACCCTGTATCACCTTGTTTCTAAATCTGTACCAAATCTACCAACTGAGAATATTGTCATCATGGATCAAAATTTTGAATATTACGATCTAAATAGTCAAAATTATGCAACGGAAGGAAGCTCATTTACTAATCAACTGGAAATGAAAAATGATATCGAACGAGACATCGAAAAAAGGGTACAAAAAATGCTTGGGATGATGATCGGTATGAATAAGGTCGCCATTTCAGTGACAACAGATATCGATTTTACCCAAGAAAAAAGAGTGGAGCAATTAGTTGAACCGGTCGATGAGGAGAACGATACACTTCCAGTTAGTATTGAGACCATTACAGAATCATTTACTGGTGCTCAGCCTGAGGAAGGTGCAGTTGGGGTAGAAGAGGGGGAGATTGCCAACTACCCCGCGGGTACAGAAGGACAAGTTGGGGATTATGAAATGGTAAAGGAATCTGTTAACAATGAGTTTAATAGAATTCAACGAGATATAGTAGAAAGTCCCTATAAAATTCGAGATTTAGGAATACAAGTAGCGATAGATAACACCAGGATCGGAGAAAATGGAGAAGTAGAACAGTTAAGTGCAACCGAACAACAGGCAGTAGAAGATAGTGTTGCTTCTATATTAAACTCAATGATTTCCACGACGGTAGACCAAACATATGAAGAAGTAACACCAGAAGAAGCCGTTTCTATCGTATTCCAACCATTTAGTGGAACAGATCAATCATTAGAACAAACTACGGTACCATCTATTCCGATTTGGGTCTATATCGTTGGTGGTGTACTATTGGCGGTGATTATCCTGCTAATTTGGTTGTTAAGAAGAAAACCAACACCAGAAGAAGAAATTGAAGAAATCGAAACAGAAGAAGTGTTCCATGAAGAGCTACCTCCACTTATGCAAGAGGATAATTCTGATAGCTCGAAAAGAAGAAAACAATTAGAAAAATATGCTCAGGATAAACCAGAGGAATTTGCTAAATTACTTCGCAGTTGGATTTCAGAGGATTAAGAAGGGGGTTAATGTAAATGGCGAAACGAAAACAAGCACTTACTGGTAAACAAAAAGCTGCTATTTTGTTAATCTCTCTAGGACCTGATGTCTCAGCTCAAGTATATAAATATTTAACACCTGAAGAAATTGAAAGACTAACTCTTGAGATTTCTTCCGTCAAGAAGGTAGACACAGCACAAAAAGATGATATATTAGCAGAATTTCAAGAAATAGCTATGGCTCAAGATTATATTTCACAGGGTGGGATTGGCTATGCCAAAACTGTATTAGAAAAAGCATTAGGTGAAGAGAAGGCAACCGATATTCTAAATCGACTAACCTCCTCGTTACAGGTGAAGCCATTTGATTTTGCGAGAAAGGCAGAACCATCGCAAATCATCAATTTTATTCAAAATGAACACCCACAAACAATAGCCCTAGTTCTATCTTACTTAGATTCGGAGCAGGCAGCACAAATTTTGTCAGATTTGCCTACAGAGTTACAGGCAAGTATCGCGAAGAGGATTGCACTTATGGATTCTACTTCACCTGAAATCATTTCCGAGGTTGAACAAATATTGGAACGAAAATTGTCTACTACTGTGACACAAGATTATACACAAACAGGTGGGATTCAAGCTGTTGTGGAGGTTCTAAATGGAGTAGATAGGAGCACGGAACGAACAATTCTCGATGCTTTAGAAATAGACGATCCAGAACTCGCAGAAGAAATCAAGAAACGTATGTTTGTATTTGAGGACATTGTTACCTTGGACAATCGAGCAATTCAACGTGTTATTCGTGAGGTCGACAATGATGACTTGCGTCTTTCACTTAAAGTATCTAGTGATGAAGTTAAAGAAATCATGTTCCACAATATGTCTACAAGGATGGCAGAAACATTTAAAGAAGAGATGGAATTCATGGGTCCAGTTAGACTACGTGATGTGGAGGAAGCTCAATCCCGTATTGTTTCTGTTGTTAGAAGATTAGAAGAAGTTGGAGAAATTGTCATTGCAAGAGGTGGAGGGGATGATATTATTGTCTAATCAAGACGAACTAGCTCTCCCTACAAAAAAAATTAATATTAAGAAAATCCAAACTTCTGTTAAGAAGGATACTTCAAACACAGATACATTAGAGAAAGATTTACAATCCCGCATGGAAGAAATAGAAAAAAAAGAAAGAGAGATAAACGATAAATTTGATAGTACTGAACGAGAGATAGCTAGACAAAAAGAAGAGTGGAAGGAATTAAGAACTCGTTATATAGAAGAAGCACAGCAGGAAGGTTATAAAAAAGGCTTCGAAAAAGGGGAAACAGATAGCATTCAACAATATCGTAATCTGATAGATCATGCGAACCAAATCATTATGCAGGCACAAATCGATGCCGATAATATACTGTCTCAAAGTGATGAGAAAATATTACAAATTTCGATGACTGTTGCAGAGAAAATAATGAATCAGACCTTAACAGAAAATAGTCATTCTTTCCTGAATATTGTACATAAAGTCATCGAGATGGTGAAAGAACAGCCGGTTATAAAGGTTTATGTTCACGATAAGGATTATTCACTCCTTCTGGATAGTAAGGATGAATTAGTTGCGATTACGAATCAACAAGCAGAGTTAATTATTTTCACAGATCCAGAGCTTCAAAAAGGACAAGTAATCATAGAGACACCTTATGGTAGGATTGATGCATCTATCACGACTCAATTAAATGAAATAAGAAATAGGCTTTTTAATGTAGTGGAGGAGATTAGCCGTGAACATCCAAGCAATCCTTGATGAAATTGAACAAATTGATTCCTATAAACGTTTTGGAAAGGTAGAACGGGTTGTAGGACTACTAATTGAGTCACGCGGGCCTAAAGCAAGAATCGGCGAAGTCTGTTACATTCATACAGATAAAAGCTCAGAAAAAATTACGGCAGAGGTAATTGGATTTGATGAAGAAAAGGTGCTTTTAATGCCATATTCGGCAGTTAGTAATATTTCTTCAGGTTGCTTAGTAGAAGCAACAAAGCAATCTCTCTCCATTAAAGTGGGAAGATCTTTAATTGGGAAGGTAATTGACTCGACTGGAAATCAATTAGATGGGACAAAATTACCAAAAGGCCTCATCGATTATCCAACAGAACAAGCACCACCTAACCCTTTGAGTAGACCCCGGATTAGTGAGCCTATTGAAGTAGGGGTCAAGGCAATTGATACAATGCTTACGGTTGGTAAAGGTCAGAGAATTGGTATTTTTGCTGGAAGTGGAGTAGGTAAAAGTACCTTAATGGGAATGATTGCACGTAATAGTGAGGCCGATCTGAATGTGATTGCATTAATTGGTGAACGTGGTCGAGAGGTTAATGAATTTATTGAGAAGGATCTAGGTGAGGAAGGATTGAAAAAATCCATTGTTGTTGTGGCAACTTCCGATCAATCTGCATTAATGCGAATAAAAGGTGCTTACACAGCAACTTCGATAAGTGAGTATTTCCGAGATTTAGGATATCAAGTAAACTTAATGATGGATTCTGTGACAAGGGTAGCAATGGCCCAAAGAGAGATTGGGCTTGCTATTGGAGAGCCTCCGACAACGAAAGGATATACACCATCAGTCTTTGCATTACTTCCTTCTTTGCTAGAGCGAACAGGCACGAGTGATAAAGGTACCATCACAGCATTTTATACAGTTTTGGTAGACGGAGATGATTTCAATGAGCCAATTGCTGATACGACAAGAGGGATTTTGGATGGGCATTTTATCCTAGATCGGAAGCTAGCAGGAAAAGGACAATTTCCGGCCATTAACATTTTACAGTCTGTAAGTCGTGTGATGAATGAGATCATTGATCCTGATGTGTTAAAACATGTACAAAAAATCCGATCAGTGCTTGCTACCTATGAGGACAATGAAGAATTAATTCAGATCGGTGCTTATAAAAAAGGCTCCAATCAACTAGTAGATGAAGCAATTCAATTACAGCCCAAAATAGTAGAGTTTCTTAAACAACGGATGGAAGAAAATATTGACAGGGAAGATGCCCTTAAGCAATTGAAGGCTTTAGCTTCAGGAGGGAATAGCTTTTGAGAAATACAGTTGGACTTGAAAAAATAAGAAAAATAAGAGACAACGAAAAAAATCAAGCACAAATGATTTATGAGCAAGCAGTCAATGACTTTGAAATAAAAGCTCAAAAACTTTTTGATTTATTAAAAAGAAAAGAAACCATTGAAGACAAGTACACACAATCCCTAACGACAGGGACAAGTGCAGAAATGCTTCAGTCCTATAATGATTATTTAAATTATTTAACACCTTCCATCCTTGAGTTACAAAAGCAAGTTGCAAACGCGAGGGATAAAATGCAATATTTTCAGCAGAATTTATCGAACCAATTTCAAGAACTGAAAAAGATTGAGAAATTGATCCATAAAAAAGAAATCACAAGGGTCGAAAGCGAGAAAAGACAGGAAGCTATTCAAATGGATGAAATATCTATGAGAAAGTATTTGATCAATAAGGGTAGGTGAAGAAATGGCTACCAATCCCAATCGTGACAAAAAAGAAAAAAAACCAGGGTTTTTTCAGTGGCTAATCGTTATCATTGTTCCATTATTATTTGCTCTAATTGTTGCACTAATCATTCTAAATATCATGGGTGTAGATGTGGTCGGAAAAACAAAAGAAGCCTTAAACAAAATCCCTTTCTTGGAAGAAAGGGTAACGACAGACCTTGAGGCCTTACACGAACGTCAGCTTTCCGAAAAGAATGAGGAACTAAATATGTTGCAACAACAGGTGGAAGGATTAGAAGCAGAGGTTGAATCAAAAGAACAAACGATTACGGAATTAGAAGAAGAAGTAGCAGGACTAACGAAAGAAATGAAAGAAAGTGAAGAGGAAGCAACAGAGGAGCCAGATGAGAAATGGAAAGAAGTGGCTACATCATATAGTGAGATGAAACCAAAAAATGCTGCCTCTATTTTAGAAAAAATGGAAAAAAGCATCGTTATTTCTATCTTGAAACAAGTGGATGCAGAGGTTCGCGGTGAAATACTTGCAGCAATGGATCCAGAAATAGCAGCTTCATTTACAGAGTCGTTCCTAGTTGAATAACACACATTAGAAAGGAGGTGACACCAATGATCACACCAAATGTATCCATCATGGCACCAAAGTCAATGGAACCTTCTCTGAAGCAAGATCAAGGGGAAGCATCGGTATTTAAAAATATACTACTAGCGAATAGCACATCTGACTTGAGTGTAGATAAGATGTCATCAGATATAGTGGTTAACCAGGAGGATTCCATAAGAGAGAAATTATTGAGTGAAGACCTAGTAAATGTACTTAAATCAGGAGATATCCTAATGGAAGACCTATTCCAACTACTAGAATTGGATGAAGAAATGCAAAAAAGAGTGAAAGAACTCGTTGATGAAATTCAAGCATCAAATCCATTATTAGAGATCGAAGCATTGGAAGAACTAATAAGTCTTTTAAAAAGCTTAGAAACTAGTGAAGATATTCGTTCTCCTGAGAAGTTTTTTCAAAATCTACTGATAACGAACCATTCTAGTACAGTGGTAGGTTCATCTGCACTTGTGCCTATGGCGCAAACGTTAGATAAAAAGGAAGTTCAGTCATCATGGGAAGGGATTCAGAAACTCCTTAATAAAATGGAAAATGGTTCTATTACCTTGCGTGAACAAAAGCAGATGTTTCTTTATTTGCAACAGTGGAGCAATTTTCAAAAGCAAAACCCACAAGCTATCCAGACGATCATGAGTGATTTACAAGAGAGCAAAGTAGCTAAGGTATGGAGTTCCCTTATAGAAAATTATCAGAGTCGTTCCTCTCTAACGGAGCATTATGGAGGGAATAAAAAAGTAACCCAACAGGATTTAGTAAACTGGATGAAGCATGCGATCCAAAGCTATGAATCACAAAGTGAAAGTAACTCACTTAAACAGACTTCGCCTATTATCTCTACAGGTCCTGTGCATTCAAAAATTCAGCAATACATTATCTATACGCAACAAACCAATACCGATAATGAGATGGTGCAGAAACAGTTATTAGATCAATTTCAGCAGATAATGGTCAAAAGTAACTTTTTGCAACGAGGTAATGGTATAAACCAACTAATGGTACGATTACAGCCAGAGCAGTTAGGTGATATTACATTAAAGCTAACCCAAGTTAATGGAGAAATGACAGTAAAAATGATCGTATCATCACAAGCAACAAAGGATTTACTTGAAGGGAATCTACAACAGCTTAGACATATGTTTTCACCACACCAAGTTTTGATTGAAAAGCAGGATAGCTCTAATCTATTAGCCCATTCGGAAGAAATGAATCTAGCCGAACAATATGATGAGGAAAATAGTCAGGACGAGCAAAACAGTTTTTCTGAAGAACATGGTGGAGAAAATGAGGAAGCTACAGATTTTCATCAACTATTAATGGACGCGAAAGTGTAGGTGAATATAATGAGTGCAATCGATCCTAGCTACTATTTATCTAATCAGTCACAAACGAGGGAGATCAATACGAGCTTGGGGAAGGATGAATTTCTTAAAATCCTAATGACACAATTACAAAACCAAGACCCTTTAAACCCTATGGACGATAAGGAATTTATTTCTCAAATGGCGACATTTTCATCACTCGAGCAAATGATGAATATGTCAAATTCTATAGAACAGCTAGTCGCAAATCAAACGATCTCTCCTGTTATTCAATATAGTCATCTAATCGGTAAGGAAGTTGACTATTATAAAATTGATGAGGAAACAGGACAAATAGCAGAGCCAAAAGAAATTGTTAGTAGCAAGGTTAAGGCCATTTCAGAGCAACAAGGCTTCGCAGTATTAGAACTTGAAGATGGAACAAAAATCTATACAGATGAAGTGCTTCGTATTACGAGTGATGTTCATTCTAATACGGCACCAGATAAGACGGAAGACACTAATCCTTCTGAATAGGGGAGCAAAGCAATGGATAATAAAATTCATGCCCTACATCATGCTCTTATCCCTACAAAGTCATCCTTATCAAAAAAGTCAACGGTCAAGTTTGCTGACCTTTTACACCAAACAAATGAACTGACGATAACGAAGCATGCAAGGGAGAGAATGCAGGAAAGGAAAATACAACTTACGGAAGAACAATGGCATCAAATCACCATTAAGTTAGCAGAAGCAAAGCAAAAAGGAGTCAAGGACTCATTGGTTCTAGTACAAAATACAGCCTTTATCATGAATGCTGATAATCAAACCGTTATAACTGCAATGGAAACAGAAGAAATGAAAAATAAAATCTTCACTAATATTAATGGAACCATTCTTATTGATTAAGCTGGACCCTTGCTGGGAGGCTTATAGCTATGGACTGAATGAAGTAGCTACTAAACTTTAATCTGAAAGGAAGTTGAATGAGATGTTAAGATCTATGTATTCAGGAATTTCTGGACTTAAGGCTTTTCAAACAAAATTAGATGTTGTGGGGAACAACATTGCAAATGTCAATACTGTCGGTTTTAAAAAGGGACGTACCGTTTTCCAAGATATGATGAGTCAACCGATAAACGGGGCGAGCGCACCTACAAATATTCGAGGGGGGATGAATCCATCTCAGGTCGGTACAGGCGTCCAACTAGGAACTATTGATAATGTTCATACGCAAGGTTACCGACAAACGACAGGTCGACCTTTAGATTTACAATTAGAAGGTGACGGAATGTTTGTCTTTGCACAAGATGTCGCGGAAGATGCTACTACTATTAATATAGGAGATTCGGATATTTATTTTTCTCGGGCGGGTAACTTGTATTTTGATGCTAACGATTATCTAGTAAATGCAAATGGTCAATATTTAGTTGGTCAATCAACGGACGAAAATGGAAATGTGGTTTCCTCTAAAATTCAAATACCTAAAAATGCGGAAAGTCTAAGTTTTCAAAGTGATGGTACGGTGACTTATGTGGACGAAAATGGTCAAACACAGGAGGCAGGTCAAATAATGTTAGCCAAGTTTTCTAACCCTGGTGGTCTTGAAAAAGTAGGTGGCAACATGTATCGTACAACGGTCAATGACGGTGCCTTCACTGATGATGGAACAGGTAATATTAATGGATTAGAGGATTTATTTGCTCCAGAGGGTGAAGGAACAGCCTCTATCGTGTCAGGAGCACTGGAAATGTCAAACGTTGATTTATCAGAAGAATTCACGGAAATGATCACAGCACAGCGTGGCTTCCAGGCAAACACTAGAATTATCACAACATCTGATGAGATTCTACAAGAATTAGTTAATTTAAAACGATAAAAAGGGAGGAAGAAGGTTAAGTGATGACCCCTTAACCTTCTTACACGCATGATTACATTAACGAAATTAAATAATGACCGACTAACATTGAATGCTCTATATATTGAGAGAATTGAATCATTCCCTGATACCACCATAACTCTAGTGAATCAAAAAAAAGTCTTTGTTAAGGAATCAGAGGAAGAAGTAAAAAAACTAGTAACCGAATATTTTCAATTAATTGGCTTGAATCAACTTCAAAGAGAAATAGGTGATGAAGATGAATCCTAAATTTGTAAAATCATTAGTTATCATATTAATTCTTATTACTATTGGTGGTGGTATTACCCTTTACTTCTTATTAAATAGTAAAGACACCGGTGGTGAATTAACCATTGATCAAATGGTAGAGTTCTCTTATACCACAGAGGAGATGCGAACGGATTTAAAAGACGGAAATTTTGTTCTTATCCAGTTTCAATTCATCACTGATAGTAAAGCTGGTGCCGAAGAAATTGCAAAACGTGAATTTCAAGTAAAGAATGAATTCATCAAACAATCAGTGGATCTAACAGAAAAAGACTTTAGAGAAAATCTTGCGCAATTAGAAGATAATATTCAAGCAGCAATGAGTAAAAAGATGACAGAAGGCAAAATAACGGATGTTTTAATAACAAGCAAGGTTATTCAGTAATAATTGCTCCGGAATGGAGGTGGAAGAATGGCAGATGAGGTATTATCCCAGAGTGAAATTGATGCACTTTTGTCTGCATTATCATCTGGTGAAATGGATGCTAATCAATTAAAAGAAGAGGAAAAAGATAAAAAAGTAAAGGTATATGATTTTAAAAGAGCATTACGGTTTTCGAAGGATCAAATTCGAAACATCTCAAGAATTCATGATAATTTTGCAAGATTACTATCAACTTATTTCTCAGCTCAATTACGTACATATGTAGATATATCGGTTGCTTCAGTTGATCAGATACCTTATGAAGAATTTATTCGATCGATTCCAGCGATGACGATTCTGAATGTTTATAGTGTTGCCCCATTGGATGGAAGGATCATTTTTGAATTTAATCCAAACATTGCCTATGCGATGCTTGATCGAATTCTAGGTGGAAAAGGGACAAGCGTAAATAACATAGAGAATTTAACCGAAATTGAAACAACCTTAATGTCTCAATTATTTGTAAAAGCATTAGATAATTTACAAGAAGCATGGAGTTCAATTACGGAAATTGACCCGATCCTCGAGGATTTTGAGGTGAATCCACAATTTTTACAATTAGTATCACCAAATGAAACGGTTGTGGTTGTTTCATTAGATACAACCATTGGTGATAGTAGTGGAATGATCAATATTTGTATTCCACACGTTGTATTGGAGCCAATTATTCCTAAACTATCCGTACACTATTGGATGCAAAATGAGAGTTCGAAGGAAAGAAAGCCAGAAGAATATGAATTAATTACAAAAAATATTAAGAAGGCAAAAATGGACCTATCTGTCGTACTTGGTAAAAGCTCAATATCTGTAGAGGAGCTGATGTTTTTAAGTGCAAAGGACACCATCATTTTAAATCAATCCATTGAACAGCCACTGGTCTTGCAAGTAGATAAAGTACCTAAATTTTATGTTCAGCCAGGGAAAAAGAAAAATAGACTTGCTGTTCAAATATTAGAAGAGATTAAGGGAGGGGATTTCAATGATGAATGACGGAATGTTATCACAAGATGAAATCGATGCACTATTAAATGGTAGTGATGATCAAGATGAGAACACAAACCATACTAATGACACTAATACTCCTTCCTCTAACGAATATCTTTCCTCATTAGAAAAGGATGCTTTAGGTGAGATTGGGAATATATCCTTTGGTAGCTCTGCTACCGCATTATCTACTCTTTTGAATCAGAAAGTAGAAATTACTACACCTACCATTTCGGTTATTGAAAAAGGATTATTAGAGGAAGAATTCCCTGTGCCTTATGTTGGTGTGGAGGTAAGATATACAGAGGGATTCAGTGGAGCTAATTTATTTATGCTCGAATCAAAGGATGCAGCAGTGATTGCTGACTTGATGCTAGGAGGTACGGGAGAGGCCGCAGATAATGAGTTAAATGATATACACTTAAGCGCAGTCCAAGAAGCAATGAATCAAATGATGGGCACATCGGCGACGAGTATGTCCACTATTTTCCATAAAAAAGTAGATATTTCTCCTCCAACCATATCAATTATGGATGTCACAGAGGAAGAAGCTAACAAATATTTAAAAGAAGATAATGATGTTGTGATAAAAGTCTCTTTCCAATTAAAGGTTGGTCATTTAATTGATTCGAAAATTATGCAGTTATTGCCAATTTCGTTCGGTAAAGAGCTGGTGGATAGTCTTTTGAATGCATCCGAAGAGGAACAAGTGATAGATGAAGGAAAAGAACCTGTAAAAGAAAATGAGAATCATAGTCAATCGTATAGTTCTGTAGGTACAGTAGAACAACCGACTGAACCAAGAAAAATGGGGACAAATAGTAATAGTAAAGCAGAAGTTCAATCAGCCTCCTTCTCAGATTTTGAAGATTTACCGTTACCAAAGGAAGAGAGAAGAAACTTAGATTTATTGCTGGATATACCATTACAGGTCACTGTAGAGCTTGGTAGAACGAAGCGAAACGTCAAAGAAATACTTGAACTTACCTCTGGGTCTATTTTGGAATTAGATAAATTAGCAGGGGAACCTGTAGATATATTAGTTAATCATAAACTAATTGCTCAAGGGGAAGTTGTCGTAATTGATGAGAATTTCGGAGTTAGAGTAACAGATATTGTGAGTAAAGAAGCTCGAATTAAACAACTTAAATAATTTGATTTTAGAGAGGATTGAGTGAGATGTCAAAACGTGTATTAATAGTAGATGATGCTGCTTTCATGAGAATGATGGTTAAAGATATTTTAACGAAAAACGGATACGAAGTTGTTGGGGAAGCACAAGATGGCGTAGAAGCGGTGGAAAAATATGATGAATTAAAACCAGATTTAGTGACAATGGATATTACGATGCCTGAGATGGATGGGATTGCGGCATTAAAGGAAATAAAGGGAAAAGACAGTGAGGCAAATATTATTATGTGCTCAGCAATGGGACAGCAAGCAATGGTAATAGATGCTATTCAAGCTGGTGCACGAGATTTTATTGTAAAGCCATTTCAAGCAGATCGTGTCATTGAGGCAATTTCGAAAGTAATAGGTTAAAGAGGTGGTGACAATTAACCGCAAAGGAGTTATTCTCTCTATCTTGATCTGTGCTCTTTTCTTAACATCCTCCATCACTACCTATGCTTCACAAAGTGTGGAGGAATACTTTAATCAAAATCAAGAAAAGGAAAATCAAGAGAAGGAAAAACAAGAAACAAAGACAAATGAGTCTACTGAAGTCGAGCAAGCGGAAGTAGAGTCACCAAATTTTATCATTAGTTTATTAAGGCTAGTATTAGCGCTTGGTGTCATCATTGCTTTAATAATCTTCATTTCAAAGTTTTTAAAAAATAGAAATAAATATTTAGGAAAGCAAGGTATTATAGAGAACTATGGTGGGATTTCTGTCGGGGCAAACAAATCCCTCCAAACCATCCGTATTGGAGATAGATATTATGTCATAGGGGTAGGCGACAATATCGAGTTACTATTAGAAATTACGGATGAGGAGACAATGGAGCAATTAAAAAAGAATGAGAATGAAGGCAATAAATCGATGGATTTTATGCCATGGATAAAAGACAAAAGTGTAAAGCAAAACAGGGTTGAGAGTCAAGCTAGTAAAGAATTTGGTCAATTATTTAAGAAGGAGCTTACTACGATGAAAGAAGGAAGAAAGCAAATATTGCAAAAAATGAGAAAGATAAAGAAGCATCATGATAATTAGTTTAATTGATGTTTTCTCAGGTACGGATCCACAAAATATTTCAACTTCTGTAAGATTGCTTTTGCTTCTTACCGTATTATCGTTAGCACCGAGCATTCTAATCTTAATGACCTGTTTTACTAGAATCATTATCGTACTATCCTTTGTGAGAACATCATTGGCGACTCAGCAAATGCCTCCAAATCAAATTTTGATTGGTTTAGCCTTGTTTATGACTTTTTTTATTATGGCCCCAACCTTTCAGGAGGTTAATGAGCAAGCATTGCAGCCCCTTTTCAATGAAGAAATATCACTGGAAGAAGCCTATGATAATGCTAGTGCTCCAGTAAAAGAGTTTATGGCAAAGCATACAAGACAAAAGGATTTGGCTCTTTTTATGAATTATGCATCGATTGAAGAACCAGAATCGGTTGAGGATATACCACTTACAACACTTGTACCAGCATTTGCTATTAGTGAATTAAAAACAGCCTTCCAAATGGGATTTATGATCTTTGTTCCATTTTTAGTAATTGATATGGCAGTGGCAAGTGTTTTGATGTCCATGGGTATGATGATGTTACCACCAGTAATGATTTCATTACCATTTAAAATTTTACTTTTTGTTTTAGTGGACGGGTGGTACTTAATTACGCATTCTTTATTGGATGGGTTTTTGCCATTATGATAAGAAAGGAAGTTACGAGTGAGTGGTGAATTTGTAATATCATTAGCAGAGCAAGGGATTTATACCATTTTAATGGTAACAGGACCATTATTAATATTAGCATTGGCAGTAGGACTACTTGTTAGTATTTTTCAAGCAACAACGCAAATTCAAGAACAAACATTAGCCTTTATCCCAAAAATTGTTGCGGTTTTAGTTGGATTAGTGATTTTTGGACCATGGATGCTGTCAACAATGGTGGAATTTGCTGCTAATTTATTTCAAAATCTAAATCAGTTTGTAGGATAGCCTATGTTTGAATTAATAGACATCAATATCCTGCCTGCATTTATCTTAATATTAGTTAGAATAATAGCTTTTTTCGTTACCATCCCGGTATTCTCTTATCGTAATGTTCCTTTACCTTTAAAGATCGGAATGGGAATCTTTTTAGCATGGATCATGCTGTATACTATACCAACACCAGAACTAGCTTTTGATGACCAATATGTGTTGCTTATTATAAAAGAAGCGATCATCGGGTTACTTTTAGGACTAATCGCATATATCATTTTGGCTGCAATACAAATAGCTGGTGGATTTATCGATTTTCAAATGGGGTTTGCAATTGCGAATGTCGTCGATCCTCAAACAGGAGCACAAAGTCCGTTAATAGGGCAGTATTTCTATACTATCGCCATTCTCTTTATCTTAGTAGTAGATGGTCACCATTTACTCCTTAATGGCTTAGTATATAGTTTTGAAGTTATTCCTTTGGATCAATTTTTTTCATTTAGCAACCTTGATTTTATTTTATTAACTTTTAGTAAAATGTTTTTAATTGCTTTTCAACTATCCATTCCTATTGTCGGTTGCTTATTTCTTGTAGACGTAGCATTAGGAATAATTGCAAGAACAGTCCCTCAATTGAATGTATTTGTTGTTGGATTACCTTTAAAAATACTCGTATCTTTTCTAGTGTTGTTCATGTTTATTCCTTTTTATATTGCCATGGTACAACAGTTGTTCTCCTTGACCCTTGACACAATGGAAGGATTGATTCATTTATTTGGAGGTGCTTAACAAAATGTTAAAACTTAATCTGCAGTATTTTGCTGGAGAAAAAACCGAAAAAGCAACTCCAAAAAAGCGTCAAGATGCTAGAAAGAAAGGACAAGTGGCAAAAAGCCAAGATGTGAATACTGCTATTCTATTATTTTTAGTTTTTATTGTACTATTTGTAACTGGTAATAGTTTTAAAACAATGATGACAGATATGTATAGCAAGTCATTCACGGAATATATCCATTTAGAAGTTACGGAAGATCAAGTTTTTGAAATCTTTTTAGATTTCGGATGGCAGATTGCCTTAACCATTGCACCAATTCTACTTATTGCTATTGTGGCAGGATTAGCTTCTAATTTCTTACAAGTTGGCTTTTTGTTTACAACAGAACCGTTGAAAATGAAGCTAAGTAAGATTGATCCAATTCAAGGTGCAAAAAGAATTTTTTCCGTACGTGCTCTAGTGGAATTAGTGAAGTCTTTATTAAAGATTTTAGTTGTTGGGGCTATTACCTTTGCGATCATCTGGATAAACAAGGATGAAATGCTAATGCTTGTTGATAAGGATGTACATGGTGCGTTAGCCTTTTTTGGAAGTATGACTATTCAAATGGGGATTGCTGCCGCTATAGGTCTATTAATCGTATCGGTTTTTGATTATGCCTATCAACGTTTCGATTTTGAGAAACAAAATAAAATGTCAAAAGATGATGTGAAGGATGAGTACAAAAATATAGAAGGGGATCCTTTAATTAAGTCAAAAATAAAGGAAAAACAAAGGCAGATGGCTATGCAACGGATGATGAGTCAAGTTCCTGAAGCAGATGTCATTATTACAAACCCAACTCATTATGCGATTGCATTAAAATATGACGAATCGAAGGCAGACGCTCCGTATGTTGTTGCTAAAGGTGTTGATTTTGTTGCAATGAAAATTAAAGAGATTGCTAGTAATCACCGGATTGTCATGGTAGAAAATCGGCCTCTAGCAAGAGCATTATATAGTCAAACTGAAATAGGCGAGATAATAGATGAAGCGTATTTTCAGGCAGTGGCTGAAATACTTGCCTATGTATATCGAGTTCAGAAGAAAATTTAACCATGTTTATGTTTTGTAAGCTTAAAGGAGTTGTATGACATGAAAGCTAGAGATTTTTCCGTTTTACTAGGTGTTATTCTCATCATTATTATGTTAGTTATACCATTACCAGGGTGGTTATTAAGTATATTAATTTTAACAAATATATCTCTAGCATTAATCGTTATCCTTGTTTCAATGAATACGGTTGACACTTTACAATTTTCAGTATTCCCGTCATTGCTATTATTGTTAACATTGTTCCGACTAGGATTAAATGTTTCCACAACGAGGTCCATTTTATCTGAAGCGGATGCAGGAAATGTTGTGGATACATTTGGAACATTTGTTATTGGTGATAACCCATTAGTAGGATTTGTTGTTTTTATTATTCTAGTTATTATTCAATTTCTAGTTATTACTAAGGGTAGTGAGCGTGTATCTGAGGTTGCGGCACGTTTTACATTAGATGCAATGCCAGGAAAACAGATGAGTATAGATGCAGATTTAAATGCCGGTATGATTAATGAACAGCAAGCTAAAGAACGAAGAGAAAAAATTGAACAAGAGGCAGATTTTCATGGAGCAATGGACGGTGCGAGTAAATTCGTCAAAGGTGACGCTATTGCTGGTATTATTATTGTTCTAATTAATATTATTTTTGGTTTAATCATCGGTATGATGCAATTAGAATTAAGCTTTAATGAAGCGATCGATGTGTATATGCGATTAACAGTGGGAGATGGCTTGGTCAGTCAAATACCTGCATTATTGATTTCAACTGCGACTGGTATTGTAGTAACAAGAGCAGCCTCTGATGGTAATTTGAGTGCGGATGTTAGTCAACAATTGTTACGTTATCCTAACTTGCTTTATATTGCGGGGGGTACTATTTTCTTACTAGGACTGACACCAATTAATCCCTTCTTAACAACCCTTATTGCGATAGTATTAATTGGTACTGCTTATATGATATCTAAAAAAGCTAAACAAGAAGCGAATGTTACCGAATCAGAGGTAGATGAAACGGAATCTGAAGAAATGAAAGCACCTGAAAATGTTGTAGGTCTGATTAACATGGACCCAATTGAATTTGAATTTGGGTATGGTTTAATCCCATTGGCAGATTCCAATCAAGGTGGGGATTTACTAGATCGAATTGTCATGATTAGAAGGCAACTTGCTATTGAACTAGGACTGGTTATCCCTGTTGTCAGAATACGAGACAATATTCAATTAAACCCAAATGAATACCGGTTAAAAATAAAGGGAAATGAAGTGGCAAGTGGTGAATTGTTACTAGATCATTTCTTAGCAATGAGTCCAGGGATTGAGGATGATGAGCTAGATGGAATCGAAACAACTGAACCTGCCTTTGGACTTCCAGCAAAGTGGATTACAGAAGAAACAAAGGATGATGCCGAATTGTCTGGATATACAGTAGTGGACCCACCTTCTGTCGTTTCCACACATATTACGGAAATTATTAAGCGCAATGCTCACCAACTTCTTGGTCGCCAAGAGACAAAGCAATTGGTCGATCATCTAAAGGAGAGTTATCCAATATTAGTGGAGGAGGTTACACCAGAACCGCTCGCAATTGGAGATGTACAAAAGGTATTGGCTAAGTTATTGAGAGAAAATGTTTCGATTAAGAACTTACCTGTTATTTTTGAGACATTAGCGGATTTTGGAAAAATGACAAAGGATACAGATTTACTAACTGAATATGCTAGACAATCTCTTTCCGCCCAAATTACCGCTGATTTGCTACAAGGTAGAAATGAACTAAAAGTTATTACTGTAGCTGGTGAGGTAGAGAAAGTGATCGCAGAACATATCCAGCAAACAGAACATGGAAGTTATTTAGCAATGGATCCTGATACGCAACAGCAAGTTATCCAGTCTGTTTCTGAAAATGTGGAAGTTATGTCACTTCAGGAAGAAAATCCTATTATTCTATGTTCTCCTACTATAAGAATGTATATGAAGCAATTATTGGATCGATTTTTCCCACAGGTGATTGTGCTTTCCTATAACGAAATCGAGCCAACAGCGGAAATAAAAAGCATCGGAGTGGTGAATGTAGCATGAAAATAAAAAAAATCAAAGGTTCGACAATGCCAGAAGTAATGCAGATAGTTCGCCGAGAATTAGGAGAAGATGCCGTTATTCTGAATTCTAAGGTCATTCATGAGGGGGGTTTTTTAGGACTATTTAAAAAAAGAAAGTTAGAAGTACTGGCTGGAATTGATAGTCCTCGTAAAAAGCCTGTTCCATCTAAACCAGTAGTTGCAAAGCCTATGAGTTCAGTATTAGCAGAAGGCAAACAAGATCATCTATTAAAAGAAATCAAAGATATGAAGCGATTAATTCAACAAAAAAATCAAGATCACACGTTTCCTTTACCTTATCAAGAACTACTTGACCATTTAGAAAATCAAGAAGTAAATAAAGACATAGCAATGGAGCTAGTGGACACAATCCATACGAGCAACGAGCAGGAAGAGGATATGGAGAAACTGAAGAAAAAGCTAGCATTTGAAATAAAGCATCGATTAGCTAATAAAGGAAGCTTTGGAAAATCAGATTATCAAAATCAATTCGTTCATCTTGTAGGACCAACAGGTGTTGGGAAAACAACGACCATTGCCAAACTTGCAGCACACAGTGTTCTTAATGAACGTAAAAAAGTGGCGCTTATTACAACGGATACGTATCGAATCGCTGCAATCGAACAGCTGAAAACCTATTCAAAAATTTTAGATGTTCCGATAGAAGTTGCATATAATCTCGAGGACTACAACAAAGCACGAGAAAAATTTTCAGATTTTGATCTCGTTTTTGTTGATACAGCTGGTCGTAATTTCAGGGATGAAAAATATGTGGAAGAATTGGGCAATGTAATGGATTTAAATGAAGAAGTAGATACTTATCTAGTTTTATCTTTAACAACAAAAAGTAATGATCTCGAGGCAATTTATGACCAATTTCGTCATGTTCCTGTTAAACAAATTATTTTCACAAAAAAGGATGAAACAACTTCTTATGGTGCTGCTCTAAATTTATCTTTGCAACACAACATTGGAATAGCATTCCTAACAACAGGTCAAGATGTACCGGATGACATAGAAGAAGCTTCGATTGATCATATTGCAAAACTTATAGTTGGTGATTAAATGAATACAGATCAAGCATCACACCTAAGAGCTAAAATGAAAGGAATCCATCATCAAAATCTTGCTAAAACAATTGCGGTTGTAAGTGGAAAAGGAGGGGTAGGTAAGTCAAATATCGCACTTAACTTCTCCCTTTCTCTTTCAAAAAAAGGTAAAAAAGTACTATTATTTGACTTGGATATCGGGATGGGGAATATCGAAATATTACTTGGAAGATCATCTGAGCATTCTATCCTTAAAATTTTCGAGAAAAATTCGTCTATTTATGATATTATAGAATCAGGACCAAATACACTGTCCTATATACCTGGTGGGAATGCACAAGAAAGTATTTTTCAACTGGGTGAGGAGAAATTAGTCCATTTTTTAGAACAATTAGAACTAATACTTAATGACTATGACTATGTAATCTTTGATTTGGGAGCAGGTGTAACACAAGAAACGATTCATTATATGAAGGCTGTGGATGACTGTCTTGTTGTAACGACACCTGAACCAACGTCGATCACAGATGCTTATTCAATGGTGAAACATATTCTATCGTATAAAAAAACACAGGTCCATCTTATTTTAAATAGGGTGATGAATAAGCAACAAGGAGATATGATAACGAATCGTATGATTACGGCAATTAAACGTTTTCTTGAGTATGATATGTTTCCTTTAGGTATGGTTCCGGATGATCCTGTTGTGATGTCGGCAGTTATCGAACAGCATCCCTTTTTACTGAAGAACCCAAAATCGAAGGCATCTGTGGCCATTGATCAAATCACTGACCAATTTTTAGGAATCGCGCCAAGAAAAAAGCGGAAAGGTAAAGATTTTCTAAAGGAATTGAAACAATATTTATCTCGACTTTAACTTAGCCAATGACAGGAAGGTAGAACTGAATGAAAAAATATACTGCGTTAGTTGTAGATGATTCAGCATTCATGAGAAAGATGATCACAGATATTATTAATCAATCTAGACTAATCGAGGTGATTTCTACAGCGAGAAACGGAGAAGATGCGCTCGAAAAAGTAGAAAAGTGGAAGCCTGATGTAGTGACAATGGATGTCGAAATGCCTATTATGGACGGGATTACGACATTAACTCATATGATGGAGAAGAGTCCAACGCCAGTTGTTATGTTATCCAGTTTGACTAAAATAGGTGCAGATAAAACAATGGAAGCAATGTCATTAGGCGCAGTTGATTTTATCGCAAAGCCATCTGGTTCGATTTCATTGAATATTAAAGAGATCCAACAAGAGATTATCAGTAAAGTCGAGCAGGCAGTAGTTTCTAACATATCCACCTTTCAAAAAAGAGAGAAAGCAAAATCGGTCTCTTTGGATACAGAAAGCCGATTTCTAAAACGTAATCGCCCTATGGTCAACCCGATCATTGCGATTGGCTCTTCAACGGGAGGTCCGAGAGCATTACAGGAGATTATCACCAATTTACCAAGTGATTTTAAGGCACCAATTGTAGTTGTGCAACATATGCCAAAAGGTTTTACCAAATCACTTGCAGATCGCTTGAATAAATTATCCAATGTAGAAGTAAAAGAAGTGGAAAATGGTGATTTAATTGAAAAGGGTAAGGTCTACATAGCAGAAGGTGGGAAACAGTTTGAGGTGATAGGGAATGGGGCGGAATTGATTGCTAAAGTGTCAAAGCGCGAACCGGTAAATGGTCACCAACCCTCGGTGGATGTCTTGTTTGGTTCGATTGCAAGGTTACCTCATTGTCATCCCCTTTCTATTATTCTAACAGGAATGGGGAAGGATGGATCTAATGGTATAGTTCAATTGAAACAGAGGCATCCGAGAACGATTACCATTTCCCAATCTAAAGAAACCTGTGTTGTTTATGGAATGCCACAAGCCGCCGAAAGAACTAGTTTAGTAGATTATGTTTTAGATATCCAAGATATAAGCACAATCTTGCAGGAAAAAGTCTAACATATGAGAGGTGAGGAAATTGGAAAATAATGAGTATTTAGAAGTCTTTATCGAAGAAAGTAAAGAACATATCCAGTCCCTAAATGATCAGCTGCTTGTTCTAGAAAAGGAACCTACTAATTTGAATACAATTGGCGAAATATTTCGCTCAGCACACACACTTAAAGGCATGGCTGCTACGATGGGCTTTCAAGACATTGCTGATTTGACACATAAAATGGAAAATGTATTGGATGCTGTAAGAAATGAAAAGATAGTGGTCAACTCTACGATGATTGACGTAATATTTCAAGCGGTTGACCAGTTAGAAGGTATGGTTTTCGATATTGCTGAGGGAGGAAATGGTTCTTCTGATGTACAACAGCTTGTCAAACAGCTTCAACAGATTGAAAACAACGAGGCACCAGATCGTGAGGTGCAAATAATTGAAGAAAGCGAACAAACTACTAGTGATAATGTCCATTTCAGTAAACTCGATGAATTTGAAATGGCTGTTCTCCAACAATCAGCAGAGAAGGACTTTAAGAATTTCGAAGTATACGTCAAATTAAATGATAATTGTTTACTAAAAGCAGCTCGAGTGTATATGATCTTTGAGGTGTTAGAACAAGTCGGTGAGGTAATTAAGTCAGAACCGGCTGTTCAAGAATTAGAAGAAGAAAATTTTGATTTAGATTTTCATGTATTACTTATTACAAAACACGATGCAAATGACATTGAACAAAGAGTAAGGAAAGTATCGGAAATCGATAAAGTAACTGTTCGAGAATTTTCATTTCAAACCCAATCAGAACCACCAAAAGCTAAAGATGAACCAAAAACATCCAAGCCACAAGAAAAAGAGTCTGAAAAAAATAACACGCAAAAAGCAGTTACGAGCAAAACAATTCGAGTGAATATCGATCGTCTAGATGGATTAATGAACCTTTTTGAGGAATTAGTCATTGATCGTGGCCAGCTAGAACAAATCGCTACAAACTTAAAGAATCCAGATCTATCCGAAACGGTGGAGAGAATGACAAGAGTAACTGGTGATTTGCAGAACATCATTTTGAATATGAGAATGGTTCCTGTAGAGCAAGTATTTAATCGATTTCCAAGAATGGTTCGACAGCTGTCGAAGGATTTAGGTAAAAGGATTAATCTTGAAATAATTGGTGCCGAAACAGAATTAGATCGTACGGTTATTGATGAAATTGGTGACCCTTTGGTTCATTTAATTCGCAATTCTTTAGACCACGGTATCGAAACTCCTGAAAAGCGTAAGGCTAAAGGCAAACAGGAAGAGGGTCATTTGACATTAAAGGCATATCACAGTGGTAACCATGTCTTTATCGAAATAGCAGATGATGGTGCGGGTATTAATCGAGAGAAGGTACTTGAGAAAGCTATTGCCAATCAGGTAATTACTTCAGAGGAAGCAGAAACATTGACTGATCAACAGGTACATCAATTAATTATGTCAAGTGGTTTTTCTACGGCTGATAAGATTTCAGACATTTCTGGACGAGGTGTTGGATTAGATGTTGTAAGGAATACTATTGAATCACTTGGTGGAACTTTAACCATTGAATCTGAAGAAGGAAAAGGGTCATTATTTTCGATTCAATTGCCACTAACTTTATCCATAATTTCTGTGTTGCTCGTCGAAGTGGAAGAAGAAAAATATGCCATACCACTTTCATCTATTATTGAAACAGCAATCATTCACAAGAACGATATTCTGAATGCCCATAATAAAGAAGTCATTGACTTTAGAGGAAAGGTAGTACCATTAGTTTCCTTGAAAAATGTGTTTGAAATACCAGCTGGAGAAACCGAAGAGGAGCATTATTCGGTTGTCATCATTCGCAAAGGGGAGAAAATGGCTGGTTTAATTGTAAATAAATTTATTGGACAGCATGAAATTGTTTTAAAATCACTAGGGGATTATCTAGGGGACGTATTTGCGATTTCTGGTGCAACCATTTTAGGCGATGGTCAGGTAGCCTTGATTGTAGATACGAATACATTAATTAGTTAGGAGGTGTCGTCATGGAAGAAAAGCAAGTGAAAAAATCGATCATCATTGAACTTGATAAGGAAGAATATGCACTTCCAGTTGAAATAATTGGTGGAATCGAGCGAATGCAACAAATAACGAGAGTTCCTAAAACTGCGAAATTTGTAAAAGGTGTCATTAATCTACGTGGAGTTGTCACACCAATTATTGATCTTCGTGAAAGATTTGGCATGGATCGTATTCCGCAAACAGATAGCACAAGGATTATCATCATTCATCAGGATAAATACAACATTGGACTTATTGTAGATGCTGCCTACGATGTCATAGATATACAATCAGAAGACATAGAGCCTGCACCAAAAGTAGTTGGCACAGTAGATGTGGATTATATAGAAGGTGTTGCGAAAATAGGCAAAAGATTAGTCATGATATTGAATTTAGAAAAGGTACTCTCAGCTGATTCCTATCAAGGGAAGATAGAAGCAGAAGAGGTCCAAAAATAATGGATCGTTTAGATCAGTTGACCCAAATACATCTTGATGTATTAAAAGAAATTGGCAACATAGGTGCAGGAAATGCAGCGACAGCCTTATCCGAGCTATTAAATAAAAAAATCGATATGTCCATCCCGTATATTAAGATTGTTGATTTTAATGAGTTAATAGATTTGGTTGGTGGGCCGGAAAGACTGATCGTTGCGGTATTTTTGCGAATTCAAGGTGATGCACCTGGGAGTATGTTTTTCATCCTTTCACCAGAGGAAGCAGATACACTCGCACAGCAATTAACAGGAGATAATCATTTCCAAACGACTTTAATGGAGGATAACCCCCTTGCCTATTCGGCATTGTCAGAGGTTGGTAATATTTTATCTGGATCGTATTTATCATCCTTGTCCGATTTTACAACACTGAACCTTCAACCAACTGTCCCAACACTTGTCATAGATATGGCTGCCGCTATATTGATGGAAGGTCTAGTAGAAATATCGCAAGAGAGTGATTACGCCATTATGATTGATACGATGATTGAAGAAGGGGAAAATGGCGGAACACAAGTAAAAGGGCATTTTTTCTTGCTTCCTGATCCAGAATCCTTTGCTAAAATCTTCCGAGCGTTAGGAGTACAAAACCAATGATAACTTCAACGATAGTAAAGGTTGGAATTGCTGATGTAAAAGTAGCGAACGCTCCTCACCTTTTAAAAACGTCAGGATTAGGGTCTTGTGTTGGAGTCGTTATTTATGATTTAAAGCTAAAAGTAGCAGGACTAGCTCATATCATGTTACCAGATTCTACTGCATCAAAAAGAGAGAATAGAAATGGAATGAAATATGCTGATACGGGAATTGATTTATTATTGGAATTACTTATAAAGCAGGGAGTAAATAAGCATTCCCTAAAAGCGAAATTAGCTGGTGGTGCTCATATGTTTGCCTTTCGTTCGGACAACCAAATGCTTCGTATAGGTGAACGGAATGTGGAAGCAGTTATTCTTAAACTTAATCAACTAAATATTCCTATTCTTGCGCAGGATGTAGGTGGGAATAAAGGTAGAACAATAGAATTTGATCCAGATACTGGTCTACTATCAATCAAAACCGTTAATAGTGAAATGAAATGTATCTAAGATAGAAGAAATTAAGGAAAGAGGTGGTTAGATGGGAAAGGTTGGTATTGAAGAAAGGTCAATATGGAACGAATGGATTCAGAATAAAAACGAAGATAATACCAATCAATTAATTGACCATTATATGTATTTAGTACAATATCATGTCCAACGAATCGCATCCAATCTGCCGAAAAGTGTTCAAAAAGAAGATTTAAGAAGCTTGGGGTTATTCGGGTTATATGATGCTATCCTTAAATTTGACCCAAATCGGGACTTGAAGTTTGATACCTATGCATCCTTTCGAATAAAAGGTGCCATTATCGATGGCCTACGCAAGGAAGATTGGTTACCGAGATCAGCTCGAGAAAAAGTGAAAAAGATTGATTTTGCTGTGGAAGCATTAGAACAACAACTTCAAAGAGAAGTAAGTGCTGAAGAAATTGCTGCACATCTAAAAATGAAAAAAGAAGAAGTTGAGGAAGTAATTAAGGATAGTTTCTTTTCCAACTTACTTTCAATGGAGGACAAAGGGGCAAATGATGAATATAAAGAAGGAATTGGTTATCATATACCAGACGAAAAAGAACTAACGCCTGAAGAAAATGTATTAAAGCAGGAAAAACTTCATCAATTAAGTCAACATATTCAAAAATTGAATGAGAACGAGCAATTGGTTCTAAGTTTATTCTATGATAAGGAATTGACCTTCACAGAGATTGGCAAAGCTTTAGGCTTAACAACCTCTAGAATTTCTCAAATTCATAAACAGGCAATTTTTAAAATCAGACAGATGTTCTCCTAGAATAAAATAATGTGTAAATGGGGCATGAATAAGATGGAACTTAAAGATGTTCTTCGCGTGAATTATTCAAAGGATAAGTTAAAGGCTTGGATTGAATTGCTCGATTCAAGTTTTTTCGATGAAGTTACAGAGGAAGATGTAGGTTTTTTAATAGAAAAAGCAAAAATCAACTTTGGTTTAGTAGAATGGCAACAATCAGATTGGAAACAGATCCTTGCTAATCATCAACCTTTAATAATTGCAAAAGGGATTCCACCCGAGAATGGCGAGGATGGCTATTTAGAATGGAAAATAACATTAAATTCATCTATTTCTGAGGAAGAAAAATTCTCTTTTCGTGATGTGACCAAAATACCAAGTGTTAATAAAGGTGACAAGATTGCGACGATAGTACCTGCAACAGAGGGGAAAGAAGGAACGGATGTGTTCGGTAATCCTATTCGTCAGAAAAAAGGGGTCGGAGTTAGAACGAAAGCAGGAAAAAATGTAGAGATAGAGGAAGAAACGAATGTATTTGTTGCAACTGCTGAAGGACAGTTATCCATCACGACAAAATTTATACATGTATTTCCACTATATGAATTAAGCGGAGATTTATCTCTAGAAACAGGGAATATCGATTTTGTCGGTTCTGTTACGATAAGAGGAAATGTTGGTACAGGCTATTCTGTGAAAGCAAAAGGAGATTTGTTCATCAGTGGTCTTGTGGAAGGGGCATTTCTACAAGCAGGGGGAAATATTGTTATCAATGAAGGAATCTCAGGTATGGACAAAGCCTACATTAAAGCTGAAGGAAATATTGAAACCAATTACATTAATCAGGCGAAGATAGAAACAGGAAATAATCTTGTTGTAAAAAAGTCGATTCTTCATAGTGATTGTGTTGCTGAAGGAGATATTATATGTCAGAATGGAAGTATTATTGGCGGTTCCAATTCAGCAGGAAGACAAATTGAAGTAAAGAATGTGGGCAATTTTGCTTTTACAAAGACAGAATTAGCCTTGGGAATTAACAAGAAAGTTAGTGAACAGGTGGAACAATTGAATGAACAGCTGTCGGCATTAAAGGATAATCAAAACAAATTGGTTTTACTCGGTAACCAATTACAGAAAAAGAAAAAACAGAGTGGGTTGAATACAAAAGAACGAATTGTCCTACTAAAACAACGTCATTCATTGGAGAAGGTTACGAAAGATATAGAACAGATACAATTAGAAATGACAGAATTGCAATGGACAATCGGTAATTTTACAGAAATGTCGATTAATGTTTACGGAAAAGCATTCGGAAATGTTGAATTAAATATCGGTAAATATAGTCGTCTCTTAAAGGATGAGCATAGTTGTTTTAAATCCTATTTAAAAGACATGGAGATCGTGATGGAACCACTTTAAATATGGGAGCAAGGGATTGATTCCGAGTGAGTTGGAAATCAGTAGAGATGCAAGTAGCGTTACCGCGAACACAGGATGCAGGGAAAATCCAAGAGCACTTACAGCAACAAGGAAGACTAGGCCAGGAACAATTGGCCCAATCTCAAGTATTAGAAGAGATCAGAAAAAGACAGCGAGTTATCAAGCAACAAGAATCAGAGAAATTGAGATTGAAAAATAACCAAAAAGAAAAGGGTCATCATGATAATGAACGTTCTCCTTCAACAGAAGAGGAAAAGGAAGCGAACCAGCAACATCCTTATTTAGGAAAGCGGATTGATATTAAGAGATAAGAAGGGTATTTATGATATATTTATTGCTATTATTAAGTTTTCTTATTCATATTATTACATTTATTGTTATTCGTCATTTAAAAATGAAACAACAAAACATAGAAGATATTGAAGCAAATGTCTTGGAGCAAGTGGAAAAAATGGAGGATTCTTTGGCATTATATTTAGTAGAAATGAAAGAAGAGAATCAGAAATTCTTGGAGCAAATAGATTCAATGGACAATCCATCAGTGGAGATAACAGAAGCTGTTCAACAAAATCAACTAAAAAAGAAGACAACGAATGAAGTACCTCAACCGAATAAACCAGAAGAAGGAACTGTGAGAATTCCCAAAGATAATGAATACGAAGACTATCAACCGATTACAGATGGGATACAAAAAGACACAGTAGAACAATCCTTGACTGCACAAATTCTCCACCTTTCTCAAAAAGGCATGACTTCTGATGAAATTGCTAAGAAATTGGATAAAGGAAAGACAGAAATAGAACTATTATTAAAATTTCAACAAAAAAACAGATAAAATAGCTTGATTGCATAAAATCAATATGTTATATTTGTTCATGGTGTTAAATACACACGTTTGTGGAAGGTAAAAGTGGTGCTATTGATTTAGTCCTTTTATCTAATGATACAAATGGAGGATAAAAAACCAATTTACAGGAGGAAAGAAAATGGCAGTAATCTCAATGAAACAGCTATTAGAGGCTGGTGTGCATTTTGGTCACCAAACTCGTCGTTGGAATCCGAAGATGAAAAAATACATCTTCACAGAACGTAACGGTATTTACATTATTGACCTACAAAAAACCGTAAAGAAAGTAGAAGAAGCGTACAATTTCGTTAAAGAAATCGCAGAAAATGATGGTACTGTTTTATTTGTAGGTACCAAGAAGCAAGCACAAGAATCAGTGAAGGAAGAAGCAATCCGTTCAGGAATGTTTTATGTAAACCAACGCTGGTTAGGTGGGACATTAACAAACTTTGAAACTATTCGTAAACGTATTAATCGTTTAAAAGATATCGAAAAAATGGAAGAAGATGGAACATTCGAAGTACTTCCTAAAAAAGAAGTAGTAGGTCTATTAAAAGAAAAAGAAAGACTTGTTAAATTCTTAGGTGGTATTAAAGAAATGAACAAAATTCCCGATGCTCTTTTCATTATTGATCCAAGAAAAGAACGCATTGCAGTTGCGGAAGCACATAAACTTAATATTCCAATTGTAGGGATCGTAGATACTAACTGTGATCCAGACGAAATCGATTATGTTATCCCAGCTAATGATGATGCTATCCGTGCAGTTAAATTACTTACTGGAAAAATGGCTGACGCTATTTTAGAAGTAAAACAAGGTGAAGTAACGGAAGAAGTTGCTGAAGAGCAAGCGGAAGAACAAGAAGAAGCAAATGCAGAAGTAGAAACTGCAGAAGAGTAAAAGAGTAAAGAAGGTTTTGGGTGATAAGAGGGGGACCTTTTATCACCTTTTTTACACGTTAGGTAAGTATAAAATTTTACACAGCAGAAGTTTCTACGCAGCTACATTTTAAGGTGCCAAGTATAAACAAAAACTAGGCATTCGCAAAAGAAGAGCGAATGCGAGTTTTTCTAAAGCAATAGACAATAAGTATACATTACTTAAAGGAGGAAGATTTATGGCAATTACTGCAAAGTTAGTAAAAGAATTAAGAGAAAAAACTGGTGCAGGTATGATGGATTGTAAAAAAGCACTTCAAGAAACAGATGGTGATATCGATAAAGCGATTGACTACCTACGTGAAAAAGGTATATCAAAAGCAGCGAAAAAAGCAGACCGTATTGCAGCAGAAGGTTCAGCATATGTTGAAGTTGAGGGTAACGATGCAGTGCTTCTTGAAGTTAACTGTGAGACAGACTTTGTCACTAAAAATGATCAATTTAAATCACTTCTACAAGCATTAGCTAAGCACATCTTATCTGAAAAGCCAGGTAGTGTAGAAGAAGCATTAGCACAACCTTTAAATGGTGAAGGTGAAAAAGTGGAAGAATTTATTAATTCTAACATTGCTAAGATTGGTGAAAAAATCTCTTTACGTCGTTTTGCCCTTTTCACTAAAACAGATCAAGATGTATTTGGTGAGTACATTCACATGGGGGGGAATATCGGTGTTGTAACTGTATTGGAAGGTACAACAGACGAGCAGCTTGCTAAAGATATTGCAATGCATGTCGCTGCCGTAAACCCTCGCTACTTATCTCGTGATGCGGTAGCTCAAGAAGATGTTGAAAAAGAAAGAGAAGTATTAAAAACACAAGCTTTAAACGAAGGAAAGCCTGAACATATTGTAGAAAAAATGGTAGAAGGTCGTTTAGGAAAATTCTTTGAAGAAATTTGTTTATTAGAGCAAAGCTTTGTCAAAGACCCTGATCAAAAAGTAAAACAAATTGTGAAAAATAAAAATGCTTCAGTAAAATCTTTTGTTCGTTATGAAGTTGGCGAAGGTATTGAAAAGCGTGTAGATAACTTTGCTGAAGAAGTTATGAGCCAAGTTAATAAAAAATAATTTAACCAAATTGGAGGGGCACCAGGTGTCCCTTTTCTTTGCACTGTAAAAAAGTAATATCGATGAATAAGAAACGTTTTGCGATCAAATCGTATTTTTATTATAATATTTACATATACGGAGGTTATTATGGCTACTGCTAACTACAGAAGAGTTGTGTTAAAATTAAGTGGTGAAGCTTTAAGTGGTGAACAAGGTTTTGGAATCGAACCATCTATCATTCAATCTGTTGCGAAACAGGTCAAGGATGTCGTGGAATTAGGTGTTGAAGTTGCTGTGGTGGTTGGTGGTGGAAACATTTGGCGAGGTAAGATCGGAAGTGAGATGGGAATGGACAGAGCAAATGCAGATTATATGGGCATGCTGGCTACTGTCATGAATTCTCTAGCACTGCAGGATAGTCTAGAAAACCTCGGTATACCAACGAGGGTCCAAACCTCTATTGAGATGCGTCAAGTAGCAGAACCATATATAAGACGTAAAGCAATCAGACACTTAGAGAAAAAACGGGTAGTTATCTTTGCAGCAGGTACAGGTAACCCATACTTCTCGACAGATACAACAGCAGCACTCAGAGCGGCAGAGATTGAAGCAGATGTTATTTTGATGGCGAAAAATAACGTCGATGGGGTTTATACAGCTGATCCGAAGGTGGATAAGGATGCTAAGAAATATGATCAATTATCTTATTTAGAAATTTTAAATGAAGGATTAGGTGTAATGGATTCTACAGCCTCTTCTCTCTGTATGGATAACAATATTCCATTACTAGTATTTTCAATATCAGAAGAAGGAAATATTAAAAAAGCAGTAGTTGGTGAAAATATCGGTACCATTATAAGGGGGAAAGAATAATGTCAGATGTATTGTTAAAAGAAACGAAGGAAAAAATGGAACAAGCAGTAAAGGCTTATTCTAAAAATTTAGCAACGGTAAGAGCTGGTAGAGCAAATCCTGCTCTTCTCGATAGTGTTCAAGTAGAATACTATGGAGCGCTTACCCCATTAAATCAGTTATCATCCATTACAGTACCAGAGGCGCGTTTACTTCTTATCACTCCATTTGATAAATCGTCTATTGGTGATATTGAAAAGGCGATTCAAAAGGCTGATTTAGGCCTTTCACCTTCTAGTGATGGAAATGTCATTCGCTTAAGTATTCCGCCACTTACCGAAGAACGACGTAAAGAATTGGTAAAAGTTGTTGGTAAATTTGCGGAAGAGTCCAAAGTACAAATTCGTAACATTCGCCGTGATACGAATGACCAATTGAAAAAAGACGAAAAAAATGGTGAAATTACAGAAGATGAATTAAGAGGTTATCAGGACGAAGTACAAAGTGCTACTGATGAGCACATTAGCCAAATTGATGGATTAACAAAAGAAAAAGAACAAGAAATTATGGAAGTATAAGCTAAAAAAAGGTAGAATGAAAATGTGAGAATAAACCCTCTTGTGAAGAAGAGGGTTTTTCCACTTTATCGCTTCTTCCCATTAGAGTATGAAAAAAGTAATGATAAGAATAATAATACGTTAACGTACATAGTAGATAAGGGAAGCAAGCTATAGTTTCGTTAAGTAGTCTCTATATGAAATGAAGAAGTATTTCAATGTGTTGAACAATGGAGGATCAAAAATGGCTTTGTTTAAACTTCCTTTCTTAAAAAAAGAAAAAAATTTAGTAAGGCCTGAGCTACAAGTAGAGAGAATACCTGAACATATCGCCATCATCATGGACGGAAATGGGCGATGGGCTCAAAATAAAGGATTACCTCGTGTCGCGGGACATAGACAGGGGATGGATAATGTTAAAAGGATCGTGAAAATTGCCAATTCTTATAATGTGAAGATTCTCACCCTTTACGCATTCTCGACTGAAAATTGGAAAAGACCGTCTAATGAGATAGAATATCTAATGAAACTACCAATAGATTTTCTTCAGCATTATTTACCGGAATTAATGGAAGAGAATGTGAAAATAGAAACGATTGGTGATTTAGAGCACCTTCCTAATAAAACAAGTGCAGCCATTATGAGTGCAATTGATAAGACTTCTGCGAATACTGGATTGATCCTAAATATAGCTATAAATTATGGTAGCCGTTATGAAATGATCCAATCTGTGAAAGCTATTTGTAAGGAGGTTCTAGAAGGGAATTATTCCATAGAAGAAATTGATGAGCAAATGTTTAGCCGTCATTTATATACTTCTGATATTTCTGATCCAGATCTTTTAATCAGGACTAGTGGTGAAATTCGATTAAGTAATTTCTTGCTTTGGCAATCAGCATACTCAGAATTATGGTTTACGGATACATTATGGCCAGACTTTAATGAAGAAGATTTTGAAAAAGCTATTAACGAATTTCAAAAGCGAAAACGTCGTTACGGCGGAATTTAAGGTGTGAATATTGATGAAAATTAGAATAATTACAGCAATAGTTGCTATACTTATCTTTTTTCCCTTAGTGTTTATGAATGGCTTACCATTTCAGATTGCAATGTATATCATTGCGACTATAGGGTTATTAGAATTATTACATATGCGAAAAACTACCTCATATCCAATTCCAACTATTTTAACAGTTATATTATTATGGGGATTACTTTTTCAAGGTGAATTTATCTTTTTCTCTACTAGAACCGAACTGTTAATGTTTTTTGTACTGTTATTGCTCGCTTATACTGTTTTAGTGAAGAATAAATTCACTTTTGAGGATGCAGGTTTTTTAATATTATCAACCATTTATGTCGGACTTGGCTTTTATTATTTTATCCAAACGAGAGATGTTGACAATGATGGACTTGTCTATATCTTTTATGCTATTCTAGTTATACTTTCAACGGACACGGGAGCGTATTTTTTTGGAAGGGCATTTGGAAGGAGAAAGCTATGGCCAAAAATCAGTCCTAATAAAACAATCGAGGGTGCCATTGGTGGGATATTGATAGCCTGTGTTGTTGCTGTCATTTTTCATACCTTTTTCCCCGTGCATGATTCTTTAATCATCGTTATATTAGTTACGATTTTAGCATCGATTGGTGGACAAGTTGGTGACTTGGTAGAATCGGCTATTAAACGATATTACAATGTGAAAGACTCAGGAAAATTATTGCCTGGTCATGGTGGAATACTTGACCGATTTGATAGTTGGTTATTTGTCTTTCCATTACTTCATTTTATTAATTTTATACAATAAACTATACTGGGGCGTTATTCAGATATGAAAAATATTACACTACTTGGAGCTACGGGTTCCATTGGTATGCAAACTCTGGATGTTATCGCTGAGCATCCTGAAGATTTCCGACTATTTGCTATCTCATTTGGAGAAAATATAGAAAAGGCAAAAATTATTTTGGAAAGATTTCAGCCAGAAAAAATTGTCGTAAAAAATGAAAAAGTAAAAAAGGAATTATTTTCACCTTCTAATAATACATCTATAGAAATATTAGTTGGTGAAGAAGCACTAGTAGAAGTTAGTTGTCATCCCAAGACAGATGTGTTAGTTAATGCGGTAATGGGAAGTGTTGGACTTGCCGCAACACTAGCCGCTATTGACGAAAAGAAACAAATAGCTATCGCAAATAAAGAAACTCTTGTCACTGCAGGACATCTCGTTATGAGAAAAGCAAAAGAAAATGGTGTAGACTTACTACCAATTGACAGTGAACACTCTGCAATATTTCAAGCATTAAATGGAGAAGCTTCTAGCCAAGTAAGCAGAATTATTTTGACTGCATCAGGAGGAAGCTTTCGTGACAAATCAAGAGCCGACCTTGAAGAAGTAACCATAGCCGATGCATTGAATCATCCAAACTGGAGCATGGGGGCAAAAATCACGATTGATTCTGCCACTATGATGAATAAAGGATTAGAGGTTATGGAAGCACATTGGCTATTTGGTTTACCCTATGAAAAAATTGACGTTATTCAACATAAAGAAAGCATCATCCATTCTATGGTTGAATTTGTTGATAAGAGTGTCATCGCACAGCTTGGTACGCCTGATATGAGGGTCCCAATTCAATATGCACTAACCTATCCAGATAGATTACCATTCTCTCAAACAGAAAGCTTAGATTTGCTTGAAGTAGGCAAGCTCCATTTCGAAAAAATGGATTTGCAACGTTTTCCTTGCTTACAATATGCCTATGATGCAGGGAAAAAAGGCGGAACGATGCCCACTGTGTTAAATGCAGCAAATGAAATAGCTGTTGATTTATTTTTAAAAGGAAACATTAGTTTTCTAGAAATTGAATCAGTTATTGAAAAAGCAATTAGCGACCATCAATCAATTGAAGATCCAGATTTAGTTACAATCCAAGAAGTTGATCAAAGCACTAGAATGAGGATTTTATCGCAGTATAAGTAAGAATTTTCAAATTATCTATCCCCCGTAAAGAAATGGAAGGAGTGTATGTTGATTGAATACGATCATAGCGTTTATTCTAATGTTCGGACTCTTAGTATTTGTTCATGAATTTGGTCATTTTATTTTCGCAAAGCGTGCAGGTATGCTAGTAAGAGAGTTCGCCATTGGATTTGGGCCTAAAATTTTTTCTACAACGAAAAATGAAACCCTGTATACCATTCGTTTGTTGCCTATGGGTGGCTATGTGCGAGTTGCTGGTGATGATCCGGAAATTGTTGATATAAAACCAGGTCAGCATATTGGTGTTACTTTTAATGAGGCAGGAAAAGTC
Source organism: Gracilibacillus sp. JCM 18860 (assembly GCF_055395245.1). Classification (NCBI taxonomy): domain Bacteria; kingdom Bacillati; phylum Bacillota; class Bacilli; order Caryophanales; family Bacillaceae; genus Gracilibacillus; species Gracilibacillus sp. JCM 18860. The sequence goes on from NZ_AP043868.1 coordinate 309,256, forward strand.
AATCAAATTATTGTCAATAACAAAGATAAGCACCCAGATGCACTAGTGATAGAAGTAGAAAATATTGATCTAGACCACCGATTGAAAATGGAAGGCTATGAAGTAGGAGATGAACAACATTTCTCCTTCCAAGTAGACGAAAAGGCTCATTTTATTATGGATGAAAAACCAACCCAAATTGCTCCATACGATCGGCAATTTGCATCCAAAACAGTTGGGCAGCGAGCAATGCAATTGTTCGCTGGTCCTATGATGAACTTTCTATTATCTATCGTAATTTTTGCTGGGTTAGCAATGATTCAAGGTGTACCTGTGAAAGATATTGAAATTGGTTCTGTTGTGGAGAACAGCCCAGCAGAAGAAGCTGGCTTCCAGGCAGGAGATAAAGTTGTTGAAATAAACGGTGAATCTGTTGGAAAATGGTCCGAATTTGAAGAAATTGTACAAGCAAGTCCAGAAGAATCAGTAGATATGGTTGTAATAAGAAATGGGGAAAAGATTCCTTTAGAGGTTACTCCAGCTTTAGTTGAACTAGAACAGGAGTCATTTGGGCAAGTAGGTGTGGTTCAAGCTTCTGAAAAATCATTTATTCGGTCTATTCCATATAGTTTTCAGCAAACCTATGAATGGTCTACATTGATATTAACAAATCTAGGAAAATTAGTTACTGGTCAGTTCTCGATTGATATGTTATCAGGACCAGTTGGTATATATGATGCGACAGATCAAGTCGTTCAGACAGGATTTATGAATTTTATGATGTGGACTGCTATATTAAGTGTTAACTTAGGGATCGTTAATTTAGTGCCATTACCTGCATTAGATGGCGGACGTTTATTATTTGTTGGATTAGAAGCAGTAAGAGGAAAGCCAATCGATCCTCAGAAAGAAGGTGTCGTTCATTTCATAGGTTTTGCATTATTAATGCTACTAATGATTGTCGTAACATGGAATGATATCCAACGACTCTTTCTTTAGGTGAAGATTGCTTTACCCATCATTAAAGATTATCTTCATGATGACGATTATGATATGGTGAACAGAGAAATAATTCTTTTTGTAAATTTTATTTTTAAGCTTGAGGTGAATTTTCGAGATGAAACATAGTCAAACACTCATTCCAACATTAAAAGAAGTTCCAGCAGATGCCGAAATTAAAAGCCATCAGCTATTAGTTCGAGCAGGTTTTATACGTCAAACAGCATCTGGTGTATACAGCTTCCTTCCATTAGGAAATAAAGTATTAAAAAAGGTAGAAAATATTGTTAGAGAAGAAATGGAGAAGGCAGGAGCGGCAGAAATGCTCATGCCAGCATTACAGCCTGCGGATCTGTGGAAAAAAACAGGTAGATGGTATACGTTTGGTCCAGAATTAATGCGAATTAATGATCGTCATGATCGAGAGTTCGCACTAGGGGCAACTCATGAAGAAGTAATTACTAACTTAATAAGCGATGAAGTAAAAAGCTATAAAAAGCTCCCAATTACTTTATTTCAAATCCAATCAAAATACCGTGACGAAAAAAGACCGCGTTTTGGTTTGTTGCGTGGTCGGGAATTTGTTATGAAGGATGCTTATTCCTTTCATGATTCCTTTGAAAGCCTTGATGAAGCTTATGACAAGATGGTGACAGCCTATTCTACTATTTTTGAGCGTTGTGGACTAGATTTTCGTGCAGTGATTGCTGATTCTGGTGCAATGGGTGGCAAAGATACACATGAGTTTATGGTTCTGTCCGAAATTGGAGAAGATACAATCGCCTATTCTGATAGCTCTGATTTTGCAGCCAATATTGAAATGGCACCAGTTCTTGTTGATTATCGAAAAGAAAACGAAGAGTTAATGTCACTTGACAAGGTGGAAACACCTGGCTATAAAACGATGCAAGAGGTTTCGCAATATCTAAACAAACCGTTAGATAAAGGCATTAAATCCATCCTCTTTAAAGTAGATGAACGATTTGTCCTTGTTCTTTCACGCGGTGATCATGAAATCAATGATATAAAGTTGAAAAACTTGTATCAAACAACAGATATTGAATTAGCATCAGAGCAAGAAGCTCTTCAAGTATTAGGTGCAAAGGTAGGTTCATTAGGTCCGATCAATGTAAGTAATGTAGAAGTGATTGCCGACAATGCTGTGGAATTTATCGTCAATGGTTATTGTGGGGCAAATGAAGACGATAAACACTTTATCAATGTCAATCCATCTCGTGATTTTCAAGTCAAAAACTATGAAGATTTACGCTTTATTCAGGAAGGAGATCCATCGCCGGACGGTAAAGGTACGATTAGATTTGCTAAGGGGATTGAAGTGGGACACGTTTTCAAATTAGGACAGCTGTATGCAGATAAGTTAGGTGCGACCTATTTGAATGAACAAGGTAAACAAGAGACTATGATTATGGGGTGTTATGGAATCGGTGTTTCTCGAACACTCGCTGCTATCGTAGAACAATATCATGATGAGAAAGGCATCACATGGCCAAAAGAAATCAGTCCATATGATATACATCTAATTGTAGTGAATCCTAAAAACGAAGAACAAAGCAGGCTTTCAGATAAGCTATATAATCAATTAATGGACCAGCGCGTATCTGTTTTATATGATGATCGTAAAGAACGTCCAGGAGTAAAGTTTGCAGATAGTGATCTCATTGGTTTACCGATTCGTATTACAGTTGGTAAAAAAGCAAATGAAGGGATTGTTGAATGCAAGCTACGTACGACTGGGGAGCAATTTGATCTTCATGAATCAGAAATTATGTCGAAAATTCAATCACTGCTAGCTTAAAATATATTCCCTTGTCCTTTATAATAAGACAAGGGAATTATCATTTAGGACACAAATATTCAATGTTTAGAAGGCGAGGGGGCGAGAACATGAATACAACGAATAAAGAACGATTTGAATTATTAATGAAGCAAATCGGTATACCTGATGATATGAAAAATAAATATTTCCAAAATGGATCAATAGAAAAATTAGAGGTTTATCGCCAATCAAAAATCTGGCAGTTTCATTTACTTATCGAAAATGTATTACCAGCGGAAGCTTATCAACTGTTTGCACTGAAGCTAACCGAAGCATTTTCGACAATCGCTAAAGTATCTTGGGTATTTAAAACCCAAAACTCTATCTTATCCAATGAGGAATGGGGAAATTATTGGAGTGTTTTCTATTCAGAATTAATCCACCATTCACCTAAGTATCGAGCATTAGAGAATAAAAGGCCGTTAGTTAACGATAATAACATTATGTTAACTGTAAGCAATGAAATTGAACTACATTCATTAAAGCAAGAGCTACAAACAAAATTGGATGAATTTTGTGTAAAAATTGGCACAGAACGAAAAATGGTCGAAATGGAAGTAGTAGATCAGCAGGCAGAGTTGGAAAAATTTCAACAAGAAAAAGCCTTAGAGGATAGAAAACGTGTGGAGGAAGCTTTTAAACAACAAGAACAAAAAGTGAAAGAAAATAAAGAAGAACAGGACACTGGTCCTATACTAATTGGATATCCGATTAAGGATGAATCAGTACAAATGAAAGACATCATAGAAGAAGAGAAAAATGTCGTTTTTCAAGGATACTTATTTGATGTGGAAATCAGGGAATTACGGTCTGGACGTCACTTATTGATGTTAAAATTAACGGACTATAGCGATTCTTTTCAAATTAAAATGTTCTCTAAAGGTGATCAAGATGTTGAAAAGTATAAGCAATTGAAAGCTGGTATGTGGTTGAAAGCTAAAGGTATGATTCAAACCGATACCTTTTCCAACGAATTAACCATGATGGCAAAGGACATTCAACAAATCCCCTCCATTACTAGAGAAGATAACGGATTAGATGGTGAGAAGCGGATTGAACTGCATACACATACATTAATGAGTCAAATGGATGCTGTCGTATCTGCGTCTAAATTAATTGAACAAGCAGGTAAGTGGGGACACAAAGCGATTGCCATAACCGATCATGCTGTTGCACAAGCCTATCCAGAGGCTTATGCAGCTGGGAAAAAACACGGAGTTAAAATTATTTATGGGGTGGAAGCAAATATTGTCGATGATGGTGTTCCTATTGCCTATAATGCTGCAAATCGAGAGCTCTTAGATGATACGTATGTCGTGTTTGATGTCGAAACAACCGGCTTATCAGCTGTGTATGACACAATAATTGAGCTTGCAGCCGTAAAGGTGAAAAATGGCGAAATCATTGATCGATTTGAATCCTTTGCCAATCCACATCATCCATTATCGGAAACAACAATTAATTTAACGGGAATTACTGATGATATGGTGAAGGATGCGCCGGAAATAGAGGATGTCTTAAAGGATTTTCATGAATGGATGGAGAATGATATTCTGGTAGCACATAATGCAGATTTTGATATGGGCTTCATCAATACAGGCTTCAAGAAAATTGGACTAGAGGAAGCCACAAATCCTGTCATAGACACATTGGAATTAGCTCGATTTCTATTTCCAGAACTGAAGAATCATCGTTTAAATACCTTATGTAAAAAGCTAGACATCGAGTTAACCCAACATCACCGTGCTATCTATGATGCTGAGGCTACTGGCTATTTATTATGGAAATTTATTAAACTATCTCACGAAAATGGCATTACAAATCATAATCAATTCAATAAACATATGGGGGAAGGTAATGCCTATCAACGTTCAAGACCATTTCATGCTACATTACTTGCAGTGAATGAAGTAGGACTTAAAAATATTTTTAAACTAATTTCTCTTGCTCATATTCATTACTTCTACCGAGTACCTCGTATTCCGAGGTCCAAACTCCAAGAGCATCGTGAGGGTGTACTAATTGGTACTGCGTGTGACCAAGGAGAAGTCTTTGAAACAATGATGCAAAAATCAAAGGAGCAAGCAGAAAAAGTAGCTAAATTTTATGATTATATCGAAGTACAACCCCCGGCAAATTACGTACATTTATTGGACAAAGAGCTGGTGCAAAATGAAGCACAGCTTTATGATATTATAAGAAAGCTTGTCGAAATGGCTGATAGTCTTGGAAAACCTTGTGTGGCAACAGGTAATGTACATCATCTAGAAGAAAATGACCGACTTTATCGAAAAATATTAATTGCCTCTCAAAGTGGAAATCCATTAAATCGACAAACATTGCCAAATACTTATTTCAGAACAACGAATGAAATGGTAGAGGCATTTCACTTTTTAGGAGAAGAAAAGGCCAAGGAAATTGTCATTACTAATCCTCATCAACTTGTCGAGCAAATTGAAGATGTAAAGCCTGTTAAAGATGATTTATACACCCCAAATATTGATGGTGCAGAAGAAGAAATAAGGGAGCTAAGCTACTCTTTTGCAAAATCAATTTATGGTGACCCATTACCTGAAATTGTTGAACAAAGAATCGAAAAAGAATTAAAAAGTATTATTGGACATGGATTTGCAGTCATCTACTTAATTTCACATAAACTGGTAAAAAAATCTTTAGATGATGGTTATCTTGTTGGATCCAGAGGATCGGTTGGTTCCTCATTAATTGCGACATTTACGGAGATTACAGAAGTAAATCCATTACCACCACACTATGTCTGTCCTAACTGTAAACAGAGTGAATTTTTTAATGATGGTTCTGTAGGTAGTGGATTTGATTTGCCAGATAAAGATTGTCCTACATGTGAGGTTCCTCTTAAGAAAGATGGACAAGATATACCGTTTGAGACCTTCCTTGGATTTAAAGGAGATAAGGTTCCCGATATTGACTTGAACTTTTCTGGTGAATATCAACCAAGAGCCCATAATTATACGAAAGTATTGTTCGGAGAGGATAATGTCTATCGTGCAGGAACGATAGGTACAGTTGCTGAAAAAACAGCATATGGCTATGTGAAAGGTTATGCAGGCGATCATAATATGGTAATTAAAAATGCTGAAGTAGATCGTTTAGTTAAAGGCTGTACTGGTGCTAAAAGGACTACAGGCCAGCACCCAGGTGGTATAATTGTTGTTCCTGACGACATGGAAATCTATGACTTTACACCGATACAGTTTCCTGCGGATGATCGAAATTCAGAATGGCGTACGACACATTTTGACTTCCACTCTATTCACGATAATTTGTTGAAACTCGATATACTAGGACACGATGATCCAACTGTGATTCGGATGCTACAAGACTTAAGTGGTATAGATCCTAGAACGATTCCAACGGATGATGCGGAAGTGATGAAAATATTTTCTGGTCCAGAGGTGTTAGGAGTTACAGCAGAACAAATTATGTGTAAGACTGGTACACTAGGTGTCCCTGAATTTGGTACACGATTTGTTAGACAGATGTTAGAAGATACAAAACCGAAAACTTTTGCAGAACTTGTGATCATCTCTGGGTTAAGTCATGGTACAGATGTATGGCTCGGAAATGCCCAAGAGCTTATCGATAAAGGAATTTGTGAATTGCCTGATGTAATTGGGTGTCGTGATGATATTATGGTTTATTTAATGCACAAAGGTCTAGATGCTTCGCTAGCTTTTAAAATCATGGAGTTTGTTCGTAAAGGTAAAGGTCTACAAGATGAATGGATTATTGAGATGAAAAAACATGATGTACCAGATTGGTATATTGAATCATGTAAAAAAATTAAATACATGTTTCCGAAAGCACATGCTGCTGCCTATGTTTTAATGGCCGTACGTATCGCTTATTTCAAGGTACATCATCCGATCTTATTCTATGCAGCATACTTCACTGTCCGAGCAGATGACTTTGAGCTTGATACGATGGTAAAAGGCTCTGAAGCGATTAAGAATCGAATAAAAGAAATTAATGCAAAGGGTAACGATGCCTCCCCTAAAGAAAAAAGTTTACTAACCGTTTTAGAAATTTCTCTCGAAATGAATGAGCGAGGCTTTCATTTTCAAAAGGTTGATCTATATAAATCCTCAGCAACTGAGTTTTTAGTAGATGGTAATTCCTTAATCCCACCATTCAATGCAGTAGATGGTTTAGGAACCAATGCAGCGATCAACATTGAAAAAGCAAGAGAGGATGGCGAGTTCCTATCTAAGGAAGACCTTAGAGAGCGTAGTAGGATCTCTAAAACGGTCTTAGAATATTTAGATCAACATGGTTGTTTGGAAGGAATGGAAGAAAAGAACCAATTATCCTTGTTTTAATCCATCTAGGTAATGGCTTGCATCTTTTCTCCATTCATGTTATATTTTATAAAGAATTCATTTGAGACGAACGGAGAAAGAGTGGGACACCCCACTCTTTCTTCATAGTTATCAAACCAGCGGATCAAATAGGGCATCTATTAAATCCCTTGCCAAGCACTGGCAAGGGATTTATCACGTTAACATTCCCAAGAAGTGGTGCTAATGACTGCTTACGATTCTATTTGTGTAAGCTCGATTAAATTGGGGAATTATAGTAATGTGACGAGAGATGCATAAAGCACAATTAAAGGAGGTCAGCGAATGGCACAAAATGTAACCAAACAAACCGAAACCTTAGTGAAACCGATATTAGATGAACTACAATTAGAGCTTGTCGATGTGGTGTTTGAAAAGGAAGGACAAAATTGGTTTCTAAGAGTTTATATCGATAAAGAAAATGGAGTAGATATTGAAGAATGTGGGCAGGTTTCTGAGAAGCTAAGTGAGAAATTAGATGAAACAGATCCAATTGAACAGGCGTACTTCCTAGAAGTCTCCTCACCAGGTGTAGAGAGACCCTTGAAAAAAGAAGAGGATTTTCAGAAATATACTGGTGAAAATGTATATGTGAAGGTATACGAACCAATAGATGGTGAAAAAGAATTTACTGGTGAGTTAGTGGAGTTTATGGATGGAACAGCGAAAATAGCCTACAAAGTAAAAACAAAAACAAAAGAAGTAGAAATTCCATTTAACAAAATTGCTAAGGCCCATTTAGCTGTAACTTTCTAAATCAAAGGGGGAGAAGAGTTGTGAACAAAGAATTGTTCGAGGCAATAAATTTTTTGGAAAAAGAAAAAGGTATTAATAAAAGTATACTTATTGAAGCATTAGAGGCAGCGCTAATATCAGCATATAAGAAAAATTTTAAGTCCGCTACGAATGTGCGAGTAGATCTAAACGAGGAATACGGTAAGATGAGTGTATATGCACAAAAAGAAATTGTGGAACAAGTCGACGATCCTCAACAACAAATTTCTATTGAAGAGGCATCACAGATCAACCCTTCCTATGAAGTGGGAGATGTGGTGGAGATTGAAGTGACACCAAGAGACTTTGGTCGCATAGCAGCGCAAGCAGCTAAGCAAGTAGTCACCCAACGGGTTCGCGAGGCAGAACGTGGTATTATATTTAATGAATATATTGACCGCGAAGATGATATTATGAACGGTACTGTTCAACGCATGGATGGACGATTCATCTATGTGAATTTAGGAAAAGTAGAAGCAAAACTGCCAGAATCGGAATGTATGCCAACTGAGACCTATCAGGTTCATGACCGTATCAAAGTATATGTGACAAAGGTGGAAAATACGAGTAAAGGGCCTAATATTTTCGTTTCACGTACACATCCAGGACTTTTAAAGAGATTATTTGAAATGGAAGTACCCGAAATATATGATGGTACAGTTGAAGTCAAATCGGTTGCAAGAGAAGCAGGGGATCGATCAAAAATTTCGGTCTATGCTCGCGATGAAGAGGTTGATGCAGTTGGGTCTTGTGTTGGTCAAAAGGGACAACGTGTACAAACCATTGTCGATGAATTAAAAGGAGAAAAGATTGATATCGTGGAATGGTCAGAGGATCCTATTGTCTATGTATCGAATGCACTTAGCCCTTCTAAAGTAGTACGGGTAATTGTGGATGAAGAAAATAAAGCGACAACGGTTGTTGTTCCAGACTATCAATTATCCCTAGCCATCGGAAAAAGAGGTCAAAATGCTAGATTAGCAGCTAAATTAACAGGCTGGAAAATCGATATAAAGAGTGAAACAGAAGCGAGAGATGAAGGATTAATAGTAGCAGGAGATGTTGATAAAAGTAAAGAAAGCATTCATTATGATGACACATCGGAATATGATGAATCCTTGGAAGATTTGGATGAAGATTTGTTTAAATAAGGAGGATTTCATATGCCAAAAAAACGGAAAATACCTTTGCGAAAATGTGTAGTAACACAAGAAATGGTAGCAAAGCAGTCGCTGCTTCGTATTGTGAAAACAAAAGAAGGGGAAGTTTTTGTTGACCCAACTGGCAAGAAAAACGGACGCGGAGCTTATATATCTAAACAATTAGATGTTGTCGATAAAGCAAGACAGACGAAGGTACTTGAAAAGCATCTTGAAATTCCAATTCCAGATGAAATTTATGATGAATTAAAGAAAGTAATAGAAGGAGCATAAAGTGGCTGATCCAAAAGCTTATTTAAATATATTAGGTATTGCAAATAGAGCCGGAAAATGCACATTTGGAGAAGAATTAATTGTGAAGGAAATTCAATCCAAAAAATCAAAAATTGTTTTACTAGCAAATGACATAGGCGACCAAACGAAGAAAAAGCTTACAGATAAGTGTCAATACTATCAAATACCATATTTTTTTATTGATGATCGTAAGACATTATCACATGCAGTAGGTAAGACCGGTCGAGTAGCAGTATCGATCCATGAACAAGGTTTCGCAAAAAAGCTAAAAACGCTACTTGACAACAATAATCGGGGGTGAACGTATGACGAAAATACGAGTATATGAATATGCAAAGGAAATAAATAAAACAAGTAAGGAAGTCATCACAAAATTAAAAGAGCTTAATTTACCAGTTAGTAACCATATGTCAACAATTACAGACGAAATGAAGGAAAAATTAGAGCAAAGCTTTAAGCCTAAGGTAGAAGAAAAAGCTACGAAACAAGAAAAATCAGAAAAATCGAACCATAACCCACAGCAACAATCAAAACAGAACAAACCAAACAAACCTAATGACAATAAGAAAAAACAAAGCAAAAACCATAACAAACACCAGAACAAACATCATAATAAGCCTAATCAACCGAAAAAAGAACAGGCTAAAGTGAAGGAAGAAAAACAGGAACCAAATAAAATTACCTATTCTGGTTCGATTACTGTGGCAGAATTAGCTGAAAAGCTAAGCAAACCAACAAATGAAATAATCAAGAAATTATTATTATTAGGTGTAATGGCAAATAAAAACCAAGACTTGGATGAAGATGCTATTGAATTGATTTGTGGTGAATATGGGGTTGAGGTTGAACAAGAAGTAGAAATAGATCAAACGGATCTCTTAACATATATTGAAGAAGACGATCCTTCGAACTTAATGGAACGTCCACCAGTTGTAACAATCATGGGTCATGTCGATCATGGTAAAACAACTTTACTTGACTCCATCCGCAACACAAAAGTAACAGAAGGGGAAGCGGGTGGAATTACTCAGCATATTGGTGCATATCAAGTGGAAGCAAATGAGAAAAAAATTACGTTCCTAGACACCCCAGGTCATGCTGCGTTTACAAGCATGCGTTCACGTGGTGCAGAAGTAACAGATATTGCCATCCTAGTTGTAGCAGCAGATGACGGGGTAATGCCACAGACCGTTGAGGCTATCAATCATGCTAAAGCAGCAGAGGTTCCAATCATTGTAGCTGTTAACAAAATCGATAAAGAAGGAGCCAACCCAGATCGTGTCATGCAAGAATTAACAGAACATGAATTAATTCCTGAAGACTGGGGTGGAGATACTATTTTTGTACAACTGTCTGCAATAAAAGGTGAAGGTATTGATGACTTGTTAGAAATGATCCTGTTAATTGCAGAAGTTGAGGAATTAAAGGCTAACCCTAATCGTTTAGCTGATGGTACGGTGATTGAAGCACAATTAGATAAAGGTCGTGGATCTGTTGCATCATTACTCGTTCAAAATGGTACACTAAAAGTAGGTGATCCAATTGTTGTTGGAACGACGTTTGGTAGAGTTCGTGCAATGGTAAATGATCTTGGTAAACGAGTAAAATCTGTCGGACCGTCCACACCAATTGAGATTACTGGTCTTAATGACGTTCCATTAGCTGGAGATCGTTTTGTTGTCTTCAAGGATGAGAAAAAAGCACGTCAAATTGGTGAATTAAGACAACAAAAACAAATTGAAGAGAAGCGTGGAGATAAAGCACGTGTAAGCTTAGACGATCTTTTTGAAAAGATTAAACAAGGTGAAATCAAAGATATTAATGTTATATTGAAAGCAGACGTACAAGGATCAGTTGAAGCTCTTGCAGCATCATTGAAAAAAATCGATGTCGAAGGAGTAAAGGTGAATATCATCCATACAGGTGTTGGTGCTATTAAGGAATCAGATATTATATTAGCATCTGCCTCTAATGCTATTGTGATCGGGTTTAATGTACGACCAGATACAAATGCTAAAAAAGCTGCAGAATCTGAAAATGTAGAAATTCGACTCCATCGTGTCATTTATAAGGCCATTGAAGAAGTGGAAGCTGCGATGAAAGGAATGCTTGACCCTGAATATGAAGAAAAGGTTATTGGTCAAGTAGAGGTTCGTGAAATCTTTAAAGTGTCACGTATTGGTACGATTGCTGGTGGATATGTAACAGATGGTAAAATAACAAGAGATTCCGGTGTGCGCTTGATTCGTGACGGAGTGGTCATCTATGAAGGAGAAATTGATACATTGAAACGTTTCAAGGATGACGTAAAGGAAGTTGCGCAGAATTATGAATGTGGGATAACGATCAAGAATTACAATGATATAAAAGAGGGCGATGTCATTGAGGCCTATGTTATGGAGGAAATTGAAGTCTAATGCTCCTTTATGCTGAGATTGAGTTTATTTTATATGATTGCCATTCACTAAAAGAAAAAAGATCTATATTATTACGATTAAAAAATCGTCTCAATAAGAACTTAAACTTAGCAATTGCAGAAATAGACCATCAAAATCAATGGCAAAGAGCAGCCTTTGCTATTGTAACGGTCTCAGATGCCAAAGTAATCAATGAAAAAGTGATCCAGCAAGCACTTGCTTTGATGGATTCCTTTCCTGAAATAGAAAGAACAACAACAGATGTAGAAGAACGATAATAATGCTCTGTCGCATATTTTATGACAGATAGTAAAGATGATGTTTCACTGTAGGAAGAGGTGACAGTCATGAATGAATTACGAGCAAATCGTGTAGCAGAACAAATGAAAAAAGAACTCGGAGATATCGTTTCACGAAAGATAAAGGATCCGCGAGTAGGATTTGTAACAATAACAGATGTGGAAGTAACAGGTGATTTGCAACAAGCTAAGGTATTTATCTCTGTATTTGGAGACGAAAAGAAACGTCAGGAAACCTTGATCGGTTTGGCAAAAGCAAAAGGCTTTATTCGCTCCGAGATAGGGCGAAGAATTCGCCTTCGCAAAACTCCTGAGTTGTCTTTTGATTTTGATGATACCATTGAACGAGGTAATCGAATTGAGGATCTATTGAGAAAAATCAATGATCCAGATGAACAATAATTATCTAAAAAATAGAGAGTGCATAGAAAACGAAACACTCCACTTTTTACTTTTTTACCGTTCTTTCAATTTTAGAAAACCCTTGTCGATCAACAAGGGTTTTCTCTAATTTATAAAAGACGGAGGTGTATGAATGAACGGGATATTACCATTATGGAAACCCAAGGGAATGACTTCCCATGACTGTGTTATAAAAATTAGAAAGCTTTTTAAAACGAAAAAGGTAGGTCATACCGGGACACTAGACCCAGAGGTAGAAGGTGTTTTACCGATTTGTGTCGGAGAGGCCACGAAGATTGTTCCATTTTTAACAGATACCGTTAAAACATACATCGCAACGGCAACGATAGGAACCTCCACAACAACGGAGGACCATACGGGAGAAATAATCGAACGAAAGCCTGTTACTAGTAAGCTTTCCTCAACGATGATAGAAGAGACACTCGACTCTTTTCAAGGGAAAATTCAACAACAAGTACCTTATTACTCAGCTGTTAAAGTAAATGGCAAAAAACTTTATGAATATGCCAGAAACAATGAACGAGTGGAAAGGCCTATTCGTTCTGTCTGTATTGAGGATATAAGATTGATAACTACTTCCTATGATGAAAAAGGACAGTTCCAGTCGATACAATTCGAGGTTACCTGTTCAAAAGGGACCTATATCCGTACCCTTTGCCTAGATTTAGGAAAAAAACTACAATTCCCTGCACATATGTCCAACCTAATTCGATCAAGAAGTGGGCATTTTACTAGTGGAGATACATGGACTTTCGAGGAATTAGAAAATGACACGAATGAAACGGTGCTACTTCCTTTAAAACACGGGTTGGCTCATTTAGATGCTATAGAGGTTGATGAGCAGACAATGAAAAAGGTGAAAAATGGACAAAAGCTATCGTTACCATCCACTACACCAAAAACTAAGTATTTCCGGATCGAACACAAAGGGATGCTTCTTGCTATTTATCATATCCATGAGAATCAAAAAGAGATAAAACCTGCTCGAGTATTTTCGAATAAATAAATTCGGATTGTTGTTTGCAGAAAAGCTACTCTATGTACATAAAAAAGTTTTTCCAAGTTCATATGGTTTTTCAATCTCCTAAACCTGTAATATAATGGTCGAGTGAAATAAAATTAGAAAGCAGGTGATTGATATGGAACTCATATCTTTAACCTATCCACATAAGTTAAAAAAAGAATCGATTCCGAATACCGTTGCTGCGATTGGTTTTTTTGATGGGATTCATATTGGCCATCAAAAGGTAATCGATCAAGCTAAATTACTAGCGAAGGAACAAGACATGAAATCGGCCGTTATTACCTTTGATCCACATCCATCTGTTGTCTTAAAAAAAGAAAAGACAGATGTACAATATTTGACACCATTAACGGTAAAAAAGAGCTTGATGGAACAACTAGATGTTGATTATCTTTATATTATTAGGTTTGATAAAACCTTATCTCAACTATCACCAAAGGAATTTTTAGAGCATTTTATAGTGGGGCTAAATATCGATCATCTTGTTGCTGGATACGACTTCTCTTTTGGTTTTAAAGGGGCAGGGAACATGTCTAATATTCAAACTTTTATAGACAAGCCTCTAGCAATTACAAAGGTGGAGAAAATAAGCTATCATGATCAAAAGGTAAGCTCGACAAGAATTCGTTCCCTTCTAAAAGAAGGAAATCTTGAATTAACAGAAAAATTACTTGGAAGACCATACTCTGTAGTGGGTGAAGTAGTAAGGGGAGAACAAAGAGGGCGAACGATTGGTTTTCCAACTGCTAATTTCAAAATCACTGAACCCTACTTTTTACCCCGCGTTGGTGTGTATGCAGTAGAAGTGATAATGGAGAACAACGTTTTTTACGGTATGGCAAATTTAGGTTACAATCCTACCTTTACGGATCAGATCGTTGATCCAAAACTAGAAGTTAATATATTTGATCTAAATCAGAATTTGTATGGTGAAATTTTGCAGGTGAATTGGAAAAGCTATATTCGTGATGAGGTTAAGTTCTCATCTGTAGAAGAGCTTGTCGAACAAATACGTCAAGATGAAAAAAACGTTCGTCATTTTTTTTCATTAAATGACTGAAAATACTTGCATTTGAGCTTAAAAAGTTGTACTCTTAATTACGGAACCATCCACTTGGCAACTCGAATTCTCCGACGATTGCTAGGGGATTGGGGTTTCATTACATTATAGGAGGTGAATAGGATGGCTATCACTCAAGAACGTAAAAATGAACTAATTAATGAATTTAAAACACATGAGAGCGACACAGGTTCTCCAGAAGTTCAAATTGCTGTCCTTACAGAGGAAATTAATAATTTGAATAATCATTTACGAATTCATAAGAAAGATCACCACTCTCGTCGTGGTCTATTGAAAATGGTAGGGAAACGCCGTAATTTATTAAACTACTTACGTAACAAAGATGTTTCTCGTTACCGTGATTTAATTCAAAAGTTAGGCTTACGTCGATAAGCCGGTTAAGAAGCGGGATTTATCCCGCTTTTTCTGTATGTAAAAATAGAATTGATTAGAGATGCTAATAGAACATCCAAAGCGCCTTTATGGTTTTAGTTATCTATTTTAGGTTACATGCACTGCATTCATTGAGTATATTTGGACGACTTACTAATAAAAAAACGATTTTTGGTCGATTATATTAATAGCACACCTTATCGTCTAAAATATTACTGGATTCGTAGATCAAACTACACGGATGGTGGACGAAGTGTTAAAATGGATATTGATTATAGTTCTTATCTAATTTTGATAGTCTGAAAAAGCTTCATGCTTTTTTGAGAGGAGTACGATACATAATGGTAGATGAAAAAAGAGTATTTACTACAGAGATTGCTGGTCAAAGCTTTCGAGTAGAAATTGGTGAACTCGCTAAACAAGCTAATGGTGCTTGTATGGTTCACTATGGTGATACAGCTGTATTAGCTACAGCTACCGCTTCGAAGGAACCGAAGGATTTACCTTTCTTTCCTTTAACCGTTAATTATGAAGAACGATTATATGCAGTTGGAAAGATTCCTGGTGGATTTATTAAAAGAGAAGGTAGACCTAGTGAAAAAGCTATTTTAGCTTCAAGGCTAATTGACCGTCCCATTCGACCACTTTTTCCAGATGGTTTTCGAAATGAAGTACAAGTAATTAGTACAGTAATGAGTGTGGATCAAAACTTACCATCTGAGATGGCTGCAATGATTGGTTCATCCTTAGCACTTGGAATTTCTGATATTCCATTCGGAGGCCCAATTGCAGGAGTAGTAATTGGTCGAGTCGATGGTGAATTCGTCATCAATCCAACATTAGAAGAAAGAGAAAAAAGTGATATTGATTTAACCGTAGCTGGGACAAAAGATGCGATTAACATGGTAGAAGCTGGTGCTGATGAAGTACCAGAAGAAATTATGTTAGAAGCAATTATGTTTGGGCATGAAGAAATTAAACGACTAGTAGCTTTTCAAGAAGAAATTATTCAAGCAATGGCTGTAGAAAAAATGGAAGTTACTTTATTTGAGCTAGACCAAGCGGTGGTGTCTGAAGTAGAAGAGAAAGCCAAAAAACCTCTACTTGAAGCTATTCAAGTGCAGGAGAAACATGCGCGTGAAGAGGCCATTAATCAAGTGAAGGAAAAAATCACTGCTTCCTATCAAGAAGAAGAGGCAGATGATGAAAAATTAAAGCAAGTATCCAATGTTTTAGATAAAATTGTAAAAGAAGAAGTACGTCGTCTCATTACAAAAGAAAAAGTGAGACCAGATGGTCGTAAGATTGACGAAATTCGTCCATTATCCTCCCGCATTGGTGTATTACCAAGGACGCATGGTTCTGGATTATTTACAAGAGGACAAACACAAGCTCTCAGCATTTGTACACTAGGGGCACTTGGAGATGTTCAAATCTTAGATGGACTGGATGCAGAAGAGTCCAAGCGGTTTATGCATCATTATAATTTCCCTTCATTTAGTGTCGGTGAAACAGGACCGATTCGTGGACCAGGGCGTCGTGAAATCGGACATGGTGCATTAGGAGAAAGGGCACTGGAAGTCGTTGTACCAGATGAAAAAGATTTCCCATATACGATTCGTCTCGTATCTGAGGTCTTAGAATCCAATGGCTCCACTTCTCAGGCAAGTATTTGTGCTAGTACACTAGCAATGATGGATGCAGGAGTACCGATCAAAGCCCCTGTTGCTGGTATTGCAATGGGACTTGTAAAGTCGGGAGATGATTATACGATCTTAACAGATATTCAAGGGATGGAAGACTTTTTGGGCGATATGGACTTTAAAGTAGCTGGTACGGAAAAAGGTGTTACAGCCTTACAAATGGATATCAAAATTGAAGGGTTATCGAAAGAAATTCTAGAGGAAGCCCTAACTCAAGCGAAAAAAGGACGCATGCATATTTTATCCCATATGCTAGATACAATCAGTGAACCGAAGAATGAGCTATCTAACTATGCTCCAAAAATCCTAACGATGGATATTAATCCAGACAAGATTCGAGATGTCATAGGACCAAGTGGAAAACAAATTAATCAAATCATTGAAGAAACAGGCGTTAAAATCGATATTGAGCAGGATGGTCACATTTTCATTTCTTCTGCTGACACGGAAATGAATAAAAAAGCACAGAAAATTATCGAAGATATTGTGAGAGAAGTAGAAGTTGGCCAAATGTACTTAGGAACAGTCAAACGTATTGAAAAGTTCGGAGCATTTGTTGAGCTATTTAAAGGCAAAGAAGGACTTGTTCACATTTCAGAGCTTGCTGAGGAGAGAATTGGAAAAGTGGAAGATGTTGTCGCTATTGGTGATCAGATTATGGTAAAAGTGAAAGAAATTGATCGTCAGGGAAGAATTAATTTATCTCGCAAAGCCGTGTTAATGGAACAAAAAGAAAAGAATCAATAGGAAAGAAGAAGCTGGCAAACCAGTTTCTTTTTTCATTATGAAGGATATATTTTAGCAAATGAGATATCGATGAGAAAAACTACTATGGCTTTAAATATGTCCGAGTAGTTGCCAACCAAGAGGTGAAGTAGTCAGGGGGATTAGGGATTGTTATATCGACATACATGTAATAATGGCTTAAGAATTGTGTTAGAGCCAATGAATACAGTAAGGTCCATCACGATTGGAATATGGATTAAAACGGGATCAAGAAATGAAAGTAAACAAATGAATGGTATATCACACTTTATTGAGCATATGTTATTTAAAGGTACAAAAAAATATCATGCAAAATATATTGCAGAAGCCTTTGATGCAATTGGAGGCGAAATTAATGCATTTACCTCCAAAGAATATACCTGTCTATATGCAAAAGTTCTCGATGAGCATATCGATGTTGCTATGGATATTTTAGCTGATATGGTGATGCATTCCGTGTTTGATGAAAACGAAATTATGCGCGAAAAGAAAGTGATTTTAGAAGAAATCAGTATGACAGAAGACACTCCGGACGATATTATACATGATTACTTAGCGACATCCACTTATCAGCACCATCCATTATCCTATCCAATTCTAGGAACAAAGGACACGATCACACATTTTTCTCAAAATGATTTATTTGCGTTCTACAAGCAGCATTATCAACCAGAGAATATGGTTATTTCCATTGTTGGCAATATAGAGGCATCCTTCATTTACGAAATCGAGAAATTATTCACTTTTAACGAAGTAGAGTCAACTAGCCAGAATGTTACAAAGCCAATCTTTTTTCCAGAAACGGTTTCTAAAAGAAAAGACACGGAGCAGAGCCATTTATGTTTAGGCTTTGAAGGAGTTAATGCCAAAAGTGACCAGATTTATCCTCTGTTAATCTTTAATAATATTTTGGGTGGGAGTATGAGTTCACGGCTTTTTCAGGAAATTAGGGAAGAGCATGGCATGGCCTATACTATCTATTCCTTTCATAGCGCATTTATTGATTCAGGTCTTCTAACAATATATGCAGGGACTTCCCCTAATCAATTAGAAATGGTTCGTGAAATGATCAATAGAATATTAGAAGATATTATGGCAAATGGTATAACGAATAAAGAATTCACCAATAGTAAGCAGCAATTAAAAGGTATGTATTTGATGAGCTTGGAGAGCACCAATAGTAAGATGAGTCGAAATGCAAGAAATGAACTTCTGTTAAAAAATCACGATACGATGGAGGATGTTATACAAGACATCGATCAAGTCGAGATTACGGAAATAGTTGACTTAATTGATCGTCTATCATTATCAAGGCCGAGCAGTGCTGTTATAATACCGAAATAAATAAAATCAACAATATGAGGTGAGTTGATGCGATTTCATGATTTGAGTAATAAGGAATTGATCGATCTGTCAACAGGAACTAGATTGGGAGTGCTAGGTCAAACAGATCTTGAAATTGATGAGAAAACCGGTCAAATATTAAGCTTCACTGTTCCTCAATACCGCATGTTTGGTTTCAAGAAATCAGAAGTGTACTCAAGAATTAATTGGAAACAAATAAAGAAAATCGGAGATGACATGATTATTGTAGAAACAGATTAAGTCAATCCTTGGGAGATAACGATCTTTATAGGAAGATAGCACGCCCAATAAAGTCATTCACTCAATAAGTGAATCTTATTGGGCTTTTGCTTATTCTTAAGGGAACAGGCCTAATAGGCTAGGTGAGAAGCACTTCTAAAAATCAAAATCATAAAATAAGTTAGATGGACGAATTTTGACTGGTGAGGTGAAAGAATGCAAAAGAAAAAGAAAATGGCCATTATTGGTGGTGATGCGAGATACTTACCATTGATACATGCTCTCCATAAATGGGAATGGTTAGATATAGAGATCGTAGGTTTTGAAAAAGTGGAACAAAGTTATACAGGGGTACGCCAAGCTTTGATCGACGAGCTGAACCCTTCTATATATGATGCGATTGTTTTACCAATAACCGGGATTGATGATAAAGGCTTTGTGGAAGCTGTATTTTCTAATCGCAAAATACAATTATCTAAGGAATGGTTTCAGAAATTACCGAAGCATTGTATCGTCTTTACAGGAATTTCAAACCAAACATTAGATTCATGGTGTGAAAATCTTTATTTAACTAAATTGATGGAACGCGATGATATTGCGATTTATAATTCCATACCAACAGCTGAAGGAGCAATTATGCTAGCTATAAAACATACCGATATAACCATACATCATGCAAATGTCTTTGTTTATGGTTTTGGTAGAGTAGGAAAAACGACAGCCAAAACATTTTCAGGCCTTGGAGCTAACGTTACCGTTGTTTCAAGAAGCGAAACAGAACTTTCTCGAGCATATGAACAGGGATATGAAACCTGCTCCATAAAAGACAGTGCAAAAGCAATTGCTTCATGTGAAATATTAATCAATACAATTCCAGCATTAGTAGTTGATGAAGCGATACTAGAAAGAATGTCCAGTAATGCTTTAATTATTGACCTTGCATCGAAGCCGGGTGGAATTGATTTCAATTTCGCCAAAAAAAGAGGCATGCAAGCTATTCACGCACTCGGCCTGCCGGGATTAGTGGCACCTAAAACTGCTGGTGAAATATTAGCCAATACGATTGAAAAACTGTTAGAAGAAACAAGTTGAAACATATCTTTTAAACACAACCAGTGCCTACCTTTAAGTCACCGATGGAACACAAGGAACATATAATGGGCATTAGCACTAATAAAAGCGTGAGCAAGCACTTTTTGTAGCTTCGTCACCATGTAACATTGACTTATAGGAGGTAATCATAATGGTGGATTTGAAAGGTAAAAAAATTGGGTTTGGCTTAACTGGGTCTCATTGTACCTATGCCGCAGTCTTTCCTGAAATCGAAAAATTAATAGCATTAGGTGCCGAGATTGTACCAGTTGTTTCCAATACGTTTAAAGAGACAGATACGAAATTTGGGAAAGCTGATGATCATATGAATAAACTAAGGGAAATAACAGGACGTGAGCCGGTTGCAAGTATAGTAGACGCAGAACCATTAGGGCCAAAAGAGCCGTTAGATTGCATGGTTCTAGCTCCATTAACAGGAAACTCGATGAGTCGTCTTGCCAATGCGATTACGGATTCAGCCGTGTTGATGGCAACGAAAGCAACTATTAGAAATGGAAAACCTGTCGTTTTAGCAGTGTCTACAAATGATGCATTAGGATTAAATGGCGTTAATCTCATGCGATTAATGGCAACAAAACTTATTTATTTTGTACCCTTTGGTCAGGATGATCCTATCAAAAAACCAAACTCCTTAGTTGCAGATATGACTCAAATAGCTGAAACGATTGAAACTGCTTTAGAATTTAAACAAATACAACCAGTTATTATTGCAAGAAATGAATAAATATGATGAAATAATTAAAGTATGCCGCTGATTATGTTAAAATAGGGAAGAATATCAAAAAAACATGCACATATAGGGAAGGGGACATATCGTAATGACTACAAAAGGGTATAATGTTGCAGTAGTAGGTGCTACTGGTGCAGTTGGAGAAAAAATGCTAGAAACACTTAAAAAGAAAAACTTTCCAATAAATGAATTACATCTGCTTTCTTCAAAACGTTCTGCTGGAAAGGAAGTAGAATTTAAAGGAGAAACCTACATGGTTAAAGAGGCTACTCCAGAAAGCTTTGAAGGAATACAAATTGCCTTGTTTTCAGCAGGGGGATCTGTTTCCAAGCAGCTTGCTCATGAAGCAGTAAAAAGAGGCGCAGTAGTGGTGGATAATACTAGTGCCTTCCGAATGGACCCAGATGTTCCACTTGTAGTTCCAGAGGTAAATGAGAATGACATTGAGAAACATAATGGTATCATTGCTAACCCTAATTGCTCTACTATTCAAATGGTTGCTGCTCTGAAACCTATTCAAGATAGATTTGGACTTTCAAGAATTATCGTATCAACCTATCAAGCTGTATCAGGTGCCGGTGCAAAGGCAGTCGATGAATTACAAACACAATCGCAAGCATATTTAAATGGAGAAGAGTTGAATCCTGAAATCCTCCCTGTAGGTGGAGAAAAGCATCATTATCCGATTGCTTTTAATGCCCTACCACAAATTGATGTTTTTCAGGACAATGGTTATACATTTGAAGAAGTAAAAATGATCAATGAAACGAAAAAAATCATGCATGATGATAGTATTAGTGTTGCAGCAACTTGTGTAAGATTACCATTCTTCTCTGCACATGCAGAAAGTGTTTATATTGAAGTAGATGATGCGAACATTAGTGTGAAAGATATCCAGAATGCGATCAAAGAAGCAGATGGTATCGTACTAGAGGATGACCCGGCAAATCAGGTATACCCAACACCTTTATCTGCAGCAGGTAAGGCCGATGTCTTTGTAGGGCGTGTCCGTAAAGACTTAGATCATGACAATGGGTTCCACTTATGGATCGTTTCAGATAATTTACTAAAAGGAGCTGCATGGAATTCTGTCCAAATCGCAGAATCATTAATTAAAAATAATTGGCTCTAAAAATTAGAGGTGTAGCTATTGGAAATTGTGGTTCAAAAGTTCGGAGGTACTTCCGTACGTGATAAAAATGTTCGAAATTTAGCCATTCAGCATGTTAAGCGTGCTGTAGAAGATGAAAAAAAAGTAGTAGTAGTCGTATCAGCAATGGGAAGATATCCAGATCCATATGCAACAGATTCTTTACTACATTTAATTGGAGAACAGTCTACAAGTCTGTCTCCTAAGGAAAAAGATATGCTACTGTCTTGTGGTGAAACCATTTCAGCAGTTGTTTTTTCCAATGAGCTTTTACAGCAAGACATTCATTCAATGGCTATTACTGGTGCTCAAGCTGGAATTGTAACAACTAGTGAATTTACTAATGCACAAATTAAGGAAGTGAATACGAAGAATCTTCAATCATTGTTGTACCAACATCAGGTTGTTGTCGTAGCAGGATTTCAAGGAAGAACAGACCAATTTGAAACTACCACTATCGGCAGAGGGGGAAGTGACACCTCTGCCACAGCACTAGCGGCTGCTTTAAAGGCAGAATATGTCGATATTTTTTCTGATGTTAATGGTATTATGACAGCAGATCCGAGAATGGTAACAACTGCACGCAAGCTGGAAAAAGTAAGTTATACGGAAGTTTGTAATCTAGCCTATCAAGGAGCAAAAGTTATTCATCCGCGAGCAGTAGAAATAGCAATGCAAGCAAATATACCAATTCGTGTTCGATCCACATTAACAACAGAAGAAGGTACGCTCATTACAACAACAGAAATGGGCAATGAGCACAATGAAGTAAGAGACCAGTTTGTTACAGGGATTGCTTATGTGGATCACTTAACACAAATAAAAGTAGAAGCACCAAATGAACCAGAGCAGTTGCATGTAAAAGTATTTAAGGCAATGGCTGATGCTGGTATTTCTGTTGATTTTATTAATATTTCACCAAGTGGAGTTACCTACACGATCCTTGATCAGTACGAGAAAAAAGCGATGCAAGTTTTAGAAGAGCTTGGATTAGATCCTGTACTAAACAAAAATTGTGCTAAAATTTCTTTAGTTGGTGCAGGGATGTCAGGTTTACCTGGAGTCACATCGAAAATCGTCCAAACTTTAACAAAACATCATATCCCCATTTTCCAATCGGCAGATAGTCATCGAACCATTTGGGTATTAGTGAAAAGTGAACAACTGGAAACAGCCATCAATGCCTTGCATGTTGCTTTTCAATTAGATGCTACTAAGAAATAATCTGAAGATGCATTTTGATAGATCTTACCTAATTATGAATAAGGGAGATCCCACTGTTTGTATAAGCAAGAACTAGAAGGAATGGGAAGGGAGTAGGATGAGATGGATTTTGGAAGATTACTTACCGCAATGGTTACACCATTTGATCAAAACAATCAACTAGATCTCAAAAAAACAACGGAAATTATCGAGCATTTACTCGAAAATGGAACAGATGGTTTAATCGTTTGTGGAACTACTGGTGAATCTCCAACCCTTTCACACAAGGAAAAGCTAACATTATTTGAACATGTAGTTAAAGTAGTAAATGGACGAATCCCGATTATTGCTGGAACAGGAAACAATAACACAAAAGCTTCTATTGAGTTAACGAAAGAAGTAGAACAAATCGGTGTAGATGCTTTTTTGTTAGTTTCTCCATACTATAATAAGCCTAGTCAGGAGGGCTTATATCATCATTTTGCAGCTATTGCAAAGGAAACCCCCCTCCCGATTATGCTCTACAATATACCATCAAGATCGGTAGTGAATTTAAATGCAGATACGATAATAGCACTTTCGCAAATTGATAATATTGTTTCTGTAAAAGATTCAAGTGGAGACTTGGACGCGATTGTTGCTGTACTCGAACATGCAAGTGAAGGTTTTACTGTTTATAGTGGTGATGACAGTATGACGTTGCCAATTTTATCTATTGGTGGTGCAGGAGTGGTTTCTGTATCCTCCCACATCATCGGTACACAAATGAAACAAATGATTTCCTTATATGAATCAGGAAAGGTCAAAAAAGCAGCTGATTTACACAGAGAGTTATTGCCAGTAATGAAAGCATTGTTTATGGCGCCTTCTCCATCACCTGTTAAGGCTGCCCTTGCAAAGAATGGGATAGATGTAGGCTCCGTAAGACTGCCTCTAGTTCCACTGTCCGCCTTAGAGGAACAAACTTTGTTTCGATTGTTGGAATCCATTCAATAAAGGGCAGAACGACACTTAGTCGGGAAGCTTCTTATCCTTTTGTTCGATACTCGTATGAAAATAACCCCCTTGTTTATACTAATAAATAGTATAAGGAAAGGGGTTTTTTTGATGCAAAATGAGAAAGAAGAAACAAAAGGAAAAGATAATCAGACATCATCCTTAGTTGACAAAATACAGCAATTAGGTCAAGCCAGTGTACCGAATGCACCTGATTCGAATATTCATGTCCTTTCTATTATTGGACAAGTTGAGGGACATATCCAATTACCCCCTCAAAATAAAACAACGAAATATGAACACCTTATTCCACAGATTATAGCCGTGGAACAAAATCCAAAGATTGAAGGATTGGTCGTAGTTCTTAATACAGTTGGGGGAGATGTAGAGGCTGGACTTGCTTTATCTGAAATGATTGCATCCTTGTCAAAGCCAACTGTCTCCGTAGTATTAGGTGGCGGACATTCGATTGGGGTTCCGATTGCTGTTGCCACGGATTATTCTTTTATTGCGCCATCTGCCACGATGACGATACATCCTATCCGTTTAACAGGCCTTGTCATTGGTGTACCCCAAACCTTTGAATACATTGACAAAATGCAAGAAAGAGTCATTCAATTTGTTACCACTCATTCCAATATTGAGGAAGAGAAATTTAAAGAGTTAATGTTTGATAAGGGGAACTTAACTCGTGATATTGGAACAAATGTTGTCGGAAAAGATGCCGTGAAATATGGATTAATTAATGAAGTTGGTGGGATAAGTGGCGCGATGAGTAAATTAAATGAGTTAATCGACCAAAACAAAGGACCGAAGGAGTTGGTGCAATAATGCATTATACGCCACTTAGTTATGAGGATATGTATCCGGTAGAAGTAAGCGAACATCAAAAATATCAATGTATTACTTATAAAAATAAACAATGTTTAATGGAAAAATTAGATAATGGTGATATGAGACTTGTACAGTTGTTGTCAACTGATCCAAATGATTTCTTACTAGCTGAATTCAGTCCTGGTTCTATTATCAAAGGCAATTCTATAATTTCTTGAGAGAATGTTCGTTCTGTAAACAAGTTTATGCTATAATGAGTATAACAAAGCCCTTGCCTCAAATAATATGGCAAGGGTTGCTTCTAGTTAAAGGAAGAACTATACTGTCTAGCATTTACATTCTATTAAGCTAGTACTATTTAGGAGTGGAGAGAATGGCTCGTAAGAAAAAAAGACGTAAGAAGAAACAATCCTTAAAAGTAAATATAAAAATCGAATTGTATGGATTATTATTTATCTTTTTAGCCATTTTCGGAAGTGGTGCAGCCATGATCCGTGAAGGTGCCGTGTCTGCATTATTAGAAAACATCTTCCGCTTTTTCTTTGGGTATTGGTATTTTGTTGTATCGATTTTATTTTTCTTTATCGGTATTTATTTGATGGCAAAACGAAAAATGCCAATTCTTACAACAAGAAAGTGGCTAAGTACCTATATCGTCCTTGCTGGCATCCTACTTATTAGCCATATACAGACATTTGAAGCGATATATCCGAATAATCAATATCCATCGATTTTGCGTCAAAGCTTTAGCTTTATTGTCGAATACATAAGAGACGAAAGGTCCGCTGAATATTTAGGTGGTGGAATGGTAGGTGCCTTTCTATTATCCATTACCTACTTTCTATTTTCGAATATTGGCGCAAAGATCTCTGCTATTTTTATGATGGTTATTGGGATCATGTTATTTGCTAATTTCTCCATGGGGGATTTAATCAGGAAAGTATTAGATAGTATGAAACAATTTAGCCAAAAGAAATGGAATGGAATAAAGGAAACGATCCAAAAGAAAAAAGATGGAAAGCGACAAAAAAATCAAGAAAAGGAAGAAGAGGAAGCTCAAGAGGTGATCGAGGATTTCCCATCCATTGCCTATTCCTCTAATGAATTAACAGCGGAAGAGGAAATCGTAGAAGCAACTCAAGAAACACCTATACAAGCAATTCAACAAGAAACAGATGAAGAGGAAATAGATATATCAACAGATGCATTGCCAATGGCTAATTATGAAAACGAGGATTACCAATTACCACCAATCAACATTCTAGAATCCCCTAAACATGGTGGGAAGCAACAAGAAAAATCACATATTCAAAGAGTTGTCCGAAAGCTGGAAAAAACATTCCAAAGCTTCGGGGTTAAGGCTAGAGTTACAAAGGTGCATGTCGGCCCATCTGTAACGAAATATGAGGTATATCCAGAGGCAGGAGTAAAGGTTAGTAAAATTGTCGGACTACATGATGATCTAGCGTTAGCTTTAGCTGCAAAGGATATTAGGATTGAAGCGCCTATCCCTGGAAAATCAGCTGTTGGTATCGAAGTTCCTAATGAGGAAACGGCAATGGTTACTTTAAGAGAAGTATTAGAATCGAAGAAATCTCTTTCTCAAAATAAGCTTGCATTTGCGTTAGGCAAGGATATATCAGGGGAACCAGTTGTTGCTGAATTGAATAAAATGCCACACCTCTTAGTAGCTGGAGCTACCGGTAGTGGTAAAAGTGTTTGTATCAATGGCATGATCACAAGTATTCTCATGTATGCTAAGCCACATGAAGTGAAAATGATGATGATCGACCCTAAAAAAGTAGAACTAAATGTTTATAATGGAATCCCACATTTACTATCACCTGTTGTAACAGACCCAAAAAAAGCATCTAGAGCTTTGAAGAAGATAGTCGCAGAAATGGAGAGGAGATATGATTTATTTTCTGAGACAGGAACGAGAAATCTGGAAGGCTATAATGACTATATTATAAGACACAATCGAGATACAGATGATGATCAACCCCTATTGCCATATATTGTTGTGATTGTAGATGAGCTAGCAGATTTAATGATGGTTGCCTCCAATGATGTAGAGGATGCGATTACTCGACTTGCGCAAATGGCGAGGGCTGCTGGTATTCATTTAGTCATTGCAACCCAGAGACCATCTGTTGATGTAATTACGGGTGTGATTAAGGCAAATATTCCATCAAGAATAGCGTTTAGTGTATCATCACAAACGGATTCACGCACGATATTAGATTCTGGTGGAGCGGAAAAGCTATTAGGTCGTGGTGATATGCTATTTATTCCTGTAGGACTGTCGAAACCAGTACGTATTCAAGGTGCTTTTCTATCAGATGATGAAGTAGAAAGAGTAGTGGATCATTGTATTGAGCAGCAAAAGGCACAATACCAGGAAGAAATGATCCCAGAAGAAGAAAATGAAGTAGTAGATGAAGTAGATGACGATTTATATCCAGAAGCTGTTGCACTAGTAATTGAGATGCAAAGTGCTAGTGTATCCATGCTACAAAGAAGGTTCCGAGTCGGGTATACAAGAGCCGCACGATTAATCGATGCTATGGAACAAAGAGGGGTTGTCGGACCGTATGAAGGATCAAAGCCGAGAACTGTACTGCAAAGTGCTAGTGAAAATTCAACAACAGTACAAGATTAAACGAAAATATCTTTATTAATATATTTAAAAATGGTATATTGGATAGTAATAATAATTCTAAATTGGATATAGAATGGTTGGGGGAAACTATGCTATCTAATACTAATAATGGATCATTTAGTACTGTACTACAAAGGATTAAATCACTTATAGAAGAAGGATACTATAAAGAAAAAGAAAAACTTCCTTCAGAATACGAACTAGCACAACAGTTTGGTGTAACGCGAACAGATGTACAAGAAGCGATCACTATATTGGAACAAGAGAATATCCTTATTCGAAGGCCAGGTGTAGGTGTTTTTGTTCATAGTAAACCAATTCTTTCCTCAGGTATTGAACAATTGGGTAGTGTGACGGAAATGATCATGCAATCTGGGAAAAAACCCGGAGTACAATATATTTCTGCAGAGCTCACTAAACCAACTGATGAGGATCGAAAACGATTTGACCCCTTAGATATTGACACGTTTGCTAAGCTAGAGCGGCTTCGAACAGCGGATGGAGAACCGGTTGTATACTGTATTGATAAACTGGATCACAAATTATTACCATTAGAATTAATTCATTCACAAGAATCCATTTTTACCTCACTAAAGACATATGCAAAGAAAGATATTGATTCTGCGGTCGCCTATATTGAACCAATAGGATACCATGAGAAGATTTCACCATTATTAAATTGTGAGCCAGACCAAGCAATCCTATTATTACGACAAATGCATTATACGAAGGAAAATGAACCAGTGCTTTTTTCCGCAAATTTCTTCCGTGCAGATGTGTTTAGCTTTTACGTGTTAAGGAAAAGAATGTAATAACTTTAATGAATAGAGATCTGGTGTAGGAAGTCACCAGATCTTTTCCTTCCTTTTAAGAGCATAATATTTTGTATACATAGATAAAATAAAGGGAGACTTCCACAGCAGGACTCCATTGTTGTAAAAAAACCTAATTGTATATGGATGCTACTATTCTTTCGAGTCTTATGAACTGGTAGCATTGTGATAATTAAAGCTTACAATCTCCTTAGATACTATTTCAAAAGGAGGAAATCTAAAATAAAGGAGTAAGAAGAGATGGAAAAAAGGATAAAGAAACAAGGGTATGATTTACATTTATTACCGACAAAAAAATTTAAAACCATCAATCTGTCATTTAAATTTGTCACGAATCTAACCAGAGATAAAGTGACGAAGCGTGCATTATTACCTTATTTACTTCAACAAGGTACGAAAAATTACCCGACAGCGATTCAATTGCGACAGA
This sequence comes from Gracilibacillus sp. JCM 18860, assembly GCF_055395245.1. Taxonomy (NCBI): domain Bacteria; kingdom Bacillati; phylum Bacillota; class Bacilli; order Caryophanales; family Bacillaceae; genus Gracilibacillus; species Gracilibacillus sp. JCM 18860. Next base: position 338,294 of record NZ_AP043868.1, read on the forward strand.
AGCTAGATGAGTTATATGGTGCCGTTTTACATATTGATAGCAGTAAAAAAGGGGAACATAATATTTTAACTGTTCGGCTTGAATTAGCTAATCAACGCTATATTAAAAATCAAGAGAATCTACTTGAGGAAGCACTCACTCTTCTCGAAGAAATTGTTTATCAGCCAAAGGTAGTTGATGAAGCTTTTGATCCGAAATTAGTGGAACGTGAAAAGCAAACATTAAAAAATAAAATGATCGCACTAACGGAAGATAAAATGAGTTTTGCGAATACAAGATTAATCGAGGAAATGTGCGAACAGGAACCCTATCAACTACGTGTTCATGGTTATGAAGAAGATTTAGATGGGATAACACCAAGGATTTTGTACGATTATTATCAACAAATGCTTCAGGAAGACCGTTTAGATGTCTTTGTTGTAGGTGATATGGATGGTCTTGATGTGGAACCAATTCTTGAGAAATTTCTTAAAAGAAAACAGCAAGTAGAAATGAAGAAGACATCCATTAATGTGGTGAATAAAGAAGAAGCTACTTTAATTGAATATGATCAAATTCAACAAGCTAAATTACATTTAGGCTACCGTACCAATATAACCTATGATGACAACGATTATGCTACACTTCATGTGTTTAATGGATTGTTTGGGGGCTTTCCCAATTCAAAGTTATTTCTGAATGTAAGAGAAAAGCATAGTTTGGCTTATTATGCTGCTTCAAGAATCGAAAGCCACAAAGGCTTATTATTTGTCTTTAGCGGAATTGCCCCAGATCAATACGAAAAAGCTCGTGAGATCATTCTCGAACAAATGGAACAGATGCGAAAGGGGGATTTTTCAGATGATCAGATAGCTGAGACGAAGGAAATGACTATTAACCAACTGAGAGAAACCCTAGATAATCCTCAAGGAATGATTGAGCTAACATATCAAAGGGTGTTGGCTCAATCAAACAAAACCATTACTGAACTTATTGAGCAAGTTCAGAGCGTAACCCGTGATCAAATTGTCAAAGTCGCTAATCAGGTTCAATTAGACAAGATCTATTTGCTAAAAAGTGAGGGGGCAAAGCCAGATGAAAAATAAATATTATGATCAAATAGATGAGACGATTTATACAGAAGTTTTAGAGAACGGCTTAAAGGTATGTATCCTACCAAAAACAGAAATGGCTAAAACGTTCGCTATATTTACTACCAATTATGGCTCCATTGATCAATCATTTGTACCGATTGATCAAAAGGATTTAATTACGGTACCAGATGGTATTGCTCATTTTTTGGAACACAAGCTTTTTGAGAAAGAAGATCGTGATGTTTTTCAGGATTTTTCCAAGCTAGGTGCATCTGCTAATGCGTTTACTTCCTTTACAAAGACTGCCTATTTATTCTCAGCAACCTCCCGTGTCAAGGAAAACCTTGGCATACTTGTTGATTTTGTTCAGGATCCATACTTTTCAGAGCAATCTGTTGAAAAAGAAAAAGGGATTATTGCACAAGAAATAAAGATGTATGATGACCAACCAGATTGGCGAGCGTTCTTCGGTACCATTAAAAGCATGTATAAAGAACACCCGGTCCAAATAGATATAGCGGGAACGGTAGACTCGATTGAAAAGATTACAAAAGAGGATCTTTATACTTGCTACCATACGTTTTACCATCCGAATAATATGATATTGTTCATCGCTGGAAATGTTGAGCCAGAAGAAATAATGCAGCAGATTAAAGACAATCAAACGCAAAAATCCTTTAAAGAACCTGAGCCAATCACTCGTAAGTTTCCTGATGAGCAAGAGGAAGTGGCAGAACAGGAATTAAGAATTACAATGCCTGTTCAGGTTCCAAAAGCATTAGTCGGTTTGAAAGAAAAAGAAATCCCAACAGATCCAAAAATCTTTATGGAAAAAGAATGGTTAATGGATATTATCATGGATTATTTATTTTCTAAAAGTGGTATAGTCTATGAAAAGTTGTATGAAGAAGGATTAATTGATCAGTCATTTAGTTATGAATCCCATTTGGAACGGAATTTTGGATTCTCCATTATTGGTGGGAATTCTCATAAACCAGAGCGCTTAGCACAAGTTGTGAAAGAGGAATTACTAAATATAAAAAATCAAAAAATGGATGATATCACCTTCGAAAGAATAAAAAGAAAAAAACATGGGCAATTGCTACGAGCTTTAAACTCACTAGAATTTGTTGCCAATCAATATACACACTATCAGATGCTCGGAATTGACTTTTTTGATAGTATAGAATGGTTAGAGGCTTTAACTTATCAAGATTTAGATAAATTCATACAAAAATGGATCGATGAAAAACGGATTTCGATCTGTTTTGTGGGAGCTAAGTAATAGGAGAGATGATGATTGAAAAAAAATGTGTGGTAATCGGTGCTAGCGGAGATATCGGCAGTGCAATTACTCTTCAGTTAGCAAGTGATGGTTTTCAATTCGTTCTACATTATAACCGTAATCAACAAAAGATGGATGAGCTAATCGAAAAGTTAGAGGATTCTCAGCTGCTCGATGTTATTCAAGCCGATTTATCTCAAAGTGACGGCTTGGCATATTTCTTATCTCGATTACCTGATGACATTGATCATCTTGTGATAGCTAGCGGTAGGGCACATATCGGTTTATTACAAGAAGTTCATGATGATGAGTTGGATGAGATGATCCATTTACATGTTAAGGCTCCTTTAGCTATTTCAAAACATTTACTGCCATTTATGCTTCATAAGAAGTATGGCCAAATTGTGCTAATTACTTCAATATGGGGAGAAGTTGGAGCGAGCTGTGAAGTGGTCTATTCTACCGTGAAAGGTAGTCAAAACTCCTTTATCCAAGCACTTGCGAAAGAAGTTGGCCCAAGTGGGATTCGTGTAAATGGTGTAAGTCCTGGTTTTATTGACACGAAAATGAATCAGGAGATTAAGCTGAGCGATCAACAGGCAATATTTGAAGAGATCCCATTACAGAGACCTGGTCAACCAGAAGAGGTTGCAAAGGTAGTCGAATTTATCCTTAGTAATAAGGCAAGCTATATCACTGGTGAAATTATTCGCATAAATGGTGGCTGGTAGACATGTATCGGAAAAATCTTTTTTGTATGCATATTTTTTTCAAAATATCGAAATATATAGGTGTATGCTAAAAAAGGAGGAATGGACATGTCTGTGATGGATAATTTTGATTCATGGAAAGATTTCTTAGGTGATCGATTACATGATGCTCAAAGCAAAGGTATAAGTAATCAAGCCATCAACGATATTGCGTATGATATAGGTAATTACTTATCAACAGAAGTTCAAGCCAAAAACGACCAAGAACGAATTTTGCGTGATTTATGGAATGCTGCTGATGAAAAAGAACAACACGCAATTGCTAATATCATGGTAAAACTCGTTCAAAACGAAGGGTCACATTAAAAAAAAATCAAGACTTTAAGCCTTATAAAACGAGAATGTTTTATAAGGCTTTTTCATTATTTGGTTTTAGAAAAACCTAAGTTCATTGTTCGATACATTTAAACAAAAAAGAACAATCATCCACAAAATGTATCTTTTGAAATATTCTATATGATTTCTCTTTTCAACTGACAAAAATTAAGATATGATATGATTAAGTTATTTTTTTCTTGAATAGGAAACTCATTAGATAGAAAATTATTCGTGCAAATTTGCTATATATACATAAAATCGATGTGATTTTAACTAGATAAATGATTGATGGATGGTGTTAAAATGGGAATTGGAGAACGACTAAAACAAGAGCGGGAAATGAAAAATTTGTCATTAAATGACATTCAAAAGCAAACGAAAATTCAAACACGTTACTTAAGTGCAATCGAGCAGGAACGATTTAATGTGATGCCTGGTTCTTTTTATGTGCGGGCATTTATCAAGGAGTATGCTACGACTTTAGGCTTAGATGCAGAACAATTAATGGAAGAATATCATCATGATTTACCATTTGATCAAGAGGAGAAGGTCGTTTTATCACGGGTGAATAGTAGTAAAAAGAACAGTTCGTCAACTAAAGCACCAGTTATTTTCTCTTTTTTGCCAACCGTAATTGTTGTAGTTCTATTGATCGGTATTGCTTTTGTTGTATGGTTATTTAGCCAAGGATATTTTGATGGAGATGATAAAGGGGCGAATATGGAACAAACGGAATCTGATAATGGAGCAGGCAATCAAGTTCAATTACCACCAAAGAATCCTACAGAAGGGGAAGAGAAGGTGGAAGATACGGAAAAGAATGAGGAAGAAGTAGACGAGGAAGAGCAGTCTACAGATCAAGAGCCTTCAACGGACATTACTTTAGATAGTTTTGCAAATAATGAATCCAATTACACGCTAGTTACAACAGAAGAAGAGCTGGAATTAGTAATCTCAACAGAAGGACAAAACTGGTTAGAAGTGGAAAACCAGGATGGAGAAAGCTTTTATTATTCCACATTAACCACCGAAAATAGCCCAGAAAGTATTGATATTACTGATTTCTCACAAGTGTATTTAAGGTTTGGTGAACCTAACTCTATCCAAATCGAAATTAATGGAGAGCCTGTGGAGTTATCCGAAGAATTAGGTAATACTACACAAGTTCAAAAAATGTGGATTGATATTCAAAAGGAATCAGTTTCATCAAATAATGAAAATTAATACAAACAGGTATGATTTATACCCTCTTTGCAGCTTAAGGAGGGTATTTTTACACATGAAAAGAAGGAAAGTGAGGAACGATAGATGAATGTCCCAAATAAAATAACCATTTCACGAATCATGCTTATCCCAATCTTTATTCTATTATTATCCTACCCCTTTGAATGGGGAAGTTGGACGATAAATGATACAGAGCTTTCCGTTGTACAATTTGTCGCATTAGTTATCTTTGCAGTGGCTGCGGCTACTGATTGGCTTGATGGATATTACGCGAGAAAGTATCAATTAGTAACAAATTTAGGGAAATTTTTAGATCCTTTGGCAGACAAATTATTAGTATCAGCTGCTTTTATTTTACTGATTGATTTAGGCTCCGCACCTGCATGGGTAGTGATTATTATCATCAGTCGTGAATTTGCCGTTACAGGATTGCGATTAGTCGCTGCTGGTGAAGGAATAGTACTTGCTGCTGGTAAACTAGGAAAGCTTAAAACAGTACTACAAATGGTAGCGATTATTGTTTTATTGTTAAATAATATTCCATTTAATGCACTAGCCTTTTCAGTTGGAGATATTTTGTTATATGCAGCACTTGTCATTACCGTTATTTCAGGGATCGAATACTTCGTGAAAAATTGGCATGTGATGGAGGAATCTAAGTGATTAAGGAACCAAAAGCTGAAATCATTTCTGTTGGTACAGAGCTATTACTTGGTCAGATTGTGAACTCCAATGCTGCATGGATGTCTGAAAAACTGGCGAGTAGAGGTATATCTGTTTTTTACCATAGTGTAGTTGGAGACAACCTTGATCGATTAGCAGCAGTGTTTCAAACGGCTGCTAATCGATCGGACATTGTATTCATTACAGGAGGTCTAGGACCAACTGAGGATGATCTGACGAGAGAAGCTTTTCAAAAAATGACTGGCTTAAAAATTGTCGAGGATAAAAAAACGATGGATCAAATTCATCAGTTTTTCTCAAATAGTCAAAAGTCTATGTCTCCAAATAACCGAAAGCAAGCACGTGTGTTCGAAGGTTCAACCGTTTTTAATAATTCTGTAGGTATCGCACCTGGGATCGTTCAAGAATATCAGGATACTTATTGGATCTTTATGCCAGGTGTTCCACGAGAAATGAAAGCTATTATGAGCGAACATATTCTCCCATACATAGAACAGCTTTATCCGACTAAATCCATTATATATTCTCGTATGCTTCGATTTATCGGAATCGGTGAATCACAGCTAGAGCACGAGTTGCAATTATTAATTTCGAATCAAACCAATCCAACGATTGCACCATTAGCAACAGAAGGAGAAGTTGGATTAAGATTATCGGCAAAAGCCGAGTCAAAAGAGTTAGCGGAAAAATTGATAGACGAATTAGAGCAAAAGATAGCTAGTATTGTTGGAGATTTTCTATATGGTCATGATGAAGTGACGTTGGATCAGAAAATATTCGGTTTGCTAAAAGGGAAAGGACTAACCTTGGCAAGTGCGGAAAGCTTGACTGGTGGTGCTTTTTCTGCGGCAATAGTAAAGCGGGAAGGCTCTTCTTCTGTTTTTCAAGGTAGTGCAACCGTTTATCAACCAGTTATAAAGGAAAAGGTACTTGGCATTTCACAGGATCTGATCGAGGACCATGGTACGGTTAGTGAAGCATGTGCAGAAGCCATGGCTCAACAAGTAAAAAAACATTATTTATCAGATATAGGAATAAGCTTTACCGGTGTTGCTGGACCAGATTCAATTGAAGGAAAAGAAGTAGGTACTGTTTATATAAGCATTTGTGATCCAAACGATCAGTGTCATACATACTTATTCCATTTTAATGGTGATCGAGAGACCATTCAGCGTCGAGTAGTAAAAAAAGGATTGGAATTATTATTTCAATTATTAAAGGAATAAAGTCTCTTATCATAAATTTTTTTCATATAAAAAGCATTTTTTCCAACCTTGTCGTTAGAAAAAATGCTCTTTTATTGAAGAAGAAACAAGATTTATTAGCAAAATAAGGGGTAGAAAAAAAGGGAACATTTATTCGTCTTTTTGCTTGTAATCGAAAGTAAAACAGTGTAAGATAGTACTAGTAGATTAAAGGAGGAATTACGTTGAGCGATAGAAAACAAGCTTTAGATATGGCTTTGAAACAAATAGAGAAACAATTTGGTAAAGGTTCGATTATGAAATTAGGGGAACGAGCTGAACAAAGAGTAGCAACTGTTTCTAGTGGTTCGATTGCATTAGATGTGGCTTTAGGCGTAGGTGGTTATCCTAGAGGTAGAGTAGTAGAAATTTACGGTCCTGAATCGTCAGGTAAAACGACTGTTTCCCTTCATGCTATTGCAGAGGCACAAAGAAATGGTGGACAGGCAGCATTTATCGATGCTGAGCATGCTTTAGATCCTGTCTATGCGAAAAAATTAGGAGTTAATGTAGATGAGTTATTACTATCTCAGCCAGATACCGGAGAACAAGCATTGGAGATTGCGGAGGCATTAGTGCGCAGTGGTGCAATCGATATGCTCGTCATTGACTCTGTTGCGGCATTAGTTCCAAAAGCAGAAATTGAAGGTGAAATGGGAGATTCTCACGTTGGTCTTCAAGCTCGTTTAATGTCCCAGGCTCTAAGAAAATTGTCTGGAGCTATTAATAAATCTAAAACAACGGCTATTTTTATTAACCAAATCCGTGAAAAAGTAGGAGTTATGTTTGGTAACCCTGAAACAACCCCAGGTGGTAGAGCACTTAAATTCTACTCTTCTGTTCGACTAGAGGTTCGAAGAGCAGAAACGCTTAAAGTAGGAAATGATATGGTAGGGAATAAAACTAGAATTAAAGTAGTGAAAAATAAAGTAGCCCCTCCATTTAAACAAGCTGAAGTTGATATTATGTACGGTGAAGGAATATCAAAAGAGGGTGAAATTCTCGATATAGGCTCTGATTTAGATATTGTATTGAAAAGTGGTGCATGGTACTCCTATAATGAAGAACGACTTGGACAGGGTAGGGAAAACGCAAAGCAATTCCTAAAGGAAAATCCTGATATTGCCAACGAAATTCAGTTAGCAATTAGAACACATTATAATTTAGATGAAGAAGTACCAGTGAGTGATATGTCAGAAGAACAACAAGAACTGCTAGAAAAAGAATAATACGAGCCTACCATCATTGAGAGTTTTCATGTTAGCTTACGTTCATAAAAAGTGATAGAGTTGAGGAAAAGCTTCATTTTATTAGGGAAATTAATAAAATGACTTGTCTTCAACTCTTTTTCCAATTCTACTACTTTTAGAAGAAGGTGGATCGGAGAAAAGACTATTATTCAAATGATGAAAGCGTTCCATTTTTACTCACTAAAATTTTACAATCCTTGACAACTATAATATAGAGGATTAAAATTAGAATGTATAATTATAATTGTTATACAATTTAAATTTAAATGAGTATTCATTGTACATGCCGACTTAAAAAAGTTGTACAAGTTTATAGCAAGAGGAGGTGAAAGTATGGAACCCTTAAGCATTATCATCTCCATTTTGCTTACATTTGTCGGTATTGTTGTTGGTTATCTGATTCGAAAGACAATTGCTGAGAAGAAGATTTCGAGTGCAGAGCAATTAGCTAAACAAATTGTCGAAGAAGGCAATAAAAATGCTGAAGTAGCGAAAAAAGAGGCTTTATTAGAGGCAAAAGATGAGAATCACAAATTTCGCCAGCAAGCAGAACAAGAGCTTCGTGAACGACGCGTGGAAATACAGAAGCTTGAAAGTCGTCTCATGCAAAAGGAAGAGAATCTTAATCGAAAAGATCAAACATTAGATAAGCGTGAGTTATTGTTAGAGAAGAAAGAAGGTTCGCTAACAGAAAAACAACAACAAATTGAAGAAATGGAAAGCAAAGTTGGAGAAATGTTACGCGAGCAACAAACAGAATTGGAACGAATTTCAGGCTATACCACTGATCAAGCGAAACAAATTATTTTACAGCGAGTTGAAGAGGAAGTAACACATGAATCAGCTTTAATTATTAAAGAAGCTGAAAATAAGGCAAAAGAAGAAGCGGATAAAAAAGCGAAAAATATTTTATCGCTCGCACTTCAACGCTGTGCTGCAGATCATGTTGCTGAGACAACTGTTTCCGTTGTGAATCTTCCAAATGATGAGATGAAAGGTCGAATTATAGGTCGTGAAGGTCGAAATATTCGAACACTTGAAACACTAACAGGGATAGATCTTATTATTGATGATACTCCAGAAGCGGTTATTTTATCAGGTTTTGATCCTATACGTCGTGAAATTGCTAGAATTGCATTAGAGAAATTGGTTCAGGATGGACGTATACACCCTGCGAGAATTGAAGAAATGGTAGATAAATCCCGCCGTGAAGTGGATGAATATATCCGTGATTACGGAGAACAAACAACCTTTGAAGTCGGTGTTCATGGACTTCATCCAGACCTTGTGAAAATCCTTGGTCGACTAAAATATCGTACAAGCTATGGGCAAAATGTATTAAAACATTCTACTGAAGTAGCTTACTTGTCTGGATTGTTAGCAGCGGAACTGGGTGAAGATCAAACCTTAGCAAAGCGTGCTGGACTATTGCTTGACATCGGTAAAGCAATCGACCATGAGGTGGAAGGTAGTCATGTGGAAATTGGAAAGGAATTAGCAAGTAAATATAAAGAAAATGAAGTGGTAATCAATGCCATTGCTTCCCATCATGGTGATGAAGAAGCAACATCTACTATTTCTGTTATTGTTGCAGCCGCTGACGCACTTTCTGCTGCTCGACCAGGAGCGAGAAGTGAGACTCTCGAGAATTATATTAAACGTTTAGAAAAATTAGAAGAAATCTCTGAATCATATGATGGAGTGGAGAAATCATTTGCTATTCAAGCCGGTAGAGAAATTCGCATTATTGTTAAACCAGATGAAATTGATGATTTAGAGGCAACGAAGATTGCAAGAGATATTCGTAAACGAATCGAGGATGAATTAGATTATCCTGGTCATATCAAGGTAACCGTCATCCGTGAGACAAGATCCGTAGAATACGCGAAATAATTATTTGAGCCATGAGCCAAATGAATGAAGCTAACCAAAATATCCGAACATCCATTAAGAATATCAAATTCTAAATGGAGTTCGGATATTTTATTAGATAAAATTTTTTCTCCTTTTACTAGCAAATACATGTGATCAACCAAGGTGAATTTTTTAATTAAATTTTATGGAGTGATGAAATGAGTAACTTTCGTTTAACCAAGTCTTTTCAATCTAGCTATGGAAAAATAAAATACGACGTCAAAGGGGAAGGTAAAGCTTTGGTTCTAGTACACGGTACACCTTGGTCAGCTTATAACTATAGACATTTAATTGATGCTTTGAGTGATTGGTATAAGGTATATTTTTATGATCTAATTGGTTACGGGCAATCAGAGAAAATAGAGACTGACGTATCATTAGGGATACAAAATGAAGTATTAAATGAATTATTAAGACATTTGGATGTTTCTAAACCTATCATAATTGGTCATGATTTTGGTGGGGGTACAGCACTAAGAACACATATTGTAAATCAAATAGATTTTGAAAAGATTGTTTTAATAGATCCTGTGGCTATAGGAGAATGGGGTTCACCATTCTTTCGACATATAGCTAACTACGAAGAAGCCTTTCAAGGGTTACCAGACTATATACATGAGAATTTAGTGACAACTTATGTTAAGAGTGCTTTATATAATCCATTAGATGAAAACATTATCAAAAGTATAGTTAGCTATTGGTGTAATGAAAAGGGGAAAAAGGCATTCTATCGCCAGATTGCTCAATCAGATATGAAATATACGAAAGAAATAGAAGCCCAATATAAAGATATGAATGTCCCTACACTCATATTATGGGGAGAAAAAGATGAGTGGATACCAGTTGAAAAAGCCCACCAGCTTAATGAATCTATTCCAAATTCTATACTCCATATTATTCCTGATTCTGGACATTTAGTATTAGAGGAAAAACCAACTCAAATATTTTCTCATATATTAGCTTTTTTAATTAAATAGTTAGGTTCTTTATATTTCTGCCTCTAAAATTAGAAGAATTGGACTTTTTTCTCGTAGTATGTAAAACTGTTGGTATAAACAGAGAAAGGTAGTCAAAACATGAGATTATTATTTATCGGAGATATTGTTGGATCTCCAGGCAGAGAAATGGTGCAAAGCTATTTATCGAAATTAAAGTCAAAATATCAACCACATGTAACGATTGTAAATGGTGAGAATGCAGCAGCAGGTAAAGGAATAACCGAAAAAATTTATAAAAACTTGTTGGAATCTGGCGTTCAAGCGATTACGATGGGAAATCATACATGGGATAAGAAAGACATTTTCCAGTTTATTGATGAAGCAACTTACATGGTCCGCCCTGCTAATCTACCGCCTGGTACGCCAGGAAAGGAAGTAGTTTTTGTAAAATCTAATGGGAAAGAAATTGCAGTAATTAATATACTTGGCCGCACTTTTATGCAGCCAGCAGATGATCCTTTTCGTAAAATAGATGAACTGCTTAAACTTGCGAAAAAAAGAACCAATATCGTATTTGTAGATTTTCATGCAGAAGCGACAAGTGAAAAACAAGCATTTGCCTGGTATTTGGATGGTAAAGTAAGTGCTGTTGTGGGGACACATACACATGTACAAACAGCAGATAATCGTGTGTTGCCTAATGGAACAGCCTATATTAGTGATGTCGGTATGACTGGACCGTATGATGGGATATTGGGAATGGATAGAGAGGCCGTTATAAAAAAATTTTTAACTGGTTTACCTGTTCGATTTGAAGTTCCCAAATCCGGTCCGACACAATTAAGTGCAGTGGTTATTGATATAGATCCAGTGACTGGAAAATCCAAGCAGATTGATAGAGTACAAATCAATGATGATCATCCATTCTTCTCTTAAACAAGCCTTGACAGTACTGAGAAAACCTGACAAAAGATTTGAATTTTCTTATCTTATCCTTCATAATAAAAAGGAATATCTTTCATGTAGCTGAATATAGTAAAAGTGGGATAACAATAGGAATTGAAGGAGGTACTAGGGAATGGACATATTAAAAGTTTCAGCAAAATCAAATCCGAATTCTGTAGCAGGCGCACTTGCAAATGTCTTACGTGAACGTGGTTCCGCAGAAATTCAAGCAATTGGTGCTGGTGCATTAAATCAAGCAGTGAAAGCAGTTGCTATTGCTCGTGGTTTTGTAGCCCCAAGTGGAGTAGATCTCATTTGTATTCCGGCTTTTACTGATATCATGATTGATAATGAAGAACGTACGGCCATTAAACTTATTGTAGAACCAAGATAAGATCGATATAATGGATTAACCTGTTTGTTTCCGGACAAACAGGTTTTTTAGATAGGAGGAGAAGGGGAAATGATTGATTGTCATTGTGACGCACTTTGGAAAATGTGGTCAAAAGCCTATGAATTTGCAAATGACTCCCGTTTATCTGTAAATAGAGAGAAATGGCTGAACAGTAATGTCCAAGTTCAATGCTTTGCCATTTTTGTACCACCTGAAGTACCAATGGAAGCGAAATTCACGACAGGACTACAGATGATTGACCTCTTTTTCGACAAAATCATTCAACCATATCCCGAGATAAAATTTATTACGAATAAGCAAGATATTCTCTCGCTAAAAAATACGGAACGTGGGGCTATACTTACATTGGAAGGGTTGGATTTAATTGGCAGTGATCTTTATAAGTTAAGGATACTACTACATCTAGGTGTAAAAATGGTCGGACTCTCCTGGAATAATCCAAACCTTGTGACAGATGGAGTGATGGAGCAAAGAGGTGCTGGATTAACAGTGTTTGGGAAGGAAGTAATCCAGTTATTGAATCAATACAACATATGGACAGATTTAGCCCATATATCTTATAGTGGTTTTTTTGAGGCCGTTCAGTTAGCTGATTTTCCAATGGTCTCCCATGCAAACGTGCAAGCTGTTCATCCACATCCGCGTAATTTAGATGACAAGCAAATCCAGGTATTGATAGAAAAAGGGGGTCTAATTGGTATTAACTTTGTTCGCGAGTTCCTTACTACTAAGCAATACGTCACGTATGATGATATCTACCAGCATATTGATTATTTACTACATAAAGGCGCAGAAAAGAATATCATTTTTGGATCAGATTTTGATGGTAGTGATGACTTAGCAGATCAATTAAAGAACATTGATCAATATCCAGCCTTTATTTCCTATTTAAAAACTTTATTATCAGATTATACGCTAAATCGAATTACGTCCAACAATTTCGTTGAAAATTTACCATTCTAGGTAATTAGATTTTGTAATTCGTCTCTATATCCCATATAATAGATGAAGTAGTTTTTCTTGATCTTGTGAAAGGAGTTTTAAAAGAATGAACGAGAAACAACGATTAGAAAGTCAACAAATTAAGCAAAGTGATTCAACGGACGTAAAATCCGAACCGAATCGCAATTTAGACCGCTTAAAAAAGCTTTCCAGTGATGAATTAATATCAAAATATTTTCAAACTACCTATGAGCCACCAAACTTAAAGAAAGCCAGAAGTCGACGAAAAAAAGACGTAGATATTCATTATGATTTTGATATTCCTTTAGAGATGCGAGCTGTTGGAAAAGGGAAGAAATTTTTAATTCGTACTTATGGCTGTCAAATGAATGAACATGATACAGAGGTAATGGCAGGTATTTTGACGAATATGGGATATCAATCAACAGATAGTACGGATGATGCAGATATCATTTTATTAAATACTTGCGCAATTCGTGAGAATGCGGAAAATAAAGTGTTTGGAGAAATTGGGCACTTAAAGCCATTAAAAACAGAAAATCCTGATTTAATTATTGGTGTTTGTGGCTGTATGTCTCAAGAGGAATCAGTAGTAAACCGTATTTTGAAAAAGCATCCATTTGTCGATCTTATCTTCGGTACACACAATATTCATCGATTACCGAAACTAATCAATGAGGCAATGTTCGGTAAAGAAATGGTGGTAGAAGTGTGGTCAAAAGAAGGAGATATTATTGAAAATTTACCTAAGGTTCGTAATGGTAAGATTAAAGCATGGGTGAATATTATGTATGGGTGTGATAAGTTCTGTACATATTGCATCGTTCCATATACAAGAGGTAAGGAAAGAAGTCGTCGTCCAGAGGATATTATTCAGGAAGTTCGCCATTTAGCTGCCCAAGGTTATAAAGAAATTACTTTACTTGGACAAAACGTCAATGCTTATGGCAAGGATTTGGACATAGACTATGGTTTAGGGGACTTAATGGATGAAATCCGAAAGATTGATATTCCTAGAGTTCGTTTCACGACATCCCATCCTAGAGACTTTGATGATCATTTAATTGAAGTACTCGCAAAAGGTGGAAACTTATTAGATCATATTCATCTTCCAGTACAATCAGGTAGTTCAGAGGTTTTACGAGTTATGGCACGACGCTATACAAGAGAGGATTACTTAGAGCTTGTCCGCAAGATTCGAGAAGCTATGCCGAATGCTACATTAACAACAGATATTATTGTAGGATTCCCTAACGAAACAGATGAACAATTTGAGCAAACGATGTCATTAGTCGAAGAGGTAGGCTTTGAGAGTGCTTATACCTTTATCTATTCACCGAGAGAAGGTACACCAGCAGCTAAATGGGAAGATAATATTCCAATGGAAGTGAAAAAAGAAAGATTGCAACGTCTGAATGCATTAGTAAATAAACAATCTGCAGAGGCTATGAAACATTATGAAGGTAAAACGGTCAAGGTTCTTGTGGAAGGCGAAAGTAAAAAGGATCCAGACGTTCTTTCAGGATATACAGAACGTAATAAATTAGTTAATTTCAAAGGACCAAAATCTATTATTGGGGAAATCGTCGAAGTGAAAATCACGAATACCAAAACGTGGACATTAGATGGAGAATTAGTTGAGTCAGCAGTTGAGGTGAATTAATATGGCAAAATATACAAAAAAAGAGGTATTAGAAGAAGCGCATGATTTGGCTAGGAAGATGGCCAGTATGGAAGAAATTGAGCGATTCAAGCAGTTAGAAGCAAAACTTAATGAAAGTACTAAAATTCAAAGTACGATTAAAAAAATCAAAGCATTGCAAAAGCAAGCAGTTAACTTTCAAGCATATGGTAAGGAAGAAGCCTTGAAAAAGGTAGAAAAAGAAATCGACCGATTACAAGCAGAAATTGACGAAATTCCTATCGTACAAGAATTTAAGGATACACAGGTTGTTATTAATGATATTTTACAATTAGTAACCAACACCATTGCTCGTGAAATTACCAATGAAGTCATTCGTTCAACTGGTGGGGACGTACTTGCAGGTACTACTGGTTCCAGTAAAAATGAACATTGTTAGTAAAAATGGAGCATCATTATAGAATTTCTATAGTGATGCTTTTATTAGCTTCTAGATATTGCTTTCAATGAAAAAATCCTCTCTTTTATGTACACATTTCTAGGCATTTGCATAGGATGGAGTAGAATCTATGGCCTACACTCCTTAAAAAGATTTAGGCACTATAGGTGAATATCTCGCATATGATGGAAATGAATTAAGAGGGAGGTTAACATTACATGTCTTTTCTTGACCAACAATACCGAGAAATTATTACGAAAGCGGTAATTGGCAAAGGTAGAAAGTTCAAACAAGATACGAATTATATTACACCAACTCATCGACCTTCAAGTATACTTGGCTGTTGGATTATAAATCATCACTATCATGCAAAACTTATCAACGACGAAACAGTTGAAATTAAAGGAAGCTATGATGCTAATGTATGGTATGCTTTCAATGATAATACGAAGACTGAGGTAGTTTCTGAACGAGTTGAATATTGCGATAAAATACCTTTATCCATTCGTGACAAACATCATCTAGGGGATGAATGTGAAGTAATTGCAAAGGTCATTCAGCAGCCTAATTGTTTAGAATGTACGATTGAAACAAAAGGAAATAAGATCAAAGTTGATGTAGAACGTGAGTTTCTTGTGGAAGTGGTTGGAGAAACGAAAGTTTGCGTAAAAGTTGATCCAGAAGGAAAAGTTTACGATGATGAAGAATGGGATTTAGCCATCTCAGATGATGAACTAGACTCGATCGATCCAGATTTTCTTGCAAATGATGAGGAAGAGTAATACTTACAGTGTGGCAATTTCCACACTGTATTTTTTTTTTGCAAAATCGTCCGTAAGCTCCTACTAATGGAAGACTCATGTATAAGAAACAAGCACTTATACAGAACGTTTAAGTGCTTGGCTTCCTATACAAATTGGCATATGTAACTTGAACCACCAGAAGCTAAGCAATGTCTCAAACCATACGATGGATGTTTGCTACATGGGATTCTCTTAATTACTTTCTTCTTTAGTAGGCCCCAAAACACCTGGAACAGTTAGTCCAGCTTGACGAAGGAGAACGGTCATTTGTCCGCGATGATGTGTTTGATGATCCACTAATTTCTTGAGTAAGGCACCACGTGGAACCATCAAACCAAAGCTTTCTACTTCTTCATTTAGTAACTCATTTGTTAACTGTTGTTCGACGGCTTCCTGTATATCGTTTACTATTTTCTTATAGGCATCTAAAATTGTTTGTACTTTATCTGGTATTTCCTGTTGAGAATTGGCTTTCACATCAAGTCCTACTAACCCTGCAAATAAAGCAGGAGATGTTGCTAAATGCCAGCCTAGCCATCCTAATGTGTTATGCCCCTGTACAATAGCTTGTTCGAGCTTATCATCTGTCATCGCTGCAAGAACCCTACTTGTTCCATCAGCTTCATTTTTCCAATCTACTAAAAAATCTTCTACCTTGCGATACATTCTATCAACTCCTTTTATAACATCTAGTTTAACTATATCAAATCTTCCTTTTTCTTTCATGTAATAGCTTTTGACTTCAACCTTTCTCAACTCTTCTTATTCTGTGTTATAATGTGGAATGAATGATAGCAATGTTGGAGGAAAAATAATGGGTTATACGCCGATGATACAGCAATATTTAAAAATAAAATCTGACTATAAAGATAGTTTTCTATTTTTTCGTTTAGGCGATTTTTATGAAATGTTTTTTGAAGATGCTAAGAAAGCTGCACAAGAACTAGAAATTACGTTAACAAGTAGAGATGGAGGAACAGCAGACAGAATTCCGATGTGTGGGGTACCGTACCACTCTGCCGAAAATTACATAAAAACATTAATAGAAAAAGGTTATAAGGTAGCCATTTGTGAGCAAGTGGAGGATCCAAAAGTGGCAAAAGGTGTAGTAAAACGGGAAGTGGTCCAATTGATCACACCTGGTACGGTGATGGAAGGAAAAATGCTAAATGACCGAGAGAATAATTATTTAGCAGCTATAGAAAAAATAGGTCCATCTACGTTTGCTTTTGCTTATTCTGACATGACAACAGGGGAAACCTTCGTAATGAAAATAACCAGAGGCTGGCAAGCAGTATTAAGTGAATTATTTAATCGCCCGATAAAGGAGGTTATTGTAGAGAAGGAGCTAGAGGAGGATTATCAACGCGAATTAATCGAAAAAATGCAATTGACGCTTTCTACCCCTCGTCACGAGAAATTTCCTGATAATATGCAGATATTAATTGAGGATGTAAGGAATAGAGAGCTACACGATATTTGTATGACACTATACAATTATCTCTTTCAAACTCAAAAACGTTCGTTTGAACATTTGAAGAAGGCGCAAGAAATTGAATTAGAAGCATACATGACCTTGGATATGTATTCCAAACGCAATTTGGAAATTACCGCTTCTATGATGAGAAAAGAAAAATTCGGGAGTTTGTTATGGGTCATTGATCGCACAGTAACGGCAATGGGGGCAAGAAAATTAAAAAAATGGCTAGAAAGGCCATTGCTCACAAGCTCGTTGATTGAAGCCCGTTTAGATATGGTAGAAGGTATTTATGATCAATTTATGGAACGAGAAGGTTTACGGGAAGCATTAAGATCTATTTATGATTTAGAGCGCCTATCAGGGAGGGTTTCCTTTGGAAATGTTAATGCACGTGATCTCATTCAATTAAAAAAATCATTAAAAAATGTTCCGTTGATACAACAATTACTACATCATTTTGATAATAAAGCACTAAATCAATTAGCAGAAGAGTTAGATTCCTTACCACAACTAACCAACTTATTGGAAGAAAGTATTATCGAGGAGCCACCATTATCGATTACAGATGGCAATATCCTAAAGGACGGATTTCATGCTACACTAGATCAGTATAGAGATGCCTCCCGTAATGGAAAGGACTGGATAGCAGAGCTAGAAAGAAAAGAGAAGCTAGCAACGAATATAAAGTCATTAAAGGTTGGCTTTAATAAAGTATTTGGGTACTATATCGAAGTAACAAAGGCCAATCTTCACCTTATTCCAGAAGGTAGATATGAAAGAAAACAAACTTTAACAAATGCAGAAAGATTTATTACGAATGATTTAAAAGAGAAGGAAAAACTGATACTAGAAGCAGAAGAAAAAAGCGTTGAGCTAGAATATCAATTATTTTTGGAAATTCGCGAGAAGGTAAAACAGTATATCCCTGCCTTACAAAAGCTAGCGGAACGAATTAGTGAAATCGATGTTCTACAATGCTTTGCAACGGTTAGTGAAGAGAATAATTATGTTCGCCCAACCTTCACAAATACTAATAGTGTTAAGCTTGTGGAAAGCCGTCATCCTGTAGTAGAAAAAGTCATGAAAGAAGAGGCATTTGTCCCAAATGATATTCAATTAGATGAAGATAAGTTTATGTTACTAATTACTGGGCCAAATATGTCTGGTAAAAGTACGTATATGAGACAATTAGCGCTCACTATCATCATGGCACAGGTTGGCTGTTTTGTTCCAGCAAAATCAGCACAGCTTACTATATTTGATCAGATCTTCACTAGAATTGGTGCTGCAGATGATCTTGTATCTGGACAAAGTACATTTATGGTGGAGATGCTAGAGGCAAAGCATGCTGTTCAACACGCAACGAACAATAGTCTTATTCTACTGGATGAAATTGGTCGAGGCACGAGCACGTATGATGGAATGGCCATTGCTCAAGCGATTATTGAGCATATTCATGAGTATATCCATGCCAAGACCCTATTTTCTACACACTATCATGAGTTAACTAGTTTAGAAGAAAAGCTCAATGGGTTAAGAAATATTCACGTTCGTGCAGAAGAAATTAACGAGGAAGTCGTATTTCTACATCAAATTCATCAAGGTGCTGCGGATGAGAGCTATGGAATCCATGTCGCTAAGCTTGCTGGTTTACCCGATTCTTTGATCAATCGAGCCAACGTCATTTTAGAGCAATTGGAACATAACGACAGCAGTATGACTCATCGTTCCATAGACTCTGAAGCATCTGATATAGAGCAGATGAGCTTCTTTGTGGAAGAGAAACCAATGAAGCAAAAAGAAAAACAAGCAGAGTCAGAACTTGTCAATAAGTTAAAAAAGTTAAACATTTTAGAAATGACACCAATGGAAGCAATGAATCAATTATATCAATTGCAAAAACAGGTAAAAAAGGGTTGATTCTATGATGAAAATTATGGAACTACCAGATTTTCTAGCCAATAAAATTGCGGCAGGAGAAGTAGTAGAACGCCCAGCTTCTGTCGTAAAGGAACTGGTAGAGAACAGTGTAGATGCCAAAAGTAACTGGATAAAAGTAGATATAGAAGAAGCAGGACTTCAAACCATTAAAGTAACAGATGATGGAGTGGGAATCCCGGCTGATCAATGTAAGAATGCTTTTCTACGACATGCAACAAGTAAGATTACGAATGAAAATGACCTTTTTCATGTGAAGACATTAGGCTTTAGAGGTGAAGCATTAGCAAGTATTGCCGCTGTTAGTAGATTGCGAATTCAGACTTCGACAGGTGAAGAGGCAGGAACCGTGCTGGAGCTGGAAGGTGGAGAGCTACAATCAGAAGGATATAGTGATGCGAGAAGAGGAACAGAGATTACGGTAAAAGACTTGTTTTTTAATACGCCTGCACGGTTAAAATATTTAAAAACCGTCCATACTGAATTAGGGCACATTACTGATATTATTAATCGGATGGCACTTTCCCACCCGGATATTCGTTTTGAACTAACACACAATGGTAAAAGAATTTTTCAAACTTCCGGAAAAGGGGACACATTACAAATTATTGCAGCCATTTATGGTTTTTCAGTAGCGAAAAAAATGATTCCAGTTAGAGCGCGGACAATGGATTATGAAGTGAAAGGGTATATTGCAAAACCAGAGATAACACGAGCGTCGAGGAATTATATTACAACGGTAATTAATGGGAGATATGTTCGTAGTATTGGTTTAGCAAAAGCGATTGCCAATGGATATCATACCTTTCTTCCGATTGGTCGTCAGCCTATTGTTGTATTACAAATCGAAATGGATCCAATCTTAATTGATGTAAATGTCCATCCAACCAAACTAGAGGTGCGTTTTAGTAAAGAAAAAGAGCTATTTGCAGCTGTTGAACAAATGATTAAGGATGCTTTTCATCAAGAAACCTTAATACCAAGTGGTGCACCTAAGTCTGTAGAAAAAGAAAAAACGGCCCAGCCACAGTTTTATTTCGAAGAATCCTCTCAGCCAACAGAGGAACAGCCAACTCTTCAGGAGGATAGTGCATCTAATTTTCAGATTAATGAAGGTCCTTTAGTAGAGCCAAACATCGAGCAACAACATGATGACAATATCGCAACATCTTCCGAGGAGATATTGCTTCATGAAAATTGGCTGGAACAGGACGAAAAACAAGAGATAGAAAACGAATCTATAGAGGAACGAGTACCAACACTCTATCCAATCGGACAGCATCATGGAACCTATATTCTAGCTCAAAATGATGAAGGGTTATATATCATTGATCAGCATGCAGCCCAAGAGCGGATAAAGTATGAGTTTTTCCGTGAAAAAATTGGGGAGGTAGAACGAGAACTGCAGGATTTACTTGTTCCAATCACATTTGAATTTACACAGCAAGAAGCACTGTTTATTGAACAATATTCGGAAGAGTTAAAGAGAATAGGTTTATTCTTTGAATCATTTGGCCACCATTCGTATCTTATCCGTTCTTATCCTAGCTGGTTTCCGAAAGGGGAAGAAGAGGAAATTATTCGTGAGATTATCGATCAATTAATACGGGATCAGAGAGTAAATATTCCTAAGTTAAGAGAAGAAGCAGCGATCCTCATGTCGTGTAAAAGATCGATAAAGGCGAATCATTATTTAAACTTGGAAGATATGCGAAGATTACTAGATGATTTAAGAGCTTGCGAGGAGCCTTTTACTTGTCCTCATGGACGACCGATTATTATTCAATTTACAAAATATGAAATGGAGAAAATGTTTAAACGAGTTATGTAAAAAGATGAAGAAATGATCGTTATCGTGTATACTAGTGATGATAGAAGTGTTCACCCATGAAAGGGAGCAAGTATGAAGCAGAAAATAATCGTAGTAGTAGGCCCAACTGCTGTTGGTAAGACAGCTTTAAGTATTAAAGTTGCCAAAGAATTTAATGGAGAAATAATTAGCGGAGATTCCATGCAGGTATACCGTGAAATGGATATTGGTACGGCAAAAGTAACGGAGCAAGAAATGGCTGGTATTCCTCACCATCTTATTGACATTTTAGATCCAGCAGACTCTTTTTCAGTTGCTGATTTTCAAAAAAGAGTTAGAGAATCCATTCGAGAAATTGCTGCGCGTAATAAAACCGTGATTATTGCCGGTGGCACGGGTTTATATATCCAATCCGTACTTTATGACTATCAGTTCGCAGAGGAAGAACGTAATGCTATTTATCAGCAAAGAATTGAATCAGAAATCGAAACAAAAGGTATAGAAGCAGTTTATGAGAGATTAAAGCAAATCGATCCTGAACAAGCAGAGAAAATACATCCCAATAATAAGCGAAGATTAATAAGAGCATTAGAAGTATATGATCGGACAGGCAAGACGATGACAGAATACCAACAGGATCAGAATGAGATGCTCTATGATGCTTATATTGTTGGATTAGATATGGACCGAGCTGTATTGTATGATCGAATTAATGCAAGAGTGGATCAGATGGTAGAAGATGGCCTTTTAGAAGAAGTGAAGAAATTGCTTGATAATGGATATGAACACACACAGTCTATGCGTGGGATCGGATATAAGGAATTGATACCATATTATAAAGGCGAGATATCACTAGAAGGTGCCTTGGATCTTTTGAAAAGAAATTCTAGAAGGTTTGCCAAAAGACAATATACTTGGTTCAAAAATAAAATGCCGGTACAATGGTATTCCATACTTCCTGAGACGAAGGAGAAAGTTTTTCGAATTATTTTAAGTGATTTAGAAGGATTCCTAATAAAAAAATAGAATTAGTAAAGTATAGAGAAAAATGAGGAGGATTTGCAATGTCTCAATCAGTCAATATTCAAGACCAATACTTAAATCAATTACGAAAAGAACGCATTCCCGTTACGGTCTTCTTAACAAATGGTTTCCAATTAAGAGGAGTAGTAAAAGCTTTTGATAACTTTACTGTTCTGCTTGAAACTGAAGGTAAGCAGCAGTTAATTTTTAAGCATGCTATTTCTACATTTTCTCCAGCTAAAAATGTAACACTAGATAAGGAATAAAAAAGTGGCGCTATGATGAATAGCGCCATTTGATTTGAGTGATAAAAAGTAGGTGATCAGAATAGAACGAGTTTTGTTAATCGCAATTATGACAGAGAAAGACGAGAATGACCGATTTATCTATTCACTAGAGGAATTAAAGGCTTTAGTAAAAACAGCTGATGGTATGGTTGTCCATACCCTTACACAAAAACGAATCAATCCACATCCTGCTACATATGTCGGCGAAGGAAAGCTTGAAGAAATTAAAGCTATATGTGTAGAAGAAGAAATCGATGTGGTGATTGCCAATCATGAGTTATCTGGGGGGCAAATTCGGAATCTTCAGGATTACCTTGAAGTTCGAATTATTGACAGAAGTCAGCTTATTCTAGATATATTCGCCGCAAGAGCGCAAACAAGGGAAGGAAAATTGCAAGTTGAATTAGCGCAATATGCGTACATGCTTCCAAGATTACGTGGTCAGGGTACCGATCTCTCGAGACTAGGGGCTGGAATTGGAACAAGAGGTCCAGGTGAAACAAAGTTAGAAACAGATCGCAGACATATCCAAAGGAGAATGGATGAGCTTAAGTATCAATTAAAGTCAGTTGTCAATCAAAGGGAACAGTATCGTAGTAAAAGAAGGAAAAATCACTTGTTGCAAATTGCTATTGTCGGTTATACGAACGCAGGGAAATCAACCATTTTTAATGCCTTGACTCGAAGTGAGTCATTACAGGAAGATAAGTTATTTGCAACACTTGATCCGTTGACAAGAAAGCTACGACTTCCAAAAGGATTGGAACTAATCTTAACAGATACAGTTGGTTTTATTCAGGATTTACCAACATCACTAATCGCAGCATTTCGGTCGACTTTAGAAGAGGTAAAAGAAGCTGATGTAATCTTACATGTTATCGATGTAGCAGCACCAGATAAAGAGGATCATGAAGAAACGGTATTACAGCAATTAAAGGAACTAGAAGCTAGTGAAATACCGGTATTGACCATCTATAATAAAAAAGATTTGATCGATTCGGATGATTTTATCCCACATAGCCATCCATATTATTTAATGAGTGCGAGGAATGAGGCAGATTTATTACAATTAAAGGAAAAAATCGAAGCATTTCTTTCCGAACAAATGCAGCCATATCAATGTCTTATTCCTGAAAGTGAAAGTCGAACACTTAATCGTTTAAAAAAGCATTCTATTATAGATGAATTGGCTTATCAGGAAGTAACAGAGGGCTATTTAGTGAAAGGCTTTGTCGACCAAAGCCATCCCATTATGCGTGAAATAAAGGAGTTCCAGCAACAATGACGATTTCAGAAGAAATTAAAAAAATAGAGAAACAAATTGAGCCATATTTGCAAAGAATACAAGCAAACGAATTATATAACCAGAAGAAGGTGTTAGAAGCGTTCCAAAAGCTAGCGGTAAGTGACAGTGATTTTAATCCAACTACTGGCTACGGTTATGACGACTATGGAAGAGATAAGCTAGAAGCGGTATATTCCTCGGTGTTCAAAGCCGAGGATGCCCTTGTTCGCCCACAAATCTCCTCCGGTACCCATGCCATAACATTAGCGCTATTTGGTGTGCTTCGCCCAAATGATCATCTGCTTTACATAACAGGTAAGCCCTATGATACGTTAGAACAAGTAATTAAATCAGATGATAGAAAGGGAGGGGCGTTAGAAGACTTTGGCATTGAGTATGATTATGTTCCACTTCTTGATGGGGACATTAATATGAAGGAAGTAGAAAAATCTATCCAGTCAAATACAAAGGTTGTCGCCATTCAACGCTCTAAAGGATATGATAGTAGACCATCACTTTCTATTGAAAAAATAGAAAAAGCAATCGAAGAGCTTAGGAGAATAAAAAAAGATCTGATCATTTTCGTAGATAATTGCTATGGCGAATTTGTAGAGACGAAGGAACCCCTAGAAGTTGGTGCAGATATCATCGCAGGTTCTTTAATCAAAAACCCAGGTGGAGGGATCGCGAGAACGGGAGGCTATGTAGCAGGAAAAAAAGAATTAGTGGAAATGGCTGCATTTCGTTTAACTGCACCTGGAATCGGGAAAGAAATTGGTGCAAGCCTTGGCATGCTTCAAGAAATGTATCAAGGATTATTCTTAGCACCACATACCGTGAGTGAGGCACTTCGCGGTGCTGTCTTTTCTTCTTATGTATTGAATTCACACGGTTTTCGTACTTCTCCTAGTTATCATGAGAAAAGAACAGATCTCATTCAATCGGTAGAGTTTGATACAGCAGAACAGATGATTCAATTTTGTCAGACCATTCAAACTCAGTCTCCGATTAATTCACATGTAGTACCATATCCTGCACCAATGCCTGGATACGAAGATGAGGTAATTATGGCGGCAGGTACATTTATGCAAGGTGCAAGCTTGGAATTAACTGCCGATGGTCCGATTCGTCCCCCTTATATTGCTTTTGTTCAGGGTGGCTTAACTTATGCTCATGTTAAATTAGCCGTCACAAGTGCAATTTATAGCATCAAGAATGATTCGCCATTTTATATGTAAGGTTTTCTAACATCCCTTGACAGATAACCTGCATAATGTATAATAAGTATATCATAATTTTATAGAAAGGGGTTTATGTAATGAGCGAAATCGATCGACGTTCTATGCCCTTATTTTCTATCGGAATTGTAAAGTCCTTGACAGGGCTAACAGCAAGACAAATCCGTTATTATGAGCAACACCAATTAATTCATCCTTCTCGCACAGAAGGTAATCAACGTCTTTTTTCGTTTAATGATGTAGATCGTCTATTGGAGATTAAAGAGTTGATTGAAAAAGGAATTAATTTGGCTGGCATTAAACAAGTAATGTTGATCAAGGAAATGCCAAAAACGGAAGAAAAGAAAGTAAGCGAAGAAGAATTATCGGAAAAAGAACTTCGCAAAATCCTGCAAAAAGAATTAATGGATGCGGGCAGATTGGGCAAAACTTCGTTAAGACAGGGAGAACTATCTAGGTTCTTCCATTAAACAATAAAGGAGAGAATAAATGAATGGGATTAACTAAAGAAGAGATCAAACGCAAAATTGCAGAAGAAAATGTCAAGTTTATTCGTTTACAGTTTACAGATTTACTTGGAACAATTAAGAATGTAGAAATTCCTCTAAGCCAATTAGACAAAGCTTTGGATAATCAAATGGTCTTTGACGGATCTTCTATTGAAGGATTTGTTCGAATTGAAGAATCTGATATGAAACTATATCCAGATTTAAACACATTTGTTGTATTCCCTTGGACATCAGAAAAAGGTAAAGTAGCACGTTTTATTTGTGATATTTACAATACTGATGGTACTCCTTTCTCTGGCTGCCCGCGTTATAACTTGAAACGCAATTTAAAAATTGCAGAAGACTTAGGTTTTACCGCATTTAATATTGGTACGGAGCCTGAATTTTTCTTATTTAAGCTTGACGAAAAAGGGGATCCTACTCTTGAATTAAATGATAAAGGTGGCTATTTTGACCTTGCTCCAACAGATTTAGGTGAAAATTGCCGACGTGATATTGTATTAGAATTAGAAGAAATGGGATTTGAAATAGAGGCTTCTCACCACGAAGTAGCTCCAGGTCAACATGAAATTGACTTTAAATATTCCGATGCTCTTAAACATGCCGATGATATTCAAACATTCAAGTTAGTAGTAAAAACCATTGCACGTAAGCACGGTTTGCATGCAACATTTATGCCAAAACCATTATTCGGTGTCAATGGATCTGGTATGCACTGTAATATGTCTTTGTTTAAAGGAAAAACGAATACATTCTTAGATGAGAATGGTCCATTACAATTAAGTGAAACGGCTTATCAATTTATTGCTGGTACGATTAAGCATGCCCTTTCCTTTACTGCGGTAACAAACCCAACAGTAAACTCTTATAAACGTTTAGTACCGGGCTATGAAGCACCTTGTTATGTGGCATGGTCTGGATCAAATCGTAGTCCATTAATTCGTGTTCCTTCTTCCCGTGGTGCAAGTACAAGAGTGGAAGTTCGTAGTGTAGACCCTGCGGCGAACCCTTACTTAGCTCTATCTGTGCTATTAGCTTCTGGTTTAGATGGTATTAAAAATAATCTAGAAGCACCAAAAGCAATTGATCGCAATATTTATATTATGGACAAAGAAGAAAGAGAAGCTAATGGTATTCAAGATTTACCTGCAACATTAGCTGATGCTTTAGAAGAATTGAAAAAAGACGAAGTAATCATTGAAGCATTAGGTGAACACCTATTTGAACACTTTATCGAATCAAAAGAAATTGAGTGGGATATGTTCCGTACACAGGTTCACCCTTGGGAAAGAGAACAATACATTTCCGCATTTTAAGGAAGGAAACTCCTTGACACTTCTGGTGTTGAGGGGTTTTTGTTTGGTTATGGACATATTTGGATATTATGTCCCCATATGCTTTACCCCAAATTCGCCTCATAAAATTTATTGATGCTTTGTGTTTTCGTGATTCTTCCAAGGCATCCTTTTTGTATTTTGGAAATCCTGTTGTATATTTTGCTTTTTATACAATCATTCATACCGAAACTAACTAATATTGTCTCTTTTGTCGTAAGTGATGAAAAAGAGTGATGGACTATGTAATGGAGATACAGAAAGGAGGTTACTTCCTATCTGTATCTCCCATAATAAGAGGTTTTATGGGTGCGAGATCATTATTATATTAATAACCATAACCACCATAGAAGGATGCGCCAATAATAATTAGTAGAATAAACAATACGACAATCAATGCAAAGCCACCACCGTAGCCATAACCAGTACCACCGCTCATAGTTAGAAACACCTCCTTGAGCTCAGATAGTGTATTGTATGTTTATTTTTAAAAGTTGTAACGGGCAGGTGTCACCTAAACTCTAAAATAAATGGAGCTTGGTGAAAAGAGAATTGAAAAAGATGGATGATTATGATCTGGAAGGTTTATTGAGTATTGTTATGATTTTTTTAATAATTATACCTGTTATTAATCCAGGCAAAACAAACAATATCGGAAGCCATACTGGCCCCAATAACACCCCGAATATAGTTAAGTTTGAAGAAAGAATCAACCCAACTGTTACAAAAAATGCAGAAAACACATATGGGAGAAAAGAATAATGACTTTTTCCCCCACCTGCATCTTTCACTGCATCCCACATAGAAAAAAAATATAGACATGGGTAAAACATCAACCACTGATAGTTTGCATGGTTTATGGCATTCCCGATCTCGCCATGGAAACTAAAAAGTATGATTTGATTAAAATTAGCTTGTACATTAATCAGAATTTCAATTATCAAAAGAAATGTTCCTTTAAATAACTTACCGTTTAAATACTGTCCAAACCCCGGAAAAGCGATACTCCACATTAGTTTTTCAACAACACTCTTATTCATTGGTACAGACCTTCTTAAAAATGTTCTTATTATTTTATTTATCTTTTGCAATCTCTTTTCTATTTGGAGCGAGTGGTGGTTGTTCTAACCATTTATTTTTCGTCATAATATTAAACCATTCTTTCGTAACCATTAAACTTTTTAAGATGGTTTGTTCATAATTCAGAACTAGGTCTGTTCGCATTGCTGTTGCAAGTCCAGCCCCATGGAAGGCTTGTGCGGTTTGTAATAGAAAACCTATATGATATACCATCAATTTATCTGAGAAAGGTGAATCTTGGGAGGTTGTGATCTCTGATTCCCATGACATTGGTACAGGTAAATTATCTTGATGCAATATTTCCCCAAATGACTGAATTTGCTTATCAGATGTTTTCTGTGCTAACTTTAAAAATTTTCTAACTTCTTTTGATTGTGCTACTTGACTGAATCCAATGGAAAGGGATTTTTCCATTATCTTTTTCTTAATGTTAAAAGAGATGCTAATTATTTCTGTTGCAGCCAAAGGACGTTGATCCCCAAAATACCCATCCAAAAATTGTTGTCCCGAAATAAAATCTGGGTTTATTTCAGGATAAAAATACGGATCTCTTTGGAAATGTCCCTTTTCTAATAGTAATTCAATTGTTTGATGGTACATTTTTTTACCACTATCGATGCATAAATCATAAAAATCTCTTAAATCTTTTCTCACTGAAGTACTGAATGAAGTCGTATGCCCTATTAACCCATGCAATGTCATAATGTGCAAATAATGTAGACAGAAAATGTCCGAGAATAACCTTTTTGCCTCTTTATTAAGATCTGCTTCCGTAAATCCAACCGGTACAGGGAATCCTTCATTTTCGATAAAGGTTGAAATCTGTTTCTTTTGGCTACCAAAAGTTTCTATAGCATCTTCAAAAAGAGTTTTTATTTGTTCGTCTTCTATGATAGATAACATATATTTGTTTACAATATCAACGACTGTTCCATTTACATATTCTCCCCACAATGTTCCAATTTCAGCTGATGTGAGCCTTAAATCCTCTTTATCCAAATGATCACCTCTTATACTATGTTAAACGAATTATTTAGTTATATTATTGACAAATAAGAAATATTTATGTTGGACAAATTTATTGAGTTGTCTAAATTCATACAAACACTCCTGGGATTTAAGGCGCTCACAACAACACCCACAAAAATTAATCATCATTTAATATATAATTCGAAATATATATCTTTTATAATTTTATCCAAACTATAAAAGCAATGCGATGATGAATACTGCTATTTTTCAACGCCAATCACCAAAAAGTGGTGGGATTTTGTATTTTTATGAATATACTGGCTCAAAACTACTCAAAATACATATGTAATTAAACGAAGGAGTGAGTTATTTGGGTATTTTAAGTGGATATCAACAAAAAGAACCTCTACACTATGGTGAAGTTTTTAGTCTTTGGAGTTTCCTAGCAGTAGCTAAAGGAAATTCTTCCAGTTATCAGACCATGTATAACCATGCTGGAGATAAAGACTTAAAACGTTTGTTAGAAGAACTTGTACAAGGAAGTAAACAGGAGACTCAAGAAATAGAGGAAATACTTAAGGTCAATGGGGTTGCTCTTCCACCTGCTCCACCAGATAAATCTGTTGCCGATTTAGAAGATATTCCGGTTGGTGCAAGATTGAACGATCCAGAAATCAGTTCAGCCATCTCTTTGAACATTTCTCAAGGTCTTGTTGCATGTAGTCAAGCCATTGGACAATCTATACGTGAAGACATTGCCATGTTATTTGGACAGTTCCATATGAGCAAAGTCCAAGTTGGAGCAAAAGCCCTTCGACTAAATAAAGAAAAAGGATGGTTAATCGTTCCACCGTTGCACAAGAAAATCTAAAATAAACTAACAGTGTTTCAGTATTTTAAGTCGTCCCCTTTATGTTCAGTCCTTATCCTTAGCCACAGCTCCTTGTAGTGCCAGTGGATAGGGACTATACCTTACATATCCAAAATTTTGGAATTAGTTATTTTAATAACCGTTTTCATGATATTTATTAAATAAACCAGAATAATTTTGCTTTAAGTTTTCTATTTTTCTAACATCACTGCTAACATATAACAGAAATTCATCGTTAAAAAAAGAAATATAAGCTTCCGTATGACCTTTATAAAATGCTGAGCAATATTTCGATATATCCTCACGATTTAAATTCTTTATCGTAACGTATACTTCCCCATTACCACTAGCTTCCTCTCTAACTACAGTCTCATGCCAGTTGGTAATGTTAATTATTTTCCCGATTCTGGACCTTGTAGAACGACGAATGTTATTTAAATAGTATTCGGATAAAAATATAAGACTTATTTTATCCTCCTCTTTAAATATATCCCCAATAATTGTTTGGATTAAGCTAATATTTAAATCTTCTATAGCCAATCTAATTCTTTGCTTTGACGTAACTTGAAAATAGGGGGTTTCTTTATTACAATCGAAATCAATATTACTATCCTTTAATTTAACCAATTTGCTTAAGCTCCTATTCTTTTTAAGTCATTATTAGTACTCGATTTTTTTACTACCAGAATAAAGTACTAAAGCACCCACTTAAAAGGTAGGTGCCGCTAACCTTTGTATAAGTAATTATACAGTATAATCTTAATGCTCAAATCACAATTAGATCGTGAACTAGAATTAATTAGGATTCTGTTTGTAAATCCAAATTCTTTTGGTTATTTTTAATAAAGGGCGGATAGTCAAAGAAATACTTCCTAATAAGTAAAGGATATTCCCGTATAAGCTTACACTTTGGAAGAAATTTAATATACTACCGCTTACAAAAAATATACCAACTAATATATCCCCAAGTAATTGTAAGGAAGCATATTTTTCTTTAAAATAAATTTCTAATGACTGACCCGCTATGCTTATGTCCTTTGTATCCCCATTTGTATAATTTTTAATTTTTGGTATTCGCATATACTAAGTCCGCTCCTTCCATAAATTGAATTTTCACTCTACATTACCCATGTTTAGAAAAAGCTACACATTAAAGATAAGCGTAGGTTCAATTAAAATTACATAAATATTACATAAATATTACATTTCTATTTTAAAGCCTTTTAATGTTTATATACGTAAATCAGTGGTATACATTTTTATAGAAAAGCTAATAATTAGCTTTTGAATTTATTAGGAGGTGGAGAATCATGGCAAACAAGCAAACTTACAAAACAGGAGAAAAGGCCCCGGAAAGTGGTTTATTCAAGATTGACAGTTTAGTTAACGAAGGATCCACTAACGAGGGTGATACAGAAATTAGATTGGAAGAAGGCGAACAGTTTCCTCCTTCTCCATCAAGTAATAAAGCTGTGAATTGGGTAAAAGCATAATGAGATGAACAGAAAGAGCCGTGGTGCGGCTCTTTCTTGATTTTAGATCATTTTATTTATGAAAAATAGAAGTATCTGCTTATTTAAATATAGTATGTACAGAAACTATTGCTTGGGTATATAATACAACTATACCTAAAAAAGGCTATAGAAAACGAATAAATTCAAAATAGAATAGGAGCGCTAATATTGGTTTCTTTAAAAGATTTACACTATGATTATAGTAGGGTAGAGCTTAAAATGGAATTAAAGGAAAAAGTAAAAGTAGGTGCCACTATTCGATTAAGTTTAGACACGTATTTATCTTTCGGATTTTCTACAATTGAAACGAATATCATTTGGACGGAGCAGGATATTCAACTATTAAAGGAGCAAATCCAATCCATTCCTTTAATCGGTGATTCGGTAGATTATTTGAATGGTTTAGAGCCTGACTTAAGCTTCATCTATATTCGATCCAACGATTTGGCAAACAATGAATTAATCTTGTTTATCACTTTAGATAGTGGTCAAATAAATCATCAAATAGGAACCGACAGCGGACCAGCCATTAAATTGTTAACAACACAGCAAGAACTTTTGAAATGGATAACAGATTTGGAAATGTCTTTTCTAAAAGACAATAAGGTGGAATAAATTATATGGAGCAAAAAAGATTATCAGATAGCGTAGCGGATGATATTATGTCCATGATTGCAATTGAAAAAAGATTTCACCCGGGCGATAAGCTTCCAAACGAGAATGAATTTTCCGAGGAGCTTAATATTAGCAGGACAACCCTTCGCGAAGCGATTAGAATCTTAGTGACAAATGGTATTGTAGAGATTAAAAGAGGGAAAGGTACTTATATCAAAGAAGATATTGATGTAAATAACATAGAATCCTTAAGTTTTTTGACAGATGCTAAAATTAACGCGAAGGATTTATATGAAATGCGCCTAATATTTGAGCCAGAAGCTGCTTATTATGCTACGATTCGAGCGACGGATGTTGAGTTAAAGCGAATTCTAGAATATGGACTCCAAATTGAAGAGAGAATTAACCGGAATGAGGATAGGACAGCAGTTGAACAAAATTTCCATAAATCAATTGTTAAAGCTACCCATAATGAATTTATGGAAAAGCTTATGCCTGTTATTTATCAAGCGATTGACAAAGGAGTTATTCTTTCTAAGAAAAAAGAGCTAGCGATTAAAGAGACAATTAATGATCATAAAATGATTATGGAATTCATGAAAAATCGTAATCCAGAAGGTGCAAAAAGCGCCATGAAAATACATATTCTACACGCTATGAAGGAATTAGGAATTGAATAAGGATATATGGCATCTTGTTAAGCACAGGATGTTTTTTTGTGGCAAAAGTAAAGCCTATAATGATAGAAATTTTTTAAGACCTCATACAACACTATTGACAGCAGACAACTGTCGATATAAAATACATATTACATATAAAAAATACAGGGGTGTGTGCAGATGAGAAGAAGTGATACGATTAAGATTGGGGTAGATCGTGCCCCTCATCGTAGTCTTTTGTATGCTACAGGAAAAGTAAAAGCAAAGGATTTGGGGAAACCATTTATTGGTGTTTGTAACTCTTATATTGATATTATACCTGGTCATGTTCATTTACAAGAATTTGCGAAAGTAGTAAAAGAAGCCATTATTGAAGCAGGTGGTATTCCATTTGAATTCAACACAATTGGTGTAGATGATGGTATTGCGATGGGGCATATTGGTATGCGTTATTCCTTGCCAAGTCGTGAATTAATTGCAGATAGTGCAGAGACAGTAATTAATGCTCACTGGTTTGATGGTGTATTTTACATTCCGAACTGTGACAAAATTACACCAGGTATGTTAATGGCAGCTGCTCGTACAAATGTACCTTCTGTTTTCGTCTCAGGTGGGCCGATGGAAGCTGGTATGAGTTCAAGTGGAAAACAACTCTCCTTGACATCTGTTTTTGAAGGTGTCGGTGCATATAAAGCTGGTAAAATGACGGAAGAAGAATTTAACGATATTGAAGCGAATGCTTGTCCGACTTGTGGATCTTGCTCTGGTATGTTTACAGCAAACTCCATGAACTGTTTAATGGAAATGCTAGGCTTAGCCCTTCCAGGAAATGGTTCGATTGTCGCTACTAGTGAAAAACGTAAAGAACTAATCTACGAAGCAGCAAAACATTTAGTTCGTATGATTGAAGAGGATGTAAAGCCTCGTGATATTATTACAAAAGAAGCAATTGACGATGCATTTGCACTAGATATGGCAATGGGCGGTTCCACCAACACGGTATTGCACACACTAGCCATTGCTCGTGAAGCAGGTATTGAATATGATCTTGAAGACATTAATAAAGTCGCTGAACGTGTACCATATCTTGCAAAAATTATGCCAGCATCCGACATTTCGATGGATGATATTAATAGGGCCGGTGGTGTAAGCTCGATCATTAACGAGTTAACAAAGATACCTAGTGCCATTCATCCAGAACGCTTAACGATTACCGGCAAAACAATGGGTGATCTTGTCAGCGACTATGAAATTACAAATAAAGAAGTTATTCGTCCAATTGACAATCCATATAGCCCTGTTGGTGGTTTATCGATCCTATTCGGAAATATCGCTCCAGAAGGTGCTGTAATTAAAGTAGGTGCTGTAGATCCTTCTATCAAAGTGTTCGAAGGTGAAGCTATTGTATTTAACTCTCAAGATGAAGCACAGGCTGCAATTGATGATGGCACTGTGAAGGAAGGGCATGTTGTGATCATTCGTTATGAAGGACCAAAAGGTGGGCCGGGAATGCCAGAAATGCTAGCACCTACATCGGCTATCATGGGGCGTGGCTTAGGGAAAACAGTGGCACTTCTAACAGATGGACGCTTTTCGGGAGCATCACGTGGTATTTCAATTGGTCATATATCTCCAGAGGCGGCAGAAGGTGGTCCAATTGCGTTAATTGAAAATGGAGATATTATCAAGATCGACTTACCTAACCGTACATTAAATGTAGACTTATCCGATGAAGAGTTAGCAGAACGTAAAAAATCACTAAAACCTTTTGAGCCTAAAATTAAAAATGGCTGGTTGGGTAGATATTCTAAACTCGTAACAAATGCTTCCAAAGGTGGCGTTATGAGCATCTAATATCATTATCTTAATTAACGAATAAACGTTTGGACATTTCTCCAAACGTTTATTTTATATGTTAATTTTTACACAGCAGAAATATAACAAAAGTCTAATTGGAGAAAGTACAGAAAAAGGATGGAGAATGCTATCTTAAATATTTTTGAGGATTGGGAGAAAAAGTTAGAAAATGATGAATGGTATTTTCAAAATGCCTATGAGAATCTGGTCGAGGGATTAACTTCTGAAGAGGCATTTCTTCAGATTCCAGCTATTATCCATATTTTACTGAAGACAGTAGACTGCTTCTTATTAAGTGAAGGCGTGGAGATTTTAATAGGGATCTATCATATAGCAGACACCACCCAAGTTCACCCCTTTTTTGAAGAAAAAAGGGTGGATATAGAACATCATCTTTCTAAACATGGTGATCAACATGCCCAAGAGGTATATGGTGCATTAAAGCGACGCACTTACGCATGACCTAAAGAACCTACCATTTATTGACAGGTTTCTGTTTTGTTTTCCTCACCACTAATTAGTTCCTCTATCATATTCCTCACCTTACTACGAATAGCGGGGTTGAAGTATCTTCGTTTCTCTTCCTTTCCTTTGCAAATAAATGTATATTCGGTAAACGTGCCATCTTTGTCAGATAAGATAACTTGTATATTTTCCTTGTACATTTCTTGTTTTAACAATCGTCTTTCGGCGGTAGCTTTGATCTCTAATCGATGCAGTAGTGCCAAATAGGGCTCATTAATTTTAAAAGGGGATAATTTTTCCAATCGCTTAATGTCAGATTGGATGACTTGAATGGTCATCGTGAGAAATAAGAATCGTGTTGCTGTTTTAAATTCTTGTTCACCAATGTATCTCATTACACTCACTCCTCAGGTAACAAACATATGTTCCTATTATAGTCGAATCTCTATATTTTATGCAATGTAAAATAAATAGTTAATTTTACAAATCTTAACAAGGATTCTGAGAATAAATGGCGAATAATATAATATCTAGAAATCATATCAGGAGGAATATGTATGAGTTTAAGTATTCGAAAGCATGAACAAGAAGGTCTCCCGCATGTGATTACAAAAGAAGATATAGACCGAAAAATAGAGGAATTAGACATATTATTTGAGGAAACGGAACATAAGTTAGAACGAGATTAAAACGTATATATTGTATAAAAAAACGAAGATCATAGACCTATGATCTTCGTTTTTCCTTTTTATAAATGACGATACAACCCAACCACTTTACCTAAGATGCTCACATTATCGTAAATAAGTGCATCCATTGTAGCATTTTCGGGCTGTAATCTAATATGATCCTTTTCTTTGAAGAATCTTTTTACAGTTGCTTCACTATCTTCAGTCATAGCTACCACAATTTCCCCATTTTGTGCAGTGTTTTGTTGTTTAACAATCACTTTATCACCATCTAATATTCCAGCCTCGATCATACTGTTTCCTTCAATTACTAATACAAATAATTGGTCACTGTCATGTGTGTCAGTGCTTGGAATCGGAATATATTCTTCAATATTTTCAACAGCGGTAATAGGAAGACCTGCCGTAACTTTACCAATGACAGGAGCAAACATTGCTTCCATTTGAGGAATATCTGCTTCCCCTTCTTGAGTTAGTACTTCTATAGCACGAGGCTTTGTTGGATCTCGGCGAATATATCCTTTTTTCTCAAGTCTAGCAAGGTGGCCATGAACAGTAGAACTAGAAGCTAACCCAACGGCTTGGCCAATTTCTCTAACAGAAGGAGGATAACCTTTTAAATCGACCTGTTCCTTGATATAGGCAAGGATTTGCTCTTGTCGTTTTGATAAATTTGTCATTTATGAAACTCCTTTTGCGTATGATTTATTAAAAATAGTATATCATACCATTTCTAAATTCACAAACATTCGTTCGAAAAAAACACTTGACAGGAACTTCTGTTCGTATATAATAAAAGTACGAACAAAAGTTCTATGGAGGGGTAAAAATGTTAAAAAAGTTATCGAAAATTGACTTATTTTATTTATTTTCTTTTGTTATAGTGCTTATTTTCTTGTATAGTTCTATTATCTTTAGTATTTAAGGAGTCGTAGTCCGTGCATGCCATTATATACAGTAGAGTTAGTACAGAAAAGGATACTCAGTCAACGTCATTAAAAAGGCAAACAGAGGAGTTAATAGAGTTTGCTAAAAAAAGCAATATAAATGTAGTAAAAATAATCAAAGAAAAGCAAAGTGGCTATGAGGTAGAAAGAGAAGGGATTTTTGATATGCTCGAAGCATTTCAAAGAAAGCAGGCAAACCTTCTACTTATCCAAGACGAAACAAGATTAGGTAGGGGAAATGCAAAAATTGCCTTATTACATCAAATAGCTAAGCTAGAGGTAGACATCTATTCATTATCGCAAGGTGGTAAGTTAGAGCTTTCTGAAGGGGATTCCATGGTCTTACAAATAGTATCTATTGTAGAGGAATACCAACGAAAGCTACATAACGCTAAAATAAAAAGAGGGATGAAAAAGGCAGTCCAAAATGGTTATAACCCAGCAGACAACCTAACTAATCAACATCTCGCTAAGGGAAGAGAACGAAAGGAATTTCCAATCGATGAAGTAGTTCGGTTAAAAGGAAATAAGCTAACCTTTCAAGAGATTGCCTCGATCTTAAAAGGGATGGGCTATGAAGT
Source organism: Gracilibacillus sp. JCM 18860 (assembly GCF_055395245.1). Lineage (NCBI taxonomy): Bacteria > Bacillati > Bacillota > Bacilli > Caryophanales > Bacillaceae > Gracilibacillus > Gracilibacillus sp. JCM 18860. Next base: position 375,355 of record NZ_AP043868.1, read on the forward strand.
TTCTAAGGCCACGATCCATAGACGCTATCAAGAATACATTATGCTTGAAAAAAATAAAAAAAATAAATTACAATGAAGAGAGTATACAATTGTGAGTATGCTCTTTTTCTAATTTTGAAAAAGGTTATACCCTAGTAATCAAAAAAAGGAGCTTAAAAATGCTTTCAAAGGAAAAAATTGCTCGAATTAATGAGTTGGCCAATAAAGCAAAAAAAGTCCGCTTATCTGATAAAGAAAAAGAGGAACAACAACAGCTACGTCAAGAGTATTTGCAAAATGTGAGAAAATCATTTAAAAATCATATGAAAGGGATGACAGTCGTTGACCCAAATGGAAATGATGTGACACCAGAGAAGCTTAAAAAACTTAAATCCAAGAAATAGTGTACACTATTTCTCGGATTTAAGTACATCATTTCAAATAGTTACGAGAAAAAAACACCTTTTTTCGTATATATACTTGTCTTATTTGGCATTTCGTTATAGGATTATAGATGTGCGTACATATTTTGCTTATTGAAAGGGGATAATTACATGTCAAATCAAGTTGAACAAATGTCGATAAATACGATTCGAACTTTGTCAATAGACGCAATTGAAAAGGCTAACTCTGGTCATCCAGGTTTACCTATGGGTGCAGCACCAATGGCTTACACTCTATGGACAGAACATATGACACATAATCCGAAAAGCTCAAAATGGTTTAATCGTGATCGCTTTGTATTGTCAGCAGGTCATGGTTCCATGCTTTTATACAGCCTGTTACACCTTTCCGGTTATCAAGTTACTATTGAGGACTTAAAAAATTTCCGTCAATGGGATTCCAAAACTCCTGGACATCCAGAAGTGCATCATACGGATGGGGTTGAAGCGACAACTGGTCCGCTTGGACAAGGAATTGCTATGAGTGTTGGAATGGCAATGGCTGAGAAACACTTGGAAGCTAAATATAACAAAGACAATTATAATGTAGTAGATCATTACACTTATGCCCTTGTAAGTGATGGGGATTTAATGGAAGGTATTTCTCACGAAGCGGCATCATTAGCCGCTCACTTAAAGCTAGGCAAATTAATTGCACTTTATGATTCCAATGATATTTCTTTGGATGGTGAATTAAATAAATCCTTCTCCGAAAATGTAGCAGATCGTTTTAAAGCATATGGCTGGCAAGTAATCTTAGTAGAAGATGGTAATGATACGAAGGCCATATCAGAAGCTATTGCGAAAGCCAAAGAAAATACGGATCAACCAACGTTAATTGAGGTAAAAACCGTTATTGGTTATGGTTCACCTAACAAATCTGCCTCTTCTGCATCTCATGGTGCCCCATTAGGAGCAGATGAAGTGACCTTAACAAAAGAATTTTATAAGTGGGAGCATGAACCATTCCACGTTCCTGACGAAGTATACCAAGATTTCCAAACTAAAATTGTGGATAAAGGCGAATCTGAAGAAAAAGCATGGAACGAATTATTTGCTTCTTACAAAAATGCTTTTCCTGAACTAGCTAAAGAGCTAGATGATGCAATTCAAAATAAATTGCCAGAAAATTGGGATAAAGACCTTCCTGTATATAAGGCAGGAGAAGATACAGCCGCTACACGTGCAACATCTGGTGAAGTATTAAATGCTATCGCTAAAACTGTACCATCCTTATTTGGTGGAAGCGCTGATTTAGCAGGCTCTAATAAAACTAACTTAAAAGATGCTGGTGATTTCTCTGCAGCAGAGCCTGACAAACGTAACATCTGGTTCGGTGTACGTGAATTTGCGATGGCAGCTGCATTAAATGGTATGGCACTTCACGGTGGATTAAAAGTATTTGGTGGTACATTCTTCGTATTCAGTGACTATTTACGTCCAGCAGTACGTTTATCTGCTATTCAAAACTTACCAGTAACTTATGTATTAACACATGACTCGATTGCAGTAGGAGAAGACGGACCAACACATGAGCCTGTTGAGCAATTAGCAGCATTTAGAGCAATGCCTAATTTATCAGTGATTCGTCCAGCTGATGGAAATGAAGTTCAAGCTGCATGGCGTTTAGCAATAGAATCAACAGATCAACCAACAGCTCTTGTTCTAACACGTCAAAACCTTCCAACACTTGAAGGGACTGCGGAAAAGGCGTATGAAGGTGTGAAAAAAGGTGGATATATCGTAAGCCCATCTTCTAAAGAAACACCTGATGCGATTCTCGTAGCAACTGGTTCTGAGGTGCAATTAGCGGTAAAAGCACAAGTAGCACTTAAAGAGGAAGGAAAAGATGTGAGTGTTGTAAGTATTCCTTCTTGGGATCGTTTTGACAAGCAGGATGCAGCATATAAAGAATCTGTACTACCTAAAGCAGTCAAGAAGCGTGTAGGTATTGAGATGGCATCATCCCTTGGTTGGGAGCGTTATGTAGGTACAGAAGGTGCTATCATTGCGATTGATCGTTTTGGTGCATCAGCTAATGGAAATAAAATTATCGAAGAATATGGCTTTACAGTAGAAAATGTAGTGAAGCATGTTCATTCATTATTTTAATGGTCGTAGAAATCCTTAGCTCATGAGCTAAGGATTTTTACTTGCCTCATATCTGTTTAAATTTGTCGTTTAGCACAATTTTTCTATTACCGATGCTTGTATTATTAATCGACATTTACTATACTGTATGAGAGAGAATTTGAAGGAGGAACGTTTTAATGAGCACTTTTCTTTGGATTATATTTATCGTGGTTGCATTATTAGCCGGTGTTGCACTTGGCTTTTTTATCGCGAGAAAATATATGATGAACTACTTAAAGAAAAACCCACCAATCAATGAACAAATGTTACGCACGATGATGATGCAAATGGGCCAGAAGCCATCGCAAAAGAAAATCAAACAGATGATGCGTGCCATGAACAATCAAATGGATAATAAATAATGTAACATAATTGTCGAATTAGAATCCTTGCTATTATGAAGCAAGGGTTTTATGCTATATGTAGGGTATTTTGGCAGTTGAGCTAAGAACTAATATACATAATCCATAACTGCCATTAATATACTACTTGAAATAAGAATATGGTAGATGGAGTGACTTCCGTGCAGGAAATAAACATTTTTATTGCTTTTGGCGCTGGCTTTTTGTCTTTTATATCACCATGTGTGCTACCACTATATCCTGCGTTTTTATCGTATATTACCGGGATGAGCGTGAATGATATAAAAGAAGAGCAAGGTATGTTTAATTATAAGAGTATTATTCATACGTTATGCTTTCTTCTAGGGTTTTCTAGCATTTTTATCTTACTAGGTTTTACAACAAGTTTTATTGGCGAGTTTTTATTTCGCTGGGAGGACCTTATTAGACAAGTTGGAGCGATCCTCATTATTTTCTTTGGCTTGATCATCGTGGGGCTATTGAATTTCTCCTTCTTAATGAAGGAAAAGAAAATTCATTTTAAAAATCGCCCAGCAGGTTTTATAGGATCTTTCTTTATTGGAATGGCTTTCTCACTTGGCTGGACACCTTGTACTGGGCCTATTCTAATGGCGGTGATCTCTTTAGCGGCGACAGATACAGAAGCGGGTATACTTTTAATGACAGCATACTCACTCGGCTTTGCAGTTCCCTTTTTTATTCTAGCGTTTTTCATAGGTAAATTAAATTGGATTAAGCGTAATAGTAACAAATTAGTAAAAATAGGCGGTTATGTCATGATTTTTATGGGATTTTTCTTGTTTTTCGATCTCATGACAAAACTAACATCGTTTTTATCAGGGTTTTTTAATTTTAAAGGATTCTAAATAGAAAGAGGTAATGGTATGGTGAGGACAAATGATCTTATTTTACGGACAATGACGGTATTGATCTCCTTTATTTTGCTTGGATTCGCTGTTTATTTATTATTAGCAGGACACAACGCACCAGGTGGTGGATTTGTAGGTGGGCTGATGACCTCTGCTGCCATTCTGCTAATGTATATGGCTTATGGGGAAAAAGCATTAAGCAAAATTCTACCACTTAACTATCGATTGCTCATTTCCATCGGGTTACTCATTGCCCTGGTTACTGGATTAGGTTCTTTCCTATTTGGGCAACCGTTCTTAAGTCAAACGTTTGGTTACTTCCATTTTCCTATCTTTGGAGAAGTGGAGCTTGCAACTGCTCTGTTATTTGATTTAGGTGTTTATTTAACCGTAATCGGTGTAACGTTAACGATTATCACCAATATCTCAGAAGACCGCTAATAAAGGAACACAGCAATCGCACAAATTTATCGAGAGTTTTTTTGTGCTTTTGCTGTGTATTTTTTATTACTATAATCGTCAGGGGAGAGCTTAAATAGGTCGTTATATGGAGTGACATCGATATGGTGTTCTTGTAGCTTCTTTTTCAAAAATTTATGATCCCTTTTTGGTGTTGCTAGAATATATCCTTCGATTAACGTTTCTTGCGTTATCTGAGACTGTTTTTTTGTTAGTGCAAGCTTTCCTACATTGCTGGCTATTTTTTGTCGAGCAACATCTCTGAAAAGCTCAGGAACTGGTGAGATTAGTTCTTCTAGAAATTCCTTTTCAGGCTTTCTCCACAAATGCTTGGACTTTTCCAAATAATATTTTTCCCAATCTAAATCAGATCTCCCATCTTTCTTTGGTAGGCTTTTCAAGAATTTGCGAAACATGAAATAGCCACCGATTGCTAGGAGTCCAATCAATATAAATGTCCAAACGACAATGAACATCATAAATTCAAAAGTCATAGTCTTCCCTCACTTATTTATATAACTAATTTCTAGAAAATTTGCTTTCGCGGAAAATTATAGTAATATAACTATGAATCCTACTAATAGACATAAAAATGTAATATTCGCATATGATGGAATAGGACCACGCTATTATAGCATGAATAACGACAAATTTGTACTTTTTACACTGTTACGGATGTAATTGTTTTCTAAGATGGAGAGGAGGGGGATACATGTTAGGTCATATAGGACTCAACAAAAATTCAAAAGCTAATCAAACATTCGATAAAGAGTCAAATCTATCCCAATTACCAAGCGATATCCTCAAACAAATTGAACGAGCAAGCTCTGATCTTGTCACGATAAGTGATCTTTCTGGAGTGATTTGGTTTGTTTCAGATTCCGTTGAACGTGTCTTAGGATATGCGAAGCAGGATTTGATTGGAAAATCGGTTTCGAGATATATCATGCAAGACGATTTTAAAAATGTTCGAAAAACCTTCCAGGTAGAGGAAGAGTCACAACAAAAATATTATTTGCATTTCCGTCATGCCATGGGAAAATATATTATTTTTGAATCGGTCATGAAGGTGATTACATGTGAGAATGGAGAAAAGAAAATACTTACTGTTTCAAGGGATATCTCTGATAAGAAGCAAGCAGAGGAGATGCTTATTCGATCTGAAAAAATGTCAATTGCTGGACAATTAGCAGCAGGTATCGCTCATGAAATTAGAAATCCACTTACTTCATTAAGAGGTTTTATTCAACTATTACAAGCAGGAATGGATAATAAACAGGAATATTACAAAATTATGATGGATGAAATTGAAAAAATTAATACGATCACATCTGAGTTATTATTTATTTCTAAACCAATGACAGATGAGAAAAATATAGAAAATGTCAAGGACATGCTAACAGATGTTGTTACACTTTTAAAAACTCAAGCACAATTATTTAATATCGAGTTATCCTTAGTGGTTGACCATGACATTAGTATTCATTGTGATCGCTCCCAAATGAAACAAGTGTTTATTAATTTGGTGAAAAACGCGATTGAAGAAATGTCGGATGGTGGAAATATTGAACTCCGAATTAGCCAAAAGGAAAATTCATGTGTTATTGATGTCAAGGATGAGGGACCAGGTATTCCTAAACACCTTTTACATAAATTGAAGGAACCTTTTTTTACAACGAAGAAACACGGGACAGGATTAGGGTTAATGATCTCTAATCAAATCATCGAAAACCATCATGGACATTTAGAAATCACTTCAGATGTCAAAAAAGGAAGCACATTTAGTATTCGACTACCTATATCGTGATCTCGATTCTAGCAATCTACTTAGAGTGAAAAGAATCGAATCTAGTGATATAATAAAGTGAGACTTCTAGTTCCTGTTCCTACTAATGGTATCAGAATAGAATGTGAACCGTCCATTACCCTAAGTGGGGCTTATACGGTTCACTATGATAAATATGTTGAATCATTTTACTTATAAACCGATTTCATTTAAAATAGTAAGGTGCATACTATAATGTAGTATCTGAAGAGATAGGAATAGGTCGGTTTTTCGGTCTAACATTTTGAAGGGGGTAACGCTAAGAAATGACTAACGAGAATGCATTTCAAGCTAAAAAGGAATTTGATTTGAACGGTAAAAAGTATACTTACTATCAGTTAAAAGCATTAGAAAATGCTGGTCTTAGTAAAATTGACCGTTTACCATTTTCAATTCGTGTATTGCTAGAGTCATTAATACGTCAACATGATGGACGTGTTATTAAAGATGACCATGTAAAGAGTCTAGCAAACTGGGGTAAAGGAAAAGTAGAAGATGTTCCATTCAAACCTTCACGAGTTATTTTACAAGATTTCACTGGTGTACCTGCAGTAGTTGACCTTGCTTCTTTACGTAAAGCAATGGTGGATATGGGAGGGTCTCCAGAAGAAATTAACCCTGAAGTACCAGTAGATTTGGTTATTGACCACTCTGTGCAAGTAGATGAGTATGGAACGAAGAACGCACTTCAAGCGAATATGGAATTAGAATTTGAACGAAATGCAGAAAGATATGAATTTTTGAACTGGGCACAAAAAGCATTTGATAACTATCGTGCCGTTCCACCTGCAACAGGAATTGTCCACCAAGTGAACTTAGAGTATATTGCAAATGTTGTTCATGCAGTAGAGAATGCAGACGGTGAAGTAGAAGCATTCCCAGACACATTGGTTGGAACGGACTCCCATACAACCATGATTAATGGTTTAGGTGTATTAGGATGGGGTGTAGGTGGTATTGAAGCAGAAGCAGGAATGCTTGGTCAGCCATCTTATTTTCCAGCACCTGAAGTAATCGGAGTAAAATTTACTGGAAGCTTTCCAAACGGAACGACTGCTACCGATTTAGCTCTTAAGGTAACACAAGTGTTGCGTGAGAAAAAAGTAGTTGGTAAATTTGTAGAATTCTTCGGACCTGGATTAAAGGATATGCCACTTGCTGACCGTGCAACGATTTCAAACATGGCACCAGAATATGGAGCAACATGTGGATTCTTCCCAGTGGATGCCGAGGCTTTAAGTTATTTACGTCTAACAGGACGAAGTGAAGATCAGATAGCACTTGTTGAGAAATATTGCAAAGAGAACAGCCTATGGTACTCTGCTGATCAACCAGATCCAGAGTTTACAGATCTAGTGGAAATTAATCTATCAGAATTAGAACCAAATCTATCAGGACCAAAACGTCCACAGGATTTAATTCCATTATCAGATATGCAAAAATCCTTTAAAGAAGCCATTACTGCACCTGCAGGAAATCAAGGGTTTGGCTTAGAAAAGTCAGAATTTGATAAAAAGGTAGAAATCGATCATCCTAATGGCATGCAGTCTGTCATGGAAACAGGAGCAGTTGCGATTGCTGCAATTACTTCTTGTACGAACACATCCAACCCATACGTAATGTTAGGAGCAGGATTACTTGCGAAAAAAGCTGTCGAAAAAGGGCTGGAAGTGCCTGCATATGTCAAAACTTCATTGGCACCAGGTTCAAAGGTTGTTACTAGTTATCTAGAAAACTCTGGACTAATGCCATACTTAGATCAATTAGGCTTTAACCTTGTTGGTTATGGTTGTACAACATGTATTGGTAACTCTGGTCCATTACGTGAAGAAATTGAAAAGGGTATTGCTGATAATGACTTAACAGTTGCTTCTGTGTTATCTGGTAACCGTAACTTTGAAGGGCGTATCCATCCACTTGTAAAAGCTAACTATTTGGCTTCACCACCATTAGTAGTGGCATATGCACTAGCGGGAACGGTTGATATCGACCTTAAAAATGATCCAATTGGCAAGGATAAAGACGGCAATAATGTATACTTTAATGATATTTGGCCATCAATGGATGAGGTTCGTGAGGAAGTTAATAAAGTTGTAACACCGGAAATTTTCCGTAAAGAATATGAGAATGTGTTCGATTCCAATGAAAAATGGAATGAAATCGACACAACCGACGAGCCATTATATTCATGGAATAGTGATTCAACATACATTCAAAATCCTCCGTTCTTTGAAGGACTTTCCAAGGATGCAGGAAAAGTAAAAACACTTTCCGGAATGCGTGCAATTGGTAAATTTGGAGATTCTGTGACAACAGACCACATTTCACCAGCTGGTGCGATCGCAAAGGATATGCCAGCAGGTAAATATTTACAAGCTAATGGTGTATCACCTCGTAACTTTAACTCTTACGGATCTCGTCGTGGAAACCATGAAGTGATGATGCGTGGTACATTTGCAAATATCCGTATTAAGAACCAATTGGCTCCAGGGACGGAAGGTGGATTTACAACATACTGGCCTGATAATGAAGTAATGCCTATTTATGATGCAGCAATGAAATACCAGCAAGATGGTACTGGACTTGTTGTATTAGCAGGAAATGACTATGGTATGGGAAGCTCTCGTGACTGGGCGGCTAAAGGAACAAATCTTTTAGGAATTAAAACAGTAATTGCTGAAAGCTTTGAACGTATTCATCGTTCCAACCTAGTTATGATGGGTGTATTACCACTCCAGTTCCAAGAAGGAGATAGTGCAGACTCACTTGGACTTACTGGCAAGGAAACATTTGAGGTACTAATTGATGAAACTGTTAAACCTCGTGATTTAATCAAAGTAACTGCAACAGATGAAGCTGGTAAAACTACTGAATTTGAAGTAATTGCCCGTTTTGATAGTGATGTGGAAATTGATTACTATCGCCATGGTGGCATTCTACAAATGGTATTACGAAACAAACTTGCTAATTAATAGTAAATACGAAGAGACAGTCCATTTTCTTGGCTGTCTCTTTTTGTTAGGTTAAATGTTAACTATTGTTAGTAAAACTAACTGGATTATTAGACGAACGCCATCGTTTAGCTTATAATGAGAATGGAATATATAAAAGGATGAAACATAATGAAGAAAAATATAATTGGACTAGGAATTCTGGTCATTCTAACTGGCATTGTTATCTATACTAATTTCACTAATAACTCGAATGAAGATACTGGACCGAATGAATTTGATGTCACAGGTGATCCATCAGTTGAAGGTGGTATGATCACTTCACCTAATCATCAGGTACTGGAAGAAGGAGATACTGCCCCAATCTTTCACTTAAAGGATTTACAAGGTCAGCAATTATCTTTATCAGATGTCGATAAGGACCTTATTTTAGTTAATTTTTGGGCGACTTGGTGTAAGCCGTGTGTAGAGGAAATGCCAGCCATTCAACAGTTTGAGGATAAGTATGGCGATCAAGTAAAAGTCCTAGCCATTAATGCTACCGCCACTGAAACGAAACGCGAGAAGATTAGACCATTCGTGGAGGAAGGTGGTTATGCATTTACAATTCTCTTAGATGAAGATGGGACTACATACGAAAATTATTCCATTATTGGAGTACCTTCCTCCTTTTTCATTGATTCGGAAACACTTGAAATTGTAAAAATGGTGAGAGGTCCCATGACACTTGAACAGATGGAACAAATTTTCCACGAGATTAATAGCTAACCATTGTCTCCTCTTAGCGAACTAAGAGGTTTTTTCTATCGATTGTGATAAATAAAGGGGGATAAATGATTTGAATAATATAGATAAAATAAAAGAGAAAATATATAGTTGGACGAATATAGAAAAGAATCCACCTTTCACAGAAGTAGAGCTTTTGCGGATCATGGATGAAGTTAACCAACATACCCTCCGTTTAGAAAGTAAAGATGCCTTAGCCATTCTCTATGCTATGCTGATTTATTATCGTTTAAAACGCAACGTGACAGATGACCATTTGAACTCATCTTTGACTGAATTAATGACAGAAACAGATCATCCGGTAGTAGAAGAGGTTCAATCATTAAAAAAATATTTGTATCTAAATAATCAATTAACCGATATAGATCTCTCACAATACTATGTGCGTGAGACGGACTTTGATCCAGTTAAATTAAAAAAGGTTAATGCACTCATTAAACAGTTAGAGAATATTGAATCATTGCAAAGCTATCTACCAAAAGGAACGTCAGAAATAAAAACGGCCGCATCGTCGATTTTTGATCAGGTAGAAAAATTAATCGATATTGCGAACATGATTAGTCACGGACTTGAGCAAAAAAAATCGATTCAAGAAATCTCTTCTTATAATGAAGAAATTGAAAAACTAACGAGATTAATTCAGTTTTTTTATCAAGCATTGCCATCATTTCTAAAAGAGGAAACAGAGACCGATCCTCTTACAGAACTAAATGAGATGATAGGGTTAACCCAAGTAAAAGCATATATTAATCAATATTATCACTACCTCAAGTACCAAAAACGACGAAAAGAAGCAGGATTTCAGATGATTGATGAGCAAGGTCTCCACATGGTGATTACTGGAAATCCGGGTACAGGTAAAACTACTATTGCACGGTTACTAGCTAACATCTACTATCAGCTCGGATTGCTGGAGTCCAATGAATTAATTGAAGTGAATCGTTCCCAATTAGTGGGCTCTTTTATGGGACAAAGTGAAGAAAATACCTTGAATTATGTTAAGAAAGCACTTGGTGGTGTTTTGTTTATTGATGAGGCCTATAATTTAAAGCGTGCTGACCAAACGGGTAATGATTATGGACAAGCCGTTATTGATACATTAGTTTCCAGTATGACAGCCAAAGAATATGCGAATAAATTTGCAGTAATTATAGCAGGCTATCCAGAGGAAATGAATCAATTTCTTTGGTCTAACCCCGGCTTAAGAAGTAGATTTCCAGAGGGTAATTTTATTGAACTACCCGATTACACCGATAATGAATTAGTCAAAATAGCGGAAGAAACAGCATTACAAAATGATTATTTTTTCACAGTGGATGCATTACGAGCCTTCGAAGGATTAATCGAAAACTCTAGAGTAGACGAATCCTTTGGTAATGCGAGAACGGTAAGAGATTTAGTATTAAAAGTAATATTCTATATGGGCGCTACTCAAAACATGCCTGATAAAGAAAATTGGATTGAACACATGCGAATTACCGCGCATGACATCAACCGGTTAGATGAACAGAGAAATTCCGAGGACCCAATGAAGCAATTAGATCAATTAATTGGTCTGAATCATGTCAAAGAAGAAGTGAAGAAGCTTTCGGCATTTGTTAAAGTCCAACAAAAAAGAAAAGCAATGGATCTTCCAAATGTCCCTATTCAGTTACACTCCGTCTTTTCTGGTAATCCGGGTACAGGGAAAACGACGGTTGCTAAAATATTTGCGAAGATTTTAAAGGATTGTGGACTACTAAAAAGAGGACATCTCGTCATTGCCTCTAGAGGAGATCTAGTTGCAGGTTATGTAGGACAGACTGCTATTAAAACAAAAAATAAAATAAGAGAGGCACTAGGTGGCGTACTATTCATTGATGAAGCTTATGCTTTATTTCGAGGTGAAAAGGACTTCGGTAAAGAAGCAATCGATACATTAGTTGATGAAATGACCAAACATAATGAAAATCTAGTCGTCATCTTAGCGGGTTATAAAGAGGAAATGGAACGGTTTATTAAAAGTAATCCAGGCTTAGAATCTAGGTTTAAAAAATACTTCCATTTTGAAGACTATAAGAAGGAAGAATTACTGGAGATGGTTTTATACCATATAGATGCCTATCAATATGAGCTAGCTCCAAACGTTCAAGACTATTTGCTAGAGCAATTTTCAAATGCAAGGATTAGTGGAAATGGCCGATTTGTCGTGAATTTAATTAATGAAGCCATTCAATACCAAGCATTACGTATGGATATAGATTCAGATTCCTATAATCAACTTGCCTTATTGAAGAAGGAAGATTTTGAACTAGCATGGAAATCAAGTAGGGGGATTGAACAATGAAAGTAACATCACCAATAAAAGTAAGATATCAAGAAACAGATCAAATGGGAGTAGTCTATCATGCAAACTATTTAATTTGGTTTGAAATTGGAAGAACAGCATTTATTGAAGAGCTCGGATTTCAATATCACGAGATGGAAGCAGAAGGAGTGGTTTCTCCAGTGGTGGATGCTAATATCTCTTTTAAACAGCCGATTCGCTATGGCGGCGATGCTTTTGTAGAGACATGGATAGAAGACTATAATGGGATTCGTACAACCTACGGCTATCGGATTTTAAATGATAAAAAGGAAGTTGCAGTTACAGGAAAAACGCAGCACGTAATAGTCGATAAAGAAACGTTTAAACCACTATCTCTCAGAAAAAAGTTTCCTCATTGGCATCATGCGTATCAACAAGCATTAGAGGACAATCAGTAATGGCATTTGGGATAGATCGTAATACGTTAAACAAATGGAAAAGAAAAGTAGACAGAGGGGAAATTGCTTTTTTAACCCACTATTGGCTAGATGACAGATTTCCAGGATGTACTTCTGTCACGAAGGTTGGTTGCAATAATTACGAACAATTATCCGAATGGGGTAGTAAGTACGGCTTGAGAGAAGAATGGATTCACCGAGATGAGCGGTATCCTCATTTTGATCTGTTCGGAGATCGCCAAAAACAAATCTTGTTTGCAGAAGAACAATGGGATCAACTGGAAAAATTTCATCCCAGTACTAAATAGCCTAATCGGTTTAGCTAATTAACCGTTGTCGGGTATGGAAGTATAAAAACCGAGTGAAAGCTATCACTCGGTCGTTTTTGTGTGTTTTTTTTCAATTGGGACAGGATCATAGCCACCTGGATGAAATGGATGACATTTCAAGATACGCCTTATGGAATAATAGGTTGCTTTGAACCAATTAAATTGCTGAAAGCATTCCAGACTATATTGCGAACACGTCGGTTGGAAGCGACAGCTTGGTGGAAACATTGGACTGATCCATTTCTGGTAAAACCGTATCAAACCAATAAAAATCTTTTTCATCGCCTATCTCGCAAGTGATTTATCATAGTTAATAGTAGCGATGGCATCATGGAGATGAATCGATTCCTCATTTTGACAGGTTACAGAAAACTGTTCTACAAAAGGTAATTCATATAGATCTGCTGCAACAAGTCTCACCATATCTTCAACAAAACGAGGGTTCTCATATGCTTGTTCTGTTACCATTTTTTCGTCTGGACGTTTTAAAACAGGATGGATTCGAGCACTAGCATTACTCTCCGCAGCTTCTAATAATGCAAGCTTCCAATCCTTTTGATCCTCCGCATAATCTGGAGCTAGTCTTACAGCCATTTTTACAATGCCGCGTTGATTATGAGCACTATACTCACTGATTTCCTTAGAGCATGGACAAAGTGTTGTTACCGTTCCTTCTAATGCCACTTCTAATTGATAGCCTGTGTTTTTGTGATAGTGGATAGTGATCATGGCATTTGCGTGATTCATCCCCGTCTTATCTGAGCTTGGACCACTGCGCTCGAAAAACCATGGGAAGGAAATTTGTAATTGTGTATCTTCCTGTTCCAACTTCTCGGTTAACTCCTTCGTAAATGCTTTGAGTTTATTAATAGATATATCAAATGGCTCACCGTTAGAATAGTCATGAAGTAGCTCGGTAAATCGACTCATATTTGTTCCTTTATGATTCTTTTTAATGGATGAGGTCATCGTCAAGGTACCAATCGTTGTTTGGGTGGTTGGCTTTGTTTCACTACTAACGAGGATAGGGTGTTTCACATTGGTTATCCCCACGTGATCTATATCGAACAAAAAATCTTTTTTCGTATTTTGTAAGTCTGGCATTTTTTCCTTTTCTGTCGGTTTCGTTTTCTCACCTGGTTCTACTGATCCGAATAGTTTATGTCTTTCTAATTTATTTGGTAACTGAATTGGATAGTTACGATCCATGGATAAGCTCCTTTCAAACTAATACAATTATCCTATTAGTATACTTAATTATGGCTTATTATTCAATTTTAAAAACTGATTAGCAAGATCATTTACATAGTTTTTCCTATACCTTAAAATTATAGCAGTGTGAAAACTTCTACTGTGTAGAAGTTTTATACTTATTCTAACGTATAAAAAAAGAGATCTGTAATTCTGTAAGACCCCTTTCATTCAACTCTACATCCATGTTATTTTAGGTTCTGTCTTGTTGATAATTCGCTTGATATTCGCCTTATGCCGATAAATAACCACGATAGTTAAGATGCTTGTAACAATCATTAAACCGACCTCTTGCTGAATGATCGTAACGATTATTGTAATAATACCAGTAACCATTGATGATAAAGATACATATTTAGATATATATAAGATGATTAGAAAGCTACATATCATGATAATAAATAATAATGGGTTAACACCTAAGATAACCCCTGCAGAGGTTGCAACTGCTTTTCCTCCTTTAAACTTAGCGAATATCGGGAAGATATGACCTAGCACAGCAAATAGTCCGACTACTAGTGGATAAACTTGCTCTGCATGAAAGATCACGGGCAATACTGCAGCTAAAGTACCTTTTAGAATATCACAAACCGTTACAATGATACCTGCTTTTATTCCCAGGACACGGAAGGTGTTTGTTGCGCCAAGGTTCCCACTACCATGCTCTCTTATATCTATTTTGAAGCCGACTTTTCCTACTATTAAACCTGTAGGTATTGAACCAAGCAAATATGCAATAACGATAAAAATAAAATAGTCCATCAGTATACTCCTAACTAACAAGTAGTATCCCCATTCTATCATGTATTCTTTAAAAAAAGTATATTCTCTCATTATTTTTTTCATAAACCGACTGTTTATAAACCAAAAATAATGAAATATCACTTGACAAGGTCGTCAAACTTTCCGATAAAATAATAGCTATACTTGCATGGATTGGCGGAAAATGGTTTAATCAATAAAATGAGGTGTTATTTATGAACATGGATCAAGAAAAGCAATTGATGAAAAAAATACTAAGTGAAACTAAAGTGATTGCAGTGGTAGGATTATCTGATAAGCCTTACCGTACATCCTACCAAATCGCTTTGGCCATGCAAAATGCAGGTTATAAGATAATTCCCGTTAATCCAAATGTTGACAATGTATTAGGGGAAAAGGCTTATGCATCTGTCCTTGATATTAAAGAAGATTTTCAACTTACGAATATTTTTAGACGACCAGAATATTTAGAAGAAATTGCAGAAGAAATCGTTCAAGTTAAAGCTCCTTATGTTTGGATGCAACAGGGGGTTGTGAATGAATCTGCCTATCAATTTCTACAACAACATGGTAAAGAGGTCATCATGGATCGTTGTATAAAAGTTGCTCATTCGATACTTATGTAATAAATAACTTTACAAACAGAACGTAGGTTCGATACTATAGAAGTAATAAACGGAACTTAAAGAATGAAGAAACTTAGGTTTCCTATATGTGCGGAAGGAGAAAGTGTTTTATGGTGAAGAATACAGCCTATTCGGATGATTCAATACAGGTATTAGAGGGGCTAGAAGCTGTTCGGAAACGCCCAGGAATGTATATTGGTAGTACGGATGCGAGAGGGTTACATCATCTTGTGTTTGAAATTGTGGACAATTCAGTTGATGAAGCGCTTTCCGGTTTTGGAGACCTTATACGTGTGACCATTCATCAAGATCAAAGTATTACGGTTCAGGATAGAGGTAGAGGTATGCCAACAGGGATGCATCAAACCGGTAGACCGACTCCTGAGGTTATTCTGACGGTCTTGCACGCTGGTGGTAAGTTTGGGCAAGGTGGATACAAGACGAGTGGAGGGCTACATGGTGTCGGGGCATCCGTTGTTAATGCTTTATCTGAATGGTTAGAGGTAAAAATTGAACGAGATGGTCATCTATACTATCAAAGATTTGAAAATGGTGGAAAGCCTGTAACGACTCTGGAGAAAAAAGGCAAAACAAAGAAAACGGGTACTACCATTACCTTTAAGCCAGACCGTTCGATTTTTTCTACGGATGTTTATCAATTTGACATATTAGCAGAAAGACTAAGAGAAGCAGCTTTTCTACTCAAAGGGATTACAATCGAGCTAATCGATGAAAGAAATGAAAACGAAAAAGAATCGTATCATTATCCAGAAGGCCTAAAGGATTTTGTTGAATATCTGAATGAGGATAAGGATACTTTACATGCTGTCGTGAATTTTGAAGGAGAGCAGCAAGGGATGGAGCTTGATTTTGCTTTCCAATTTAACGATGGATACGCGGAGAGCATCCTTTCTTTTGTTAACAATGTTCGGACAAAGGATGGTGGAACCCATGAAATTGGTGCAAAATCAGCGATTACACGAATCTTTAACGAATATGCTCGTAAAATTAATTTATTGAAAGAAAAGGATAAGAATTTAGAAGGAAATGATATACGTGAAGGCTTCACTGCAGTCATTTCGATCAAAATTCCAGAAGAGAAGCTTCAATTTGAAGGTCAAACAAAAGGAAAGCTCGGGACAGCAGAGGCTAGATCCGTTGTCGATACGATTGTGGCAGAACATTTACTCTATTTCCTTGAAGAGAATGCAGATGTTAGCTCGATGTTGATCAAGAAGGCCATTCGTGCGAAAGAAGCGAGGCTTGCAGCACGAAAAGCAAGAGAAGAAGCAAGGAGTGGGAAAAAGAAAAAGCGTAAAGATGCTTTATTAAGTGGGAAGCTTACACCAGCCCAATCACGGAATCCTGCAAAGAATGAATTATATTTAGTGGAGGGAGATTCAGCTGGAGGCTCTGCAAAACAGGGGAGGGATCGGAAATTTCAAGCCGTTTTACCACTGAGAGGTAAAGTAATTAACACAGAAAAAGCAAAGCTTGTCGATATTCTGAAAAATGAAGAAATCTCTACCATTATTCATACGATCGGTGCAGGTGTCGGAAGTGAGTTTTCCATTGAAGATATCCAATATAATAAAATTGTCATCATGACAGACGCCGATACAGATGGTGCTCATATTCAAGTTTTATTACTTACTTTTTTCTATCGTTATATGCGACCACTTATTGAGGAAGGTAAAGTATTTATAGCTCTACCACCACTCTACCAAATAACAAAAGGTAAAGGGGCCAAAGCAAAGATAGAATATGCATGGAATGAAGAGGAAATGAAAAAGATCACTAAGTTATATAAAACAGGCTATCAACTACAACGCTATAAAGGTCTTGGTGAAATGAACGCAGAGCAGCTTTGGGAAACAACGATGAATCCAGAATCTAGAACCTTAATTCGCGTAACAATCGATGACTTGGCACGAGCAGAAAAGCGTGTTACGACACTAATGGGTGATAAAGTAGAGCCAAGAAGAAAATGGATTGAATCACACGTGCAGTTTAGTTTAGATGAAGATGAGAATATTATTGATAATGAGAATATTCAAATATAAGGACGTTTAGGGGGAATACCTTTGGCAATAGAAGAAAAATATCTTGATCTACCATTAGAAGAAGTAATGGGAGATCGTTTTGGTCGGTATAGTAAATATATCATTCAAGATCGTGCACTTCCGGATGCACGAGACGGTTTAAAGCCGGTACAACGTAGAATATTGTATGCAATGTACGAAGAGAGGAACACACATGATAAACCATTCCGAAAATCAGCGAAAACAGTAGGTACGGTCATTGGTAACTATCATCCTCATGGTGATTCCTCTGTCTATGAGGCTATGGTTCGATTAAGTCAGACATGGAAGGTAAGAAACGAACTAGTAGAGATGCATGGAAATAACGGTAGTTTAGACGGCGACCCCCCAGCTGCAATGCGTTACACGGAAGCAAGGTTATCAGCAATTGCGGCTGAAATGATCCGGGATATTGATAAACAAACGGTAGAATTTATTCCTAATTTCGATGATTCAATTGAAGAACCTGTTGTTCTGCCTGCAAAAATTCCTAACCTTCTTGTGAATGGTTCTACAGGTATTTCTGCAGGATATGCAACAGAAATACCTCCACATAACTTAGGTGAAGTCATCGATGCCATTATTAAAAAATTAGAAAAACCAAGTGTAACCATTGATGACTTGTTACAATTTATCAAAGGGCCAGATTTTCCAACAGGAGGAATAATCCAAGGAAAGGAAGGCTTAAAAAAAGCGTACGAGACCGGAAAAGGGAAAGTAGTAGTTAGAGGAAAGGCGAAAATTGAACCATTAAAGGCGAGTCGAGAACAAATTGTGATCGACGAGATACCATTTGATGTGAATAAAGCCGTTCTCGTCAAACGAATGGATGAATTACGAATAGACCGAAAAGTCGAAGGAATCGCAGAAGTAAGAGATGAAACGGATCGAACCGGCTTAAGAATTGTGGTGGAATTAAAGAAGGATGCCGATAGTCAAGGGATTCTCAATTATTTATATAAAAATACAGACCTGCAGATTACGTATCACTTTAATATGGTGGCGATTAAAGATAAGACGCCTAGACTGTTAGGGTTATTGGAAATTATTGATGCCTATATTTCACATCAAAAGGATGTTGTTACAAGACAAACCAAATTTGATTTAAATAAAGCGAAAAAGCGGGCACACATTGTAGAAGGTTTGATAAAGGCGGTTTCCATATTAGATGAACTTATTCAAACGATACGTGCATCTAAGGACAAGCAAGATGCCAAAAATCAAATCAAGGCATTGTACGGTTTTACAGAAGAGCAAGCAGAAGCGATTGTAACATTACAATTATATCGTTTGACGAATACAGATATTACCGCATTAGAAAAGGAAGCAGACGAACTGCGAGAGGCTATTCGTGAGTTGCAACTCATTTTAGACGACGAGAAAAAATTGCTCACTGTCATTAAAAAAGATTTACGTGAAATGAAAAAGAAATATGCAGATCCAAGAAAAACTGTTATTGAGGATAAAATAGAGGAACTTAAAATAAATGTAGAAGTGACCGTTGCAAGTGAAGACGTTGTGGTTTCTGTCACCAATCAAGGATATGTGAAAAGAACGAGCATTCGGTCTTATAGTGCCTCCTCGATCGATGATTTCATGATGAAAGATGACGATTATCTACTCAGTTTGTTTGAGATAAATACGACAGATCATCTATTACTGTTTACAAATAAAGGTCGCTATATGCCAATACCAGTACATCAGTTGCCTGAAATTCGTTGGAAGGATCTGGGCCAACATATATCCAATATTACCTCTACGGATAAAGAGGAAGAGATTGTGAAGGCAATACCAATACGAGAGTTTGATGCCAAACAAAACTTGATCTTCTTTACAAAAAATGGAATGGTAAAGAAAAGTTGTTTAGATTTATATCAATCACAACGATACACGAGACCTCTCATTGCTTTAAATTTAAAGAACGATGATCAGTTACTTAATGTCCATCTAACAAATGGTAGCAGTAATCTGTTTATTGCAACGAATAAAGGATATGGCCTATGGTATGACGAGACAGAAGTCTCAGCAATTGGCCAACGAGCTGCTGGAGTGAAAGCCATTCAATTGAAGAAAGACGAGTATGTGGTGAATGGTATTGTCTTCCCTGAATGGAAGGAACAAGAGCACCTATTTGTGATGACCCAAAGGGGAGCTTGTAAAAGAATGAAAATAGATCAATTCGATAAATCTTCACGAGCTAAAAAAGGTTCTGTCATGCTTCGTGAATTAAAGTCTAAACCACATCGTTTAATTGGTTTAGAGCTACTACATGAATTAGACGAAGTTGCTTTACGAACGCGAAAAGGTACCTCTCTCGTTTTATCACCACTAGAGCTGCCTCTAAGTGAGCGCTATAGTAACGGTTCTTACGTAATTGACACAGACACAGAAGGTGAAGTGGAAAGAATCTGGCTCCATACAAGGTTACAAAAACCTTTTCATACAGAGGAAGGATAAGCCGAGCACTAGTGCTCGGCTTTCTTTTTTAAATAGGATAATGCTAAAGCTTTAAGTAGTTAAAAGAGCTATTGGCGAAATGTGTTAAAACTAGTATAATAAATAATTAAATTATATTTCTGCGTTTTCTGTCTAAAGAGAAGGAGTTTTCGTAAATGGGGACAACAACTGTCAGGTCTTATGAATTAGAACAAATGGTTGGATTGTATTGCTATTTTGATCAACATGAACAATTGGAGCGTAAAGAAAAAATGGTTGATTTTTATCAGAAAAAGGAAAAACAAATGCAGCATATCTGCTTTTGTGGACATTTCTCTGCAGGTAAATCGACCATTCTAAATCATTTATTAGATGAAGCACTGTTACCACAGAGTCCCATTCCGACCAGTGCAAATATTGTAGAAATAAAACGTGGTGAAGATGCATACATCATTCATTTTACCGAGCAAAAGCCGGTGAGATTAGATTCGAGTATCTCTCTTAGTGAGTTACATGCATTGTGCCGAGATGGCGAAGAAATCTGTAAGGTGGAAATAATAAAAAACAATACGGATTTGCCACCACAGGTAACCCTAATGGATACACCTGGAATCGATGCTGCAGATGATGCAGATCGAATTCTGACCGAATCTGCTCTGCATGTCGTTGACTTTCTTTATTATGTAATGGATTACAATCATGTCCAATCCGAAGTGAATGCTTCATTTTTGAAACATCTTGAAGCATTAAATAAGCCTTATGCGGTGATCATTAATCAAATGGATAAGCATAAAGAAGAGGAAATCTCTTTCGATGATTTTAAATCAAGCCTCGAGAAAGTCTTTCAACAATGGGGTATTCAACCAACTGATGTATTTTTTACATCTTTAAAAGAAGAACAAGCATGGACTGACAATCAATGGTCTAGCTTACAAACAAATATTCAACAAAAAATGGTTCAACCATGTCAAGAACTAGTGGATCAAACCTCCTATCATGGGATTAATCATATCATTCAGGAGAGCATAGCAGAAAAACAAGAAGAAATGGATCAAAAGCTGACGGAATTAGAGGATGAATTGGGTGCTATCGAAATACAAGATGATCGAAGTAAACAAGAGCTACAAAGTAAGAAGGCTGATCTAATTACAGCGAAAAATGATGTAGAGTCTACGTATAGGAAAATGGTGGAGCAGACCTTGAAAAATGCTCCATTAATGCCGTTTGAGCTTCGTGAGCTTGCAAAGGATATGCTACAAGCATATGAGCCAACTTTTAAAATAGGATTATTCAAATCGAAACAAAAAACGGAACTTGAGCGCACGAGACGTTTAGAAGCCTTTTACCAAGCACTCCAAAAACAAGTGGAAACCACTTTGGAATGGAAGCTACGTGATAAGGTAACTGAATTCCTTTTACCATATACGTCGACAGCTTTAAATGAGTCTATTTTCGACAAACAATTTAGTCAGGAACAATTAGTAGAACAAATGAATGATAATGTTAGGACAACTGGTGAATATGTTCTAGTATATACTGACAAGCTTGCCAACCAATTGAAGAAACTATATAGACAATATTATAAAGACAAATGGCATGAGAAGAGTAATGAGATATTTCGTGAGTTTAATGAAAAAATTGATCAATTAGATAAGAGGATTAAGGTGTTAGAACAGTCGCAAAAAATCAAACAAGAAATTCAAGCAGAAAAATTAGCGTTCATGCATTATAAAAATGAGCTCGAGGAGCATTTATCATCTGACTTTAGAATAGATCAACGACAAATAGAAGCGTTTCAACGAACATTAACAGAGCGCGAGCAAATAAAAAAACTTATGAAGAAGGAATGGAATTTCCAGGATACAGAGGATGGACATATAAATGAGAATGTTCCTCCCTTGAAGAAAAATGCTCGTTATCAGATGGAATCCACATTAGAAGATGTGGAATGGTTGGTGGAGCATACGAAGGAAATAGACTCATTAAAACCATTTATAAAAGAAATAATGGAAAAACGAGAGCGGTTAGAAAATCGTCATTTTACCATTGCACTGTTCGGGGCTTTCAGTGCAGGCAAATCGTCTTTTGCTAATGCTTTGATGGGAGAAAGGGTACTGCCTGTTTCACCAAACCCAACGACAGCAGCGATCAATAAAATAAGTCCACCAAATGAAGAATTTCAACACAAGGAAGTTTATGTTCACTTAAAGAGTGAAGGTGAACTTATTGCAGATATCACCTCCATTTTGGGTGAAGTAGCTTTTCAAAATTTAGACGAAGTGGAGAAATGGATTCATAAACATAAGATAGATAAACTACAAATCGAGGATCAACATAAAACCTTTCTACATGCTTTTTATACAGGTCTTCCTAATCTGAAGAATAAAATTGGTAGTTCCTTTAAGATTCATTTTGACCAGTTTGCTAATTATGTGCGTGAAGAACAGATATCCTGCTTTGTGAAGGAAATGGAGCTCTATTATGATTGCCCATTAACTCGGCAACATATTACCTTAGTCGATACACCTGGCGCAGATTCTGTGAACGCTAGACATACAGAACTTGCCTTTTCCTATATTAAAAATGCTGACGCCATATTATTTGTAACGTATTATAACCATCCCTTTTCGCGGCCTGATAAAGCATTTTTAGAAAAGCTGGGAAGTGTTAAAGATGCATTTCAACTGGATAAAATGTTCTTCATCGTCAATGCAATGGATCTGGCCAAGGATCAAACGGAGGTTAATCTCGTTACAGACTATGTAAAGACACAGTTAAAAAGCTTTGATATTCATCATCCTAGAATGTACCCTGTATCCAGTCAGCAAGCATTGCAATTAAAAAAAGAGGGACAAACAACGACACCATCTGGAATGAAGGCATTCGAAAGCTCTTTTTATTCTTTTATTACAGAGGAGCTAACCCAATTAAGCATGCAATCGATCTATACCGATATCTCTCGAATTCATGCATTAGTGACCAAATGGCTAGAATTAAGTCATAGTGATCAAACAAAGCGTGAAGCATTCCTAGCGAAAAATGAAAATAATCAAGCACAAATGCACCATATCATTGAACAAAGGAATACATCCACTTATTTTCAATCCATTGAACAAAAACTAGAAAAGCAATGCTTTTATGTCATGCAACGTTTTATGATCCAATTTATTGACATGTTTCGGGATTTCATTAGTCCTGGATCGATTCAATCGAATGGCAGAAAAGGGAAAGAAGAATTAGTTATCGCCATTAAAGAACTCAATAAACAAATAAATGAACGAATGAAATATGAATTAGAAGCAATCCTAATTCGAATAAATGCTTTTTGGAATGTGGAATGGAAACAATGGAGGAATGAAATCAATCGACAGCTTCAAAAAGTTGATTCAAGCTTTTCCCTTTCAGAATTAGAAGAAATGTCAGTAGAAGAAGCTAATCTTTTTCAGAAGATAGATCTAGAGGATAAAACTGTACAAGGTTTTGCCCATATCTTTAAAGATACGAAAACATTCTTTGCTCAAAATGATCGTGACAAACTGGAAGAGGAACTCAAACAAGTATTTAGTAAGCAATGGCAAGAAGAATTTTCACGTATTCAATCAGCTTTAAAGGATCACTACGCACAACTTTGGATTAAAGAGGATCAACAGGTATGGGCAAATTATTCAAATGAAGTATCTACTTATTTTGAAAATGTGAAGAAAGGCTTAACAGATAACTTCGAGAATATCGAATTACTCGAGAAATTGAATCAAGAATTAATGAACCGGACAAACGGCTAGGGAGTTTCCTAGCTGTTTGTCATTCATATTTAGAGGGCCTATCTATTTTCTGTCAGTTGGTCTACTGTATAGGATATCTGCTGGCATATGATCGAACCCACGAGTTAGGTGTTCTGCTGTGTGGCTATCGGATCCTGGTACTAAAGGGATTTGTTTTTCTTCAGCTAGTCTTACATAATGCAGAGATGGATAGATACTCTCACAATCTTCCTTGAAAAGACCGGCCGTATTAACATCTAGTGCCATTTTCCTTTCTTTGATTAAGGACAATAATGAAGTAATGGTACGCTCATAATCAGCTTTTGGTTTGTATCTCTTTTTGAATTTTTCAATTAAGGTTAGATGCCCTAAACGTATTGGTTTATAAGTTCCAAGGTCGGAAAGAATTGCTTGTTCCATCGTTTGATAGTATTTTTGATACACCTTGTCCACATTGCCGAATTCATCGATAATTTCTGCAAACATCTCCTTACTAAAATCGAGACAAACATAGCTTTGGGCAGGTGTTTTCAGCATATGCACAGAAAGAATGGCATCATCGATTTCTACACCAAACAGATTTAGAAATTGCCTTGTTTCTTGCTCAAAGCCTTCGATATAATCTACCTCAAAGCCTAGATTGATTTTTATGTCAGATTGGTACTCTTTTTTATATTGTTGAATCTGACGAATATAATCCTCTACATCGGCCCATCTCATCGCGCTATCCTTATTCGGTGTTGGATCTGTAAAACCCTCAGGTAAAGGGGCGTGTTCGGTAAAGCTTATTTCTTTTAGTCCGAGCAATATTGCTTTTTCGATATAGGTTGAAATGGTATCCTTAGTACCATGAGGGCAAAAATGAGTATGAATATGATAATCACCGTAATATTTCATCATGCTTAATCTCCTTTATTTATATCCTGCTATTATAATCTGTTTGCATGAAAATGAAAAGAACTTCATTTATCTAAGTTAACATAAAAACTGCATTGACAGGAGACAGGAGTTTTGATAAAGTTAAGGAAGAAAATATCGCTTTACCACAGTAGAGTGGTAAACTAATAAAGTATAGATGTAGGATGTGACAATGAATGTTTTTACCAGCTGGTAGTCAGGATGAGACAGGTGTTCTTATTTCCAATCGTTTAAAAGCATCAGAAACGTTTAGACAAGTAGTAGAGAAACGCAATTTCAAAGCAATCTCCACCCCAGTCGTGGAATATGCCAATACATTTACGAACGAAATCGCAGGAATGGACCTTCAAAACATGCTGAAATGGTTTAATCATGAAGGAGAAATCGAAGTATTGCGACCTGATTGGACGGCAGCAGTAGCTCGGGCAATTGCTAAACAACATCCGTCGTTCCAGAAGTGGTCGTACCAGGGCTCTATTTTTCGTAATGATAAAGATGGAATTGAGAGCAGGCAGGCAGGGATTGAGATTGTGCATGCTGATCAGTTTCTTGGCGAAAGTGAGTGTCTCTTAACTGCTGTCCAATATTTAAATACATTAAATATCGATCAATATGTTATCGAACTAGGACATACGGGAATTTTTGAAACTATCATTGCACCTTATTCCTTGAAAGAAGCGCAGGAAGAGAATCTGCGGATAGCGATGCATGATAAACGAAGTGATTTGGTCGAACAAATCGTGGAGGAGGAAGGACTCCTAGCGATAAAGGATCAATTAATACAATTAATTGATGCCTATGGCTCCAAAGAGATTTTATCAACATACCATGACTTATGGCACGACCAAGCAGAGCTATTAAAAATATTAAACCATTTGGAACAACTTATTCACTTATTAGAACAGACTGGTGAGACGGAGGTTATCGTTGATTTAGGGCGTGTGAAAAACTTGCCATATTATGATGGGATTATGTTCCGAGGGTTTTTAACATCGGGGGGTTCTATCTGCTTTTCTGGCGGAAGATATGATAAACTCTATAAACAGTTTAAACAGGAGACATCCGCTGTAGGTCTAGCTTTTGATGTTGATATTCTTGCACAGCATATGGTTACAGAGGCGTCTAGGAACAAAGCCTGTATATTAGCTAGTCCTAAAACACATGCCATTGCAGAATCTCTTAGAAAAGAGTTGCCAGAAGCTATTGTGGATATTCAATATGATGTTCAAGCAGATGGGGTGTATGATAAACTCTATAAAATTATTCAGGAAAACAATCAATATAAGGTGGTTGAACGATGAAGCCAGTTATAGCCTTAACAAAAGGGCGTTTAGAAAAGCAATTTCTAGCATTTTTCCAAGAATTAAATTATGATATAGAGCCACTTTTCAATAAAGGTAGGAAGCTTCAAGTGGAAACAGAGCAATTTTCTTTCTTTTTTGCCAAGGGTGCCGATGTGACCACCTATGTAGAAAACGGGATTGCAGACCTTGGCATTGTCGGTGGAGATATTTTAATTGAGCATCAGCCAGATGTTTACAATCTATTTCCACTACCTTTTGGCAAATGTCGAATGGCCTTAGCTACGAAGGCAAACTACCAATGGCCGAATCGCAAGAAAAGGATTGCTAGTACATTTACAAATATTACAAAGGAATACTTCCGTAATAAGGGCGAATCCGTCGATATTATTAAACTCGAAGGTTCAGTTGAATTAGCTCCTATCTTAGGTTTAGCAGATGCTATAGTGGATATTGTCGAAACAGGTACGACATTAAAGGAGAACGGTCTAGTAATAGAAGATGAGTTCTTAAGTTTTAGCGCAAGATTAATTGCCAATCGCTCTTCCTTAAAAATAAAAAGAGATCAATTAGTTCCTGTAATCGAATCATTCAAAAAAGGGGTGAAAGAAGCATGATTAAATTATTTTCAGTGGAGGATTTTTTAACACATGCCAATCCAACCAAGACAAACAGTCAAGATAAACAGCAATTTATACAAGCTGCTAGTGAAATAATTGCCGAGGTCCAAAGTGGAGGAGACGAAGCTGTTCGCAAATTTATCGAAAAATTTGATGGAGAAGCACCAGATTCTTTTCTTGTAAGTGAGGCTGAACGTACACAAGCATGGGATAAGGTTGATCAAAAAATCATTACATCACTGGAAAAAGCAGCCGAAAATATTAAATCATTTCACCAAAAGCAACTTAATAACTCACGAATGATGCAAGCGGAAAATGGTATTATTTCTGGTCAGCTCTTCCGTCCAATTGATCGTGTCGGAATTTATGTTCCAGGTGGTACAGCCTGTTACCCATCCTCTGTTTTAATGAATGCCATTCCTGCAGTACTTGCTGGCGTTAAGGAAGTCATTATGGTCACACCAGTAAGAAATGGAGAAGAAATTGCACCGATCCTTTCGGTTGCAGCAGATATCGCAGGAGTGACAACAATTTATCGGGTTGGTGGCGCACAAGCAATCGCAGCACTCGCTTATGGAACGGAGACGATCCCTGCAGTTGATAAGATTGTAGGCCCAGGAAATGCCTATGTAGCTGCAGCTAAATCACTAGTGTTTGGAGATGTAGGTATCGATATGATCGCTGGTCCTAGTGAAGTAGCAATTATTGCAGACGGAACTGCAAATCCAATCTTTATTGCAGCAGACCTAATCGCTCAAGCAGAGCATGATACAAATGCACGTGCATTTTTAATTACCACATCTTCTGAAATGATGAAACAAGTACAGCTAGAGCTTGAGAATCAATGTGATGATTTACCGAGACAGTCCATAGCAGAGGCCGCATTAACAGAAAAAGGTGCAGGTGTCGTAGTGAAGACACTAGAAGAAGCGTTCCAAATCGCAAATAAAATTGCACCAGAACACTTAGAAGTTCAAGTCAAGGATCCGATCAGTTATTTGAATAAGGTGAGACATGCTGGTTCCGTTTTTCTAGGACACTATACACCTGAAGCTTTAGGCGATTACTATGCAGGTCCAAACCATGTATTGCCAACATCCGGCACGGCAAGATTCTCTTCAGGACTATCAGTCGATGATTTTGTTAAAAAAACTACCTATCTCTATTACTCAGAAACCGCACTTAAAGAAGCGAGTGAACATGTCATTAATATAGCAAATGAAGAACAGCTTGAAGGACACGGAAGAGCCGTTTCCAAGCGCTTGGAGGGAAAATAATAGATGAGAACAGCTAGTAAACAGAGAAAGACATTTGAAACCCAGATTAGTATATCGGTCCATTTAGATGATCCAAGTGAAGTCAACATTGATACAGGGGTGGGTTTTTTTGATCATATGCTCGAGTTATTCGCGCGACATGGTCGAATTGGTTTAGAAGTAAAAGCAAATGGAGATTTGCATATTGATAGTCACCATACTGTTGAAGATGTCGGAATTGTCTTAGGTCAGTTAATAAAAGAAGCGTTAGGTGATAAGAAATCGATTAATCGCTACGGTAGTGCTTATGTGCCAATGGATGAATCACTTGGATTTGTTGCACTGGATATTAGTGGTAGACCGTTTCTTGTATTTGATGCATCCTTTGATAACTCAAAACTAGGTAATTTTGATACAGAATTAGTTCAGGAATTTTTGCAAGCATTTGCCTTTCAAGCAGGCATTACACTTCATGCTAAGGTATTATATGGTCAAAATACTCACCACAAGATCGAGGCAATCTTTAAAGCATTAGGTCGGTCCTTATCAGAGGCTATTCGGATTAATCCAGAAATAAAAGGGGTTAATTCTACGAAGGGGTTAATCGAATGATTGCCATCGTAGATTATGGAATGGGTAATGTAGCAAGTGTAACAACTGCCTTTCAGAAATTAGGCTATGAGATAGAAATAACGGATTCAGTTGAACGATTAAAAAAAGCAAGTCATATCATTTTACCTGGTGTCGGATCCTTTAAAGCAGCTGTTGAAGAAATTGAAACGAGAGGTCTAATGCAGCCATTACGTGAGCTAGCGAAGGAAAAACCTTTTATCGGAATTTGTCTTGGTATGCAGTTATTGTTTGAAAAGGGTTATGAAAATGGTCTGACAGAAGGACTCAGATTAATTCCAGGCACGGTTGAAAGAATAGAAACAAGCTTTATTCTACCACATATCGGATGGAATCAGCTTCAAATTGAAAATCAGAACGAGGCATTTGCTAAGCTTCAGGACAAACATGTCTATTTTGTGCATTCTTATCAAGCTACAACACAGCAAAAATATCTCGTTGCTACGACAAACTATGGTGCTAGGGTACCTGCAATGGTAAGGGATAGGAATGTATTTGGTATTCAATTTCATCCAGAGAAAAGCGGAGAGGTTGGCGTGGAGCTGTTAAAAATCGTGATGAAATTAACGGAAGAATATTCACCTATAAGGGGGATGGACGCATGATTGCGAAAAGAATTATTCCTTGTTTAGATGTAAAGGAAGGAAAAGTTGTAAAAGGGACAAATTTCGTAGGACTAAGAGAATTAGGAGACCCAGTTGAAATGGCATCTAATTATTCTAAGGCTGGAGCAGACGAAATTGTGTTTTTAGATATTTCAGCAACCAATGAAGGTCGCCAAACAATGGTTGATATTGTAAGAGAGACTGCAAAAAATGTGTTTGTCCCATTTACAGTCGGGGGTGGTGTACGCTCGATAGAGGATGTGAATCGCTTATTACAAGCCGGAGCAGATAAGGTAGGCATGAATTCGGCTGCTGTCCAAAATCCTTCTCTCATATCGGAAGCCTCTGAGCGATTTGGTGCACAGTGTATTGTTGTCGCAATCGACGCGAAACGTGTTGGTGACAAATGGCACGTCATGACACATGGAGGAACAAAAGATACGGGAATTGATGCAATTGAATGGGCAAAGGAAGTAGAAACAAAAGGTGCAGGCGAGATTTTATTAACAAGTGTGGATACAGATGGTGTGAAGAATGGATTTGATCATCCCTTAACAGAAGCTGTTGTGGCTGCCGTGCGCATCCCGGTTATAGCTTCTGGAGGTGTAGGAAAGCCAGAGCATTTCCCAGAAGTATTTAATCAGACAGATGTATCAGCAGGACTTGCAGCATCGATTTTTCATGAAAATACCTTTACAATTCAAGAAGTAAAAGAAGCATGTAAACAGCAAGGAGTGACTATTCGTGAAGCCTGATTTTTCAAAAGGTTTAATTCCAGCAATTATAACAGATTTACAGACAAAAGAAGTTCTCATGCTAGCATATATGAACGAAGAGGCCTATCAAAAAACAATAGAAACCAATGAGACCTGGTTCTATTCACGATCAAGAGAAGAATTATGGCATAAAGGGGCAACTTCTGGAAATACACAACAGGTGCAATCGATTGATTTAGATTGTGATCACGATACGTTACACATTAAAGTCATTCCAAATGGTCCTGCTTGTCATACAGGTGAAACCTCTTGCTTCTTCAATCATGTAAAGGATAATGGCACTTCTCCTTACCATTCAGCGATCATCGAGGAAGTTATGCAAGAGGTAGAAGATAGAAAAGAACATCGTGTAGAGAACTCCTACACGAATTACTTATATGAAAAAGGTGTTGACAAAATAGGTAAAAAAGTAATCGAGGAGGCCGGAGAGGTTGTCATTGCAGCGAAAAATAAGGATAACGAAGAATTAACCAATGAGGTGAGTGATTTACTCTACCACACGTTCGTTATGATGGCTAATCAAGGTGTAAGCCTCGAGGATGTTAAACAAGAATTAACCAATCGCTTTGCTAAAAAAGGCAATAGTAAAGGGGACCGACCCGAAATAAAAGATTGGTAAGATTAGATTCTAGAATAGATGCAGAAAGAACCATCCTACATTTTTTAGGATGGTTTTTTGAATTACTTTCTGTTATTCCTTATTGAGAAACAATTTTACATGTTTAACCTCTTCTTCTATAATTAATCGCAAGGAATGGTGTGATTAGCAAATAAAAGAATATATCTAGGTGATAGTCAAACTGGCAGGAAAGAAAACCAAGATAAAAGGATATATCTTGGCAAAAGTCATGCTAGCAAGCAAGATAAACACTTGGTAATAATTAAAATCCTTGACGAGACAACCAGGATTGAGACTAGCATTACTATCTATTATTAGGAAATTAATTATTAAAATGTTGATTAGAGGAATAAAATATGAATGATTATATAAAAACGATGAGAAAGTTGATTGGAAAAGAGACTCTAATAACAGTTGGTTGTGGGGCGATTATTGAAGATGGTTTAGGAAGAATTTTATTACAGAAAAGAACGGACTATAACCATTGGGGAATACCTGGTGGCATATTAGAGATTGGTGAGACTTTTGAGGAGACAGTAAAAAGAGAAGTACAAGAAGAAACTAATCTTCAGTTAAACAAGGTAGAACTGTTTGGTATTTATTCTGGTGAAAACGGATTTGCACACTATTCAAATGGAGATAAAGTTTTTAGTGTTCAAATTATATTTAAAGTAACCGACTTCAATGGAAAACTTATTGCGAATAATGAGAGTAAAGATTTAGCCTTCTTACATAAAAATGAAATACCAAAAAGCTTAAACAATCACCAGGCTCCATTTATACTAGACTGGGTAAATGGAGTTTCACAGCCAGTAATAAAATAATGATCTTTTTAATAAATGCAGAATGTTTGTAAAAAGATTCATCAAGGTTTTCGAAGACCAACTTATACAAAAAAACCTTTCATCTCGAATATTATTGATATGCCTAAACATAATCTTGTCGTTGCAAAGATGTACAACAAAATGTATAACTATGGTGTGGGCAATTATCTTCACTATTTGAGAGAGTTCAGTAACTTAGTAGCGGATATGTTTGATTAACTCCTAAATGTACCAATTAAGCTATATCCGAGTTAAATTATTTTACTAAAGAAAGGAAAGAAGCATTGAAATTAGAACGATTGCTAGCCATTATATTTAAACTCCTAAATAATGAAATTTTGTCAGCTTCTCGCTTAGCTGATGAATTTCAAGTAACAACACGGACTATTTATCGAGACATCGATGCTATTTGTGCAGCTGGAATACCTGTTGTTTCGCATCAAGGTACGAACGGTGGTTTCGGGATCATTGAGGGATACAAAATGGACAAGAGCTTCATGGGCTCTAATGATATTTCCATTCTACTTACAGTACTAAGTAGCTTGTCGAGAATTTTTGAAGATAAAAACATGCAACATACGATGGATAAGTTGTCTGCAGTGGATCCAACCGGTTACGATAAATCTCTATTGATTGACTTGGCTAGTCATAGAACAGAGCCGCGTTTGTTAACCGAACTACGAATGGCTATACTTGATAAAAAAGTAATTCGTTTTGATTATGTAAGTAGTAAAAATGAATTTACTGCACGAGAAATAGAACCTATTCACCTTCGTTATCGGTTCCGAAACTGGTACATTTATAGTTTTTGTAGAGAACGGAAGGATTACAGAGAATTTCGGATCTCACGTATGATGAATATAACCATAACACAAGATGCATATCTTCAAAATCATAAAATTAATGATGATGAGTTATCACATTCAAAGTCCGATATGGAACGATTTGAGGATGTAGTAATTTGGGTGCATCCCAACTCCTTATCAGGAGCATTAGACCAATTCCGGAATTATCCGAAGGTCCTTAACCGTGATGGAAGTATGACATTTACCATTTCTGTTTATGAACCTCTACATGCCAGGTGGCTTAAATCTATTCTGTTAGGTTTTGGTAGTGGGGTGAAAATTATAAAACCTGTTGAACTGCAAGCCATCCTAATAGAAGAAGCAAAAAATATAGTTAAACTTTATGAAGATGTATGACAAACTGCTGTCATATATCTTTTTTTATAATACAAATAGAAACAAAAAAACAGAAGTTAAGGAGTGGTTGTTCAATGAATCATGCAAAAAATATGTACAATTATCACGTTTGGGCTAATAAGGTATTACTAGAAAGAATAAGAGAATTACCGAGCAATGTCCTATATGATGAGGTTAGCAGTTCCTATCCAACCATCGCTAAAACATTTAGTCACATCTATGTGGTAGATGTTATGTGGCTAGAAACACTGAAAGGAATGGATATGCAAGAAGCATTAGAAGTGTCTATGGCGCTTGTAGAGGAGACAAATTCCTATTCTGCAAATAA
Source organism: Gracilibacillus sp. JCM 18860 (assembly GCF_055395245.1). Classification (NCBI taxonomy): domain Bacteria; kingdom Bacillati; phylum Bacillota; class Bacilli; order Caryophanales; family Bacillaceae; genus Gracilibacillus; species Gracilibacillus sp. JCM 18860. The sequence goes on from NZ_AP043868.1 coordinate 408,232, forward strand.
ATTTATAGAGTCTAATGAAGAACTTGCTATACAATATCAAGAATGGATAAATAGTCAATCAGATTTAGAAAAGAGAATAAATCTGAATAATCCTTGGACAGGTCCTAGAGAAACCGCGTATTCAGAAATATTATTTCATGTTGCCAATCATGGTACTTATCATCGAGGAAATATTACCACGATGTTAAGACAACTAGGATATGCTTCCACTATGAATGATGTTGCATTGTATTGGTACCAAAGTTAGAAAAAAGTAGTAGAAATTCCATAACTTTCAGCCAAATTAAGCTTAATTTCTTCATGTTAAATAGAGAAATTAAGCTTTTTTAAATTAATAGACAAAAGAATTCATTATATATGAGACAATCTAGGTTTTTCATTACTAAAAGGTAGGTAATGGCATTAAAATTATTCACTGACTTACTTCATGAAAATTTTCATCAATCTATTGTAAAATGGATTAATCATATAGCCAGTGGGTTTAATTGAATACCTTCTACCCGTGTTGAGTTGGCTGATTTTCCCCATTTCTTCATGGGTTAACACAAAATCAAAAATATCGCTGTTCTCTTTAATTCTTTGTGGATTTGATGATTTAGGAATAATTATAATTCCTCGTTGTAGATGCCAACGTAGAATGACTTGAGCTACCGTTTTCTGATGTTCATGAGCAATTGTCTTTAAATCCGGATGTTCTAGTAATGCTTTATTCCCTTGTCCCAACGGCCCCCATGCCTCATGTAAGATGTGGTGATTCTTGAGGTAGTCATGAAGTTCATTTTGTGGGAACTCCGGGTGAGTCTCGATCTGGTTAATCATCGGTGCGATTTCAGAATGTTTCATGATGTTTTCAAGGTGTTGAATTTCAAAATTCGCAACGCCAATTACTTTAATCCTTCCCTCCATGTATAGTTCCTCCATTGCTTTCCATGTTTCCAAATAATGAGGTGAAGCAAAATGGATGAGGTACATATCAAGATATTTTACATTTAGCTTTTTACAGGTTTGTTCAAACGCATTCTTAGTGGCTTTATAACCGTGATCCGTATTCCACACCTTCGAAGTAATAAAAAATTTTTCTCGGGGGATCTGACTTTTTTCAATGGCTGTTCCTAATGCTTGTTCGTTGCCATAAATTTTTGCCGTATCAAAATGGCGAAAACCTACCCGGATAGCCTCACGAATCGACATTTCAAACTCTTCTTTTTTCTTTATTTTGTAAACCCCGAAACCCAATTGAGGGATTTTTACGCCATTAACCGCTTCAATTGTCTTAGTTTCTACAGTCATTTTCATACCCTGTTCCTTTCGTCCTGATATAGGATAGTGTCTGATTTACATTGCAAAAACATTTCCTCGATCTGATCGACGAGACCTTTAAGTGTCAAGAGCTTGCTTTTGGAGTCTAGGTGATAATAATTCATGGTTCCTACTTTATGCACACTGATGATCTGCGCATCCTTTAATATTTTTAAATGATGGGATACGGTTGGACGTGAAAGATGTGTTTTTGCCGTAATCTCTCCCACTCGCATACCGGGATGTTGCAGCCCTTGCATTAGGGTAATAAGGATGGCTTGCCTAGTTTGATCTCCGATTGCAAATAATATATCTTGATTTTCTTTGAATTTGTTTACCAGATTTTCTTCGTCTCCCTGATTAATCATTTTTCCTCTCCCTGATGGTTTATATTTTTAAACAAACAAAACCCTTTTCTCCAAATTTATTTCAGAAACTGCTTTTTTCTATTGGATTAATGGATTACTTCCTTCGACGGAATAAGAATATCACGTTTTTTATCTTAAAACCACATCGAGAAAGAAAATCGAGATCATTAACTTTTAAAACATTAAACCTACCATTCGTTGGTATTAAAGATGCTTCCAATAGGGCTCAATCGGGCGCGATTGTTGAACAGTGGGAAGTATTTAACTTATACAACTTATTACTTATTATTATCTTGAGATTTCCTTATGGCGGGCGGTGTCAGCTTCGCTGGTACTACCCTTATTTTTAAAAATTTTTGACTAATTTTAGACTAATTGTTGGTATTTTATGTTAAAATCGAATTGGAGTGAGAACAAGACCAATTTAAGTATATTTGGAAGTTTAATAGTAGTAATAAGGACAACGGTTTGGGCTCTTGGCTGGTTGAATGTATGTAGACACATCCAGAAGTACAAAATACTTGTTTTGCTTTAACTACGAAAGATGCCAACGAATTTTATGAAAGATTTAATTTTCAAAAAAGTAATTGTATGGTGAGAGGATTACTAGCTGATAAAGATAAGTGATATAAGAATTTTCACTATATAATGTTTTGTATCACGTTAAGTCCTATTATTTTTGTCTATCTAAAAAAGAAGGATTTAGCCTTTATAAATGTAATTACTACGATTTCCGCTTTCATTATTTGGGGTTGTTTAATTACCGGTTTATTAGATGGAGTCGGATGGAATCTATTGTGGAATATCACCTTATTAGCTGCTGCTTTATTTCCGGTTTTTGCCCTTTCCTTTATTTTCATAAGACTTCGACAAAAAAATAGCTATATAATCACTGGATTGATTCTTTTGATAATTGGACTATGTCTAGCAATCGGGGATGTAAGTGATACTACAAATTTATATTTAGTGGTTCAATATGCAATTCTCTATTTCATCCCTATTTTTGTCATAAGTATGGTACTAATAACATTAATACAGTATTTAAGGAAATCCACGTTAATAGAGAGGAAAGGTTAATTTGAAAAATATATATTTAGTTGAACATTTTCAAAGGATATATAAACAGAGGAAAGAAATAAAAATCGAATTATGGAAAGGCAAGGAATGGCAAAGACCCTCTGATGATAAATGGTCTTGGGGGGAAACATATTATCATTTGTATTTAATGATGAGATGGTTTAGAAGACTGAGTAAAATCTACATTCCTTTAGCCATACCCTTTGCAACATTACGAAAGAATAAACCATATCCAGTCCATAGCACTAATATTTATAAACAATATCAATTGGAAAAAAAGAAACCAATGAAAGCACCCTTCATTTTGGTTCCGCCCAAGGATCAAGTAGATTTTGGATGGTTAGTCAATGAATTAGACAAAGAGACTAAGCAAATAGAAAAAATCGTGTTAAAACTTAGCGACGATGTAGCTGGACACATACGTTATATAGATCCGCTAGCCAGCAACCCCAACCTGATCGAAAGCATTCATTTGCTTGGAATACATGAGAAACATCATTTTTCTTTATGCGAGAAGTATTATAATGTAATAGATAGTAATAAAAACAAGTATAACCATTAAGCAGATTTATAAAGGTGGTTGAAGAAATATGATAAAGGCTGTCTTATTCGATTTAGATGGTACCTTACTTAATCGAGATGCATCTGTAAGAAGGTTTATTGATTTACAATATGACCGTTTCGAGCATCTTCTGGACTCTATTACGAAAAAAGAATATATAGAACGTTTTCTTCAGTTAGATAATAGAGGATATGTATGGAAGGATAAAGTTTATCAGCAAATGATAAAAGAATTTGAAATAATAGGAATATCATGGGAGGAATTGCTCCAAGATTATATAAGTGAATTTAAATATAGCTGTATTCCATTTCCACACCTTATTGAGATGCTAGAAGAATTGAAAACAAGAAATATAGCAATCGGTATGATCACGAATGGAAGAGGACAATTTCAAATGGATAACATCCAGGCATTAGGAATCGAAAAATATTTTGATTCGATTTTAGTTTCCGAGTGGGAAGGGATGAAAAAGCCTAATCCAAATATATTTCTCAAAGCATTACAGGACCTTGAAGTTAATCCAGAGGAAAGTCTCTTTATGGGTGATCATCCCGAGAATGACGTAATAGCTGCGACAGCAGTTGGGATGAAAGGAGTTTGGAAGAAGGACAAGCACTGGAAGCATGCCACTACAGAGTATACAATTGACGATTTGTTAGAAATCCTCCATTTCTTGTAATGAAAATGTACTACCAATATTTTTGAATAAATACATCTCTACCTGATTTTTCTCTATCTAATTTGTATTCTTTTTCATTTTTCTTGTAGAATGCTTGATGGTAGTCTTCCGCTGGATAAAACGGTTGAGCTGGTAGAATGTCTGTAACGATCTCTTTTTGGAACCTATTTGATTCTTTTAATGATTTCTTGGAATTAATGGCAGTCTCCTTTTGTGCTGCATTATGATAAAAAATAGCGGTACGATATTGCGGACCTCGATCATGAAACTGTCCACCAGCATCGGTTGGATCAATTTGAGGCCAATATAAATCTAGTATCGTCTGATAGGATATGATAGAAGAATCATACATTATTTGAACCGCCTCATAGTGGCCGGTAGTCCCTGTTTTTACTTGCTCATAGCTAGGGTTCTCTATTGTTCCGCCAGTATAACCTGATACCACACTTACCACCCCATCCCATTGGTCGAATGGCTTTACCATACACCAGAAGCATCCCCCTGCAAAGGTTGCCTTTTCTATTTTTCTCATTTAGTGCCCCTCCTTTTTAAAACAAGAATAACACAAATATACTCTTTATATGTTAAGATGTAAATAATGAAGTTTGAAAGAGGTTGAGAGATTTTATGAATAAACAACATGTACTAATTGTTGACGGTATGGCATTATTATTTCGAGGTTTTTTTGCAACAGCCTTTACCGGTAATTTTATGGTGAATAGTAAAGGGATACCAAGAAACGGATTGTTTGGTTTTTTAAACTATTTCACCAATGCAATCGAGACTTTTGCTCCTTCCCATGTGGTATGTTGTTGGGATATGGGAAGTCAAACATTCCGTAATGAGCTTTATGATAACTATAAATCAAATCGAGATACACCGCCAGAAGAATTAATCCCACAGTTTGATTTGGCGAAGGAAATTGTTTCGGCATTTGATATTCCAAATGTAGGAGTAGTTGGCTATGAAGCAGATGATTGTATCGGTACGCTGGCTAAACGCTTGCAAGAGGAGTTTGTCGTTACTATCGTTAGTGGTGACCAAGACCTGTTACAACTTGTCGATCGTCAGATAAATGTAGCGATCATGAAGAAAGGTCAAGGGAATTATGAGGTCTACACGATGGATAACTTCTATGAAAAGAAAAGTCTATCTCCATTACAAATTATTGATTTAAAAGGGTTAATGGGGGATTCTTCCGATAATTATCCAGGTGTGAAAGGAATAGGTGAAAAAACAGCCCTAAAATTATTGGATCAATATGGCTCGATTGATCGTCTATTAGAGGAAAAAGATTCCCTACCTAAAGGAATGCAGAAAAAGCTAGAACAATATAAAGAAGATTTGATGATATCTAGAAAATTAGCAGCGATTATGACGGATGTACCTATAGAATTTGCTATAGAGACTGCTATTTGGAAAAGAGATCGTTCTACAATCGAAACCTATTTAATAGAAGAACTAGAATTTAACAATCCAGTTAGATGGTTAAAAAACCTTTCATAACGAAAAACGATTACCTCGCAAAATAATCTGCTTGGTAATCGTTTTTCGTTTACTGAAATCTGTCTAGATTGGAGAAGAAGTCCTTGATAAATTCATAGAACACTTGCTCTGACGGAGCGAGTTTTCGATTTCTCGGAATAATAATGCCAACAGTTCGTTTTAATTCAGGGTTTTGAATGGCTACTTTTGCACTATAATGTGGATTCAAGTCATTAAAAGCACTTTCGGGTAATAGGGTAATCCCAATACCAGCCGCTACTAAACCTTTAATCGCATCTAAATCTTCTCCTTGGGAGGACACTTTTGGCGTAAATCCCGATTGTTTACATCCATCAATGACTAACTGATGTAAAACATAGCCTTCTGGGAATAAAACAAAATCCTCATCATGCAAATCACGCAAATTGACATGTTCTTGATTGACTAATGGATGAGAGCTAGGTACTAGCGCATAAAAATTCTCCGTAAATAAAATATCTCCGATAATCTCAGGATGCTCAGATGGTACTGGGCCAAGAAACGCCACATCAATCTCTCTGTTCTCTACGGATTCAATTAAAAAATTATAGGAGCCTTGTCTTAGTTGGAAGCCTATTTTTGGGTACTTCTTTTTAAACTCTGAAACAACGGTAGGCAATAGATTACTTGCCAAGCTGGTAGGAAAACCGATTTTTATCGATCCTCTTTCTGGATCAATATATTCATCAATCTGCTTTTTGGCATGATCGATAGCTTTTAATGCTGTTTTGGTATGTGTCAAAAATATCTTTCCGATATGAGTTAAGCGTACATTCCTACCTTCTCTCTCAAATAATTCGACACCAAGTTCTGCTTCTAGATTCGCTATTTGTCGACTTATCGCAGATTGAGCAACATGTAATTCTATTGCAGCTTCTGATACATGCTCTCGCTCTGCAACCTCTACGAAATAACGCAATTGACGTAATTCCACACGCTTCACCTCATAATATATATCAATTTGAGAACAATATAATACTTATTATATATTGTTTAGATTAATAAGAAAACATACAATGTAATTACACACGAAAAACGCAAGATTAGATTGGGGGAGACTTATATGACATATAGAGATATGCCTACTCCGCAGGGGCTTTATCATCCGGATTTCGAACATGACGCTTGTGGTATTGGCTTATATGCACATATTAAAGGAAAACAAACGCATGATATCGTAAAAAAAGGTTTACAAATGCTGTGTAAATTAGAACACCGAGGTGGGCAGGGCAGTGATCCACTTACTGGTGATGGATCCGGATTAATGGTACAGATCCCTGATAAATATTTTAGAAGAGAATGTCAAGACTTTCAACTACCAGCTGTTGGTTCGTATGGCGTTGGTATGTTATTTTTGTCTCAAAATATGGCAGAACAACAATTAGCGAAAGAAAAAATGAATGAACTGATTGCATCCGAAGGACAAAAATTGATCGGTTGGAGAAGGGTGCCTACAGATTCTTCTAAAATCGGAAAAAGTGCGATAGAAACGGTGCCAGAGGTTCTGCAAGTATTTATTGAGTGTGGAAGGTCTATTCAACATGAATTAGACTTTGAAAGAAAGCTATATGTTATTCGAAAACAGGCAGAAAATTGGGCAAATGAACAAGGAATCCGGTTTTATTTTCCAAGTTTATCCAGTAGAACAATTGTTTACAAAGGGTTATTAACTCCTGATCAAGTGGATCAATTTTACGTGGAATTACAGGATGAAGATTTCGTTTCCGCTTTTTCTCTAGTCCATTCCCGATTTAGTACAAACACCTTTCCGTCTTGGGAGAGAGCACACCCTAATCGGTATTTAATTCATAATGGAGAAATTAATACAATGCGCGGAAACATCAATTGGATGAGGGCAAGGGAAAAACAATTTATATCAGATGCATTTGGGAAAGATATGGAGAAAGTATTACCAATTGTCCATTCAGATGGTAGTGATTCTGCCACACTGGATAATGCCTTAGAATTTTTTACATTAGCAGGCAGAAGCCCTGCACATGCTGCAATGATGTTGATCCCAGAACCGTGGGAAAAGAATTCGAATATTGATCCCAAAAAACGCGCTTTTTATCAATATCACAGTATGATGATGGAACCGTGGGATGGTCCTACCTCCATCACTTTTACAAATGGAAAGCAAATTGGAGCCATACTAGATCGGAATGGATTACGTCCTGCTCGTTACTATGTAACGAAAGATGATTATATTATTTATTCTTCTGAAGTTGGAGTAATTGATTATCAGGAAGAAAATATATTACTCAAAGAACGACTCCGCCCAGGAAAAATGTTGCTAGTAGATCTAGAGCAAGGTCGTATTATATCTGACAAAGAGATTAAAGAGGAGATGGCAACTGCCTATCCTTATGAAGAATGGTTAGAAGATCAAGTCAGCGAGCTTCCTGCTGAGGCGATAGAGGAAGAAGATGTTGAACCACAATTATTACAATTGCAAAAAGCCTTTGGCTATACGACGGAAGATATTGAGAAATATATCCTTCCACTTGTGATAGATGGAAAAGATCCGATCGGGGCTATGGGGAATGATACTCCGCTAGCTGTTTTGTCAGAACGACCGCAGTCTTTGTTCCATTATTTTAAACAATTGTTTGCTCAGGTAACCAATCCGCCAATAGATGCCTATAGGGAACAACTCGTAACTTCTACCCTTACTTGGCTAGGGGCAGAAGGAGATATCTTACATCCGAGCAAAAAGAAAGCAATTCGAATTCGTTTAGAATCTCCGATATTATCGAGTGATCAATTAGAAAAACTGGAAGGTCAATCTATCAAGGGCCTCCATGCAAAAGTGATCGATTCGGTTTACCAACATAATATGGAAGATAGATTACAAGAAATATTTCATGAGGCGAAAAACGCTATTCAAAGTGGAATAAATCTCATTGTTTTATCAGATAAAGCAACAGATGCAAACCATATAGCAATACCAACATTACTTGTGGTAAGTGGATTACACCAATATCTAATTCGAGAGGGTTTAAGAACGAAGGCAAGTATTATCGCGCAAACAGGAGAAGCAAGAGAGGTTCATCATTTTGCGGCAATGTTAGGTTATGGAGTTGATGCCATTCATCCATATCTAGTCTATCAAACGCTGAATGTAGCGGTTCAAAATCAGGATCTACCTATGACTTTTGCTGAAGCACAGCAAAAATTTATCGATGTTGTGACAGAAGGAATCGTTAAAGTTATGTCAAAAATAGGGATATCTACAGTTCAAAGCTACCGTGGCGCGCAAACCTTTGAAGCAGTCGGGATTAGTAAGAAGGTTATTGCAGAGTACTTTACTGGGACGGCCTCACAAATTGATGGAATTGATCTATCTATCATTCAATTAGAGACAGAAAAGCGACATAAAGAAGGGTACAAGAAGGTGATAGAGGCATCATTGGACTCAGGAAGTGAATATAGATGGCGAAAAGCTGGGGAGCACCATGCTTTTAATCCTCATACTATCTATACCTTACAGTGGGCGTGTCGCAGAGGTGATTATTCATTATTTAAGAAATTCACTAAAGCAGCGAATGAAGAAAGAATTGGTTTTCTACGTAACTTATTTAGCTTCAAAAAAAGACAATCTATATCGATTGAGGAAGTAGAGTCAGTGGAATCAATCGTGAAAAGATTTAAAACAGGTGCTATGTCCTATGGCTCTATAAGCCAAGAAGCGCACGAAGCACTAGCGATCGCAATGAACCGAATAGGTGGAAAAAGTAACAGTGGAGAAGGTGGCGAAGATGCTAGTCGTTTTGTTGTGGACAAAAACGGAGATTGGCGTTCCAGTGCGATTAAGCAAGTTGCTTCCGGTCGATTCGGGGTCAAAAGTCACTATCTTGTGAATGCGAAGGAATTACAAATAAAAATGGCACAAGGTGCGAAGCCTGGCGAAGGCGGACAATTACCTGCTACGAAAGTATATCCATGGGTGGCAGATGTACGTGGTTCTACACCAGGAGTTGACTTGATTTCGCCACCGCCACATCACGATATTTATTCTATTGAAGATTTAGCACAATTAATTCATGATTTGAAGAATGCCAATCGGGATGCACGAATTAGTGTAAAGCTTGTGGCCAAGTCAGGAGTTGGTACCATTGCAGCAGGTGTAGCGAAAGCCAATGCTGATGTTATTTCAGTAGTCGGCTATGATGGAGGGACAGGTGCTTCTCCAAAAACGAGTATTAAACATGCGGGATTACCATGGGAATTAGGGCTTGCTGAAGCACATCAAACCCTAATGCTCAATGGCTTACGAGATCGAGTAATTTTAGAAACAGATGGAAAATTATTAACAGGTAGAGATGTAGTGATGGCCGCATTACTTGGTGCGGAAGAATTTGGATTTGCGACCGCTCCACTAGTTGCGGTTGGCTGTGTCATGATGCGAGTCTGTCACTTAGATACGTGCCCAGTTGGAATTGCAACACAAAATCCAGAGCTTCGAAAGAAATTTACGGGTGATCCTCAGCATGTCGTTCATTTTATGACATTTATTGCACAAGAGGTTCGAGAATTGATGGCAGAACTAGGCTTTAGAACAATGGATGAAATGGTAGGTCGTACCGATATCTTAGAGGTATCTGATCGTGCGAACGAACATTGGAAAGCGAAATATTTGGATTTGACCACATTGCTTTACCGACCTGAAGGAAATGCTAGTTCTCGTAGAAAGCAAGATCATAAAATAGATCAATCCTTAGACATGACAGATATTTTACCTAGAGTGAGGCATGCAATCGAGTCTGGTAAAAAAATGGAAGCATCCTTTCCAATTAAAAATACCAATCGTGTAACAGGAACGATCGTAGGAAGTGAAATTTCGAAAAAATTCGGAGAAAAAGGTCTTCCTGAAGACAGCATTACTCTTAAATTTAAAGGTTCTGCCGGTCAAAGCTTTGGTGCGTTTATACCAAAAGGGATGACTATGGAAGTAACAGGAGATGCCAATGATTATGTTGGGAAAGGCTTATCAGGAGGGAAAATTATTGTCCGGGTACCTGAGGAATCTACGATTGACCCAGCTAATAATGTGATTGCCGGAAATGTTTCATTTTTTGGAGCGACCAGTGGGGAAGCTTTTATTAATGGATATGCTGGAGAACGTTTTGCAGTAAGGAATTCAGGTGCGGATATTGTAGTAGAAGGTGTCGGAGATCACGGCTGTGAATATATGACAGGTGGTCATGTCGTTATTCTAGGGAATGTAGGGAAAAACTTTGCAGCAGGTATGTCTGGCGGTATAGCCTATATTAAGCCAGATCATATCGAAGCTTTCAAAAAATTATGTAATGATGAGTTAATACAATTTGAAGGGCTTCAAGATCCGAAGGAAATAGAAAAACTAAAAACATTTATTACCAAACATTATATTTACACGAATAGTAGTAAAGCAGCAACTATTCTTCAAGATTGGGAAAATGAAAGGGAGAAATTTGTCAAGGTAATCCCTACAGATTATAAACAGATGCTAGAAAAAATTCAATGGTATGAGAGTCAAGGTTTCTCAACAGAGGCAGCTCGTTATCAGGCTTTCATGGCTAAAAAAGACAATAAAATGAATGATCACTCTGATGAAAAACAGGAAATAACGCAGTAGAAAGGAGACGTATTGATGGGAAAAGCAACAGGTTTTATCGAATTCGAGAGAGAAACAGCCGATGAAAGAGATCCGTTGGAACGGATTCAAGATTGGAAGGAGTATTCTACTCCTTTCTCTGATGAAGTTGCGAAAACACAAGGAGCTCGTTGTATGGACTGCGGAACTCCATTCTGTCATATTGGTATGGAAATTGAAGGGGCAACTTCAGGGTGTCCTGTCTACAATCTAATCCCGGAATGGAACGATTTAGTTTATCGAGGAAAATGGAAGCAAGCATTGGAGCGTCTAATGAAAACGAACAACTTCCCTGAATTCACGGGACGGGTTTGCCCAGCACCTTGCGAAGGCTCCTGTACAGTGGCGATTCACGATCCTGCAGTTTCCATTAAAAATATCGAACAAAAGATCATTGATAAAGGCTTTGAAAATGGTTGGATTACACCGCGAATACCAAAAAAAAGAACCGGTAAAAAAGTAGCGATCATCGGATCAGGTCCTACAGGGCTTGCCGCAGCCGACCAATTAAATCAAGCTGGACATTCCGTGACCGTTTTTGAGAGGGCGGATCGAGCTGGTGGACTATTAACATATGGTATCCCTAATATGAAATTAGACAAAAATGTTGTCAAACGTCGTATACGTCTACTAGAGGAAGAAGGAATCACATTTATTTTAAACACAGAGGTAGGAAAGGATCTATCTGCTGAAGAAATTAAAGCTAATTATGATTCGGTCATTCTATGTACAGGTGCTCAAAAGCATCGGGACTTACCTATTCAAGGAAGGAAGACGAAAGGTGTTCAGTTTGCTATGGACTACCTAACGGCTTCTACTAAATCGTTATTGGATTCAAACTTACAAATAGAAGAAAAATGGAATGCGAAAGGGAAAGATGTTATTGTAATTGGCGGAGGAGATACTGGTGCCGATTGTATTGCCACAGCACTCCGTCAAGGAGCAAAGAGCATTGTCCAGTTTGGAAAACATCCACAGTTACCTATTAAACGTGATAATAGTAATCTATGGCCAGCCTTTCCAAATGTTTATAGCTTGGAGTATGCCCATAAAGAAGCGAAAGAAAAATTTGGAGAAGATGTACGTCAATATTCGATTCAGACCAAACAATTTATCACAGATGAGAATGGAAAATTAGAAGCATTGTATACCGTAGAAATGAAGAAAACTCGTGATGAAAATGGTCGATTTGTTTTTGAAGAATTACCTGGTACCGGAAAATATTGGCCTGCCCAGCTTGTACTAATTGCAATTGGATTCGAAGGGGTAGAGCAACCAGTACTAGATGCATTTAAAGTAGAGGTAAATCGACATCGGGTAGAGGCGAAATATGGAGATTTCAGAACAAATGTGGAGCATGTTTTTGCGGCAGGAGATGCGCGTAGAGGACAAAGCTTAATTGTTTGGGCTATCAATGAAGGAAGAGAAGTAGCTTATCAAGTAGACCAATATTTAATGGGGGAGACAGAACTACCTACTGTCGTTAATGTGTAGCACTAACACATGTAACTTTAAAATTCCTCCTCTTTTTGTACTATATATTAAAAGAGGAGGAAATAAAAATGACTAGCTGAAGTCGCTATGTTCCATGGTGAAATCGTCAGCAATAGCTTATGTATGACGCAAAAGCGGAAATGATCCAACTCTTAATTGGACTAAATCCCAGGAAGAAATAATGCCTTTTGGTAGTTCTTGATTACTACCAGTTTCTGTTAGCACGATTGCTTCTAATTTTTGCTGCTTCTTTTCTACATATGATTGAAAAAGACTTTGTACATCAAATATCGTAGAAGAAGTAGAACAAAAAACAACATCTGATATTCTTTCTGTGTGAAAAATATCTTGAATAGAAATATCCTGTAATGTCTGTTTACTGCTTAATAAATGCCGAGCAATCCATTGTAAGATGGCACCTTCTGTTAACAATCCTAAACATTGCTTATCTTCATAAATGGGAAATTGAGAAAATTTCTTTTCTTCGATACAAGCGAGTACCTTGCTTAGTGGTGCATCTACATAAAAAAATTCAACAGGGTGTGAAGCAATACTGCTTGAAGTGGGAGGTGATAGTAAAACATCAGCTAGTTTTTCGATTTCCCTAACAACCTCCTCATGTGGCTCTGCAATGTAGAAGGATTCCTTTATTTTTCGATGAACCATGGCATTACGCAACTTACTACATTGCTTTAGTAAATCATAATGAGTAGAAATCATTTTATGGTGTGATTTCGCCTTTACCAATACTTCTGTAAAAGATATGTGATGATTTGGCTCATTTGCATATATACAAAGCTGGTCGTGTATTTGATTAAAGGCTACCTCGAACCTTTCTGATAAATTACGCTTCTCTCTAATTTCTTCCAAAAATACCACCACCTGAATTCAGCAATTAATTGTTTGAAAATTTTAATTATTTATAGTTGAGTTTTTGCTTGTTTTAGTAATAAAATATAGGTTAGAGATTATTTTCCTCTTTGATGAAATCTATTTATATGTATAAGGAGTCTTTTTTATGTCACAATATACCATTACAGTAATCAAAAACGAACAACCAAAGCCAAAACCTGCTTCAGACCAACTAATGTTCGGTAAATATTTTACGGATCATATGTTTATCCAGGATTATAGTGAAGAAAGAGGCTGGCATAACCCTCGAATCATTCCGTACGAACCGATCTCATTAGATCCAGCTGCTATGATTTTTCATTATGGACAAACCGTGTTTGAGGGACTAAAAGCTTATAAAACGAAAGATGGACAGATTCAACTATTTCGACCTGATAAGAACATGGAGCGTCTCAACCGATCGAATGATAGAATGTGTATTCCAGCAATTGATGAAGAATTTGCGATTGATGCGATCAAACACCTCGTTCATATTGACCATGAATGGGTTCCAGATACTCCCGGTACTTCATTGTATATTCGACCTTTTATTATTTCAACAGAGCCTTATTTGGGAGTATCTCCATCTAGTACTTACCAATTTATCGTTATTTTATCCCCAGTTGGTTCATATTATAAGGAAGGTATTAACCCTGTAAAGATTGCTGTGGAGAATGATTACGTTAGAGCAGTAAAAGGCGGTACAGGAGAAGCCAAAACGGCTGGAAATTATGCTTCTAGTTTAAAAGCCCAAGTGATCGGAGAACAAGAAGGATATGCCCAGGTTCTTTGGTTAGACGGTGTGGAGAAGAAATACATTGAAGAAGTAGGAAGCATGAATGTATTTTTCAAAATTAATGGAGAAGTGATTACACCAATGTTAAATGGCAGTATTTTAAATGGTGTAACGCGAAATTCTGTGATTGAATTGTTGAACTATTGGAACATTCCGGTTGTGGAGCGACGAATTACGATGCAGGAGCTCTTTGATAGTTATCAAAAAGGAGAATTAGAAGAAGCATTTGGGTCTGGTACAGCTGCCGTTATTTCTCCAATTGGTGAATTGAACTGGGATGATCAAAAAATGATCATCAATCAAGGGAAAACAGGTGAGATCTCGCGTAAACTTTACGATACATTAACAGGAATTCAGTATGGAACAGAAGAAGATCCATTTAATTGGATAATAAAAGTGAAATAAGACTTGAGATCGTTTGTTAAATTTTCTATAATAAAGAGAAGAATAGATAATGTGATGATTAGAACTAGTAGTTGGAAGATGGTAGTAGAGATTGGAGTTCCTAGGCTGAAAAACTCCATTACCCGCTCAACCAATGAACCTATTCTATGAACAGTTAAGTCTTACTTAATCGTAGCTCTGCGTTAAAGAGTCAAGTGGATAGTCTTTTGACTGTCAATAAAAGGTGGTACCGCGGAACAACTCTTTTCGTCCTTGTCATACAGGGGAGAAGAGTTTTTTTATTACAGAAAGATAAATACCCGATGGATTATAGTATAAGACACAAAGCCTTTCGCTAGTAGGAGATTGCGAGAAGCTGAGTTTTGCTCATATTATTAAATGTTGAATTGAGGCGTGAATGGGATGGCAAAGCAACGTATTGTAGTAAAAATTGGTAGTAGTTCTTTAACAAATAAAAATGGAGGCCTTAGCTTAAAGAAGATAGAGGAGCATACTGCTGCGATCGCAAAGCTAATTGAGCAGCACTATGAGGTTGTCCTTATCTCTTCCGGTGCCGTGTCAGCAGGATTTGGCGACCTAGGTTACCCGACAAGACCTGTTACCATTCAAGGTAAACAGGCTGCAGCTGCAGTTGGTCAAGGGCTTCTCGTTGAGGCATATACAGATGCTTTCAAAAAATATGGCATTGTAGCTGCTCAGCTTCTATTAACGAGAGACGTATTTAGTCATGAAGTTCAGTATAGCAATGTTTACTCCACATTGACTGAATTAATGAAGCGTAATGTTTTGCCAATTATTAATGAGAATGATACGGTTGCTATTGATGAACTAACCTTTGGAGATAACGACATGCTTTCTGCCCTTGTTAGCGGGTTAATTCATGCAGATTTTTTGATCATGTTAACAGATATAAATGGGTTGTATGATAAAAATCCTAAGCTTGATCCAACGGCTGTTCGCTATGATCGTTTAACAGGGATTACAGACCAAATATTACAGCAAACCAAGCATGAGTCTGGAACGAAATTTGGTACTGGTGGAATGAAATCCAAAATACTTGCAGCTAAGACGGCACTGTCTCTTGGCGTCCGGGTCTTTGTAGGTACAGGAACTGGGGAAAATAAGCTACTTGATATACTGGCTAATCGAGGAGACGGAACATATATCGGGGAGCATTTAACCAATAGTATCCGTAAGCAGAAGCAATGGATAGCCTTTCATTCACCAATATCCGGCAAAATTTATGTTGATCAAGGGGCAAGCGAGGCGATTGTACACAATGGCAAAAGCTTGCTGCCTGCTGGTATCAAATGGATTGATGGAGAGTTTGAAGCAGGCTCTGTCGTAGAGGTAATTTTTAATGAACGTGTGATTGCGAAAGGACAGGTTAATTATTCATCGAAAGCTATGATTTTAGCGAAGGGTGAATCTAGCCAGGTAGCGATGGAGATCACGATGGGAAACAAACCAGAAGTAATTCACCGGGACAAAATGGTATTATTAATGGAGGAGGCTTATCAAAATGAGTGATTTAATAAAAAAGGCAAGTCTAGCAAAAGCAACTACTACGAGCTTAGCAACAAGTACAACGAAAGAAAAAAATGAAGCGCTAGAACTATTATCAAAAGCTTTAAGAGACAAAAAAGAGTTTATTATTGCCGAAAATCAAAAAGATATTGAAAGAGGTCGTGCAAATGGTTTACATGAATCTCTCATCGACCGATTAGTGTTGAACGAAAAACGGATCAAGGATATGGCAGATGCATTACTTCAGCTTGTAGAGTTGGATGATCCAATTGGGAATGTCTTGGAATCATGGAAGAGACCAAACGATTTGGAAATCGAGAAAGTACGGGTTCCAATTGGAGTGGTCGGGATGATATATGAAGCAAGACCGAATGTTACGATTGATGCTGCTAGCCTTTGCTTAAAAACAGGTAATGCCGTTCTATTAAGAGGAAGCTCATCTGCTATCCATTCCAATACGGCACTCGTGAAAGTGATACATGATGCTCTAAGGCAATCCTCCCTACCAAGTGATGCCGTACAGCTCTTAGAGGACACAAGCCGTGAAACAGCCTCTAAGATGTTTAAGTTAAACGAATATTTAGATGTGCTCATCCCACGTGGTGGTAAAAAATTGATTGATACTGTCGTAGCTAATTCTTCCGTTCCAGTACTTGAAACTGGTGCGGGTAACTGTCATCTATTTATTGATGAAACAGCGAGTAAAAAAATGGCGATTGAAATTGCGATTAATGCGAAAACCCAACGTCCTAGTGTATGTAATGCAATCGAAACGATTCTAGTTCAAAAACAATGGGCGAGTCAATATCTGAAAGATTTACTGTTCGCCTTACAAGAAGCCGGAGTAGAGATCCATGGTGACGAAGTAATAGCTGAAAATAATGATACTGTTACTCTAGCAACAGAAGAAGACTATGAAACAGAATATTTAGATAAGATTGTAGCAATGAAAGTAGTGGATACCGTTGAGGATGCCATTGACCATATTAATCGATACGGTACCAACCATTCGGAAGCAATTATCTCAGAAAATAACGAAAATGTAGTAGCATTTATGAATGAGGTAGATGCAGCGGCAGTATACCATAATGCATCTACGAGATTTACAGATGGCTTTGAATTTGGTTTTGGAGCAGAAATCGGTATTAGTACACAAAAGCTTCATGCAAGAGGACCTATGGGCTTAGAAGCATTAACTTCCACTAAATATTTATTACATGGAAATGGGCAAATTAAGTAGAATTTAAAGAACTCATTTGATAACACTATTCAACTATCTTTTATTTTTATATAATAGGTTGGTAGATAAATCTTGGTAAAAAAAGGAGTAGTAACATGGCAAAAACATTGATCTTTGGTCATAAGAATCCAGATACAGATACCATTTGCTCTGCGATTGCTTATGCAGAATTAAAAAAAGCATTAGGGGAAGACGTTGAAGCAGTTAGACTAGGAGAAGTGAATAATGAAACGAGCTTCGCGTTAGATTATTTTAACCAAACTGCACCTAGACTTGTAAACACAGTCGCAAATGAAGTCGGTCAAGTTATACTTGTTGATCATAATGAGAGTCAACAGAGTGTGGACGATATTGATCAAGTCAAAGTAATGGAAGTCATTGATCATCATCGAATTGCTAATTTTGAAACGAAGGATCCTTTATACTATCGTGCGGAACCAGTTGGCTGTACAGCCACCATATTAAATAAATTATATAAAGAGAAGAATGTTGAAATTCAAAAGGAAATAGCAGGATTAATGCTCTCTGCTATCATCTCAGATTCTTTACTATTTAAATCACCAACCTGTATAGACGAAGATGTCCAAGCAGCCAAGGAATTGGCAGAGATTGCCGGAGTAGATGCTGAACGCTTTGGATTAGATATGTTAAAAGCAGGAGCGGATCTAAGTGACAAGTCGCCAGCCGAGCTTATTTCTTTAGATGCGAAAGAATTTGATATGAATGGGAATAAAGTTGAGATTGCTCAAGTAAATACTGTAGATGTTACCGACGTTATAGCCATTCGAAGTGAAATAGAACCAGTGATTGAACAGACCGTTGCAGATAAAGGATTAAAATTATTTGTATTTGTCATTACCGACATTTTGAACAATGACTCTGTTGTTCTTGCTGTAGGAGAAGAAGAGCAAAAAGTAGCAGAGGCATTCCAGGTTACATTAGAAAATAAAATCGCAAAATTACCTGGTGTCGTATCACGTAAAAAACAAATTGTGCCACCATTAAACCAAGCATTTTAGTTAAAAAAATAGGGAGAAAAACTCCCTATTTTTTTATGTTGGATGAAAGAGTCTTCTTATTTAAAACAGTCTTCGCTGGTCTAGAGTTTCTCCAAGCTTTCTGATATTGCTGTCATAATCGCGCCAATTGCTTGAATCCAATTTCCAATCGTATTCATCATAGTACTATTTGATCCGGCTTTTGAAGCTAGAGCCTGCATGCTATTCCCAATTGCTTGTAATAGGTTACCATAGGCGTTGTAAATCGTACTGATTTGGAATGAATCCTTTAAGCTATCTGAGAAGGAGATCCCGCTTCCTAATGCTTGAAGTAGATTTCCTTTTATGTTTAATCCTTGTTTTAATTGATTGGATACAGGAAATTTCAATGAGCCGATGACGGTTAGATTACCGATCGATTGGATAGCGTTTCCGACATCAGATAGATCCTTTTGAGATAATTTATCTACTGCTAGTGCATTACCGGTAGCTTGCATCGTATTGCCAACAACTTTTAAGTCTTGGGATATAGTTTGTGATAAACCAAAATGAGGGGTGTTGGCAATAGCAGAAAGGATGGTTCCAATTGCTTGAATCCAGCCTCCGAAAAGCTCTTTATCCTCTTTACTCATACTCTTTCCCCTTTTCTAATTGAATTTTTCCGATCTACCCCTTATCTTCTACTATGGTATGTAACCATGAAAAATTAGACTGTACATCTATAATAATCAGAGAAATTTATAAAAAGGGTTGAATATGATAACGCATTCAAATAAGATAGAATTACTACTAGTAAAAACACAAGTAAAATTTTACTTGTGTAGCTTAGGGGGATTAACATGGTCCAAAATATACAAGAAGTAATGCCACATATAGCGTTTGGTGGAGATTACAATCCTGAACAGTGGGACGAAAAAACATGGCTAGAAGATGCTCAATTGATGAAGGAGGCAGGTGTGAATCTTGTCTCTGTTGCGATCTTTAGTTGGTCCTTACTGGAACGAGAAGAAGGTCAATTTGATTTTAGCTGGTTAGACCGTGTTTTAGAAATTTTGCATGAACATGGGATTGGTGTTGCGCTTGCTACAGCTACTGCTTCCCCGCCGGCATGGCTGTCAAAAAAATATCCAGAAATTTTAGCCGTGCAAGAGAATGGTGTACCTTATCAAGTTGGGTCAAGACAGCAATATTCTCCGAATAGTAAGCGCTTTAAGCTAGCGATAAGACGATTAGTGGAGGAACTGGCAGAACGATATAAACACCATCCCGCTCTTAAAATGTGGCATATTAACAATGAATATGGGTGTCACCTTTCCGAATGCTATAGTGATGAAAGTCTAGATGCATTCCGTCAATGGCTTAAAAAGCGATATGTATCGATTGATCAATTGAACCAAAAGTGGGGAACTGCCTTCTGGAGTCAACGTTATAACCATTGGGATGAAATTCAATTTCCAGTGAATCTACCAACCTTTTATAATCCTAGTCAAAAGCTAGATTATAAAAGGTTTATGGATGACGCTATTTTTGATCTGTATTTACTAGAAAAAGAAATATTAAGAGAAAAAACTCCTGAAATGCCAGTTTTCACAAATTTTATGTATGAATTTAAACCATTAAATTATTTTAAATGGGCAAAAGAAACGGATTTAGTAACATGGGATTCTTATCCGGATCCTAGGGAGGGTAGACCATTTCGTCATGCCATGCACCATGATTTAATGCGTAGCTTAAAAGATGGTGCACCATTTTACTTAATGGAGCAGGTTACCTCTCACGTGAATTGGAGAGATATTAATTTGACCAAAAAACCAGGTGAAATGCGTCTATGGAGCTATTCTACTGTGGCACGTGGTGGAGATGGTATAATGTACTTCCAATGGCGTCAAGGTAGAGCAGGTGCGGAAAAGTTCCATGGTGCAATGGTACCTCATTCCAATAATCCTAAAAGCAGAACATATCAAGAAGTGAAGCAATTAGGTAATGAATTGAAAAAATTAGATGCCTTAGTCGGTGCAGATGTAAAAGCTAGAGTCGCGATTATTTTCGATTGGGAAAATTGGTGGGCTGTGGAATTGGAAGGAAAGCCACATAATCAATTATCATATTTGAATCAGGTTTATGCCTATTACAAATTTTTCTACGATAATAATATTGCGGTAGATTTTGTAACACCAATGGCCAATCTAAAGAAATATTCGCTAGTCCTAGCGCCAATGCTTTATATGGTGAAGACTGGATATAGAGAGAATCTCGAGCGCTTTGTCGACGATGGCGGCACACTCCTTGTTACGTTTTTTAGTGGTATAGCGGATGCACAGGATCATATCCATTTAGGAGGATATCCTGCACCATTTCGAAAATTGCTCGGGTTGACAGTAGAAGAATTCGCACCAATGGCAATGGAAGAATCCAATAGTATTGTCGCCAATGGTCAACATGCAACAGTAACTACATGGGCAGATATTATTACATTGGAAGGGGCGAAATCTCTAGCTCACTTTAAGGAAAATTGGTATGCTGGAAAGCCAGCTATAACGACCAATAGGTTTGGTCAAGGCACAGCTATTTATATTGGGACCAGTCTTGAGGAGGATTATTTACATCATTTTCTTAAGGGTGTAACCCAACAATTAAAGATAGACGCACCGTTAGAAGCTCCGAAAGGTGTTGAAGTGGTCGAAAGAGTAAAAGGTAACAAGCAATTCCTCTTTTTATTAAACCATCTAGAGGAACCGGTTAATCTATTATTAGATACTGCAAAAACATATCAAAATGGGTTAACAAAGGAAAAAGTAAAGAACGAAATAACGATAAATAAGAAAGATGTGGTCATTTTAGTAACGGATTGAGAGCCTTCTCGTGTAAAATTATTTTCTATTTCCTTTCTTTATGTTAGTATTATTCTAACAATTGAAGTAGGAAGGGTTCGTATTATGAGTACAAAAGTTAATCCAATCCAAGTGAGAGATATCATTATTGCAAATCAAGTATTAAAGGATGTAGTCATCAAAACACCATTACAATTAGACAGTATTTTATCAGAAAAATATCAGTGCAATGTTTATTTAAAGCGAGAGGACTTACAAGTAGTTCGTTCCTTTAAAATTCGTGGTGCATACAATTTAATGCAAGGTTTATCTAAGGAAGAATTAGCAAATGGTGTGGTATGTGCCAGTGCAGGTAATCATGCGCAAGGTGTTGCCTACTCCTGTAAAGCGTTAGGAGTAAAAGGGGTCATTTTTATGCCAAGCACTACGCCTAGACAAAAGGTAAATCGTGTTGAATTCTTTGGTGGGGAATTTGTAGAAATTAGATTAACTGGTGATACATTTGATGATTCCTTCGATGAAGCAATGGCATACTGTAATGAACACAATGCTTCTTTTATTCACCCATTCAATGATACGAGAACCATCACTGGGCAAGGAACGATTGGCTTAGAAATACTCGACAGCATGGAAGAGCCAATCTCCCACGTATTTATGGCTGTAGGTGGTGGGGGATTAATTTCTGGTGTAGGTTCCTACATAAATAGCATTAGTCCTGACACTAAAATTATTGGGGTAGAGCCTGAGGGTGCTGCATCGATGAAGGAAGCACTGAAAAAAGGAGAAGTTGTTAAGCTAAACAAAATTGATAAATTTGTTGATGGGGCAAGTGTGAAACAAGTCGGTGATATCACCTATGACATTGCAAAGGAATTTATCGATGATATTGCCATAATCCCAGAAGGGAAGCTCTGCACGACATTGCTCGACCTATATAATGAAAATGCCATTGTAGCCGAACCAGCTGGTGCTTTACCGATATCAGCACTCGATTATTATAAGGATGAAATAAAAGGAAAGAATGTCGTCTGTATCGTAAGTGGTGGAAATAACGATATCGATCGGATGCAGGAATTTAAGGAAAGATCGATGATATACGAAGGATACAAGCATTATTTTATTGTTAATTTCCCACAAAGAGCGGGTGCTTTGCGAGAATTTATGGAAAAGGTACTTGGAGAAAATGACGATATTACAAGATTTGAATATACGAAAAAAAACAATCGGGATAAAGGCCCTGTGTTAGTTGGCATTGAATTAAACCGTTCAGAGGATTATTATGCTTTATTATCTAGAATGGAGCAAAATGGTTTTACCTATATCGAAATAAACAAGGATGAACAGCTCTTTCATTTACTAATTTGAGGGAAAGGAAGCAGAATTTCTGCTTCCTTCTTACATATAGAGCTAGAGACGTTTCGAGAGGCAAAGGGTGATTGATAATGGAAGGAATCTTCAAAAAGTTAATGGAAGAAACCGAAGAAGAACGCTCGATTTTGAGAGGAAATCAAAGCATCAACAAAGCAATTTATACCAATTTAACCTCCGACTTCGTAATACAGAGCGAGAAGTTCCTAAAAGATGATCTCATCATGATTCGAAAGCATCCAAGATATATTGATTTCCCTAAACATTCCCATGACTATATTGAAATGAATTACGTCTATCATGGCGAATTTTTTCAAAAGGTTGCGGATCAGCCAATTCGACTAAAAAAGGGAGAAATCCTATTGCTTAATCAGCATATTGAGCATGAACTGAAGGCATGCAAGAAAGAAGATATTATTATTAACTTTATCATTCATCCGGCATTCTTTGATTATATTGTAACCAATTTATCTACGGGTTTTATTCAGAACCAGATGCTACAATTTTTAGTAAACAGCATGTTTGATTTTAATCAAAAGGGAGAATTCCTGTATTATCCCGTTTCCGATTCAAATCGAATTCAAGACATTATGAATCAATTGCTGTTGGAAATGATGAACCAATCATTATTAGCAAAATCAAAGATTAAGTTTCTAATGGGACTCCTCATTATTGAATTGATCGAACAAAAAAAGAACCAAACGGCTACTCCGATCAAAAATGAACAACATTCTTTTTTGAATGATGTATTCCTATACATTGAGGAAAATTATCGAGATGCCAACCTTCAATCATTAGCCACCAAATTTAATCAAAATGTTTATTGGGTAAGTAGACTAATAAAGCAATTGACCAACCAAAATTTTAAAGATCTAGTTCAAGAAAAACGATTATTAGTCACCAAAAACCTACTCTTATACACCGATTTATCTATGCAGGCCATTGCGGAGGAAGTAGGGTATGAAAATGTTAGCTATTTCTATCGAATTTTCAAGCAAAAATATGGCATGACCCCAAGAGCATATAAATTAGAACTAATGAAAACAGAATAACACTATGGTTTTAAAACAACCTTGATGCATTGATCTTCTTTATTTTGAAACATTTGATAGCCTTTTGTGGCATCATCTAATGGGAGCTTATGTGTAATCATTTCGCTAGGATTAATTTTACCATTTACCAATTGTTCATAAATAGTAGACATATATGCCCGAGCATGGGCTTGCCCCATTTTAAGTTGAATATTTCTCGAGAAAAATGCTCCAAGTGGAAAAGCGTTGTAGTTCCCACCATAAACTCCCGTAAGTTGTACCGTTCCACATTTTTTGATTGCCTTGGTTGCTATTTGAATTGGTCCAAGTGTTCCCCCTTGAAGTTTAAACTTTTGCTCCATAAATTCTAATGGTGATTTTTTACCATCCATCCCCACACAATCAATGACTTTATCTGCGCCCCCTTTGGTGATCTCTTTTAGGTATTCTCCCATGTCTTCATATTGGGTGAAATCATAGGTTTCACAGTTATTCCATTTTTTTGCAAACGCGAGTCGGTAGGGGATATAATCCACGGCAATGACTCTTTCTGCTCCCTTTTTCCAAGCAAATTGTTGTGTCATCAGCCCGACAGGCCCACAACCTAATACGATAACGGTATCTCCTGACTTCACCTCTGCATTTTCGACGCTCCAATAGGCGGTTGGTAAAACATCTGATAGCAGTAGCAGAGATTCATCCTCCACCTCACAGTCCTCTGGTATGATAAATGGAGTATAATTTCCAAAAGGAATACGCAAATACTCTGCTTGTCCCCCAGGATAATTTCCAAACTTCTCAGAATAACCTAAATATCCACCAGAATCATAATGTGGGTTTGCTTCGTCACATTGGCTCTCATGATGATTTTGACAATATGGACATTTTCCGCATGCCATTGTAAAAGGAACAACGACACGATCCCCAACTTTCACCTTCGTTACCTTCGGTCCAATCTCCTCCACGATTCCCATCGGCTCATGACCGATCTGGTAACCAATAGGAAGAGGAAAGTTCCCTTGATATAAATGTAAGTCTGATCCACAAATTGCGGTGGAAGTAATGCGAATAATCACATCTTCTGGATCTTGAATCGTTGGAAATGCTACTTTCTTCACCATTACTGCATATTTTCCTTGATAAGTTACTGCCTTCATCGATCTCATCTCCTAAACTATTTCATATTGTGTTTAAACTGCTACATTACACGAAAAATATTCATCTATCGGAAAAAATTGCACTTGCAAAAATGGACAATAAATAAATAATTTACGTTATATTATTTTGTTTTCTTATGCTATAACATATAAATTATTAACCGCTTACATAAGGGGAGGGATAATGTGCAAAAATGTAATCTAGCTGTAGATATTGGTGCATCAAGTGGTAGAGTCATAGCAGGCTATTTAGCTAATGGTAAACTAAAGCTTGATGAAATCCACCGTTTTGATAATGGAATGGAAATGAAAAATGGTCATTTGTGCTGGGATATTGATGGCTTATATCAAGAATTGGTTATTGGATTAAGAAAAAGTGTACAAAAAAATTACCAACCGACAACAATTGGTATTGATACTTGGGCAGTAGATTTTGTTCTGTTGGACAAAGAAAAAAATCGTATCACGGATTTCGTCGCTTATCGTGATCATCGCACAGATGGCGTAATGGATGACATTCTTAAAATCCTTGACCGAAGGAAGCTTTATCAACAAACAGGGATTCAATTTCAACCATTTAACACCATTTATCAATTATATGCATTTAAAAAAGAGAACCCTGAGTTAATGGAGAAAGCAAAGCACTTTCTCATGATACCGGATTATTTGAATTATTTACTAACAGGTACGTTATCAAATGAATATACCAATGCAACATCCACGCAGTTGTTATCGGCAAACAGCAAAACATGGAATCAATCAATAGCTGAAGCATTAGATATTCCTCTTGAGTTGTTTTTAGAGCCTAAAATGCCTATGCAAACACTAGGGTATTTAAAGCCAGAGCTCCAAAAAGATATAGGATTCGATGTGAAGGTTGTCTTACCTGGTACGCATGATACGGCTTCTGCTGTTGTTGCTGTACCAAATGATGAGTCGATTTATATTAGTTCAGGAACTTGGTCCTTAATTGGCGTAGAGCATGATACACCGATTACTAGTGAACAAGCGATGAGGTACAATTTTACCAATGAAGGCGGTGTGTATGAAAATATCCGCTTTTTAAAGAACATTATGGGCATGTGGATGATTCAAGAAGTAAAGAAGGAACTAAAAGATCAATACAGCTTTCAAGAATTTGTGGATCTAGCGTATCAATTGAAAGCGTTTGATTCCATTGTCGATGTCAATGACGAACGTTTTTTAAGTCCTAAGAGCATGATTCATTCCATTCAAACATTTTGTAAGGAAACGAATCAAGCCATTCCGCATTCACCTGCTGAATTAGCTGTTTGTATTTTCAATAGTCTTGTTAAAAGCTATCAACAAGCAGTGAAGGAAATCGAGGAAATGACAGGAAAGGAATATGCATCCATTAATATCATTGGTGGTGGAAGTAAAAACCAATATATGAACGAGCAATTAGCTAAAGCAACTGGTAAAGCTGTTTACACAGGTCCGACTGAAGCAACGGCTATTGGAAATCTGATCGCACAAATGCATACTACAGGAGAGATCGATTCCAGAGAAACGTCAAAATTAATGATCAATCGTTCCTTTGAGATTCAAAAATATTTAATACGAGGTGAGAAAAATGAGTATCAGAGATAATTTTAAAAGCGCAAAAAAACAATATGAAAAATGGGGGATTTCCGTAGAAGATGCCTTCGAGAAGGTTAAAAAGGTTCCCGTATCTATCCATTGCTGGCAGGGTGATGATATCGGAGGATTTGAAGTGAATCAACAAGAATTGTCAGGGGGAATTGATGTGACTGGTAATTATCCAGGTAAGGCAACAACTCCTGAGGAATTACGAAGCGATTTAGAAAAAGCCTTGTCCCTGATCCCGGGAAAACATCGGATAAACCTACACGCCATTTATGCAGAAACTGAGGGAGAAGTGGTCGACCGTGACGCTTTAGAACCAAAACATTTTCAAAATTGGGTGGATTGGGCAAAGGAGCATGAACTTGGATTGGATTTCAATCCTACCCTATTCTCTCATCCTATGGCAGAGGATGGTCTAACACTTGCACATCCAGATAAAGAAGTGCGTGATTTTTGGATTAGACATTGTATTCAATCACGAAAGATTGCTGCCTATTTCGGAAAAGAGCTCGGTACCCAAGCTTTAACAAATATTTGGATTCCAGATGGTTATAAAGACATTCCAAGTGATCGCTTAACACCAAGACAACGTTTAAAGGATTCTTTAGATGAAATTTTTTCCGTAGAGATCAATGAATCACACAACGTTGATGCCGTAGAGAGCAAGCTTTTTGGTATTGGTTCAGAGGCATATGTAGTTGGTTCCCACGAATTTTATATGGGATATGCCTTGAAAAATAATAAATTATGCTTATTGGATACAGGACATTATCATCCAACAGAAATGGTCTCCAATAAAATATCAGCAATGTTGCTATACAGTGATAAGCTTGCCTTACACGTATCCCGTCCTGTTCGCTGGGATAGTGACCATGTCGTCATATTCGATGATGAGTTAAGAGAAATTGGTCTAGAAATAGTACGAAATAACGCATTGGATAAAGTAATGATTGGCTTAGATTTCTTTGATGCTAGTATTAACCGTGTAGCGGCATGGACAATTGGTACAAGAAATATGATTAAGGCATTACTATATGCAAGTCTTTTACCAAATGAAAAATTAAAAGAACTACAGGAAAAGGGAAATTTCACTGATCGTTTAGCTTTAATGGAAGAGTTTAAAACTTATCCTTTTGGTGCGATTTGGGATTATTACTGTGAGATGCAAGGTGTACCTGTACAAGAAAACTGGTTAGATGAAGTAAAGACATATGAACAATCAGTCTTAGCAAAAAGAGAGGCATAAGATAGACCTCATCTAATTTATTTTTATTTGTTTGTGTTGATTTATCTTTGTTTTATAGTATAATGAAAACAGAAACACATCGAAAACCAAACAAAACAAAGATAAGGGAAGAGGAGGAATTAGATTGGTGCAAAATAAATGGGATGAAACAAAAGCTAACGACTTAAATGGTTTAGAATCATTGGTCTATCGGTCTAACCTGTTAGGTTCTGATCGTTCTGTTGTTAATATTGGTGGTGGAAATACTTCAACGAAGACAATTGAAAAGGATTTTAAAGGTGACGATATCGAAGTAATGTGGGTAAAGGGTAGTGGATCAGACCTTGCCTCCATGAAAGCTGCTAACTTTACTGGTTTAAAGCTAGATGATATCCGACCACTGCTTGAAAGGGATACGATGTCGGATGAAGAGATGGTGGAATATCTTTCCCACTGTATGATCGATGCAAAACACCCAAGATCTTCTATCGAAACACTGTTACATGCTTTTTTACCCTTTAAGCAAGTAGACCATACTCATCCAGATTCGATTATTAGTATCGCTTGCGCAGATAATGGGCAGGAGATTGCAAAGGAAATTTACGGAGACCGTTTTGTATGGGTTCCATATATTCGTCCAGGCTTCCAATTGTCTAAAATGATAGCGGAGGGTGTACAAAATAATCCGAATGCAGAGCTTGTCATAATGGAAAAACACGGGCTTGTGACATGGGGCGAAACATCGAAAGAGAGCTATGATAAAACAATTGCTATTATTAACGAAGCCGAGACATATATTGAAGAACAAAAAGCAGGAAAAAGTTTATTTGGTGGAGCGAAATACGACACTCTAGCAGAAGAAGAGAGAAAAAACATCTTTGCCGAAGTATTACCAGTTATTCGTGGACAAGTGAGTAAAGATAAGAAAATGCTTGCAACCTATACCGATGACGATAAGGTGTTAGAGTTTGTGAACAGTCACGATGCGAAAGAACTGTCTCAAATAGGTGCTGCATGCCCTGATCATTTAGTTCATACAAAACGTGTTCCTCTCTATATTGATTGGAATCCTCAGGTAGAGAATGCTGAAAGCTTAAAAGAAAAAATTAAAGAAGGTTTAGCAGTCTACCAGGAGGAATATGTTGCCTATTTTGAAAGAAATAAAAGTGAAGGTGATCAAATTGTGGAAACCGCACCACGTATCATTTTGATTCCAGGTCTTGGGATGGTGAATACAGGAAAAAGCTGGTCAGCAGCTAATATTAGCGAACAGCTATATCACCGAGCAATTGCTGTAATGAGTGGTGCGACCGTCTTAGGTAATTTTGTTTCATTAAATGAAGAGGAATCTTACTTAATTGAGTACTGGCCATTAGAGCTTTATAAGCTTAGCTTGGCCCCACCAGAGGCAGAATTTTCTCGTCAAGTAGCTTTTGTTACTGGTGGTGCTGGTGGTATCGGTACAGCAACGGCTTATCGTTTATTAGAGGAAGGGGCACATGTTGTTGTAGCAGATATTAATTTAGAAGGTGCCCAAGAGCTTGTGAAAAATGTAAACAGCCAGTATGGGGAAAATCGTGCATTTGCGGTGAAGATGGATGTAACAAAAGAAGAGGAAGTTCAAAAAGGTATTCGTGATTCGATCCTTCAATATGGTGGTTTAGATATTCTTGTAAACAATGCAGGTCTGGCAAGCTCCAGTCCATTCGAAGAAACGACGATGGATCAATGGAACTTGAATATAAATGTTCTAGTCACTGGTTATTTCTTAGTGGCAAGAGAAGTGTTTAAGTTAATGAAGAACCAAGAAATAGGCGGGAATATGGTCTTTATTGGATCCAAAAATTCCATTTATGCAGGAAAAAATGCAGCAGCCTACAGCACGGCAAAGGCTGCAGAAGTTCACTTAGCGAGAACAGTAGCTGCAGATGGTGGAGCATTGGGCATCCGTGTTAATTCCGTATTACCTGATGCTGTCATTCGTGGTTCTAAAATCTGGGATTCTTCGTGGAAGAAAGAGCGTGCTTCCTCTTATGGAATTGGCACAGATGACTTGGAAGAACACTATCGCAAACGAACAATTCTAAATGTAAATATTTTACCAGAGGATATCGCAGAATCTGTTGCATTCTTAGCATCATCCAAGGCAGCAAAAACTACTGGATGTATGGTCACTGTTGATGGCGGAGTTGCTGCAGCATTTACGAGATAATATTGGTGAAGTTTTGGTAGGATAAACTCTTTCATAAGGGTTTATCCTTTCTACTATATCGGATAAAAGAATGATAGAATAGAAAGATAAGATTATGGATTGGTATCATCTAAAAGGGGCGTTGAAAATGAAGGTATCCTTTTTTATTACATGCCTAGGAGACATTTTTTATGTGAATGCAGGCAAAGCAGCTGTTGAGTTATTAGAAAGGCTTGGATGTGAGATTGATTTTCCAAGAGCGCAGACTTGCTGTGGCCAGCCGGCATACAATAGTGGCTATCGGAAAGAAACGATAGAGGTGGCAAAGCATCTAATTGAGACCTTTGATCATTCAGAGTATGTAGTGGGGATTTCGGGGTCTTGTGTTTACATGATACATGAATATGTTCATTTATTTGAAGATGGATCCGAATGGCAAAAACGAGCGATCGATTTAAAGAATAAAACCTATGAATTCACCCAATTTATCGTCGATGTATTGGGTATTGAAGACGTGGGGGCAAGCTATCAAGCTGTTGCAACCTATCACACTTCTTGTCATATGACTAGATTGTTAGGCGTCAAGGAAGCTCCCTTTAAATTATTGAGTAATGTAAAAGGATTGAAATTAGTAGATTTACCGAATCGTCAGGATTGCTGTGGATTCGGAGGTACTTTTTCCGTAAAGATGTCGAACATTTCAGAGCAAATGGTTGATGAAAAAGTTTCCCATATTCAAGAGACGGAGGCTGACCTTTTACTAGGTGCTGATGGAAGCTGTCTCATGAATATAGGCGGTCGTTTGACACGGAAAGGTATCCCAGTAAAAGTAAAACATATTGCCGAAATCTTAAACAGCAGAGGTGAAGCATAATGCCTATGCATATAGGAGAAAAGGATTTTAAAGCAAGGGTATCAAAAGGTTTACAAGATGATTTTATGCGAGGTTCTGTTCGGTCTGCACAAGGAAGATTACAAAATAACCGAGCTAACGCTGCAGAAGAATTAGGTGATTGGGAAGAGTGGAGAACACTTGGACAGCAAATTCGTCAGCATACTGTCGAACATTTAGACTATTATTTACATCAATTAAGTGAGAAGGTTGCAGAGCTAGGTGGACACGTTTTCTTCGCAGAGACTGGCGAAGAAGCAAATGCGTATATACAGCAGGTTGCCAAAGATAAAAACGCCAAAAAAATCGCCAAATCAAAATCAATGGTGACAGAAGAAATTTCCATGAATGATGCATTAGAAGATATAGGGTGTGAAGTGATTGAAACAGATTTAGGTGAGTATATTTTACAAATTGACGACCATGATCCACCTTCTCATATCGTCGCACCAGCACTGCATAAAAATAAAGAGCAAATCAGAGATGTATTTCACGAACGATTAGGCTATGCTAAAACAGAACAACCAGAAGAGCTTGCATTATTTGCGCGGGAGAAATTAAGAGAAGAATTTTTGTCAGCAGATATAGGAATAACCGGCTGTAACTTTGCTGTAGCAGAATCTGGTTCCTTTGCTCTCGTTACTAATGAAGGAAATGCTAGAATGGTTTCCACCTTGCCAAAAACACAAATAACCGTAATGGGGATGGAACGTATTGTTCCAGGCTGGGAAGAACTAGATATTGTCGTGAGTCTACTCACTCGAGCAGCGGTAGGTCAAAAGCTAACGAGTTATATTACAGCACTGACAGGGCCGAAACAAATTGGAGAAGCAGATGGACCAGAGGAGTTTCATCTCGTTATCGTTGACAATGGCAGATCTAGAATATTAGGAACAGAATTCCAAGAAGCACTGCATTGTATCCGTTGTGCAGCTTGTATTAACGTTTGTCCTGTTTATCGTCATGTTGGTGGTCATGCCTATGGATCGATTTATCCTGGACCGATTGGAGCCGTTCTATCTCCTCTGTTATCAGACTATGATGAATACAAAGAATTGCCTTATGCTTCCTCTTTATGTGGAGCCTGTACAGAAGTTTGTCCAGTTAAAATTCCGCTACATGAACAACTGATCATGCACCGACGTAAAATCGTCGAAGATGAGAAAAAATCAACGCTTTCGGAACGTCTTGCAATGAAAGGTTTTGAGCAAATCGTTCAATCCGCTAATTTATATCGAACAGCAACGAAGATGGCACCATTCTTAACGACGCCATTTTCAAAGAATAATGTCATTTCGAAGGGACCAGGTCCATTGCGATATTGGACCGATGCTAGAGATTTACCCCAACCAACACAAGAAAGATTTCGTGATTGGTTTAAGCAGCGAAGTGAACGAGGTGATAGTGAATGAGCAAGGGTACGATAACGAATAGAGGAAAGTTTTTGAAGAATATTAGAGGTAAAATTGGTGGCATTTCTCCCGATAAGCCAGTAGAAAAACCAGACTGGACGGTAAATCCACAAAGAAGGGTAATGAAAGATTTTGATCAGGACCAATTAGTCGAGGTATTAGAAAAACAATGTCACCATATTCATACTGACTTTTTTTTGACTAATAGTGAATCCTTACAGGAAACACTTGATCAAGTGCTAGCATCGTATCAAACAAGATCGATTGTCTATTCTTATGACAATCGTTTTCATACGTATCAGCTTCCTGAATTTTTCAAGAATTTTGCTAAAAAACCAGAACATGAAGTGTTTAAATGGAATGATGAAAATAGAGAGGAGTCCATTTCATTTTCGGAGCGTGCAGATGTGGGGATTACCTTTAGTGATATAACATTGGCGGAATCTGGTACCATTGTTTTATTTAATAGGAAAGGACAAGGACGCTCGGTGAGTCTATTGCCAAAAGATTATATTGCGATTATCCCTAAATCAACCATCGTCCCTAGGATGACGCAGGCAACTGATTATGTACATCAACAAGTTGAGAAGGGTGAGGAGATTTCTTCCTGTATTAATTTCATCACAGGACCGAGTAACAGCGCAGATATTGAAATGAATCTCGTTGTTGGTGTTCATGGACCGATACGAGCTGCTTATATTGTCGTTGAGGATAAGTAAGAGAAAAGCGAAGAAGACATAACTAAATAGGAATAAGAAAAATCCATGCAAATTTCTGACAGATCGCAGTTTCACAAGATAAAGACCATTATGAGAGCGCGGCTCTTGTATTTTGGTCTTTATTCGTATGATAAAGACCATTATGAGAGCACGTCTCTTGCATTTTGGCCTTTATACCTTTTATAAAGACCATTTTGAGAACTAGACTTTCAGTGTTTTGTCTTTATTCGCTCTTCAAAAGACGAAAGCTCCCGTGGAAAACAGTATGAGTAGTTAACAAATCGTTGCACCTGACTGAAAAATTTTACTTGAGCAGATATTGACTGATGCCCTATGGATAAAGCAATGTATTTTGACAGAGCGGTTTCCGTGCTTAATATTCGGATTTTACTTCTTTCCTACACGTTTGTTCAAGCCCTATTTCTTTTAGCGAAAATGAGCATGTTTATTGTGAAGATTCTAAATATCTTGGTATGATAAAGCGTAGAAGTTGGGAGGACTTGCAGGATGAAAATTTATCAAAATATGACAGAGTTAATTGGTCAAACACCAATGGTAAAGCTTAATAAAATGGTTCCAGATAATATAGCAGAAGTATATGTTAAATTAGAGATGTTTAACCCATCAAGAAGTGTAAAGGACCGTGCCGCATACAACATGATAGTAGAAGCAGAAAAAGCGGGATTATTATCTGAAAATGCTACGATCATTGAGCCAACAAGCGGCAACACAGGTATTGGTCTAGCGATGACAGCAGCAGCAAAAGGATATCAGGCAATACTCGTTATGCCTGATAATATGACGAAAGAAAGAATAAACATTCTCAAAGCATTTGGTGCTCAGGTAGTTCTAACGCCTAGTGAAGAGAAAATGCCTGGTGCCATTAAGAGAGCAAAAGAATTATTAGAGCAAATTCCTAATAGCTTTATGCCACAACAATTTGAAAATCATGCCAATCCTGATATCCATCGAAAGACTACCGCTTTAGAAATCCTCGACCAAATGGAGGGCCAGTTTGACGGTTTTGTTGCTACTGCAGGAACAGGTGGCACGATCACCGGAACAGGGGAAACCTTGAAGGAAAAACTACCGAATATACATGTAGCTGTAGCTGAGCCCAAAGGTTCACCTGTATTATCCGGAGGAAAACCAGGAAAACATAAATTAGTCGGAACAAGTCCAGGATTTATACCAGAAATATTGAATACTTCTGTTTATGATGAGATTATTCAAGTTAGTGACGAAGATGCATTACAAACCTTTAAGAAGCTAGCAAAAGAAGAGGGGATATTTGTAGGACCATCTGCAGGAGCTGCTGTATTCGCTGCGATGCAAGTAGCTCAAAAATTAGGGAAAGGTAAAAAAGTCGTCTGTATCGCCCCAGACACTGGTGAAAGATACTTAAGTATGAATTTAATATAAGGATTCGTAGTACAGACAAAGTAGTCTGTACTATTTTTTTAGCAATTCTTTATAGGCATAGAGCACATTTCTTTTCAGACATTCTATTAGTTTTCCTTATACAACCTTTTCTCATTATTAAAAGTCAACTAGTAATAGAAGAAAAATTGGAGAAATGTACTATTTATCCTGCTCATGCATAAAATAGGAATTAGCAAATGGAAAAATTAGGGGATGGGATATTTTACATTTCTTCTTTGGTGGAAAGGTTGTGAATAATTTGGAGAAAGAAGCATTAGGTTTTTCAATCCTTATAGGTATTCTCCTCCTATTCATATTATATGTTTACATCCAGAGCTGGAGAAGTTTCCGTAATAAAGAGGATAACCGATTCAATGAAAACCTCTATCAATATCGAAAAACACTTTATTTTTTATTTGTATTATGTCTAGGAATTCTATGGATCGTTCAAATTCTATCAATTAAAGATTGGCAGACACTATTAATCCTTGCTGTAATAGTTGTTTTTATCGATATATCGGTATTTTCTACACCTACCATTAAAAAAATCTGGAGAACAGAATTTCAAGCCTTCGACCCATTAAAAAGCTATATACAAGAAAATAGTTTGTTAGAAGAAAGACAGAAGGATAAGTTAAATTATTTTTCGCAATTGATTCAAATTGCTCCTTTAATCAAATCAGATATTGACAGTAGAGACTTAGAATTCTCAGAAGCATTAAGCATCTTTTTGAGCTATTATGCGGAAGCCTTTGGTCTACGTATTCATTTATATCAAGTGGAAGCAAATCGACAAAACGAAGAGCAGCCATATGAAACGATTGACCTGTTCATTGAAACCATACAAATCATTAAACAAACTCATACATTAGATTGGAGTACCATGCCAGATAACCTAGTGAAACCTGATGAAACCGCTTCAAGTGAAACGATAGTTATTGAAACCTTATGGAATGGGGATATTGTAGCATTAGATCGAGAAGAGAAGCATGGGAAAGGAATGGCTCACCTATGTCCGGTATTTGTTGGTGAGGATGAGATATTTCTTCTATTTATCGAGGAGCATCATCAAAGAGTGTATGAAATGGACGCCTTGTTTTTAACGAATCTAGCTTGTTTGTTTTGTTTTTTTGAAAAACAAAATGAATAAAGAGGTAATATTTGATGTGATTCCTCCGTAAAATGATGAAGAGTATTTTAAAACGAGAAAATAAACAGTGGCGGAGGAGGAATTTTGTGATTCAGACAGTAATGGAATTTAGGCCCCAAAAAAATCAAGAAAAGGAACAAATAACACAGAAATCGAATACATTATTACCAACACCAATACGTGATATTTTACATCATAGAAAATCACCGATTACAAAATTATCAGAGTCATCTAAGACTAGGTATACGAAAGATTTGGAAGAATTAAGGAAAAAGGCTTTAAAGCAATTGTAATCTGAGTGCCTTGCTTCAATAGATGACTTTATGAATATGAATTAAATGGTAGGTGATGGATGAGGAGAGATGGTAATTAATGTCAGAAGAAAAGAAAAAAAGCCCCTATCTCATCAAAACAAGTAATATCCAGAAAGTTACTCAATGGAAAGGGAAGTCTCGTGAGGAGAAAAGACATCAGGATATGTTAAGTAAAATAAAAAAACTACAAAAGAACAATCAATCTTTTTCTTAGGCTATAGGTTTATTGATTAGGCAATTATATTTTATTCTTTAAAAAGTAGGTCTCTATCTCCGGCTATTATAAAGCTAGCTAAATAGAGATCTATTTTATTTTTTATGGTGATAATAAAGCTACGACTATCACCAATTGGGTGATAGTCGTTGGATAGTTAGGCATTAATACTGGAAGATTAACCTATCAACATTCAGTAAGCAGATGTAGAATAGAGGGTATCCAGACGAAGACATCGTGATTACTACCAAGGTAGCGCTTCAGATTAATACGGGCCATAAGGTCCATACGGGCCATATGGTGGATAAGGTGTTGGTCCATAATATGGCGGATATGGTGGATATGCATAAGGATATGGTCTTGGCGGGCCATCAATTAATTCTCCACCTAAAAAGCCCAATCCAAAGCCTAATAATCCAGCACCTAACGGTCCAAACCCTGGTCCTGGTCCAAAAAATCGTTGATCATGTTCAGGATAGTGATAACCTTGATGAAGAGGTTCTTGAAATCCATGTGGATGCATGATGGATGCTCCTTTCCTAAGCAATTATCGTACTGATAGTAGCCTATGCTTAAAGGAGAAATGTGAAAGGGATATTCACCCAGATTTTAAGAAAATTTTAGGCTATTTCCTAAAATTACTTTTCCATGTAAAATAGAACTAGTAGAGTATACAAATCAAAATATGATTGTCGATTACGTTTGTAAGCAGATGTTTTTCGGTGATTTATGGTTGATATGCATGCGTTAAATTAGAAAGGATGAGATTGATGTTTCTGAAAACAAAAGAAGAAATCAATTGGAAAGATGATTCATTACATGAAGATTGTCCAAGCTTAACACCATATTTCTTAAAAGACAAACGAAAGGCTCCAATTATTGTAGTTATTCCTGGAGGTGGGTATGGACATCGTGCTTATCATGAAGGGGTGCCGGTAGCAGAATGGTTAAATAAAAACGGCTATCACGCCTATGTTTTACGGTATAATGTAGCCCCTATAAAAGATCAAGAAGTCATCTATAAGTCCAAATATGCGATCCAATATGCACGTTACTATGCGGAATCGAAAGGAATCAAAGGGCAAAAGTTAGGAGTTCTAGGCTTTTCTGCAGGAGGACATTTAGCCGCAATGATAAGTAATGACTTTGATGAGGCAAAAGAAGATAGTAATGATCCAGTTTTACGATATACATCAAGACCTGATTTTCATCTACTCTGCTATCCAGTTATTTCGATGGGGGATTATACACATGAAGGAAGTAAGAATAATCTATTAGGAGAAAATCCTGAGGAAGCATTAGTACTTAATCACTCTTGTGAAAGGTTGGTAACCTCTCAAACCTCACCAGCGTTTATTTGGTCTACTGCAAATGATCAAGCAGTTCCAGTGATGAACAGTTTATTATATGCGCAAGCACTCCAAGAGCATCAGATAGAATATGATCTACATATTTATCAAGATGGAAGACATGGCCTTGGTTTAGCGGATGATCAATTCCATACAATAAATTGGAAAGAAGAATGTATTAGTTGGCTTGATACATACATAAAACCATCATAAATAGTCAACAGGAAGGAGTTATTTGCATGACAAAAGTAAAAATGCTTGTCCAAACCACTTACAAAAACGAATTGCTGAGGGAAGGGAAAGTGTACGATATTCCTGATGACACAGCAAAACGTTGGATTATTAGTAAAATTGCACAAAAATATGAAGAGAAATAAGTTTCTAACAAGATGTTTGAATGAGCTTTCGCAATTGATGGCGGAAGCTTTCTTTTTGATCATTGCTTAGCTTCTTCGGACCTTTTGTTCGCAATCCTGCTTTTCTAGCTTTTGCTTTTAAATGTCTTTCTTCTAACATTTGGTCGATTTTTTTCTTGGAATATAGGAAGCCAATATGATGAATGACATAACAATTTTTTTCTAATCCTAAAGCAGCAAGACCATAATCTTGTGTTACTATGATATCCTTCGCTTTTGCCATGCCTATGATTCGGTAGTCCACTGCATCAGAACCTGTGTCAACATAGGTTACCTTAACAAAAGACGGATAGTCTTGGTGGCTGTAGTGGCTGTAGCTTCGAACTAAATGAACGGTTATATTCTTTCCTATTACTTCCTCTAATATTGTATCCACAACAGGGCATGCATCTGCATCCACGTAAATTTCCATATGAACCTTCCTCTCCATAAATTGATTTTAAGAATAGTATAGCAATTTTGTAGTGGTTATAGTATTATTTTCTTATTATAAGTGGAAAGTCAGGGTATAGGATGAACGATTATTTAGAAAAACAACAAGAAAATATGCTTTATTTACTAGAACAATTGGTCAATATAGATAGTGGGACTTCTGACAAAGCAGGGGTGGATAGGATAGGGGCATTAATGGCAACATTATATCGAGCCTTAGGGCTAAAGGTTAATGTATTTCCGGAAGCTGATTATGGAAACCATTTAGTTGTAAGGGCTTCCCAACAACATAAACCAACTATCCTAATTATTACACATATGGACACAGTTTTTGAAAAAGGAACGGCAAAATTGCGTCCATTTCTAGTGAAAGACAACCGTGCATATGGACCTGGTGTTATTGACATGAAAGCAAGTCTCGTTGCTGTCTATTTTGCAATGAAAGCTTTGAAGGAAATAAAAAGTAAGGCCTTCTATGATGTAGAAATTTTATTAACTAGTGATGAAGAAATTGGTTCAGTTACTTCGAAATCGTTGATTGAATCCCATGCCAAGGATAAAAAATTTGCTTTAGTGATGGAGCCAGCTCGAAAAAATGGTGCTATTGTGTCAGCTAGAAGAGGGAAGGCTCATTATACATTGGAGGTATTTGGGAAGGCAGCTCATTCTGGTATCGAACCAGAAAAAGGGAGAAGTGCGATAGAGGAGCTTGCTCATAAAATTATTCAATTACATGATATTACCGATGAAGAGAAAGGTATTCATGTCAATGTCGGGATCATTGAAGGAGGTAGCTCTGTTAATACTATATCTGACCATGCTTCTGCGGAGATTGATGTAAGATTTCGAAAACAGGAGCAAGCGGATCAAATTGAGCAGAAGATAGAAGACATTACCTCTCATGCAGATATTGAAGGAACAAAGGTACGATTAGAAGGGGAGATTAACCGTCCTCCAATGGAGAAAACGGCGAAAACCGAAAGTCTTCTTCGTATTATCCGCAAGGTAGGGGATGAGCTTCACATAAAGATAACAGACACCGAAACTGGTGGTGGTTCAGATGCTTCTTTTACTGCGGCGATCGGAATACCAACGGTTGATGGATTGGGACCAGTGGGTGGAAATGCACACCGTGAGGATGAATATTTAGAAATAGATTCATTCTTACCTAGAACAATCTTGTTAGCAGAAGTGATAAAACAATTACATCGAAAAATAAATCAAACGAAAAAGCCACAATCATGAATGATATGCTCCCCTTTAAGTAGACAGGTTAAAAATAAAAAATCTGTTACTTGAGGGGAGTATTTTTATGTCCAATAGATCCTTTATCCTACAAAATAATTCTTTTGCAGATAATGTAAATCCTGATGTAATGTATTCAATTCTTCTTCGTCTAAAGGTATGAGTGGAAGTCTTACGGAGCCAACATCCATTCCAAGCATGGCTAATGCTGATTTAACGGGTACGGGATTTGGTGCTTTAAACAATGCTTTCATGATCGGTAATAGCTCTTGATGTAGACGTGCTGCCTTCTTCGGGTTCCCTGTTTGATATTGTGTAATCATCTCCTTCATTTCATTCCCAATAATATGGGAGGAAACCGAGATAATTCCTCTTCCACCTATTGCAAGCATTGGTAGTGTTAGACTATCATCTCCACTATAAAGAGAAAAATCTTCAGATGTTTCATGAATGATTCTCGTCATGGCATCTAAATCACCACTAGCTTCTTTTACAGCTACTATGTTTTTGATTTTGGCTAATTCAATAATAGTTTCAGGTAATAGATTCACACTCGAACGTCCTGGAATGTTATATAACATAACTGGTAAGGTAGTTGCTTTAGCGATAGCTTCAAAGTGTGCATACATCCCAGCCTGTGATGGCTTGTTGTAATACGGAGTAACAAGCATTACGGCATCGACACCTAACATTTCGGCTTGTTTTGTTAACTCGATGGATGCTTGTGTATTATTCGAACCAGTACCTGCTATAACAGGAATCCGTTTATTCACAACTTTTACAGTAAATTGAAGGAGAGAAAGAATTTCGTCTTTGGATAATGTTGGTGATTCTCCTGTTGTACCAGCGACTACTAATCCTTCTGTTCCATTACTAATTAAATAATTAATTAAATGTTCTGCTTTGTTAAAATCAATTTGTCCGTTTTGATCAAATGGTGTGACCATTGCTGTTACGACACGTCCAAAATTCATTTTAGCCTTCACCTCTATTCATATTTTTAAAACAATTTCGCTACGTAAAATGAATAGAGCTTATCCCATCATCAAACCTTTTTGGAAAACTAATAACAGATCATTAAGTTTTCGCCTAATAACTATCAGGTTAGACAGCAAAAAATGCAACAATGAAAGGGTATCATTGTTGCACCGTTATTTGATAATGATGCGTGAGATAGCCCTCCATATAGCTTCTTCGACTATATGACAGCCCGACATTTCTTAAATGAAGGACCAGTGACTAAGATGATGCATTCCTAATCACTTCGGCAAATCCCCCTTTCTGTAATCATCACAGGCGACATCTCCTCCGATTACATACTAATGGTCATTGCACCTCTATTCTCAAACTATTCAATTGTTTTAAATGTTGGTTACTACTATAACAAAGTTTATCCATAGATGCAATAGATAAAAAGTTTAAAAGATGAATAGAAAATAATGGATTCTCTCTTATTGAAACAAATTTAAAGAATAGCTTGACAAACTGGAAAAATTTGATATAGTTATACACGAATTAAATAAAAACGCATTCCACTAGGGGTGTCTTCTAAAGACTGAGATTAAAGTTTTACTTTAAGACCCTTAGAACCTGATCTGGTTTATACCAGCGTAGGGAAGTGGTACGATATCCGTTATTTTCTGCAGGTATAACCACTATCCTTACGTATTTGGTAGGATAGTGGTTTTTGTGTTTCCTGGGAGGAGAAGAAAAATGAAATTTTCAGAAAAACTAAGAAAGGAAGTAGACCCTATTTGGCAGGAGAGCTTCCAGCATCCATTTGTCCAAGGAATTGGAGAGGGAACATTACCGGTAGAGAACTTTAAGTACTATGTCCTACAGGATGCTTATTATTTATCCCATTTTGCAAAAGTTCAAGCACTCGGTGCAGCTAAAGCAAATTCTTTTGAAACGACAAACCGAATGGCCGCACATGCCCAAAGCACTTATGAAGCAGAACATGCGTTACATGAATCATTTACAGAGATTTTAGGGATTACGGAGGAAGAGATCAAAGCATTTCAGCCTTCTCCAACTGCTTATGCCTACACCTCTCATTTATATCGAGCAGCATATGACGGGCATTTAGGGGATGTGATTGCAGCTATTCTACCGTGTTATTGGCTTTATTATGAGGTTGGAGAGGTTTTGAAGAATTGTACTCCAGATCATCCTGTTTATCAAAAATGGATTTCAACTTATGGCGGAGAGTGGTTCAAGCGGTCAGTGGAGGAACAAATTAATCGGTTAGATGAAATTGCTTTATCCGTTACAGATTCAGATCTAGAAAGAATGAAACAGCACTTTGTCATAAGTAGTCGTTATGAACTTATGTTCTGGGAGATGGCCTATCAACTTGAATCCTGGCAATCAATAGGAAGAAAAGAGGGAAAATATGTTTAAAAAGCTAACACTTACCGATATTCTTGTTACAGTTGTTATTGCATTAGTCTTCAGTGTCATATATAAAATCTGGGGACCCCTCTATAGCGCGGTTTCGGTTTTAGGCTTGCATATCGATCAATTGCTGTACGGAATGTGGTTTATGGCGGCAACCGTTGCATTTTTAATTATTCGTAAGCCTGGCGTCGCTTTGTTAGCAGAATTGGCTGCTGCACAAGGAGAATTCTTATTTGGTGGTCAATGGGGTATTTCATTATTATTATACGGCCTCGTTCAAGGGCTAGGTTGTGAAATTATATTCGCTATTTTCCGTTACCGAAGCTATCATATTTTGGTCATGTGCTTAGCTGCAGTTGGTGCGGCAATCGGCTCTTTATGGCTCGATATTTATTATGGGTATATCACGGAATTAGCTTTATGGAATCTGAGTTTGCTCGTTTTTGCTAGAATATTGGGGTCTATCGTAATCACAGGAATCTTTGCATACTACCTAGTAAATGCATTAGAAAAAACGGGAGTAACAAGACTAGTTCGACCATTGTCCAACAAGCATTACGAAGCGCTAGATGAGGAGATTAGGTGAAAGAATGAGTACCATTGCTATCGAAAAACTACGTGTAAAATTTCCTGAAGAGGAATCCTTTTTATTTAAGGATTTCTCTCTCTCCATTCGAAAAGGGGAAAAAGTACTCATCCTTGGTCCTTCAGGATCGGGAAAATCGACTTTATTAAAAATTTTATCAGGGTTGGTGCCAAAATCGATGGAAATCCCCATTAAATATACATCACGAGAGCTCTCAAATTCCTGGGGTTTTGTCTTTCAAGATCCGGATTCTCAATTTTGTATGCCCTATGTCGATGAAGAGCTTGGTTTTGTGTTAGAAAATCTCGGGATACCGCATGATCAAATGAAGGAATTATTACATCGTTACCTAGTAGAGGTCGGATTAGAACTAGAAGATGTCCATATTAAAATAGAAAGGTTATCTGGTGGTATGAAACAAAGGCTTGCAATTGCTTGCATTCTAGCATTACAGCCAAACACAATATTTCTAGATGAACCGACTGCCATGCTTGATCTAGAAGGGACGGCACAGGTTTGGGAAACGATGCAAAGGGTTGCTAGAGACAAAACCGTGATCATTGTTGAGCATAAAATCGAGCATGTGATTGATTTTATCGACCGTGTCGTCTTACTTGATGAAAAAGGGAACATTATGATGGATGATACTCCCAAAGTCATTTTTGAACAATCTAAGCAAAAGCTAAAGGAATTCGGCATTTGGTATCCTTCCGTTTGGCACGAATATAGGCATGCTAAAACAGAAATCAATCAACCCATCAATCAATCAGCTGAGACTTTAATGAAAATGGAGGATTTTATCGGTTATCATCATAAACAGCCCGAAATAGAAGTTTCGAATGTAGAAATAAAGAAAGGGGATTGGATTTCTGTTACAGGAGAGAATGGTGCAGGAAAGAGTACATTGTTGCAGGCTATTATGAAGCTAATTAAGACGAACGGAAAAATAGACTATCCACTTGTGAAAAATCATAGTGATTTATACCAACGAATCGGCTATGTGTTTCAAAACCCTGAATTGCAATTTGTAGAAAATACGGTTTACGAAGAATTAGCCTTTTCTCTACGTAAAGAGAAACTCTCTGAAGAAGAAAATAAGAAAAAAATTGAAGCTCAATTAAAGGATTTCCATCTCTTGAACGAAATTCATAAGCATCCCTTCCAGCTTTCAACTGGTCAGATGAAAAGACTAAGTCTTGCAACTGTTACGATAACGTCACCTGACATGCTTCTATTAGACGAACCAACCTTTGGTCAGGATGCTCGAAATACTTTTAGAATTTTAGAAAAGTTGACTCGATTGTGGAAAG
Source organism: Gracilibacillus sp. JCM 18860 (assembly GCF_055395245.1). NCBI lineage: Bacteria > Bacillati > Bacillota > Bacilli > Caryophanales > Bacillaceae > Gracilibacillus > Gracilibacillus sp. JCM 18860. Next base: position 451,999 of record NZ_AP043868.1, read on the forward strand.
AAGGGATGACGATTGTGATGGTGACGCACGATCCGATGATCACTGAATTACACGCAACCATTGTGTGGCAAATCAAACAAGGGAAAATAATACATATAAGGGATATAGTGAATCTTAGGGAAGAAGAGGAGGTAGGACAGGTTGGCGATCGAATTATCCTATAAAAAAACATTCCTCCATCACATTAATCCAAGTATGAAATTTATTATTTTTGTAGGATTATTTATTGGCCTTCTGCTGATTCATAATCCGAATATCTTGTTTTATACTTGTATAGGGTTATTATTGGTATATTTTCTTTTGACAGGCTATCCCTTTGTGTTATTACTGCTTTTTGCATCTCCATTCCTCATCATTTTTCTTTCCTCTACTATTACAATGATGTTATTTGGGGAAGGGCAGACGACATTGTTTCAATATGGTGTTATCCATGTAACAGAAGAAAGCTTCTATCGAGGTATTCATTTAGGAATGAGGAGTATCGTTTTCGGGTTATTAGGGCTATTATTTGCTTTAACCACAAGACCTGTATCGATGTTTTATTCCATGATGCAGCAGTTGAAGCTCCCTCCGAAGATTGCCTACAGTTTTATGACAGCGATCCGCTTGTTACCGATGATCGCGGAAGAGTTTAGTCATCTTAAAAAAGGATTAAAGATTCGTGGCATGGAATATAAGAAAGGAATTCATGGTTTTTATCAAAAGATTCAGCTTTTTACCATTCCAGTCCTTGCACAAAGTATACGCAGAGCATATCGGATTGCAATTGCAATGGAAGCTAAACAATTTACAGGTAATAGAGACAGAACCTTTTATTATCAAATAGGGTTTACGAGGTATGATACTTATTTTGTTATCTTCTTATTAGCAACACTGCTTATTACCTTTTATATGAGTGAACAACTTCCTATTTTGCAAGTAAAGGACGTCCTTTCCTTATAAAAGAGAATGAATCGAGCATTACTATCATCATTAGTAATGCTCTTTTTTGTTGACTCTTACGCTTACGTTAGGCTTATGATAGTAGGGAAGAAGGCTCGCAATGTATAGTATCGGAAAGATTGCAAAAGAAATGAATAGTACGGTTCGAACATTAAGGTATTATGATGAAATTAATTTGTTGAAGCCATCTTATATCTCGGAATCAGGATATCGTTATTACTCAAAAAAAGATATTATCACATTACAGCGAATTATTGCATAAAAGGAACTAAATTTTCAATTAAATCAAATAGAAACAATCTTAAATCAGAAAAATGGGAAGATGTATTTGAGGAACAACTAGCACTTGTTACTAAGGAATTGCGGCTATTTAAGCATCTATCGGTGATTGAACAAAACGATAGTTGGAAAAATATATTTCAGTATATTAGACAAAGAGTTTTTTGATTATTGCAGGCTTATTTGAAGTGATAGGAGTTATTGGGGTAAAGAAAGTATCAGAAAAAAATAACTTCTGGAACAATGTGAGGCTAATTGGTAGTTTTATTATTAGTTTTCAATATTTATCTATGGCTTTACAGGAGATCCAGTTATCGACTGCATACGCAATTTGGACAGGAATTGGTACACTTGGTTCAGCAATCATTGGAATTATTTTCATTCATGAGCCTAAAAATTTTCTCCGCATTTGTTGTATTATCGGAATGATCCTTACAGTGATCAGTTTAAAGGTCGTTAGCTAAGAGTGGCTGAATCATTATTCCATACGGAACATCCCGGATCTCCCTATGATTTGTAGGAAGTTCCGGGTCTTAAGTTAGGTAGTCAGCTCTTACAAACGTTATCCCTTTCTCAATTTCCAGATACCAGTTGCATATTCTTGAATCGTCTGGTCGCTTGAAAATTTACCTGAATGAGCGATATTAATCAAGCTTTTTGCTAACCATCTTTGTTTTTCTGTATAGGAATGATCTACTAATTGCTGTGTCTCGACATAATCTGAAAAGTCTTTCAAAATGAAAAATGGATCGTTCGTGGAAAGGAGATGGTAATATATGTTTTTACATTCCTGATGGCCAAATAAGCCGTCACGTAATTGATGTAAAATTCGCACTAATCTTTCATCATTTTGATAGACTTCATTAGCAAAGTAGTCGTTATTCTGATAGATGTGGTAGACTTCATCTGCTTTCAATCCGAAAATAAACATATTCTCTTTCTGCACTACATTTTTCATTTCAATATTCGCACCATCTAATGTACCTATCGTTAGAGCGCCATTCATCATCATTTTCATATTACCTGTTCCTGACGCTTCTTTTCCTGCAGTAGATATTTGTTCACTCAAATCCGTAGCAGGTATGATCTTTTCGGCAAGGCTAACATTATAATTCTCTAAAAAAACCACTTTTAATTTACCGTGTATGGTGTGGTCATAATTAACGATAGAAGCCACCGTATGAATTAGTTTGATTACTTCTTTGGCGAAGTAATAATTAGGCGCAGCTTTTGCTGCAAAGATAAAGGTTCGAGGGGTGATATCTAGTTTTGGGTTTTGTTTTAATTCATTGTATAAGTATAGGATATGAAAAACATTTAATAGCTGTCTCTTATATTCATGCATTCGCTTAATTTGAACATCAAATATTGACTGATCATCTACTAATATTCCTGTCCTCTGATGGATAATTGCCGCCAATTTCCGTTTATTCTCTTGTTTGATCGAGTGTAATTGTTCTAAAAAGAAAGTATCTTTTGTATAGCGTAACAGATGAGTTAATTCCCTTGGATGTCTTACCCAGCTCGTTCCAATCGTATCGGAAATCAAATGAGTCAGTCTTGGATTTACCATAACGAGCCAACGACGATGAGAAATACCATTTGTTTTGTTATTGAACCTTTTAGGATATAAATGATAAAAGTCTTTCATTTCCCTTGTTTTTAAAATTTCTGAATGAATTTTTGCCACACCATTCACACTAAAGCTACCAACAACAGCAAGTCGAGCCATATGAATTTGATGATCTGCTATGATGGCAAGTGATGGGATTTTTTGTCTTAGATGAGGTTGGTTCAACCAAATATCCTGACAAAACCGTTCATTAATTTCTTCTATTAACATATAAATACGAGGTAATAGCTCTCGAAACATATCAACCGGCCAAGTCTCCAGTGCTTCAGACATGAGCGTATGATTGGTATAAGCAAAAATCTTTCGCGTGATTTCCCAAGCATCCTCCCATTCTAATCTTTTTTCATCTAATAATATTCGCAGCAATTCTGGAATGGCTAGACTGGGATGCGTGTCATTAATTTGAATGACTAGCTTCTTTGGCAATGTAGCGGAGGAAATAGATGAATATTTTCTTAGAATATCCTGTAGACTTGCAGAAACGAGAAAGTATTGCTGTTTCAACCGAAGCTGTTTTCCTTCGTAGTGAGAGTCATCTGGATAAAGAAACCCAGAGATCTGCCAGGAGGAATGCTCCTGCTCTAATTGATGATAGTATTGATCCTCTTCTTGTTCCTCTATGTCTGCTATTGGTTCCGCACTCCAAAGTCTAAGTGTATTGATGGTTTGGTTATCATAGCCTACAATCGGTATATCGTAGGGGACGGCCATTATCTTTTCTTGATTTTCATATAGACAAATCAGAGAGCCATCCTCACGTTCCTTTAAGTAACAATGTCCGGCAAGCTGAATAGTCACCGCTTCATCTGCTCGTCGTATTTCCCAAGGATAGCGATCCTTCAGCCAATAGTCTGGTAACTCTGTTTGATAGCCATTAATAATACGTTGTTCAAATAACCCATAGCGAAAACGGATGCCATAACCATGACCTGGGTACGAGAGTGAGGCGGTGGAATCGAGAAAACATGCTGCCAGCCTTCCAAGACCTCCGTTACCAAGACCGGGATCCTGTTCGCAATAATAGATCTCTTCAGGATCAAAGCCGAGTTCCTTTATTGCTTGGTTACACGTGTTGAGTAACTGGTAATTTAATAAATAACTTTGTAAAAGACGTCCAAGTAGGAATTCCATCGAGAAATAAAAGACTTGCTTTGGCTTCGTTTCATCGTATTTTTGATTAGTACGAGACCAATCTTTTTCGATTAGTTCCATTAAGATTTGACAAATAGCTTCATACACTTTAGGTACAGAAATGGGGCTGTTTTGGTCAGAATGGTTCTCGCTTATTGTTGTTTGGATCTTTTCTCTTAGCTGTTTTACGTCCCATTCCATCATGTTCAAATCCCCTCCGAAATCATGATCTCATCGTATAATGCATCATATTTTTTAGCAGATGCTTCCCAGCTGAAGTCACAGGTTTCAACATTACGTAATAGGCTATTCCACTTATGCTCATCTTCATAGACAGATAAGGAATATCTTAAAACATGTAAGAGGTCATGTGCATTGTAATTCGCAAAGCTAAAACCAGTGCCTTCTAATGTGTATTCATTAAAAGGGAGAACCGAATCCTGTAATCCACCGGTTTCTCTGACAATTGGAACAACTTTATAATGAAGTGCAATCATTTGTGTGAGACCGCATGGTTCAAATTTGGATGGCATGACAAAAAAATCGCTTGCAGCATACATCTCCCTTGCTAATTTCTCTTCAAACCCCAAAAAACAAACCATTTTATCCTTATTACGTTCTGCAGCATGGTAAAAAAAATCTTCAAATAAATAATCTCCTGTACCAAGTAGGACAAATTGAACATCTTCTTGTAAGAACTTATCTATAATAGCTTGTAGCAAGTGAAGTCCTTTTTGCTCAACTAGTCTAGATATCAATATATACATAGGTACATTACCATTTTCAGGTAGGCCCAATTTTTTTTGGAGAAATATTTTATTTTCTTTTTTTCGCTCACGTTCATTCGTATAATTCCGATAAAGAAAAAGGTCTTTTGCAGGATTGTATTCGTTTATATCAATACCATTTAGGATACCGTACAAATCCCTTTGTCTTCCTTTAAGTAATGGAGCAAGGCCTTCTCCAAAATAGGCTGTTTTGATTTCTTCTGCATAGGTTGGGCTAACCGTAGTTATTTTATCTGCATGAAAAATTCCTGCTTTCATGCAATTAATATGACCATTCCATTCCATACCACCAATATGCTCCCGGCTGATTTGAAATAGATCAGAAAAATACTTTTTCAGTACTACTCCTTGGTATTTTAAATTGTGAATGGTAAAGACGGTGTTATAATCTGATTTGGGATAGAGAATTTTCAAAAATGCCATCACTAAACCTGTTTGCCAGTCATGAGCATGAACGATGTCTGGCTTAAAATCAATCCAAGTTAGAGCTTCCGAGACAGCTTGACTAAAAAAAATAAAGCGTTCTCCATCATCTTCATAACCATAAATCTCATCACGATAGAAGTAATAATGATTTTTTATAAAGTAATAGCGAACATTTTTATGCACTAATTGATATAGTGTGAACGAATGCTTTCTCCAACCGACCTCTATGGGAATGGTGAATAATTCTTCTAATTTATTCATCCATGGTTTCATAACGGGTTCATAATAGGGGAGAATGACGCTTGTTTCTATCGTTGGAAGCTGGTTTAACGCTTGTGGTAAGGAACCAATAACATCTGCTAAGCCACCAGTTTTGACAAAGGGGGTACATTCAGAAGCGACAAACAAAATTTTTTTCTCCATGGTTTCAGCACTCCTCAAATAATAGATTTCTTTTCGATGATATAAGGATGCTTTATCGAACCTTTTAGCATCTGATTCTTTGTTATGACTACTTGTTTATCAAGAATGACATTTTCCAGCTGACTATCGGCGGAAATCTCGCCATCTTGCATAATAATCGAGTTTCTTACAACGGCACCCTTCTTCACTTTCACCCCACGAAAAAGGATACTATTTTCGACAGTACCTTCAATAAGTGCCCCAGTTGCAATAAGTGAATCTTTAACAATAGCTGTATGCTGATATCTTGTTGGAGGGTGGTTACTTACTTTTGTAAAAACAGGTGGATAGTTTCGGAAAAGCTGTCTATAGTTTTCGGGTTTAATTAGCTTCATGCTTTGTCTAAAATAGCCAGCAACATCATGGATAATCGAATGATAACCATCGTAATGATAGGCTGCTATATGTAACTTTTCTAGATTCGCTCTAATACCATCCCAGAAGAAATAGCTTTTATGATTAGCGACACATTCATCTACAAGCTCTAACAACAGAGATTTATGTAATAGATAAACACCACAAAAGGTTTCTTGATTCTGTTTATCATTCGTAATCGCAATTACCTTATTGTTTTTGTCCAGTACTAACTTCAAGCAGTTCTTAAGCTCTTGTATTATGTCGTGTTGGGTAGTTAGTAATGTAACATCAGCACCGGTTTCTAGGTGGTAATGGAACAGTGGTAAATAATTCAAATTGGCTACAAATTGACTGCCACTAATTAGCACATATTCTGCAGAGCTGTTTTCAAAGAAATCTCGATTATAATAAAAATGACCTACATCCCCTTGGGAAATGTTTGTAGAATGATGCGCTTGAGGAGGGAAGAGGAATAAACCGCCATGTGTTTTATTTAATTCCCAATCAGCACCTGAACCTAAGTGTCCTATAAGGGAACGATATTTATTCTGAGTAAAAATAGCAACCTCGTGAATTTGAGATTGAACCATATTAGACAATGTAAAATCTATCAAACGGTATCTACCAGCAAATGGGATAGAAGCTATGGGACGATGATAGGTTAATTCTTTAAATTGATCATTTTCGTGTTCTAAATTGATTAATCCAATCATAGATGCCACTAATATCACCTCATTAATAGAATGGAGTTTATATTTTCGTTAGATACGACAATTGGTTCTTCTTCTTCATTCGCTGCAATCTTGGTATGATCAGGGATCGTCACATTTTCTTGAACAATAACACGATCTAATAGGACATGCTCCCCGATCTGAGCATTTGGATGTAGAATGGATTGATGGATAATCGCATGTTGATGAATTTGCACCTTCTCAAAGAGAACAGATTCCTCCACAGTCCCATCAACGATACAACCATTACTAATTAAGGAATGACGAATAACGGCATTTTCACCAATTAATTGAGGAGCAAGATAGGAATCACGGGAATAATTTTTCCATTTACCATGCTCGAGTAGTGTTGTACTGTTAGGATTTAATAAATCCATATGTGCCTCCCAATAGCTTTGGATAGTACCAACGTCCTTCCAATATCCTTCGAATACGTAAGCATACAAATGAAGCTCATCTGCAAGCATGGCAGGGATAATATCCTTCCCAAAATCATGATCCGAATGATCCTTTGTTGCATCCTTTTCTAAGAAAAGCTTCAAAACCTCCCAATTAAAGACGTAAATTCCCATAGAGGCAAGGTTATTTTTTGCTTGAGAAGGCTTTTCTTCGAATTCGTAGATTCTTAAATTTTTCGTTGTATTTAAAATGCCGAATCGAGAGGTTTCCTCCCATGGTACTTCCATAGTAGCAATCGTTACATCTGCCTCCGTTTCCTTATGTTGTGCTAATATCTGGTTGTAATCCATTTGGTAGATATGATCACCAGATAGAATTAAAACATAATCAGGGTGATACTGGTCAATAAAATGACAATTTTTAAAAATAGCATCTGCTGTCCCGAGATACCAACATCCTCCATCACAGGTTGTAAAAGGGGAAAGTATAGTTAATCCGTCCTCTAATCGATCTAACCCCCAAGCCTTTCCCACTCCAATATGTCGGTGTAATACGAGAGGAGAATACTGTGTAACTACTCCTACTGTGTTCATGCCTGAATTCAAGCAATTACTTAAGGCGAAATCAATAATCCGATATCTTCCACCAAAAGGGACAGCTGGTTTTGCTAAATTTTTCGTTAACATGCCTAATCTCGTACCAGCTCCTCCTGCTAAGAGCATTGTGACACATTCTTTTTTCATTCCAGTTCCTCCTCTGTGGATTCCAGTACTTGTTGGAAAATACAAATCGCAAGTGGTGGAACCTTTATTTTTATATGTTGATCTTGGCCGTGCCATCCCTCTGGAAAACTAAAATGGATCTCAGTATTGCTTTGATCTGAACCACCATAGCAGGCCGCATCAGAATTAAATAACTCTCGATAGGTTCCAGGAGTGGGAACACCGATGTTAAAATCATAGTAGACCACTGGTGTGAAATTACAAACAATTAATAAATGGTTCTCTAAATCAAGAGCTTTACGAATAAAAATGAGAATACTCTGTTCATGATTATCAGGATCAATCCATTGAAAACCTGATGGATGATAGTCTAATTGATAAAGAGATGGTTGATGGTGATAAAATTTATGTAATTCAGTTAAATAATGAAAGAGGGCATGGTGAAGGGGATAATCGAATAAATGCCAATCTAACGCTTGCTGAAAGCGCCATTCTATATATTGTCCAAATTCTCCACCCATAAAGAGCAGCTTCTTTCCTGGATGTACCATCATATAACCATATAATAGCCGTAAATTTGCAAATTGCTGCCACTGATCTCCAGGCATTTTATTTAATAATGACTTTTTTCCGTGTACGACTTCGTCATGAGATAGTGGAAGAACAAAGTTTTCACTATAATGGTACATCATTGAAAAGGTTAGTAGCTGGTGGTGCCACTTTCGATAAATGGGATCTAGCTCCATGTATTTTAGTAAGTCATTCATCCAACCCATATTCCATTTAAAATTAAAGCCAATCCCACCCTTAGAGGTAGGGTGAGTGATAAGAGGGAGATCTGAACTATCTTCTGCCATCATCAGTGCCTTAGGAAAATAGTGGAATACAACCTCATTTAATTTTTGTAAAAAGGCGATAGCTTCTAAATTTAGTTCATTACCAAAGCTGTTGACAAGTTTTTCTTCTGAGTCAGGGCGATCAAAATTCAGTGAAGTCATACTTGCAACAGCATCTACCCTTAGACCATCAACATGAAATTCTTTTAACCAATAAATTGCATTGGAAATTAAAAAGCTTTGAACCTCAGGCTTTCCATAGTCAAAGGTGAGGGTTCCCCATAGTGGTTTTTCCACTTTTTTTGGATCCTTATATTCATATAATGCTTCCCCATCGAATTGTCTAAGTCCGTGATCATCCTTACAAAAATGCCCTGGAACCCAATCGATGATCACCCCGATCTGATGCTGGTGGCATTGGTCGATGAAATATTTTAAATCATTTATGGATCCATGGCGAGATGTTGGGGCATAATAACTCGTAATTTGATAGCCCCATGACGCATCAAGTGGGTGTTCAGCCAAGGGTAATAATTCAATGTGGGTATAGCCCAACTCTTTAACATATGGGATTAATTGTGATGCTAATACACGATAGGATATAGGTAGATTTTGATCATCTCTTTTCCACGAGCCCGCATGAAGCTCATAGATCAAAAGTGGTGAATGATAAGGATCGCTTTCTGCTTTAAGCAATTCCCATTCTTGATCTCCCCACATATACTGTTTCCAAGAAGGGATTACAGATGCGGTTAAAGGTCGAAGCTCTGCTCGGAAGGCATAGGGGTCTGCCTTTAAAAATGTATCGCCGTTTGGTGCAGTTATCCGATATTTGTATCGAGTATTTTCCTGTATATCTGAGAAGCTTCCGTACCAGAGTTCTGCATTATCAAGCTTAGTTAGGGCATAACCTTTTCCAGACCAATCGTTAAAATCACCAGCTAATTCTACTTTTTTAGCATGGGGAGCCCAGACAACAAACCTCGTTTTGACACCATCTCTATGGCAGCCAAGAAATTGATAACTAAAATAATGAGTACCTTGATGAAAAAGGTAAACATCCTCTTCAGAGATTTGCTTAGTCATATTAACTCCTTTCCAGTCAAACATCCATATTCTTGTATATAATTCAGGTAGAGTCTTTTCTTAATCTATGATTAGTTCCATTTTATATAACCTTACGTAAGGTTCTTTTACAAAAAATTAATAGCTAAACAGAAAGGGAATGTAAGATGAATATAGCTGCTTGGATAGATGATATCAATAAAATAACACTCGAAGGAATGAAAGATTATGATTTGATCAGCCCATCACTAAGTATATTTATCTCTAACCAATTTATGCCAATAAAAGATGTCGTCAAAGTAGGAGAGGACCAATTATTCGTTTATTTAGTGGATAACATTTCCCTTATTCAAGAGGCATTTGTAGCTATTCAGAACAAGAAGTATCCAATCTTTCCTCGAAACATTGTTCGTACTACATGGTTTGAAAATAAGTATACAGCTAGTGAGACAACACTTGGCCCTCTTTATAAAAAGGATGGGACAGCTTTTACATTATGGGCACCAACCGCATCCAATATAGAAATAATAATGGAAGGTGAAAGACGCCTAATGAGGAGAAACGATAAGGGAGTATGGGATATCTGGTTACCTGGGGACTTACATGGGAACATCTATCAATTTGCTGTAACCATTGCCGGAAAAGAGAGAATCATAAATGACCCTTATGCAAGAGGTCTTACAGCAAATAGCAATGCTAGCGTAGTGGTGGATATGGCAAAGACAGATCCAGTTCATTTCAGGGAAATAACTTATCCGAAAATTACAAAGGATAAGGCTATCATTTATGAGGTTCATGTTCGGGATTTGTCGATGTGTTCTGAAAGTGGGATAAAAAATAAAGGGAAATTTCTTAGTTTTACGGAACGGCATTCGCGAAATGCAGAAGGTTATTCAACAGGATTAGCTTATTTAAAGGAATTAGGTATCACGCACCTTCAGCTCTTGCCAATTATGGATTTTGCACGGGTGGACGAAACCGAACCAGAAAAGGATTATAATTGGGGATATGATCCATTATTTTATTTTGTGCCGGAGGGAAGCTATGCAAGTAATCTATCTAATCCGATAACTCGAATAATAGAATGTAAGCAAATGATCCAATCGATCCATGAAGCGGGAATGTCCGTTATTATCGATGTAGTCTTTAATCATGTTTTCCAGTATGAGAACTCTACTTTTGAGAAACTCGTTCCAGAATATTATTTTCGTTTTCATGAGAATGGTTCAGTAAGCAATGGGAGTGGAACTGGCAATGACCTCGCAACAGAGAGAAAAATGGCGAGAAAATTCATTCTTGATGTCGTAGATTTCTGGTTAAAGGAATATCTTGTGGATGGTTTTCGTTTCGATTTAATGGGATTAGTGGATTTAGAAACAATGAAACAGATTCAGTCGAGATGTAGTCAAGAAAATAGACCCATCCTACTTTTAGGAGAAGGATGGGAGCTTGACACGGCATTGGATAAATCACAGCTATCCACGTTAAAAAAAGCAGATCAGCTACCAGAAGTGAGTTATTTCAATGATCATTTTAGAGACCAAATAAAGGGAAATACCTTTTACAGTACCAGTACAGGTTATGTAAATGGAGAAGGAAGAAACGAATCTTTCCTCCCGGCACTAATTACCGCCTCGTGTGATCATCGATTTCATACACCCATGTTTTCCTGTCCACTTCAATCTGTCAACTATGTGGAGTGTCATGATAACCATACATTACTAGACAAATTACAGTTATCGAATCCAACAATAAGTGAAGAGGATAGAAGGAAGATGCATCAGCTTGCGACTGGTTTAGTGTTATTAAGCCAAGGTGTTCCTTTTCTACACGCAGGTCAAGAATTCTTCCGATCGAAAAATGGTGATGAAAATAGTTATCTATCTGGAGATAAGGTTAACCAAATGGAGTGGAGAAAGCGGGGAAGGGAAGACGAGAATATTCAATGGATACGGAAGCTAATTCAATTACGTAAACAGCACGATCATTTTCGATTACAGACAGCTAAGGAGATAAAGGAGAGAGTTCACTTTATCCAGGTTCCTGTCCCTTTAGTAGGTTATCTTCTCTTAGGAGAGAAGAAGGATTTCGTTATTGTCATTAATCCAACCAACATAAAACATCAGATAACGATGCCTTCACATGGAAGATGGACAAAATGGATCAGTAATCTAAGGGACTCGAAGTCGCCAATCAGTTGTTTATTACAACAAACTGCTGAATTGGACGCATATGAATTAGCGATATTTTTGAAATATCGCTAATTCGTTACAAAATTTTCTGTATAAAATGGTTGGGAATCTTGATTAAAGGCAACCCCGATACCGAGTGTTTCGAATTTATTATTTAAAATATTTTCTCTATGTCCTTCTGAATTCATTAAGCCTTCATGTGCGAAAATACTACTAGGCTGACCAGACGCTAGGTTCTCTCCGGCTATTTGAAAGCGAATATGATCCTCCTTCATTCTATCAAATGGGGATAAACCCGCTAAATTCGTATGACTAAAATAATTATGATCAGCCATATCTGTACTATGGTCTCTAGCAGTTTGTCGAACCTCTTCGTTCCATGCTAGAACAGGAAGTCCGTGATGCACCCGAGCAGCATTTGTTAGATCAAATAATTGAAGCTCAAAGCCTTCTTTTAGTTGTTCACTAGGCTCGGCAAAATATTTTTGCTTTTGTTGCTCAAGATCTTTACTAATCATTTGAATGGCTGTAATCGTATTGTTTTCATGCTTATCATAGAAAATAGTTACATAACTTTCATCTAATAAGAAAACATCATATGCTTGTTCTTTGTTTATTTGGTAACGCACAAGCCCTTTATCAATGGAATCTAGAGGTTCACCAAGTGCTGCTATTACTTCTTTTTGATTGCTTTTCATAGAAATTTCTTCGGATGAGGTGAACAAATCCTGGTTTGTAAATAATCCAACGATTTGATTTTTATCATCATAAGCAACCATAAAGAAGTTTTGATAGTTCTCGTGATAGGCTACCCAATTGACTCCGTACTCATTTAAAGAGGAGCGCTTAGGTGGACCAGCTTCTGCTTCCACATCTGCACGGCTATCCTTTAGCTCTACATTGTGGATAGAAAAGATTTCAGTGGAAGGGGATTCTAAATTTGGTTTCTCTTCCACTTGTTGGCCTTCTGATCGCTCTTCAGGCAAAAACTCATGGAATAATTCTTTAATTCCTGTACTTATCGTATCAATCGTATTTGTTATAATCGGATTTTCTTTTATCGATTGGAGATCTGATTGGATCTCACTAGTAACTCCTTGAAAGCCGGCCCTTTCATAATCATCACCATAAAAATACCAAATAACACCAATTATCAGTAATAGACTTAATATACTACGTATTTTGAACGGAATTACCTCCTGTCTACATCTACGAAAATATTGTAGCAACTTTTAATAGTATGGACAACTATGTCAAGATGAGATACATAGAGTTTATGGAAGAAATAGTCTCCAAGAATACAAAAAAGCCAACCGTTTTAGGCTGGCTTCTTCTCTTTTACCAACTTGCTTTTTTGACGCCAGGGATTTGGCCTTTGTACGCTAGCTCTCGAAAGCAAATCCGACAGAGCTTAAATTTACGAAGAACAGAGTGTGGACGACCGCACTTCTCACAGCGAGTATATTCCTGCACTTTAAACTTTGGTGGTCTTTTTTGCTTTGCTACCATTGATGTTTTAGCCATCGTATCCAACTCCTTTCTTTAGAAAATAATTTATTTAAAGGGAATGAAATTTTTTGGGTAGAAGAATATTATAACATAGGTTAACGTGATAAGTAAATAATGGGGAATGGATGTATAAACTACTAATTAGTACACCAAACTAATGATAATCATTTTTAGCATGGGAAAGGAATTGTATGAAAAGTATAGATATTGACTGGTTGACTTATCTCATCCTCCTGTTAGCAAGTTACCGTTTAACACATCTAATCGTTTTTGATAAGATCACCGAATTTATTCGAAATCCATTTTTAAAAAAGGAAATAGTAACAGATGAGAAAGGGGAGGAGCATGTTAAGAAAGTACCTACATCGAAATTTGGCTATCTGTTGAATTGTTATTGGTGTGCAGGAATCTGGAGTGCGATATTTATTACGATTGCGTTTATATGGATACCGGATTTTTCATGGCCTGTTATATTTATTTTATCAATCGCTGGTGGACAGGCGATATTAGAAACCTTTGTCGGTGTTGGGACAAAGCTGGTGAAATGGTTTAGTGAAAGATAATTAAGATAACAATGCTTGCCCTCTCATTTAATAGGGCAGGCTTTTTACATATCCATATTTACAAACGTTTCCTTTTCGCATTTAGGAAATCTTAGCTTGCAATATATAAGCATATTATTATATATTAATAAAAGAAATGGAGGTGTATGTAGTGATTACAACAACCGTTAACATTGAGAATGCGGCAACTATTCTAAAATTACTTGGAGATAAAACCCGACTAATGATAGTAAAATTATTAGAAAATCATACATGCTGTGTTTGCGAATTTGTAGAAATTTTTCAAATGAGTCAACCGTCTATTAGCCAGCATCTTCGAAAATTAAAAGATGCAGGCATTGTTAAAGAACAAAGGAGGGGGCAATGGATTTTTTACTCCTTAAATACAGAAAATGATTATTTTCATTTTGTTGAACAAATTCTGCAGGAGCTCCCGAGTCAAAAGGATAAATTAATAGAATTAGAGAAAAAAGGAACTAGAATTTCATGTTGTTAAAGGGGGAAGTGTTTTGTCTTTGACCGTTTTATTTGCATCACTTATATTTTTGGTTACCTTAGTATTGGTAATCTGGCAACCAAAAGGATTATCCATTGGATGGTCTGCCTCTGGTGGTGCTCTCCTTGCCTTAATATTTGGAGTGGTGAGCCTTCAAGACGTACTAGAAGTAACAGGTATTGTTTGGAATGCCACTCTTGCATTTGTTGCCATTATTATTATTTCCTTAATTTTAGATGAAATAGGATTTTTTGAATGGGCAGCTTTACATATGGCTAGAGCTGCAAAGGGTAATGGATGGAAGATGTTTGTGTATATCAGTTTACTAGGAGCGGTCGTTGCGGCATTTTTTGCTAATGATGGGGCAGCACTGATACTTACACCTATCGTATTAGCAATGGTTCGTAATCTGAATTTTCAAGAAAAAATGGTTTTTCCATTTATAATGGCAAGTGGTTTTATTGCCGATACTACATCATTACCACTCATTGTTAGTAATCTAGTTAATATTGTATCAGCAGACTTTTTTAATATTGGCTTTGTGGAATATGCTTCACGAATGATTATTCCTAACTTATTTTCATTAATTGCAACCATTGCGGTATTATTTGTTTATTTTAAGAAGAGCATTCCTAGACAATATAATGTAACCCAGTTAAAGCAACCTTCTGATGCTATAAAGGATCTGAAGATGTTCTATTTGTCATGGTATGTATTAGTGGTTTTATTAATAGGTTATTTTTTGAGTGAGTTTATTGGAATGCCTGTTTCTATTGTAGCGGGTCTAATCGCTATATTCTTCCTGTGGATGGCAAAAAATAGTAAAGCGGTTCATACGACATCTGTTATTAAAGGGGCACCGTGGGAAATTGTTTTCTTTTCCATTGGAATGTACGTAGTCGTATTCGGATTACGGAACGCAGGATTAACAGATTTATTGGCAAAAACCATTCAAGAAAGTGCAGAGCAAGGTTTATTTATAGCGACAATCTCCATGGGGTTCATTGCTGCTATACTGTCATCCATCATGAATAATATGCCAACTGTCATGATTGATGCGATCGCTATTGCGGAAACCAATACATCGGGGGTTATGAGAGAAGCATTGATTTATGCGAATGTTATCGGCTCTGATCTTGGCCCGAAGATCACACCAATTGGTTCCCTAGCAACCTTATTATGGCTTCATGTGTTATCCCAAAAAGGGGTAAAAATATCGTGGGGAACCTATTTTAAAACAGGGATTATATTAACGATTCCAATATTATTTATAACATTACTCGGTCTCTATCTGACACTAGTAGTTTTTTAACCAAATGATCAAAGAAAGGAAGATAAAAGATGGCAAAAAAAATAGTCTACTTCTTATGTACTGGAAATTCATGTCGAAGCCAAATGGCAGAAGGATGGGCAAAAAAATACTTAGGTGATGATTGGGAAGTTTATAGTGCGGGGATTGAAGCACATGGATTGAATCCAAACGCAGTGCGTGCAATGAAGGAAGTCGGCATTGATATTTCTAATCAACAGTCTGAGATCATCTCATCTGAAATTCTTAATGAATCAACGCTGGCTGTAACACTTTGCGGAGATGCAGCCGACAAGTGTCCCATAACTCCGCAAAGCGTAAAACGGGAGCACTGGGGGTTCGATGACCCTGCGAATGCAACCGGAACGGAAGAGGAAAAGTGGCAAGTATTTCAAAGAGTTCGAGATGAAATAGGGGATAGAATTAAGAAGTTTGCAGAAACAAGAAAATAAACTTAAGGGGTAAGCAGATCAGTTTAGGTGTTACAAAAATGTAGCCTAGTTGACCTGCTTTTTCTTATTTCATTTCAACTGTAATTATCCGTGCAAATAACACTTATTCGTAAAGTTATACGTATACTTTAAAGCGTGATACAGATAGGTGAAGCTCAATGAGTAGAGGGAAGCTCTAAAAAATATTTGACATAAATGTACAAATGTCAGCGAAATAATTTGTAAAATATTTATTTCATATTATAATAGTTGTCAGTACATGTTAAAAAATATTGGTTTACTGTTTAAAGTTGTACTTATATTACAGATAGAAATGAGGGGGAACAATGAACGATAAGAATTATTCACCTAAGGATCTCATCATTGCACATTATCTTTTCGATGATCCAGACTGTGTTGGAAAAGATAGTTCAGGGAACGACTATGATGCAATAACAGAAGGGGAAGTAAAACCAAAGATTGAAGTGATGGCTGAAAGGAAAGCGGCAACATTTTCTGGTGGAAAGAATGGTAGCTCCTATTTAAAACTGCCTTCTGGATTATTTAAAAACATCAGTGATCGTACTGGAATTACCATTAGTAGCTGGATTTACTTGAAAAAAGGGACAGATGTTTGGGAACGAATTTTTGATTTTGGTAAAGGGCCAGATGGGCCATACATATTTTTATCTAGGAACTTAAGAGGTGTTTGCTTCTCAGGCTCTGATCTCTTTGCAGATGCTGGAAAAACATGTTCACTAGGAGAGTGGATCCATGTTGCTATGTCAGTCAAAGGAACAGAAGGTGGCACCCTAAGTAGTGCTGGTCCAGTTATTTATGTCAATGGTGAAATCGTAGCAGATGGTTCGATCAGTCAGACCTCAAGTGGTGCTTATAAACAACTGCGAAATTGGTTTGAGACATTTTCTGAAGAAAAGAATTACAGCAATAATTATATCGGCAGATCACAGCACGTCCCTGATTCCGATTTCCATGGTGCTCTAGCAGATTTTCGCATTTATGAGGCTGGATTAACCGAAGATGAAGTGATTGAAGTTATGTGTGAATCTCTAACTGATAAGGAAATAATAGAACTAGCTAAGGATAAATATTTGTCTTTTCCGATCACTGTTGTGTCTCGGGATGTTTCGTTACCTTCGTCTTTAATGGGTGGGAAGGTAGCAGTCACGTGGCGATCCAGTGATATGGATGCATTATCTAATCAAGGGACAGTAGGGAATGTAGCTGAGCCAAAAGGTGTAACACTTACTGCAACCTTAAGCAAAAAAGATAGTACAACCGAAAAGCAATTTACGTTAACCGTTTTACCAGAGGGGGTTCCGTCCCATCATCTAACTATTGAGGGAGATAATGAATTGTTAGATGTAAGTGACATCATGTATGGTTTGTTCTATGAAGATATTAATAATGCCGCAGATGGGGGGATTTATGCAGAGCTTGTTCAGAACCGATCATTCGAATCATTTGAATTCGATACTTATTCTCATCATTCAGGAGCCTGTGGATGTTCTACAGGTAGAAATCATGTCCCCTTACATGCATGGTTTGGTGATATAGACAAAGTAGAAGTCAAAAATACTGGTGGTTTGAATGAATTTTTTGGGATAGACGATAAAGATATTAATTCCTATTATATTACCGTACCAAATGAAACAACTATTAAAAACAAAGGATTTACCGATTCTAATCACGCTTGTGCGATGTCGATTAGACAAGGTGATTTATATGATTTCACCATATGGGCAAAGGCGAAAAAGACAGCAAACATTACCGTACAGCTACAGGATGATTCTAGTGAGCCTATAAGTGACAAAATTACGGTTACAGTGTCAGGGAATAATAAATGGAAGAAATATGGAATCGATTCAGAGCTTGTCCTAACTGGTTCTAAAACCATTCTTGGACAACTTTCATTAACCTTTGATGGGGAAGTATCTATTGATATGGTTTCCTTAATGCCGAGAGATGTTTGGGGAGCAGCGGAAGAACAAAGTTCACAAACTGCTCACATTAATTATAAAGCAAATCCTAACTATCGACTACGCAAGGATTTAGTTCAAGCATTAGTAGATCTACATCCGAAATTCCTTCGCTTCCCTGGTGGCTGTATTTCAGAAGGATCATTTATCTGGGAAAATGTCTACGAATGGAAGGACTCTGTTGGTGCGATTGAATTGCGGAAGGAAAACTTCAATGTTTGGGGTTATATGATGACAATGGGGCTTGGCTATATGGAATATTTCCAATTAGCGGAAGACTTAGATGCTACCCCACTGCCTGTTATGGCCTGTGGTGTACTCTGTCAAGCACGCTCAGATTATGTCAACCCTGCTGGTGGAGAATTAAGAGATTATTATGTGAAAAGCTTTACTGATTTAATTGATTTTGCGATCAATACAGATTTTGATCATAATGAATGGGCAAAACTACGTAAAGAAATGGGGCATGAAGCACCTTTTGATTTGCACTACTTAGGTGTTGGTAATGAAAACTGGGGAACAGAGTTTTTTGCAAACTTTGAATACTTTAAGACAGAGATTGATTCATATATGGATAAGCATTATCCTGGGTATGAATTACACATAATTTCTACTGTTGGTGCTCAAGCTGATGACGATGCTTACCAAGAAGGCTGGAAGTTTTTAAGTGGAAATCTTACAGGTACAGCCAATGTGCAATTTACGGATGGACAAAAGACACTGGAGGAAAAAGTTACTTGGTATAACAAGCAGGCTAACTATATGGATACCATTGCGGATGAACACTATTATCGTTCCAATGAATATTTATTAAACAATGTTGATAGATACAATTATTATTATCGTGCCTATCAATCTGACGGAAATCTTGATGAGCGAGAAACCTCTAAAGTGTTTGTTGGAGAGTTTGCTTCTACTGACAAAAATACGTTAGCAGGAGCTGTGGCAGAAGCAGCGATCATGACAGGTTTTGAGAATAATGCAGATATTGTGAGATTAGTCGCTTATGCACCTTTATTTAATAAAGTGTTAACAGACGGTACTTATAGGTGGACACCTGATTTAATCTGGTTCGATGATGAAGATGTTTGGTTCACACCAAATTACTATGTCCAAAAGCTCTTCGCAAAATACCTAGGATCCAAAGTGTTAGACACATCATTTTCCGCCTATAACAATGGTACATTAACTAAAATCGCTCCACATGGTGGAATTGAAATTGCTACGGGAGATGCGGAAATCCAGGTTAGGGCAGTGAAGGTAATTGACAATCATAGTGGAAACATATTATTCGAACAGGATTTCACTAAAGAACTAGATTCTAATTGGAAGGTAATACCAGGCTCCCATGGATATGAATTAGATCCAGAACATGGTTTAGTATTAAAAGCACAAACAGATGGATTAAATGGATTATATTTAATGAACAAAAACTGGAGCAATTATAAAGTAGAAGTAAATGCAACAAAGATAAGTGGCAATGACGGTTTTTATGTCGGTGTTGGTTTAACAGATATTTCACCAGATAAGAAAGATGTAATCGAATACGCGATTGGATATGATGGAAATGCAACTGGGGTGAAGGTGCATAAACAAGGAATAGAGGGTTATATGCTAGGAGATTATTCTTCCAGTACAGCAGCAGGTAATTTGCGAGCAAGCTGTTATGAGCCACTATTAGACAATAATCCTTATACTATCTCCGTTAATTATGGTGGAGATAATGGTGATCGACTTATTTGCTCTTACACTGATGGATCATTCACGAGTAAAACATTAGATTACAAGCTAGAAGCTTATAATCGTGAAATTTTCAACTCGGTAACGAAGGACGATAACTATGTATATGTGAAGCTTGTGAATGCCGATCCGTTTGAAAAAACAACAGAAGTTGCCTTGAAAAATTTAAATGTGAGTAAAACTGCAAGCATGATCACCGTTACAGGAGAAGAATCGATCGTGCATACACCGAATGTAAATAAAAAGAACGCAGAACAAGTTGTTCCAAAGGAAAAAGAGATTAAATGGCAAGATAATCATACTGTGGTTACATTACATGCCAATTCAGTGAATGTGATCATTTTAGAGGTGGAATAGCAAAAGCAAGACAAGGGCATGTGTGAGATCTGATGAAGTTCACAGCATGTCCTTGGTTTTCACATCAAAGGAAACAGGAAAAGAAGAGTATAAGTACAGAAATTATCTACATATATTATTTACTTGATTCTAGTTAACATAATATATATTATAGGAAGTTATAAAATAAAAAAAGCTCACTATCTCAAAATATAAGTATACTTAAGATAGTGAGATAAAAATTATTTTCGATACTCGACCTTTTTTAGATCCTCTAATGCCGGGCCTTCGATCACTTTACCATCACAAGCAAATCGTGATCCATGACAAGGACAATCCCATGTCTTTTCTTCGTCATTCCAAGTAACCTCACAGCCTAGATGTGTACATGTGGTATCCAATGCATGAACTTTTCCTTCATGATCCTTATAGATCCCAATAGTCTGACCATGTTGTTTCGTTTTAATTGCTGAACCTGCTGGAATTTCTTTTGGTGTATGTTTGTCTTGCATTAACTTTCCAGATACTAGCTCTTTGGCTACATTTGTATTTGTACTTATAAATTGTTTTAAATCTGGATCTGCATGGAATCTCGTAGGCCGGTATAAGTCGATATATGGATTTTCTTTATTTAAGATCAGGTCTGTTAGAACTTTTGCCGCAACCATACTGTTTGTCATACCCCATTTACGATAACCTGTTGCAACTAGAATCTCGGGACGATTCTTATTAAGTCTCCCTATATATGGTAATTTATCTAACGTAGTATAATCCTGGGCAGACCATTCATATTGCCAATCTGTCAACTTTAGATGTTTAGAAGCAAACTCCTTTAATTTTTGTAAAGGGGCTACATCATGCTTGTATTGACCTGTTTTATGATTTTGTCCACCAAATATCCAGTATTCCTCTCCATCTAACTTTAAGGTACGTAAGGAATGAACTGGTTCATCTACATCTAGATACATCCCCCCTGGATATGGATTTTTAGAAGTGAATGCAACAGCATATGAGCGAGAAGGATACATACGTGCACTATAAAAAGCTTCTCCTTCAAAGAATGGAAATTGTGTAGCAATCACCACTTGATCACAAATTATACTGTGTTGATCCTTTGTTCTCACTATTCGATGATCAGCATTTTCAATATCATAGGCAGATGTGTTCTCATAAATTTCCCCGCCATTTTCGATAATTTCATCGACTAAAGATTTTAAGTAGGAGATCGGATGAAATTGTGCTTGATTCTTCATCTTTATCGCATATTTCATAGGGAATGCTACAGGTAATTGTGTTAACTCTTCCCTATCAATATTTAATGCAGTATATGCTTCGAATTCTTGCTCCAATTTTCTTCGGTTTTTATCATTGTTTGTTAAAAGGATAGCATCCTGCTCTTCGAAATGACACTCTATCTGATTTTCTTGGATAATATTTCGGATAGATTTTAACGCTTCTGATTGACTTTCGTAATATAATGCTGCCTCTTCATGGCTAAAATGAGACATGAACTCATGATAGATGATACCATGCTGTGCGGTTATTTTAGCTGTTGTATGGCCAGTTGTAGCATTCGTCAATTTACCACGGTCAATCAACACAACTTTAACCCCTTTTTTAGCTAATAAATAGGCAGTGGTGATCCCTGTTATTCCCCCACCAACTACTGTTACCTCTGTTTTAATATTTTCTTTTAATTGAGGAAAGGCTGGCATTATATCTCCCTCTTGCCATATCGGAAAATGCTTTTGCTTCATATTATACCTCCATAAACCTTCACGTTTTTGTTATGTATAGCTTCCCCATTGTATAAAAGTTTATGAATTGGATTTTAGCGATTACTTTGCGATCTATTTTTACACGTGATACCATTTACAGAAGGGAGTGATGAACAGATGAGACATATACATGCTATCGTGAATGGGAGAGTACAAGGAGTTGGTTTTCGGTATTTCACTCAAGCTACCGCAGCAGAATACCAAATTGTTGGTTGGGTGAAAAATCTCTCAAACGGATCTGTTGAAATCAAAGCAAAAGGTGATGTGGGTAATATGGAGAGGTTTTTACAAAAGATAAGACAAGGTCCTTCCATGTTTGCAAAGGTTAGTAGTATTGATATAGAAGAATTGCCATTAGAAGATCATGATTATCAACGATTCGAGATAAAATATTAAAACCGCTATCGAAATAGCGGTTTTAATATGTATTAGTTTTCCTCGAAGAATTTACGATTCAATGCAATATATTCATGCTCATTATCTGGAACCTCGTCTTCCATATAGATAGCTTCTACTGGACAAACTGCTTCACAAGCTCCACAATCTATACAGATATCTGGATCAATATAGAACATATCTTTTCCTTCTTCTATACAATCAACAGGACAAACTTCAACACATTCGCCTGCTTTTTCTTCTTTACAAGGTGAAGTTATTACAAACGCCATGACTGTCCCCTCCTTTGGTCAATTTCCTAAGTATCTCTATTTCACCTATATTTTATCATAATTATAAAAACTTCGCATGCCAATATCGATGATTTCACAATAAATTCAAGGAATGGCACGTCAACATCTCAGCATGGATCTACTGATAAGCTCTCTAATCCCGATCCTTCCAAAGCCTTTCCACTATGAACTCGCCTCCAACACGTTGAACGAAAAAGACATCCGGATTGGTCAAGGTTTTCCATTCATGAAAGCCAAATTCAATCTGGAATTTTTTTAGCATGAGTGCTAGCAAGTTTCCATGTGTTACGATGATAGTATTCTCAAAATCATCATTATTTAAACAATCAGTAAGGAGTTGATCAGCTCGTTCGTAAGCATCTCTAGATGATTCCCCACCAGGTAATTTAAACTGATCATTATGAAAAGATTCCTCCAACACATCCATCCAATCATCAATTGGCTGTTCACTTAAAAGTCTTTCTTTTAACCTTTCATCACATTCAATTGGTAAACCAGTACGATTGGCAAATGGTTTAATGGTTTCCTTTGCACGTAAAAAAGGACTTGTGATGATCCGATCAATTGGAAAACTAAGATTTTCTAATAGGTTTGCTAATTCATAGGCCTGAAGATTTCCTTGTTTAGACAAAGGAGAATCCTTGTGTTGTCCCATTGCGTGACAGTGACGTATCAATAGAATTCTTTTCATTTTATCAGCTCCTAGGCGGAATCTTTGAAAGATCTTTAATAGAATATCAGAAAAAGCCTACCATTTATTTTATCCAATATGAATTTCAATTAAACATTTTCGACTAATTCAAAATAATCTTTTTTAAATCCAGCAATACGTTTCGTGTTATCTATAACAAAGTAAAACTCCTCTGTTTCGTTTTTTACTTCATATACATTTCCAACGGTCAAAACGGAATTCACTTTATATTTTTTAGCGTTTGTATGTACACATTTAATGTGTTTCATGGTTTCATTTTTTTCCCAAGTATGATGAATCATTCTAACTAACCTCCTTACTTTCTATGATAAACATTTTGGTAGATAAATACAAGTAACTGTTTAGTTTACATAATAAACTTATGGTATACTTATGTTCTTGTTTTCCAATATTTACTTAAAACTATAGGTAATAATAAAATAATGATAAGCATCCTCACTAATTGTAAGGAACCAACAATTGCAGGGTCTGCGTCTACTTCATGGGCTGTCAGTGCCATTTCTACTAATCCTCCTGGCGCAAGACTTAGCATGGCTGTCGCAAAGCTCAAATTCGAAAAAGAAGCAAAAATATAACCAAATAAGATCGATAATAAGATAATGAAACAGGTTATTAAAAAGAACAAACCAGTATATTTACCAGCTTTTTTCACATCTCGATAATCGATAGATAAACCTAAATGGATGCCAATAGAAAGCTGAGCAAAATGATAGAACGAACTAGGTAAGTCCATCACTGGTATCGAAAAGATTTTTAGTATAGCGATGATAGTCATAGGTATAAGCACAAAAGATGCCGGAACTTTATGTCTTAATAAATAAGCGAAGTAAAAAAGCAATCCATAAATAGCAATGGTCCAATATTGACCCGAAATCATTGGTTCCTCTACTATACTACCGGCATTATTGCTGCTTGATGAAAATAAAAAAGAGGCAATAATTGGTACGATAAAGAGAACCGCCATTAATCGAATCGTATGAAAAATAGCTACAAGCCCAGTGTTAGCCTCCATTGAATCGCTCATAGCAACCATTACGGATAATCCTCCGGGTATACTGCCAAGTACACCTGTTTTTTTACTTATCTTTGCTATCCTAGCTAGTAATATTCCACTAGCTATCGAAATAATCATAATGAAAAAGGTAAAAAGCAAAAACGGAATAAAATAAGGCACTACCTTACCTATAGTTGCTGCAGTAAACGTCATTCCGATTTGAACACCCGTTATAGCAAAGCTTACATTTCGAATGGATTGGTGTAATTGATAGTCTCTTTCGTGAACCGTCTTTAAAATAAATACTGCTAATAATGGACCTAAAATCCAAGGCAATGGAAGATCTAAAGATAGGAATATCATTGTGGACAGTAAGGATACAAGATACATCCATATATAATGAAAGACAAGTTGTTTCATGCTTAAAGCTCCCTTGAACATATTTAGAAAGCAAAAGCCTGGCATTTGGCCAAGCTTTTGCTGCTTAAAAGTTACTCAAATAGAGCCAAATATTCCTTTAATCCCTCTTTCTCAAGCTCACTTTTTGGTATGAATTTCAAGGCAGCGGAATTAATACAGTATCGCATACCACCCTTGTCCCTCGGTCCATCATCAAATACGTGACCTAAATGTGAATCAGCCTGGTCGCTTCGAATTTCTATTCTACGCATGCCATGAGAAGTATCGAGATTTTCTTTTAGGGCATTTCGATTGATAGGTTTAGTAAAGCTTGGCCAACCACACCCTGCGTCATATTGATCTTTGGTAGAGAATAAAGGTACCCCACTAACAATATCAACATAAATTCCTTCCTCATTGTTGTCCCAATATTCATTATCAAACGGTCTTTCTGTGCCATTTTCCTGTGTGACGTGATACTGTAATGGAGTTAATTTGCGTTTTAATTCTGTTTGGTCTGGCTGCTTGTTCCAATGTTTTTTGATAAAATCAGCTCTACCTGAACCCTTTTTATAGAGCTGATAATGAAATGTTTGTTTTCTATAATAATCCTGATGCTTTTCTTCTGCCGGGTAGAATGTTTTTGCTGGAAGAATATCAGTCACAATAGGCTTAGTAAATTTCCCTGATGCTTCTAACTGTTGTTTTGAAGCCTCTGCAAGCTCTTTTTGTCGCTCGTTTGTATAATAAATAGCTGTTTTATAGGATTCGCCTCGATCATGAAACTGACCACCTGCATCGGTTGGATCAATTTGTTGCCAAAATATTTGTAAAAGTTTTTCATAAGGAAATATCGTTGGATCAAAGGTAATCTCTACCGCTTCCCGATGTCCTGTTGTATTGGAACACACTTCTTCATAGGTTGGATTTGGCTTATCTCCACCTGTATACCCTGATTCTACTTGAATAATCCCTGGCTGTTGATCGAAGGGTTCTACCATACACCAAAAACAGCCACCTGCAAATATAGCTCTTTCTTTTGATTGTTTTTCCATCAAAACAACCTCCTAAAAAAACGTGTTACCCTTATTTTGCTTCTCCTACTGTAAAATTGCAAGTGGTCTGTTTGGACTAAATAAATAATTTAGGTTGTGATTTTTTTGGTTGACTGGATCTGTGTGTTTCATGCTCTTCCCTTGTATTTTCTTCTATCTCATCTGGTGATAAGCTCGAATCATCTACTTGAATCTCGTCTGTATTATCTTCCTCTTCACTATTTATTTCGTTAATTGCTTTCATCATATTGATTAATTTAGGGGCGTTTTTGATCATTGGTCCATATTCTTTAATAAGTGGTGTCGCTTGTTGGGCCACTTTTAGTACTTGTTGGACATTATTTAGTGTTCCCATTAAATTCGATCCCCCTCCTCCACTTGCTATTCCACCTGCCTGCATTCCGCTTGAAGAAGGTAAAAAGCGTTGGATCAGACCTTGCAATCCTGTAGGGTTAGTTGTTGGTGCTTGTGGAAATAATCCGCGCTGAGGTGCTCCAGATAAAAAATTACCTTGTTGAAACGGTGGTTGCTGATTCATGAATGGTGTTTGATGATTAGTTGGTCGAAACATATTTCACATCCTCTCTCTGCTAGTAAAAGTCTCCCTTGCTAACACTATATGTCTCTATAGGTTAGGTGGTATAGGCTTTTATCGCTTCTAAGTAGATAAAAAGAAGGCTTTTTCGTGGTCTACTCACGAGAGCCTTCTTTTTTATACGTTAGGAAATATAAGTTTTTTGCAGGAAGTAAGCGACGAAGCTAAAATTATGAAGTTCAAAGTATAAGAAAAGCTAACGCATCCAAAAGACGAGCGAATGCGTTTTTCTAACCATCTTCGGAAATATCATTCATAATATTTCCTGGGCAAGCGCAGAAACTGACAGGAAATGAACGATTCGCGCTAATCGTTTGTTGAGATATGACAGTTTTACTCGATATTCGGCTACTATTGGTTGAAGTATCTTTATCCAATGTGAAAGGAAGCAATAGAGCCTTCATTCGAGCTGTCAATGGTGAGTTTTGCTTTTATTTCCTCCTTTAATTGGGAAACATGAGAAATGACTCCAATCACACGGTGATCCTGTTGTAAATCCTTTAAGCATTCGATGGCTTGCTCGAGAGATACTTCATCAAGTGTTCCGAATCCTTCATCAATAAATAACGTATCAAGCTGCACACCACCTGCATGTGATTGAATTATATCTGCCATCCCTAATGCTAAGCTTAATGCAGCTTTAAATCCTTCACCTCCAGATAGTGTGCGAACCGAGCGTTTACGACCAGTAAAATGATCGAGCACTTCTAAATCTAAGCCACTTTGTGCACCACGTTTTGCCAATTCTTCACTACGCAAAAGCTGAAAGCGGTGATCCGTCATTCTATCTAAGCGCACATTAGCCTGTAATAAAATTTCATCAAGAAAAGTGGCTAAAACGTATCGTTCAAAGGATAGTTTCTTCGAATTTTCCCCTCTAGCTAGATCTGCCAATTCACCAATATCATAATATTGATTAGCTATTTTCTGATACTCGGATTGCAATCCAATTAGTTTATCTTTTACCTTTAATAACTGTTGGTATTCTAATTCAATTGCTTGTTTACGTTGCATTACTGTATGCTTTTCTACTTCAAGTTTGTTTAATTCTTCTCTTAATAGCGTTAGGTCAGGAGCTGTTTTTCCTCGTAGTAATTCCTCTAATTCTTCCATTCGTTGATTGGTGAATTGGTAATATTCCTTAAATTGTATTACTTCAGCTTCGAGTTTCCTCATATTTTCCTCATTTAATCGAGCATTCTGGTATGATGCAATATCAGGAAATCCATACTTTTCCAATTTGGCTAAAAATATTTCTTTTTGTTTGTCATAACTAGCTTCTAGCTGCTTCTGAAATTCCACACTTTGCATCATTTTGGTTTCTATCTGATTTTTCTGATCTCTAATTTTTGCATAGTGTTTCTGCAGTTCCTCCCATTTTGCTAGATTATCTTTTAGTTCCTCTCTAATGGCCGTGACTTTTGCTTTAAATTGTTCGACCGTATCAAAATCCTTCGGTAATCTTTCTTTAAGGGTTTCTAGTGAAATTTGTATTTGTTGAAATTGCTGAAGCGTTTGTTCATGGTCTGCTCTCCATTCTTTTTGTTTCTTTAATAATTGATCAATGCCTGTTTGAACATTAGCTGGATCCTGATAGGTAGCCTCTATTGCTTTTATTTGTTCCGTTTCTTCTCTTACCTGTAAATTTAGTTGCTTTTGCTTTTCCGCTACTTCTTTTCTTTTTCCTCTTATTTCAGGTAGAGGGAGATTAGTAACTTCGATATTCAAGGACTGGAAAAGATAATGGATCATTTCTTTTTTTACATGCATTTCATTGTATAATTGATTGATTTCTGAAGAAAGCGATTGAGAGCTTATTTCCAGTTCCTGCAGTTTTTTCTGCTCTAATGCAATGGACTCCTCAGAGATAGAAGCTATAGTGCTTTTTGCTTTATTAGGGTGATGCGGAGAACCGCATACAGGACAAGGCTCTCCTTCTACAAGTTCATCTACTATGTGCCCGATGATATTTAGCTGTTTTTCTTCTTGGATTTTTTTCCATTTCGTTTTTTGCTCGTCTAATTCAAGTTCGAGTTTTTGAGCTTTTAACAAAAGAACCTGATATTTTTCCTGTAACTTTAGCTCTTGTTCCCCTTCTTCTAAGATTTTTTCATAGGTTTGTACTTGTTGAGAGAGTTGCTCTTCTTTATGCTTATTGACGAGAACTGATTGTTTTAATTGATGAATCTTTTCTTGTGCCTGAAAGCTATCTTCTTTTCTCTGCTGTTCCTTTGTTAAGTTATCTTCTAGGTGACGTAGCCGTAATTCTTTCTCCGCTAATTGTTGTTGGACTGTCTGAAATTGTTCTAAACCTTTTTGGAAGTCATTGAGTTTTTCTAAAGTCGCTTCATATTCTTTTAATCGGAGGCGTAGCTCATCCATCTCTGTTTCCATTTTTTCACTGTTTTCTAACGCATCTGCTGCTTGTTGAAATTGTTGACTCACTTGGTTATGCTGTTCCTTCAAATATTCCGATTTTTTTAGTTGTTCTTGCCATTCATTTTTTCGCCTCTGCACCTGTTCTTCGAATGGTTCTACAGCCTTTGCTTGCACAGCTTGCTGGAATGTTGTTTCTTTTTCTTTCATTTGTGGTGCTTTCTTTTTTAACTCTTCTTTTTCTATCTTTCTCTGATCATATTCATCAAATAATTCAAGTAATTTTTGCTTTCGATACATCTGCTCCTGCATACTCTTATATGCTTGATCAAATTCCTCGATCCTTTTTATTACTTCTTCTTTTTCCTTCTTTAAACTGTAGAGTTCATTAGATAATTGATCTGTTATCGACTGAGTGCTCTCTTTGTTTATATATTTACTATCTAAATGTTCCATTTCTTGTTCCATTTTCCATTCGATTTGTATAAGGGAGTTTTTCAGTTGTTTTGCTTCGTCTTTTAGCTTTTCTGTTATATCCCGATAAAAATAAGTTCGGAATATTTTTTGAAGCACTTCTTCTCGTTCGCGACTATTCTCTGAAATCAGCTTACGAAATTCCCCCTGTGGGATCATTATCATTTTTCGAAATTGCTCATAGTCTAAACCTATCATTGCCTGAATGGTCTCATTGACTTCTTTGATTTTGGATTCAATTAATTCCCAATCGTCGTTTTGTTTCATGATGTACAGAGAGGCAGATGCTGGATCATCGGTGTATCCTTCCCCCTTTGTTTTTGGCTTTAACTGCCTAGGAGTCCTTGTTACCTTATATAACTTTTCGTGAAGCTGGAATGTTAAGGAAACAAAGGTGGATTCTACTTCTGTGGCAAAATGACTTCGAAAACTATCATGATCACGATCTGTCCCACTAGCCTTACCATATAAACTATAACAAATCGCATCGAACAAAGTTGTTTTTCCTGCACCTGTTGGTCCTGTTATTAAAAAAATCATTTCTTGACCAAGTCGATCAAAATCGATCCTCTGTCTCTTACGATAAGGACCAAAGGCAGCTAGTTCCAGAGAAATGACTCGCATTCTAT
This sequence comes from Gracilibacillus sp. JCM 18860, assembly GCF_055395245.1. Classification (NCBI taxonomy): domain Bacteria; kingdom Bacillati; phylum Bacillota; class Bacilli; order Caryophanales; family Bacillaceae; genus Gracilibacillus; species Gracilibacillus sp. JCM 18860. Next base: position 482,047 of record NZ_AP043868.1, read on the forward strand.
TTTCCCCTCTCTTCTGTTACAATCGATTGCATCACTTTGTTAAAATACTGGGCTCTCGTTTCTGGGATTTTTTCTCCCTTCATTTCCTGATAGAAAGCATGAAATAGTTGTTCATGGGACATCTCCTGTTTTTGGCGAATATTTTCTTTGTCCTTAAGAACGGTGTTTACCATATATTGCTTTCGCTCTAAACGTAATATGTTCGGAAATAGTTTTCGTAATTTAGAAACTGGATCCATAATTTGACCATCGTCTAATAGCTGAATTTGTAAATAATCCTCTGTTCTCGGGATTATTTTTTCTTGAATTAAATCATCGAAATATCCCTTTATAATTCGCATATCTTTCATCGGAGTAAGCGCCCTTTGCTCAATCTCACAGGCTCCTGTTTCATCCATTTCCACCATCGTAACGGATTTAGTATGGTCCGCCTCTGAAAAGGAGTATTTTAAAATGGACCCACTATATCTAATCGTTTCCCTCTTTATTTTTTGTGGTCGATGTAAATGGCCTAAAGCCACATAGTCAATCTCATCAAATAAATCGGCGCCAACGTAAGGAGTTCCGCCAATCATGGTAAGACGTTCCTCGGAGTCTGTTTCCATTCCACCAGCAACAAATGCATGTCCTACTAAAATGTGTCTCCCTTCGTGTAAAGGAGTTCTCATTTTTATTTCTTGAATTATTTTTTCCATTGCTTGATGATGTGTCTCAATGGTGTCATCCTTGAAATAGGCGCTGATTTGTGATGGTTCCAAGTATGGAATCAAATGAAAATAAATCATGCCATAGTTATCCTCAATTGGTACTGGTTGAAGTGCCTCCTCTACCGTTGTATGTAAATAAAATTGCTGTGAACGGAAAATCGATGTACCGAATCCTAAGCGATCAGGACTGTCATGATTACCTGCTATGGCTAGGATAGGGATTTTAAAATTCATACATAAATCGCTAATAACATGATTTAATAATTCGACAGCTTCCTTTGGTGGAATCGAACGGTCATATAAATCTCCTGCGATGATAAGTACGTCTGGTTTTTCCTCCTTTATTAATGAAGTTAGTTGTTCTAACACATAGGCTTGATCTGCTGTTGCATGGATTCCATGTACTAATTTGCCTAAATGCCAGTCTGCAGTATGAATAATTTTCATTAATATCACTAATCCTTTCTTGGTAATTCCGATCTCGAGTTAAAAGAACTGGATGAAGAACGTTTGTTTGTGTATAATAGAACTTGAGGTGATGATAATGGTTAATGATCGAGGGCATAAAAAGTGGGCATCCCTTATGTTACCAGAGCATGTGACCATGTTAGAGCAACTAGAGAAAGAGGATAATCTAGTGAACAAGCCGCTTTTAGAATCTGATATATTAGAGGAAATGGAACATCAAATTCAACAAGCTATTCTAAACAAAACGAAGCTAACGATTGATTATTATCAAAATAGAAGGATTCACTCCATTCAAGGTACGATAGACACCGTGAAGCCATATACAGCTCAAATTACCATCGTTCTGGATAGCTCAAAAAAGAAAAAGCATCTATCCATTCGTGATATTGTTGCAATAAAATAGATTTAGCGTCTTCGGTACAAGAGATAAACCATATCCTTTCATGGTTTATCCCTCCTCTTGATATAAATCCCATAATTGATCAAAGGTTTGAATAGCCTCTGGAAAAGGAATATTCCATTCTAAATAGCGACTAATTTCATCATAACTACTTGAGTGCTTTGGAAAATCATGATCGATAAACATCCAGTCTGCTAATTTCCTTTGATGATCTAATTGTTTGTTTCCGCGATATCTCATCATAAATTGATAAAAAGATTTCATCCACTATTCCCCTTCTGTCAAATTATCTTCCATAAAAGCTTGATGTTTCTCTTGTTTTTTTCGATAAACGAACCGTGATAGCATTATACTAATCTCATAGATAATAATTAACGGAATAGCGACAACGATTTGCAAAATAAAATCAGGTGGTGAAATCATAGTTCCAATAATCACAAGAATAAAATAACCATATTTTCTTGTTTTACTTAAGAAGCGTGGTGTAAGAATCCCTAAGCTTGTTAAGAACATAATAATGATCGGTAATTCAAAAAAGATAGCAAAAGGAAGTGTGACACGAAAAATAAACCGAAAATAATTTTCGACTGTAAACATGGTGTCAAATACGCCATCATTTAATGATAAAACAAAGGGTAAGATTAATTTTACAAAAATGTAGTAACCAAAGCTCATTCCTGCCACAAACAATAGAAAAACAGCCGGGATATAGGCTAAAGACACTCGTTGTTCCTGCTTTGTTAAGCCAGGTTTCACAAATAACCAAATTTGTAAGCATAAAAAAGGTAAGGTGCCTGCAATAGCAACAGTGAATGCAATCGTAAGGATGATCCAAATAATCTCTTCAGGTGATATTAGATTTAAGGTAATATCAATATCGTTTAAAAAGAAATTACGGATATCGTTGACATAATATAGCCCTAATCCAAAGAAGAGAATAAAGAAAAAAGCGGTCCATATAAGCCTTTTCCTTAATTCAGCAAAATGGTCGAGATACCCCATCTCCTTTTCATTAGGTAACGATTTATCCTGTTCTTTCATTAGAAAACTCCTTCATATTTAACCTATATATTGAATAGGTTTTCGTCCTACTTCGTCAAACTTTCTCTTATAGAGGAAAAAGATGTAAAAGTATGCACTTTTACACCTTCCTTACTTGCTTGATGGATCTTTTTTTTCCTCTTTATCCTCGTTCATTAAATCATTGGTAGCCTTTTTAAATTCTCGCAAGGAACTTCCGACTGCCTTTCCAATTTCCGGAAGCTTTGAAGGTCCAAAAATGACTAAAGCAATAATTAATATGAGGATTAAACCTGGAAATCCTATATTAGATAACATATACTCTCACCTCTGGCGTATGACTATTTTTGATCGTCTTGCTTATCTTCTCTGGCAGATTTCTTAAATTCTCGTAAGGTTTGACCAGTTGCTTTCCCGATTTCGGGTAGTTTTTTTGGTCCGAAGATAACTAATGCAATAATTAAAATTAAAATCAAGCCAGGTATTCCAATTGAGGATAACATATCTTTGCCCCACCTTTATAGTATCTTTTAACACGATAATAACACTCTTTTTCTATCTTATCACGTTTTAAAAGGCTTGTCTTGAAATAATGCTAAAATTATTGGTCTTTTATACGGTCATATTGCATGAAATAATAATCATAACGATTTCGTTCATCCTTGATACCTTTTGTCTTCTTTGTAGTCTTCCATTCTGCTTCCTTAAGCTTAGGGAAAAAAGTATCCCCTTCAAATTCGTGATCAATATAAGTCATGTAAATACGATCAGTAAAAGGTAATACCTGTTGAAAGATTTCTTCTCCACCAATAATAAACCACTCTTTATTTGGCTCAGCGTCTGTTAATGATTTGATTTCATCGATGCTGTGCATGACTTTACAATTTGGTGCCTCGAAGGAAGTGTCTCTCGTTACGACGACGTTTTCCCGATTTGGAAGGGCACCATTCATGGAGAGAAAGGTTTTTCTTCCCATAATAACCGTTTGGGAAGTAGTCAATTCTTTAAAAAACTTTAAGTCGTTCGGTAGATGCCACGGAAGATCATTGTCCTTCCCGATGACACGATTCTTACTCATTGCAAACAAAAGTGAGATCATTCGTCTTACTCCTTTCTTATACGGCTACAGGAGCCTTAATAGCTGGATGAGGATCATAATTTTCGAGCGAGATATCCTCTGCTTCCAGATCAAAAATGGTTTGGAAATCCTGTATATGAAGGTTCGGTAGGTTTCGTGGCTCACGTTTTAACTGTGTTTTAATCTGTTCTATATGATTAGAATAAATATGTGCATCTCCTAAAGTATGAATAAATTCACCAGGCTTTAATCCACATTCTTTAGCAATCAAATAGGTTAATAAAGCATAGCTAGCAATATTAAACGGTACACCAAGAAAAATATCTCCACTTCGTTGGTATAGTTGGCAACTTAACTTTCCGTCTGCCACATAAAATTGGAACATAGTATGACAAGGAGGTAATGCCATATTAGAAGGAACATCCTCTGGATTCCATGCTGTGATTAAATGTCTTCTAGAATCTGGATTTTGTTTTATCGCTTGGATAACCCCTTTTAATTGATCGATGGTTTCTCCTTTTGATGTTCTCCATTTCCTCCATTGAGATCCATAAACAGATCCAAGATCTCCATATTTAGCTGCAAATTCATCATCTTCTAGAATGCTTTTTTTGAACTTGTCCATTTCCTTCAAATAAAGCTCCTTAAAAGAAGGATCCTCATTAGCACGGTGACCGAAATTGTCCATATCTGGACCTGTATATTCATCACTTTCCACCCATTTTTTAAAAGCCCATTCATTCCAAATATTATTATTATGTTTGAGTAAATATCGAATGTTCGTATCTCCTTGGATAAACCAAATTAATTCACTTACAATAAGTCGGAACGGAACGAATTTGGTAGTTAAAAGTGGGAAACCTTCTGCTAAATCAAAACGCATTTGGTGCCCAAATACGGAGAGTGTTCCGGTCTTCGTTCTATCTTCTTTTTTTGTACCTTCTTCTAATACTCTTTTGCATAAATCTAAATAAGCTTGTTCACTCATAGACATTCTTATCTTCCTCTCATTCACTTATATTACAAATTCGTAACAAACAATGATAATAATAATATTTTATTTATTTTAACATACATTTTTGAATAAGTAATTACGATAGGAGGGCTTTTATGTTAGGACAGGAACAATTAGCAGTCGTCGCGAAGCACTCCGTAGCCTATAGTTTTGCATTTACCCACCCATTTTCCTTCTACGTAGATGCATATCCAATTCTGCAAAGCGAATTATTCGAACAAGCAGACCAATTAACGTATGGCATGCAACATGAAGCAGTACGTGTGTTGCAGGAAAAACTACACAAAATATCGTACTATGATTCTTCTATTGACGGAGAGTATGGTGTGTTAACCGAATATGCATTAAAAAAGTTTCAATCAGATCATCAAATAAAAGATGATGGTCAGGTAAATAAAAAAACCATTCAAAAAATATCTGAAGAAGAAGAGCGATTATATGAGGAAACATTAACACAAGAAACAGCATTTGATTATGGCCAAAAGGGTAACGAGGTTTTAAAGCTTCAGGAAGCTCTAAAACACTTTGGTTACTATGATGGTCCTCTGGATGGTATTTTTGGACCAAAAACCGATCAGGGAATCAGTGCTTACAAGCAAGATAGTGGTATGAAGATCATGCATATTGAAAATGAACAGACGGAAATGGAAGAAACGCCAGAAACCTTTATTGCCTCACTGGAAACGAAGCAGGAGGATGCGGCATCCACCGGATCTAAACCTACGGAAGAGATGTCCAAACAAATAACAGTAAAAACGTCCAGTCCAAGTGGAACTACCCAACAAATTATTCAAACCGCTAAACAATATCAAGGGACTCCCTACATATGGGGTGGCGTTACACCAAATGGATTTGATTGCAGTGGTTATATTCAATATGTCTATAACCAATATGATATTTCACTTCCAAGAACGGTACATGAGATTTGGAATGCGACTATGCAAGTTCAAAAGCCTTCTATCGGAGACTTAGTCTTTTTTGAAACATATAAACCAGGTCCATCTCATGCCGGAATCTATTTAGGAGATGGTAAATTTATTCATGCTGGTGCATCAAGAGGTGTAGAAATTAGTACACTTGATCAAGAATACTGGTCTAAACGCTATTTGGGCGCTAAACGAATTTCTTTACAATAAATCAAAAAAATCCATTTGCTTCGGGTGGAGACCCTCATATTCAATGTTTAAAAGCTGAATTAATTGCTTAGCATTGTCATAGGCGTCTCCACCTGAGTTATTATTGAACAAAAGCGTAACGGTTTCCACCTGCTTTTCTAATTGCTTTATGTACTCTACCCATTGTAAAAGCTCTGTTTGATTGTATCGATAAAGAAAACGTACCTCACGCCAATTTTCTTGGCCATGATTATTCCAACCATGCACATTTCTACCATGAAAGCGAACAAGCGCATTTTGAGAATGTGTGGTTTCTAGTACTAGAGGTACAGATCCTTCCCCTGCCTGAGGTTCATCACAAATAACATGAATCCATCCTTCCTTTTTTAAAAACGAAATGGTGTCTGCTTGTCGCTCTTCCAACCAAGTCCTGTTTCGAAACTCGAGAGCTACAGGTAATGGCCCCATCCATTCTCTAAGCTTTCTTAATTTATTGATATTCTTAGATTGCAAGGAAAACCATGGTGGGAACTGAAAAAGTAATGCATTTAACTTATTTGCTTCGACTACAGGTTTTATGGATTCCTTAAAATCTTGGATTAATTGCTTCATTTCAAGATTTGTGAGATTTTTACGGTCATGCCCTGTAATGGATTGAAAGGCTTTTATAACAAAACGAAAGGAATCTGGTGTTTTCGTTACCCAATTTTCATATTGACTAGGTGATTGAATGGCGTAAAATGCACTATCTACCTCCACCAGTGGAAAATGGGAGCTATAGGTAATGAGTTTATCTTTCGTATTCGAATGATTTTGATGTAGACGAGGATGGTCACCCCATCCAGTTAAACCGATTAAGATCGTCATGGACTATTCACCCTTACAAAACATTGTTATGCTACCAGCATTTTATATGGCTGGTATTTAAATTATCATGATTTAGTTAAAATTCCAAGCCATAAATTGCTCACCAATTGGATAAGCGCTTCTTGACGTTATTGGTAAAATAAGCTATAGTAAACACAAGCAAATGAGATGTTACAGGATTCATTATGATCAGGCAGCTTCTATAGAAGTAAATGGGAATGGTGATCCTATACTTCTGTGGTTGCTGCCTTTTCTACTATCCATCATCTTTTTTGTAATTTTACCACGTCTAAGCGTGAAAGGTTCTAGGGAGGAAGATATTCATGGAAAACGGAGTAGTAAAATGGTTTAATGCAGAGAAAGGCTATGGCTTTATCCAGCTAGAAGAAGGAAATGATGTGTTTGTCCATTATTCCGCTATTCAAGCAGAAGGATTCAAAACGTTAGAAGAAGGTCAGGAAGTAACCTTTGAAATCGTGGAAGGTGAACGAGGGCCACAAGCTGCAAATGTTGTAAAAAAATAATCTTATACTTACAGGCGGTGACTTCGTTCACCGCCTTTTATAATGATGAAACGGAAGGATGATTATTTTGTTGAACGAATGGCTTTGGATGTTATTTGCCATAACCAACTTTGTTTTATTACTAATTATGTATCGTTTGTTCGGTAAGGCAGGCTTATTCGTCTGGATAGGTATGTCTACCGTTATAGCTAATATTCAAGTATTGAAAACAGTCGAAATGTTTGGATTAATCGCTACATTAGGGAATATTTCTTATGGAACGGTTTTTCTTGCTACAGATATTCTTAATGAAAATCATGGAAAGAAAGAGGCCAAAAAAGCGGTTTGGATGGGATTTTGTTCTTTGTTATTTATGACAATTGTAATGCAGTTTGCGATTCGTTTCATCCCACATGAATCAGATATTGCACAGGATGCGTTAGCCACCATTTTTGAAATAGTACCTCAAATAGCTATTGGCAGTATGGCCGCATTCTTAGTAAGCCAATATATCGATGTTTGGATTTATTCTAAATGGAAGAAAAAAATGCCTTCAACCAAATGGTTATGGTTAAGAAATAATGGAAGTACCATGATTAGTCAATTTATTGACACGTTTATTTTTTGTTCGATCGCCTTCTTTGGCTTATATTCGTGGGGGGATTGGGTTATGATCCTATTTACAACTTATGTGATTAAATTTATCGTTGCCACATTGGATACACCGTTTCTCTATCTCGCAAAACGAATCCATGGTGATGTGCAATGATTGAGATCTATACAGATGCAGCAACGAGGAATAATCCAGGACCAAGTGGTATCGGAGTTTTTATTAAAAGCAGCAAAGAACAGCATAATCTTTCGGAATATATTGGCCATTATTCGAACCATGAGGCAGAATTTATCGCTGTCATCAAGGCGTTAGAATTTTGTCAAGAGCGCTATCCTAATGAGATACTTTCATTTCGCTCTGACTCCAAAGTAGTCGTCGAAACCATTGAAAAAAGGTATACGAAAAATCAAGCTTTTCAAATTTTATTAAATAAGGTCAACCATCTTTCTGCCGCTTTTCCTTATATCTTTATTAAATGGATTCCTGAAAAGCAGAACGGAACAGCTGATCAATTAGCAAAAGCAGCAATCAAAAATCAATAGAATCATGAATTAATTGATGTTGCATTAAAAGCTGCTTTGCTTCTTCCAATGATCGGACTTCATTCTTCTGGAACAATTCCAATAAACTGATATAAAAGCTTCTGTCGAACGATAACTGCAGCTGTAAAGTCAAGGAGATCGCTAACTTGACATGATGTACGGAAGTATTGGTGTATTTTTTGCCAAAATAGATGAATTGGACTTCTTCATCTGATAATTTAAAGCCTTTCGACCATAAATGCTCTAAAAAATATGCCAATACTTCATTTTCCTTCATTTCTATCCCCCGCTCTGTCTACAAGGTTATTTCTTTTTTCCAAAATACTGATAATAATCTGTGCGAATAAATCCATTAAAAAGCTTGCGTTTCTTTGATGCTTCACGTCCGAATAGTGTTTCAAATTTCTCGTTAGCAGTCATGATATAAATGCTCCAAGTAGGGTATTGAGCGAGATGCTTCCCAAGTTTTTCATAAAGCTTCTCCACCTCTTCCTTTTGGCCAATTCGTTCACCATATGGTGGATTGCTAATAATATAACCCCCTAATTGATCAGAATGAAAGTCTAATGCATTCATTTGTTTCCATGTTATCAAATCCCCTAGCCCGGCTTCAGTAGCGTTTGCCTTGGCGATATCGATCATTTTCGGATTAATATCTGTTCCGAAAATATGTAGCTCTTGATCATAATTTGCCAAATCCTCTGCTTCCTCTAGTGCTTTATCCCAAATATCAGCAGACAAAAAGCTCCAATTCTCTGCTGCAAATTCACGATTGAAGCCTGGTGCAATATTTTGTCCAATGAGGGCAGCTTCAATAGGAATGGTTCCAGATCCACAAAATAGATCATAAAAAGGCTGGTCGCCTCTCCAATTCGTTAATTGAACTAGAGCTGCTGCAAGTGTTTCTTTTAATGGGGCCTCTCCTTGTCCAATTCGATATCCTCGCTTGTGAAGACCACTTCCAGATGTGTCTAATGTCAAGGTTACTTGATCCTTTAATAAAGCCACTTCGACACGATACAGCGCTCCAGATTCTTTTAGCCATTGTGCAATTCCGTATTTTTGTTTCATTCTTTCGACAATAGCTTTTTTGACAATGGATTGACAGTCCGGTACGCTATACAGCTTAGATTTGTGCGATTTGCCGATTACCGGAAATTCTCCATCCTCTGAAATAAATGCCTCCCAAGGTAATGCTTTCGTTTGTTCAAACAGTTCATCATACGTCTTTGCTTCAAACTCCCCAATAAGTAGCTTCACACGGTCTGCTGTTCTTAGCCACAAATTAGCTCTGGCAATGCCAGCTGCATCTGCATCAAAAACCACTCTACTGTTTTCCACCTTAACATTTTCGAAGCCTAAGTCCTTAACTTCCTTCGCCACAACGGATTCTAGCCCCATTGCTGCTGTTGCAATCAATGTATAGTCTTTTTTCATTCTGGAAATCCTTTCCGCACATAGGTTGATATAACAAAACCCCTTTTCTTATTAAAAGGGGTTTACTTATAGTATCTGACCAGAATGAATGTCTGTAAGCCATGTTCTGTTCCTTCGTACTCCAAACGGTGGTCAGCCTCGTACATAAGGTGTAATCATCTGTCTACAAGCAACTAAGCTTGTCCTTCCTTCGGTTCCAATTCCCTACTAAGAAGATGCCCCTACCAAAATTTGGGTTGCTCACTCGAGGGGTTTACCGCGTTCCACCTAAGTAGTTTCCCACTTAGCTACGTCACTGTGGCACTTTCAAGATACTCATACCATATCTGATAACAGACACAGGTATTTTCTCTGCCGTTAACCATATTGGTTACCTTGACTTATGCATTCGTCAAGCACGAACACTACAAGCATCGCAGCTTGTGTGAGCATGGACTTTCCTCTACACACTGAACGTATGCAGCGATTACTACAACATTCACTCTCACGTTAACTTTTTTACATCATTTCTATTTTACCACGTTATTCCCATTAGTCAATGGTAATAGTATCCTTTCTACTCGTCATCAAACTTTTTCCCAAATACAGCTTTTTCTAGATTAGAAAGCCTTTTTAAGATATCATAATTGACTTGATGATTGGATGGAGTTGCTCGAAATCTCGTAGTCGGTGTTTCACTATTTTTCTTCAAAAGATTGTTTTCTTGAGATAATCTTGTGATTTCTTGCTGAAAATATTCATAATCCTGAATAATTATATCGAGGAATTCATCCACCTCTTCTTGGTTATATCCACGCATTGCTGTTTTAAAACTTTTTTCTAAAATATCTTTTCCATTTAATTGATTTGCCATTCTTATCACCTCTTTATACCATTCCTTTTTCATTCTTCCAAAAACTTCACAACTTGTCAACGATACTAATAAAAATCCTGGTGATCCATTTCCTCACGAACAATATCTTCTAAATCCATTGGTGTTATCCAAATAATCGGATAATCACTCTCCATGTGTGCTTTTTTTGCACGTTCAAGAAAATATTGGACGCTGCCTGGATACTCTTCATCTACTAATATTACAGTACCATCTGTTTTATGAATCATCCATTGATCTTTATTAATAAATTGATACGGTCCTTCATATTTTTTGTTGTATAGAGGCTTATAAATATCAGCTTCTAAGCTGATTTGTTCAAATTTCTCTTGATATGACTCTGGCCATCGTGAAGAATATTCTAGGAAAGGTGGAAAAACCCCTAATTTTAACTCATAAGACTTCTTTAACTCGATGACTACTTCACAGGTCCAAAGTTCAACCCCCATTTGTCCTGCCACAATGACCCATTCTAACCCTTCGTCCAGTAATGTTAATATTTTTCGGGTTAAGGCTTTTTTTATATAGGCGATTCTTGGATCATTATCCCCTTGAATATTTAGTTCTGCTGGTTTGTTTCCAGTTATGGTAATAGTTCTCATATTCACATGCTCCAAATCGTTATTGCTCTATTAAAGTATAAGCTATTTAACAAAGTTATGCTAGCTAGATGTAATCAAATGGAAAAAGCTGCTAATATGATTAGCAGCTTTGGAGCATAAATGGTTTAACGGAAGAAGCCTCCCGGGAAGTTACCTGGTCCCATTGGATTAAAGCCTGGAGGATTCGCTCCTCCGTTAACGTTAATTTCATCCATTGTGTTTTGGTACGAAGTAGTATGAGGGTAATAATGGGTGTTTTTCACCAAGTGATGGTTGGTGACAGTTGTATGAGATGGATGAATGATATTTACATTACTTTCACTACAAGTGTGTGCTTGATTGTACTGTGTTGGACAAACGATTGTTTTCGTTGGCATACCACAATGTCTTCTATGCCTCATTTAGTATCACCTCACTATATATGATCTATACTAGCGTATGTCATGGTCGTGAAGTTTGTCTAAGGCACCAACCTACATTCACAAGTTTTTTTCTACTTGTATATTTAATTGTACAATTCGCCTAGATTTAATAGGTTGAAAGGTCTCTTTTTAACATATCGAACACATAAGTAACAGATTGAAATAATTCCATGTATCTTTTTTTACGTGCATCAATATAATAGCTATGCAATAGTAGTAATCTTAAATTTTCTGCAGTTGACTCAATCTGCTGCGGATGAACGGAAACGCTCCGATTTTGAACGAAAGCCTTCGCTTTCTGATACCATTGTTCAATCTCTTTAAAAACAGGATTTGTTTGTTCCTTTACATATTGGAAAAATTCAGGATCCCTTTTATTCTCAGGCTTCTCATTCGCTAAATAATGTTCTTTTAAATCTGATAATATTTCTTCTAAAGTGTTAATGTGATCCTCTAAACACAAATTTACTCACCTTTTCCTATTAAATTGCTTTTTTTGTTATTTTATCATGAGAAGCCTGTTTTATAAAAGGATGAGTAGTTTTGGTGATGGTTTCTAATTGTTCAACCCTACTAATCAGAATATCTAGTTGCTTCATAATTTCGTTCTTATGAATGTAATGACCTTTTGTTTTCACTAAATCACCTTTTTCTTATAGGATATCGATAGTGTATTAATTCCCTTTTCTCTTATAAACTCCTGCCTAGGTGACAAAACTAGAAGAAGATTGACAAAGGTTATAATGAAATGCATTTTTTCTGCAAAAATAGCCATACTATTTAAAAAAAGGAGGTTTTTCAGGTGGAACCAACTAAAAAATCAAGAGAAAACCAAAAAAAGAAAAGAGAAGATCGAACAATTCCTACACAAAACGACAAAAAGCTGAATGGTCCTAATCGACCGTCTACTTAATAGTATGCACACAACCGGTATTGCTCTAAGATGCAATACCGTTTATTTTTTTACAATTTAGGAAAGGATAATTTTAGCAAGGAAGTAAATACAACGCACGAAAATTTAAAGGTCCAAAGTGTAAGAAACCTAATACATTCGCTCAAGGACGATCGAATGTGAGTTTTTTTAATCATAATACCCTTATTAAATGTTTCCTCCTTTCGAATATATAAGTTAGGAGTCTTTTCTTCTTTCCTTATTAATTGAACATTTTGGCGCCTTAGCGTATGATGTATCTATCATCACCATGATGAATAGAACTGTTTTTAGGAGGGCGAATATGCATTATCCGAATGGGAAAAAACAATCGGTAAATGCTGCTAGTACATCAGTTAATGAAACGATTTACAGTAATCGAGGAATGACTTTAGAAGCAGACATAAATGCAACGAACCAATTTTATTTACAGACAAACCAAGCCATAATTCATAAGAAACCAACCCCTGTGCAAATCGTTCGTGTAGATTACCCGCGACGAAGTGCAGCAGTGATTAAGGAAGCTTATTTCAAACAGGCTTCCACAACTGATTACAATGGAATTTACAAAGGAAGATATATTGATTTTGAAGCAAAGGAAACGAAGAATAAAACATCTTTTCCCTTTCATAATATCCATGAGCATCAAATCGATCATATGAAACAAGTAGTCGAGCATGGAGCGATTTGTTTTATCTTAATTCGTTTTAGCTTATACCAAAAAACTTATTTCTATCCAGCAGAGAGGTTATTCGATCACTGGGAGAACCAATTTAATGGGGGAAGAAAGTCTATATCGATAAAAACCATAGAGAAAGAAGGATATATAATACCCATTCAATATCAAGCAAGAGTGGATTATTTAAAGATCATTGAACAGTATTATATATAAGAACGGAGGAACAACCAATGACTGAAAATGGTCAAAGTCAATCAAGAATGGCGAGAAGAAATCAAAAGAAGAAACAAAAAAAGACTGGAAAAAAACCTACTTGGAAAAGAGTTATGAAATATGCTCTGATTGCAATCCTATGTATTGGATTAGGGATAGGTGCATTATTTACTTATTATATTGCGACAGCTCCAGAATTGGATCCAGAGAAACTATCTGTACCTGCGTCTACAAAGCTATATGATGTAAATGGAGAACCTTTTGCCAATTTAGGTTCAGAGAAAAGATCCAAGGTCGACTATAATGACATACCAGATGTACTAAAAGATGCCATATTGGCAACAGAAGATGTTCGATTTATGAATCATATTGGGATTGATTTTCGAAGAATAGGTGCAGCAGTAATTGCTAACTTTACTGATGGATTTGGTTCTCAAGGGGCAAGTACAATCACACAGCAGGTAGTAAAAGGCTCCTTCTTGTCTAATGATAAAAAGCTGAAAAGAAAGGTTCAAGAACAATGGTTAGCCTTGCAGTTAGACTGGAAATATTCCAAAGAAGAAATTTTTGAAATGTATGTAAACCGAATTTATTACGGTGCTGGCGCGTATGGTGTCGCAACCGCAGCAGAGGTTTATTTTGGAAAAACTGATTTGAGTGAATTAACACTAGAAGAAGCAGCGATACTTGCAGGTCTACCACAAAGGCCTACAGCGTATGACCCGTTTGTCAATCCTGATTTAACCAAGGAAAGAATGAGTACCGTTCTAGATTTAATGGTTCAACATAATAAAATAACAGAAGCACAGGCAAATGAAGCAAAACAAGTAGATGTTGCTTCACTGCTTACAAATAAGAAAACAGATTATGTGAAATATGAAGGCTTTATTCAGCAAGTAGCTAGTGAAGTAAAAGAAAAAACAGGGGCAGATATATACAAGGATGGACTTCAGGTATATACTACCTTAAACCCGGATGCACAGGAGCAAACGGAGTTGCTTCTAAGCAATTCTGAGGATAATCCAATTGATTACAGCTCTGATGAGGATATCCAGGTAGGTGTAGCTGTCGTTGATACTCAAACAGGTGCTATCCAGGCCATTGGTGGCGGCAGAAACAGGGAAAGCGGTGGTTGGAACTATGCGATTGATGGTGATGGTCTTCAAGGTGGTTCAACGATGAAGCCTATTGTTGCATATGGACCGGCTATAGAACATTTAAAATGGTCAACCTACCATCAATTAAATGATGATAAACCTTATCCAATTAAAGGCACAAATCAAGAAATCCGTAACTGGAATCGAGAATATCAAGGCTGGATGTCTGCTAGGTATGCTCTTAAGGAATCCTTAAACGTACCGGCTGTCAAAACCTTAGATGAGGTCGGATACACGGATGCTAAATCATTCGCAGAAGGATTAGGGATTGAATTTGCAGATGATAGTATTGCAATTGGAGATGCCATTGGTGGTACAAGTACAAGAGTTCTCCCTCTTCAAATTGCAGGTGCCTATGCAGCCTTCGGAAATGAAGGAAATTATCATGAACCGTACTCTGTAACCAAGATAGAATACCCAAATGGTCGCACTGAGGAATTTAAATCCGAATCAGTTGAAGCAATGTCCGACTATACAGCATATATGATCACAGATATGCTGAAATCAGTAGTACAAAATGGGACAGGAACAAATGCAAACATTTCTGGTTTACCAGTTGCAGGGAAAACGGGTACGACTAATTTAGAGGATCAAGATGGAAGTCCTGATTCCTGGTTTACTGGATATACAACGAATTATACGATATCTATTTGGAGTGGTTATGGCAATGAGAGAAAGCCGATTAATGATACTCAAATTCCACTTCATATATTCAGGGAGCTTATGTCCCATATTTCGAGTGATGTAGAAACGGAAGACTTTACAAAACCAAAATCTGTCGTAGAAGTCGGTGTAGAAAAAGGCTCTAACCCTGCAAAACTTCCAAGCGAAGATACACCAAGCTCTCAAATTGTGACAGAGCTATTTGTAAAAGGTACCGAACCACAGAAAGTTTCTGAGAAGTTTGAGGAATTAGACCCTGTAAAAGACTTGAAAGCAGAGTATGATGAAAAGGAAGAAAAAATACTGGTTGAATGGGACCATGATGACTCTGATGTTGAATTCGAGGTCTCTGCCGGTGCCGGAGGATCATTAAATAAGCTAACGACCACATCTGATAAAAAACTAGAGATCGATAAAGTAGAAAAAGGCACTACCTATACGATTGCCGTACAAGCGATCAAGGATGACCAAACGAGTGAAGCTGCATCTGTCAATGTTGAGATACCGTCAGATGAGGTGGAACTATCACAAGTACAGCAATTACAACAGTCCTTTGATCCGACCTCAGGTACTGCATCGCTTACTTGGTCTTATGATCAGAAAGGTCCGATTGAATTTGAGGTTAGCCTAATGGAAGGTGGAAATGTCGTAAATCAAACCTCGACAAATAAAACTTCGATTACGTTAAACGGATTGGAGCTAGGCAAGGTGTATACTGCTACCGTCACCCCTGTTCTAAAAAATCAGGAAAATGGTAAAGGCCCTAGTACTTCTGTTGAAATCTCCACCCAAGGCTATGAAGGCCAACCTGATGAAGGGGAAGACGAGCAACAACAAGACCAAGGTCAAGGTGGTGAAGGTAATCAAGAACAACCAGGAGATGACGAAGGAAACGACAATGAAGGTGGAAATGGTAACCAAGGGGCAGGCTCTGGGGAAAATGGGACGCAAGAAGAAGATAAAGATAATGACAATAGTGGAGGCACCCCTGAAGAATAGCATAAAAAACAGTGCATCGTGATCGATGCACTGTTTTTCTATTGGCAGAAAATCTTAATTTGCTGTTTCTGTTTTTCTCATTCTTTTCTTTCCCTCACGACAAAGATCTAATAATGGACAAATTCCGCATTGTGGATTTTTGGCTTTACAGTGATATCTTCCGAAAAAAATAAGTCGATGGTGTGTATCACTCCACTCCTCAACCGGAATTTTGCGCATTAGCGTTTTCTCCACTTCTAAGACGCTATCCTTCCATCTACAAATACCTAATCGTTTGGATACCCTTTCCACATGAGTATCCACCGCAATAGCAGGTTCATCAAAAGCAACAGAGGCTACGACATTTGCCGTCTTCCTCCCCACTCCTGCTAATTTTTCTAATGCTGCCTTTGAATTTGGTACAACACCGTCATACTCATCAATTAAAGTTTGACAAAGCTTGCGAATATTTTTTGATTTATTGCGATAAAGACCAATTGATCGGATATCAGCTTGCAATTCTTCTAGTGATACATTCACATAATCTTCTGGCGTGTGGTATTTGTTAAATAGATCCTTTGTCACTTTATTTACTAGTGCATCTGTACACTGCGCCGATAAAACTACTGCAATTAATAAATCAAAGGCATTGCGATGGTTCAATTCACATTCTGCATCTGGAAACATATCTGCAATGGTATCTAATACAAAACGTATTTCTTTCTTTGTTAGCATAACCTTCTCTCCCTAATCCTCTAACCAGTTATAATAAAGTGATTTTTTTGAAGAATTTGTGTTATTCCCTTTATTGTCTATTTTCTTTCCATGAAATGCTTTGCTTGATTCTCTTGCTTGCACTGGAGATTGAATCCCTTTTTTCTTCCAATCGAACAGAATCCGATCAATGTAATTAAAATTTAATTTACTCATCAAAACAGCTTCTCTTAAAGCAGCATAGATTAATTCAATCGAATGTTGTTCCCCGTCTAGCCATTGATTTACTCGTTCGATCTCAAACGGTGATAGTGGCCTACCGAACTCACGTTCAAAACGCAGGAACATTTCCCCTACCTGCTTGTCCTCCTTATCCTCTTTGCCATCATTTTCTACAAATAATTTATTCCAAAGAGGTTCTAAAGAGTAGATTTCTTTGATAACATCATCATTTTCTTCTTCTTCAATTTTCAAAAATCCTTGCTGAATCAATTGTCGTAATAAACCAGAACATTCTTCCATCGACATCGTTACATGCTGAGCGAGCTGTTCAGGTGTTGGAAAGTAAATCGTATTTTTCTGTGAAATGTAAATTTGAACGAGTAACATCACTTGTTTTTCATCCAATCCTAGATCTTTATAGTGATATAATAAAGAAGTAGGTATATTGATCTGATCAAATAAGACATTACTGATCTTGTCATTCATCTATGTTAACCACCTTCTGGTACGTCTTTTAAACGTATTCCCTCATACCTATAATAAATAGTATAATCCTTTGCATCAACTGCAAAGGATTATACTTAAACGAGATACCGTCATGTTCAAACGTTAAGGATATAGTCTATTAAGTAATCGTGGAAACGGAATGGTTTCTCTAACATGGTCAACACCACTAATCCATGCCACCGTTCTTTCTAAGCCTAAACCAAATCCCGCGTGGGGAACACTGCCATATTTACGAAGCTCTAAATACCATTCATAGGCATCCCCTATTAATTCATGCTCCATATATCGCTGCTTCAAGAGGCTCAAATCATCAATTCTAGCAGAACCACCGATAATTTCACCATAACCTTCTGGTGCAATTAAGTCAGCACAAAGTACAACATCTTCACGATCTGGATCTGGCTTCATATAGAATGCTTTAATGTCTTTTGGATAATGGGTGATGAATATAGGCTTATCAAAGCTTTCGGCAATAGCTGTTTCATGTGGTGCACCGAAATCCTCCCCCCATTCAATATCTGTAAAGCCTTTTTGTTTTAACAGTTCAATCGCTTCGTCATACGTAATTCGTGGGAATGGTGCCTTTATTTTTTGAAGCATTTCCAAGTTTCTTTCCAGCGTATTTAATTCTAATGAACAATTAGTGAGAACAGATTCTGCGATAAACTGTACATAGTTTTCTTGGATTTCTAAGCTTTCTTCGTGTGTGGTAAAGGCCATTTCAGGTTCTATCATCCAAAATTCAATTAAATGTCGTCTAGTTTTTGATTTTTCTGCTCGAAAAGTTGGTCCAAAGGAAAAGACTCTTCCAAGAGCCATTGCCGCAGCTTCCATATATAGCTGTCCACTTTGGGATAAGTAAGCTTCTTCCTCAAAATATTTGGTATGAAATAGCTCCGTGGTCTCCTCTGCTGCAGTACCTGTAAGAATTGGTGGATCTATTTTGACAAAATTTTCTTGCTCGAAAAAACGATAAGTAGCTTGGATAATTTCATTTCTAATCTTCATAATCGCGTGCTGCTTCTTAGACCGTAGCCATAAATGACGATGATCCATTAAGAATTCTGTCCCGTGATTTTTTGGAGTAATTGGATAATCTGTCGCTTCTTGAATAAGTTCGATATGCTTCACTTGCATCTCAAAACCAAATGACGAACGTGAATCTTCGACAATCTTTCCCGTTACATATAAAGAAGATTCCTGTGTTAACGACTTTGCTTGTTGAAATATCGTTTCATCGACATCTGCCTTTACTACAACCCCTTGCATAAAACCTGTTCCATCTCTCAATTGCAAAAATGCTATTTTACCACTTGAACGCTTGTTAGCTAGCCATGCTCCAATGGTCACTTCTTGGTCCACAAATTGATGGACTTTGTTTATGGTTACTTTCATTTATCTCACCCGTGTTTTTTAAATGTTTTCGTGTTTTTATTGATGATTTTCTACAAATCGCTTGATGCGAACGGAGGCCTCTTCTAATTGGTCTAAGGAAATAGCATAGGATAAACGTACATTATCAGGTGCTCCAAAGCCTGAACCAGGGACAAGCGCTACTTTTTCCTCTTCCAGTAGTGCTGTTACCCAATCATCAACAGAATCAAAGCCATTTTTTTGGACTGCTTCTTTTACATTTGGAAACAGATAAAAGGCACCTTTTGGCTTCACACATTTAATTCCTGGTATCTCCGTTAACCATTGATAGAGCTTTTCTAGCCTCTCACTAAATGCTTTTCTCATAGCTTCTATCTCGGAATTTCCACCATTATATGCTGCTTCTGCAGCAATTTGAGAAATAGATGTCGGATTAGAAGTTGAGTGAGAAGCTAAATTTGTCATTGCTTTAATAATTTGTTTATTACCTACTGCATAACCGATTCTCCAGCCCGTCATGGAATGGGATTTGGATACACCATTTATGATAATTGTTTGCTCTTTTAATTCTTCTGATAATTGGGCAATGGAAAAATGCTCCGTACCTGTGTAAATGAGCTTTTCATAAATTTCATCAGAAACGATAAAAATATGATGCTTTAAACATATCTTACCTAAGGCTTCTAATTCTTCCTTTTCATACATAACCCCAGTTGGATTACTAGGTGAATTAAGAATTACTGCTTTCGTCTTATCTGTTATCGCATTTTCTAATTGCTCTGGAGTTATTTTAAATTCGTTCTCTTCCTTAGCATTGACGAAAACTGGTTTCCCCTCTGCAAGTTTAACCTGCTCTGGATAACTAACCCAGTATGGTGCAGGAATAATGACTTCATCGTCCTTGTTTAATAATACTTGAAATAATGTATATAATGCGTGTTTTGCACCAGTTGTGACAATTATTTGATCTAGATCATAGCGCAGTTCATGATCCTTTTCCATTTTATTTGCGATCGATTGCTTTAAGCCAGGTGTTCCACCTGCTGGAGTGTATTTCGTAAAGCCATCATACATCGCTTTGGAGGCAGCCTCTAATATATATTCCGGTGTATTAAAGTCTGGTTCGCCTGCACCTAAACCAATTACATCATGCCCTGCTTGCTTTAATTCTTTTGCCTTTGCAGTAATAGCTAATGTAGATGATGGCGTTAATGTTTGTACTCGATTGGCTAATTCCATGATTATGTTCACCCTTCTTTTTTAATATACTGGATTTAATGTTAAACGGTATTCAGACAAATCATTTAACAAAACATGCTCATAAACAAGTCGCTCTTGATCATCCAAATATTTAATTTCTAAGCTTGGATTTTCATTCAATAAACCGAAATTTGATCCTAATAAATGACAAGATGTACATCGTTGCTTCCAATCTTCTAGTATTTCATCTTGTGTGTAAAAGGATTCCATCGCGTAATCTCTATATTGGAATACCTCTTCATCCTTATACACATAAATAAGTAGAGCTTCCTCATTGATGTTTTCGGCTTCTATGACATAATATAACTGATTACCATGAAACCGTTCGATACTGTGTATATCGTCAATCTTTAAATCACTCTCGAGCAAAAAGTTCTCTACATCTGAAAAATTCGCTGTCTTGGTTTTCATAATCCCTTGATAAGTATGTACACAAAAGTAAAGAAATGCTCCTAATAAGATGACGACAACAACAGATATCCAAAATGACTTTTTAAGTTCGATAGATAGTAAATATTGCTTTCTCATCATTATCCTCACTTAATGTTAAACCGAACATTAAATTGTCGCCCTTTAATGTTCGATTTAAACCATCCACTATTTTATATAAATCATCATGAAAATCTACCTTCACCGTGGATAAGGTAACAATTTTTGACTGACTCATTATTATACCCCCATAAGCCGACTTTCATATACTCTATTTTGCGGTAGTTCTTCATTTTTTTCAACTAAAAACCTTTCAAAAACTGCTTTTTGTACAAGCATAACATGAACAAACCTTTAGGAAATAGTTAGGACAACAGTTCATAGTCTGATTGGGACATTCTCACATATACCGTTCCTGACTGTTTTAGAAAATAAATATCGATCCACGAGGCGTTAAGCCTTTCGATTAGATCCTCATTGATTTCATGCTTATTACTATGGAATATAATACTGATGATAGGGTTTATTTGTTTTAACAGTCTTTGTGAAGGAGATTCCCCACTTCCAAACTCGGCAATTTTCAAAATATCTACTTGCCTATGCTGATCGATTAGCTTTGGCTCAATCGAAATATTCCCATCATTTAAAAATAACACGGATTCTTCTCCATAATGGAGCATAAAACTGATTTCATCGTCCTTACTAATATCAATATTTTGTACCATTAAATGATCAAACAACGTATAAATCTTGTCGGATTGCCATTTTTCAATTTTGACTGATTGATTTTGTTCCATTTCAAATGATTCTGGCAAAATCGCTTTATTCACATGGTATTTTGTAATAACATTTTGGAGATTCCCACTATATGCTTCTTCTTCATTTGAAATAATAACTTGATCTATTTCTGTAATCCCCATTTGCTTAAGCTGCTCATTCAGGCTTTTTTCACTTTTTACAGAGCCTGTATTGATGAGAATATTGTCACCATAATAATTAGTAATTAATGTTGCTTCCCCGTGTGGCAGATTAAAGAATACCATATCTATTTCCCCATTTTCCATTCCGTTCTCATCTTGCCAAGCTGTTTCGATAATCGAGAACAGACTGAAAATAAAAAGAAGAAATAAATGTGCCCATCTACTTTTTAGCATGATCCATCCTACCTTTTAATCCATATTTACAAATAGGATTGCTCAATTGTTCGATATTTATCAGAGTCAAACATTTACTTTTTTTAACAATTGATGTAATGGCTCATACGATAAAGGGACATCAGGAATGGATTCTAAAAAATATTTGCCATATCTTTTTTTCATTATACGATCATCGAACACGAAAATGACACCACGATCTGTTTGCTTGCGAACTAATCTCCCAAAGCCTTGTTTAAACTGAAAGACGGCTTTAGGTAGAGATAATTCCATAAAAGGATTTCGATTTAATTTCTTATAGTATTCGGCTTTTTTTGTATATACTGGATCACTTGGTGATTGAAAGGGTAATTTTACAATGACTAAACACGACAGATCCTCCCCTGGAATGTCAATTCCTTCCCAAAAAGCATTCGTACCCAACAGTATAGACTGCTCAAAAGAGCGAAAATGCTTAATCAATCGATTTCGACTACCGGTTGATAAGCCTTGTCCGATGATCATGTAATCCTCTAAGTCTTCCGTCTCTTTCAAAAGATAATACGTTTGCTTTAACATATCATAAGAGGTAAAGAGAACGAGCATTTTACCTTTGATTAATTTTGCTAAAGAGAGAATAGCTTCACTTGTTGCAAAAACAAACTCATCATGTTGAGGATAACGAATTTCAGGGAAATCGCTGGGAATCATTAACTGTACGTTTTGATCATATGGAAAATTTGCTTTTAATTGATAGCAATCAACTTCTTTTTCCTTTAATCCAAAGCTTTTTCGCATATATGCAAAGGATTGTTGGATCGTCAAGGTGCCACTAATCATGATAATTCCTTTTTTTTGTGTGAATAGATGGTTGGTCAATTGTTCCGTTGCTGAGAACAGTTCACGGTAAATATAGACAGCGTTCTCTGCTCCATTTTGATCAATCTCCAACCAAGTCACCTCAGACTCTTCGCTCAAAAGTAATAAGCACTTCAATTTATCTGAAAATTCCCTTAACTCCAAAAGATATGTCTCACGATCAATTAGGTTAGCTTCTGCCTCCAACAATTGTTGGGATAGCAAGTTTAAAAGCTCAATAGATCTATACACACCGTCTCGAATCACTGTTTTATCCCTGTCGAATGACTCTAAATCCCATAAGCTTTGAAGTCTACCGCGATCATTATAGGTTTTATTTTTGTTATTATTATCTTTCACGAACAAAAACAGTAATCGAAATAGGCTGTCAATTTCATAATGTGTATCCTTTAATATCTTGATAAGCGGATCTATTTCTCCTAGCGATTTTTCTAATCGTTGAAAAAATGCACTGAGTTCAAAATAGTTTAACGAATTACCAAGATAACGTGAAGCAACTGTGTCTAAGCGATGTGCTTCATCTAAAATAAGATAAGCATAGTTAGGTAATAGCTTATCTGTTGAAACAATATCAAGAGACAACAAAGCATGGTTGGTAATGATAATATGAGAATGTTTTGCCTTTCTTTTCATTCTCTGATAAAAACAAGCAGAAGACCATGGTGATGAGGAGTCTTGCTTATCTACCACCAATTGTTGCTTCATTTGTTGATCCTTCTTTGGTAATTGAATTTCATCTAAATCCCCAGTAGTTGTTTCGGTTAACCATACTAGAATCATAGCCTTAATTAGAAGATGATGGTAACTATTTTGCGACCTATCTTGATAAAATTGAAAAAATTTCTCGATGCTTAAATAATTTTGCTTCCCTTTCACTAATGTCACTTGTAATTCTTGTGAAAAGAAAGAGAATACTTTATGCATATCCTCGTCTTTTAGCTTTGCTTGAAGATTCGTATTAGATGTACTAATCACTACGGGTTCTTTACTGTGTATCGATTGGTAAACGGCTGGTAGTAAATAGGCAATAGATTTACCTATTCCTGTTTCTGCTTCGATCATTGCATATCTATTCCTCTGAAATTGATCATAGATGGTTTCACTGATCCATTGTTGATCTTTTCTTCTTTCATATTCTTGAAACTTTTTTTGCAAATAGCCATTTTCTCCATAGAATCTGTCTAAACAATCTTGAAATGATAATGCATATTTCTCTGCTTCGGGCTTTTGATATTCTTGCCAGTTCTTGATGGCTAAGCCGTTGTAGTTACATAAATCGTGACGAATTGCTGCCTCTTTTTCATCTGGTAACAAGATAGCTAAGTCTGATTTAAGCTTCACCGAAATATCTAATAACTGATTGATAACTTGTATAGGTAATGAATTTATTTTATTCATTAATAAGAGTAATAAATCAGCTGTTACCAAGGCATCAGAAATAGCACGGTGGGGCTGATCGTGTGTCAGGTGGAGATGTTGAGCTAATTCACCTAATTTATAGCCTGGTGCTCTTGGAAAGAAAATTCGTGATAATTCCACCGTATCAATAATTGGAGGCTGCAATGTCGCCAACCCTGCTTGCGTCAACTCGTCATTCAGGAAGCTGAGGTCGAAGTTAATATTGTGTGCAACCATAATAGCATCGTCTAATAGAGGGATGAGATCATCGGCTACCTCAGAAAAACTAGGTTTATCACGTATTTGCTCCTCTGATATAGAGGTTAATTGTGTAATAAATGGGGGAATTCCGCTTTTTGGATTAATTAACTGATTGTATTGCTTCACGATTTGGTCATTTTCGATCACGACAATACCAATTTCGATGATCTTATCACCTTTTGCTGGTGAATGCCCAGTTGTTTCCACATCAATCACGACAAATTTTTTCATTGGATCACGCCTTCTTTTCTTCCATGATAGAAAAACTCTTATCAAGTGAGATGATAAGAGTTTTAACATTCCTCATTAACCACTAGTTAGTGGTGGTTCTTGATGTATGATTTCTAGAATATTATTGCGATTATCCATAATCGCTACTTTTGGTTGAAAATCCTTCAGCTCCTCTTCTGTTACGAGAGCGTAGGAAACAATTATAATGATATCATCAGGTTGAACAAGTCTTGCTGCAGCACCATTTAAACAAATCGTTCTACTCCCTCGTTCTCCGGGAATAACATATGTTTCTAATCGTGCGCCGTTATTATTATTAACGATTTGGACTTTCTCATGTGGTAAAATACCAACTTCATCCATAATATTTTCATCAATCGTAATACTTCCTACATAATTTAAGTTTGCTTCAGTTACTCTAGCCCGATGAATTTTGGCTTTCATCATCGTACGTAGCATATGTTTTCCCCCTAAACATACGGTTCATTAACTCTCTACTTGTATAACTATATTATCAATTAACCTTGCTTTTCCAAAAAAAACAGCTAAAGCAATAATAATTTGTCCACCAATCGTTTGGATAGGCTTCAATTCTGGATAGGATAATAGTTCCACATAATCCAGCTTTCCATCCGTATGTAAACTTAAATATTTTTTTACTTCCTCTATTATGATAACAGGATTAATTTCTCCGTCAATGATTAATTGCTCTGCTAATTTTAAACTTCTATACAGATGTGGAGCTTGCTTACGTTCTTGATTAGATAAGTATATATTACGACTACTTCTAGCAAGTCCATCATTTTCTCTAACGGTTGGTACTGGTTGTATTTGAATAGGAAAATTTAAATCTTCAACAAGTCCTTGAATCACCGCTACCTGCTGGGCATCCTTCATCCCGAAATAAGCAAAATCTGCT
This sequence comes from Gracilibacillus sp. JCM 18860, assembly GCF_055395245.1. NCBI lineage: Bacteria > Bacillati > Bacillota > Bacilli > Caryophanales > Bacillaceae > Gracilibacillus > Gracilibacillus sp. JCM 18860. The sequence continues at coordinate 507,655 of NZ_AP043868.1, forward strand.
TTAGTGATATGAAACAATTTCGATAGAACGGTCACCACTCCATCAAAATGGCCAGGTCGTCGTTTACCACATAAAACATTCGTTCTGTTTTGGACTGTCATGGAAACGGTCGGTTCACTTGGGTAGATTTCCTGCACATCTGGAAGAAACAAATAATCAACTTGATGTTTTTTTAATATATCTATATCACGTTTTTCGTCACGCGGGTATTGATCAAAATCCTCATTTGGTCCAAATTGAAGTGGATTTACAAAAATACTGACAATCGTGACTTCGTTCTCTCGGATAGACGTTTCCATTAAAGTGGTATGCCCTTCATGTAAATAACCCATTGTCGGTACAAAACCAATCTGTAGATGAGCATTTTTGAGTTCGTGTGAAAGGGTAATCATGTCGTTTACTTTTCTGATAATCTTCATGGTTACTCCTCCAATTGTAATTCCTTAGCAAGTGATTCTTCCATTAAGAATGTATGAGATTCAGTTGGAAATTGTTGCGTTCTAACTTCATTGTTATATGTCTTTAACGCCTCTTTTATAAGATCGCCAGTTTGTGCATATTTTTCTACAAAAGAGGGTGTATACGAAACACCATATTGTAATAGGTCATGAAATACAAGAACCTGACCGTCGCAATCCTTTCCAGCACCAATTCCGATCGTCGGGATAGAAAGTGATTTTGTAATATGTTTTGCTAATCGATCCGGTACACACTCGAAAACAATACTAATCGCACCATTTTGTTCTAACTTTTTAGCATCATCGATTAATTTTAGGGCAGTTGCCTTATCCTTACCTTGCACCCGATAGCCTCCTAAGACATGAACTGATTGAGGTGTTAAACCTAAATGTCCAATGACAGGTACCCCTGCATCCGTAAGCTTTTTAACCAATTGTAAAACATCTGGGGATGCACCCTCGAGCTTCAATGCTTGAGCATTAGTTTTTTGCATTAATCTCTGTGCATTTACCATAGCCTGTTCCATTGAAATGTGATAGGACATGAAGGGCATATCCACTACGACAAATGTATTTGGTGCACCTCGTGTTACAGCTTTTGCATGATGAATCATGTCTTCCATTGTTACTTCCACGGTGGATGAATATCCTAAAACTACCATTCCTAACGAATCTCCTACTAAAATCATATCCATTTCAGCTTCTTCTACTATTTTAGCTGATGGAAAATCATATGCTGTTACCATCGTTATTTTTTCATTATTTTTTTTCATTTCTTTTAATTGAATGGTTGATTTCATAAAAAATTCCCCTCTTACCAATGAATTTCTGCACTATAGATCGTTTCTAGTTGTTGATTTTCCTTTTTGACAATTAAAGCACCTTCATCATTAATACCTTGAATGGTAGCGGAATAATGCGACTTAGGAGTTTTAACTTCCACTTTTTCATTTAATTTATATGCATAGTTCATCCATTTTTGTTTTGTATGATGGAATCCATTTTCAAGATAGTGATGATAATGATCTTCAAAATTCTCTAGGATAATTTGGATTAACTCCTTGCGATTCCATTCCTTTCCTGTTTCAATCGAAAGGGAAGTCGATTTATTCTTTAAGTCCTCTGGAAAAGTAGCCAATGTTTGATTGACATTAATCCCAAAACCAATAATTAAGTAGTCTATTTGATCAAGCTCTGCCTGCATTTCTGTTAAAATGCCGCATATTTTTTTTCCGTTTAAGTAGAGGTCATTTGGCCATTTAATCTGGATATCTGCATTCGTTATAAGTCTTAATGATTCCACAATACTTACTGCTGTAAATAACGTCATCTGGGAAGCATGATGTGGAGGGGTGTCAGGTCGTAAGAGGATGCTTATCCAGATACCCTCTGGGTGGTTAGATTCCCAGCTTCTGTTCATCCTTCCCCTACCCTTTTTTTGTTTATTAGTGATGACAACTGTGCCATGTTCCGCATTTTTTCTCGCCAGCCGATGAGCGTAATCCTGTGTAGAATCCATTTCTTCTTGAAAATAAACTTTTTGTCCTACCCAGTTTGTTTGTAAATCCCATTTAATCGAGCTTTCGCTGAGATCAGAAGAACGATGAATTAACTTATAACCTTTTCGGGGGGCAGATTCGAACTGATACCCATCTTTTTTTAATTCATTAATATGCTTCCAGACAGCGGTTCTTGATATACCTAATTTGTCTGACAATGTTTGGCCAGAAATATAGTCTTCTTCATGCTTCGCTAATAGCTGTATCAATTGATTGCGTTTAGAATCTTTCATTTAATATCCACTCACTTATTTTTTTTGAATCATTTTCAATTTCCCCGTTGACTACTGCTTGTTCCACACGTTCTAGATTTTTTTGTATCCAGGGACCTTTCGATCTTTCAGGAAAACATTTCATCACATCTTTCCCATTAATATCAAGCTGAGCACGAGAGTTTATAGGTAGGTTCCTCTTTATATCAATTATTTTTTCCATAGTAATCGGTTGTTTTGTAAAGCTTGTATAAACGGCTACAAAGGAAGAGATAAGACGTTCCGGTAAAAGATACACAGCCCATTTCCATTGATTTTCGTCATATAAAATATCAAAAACTTTTACGAGTAGATTAGCATCCTTCTTTTGTTGATTAGATAGTTTCCACTTGCGTGACCATGCTGAAATGGGGGTATTTCGTTTTAGTAAATGTGCCCATGCGATAAATGCGGTCATACTAGGGAAAGGCACTTTTAATTTCTTTAACTGATTTTGAACCTCTACGTGTTCTGATAAAAGAGGTAAATGTGAATGAATGCCAGTTTCCAATAATAGCTGCAGGCCTTTTCTCATATAAGAGCCTGTAAGAAGCTTCTCCCATTCTACTGCTATTCTTTCTACTGCGATATGTTCTAATAATAGTGCATTTTTTTGAATAGCTTTTAAGGTTATCGGGTCGACAGCAAAACCAAGCTGGCTACTAAATCGGACAGCTCGCATCATCCTTAACGGATCCTCTTGTAATCGATGATTAGGATTACCTACCATTCGAATGATTTGAGCCTTAATATCACTTTCTCCTCCGAATGGATCAATGACCTTGAAATTGCGAGCCATTGCTAATGCGTTCATCGTAAAATCTCTTCTTGACAGATCTTCTTCTATATCCGAGACAAAAGTCACACTATCTGGATGTCTGTGGTCTTGATAACCACTTTCTTTTCGAAAGGTTGTGATCTCAAAAGATAACTGCTGGGACCGAACGAGCACAGTCCCATGTTTAATGCCTGTAGGAATTACTTTATCAAATATTTTCATTATATCTGCAGGCAAAGCATCTGTCGCAATATCGATATCTGATATAGGACGGTTAAGCAGATAATCGCGTACAGCACCACCTACTATAAATGCTTGAAATCGATTAGATTCTATCTGTTCAATGATTTTAAAAGCATGGGAAAATAACCATTTACTCATGTCCCACTCCTAAAACTTTTTGATAAAGTCTTTCATATTGGTTTCTAATTTGGTCTGAAGAAAAGTTAGTTTTCACATGATTAATTGCATTTCTAGAAAATTGTAGATACTTCTCTTTATCTTCTAATAAAGTAAGGATTCGATCAGCGAACGCTTGCACATCTCCTAGCTCTTCGATATAACCATTTTCTTTAGGTTGGATCACTTCTGGAATTCCACCTATATTTGTTCCAATACATGGAACACCACAAGCCATTGCTTCTAATAATACTAAACCAAAGCTTTCTTTTTCTGATAATAATAGATTGATATCAGAAATAGACAATAATTCTGGAATGTTTTTTTGCTTTCCAAGGAAATGAACAGACTCACTAAGCCCTAGCGTTTTTACTAATTCAACAATTTGGCAGTATTCTGGGCCATCTCCAATCAGGAGAAGCCGGGCAGGAATCTGTTCATTTACTTTCGCAAAAGTTCGAACAACGTCTTCTACTCGCTTCACTTTACGAAAATTAGAAATATGAATAAGTACCTTTTCCGAATCTTGAATTCCGTATTTTTCCTTCAGATTGGTGTTTTGAAGCTTATAATATTCTTTCTCATTAACAAAGTTATATATGACCTCGATCTCTTTATTTGTTTCTAGCATGTCTTTGGTTTGCTGTACCAGGCTATGAGAAACCGCTGTAACCGCATCAGATTGTTCCATTCCGAATTTAATGATTTTCTTTAAGCTTAAATCAATTCCTAAAACTGTAATATCTGTACCATGTAATGTTGTGACAATTTTTGTTGGGTGTTTCGCCATTTGCTTTGCCAAAATAGCACAAATAGCATGGGGCATTGCATAATGCGCATGAATAATATCCAGCTTCTCATTATCGATAACCTCTGCTATTTTGGTTGCAAGTGCTAAATCATACGGCGGATACTGAAATACTGGATAATGACTCATTTCAACCTCATGAAAATAGATATTAGGATAAAATGAATCTAGTCTAAAGGGTACACTAGAGGTGATAAAATGAATTTCATGCCCTTTTTCAGCAAGCATTTTCCCAAGTTCTGTTGCGATAATACCAGAACCGCCTACAGAAGGATAACATGTAATTCCTATTTTCATATACAAAACCTACCTATCTTCCAATTGTGGTTATTTTAAATTTCTCCAATTGAAGAATCCAGCGTCGAGCGCACGAATTAACACCTCTGCACCACCCAAATTCGTAACTAGAGGGATTTGGTAAACATCACACAACCTTATTAGTGCAGTAATATCTGGTTCATGGGGTTGTGCTGTTAAAGGGTCTCGAAAGAATATCACTAAATCCATTTCATTGTTTGCGATTTTGGCACCGATTTGTTGATCCCCACCAAGTGGCCCTGATTGGAATCGATGAATCGTTAACCCTGTCGCTTCATTAATTTTTTTTCCCGTCGTCCCTGTTGCAAATAAGGTATGTTTTTCTAAAATGCTCGTATAGGCAATGGCAAAGGTTACCATATCCTCTTTCTTCTTATCGTGAGCTATTAATGCTATGTTCATCCTCATCACCTATTCTAATATATTTTCTAACCCATAAACGAGTAGATCTAGCTTTATTACTTGATCAATAGCAAGTTTAACTCCTGTCATAAAGGATTCTCGATGAAACGAGTCATGCTTAATCGTTAAATTTTCCCCTTTTGAACCAAAAACCACTTCTTGATGTGCGACAAGTCCTGGCAGCCTCATGCTGTGAATTCTCATACCATCTACATCGGCTCCACGTGCCCCTGCAATCGTTTCTTTTTCATCTGGATGTCCTTGCTGTTTGGATTCTCTTACTTCTTTAATTAAAGCAGCCGTTTTAACAGCTGTACCAGATGGTGCGTCTAATTTACGATCATGATGCTTTTCAATGATTTCTACATCTGGAAAGTATTTTGCTGCCCATTTAGAAAATTGCATCATTAATACTGCGCCAAGTGCAAAATTCGGTGCAATAATGACACCAATTTCTTTTTCCTCTGCTAAGTCTGTTAATTCCTTCAATTCTTCCTCTGTAAAGCCTGTTGTTCCGACCACTGGACGAACTCCGTTTAAAATAGCTGTCTTCGTATGTATGTAACCAAATTCAGGAGTTGTTAGGTCTACCAATACATCTGCTTGAACGGTTGATAAGCATTCTTCTATATTCGTATAGATAACAGCATCTAAGTTTGGCAGTTCTTCAAATTCTTGTATGTTTTTTCCTTCATACTTATGGTCAAGGCAAGCAACTAGTTCTAAATCTGATTGTTTTTCGATCATACGAAGTGCTTCTGCACCCATTTTTCCTCTAGGTCCTGCCACAATAACTTTAATTTTATCCAATGTTTATTCCTCCAGTTCTTTCTTGGTCCATCGATTCTTGTCTCTTGTTTCAATTTTTGTCATGGCTTGATCAAAAGCTGTGCCAAGATTTATATTTTGTGAATTAGCGAAGCTTATCATGACGAAAAAAAGATCACCGAGCTCTGCTTCGATCGTATTTTCTTCTTCTGTAGATTTTTTTGGCTTTTCTCCATATACATGGTTAACCTCTCGCGCAAGTTCACCGATCTCTTCAGTGAATCTTGCTAACATACTCATTGGTGAGAAATAACCTTCTTCAAATTGAGAGATAAAAGCATCGACTCGTTTCTGCATATCCTGGACACTATCTTTATTATACATTCTAATACCTCCTTAAATAAAGTATAACATTCCTTCCTAATCAATGAAGATTTATCGACAGCTTGATTTATTACGAACGGAAATACTTTTTCTCCATATCAAAAAAGCAGATGCTATATACATCTGCCTTAGGAAATACTATTCTTCACTTAATAGGAATATGGATGCAAAGCGGATGAGCTCTGCTACTGCAACTAATGCTGCAGCGACATAGGTTAATGCTGCGGCGTTTAGTACCTTTTTTGTTTGTCTCTCTTCATTGTTGCGAATGATACCTGATGAAACTAATTGTGCCATTGCACGGTTCGATGCATCAAATTCCACAGGCAATGTTACTAATTGGAATAATACAGCAAACGCCATAAAAATAACTCCAATTAAGACTAAGTTCATTTGCCCAAGAAGGAAACCTGCTATGATAAAGATAAACGACATTTTATCTCCAAAGCCCGCAATTGGAACAAGACTGTGACGGAAACGTAAAAATGCATAGGATTCTGCATCTTGAATGGCATGTCCTACCTCATGTGCCGCAATAGCTGCAGCTGCTGCAGAATAGCCATGATAGTTATCACTGGACAAGCGAACTACCTTTTTCCTTGGATCATAATGATCGGAGAGTGTTCCTCTTGTCTCTTCAATTGAAACGTGATACAGGCCATTATCATCCAGTATTTTTCTAGCCACTTGTGCCCCTGTTACCATATTCGAATTCATTACCTTAGAATATTTCTTATACGTACTTTTCACCTTTGATTGGGCAATTAAAGGTACGGCAATGAGTATTACAAGATAAATCAAATACCCCATTTGTCATTCCTCCAAGCATTCTATATAGGTCAATTTTAGTCAAAAAATGAACATCTGTCAATTTGTACGCTTATTTTAAATAGTGTGTTTTTTATGTGGGTGCTTTCACATGGTGAAGCTATGAATTATTTTCCTTCTGCTTTATACCTTACCCAACCGACATAGGATAATGACAAGAAAATAAATCCACCTACTACTAACATCAACCAAAGTAGATAATTTTCTTGTTGCTGTTTTTGTAAGCTTTCTAAATCAATTAGCGACATTTGCTGAAATACTGATTCTAATGTGGAATCTTGCTTCCAAGTGCTGTTTTGATATAATTCATCAAAATCAGCTTCTAGCTCCTTGTATTCCCCTTCCGGAAGATACATCTTAAGTACTGGTGAGATTACCTCCCATTGATACATAACCGCCTTCACTTGGCTCTCTGTTACCTCATTAGAATGAAGTATTTCTTGGATGGAGATTTCTAATTCTTCCTTCCATTTGTGCCAAAGAGGTGCTTTTTTATTCACGATCGCGTCATATACAACGACTAATGTCTGAGCTTGTTTCATTTTTTCATAATCGGACACAGAGCTATTCGGAAGGTTTTGCATATTTAATTCCACCATATTTTCAAAGCTTTGACGGAAAGATGGAGCATTCTCCTGCACTTTATTCATTAAGTCTAACTTTTGTTGTTCAAGCTTTTTCCATGCTAAATCATAACGTTTTTCTTGTACCAGTCTTTCAAAATGGACTAATTGTTGTTTTTCAGGTTGTGCATTCACAAGTGATGTTATAAAAGTAGCAGTAATAAAGATAAGAATAAATACGCAAAATAAATATTTTCTGTCCACTCAAACCCCTTCTTCCATACATTCCTTATACTTAATGTATGAAGTGTCCAAGTTAGATATGTCAGTTACTCTATACTGTTTGGAATAATTAAAGGGATTTAGAATGAACTTTTTTCTCTTTCGAATAAATCGTCTTAAAATAGGCGAATAGGATACAAGCGATACTTAACCAGAAAGTAAAATAACCTATATGATCAGCGTATTCAGACAAGCTTCCATATGTAGGCATCATTCCATAAACGTAATCAATGATCTCATTATGTAACAAAAAAATGGACGCTATCGTTAAGTGACGTAATGAAAAAGTATATAATGGAGAGTAAATATAAGCTTGTAAAGCCATAGCTCCATGTGAGACCATCAACATATATCCAGTCCACGGTAATTGCCCATCCACCACTAAGGTAAACAGATTCATTACTACCGCCCATATCCCATATTTTAAAAGTGACACAAAGGCTAAGGCCTCAATCGTTCGTACAGTTTTCCCATTAAGATAAAACAATAAAAATAAGGTGAAAAATAAACTGGCAGTAGGACTATCTGGAACAAACGGGATAAAGATGGCAGGAGTTTCAGCAATTTGGGATTTATACCAGTAGTACCCATAAATAGTTCCGAGTAAATTGATGGTGAACAAGGCTATTAGAGAATAGCGATTAAAAAATAAGTATTTTAACAAAAGGATACCCCCTCATAAAACAAATAATTAGATTTGTTACGCATAGATATATGTGATAGCTATGGTGAGAATTCCAGTCTGTGATTCCAATCTCTATTCACAAAATTTTAATCACTTCAATAACAGAAAGGAAAAACCCTCGCCTACAAACAGACGAGGGTTAAGACTACTCTTGTTCTTCGTTTACAGATACGATAAATTCTGCTAATTGTTGTAATTCTTCATCAGAGCCCTGGAATTGGTTTGCTGGCATGCTACCAATACCATTCACTGCAATATCCTTGATCTCATCAACACTATAATCGATTCCAATAAGGGTTGGTGCAGCCGCTCCACCTTCTAATTCCCCTCCATGACACTGCATACAGCTTTTTTCAAAAACTGCATAGCCAGGGTCTGAAGTGTCAATTTCCACTTCACTAGGTAGTTCCGGTTTATTATTTTCAGCTTTTGCCTCCCAATCAACATGAGCAGCAGCTTCGTAAGTTAACCAAAATACAGCAACAAAACCTAAAATCATTAGTGATGTAGTAATTGGTCGTTTATGTGGTCGTCTCTCTTTTCCTTTATCTAAGAAAGGAGCTAAAAATAAACCACCAAATGCAAGACCAGGTATGATAAGTGCTCCTAATACAAAATATGGTCCGCTTGCAAACTCATATTTTAGTAATTGATATAGAAATAAGAAATACCAGTCTGGCAATGGTATGTAAGAAGCATCCGTTGGATCAGCAATCTTCTCCAGTGGTGCAGGATGGGCAACGGTTAAACATAAAAAGCCAACAAGAAATACCGCACCTACTAACCATTCTTTCAATAGAAAGTTAGGCCAAAATGCTTCTGTTCTACCAGGATATTCAGAATAATCTTTTGGAATAAATTTTTGCTTTTCAGCAGGAATTCGAGAATCCCCGACAAACTTCATTCCCTTTCCTCTCTTCACTGAAATCCCTCCTTTACAACGTTAATTTTATAGCGGACCAGAAATCCCTTGTTTACGAATCATAATGAAGTGAACAGCCATTAAAACAAACAATGCGGCAGGTAAGAAAAAGACATGGATCGCAAAGAATCTGGCTAATGTCTGTGCACCTACGATAGAAGGATCTCCATTTAACAATGTTTTAGCAAATTCACCGATCAGTGGAACTTGTTCTGCAATTTGTAAAGTTACTACTGTAGCAAAATATGCTTTGTTATCCCACGGCAATAGGTATCCGGTTAATCCAAGTGCAAGCATAACAAAGAAAATAAGCACACCTACCATCCAGTTAAGCTCACGTGGTTTTTTGTAAGCACCTTGGAAAAATACACGTAAAGTATGTAAAAATAGCATGACTATAACAACACTGGCACCCCAATGATGCATCCCTCTTACAATCTGTCCATGAGCTACCTCTGTTTGTAGATAATAAACAGAACGCCAAGCATTTTCAATATCAGGAACATAGTACATCGTTAAAAACATACCTGATAGAATTTGGATAACCGTTACAAAAAAAGTTAATCCACCAAAGCAATAAACAAAAGCAGAAAAATGGTGTGCAGGGTTGACATGCTCTGGCACTTCATGATCTGCAATATCACGCCAAAGTGGTGTAATATCTACACGCTCATCAATCCAATCATAAACCTTTTGTAGCATTCATTAAACCTCCTGTCTTGGTACGGGTTGTCCAAGAAATAAAGTGCCATCTCTCACTTCAAATTCATATAAATCTAAAGGAGCATTTGGTGGTGTATTTGGAACGTTTTCTCCACTTTTATAATAACGCCCACCATGACAAGGACAATAAAATTCGTCTGGTTCATTTGTAGCCCAGTTCACCTGACAACCTAAGTGCTTACATACAGGTGATAATGGAATTATTTCATCTTTTTCATTTTTGTAAACCCATGCACTATGGGTTACATCGGACGTATACCAAGCATCAACTTGTTCCACTGTCCAATCAAATCTTTGTGGTTCCTTTGTAATTTCAGAAACTTCAACAACAGCATGCATTTCACTAGCACTTGATGCTTTTAAAACGGGATCAATTGCAAAACGAACCATTGGTGCGAGCATGCTTGCGGCCATAAATCCCCCAACACCTGTTAATGTATAATTTAAAAATTGGCGACGGGACACTTGTTGTTTTTTCTCCGACATCATTTACCCCCCTCTACACATATTCCGACTTCATGGATTATAATCTCTTATTATACTAGGACATTACTATGATAGCGCAAACTTTTAAGATGGTCAATAAAATCTCCTTTTAATTTCATTCTAGTCCCAATACGATTGAATCAATTCACTAATTTGGCTTATTTGTTCCTGTATCCATTTCTTTGTTAACTCTGTTGGCTGTGCTTCAATCGACGTCGCAGGAAGCCAAATTAACTGACCATCAAGATCTTTTTCTTGCTTTCTCCAATTCACATCAAAGGTTAATAAAAAGACATGCTTAAAATCTGCTTGAAAATCATGAATCCATTGATTCATTCTTTTGATTTCCATTTCCATATTTTTATCTTTCTTATATGTATACAATGGACTTAACATCATCCTACCAACATAATTTCTTTCTAATTCAGTTGATAACAATTGTAAGGATTGATATTGATTGGACAGCTTCACAGCTTCTTCTTCCTTCTCGTAAGAAATTGGAGCTAACGGAATACAGACAGTATCTACATATTCCTTTGATTTATAATAGACCTTTAAATCATCCTTGTCCCATTTCATGAAGATTTCCTCCCCCCACTAGATCGCCATATATATTCTTTTAATATACTTCTATTCATATGTATTACCTTATAACCATTCAATTAGTGAAGGAAAAGCTAGTAACGATCTTTTAAAATGCAAGAAAAAAACGAATTCCATCTACTTTCTCAAAATGAAATTCGATCAATAAGAGAATCTGTGTATAAACAGTTCCTATTCATTAATCATTATACCTATAATCTGACAAATTATCCAGCTTTTTTAAAATTTCTGTATAATTTAAAAACATTTCTTCATTTTTTTGATCTAGTGCTTCATTAATTTTTTGTTCGATTTTGGCTTTTCTAAATTTATATAGAGAATAATCAAGCCACAGATCCATCTCCTTTTTGTCATGACTTGATAAAAAATAGTCATCAGGAATAAAAGGATTATCCTCCAAAACATTCATGTATTGGACACTTTGTTGCGCACCTTTAAAATTTAATTGAATGTAAATTGGTTCGTCATTGTGTAATCGAATATCATGAAAGGACTTATCTGCATCGGTTGTGACAATATGCTTTTTATAAAAGCGGAATGCGATTTCTTTCGAACAATGTGTTGAAATAATCATTGCCCTTGGGCAAAATCTGGCTTCTAAAACAAAATGAACCTGTTCTAGAACTTGTGAGTGGTTTAATAAATAATTTAAAATCCACACACTTTCTCTCTTTTTTAGTTGGTAATGGCCAAGAAACCATTGAATAAATGTTTTTTTATCTTCTACACTTACTGATGTTTCCAATTTGCTATTCCCCTCCGTTTTTATGAGAGAGTATCATTTTGATTCATTAGCCGTTCTATATATTGCTGAATTTCAAAATCAGCAGGTTCCCATTTCATATATTGCTTGAAAATACTAATTGCTTCTGAAATCCTCCCCTCTTCTACTAAGAAATAGCCATAATCTCTTAAGAAATCAGTATCACTGTTCATTTTAGTGTATGCTTTTTGGTAAGTAAATAATGCCTCTTTATATTGTTCTTCTTCATTATATGCTTTGGCTAATTCCCATTGAAAAACACCATCTAAATGATCGATATCTACGATTGTTGTCAGCACGTTGATTAGCTTTTGGTAATTTTCTTCTTTTTTAAATGCCTCTAACAAAAATAATAGTGCCTCTTGATATTCTGGATCAATTTTTAAGGCCTCTTCCATATATTGATAGGACTCTTCTCTATTTCCCAACTTATTCGCTATTTTTCCAGCGATAAACCAAATTTCCTTATTGTATGGATCAATTTCTAATCCCTTTGACACAATATTATATGCTTCTTCTAATAATCCTTCCTCTTCATATGCCTCTGATAAATATGGGTATACTGAAGGATATTCACTATCCAAATCTAATAGCCTCTCCCATGCCTGAATCGCTATCTCAAATCGTTCTGCTTGAAAGGCAAGAAAACCATATCGAAAGAGTTGATCAGGGTCCTCTATTTCTAATGCTTGAAAATGACGTAATGCCTCCTCAAATTGTCCATTTAAGGCAAAAGATTCCGCAAGTCTTGCCTGAAGATTAACGCCACCCATTTCTTCTGTTGTCTTGGAAATTTTTTCATAATATATGATAGCTTTGTGATAGGATCCAATTGAAAATAATAATTCCGCAAGTGCTAAATCAATAATTGGCTCATCTGGCGCCCTTCTCTTTGCTTCTAACAATTTGGATTCAGCTACTTCAAATAGTCCTTGGGTCTGATATAGATCTGCTAATAAAACTAAAGCCTGTAAGAATGACTCACTTTGTTCGTCTATTTCATTTAATAACATTATTGCCTTTTCATCATTATTATCATTAATAAATATTTCGGCCAACATTAATTTTGCCTCATTATTGTAAGGCTCTATCTGAATAACTTCTTCTAATAAGTGAGCTGCTTCCTCCTGCATTCCCAACTCACTATAGATCTCCGCTATATCTAATTTGCCGTCTGTATCTGAATTCTCAGCCTCTTGTTGCAATAGCTTGAATGCTTCATTCATTTCGCCATTATGAATGAGTTCTATTGCTTGGTTTAATGGATTCACATGCTTCAACCTTTCTTTTTTAACAGGCTCTACTTATGTTCATATTAGCGGAAAAAATGTTTGGAAGCAACTAAACGAAATTTTGTGATGGATGAAAAAAACTAAAATTACATAAGAAAAAAGCCAACAACAATGCTTGGCTTTTGGATAGTATCCTAGTAAGAGTACATGATCATACAGAAAGTTTTTGAGGTGGTCCTTATATCCTTTTTCTAATGGGATAACTTGTCTAAATCCTCAAAAAAGCCAGGATAAGAAACAGCTATACATTTATCATCAATGAGTTCAACTTCTTCCTCTATAAGTAAGGAAGCAATAGCTATCATCATACCTATGCGATGATCACCATATGAATTTGTCACTCCACCATGAAGCTTCGTCCCACCAGTTATAATCATCCCGTCTTCAGTTGCTTCAATCTCTGCCCCTAATGCTTTAAGTGTGCTCACAACAGACTCGATTCGATCTGTTTCTTTAAAACGTAATTCCTTTGCGTCCTTAATAACCGTCTTACCTTCCGCTTGGGTAGCAAGTAAGGCAATAATTGGTATCTCATCAATGATTCGTGGGATAATGTCACCTTCGATGACTGCGGCTTTTGGTTTAGATGATTTTACGACAATATCACCTATAGGCTCTCCCCCTACGATTCGATCTTCTTTGACCGTAATATCTACATCCATTAATTGGAGTACATCGATAATTCCTGTTCGTGTTTGATTTAGCCCTACATTTGTGATCTTCACTTCACTACCAGCTGTAACTGCGGCTGCAACTAAGAAAAATGCTGCAGAAGAGATATCTCCAGGCACCTCGATATCACAAGCTGTTAAGGGTTTATTCCCTTCAACCGTTACTTCTGTACCATTAACATTAAGCTTTGCACCAAATGCTTTTAACATATTTTCTGTATGATCACGGGTCTTCGTGTCCTCTGTTACCACTGTTGTTCCATCTGTCAGTAAGCCTGCTAAAAGTACACCTGATTTAACCTGTGCACTTTTCATCGGTGTATGATAATGGATGGGATTTAAATTACCACCACGAATCGAGATGGGCAAAAGTCTACCATTTTCCCTACCGTCAATTTTTGCACCCATCTGTTTTAAAGGGTTTGTAATGCGATCCATTGGTCTTTTAGATAAAGAAGCATCCCCGTATAAGGTGAAATGATAAGGTAAACCTGCTAAGATTCCCATTAATAATCTTGCTGTTGTTCCAGAATTACCAAGATTTATTGGTTCTGCTGGTTCCTTTAATCCTTTGATTCCTTGTGATTGGATTTGTACGGAATCATTGTTTCTTACTATATCGACGCCCATTGCCTGAAATGCAGCAATGGTAGATAAGCAATCCTCTCCCGCCAAAAAATTAGTAATACGTGTTTCCCCTTTTGCGAGTGATCCAAACATGACGGCACGATGGGAAATAGATTTGTCTCCAGGAACAGAAATATTCCCTTTTAGACTTCTATCTTTAAATGATAAAACTTTTTTAGACAACATCGATCTCTCCTATTCCTCTATCATTGTTTCATAGTTATTTTTACTCAAGATTGCTTGACTTATTTGCTGATCATTCTTATTTTGGAAACTTAATCGTAGAACTCCTGTTATTCCTTCACGAATTTCTAGAATTTCAATATTATTAATACTAATATCATGCTCTGCTAATAAATGGACAACCTTCAAAAGTGCACCTGGCTGATCAAATATATCTACATATAAGTCATAATATGATAAGATTGCACCTTTTTTCTTACTATCTAATCCGTCTCGATAGTCCTTAGCCTGTTCTAGATATGTTTGAATTTGTGTTTTTTCACCAGAATCAATTAAATCCTTGAGCTTCTTCATTTCTTCTATCCAATCTGCTAGAAGACGACTCATCTTATCACGATTCTGAAAAAAGATATCCTTCCACATACTTGGATTACTGGAGGCAATTCTTGTGATATCACGAAATCCTCCTGCTGCTAGCTTCGGAATATATGGATGGATTTTTTGCCACTCTCTTGCCTGATGAACAAGAGAGGAAGCAACTAAGTGTGGAAAATGGGAGATAACACTAGTCATTTCATCATGCTCTTTTGCATCAAGGATCAAAAATTTGGCCTTCGTAGGTGTTAAGAGAGCCTTCAATTTTTCCATATCCTCAGCAGTACTCTTTTTTGTTGGCGTTAACACATAAATCGCATTTTCAAACAAATGAGCTTTTGCTGATTGGATGCCCCTTTTATGAGACCCAGCCATTGGATGACCACCAATAAAGGTTACCTTATCTGAAGTAATCTTTTCTGCAGTATTCATAATTAACGATTTTACTGATCCAACATCTGAAACAAGCAACTCTTTCTCTAAAGTCAATTCGTTTAATTGATGAATTAAGTCAACCGTTTTGGAAACAGGTGTAGCAAAAATACAAATATCTGCTTCTAATACCGCCTTATCGAATTGATAATAGATATCATCGACAATACCATTCATTTTGCTATATTCTAGGGCATGTCGATCTGCATCATAACCGATCAACCTTATTCCCTTTATCTCTTTTATACTTAAAGCAAGCGAGCCTCCGATAAGACCGAGGCCCGCTATTAAAACCGTTTGTTTCACGATTTATTCTCCTTTTTAAACATTTGCTAAAAATTCTTTGATTCGTTGCTGTAATACTTCCATGTTCTCTTTAGAGCCTATAGTGATTCGAACTCCATTTGGATGCCCTAGTGCCTCGCCAGAACGGACAATAAAGCCTTTGGTTAATAAGAATTCAAATAATTGGTCTCCACTAGTTGGTAGTTTGACAAATAAAAAATTTGCCTCTGAATCATAATAATCTAATCCAACTTCATTACAAAACTCCATGAATGCGACTTTATTTTCAATATTTCGTTTATATGTTTCTTCAAGAAAGTCCTCATCTTCTAATGCCATTAAAGCTGATAATTGGGAGATGCTTGTCGTATTAAAGGGACCTCGGGTTATGTTAAGAATCGTCGTAATTTCCTCTGATGCAATACTATAACCTACCCGCAGGTTTGCTAGACCATATGCCTTTGAAAAAGTTCGTAATACAACTAAGTTAGCGTATTTTTGAACCAATGAAATACTATCTGGTTTTTTTGATCTTTCAATATATTCATAATACGCCTCGTCAAGAACAACGATAATATTGGATGGACAATTATCTAAAAAGTTAATTAGCTCATCCTTTGGAATTAAGGATCCTGTTGGATTATTAGGCGAACACAGCCAGATAACTTTTGTTTGTTGATTGATTGCATCAAGCATTGCTGGAAGATCATGATAACCATTGATTAATGGTACTTCAATAATCTCCGCTCCTTGTATTAAAGCATTATGCTTATACTGAGGAAACGTAGGCGTAGCCATAATGGTATTTGTCCCTTTTTCCAGATAAGAACGACAGATAATATCAACAATCTCATCTGATCCACAACCAAACGTTAACTGCTCCTCGTTAATTTCTAACTTAGATGCCAATCCATCACGTAATTGCTTTGCATATCCGTCTGGATAAATTTCTAAGTGATCTAGCATTTGAGGAATGGCTTTTTTTACTTTTGATGAGTAGCCGAATGGATTTTCGTTCGAAGCTAATTTTACAATTTGGTTTAAGCCATATTCTTTTTTTACATCTTCAATCTGTTTTCCAGGAGTGTATGGAGACATACTTTGAAAAACTTGTTTCGCCTGAATACGCATTTCATCATTTTCGCGATTTCTCATTGTACTAATCCTTTCCTAATAAATCTGGTCTTAATTTAATTGCCTCATTTAGATAGATGTGCTCTACTTCTTCTTGATTCAATGAAGTGTTTACTGTCATCATAACACGAATACACTGTGCAAGACTCCCTGGAACATTTATTTCAGGCATACACATAACTGGTACATACTTCCAACCATCTATTAAACGAAGCGCCTTTGCTGGAAAGGTAGCATTTAAATCAGGAGTTACAGATATAAGTACTGACGCGATGTCCTCTGGTTTAACCTGATTTACTTCTACCATTTTTTCAACCATTTTCTTTGTTTCTTTAATTATTTCTTCTGCCTGATTAGCTTGAACAGTAGTGGCCCCTCGTATCCCTCTGATCAATGTTAACCCAACTCTCTGATAAAAATTTCAAGATGTTTCTTAAGCACTTGGTCTTCCAAATTTACAATCTTTGGTTGTCCAATTTTTTCTAAAAGCACCATTTGCACTATCGCATTCTCTGATTTCTTGTCAAGTTTCATGCGATCTATTACGTGTTCGATGTTTAAAGACGAAATCGTTAATGGATAATTATTTTCCTTCAACCATTGAAGTAGACTATCATAAGGTAACTCTACTTGGAATATTTGTTCACTTACACGTATAGCAAATAACATACCAATGGCAACAGCTTCTCCGTGTGTAATGTTACCGTAACCTAATTCAGCCTCGATCGCATGTCCAAGAGTATGCCCAAAATTCAGAAATTTCCGAATATCATTTTCCTTCTCATCTTGTTCTACAATCCTTGCTTTTACTGCAATTCCTTTTTCTAATTGATCGACTAAATCGTATGGGTCCAATGTGTTACGTAAATTAGTCTTCATGATTTGATCTAAGAACGCTTTTCGACTAATAAATCCATGCTTAACAATTTCTGCATAACCAGATCGAATTTCTTTAGCAGGCAAGCTAGTTAATGTCTTGACATCATAAATAACTGCCACAGGTGGATAAAAATTTCCGATTAGGTTTTTTCCTTTCGGATGATTAATAGCTACCTTACCACCGACACTACTATCATGTGCTAAGATTGTTGTTGGAACTTGAATGAAATCAATACCACGCATATAGGTTGCAGCAACGAACCCAGCAAGATCGCCAATCATTCCACCACCAAGTGCAATGATTAATGATTTCCGATCAAGATGATGATCGACTGCTTCTGTTAAAAGCTGATAATAATAATCGATACTTTTCGATGCTTCACCAGCTGGGACAGTGGCTATACCGATATTATCACAGTGTGACTTTAGTCCTGTTTGAATCGTTTCGGCATATAATGACCTTACCGCGCTATCTGTAATGATTAATATATTTGTGTATCGTTTAGGAAAATATTCAGCAATATTTGTTAATAACCCTTCACCGATTATCACATCATATTTATTCGTACTTGTTTGAATCGTTTGTTTATGCATTTAGAAACACCTAATTTCCTCACGATATTGATCAATCGCTTCTTTAAGTTTTGGAAATTGATCATTGGGAAACTGTTCTAAAATTGCTTTGGCTATTTCAAAGGCAACTACATGCTCCATTACCACAGCAGCTGCAGGCACCGCACAAGAATCTGAACGTTCGATACTTGCACTAAATGGTTCTTTTGATTCGATATCTATACTTTGTAATGGTTTGTAAAGGGTAGGAATTGGTTTCATAACACCTTTTACTACAATAGGCATTCCTGTTGTCATGCCACCTTCAAAACCACCTAATCGATTCGTTTTTCGGTAATATCCTTGTTCTTTTGTCCATGCGATCTCGTCATGCACTTCACTACCATTTTTTCGCGCTGCTTCAAATCCAATACCAAACTCTACTCCTTTAAATGCATTGATACTTTGAACGGCTCCTGCAATACGCCCATCAAGCTTGCGGTCATAGTGAACATAGGAACCAATACCAGCAGGCATTCCTTCCACGTAAACTTCACAAACACCGCCTATGGAATCTCCGTCTTTTTTCGCTTGGTCAATGGCATCCATCATTTTTTTACCAGCAGCATCGTCTAAAGAGCGTACAGGAGATGCCTCTGATATATTGATTCTTTCTTGAATACTTAAATTAGGTTTTTCCTCTGCTTTTATTGCTGCAATTTCTTTTACATATCCGATAATATGGATGTCTAAATGCTTTAGCAATGTCTTGGCAACAGCACCTGCTGCAACACGAGCAGTGGTTTCTCTTGCGGAGGAACGCTCTAAAATATTTCGCATGTCCCGATGACCATATTTTAACGCACCATTTAAGTCGGCATGACCAGGTCTTGGTCTTGTTACAACTCTCCGGATATTTTGTTCTTCTGGTACCGGATCTTCTCCCATTACATCAACCCAGTGCTTGAAATCATCGTTATGTACAACAAGCGCAATGGGTGATCCTAGCGTATATCCATGTCTAACTCCACCGACGATATCCACTAAATCTTTTTCTATTTGCATCCTTTTTCCTCGACCATGCCCTTTTTGACGACGTAATAAGGATTCATTAATATCTTCTTTTGTGATTGGCATTTGAGCTGGTAAGCCTTCAACTATCGTGGTTTGCTGCTTACCATGTGATTCACCTGCAGTTAAGTAGCGCATAAAAAGTCCCCCCAGTAGATTCATTTTGTATTACTATATCATATTTTTTTTATTTGTAAGTAAATGAATTTCACAAAGTATGAAAATAAACTACTTTCTTGTATAAAAAAAAGTATCCATGACACGCAGATCAAATTTTTCCGGACGAAAAATTTGTTCCGTGCTACCGACAAAAAACACACCATCATCTGCTAAGGACTTACTAAAATGATGATAAATAGAATTTTTTGCTTCCTCTGTGAAATAAATGAGCACATTTCGACATACTATTAAATCCATATTAGTTGGATATTTGTCTGCTAGTAAATTATGTTTTTTATAGGTAATACATTGCTTAATATATTCCTTTACTTTGTAAGTATTTCCTTGCTGTATAAAGTGCCTTTCCTTCATTTCTTCTGGCACATCCTGTACAGCACGCTCATTATAGATACCTTGCTTCGCCCTAGCAATTACATTATCATCAATATCTGTTGCTAAAATATCCACTTCGGTGGTTTGCCAGAATTTGCTTGCAATTATTGCTAATGTATATGGTTCTTCTCCTGTAGAACATGCTGCACTCCAAATTTTTATTTTGTCTTTCTTTGCTTTTAACTTCGGGAAGATTTCCTTTTCTAAAACGCTCCATCTACTAGGATTTCGATAAAATTCTGATACATTAATAGTCACTTTATCCAAGAATTCTTGTAATAATGTCTGGTCTTTATTAATGGCATCAAAATAGTGATCGAACGTTCGGAATCCCCGTTTATTCCTTAGTGAAGTTAATCTTCTCTTCATTTGTGCTTCTTTATACAAGCTTAGATCAAGGCCCGTTTTACTATGAACCTTTTGAATGAACGCTTGGTATTCTTCCATTTCTCTTCTCCCTTAGTATTGTAAACAAGTGGTTATCTAAGCCAATTATCAACATCTTTTGAGTATTCGATTAGTTCTTCCTTATTAAAAAATAGTGAAATTTCTCTCTCTGCACTCTCTTCGGAATCAGATCCATGAATGATATTTCGATGTGTAACCATTCCATAATCTCCTCTAATCGTCCCTACTTCAGCTGTCGATGGATTCGTTTTTCCCATCATTTTTCTTGCTGTAGAGATAACCTCTTCGCCTTCCCATACCATAGCGAATACAGGACCGGAAGTAATGAATTCAACTAGTTGATCAAAAAACGGCTTTCCTTCATGCTCAGCATAATGTTTTTGAGCTAGTGATTTTGAAATAGTCATTAATTTAGCCCCGACTATCTTGAAGCCTTTCTGCTCAAATCGTGACACAATATCTCCAATTAAGTTGCGTTGTACACCGTCTGGTTTTACCATCAAAAATGTTCTTTCCATTTGATTCACCTCGAATAGTTAGATTTTTCTATTACCTATGAAGTTTGCAATATTTTCAAGAGCACTTTTGGATTGATTATTTGGTAATTTTTTTAACGAGTGATAAGCTTTCTTTAAATATGTATTACTTACTCTTCTTGCTTTTTCTATAGCACCAGATTTTGCAATTGCCTCTACCACTCGTTTTAGTTCTACCTGGTTCATTTGCTCTTTATTTGCAAATAGATTGATAATAGAAGCCTTTATTTGTGGATTTTCCATCGCATATAATACGGGAAGAGTGATATTTCCTTGTAGTAAATCACTTCCAGATGGTTTCCCGAGCTCTTTTTCTGTTGCTGTGAAGTCAAGAATATCATCAATAATTTGATAAGACATTCCCATATAATAACCATAATTATATAATGCTTTTTCTGTTTCACTAGAAGTTTCGGCTACAACTGCTCCTAATTGGCAACTAGAGGATATGAGCAATGCCGTCTTTCTCCTAATCCGCCGAAGATAGGAGCGGAAATTCTGCTCATAATTAAACTTATCTCTTATTTGTTCAATTTCCCCAATGGTTAATTCAACCATTGTTTTAGACAATATCTGATGTGCCCTCGGGTATTCAATATCTGTGAATTGCTGTAGTGCCTTTGCGAAGATGAAATCACCGGTTAGCATAGCAATTTGATTATCCCAATGTGACTTCACGGTAGGTTTTCCCCTTCGCGTATCTGAGTCATCTATCACATCGTCATGAACTAATGACGCCATATGTATTAGCTCCACAGCACTTGCGACTTTCTTTATTTTACTAAGGTTATAGTTCCCAAACATTGCTGCCAATAAAACAAAAATAGGGCGAAGTCTTTTTCCACCAGCCCTTAATAATTGAGTAGATGCTTCATGTAACACTGGCTGATCTGTGAAGATCGTATCCTCTAATGTTGATTCGATTTGCTTTAAGTCTCTTCTTAAAAACGCATAATTTTTAGCAAGCTTCATTCTAGTCACCTTTACTATTTACTATCTTTTCCCCCATGTGCATTGCTGCTACACCACCAGTATAGCTTTTTATTTTAATATTACTTAAACCAGCTTTCTCGAATAATTTTTTTAATTCTTCTTTACCCGGGAAGTCTTTTGCTGATTCATGTAACCATACATACTCTTGATAACTTTTGGCAAAAACCTTTCCAAATAGTGGCATGATATTTTTGAAATAGAAATAATAGAGCTGTCTATATACAGGGATGGTTGGCTGAGAAGTTTCTAGACAAATCACCTTTCCACCAGGCTTCACCACGCGATACATTTCTTCCAACGTCCTTAAATAATCTGGTACATTCCTTAATCCGAAGCCAATGGTGACATAGTCAAAATAATTATCCTCAAAAGGTAAATCCATTGCGTTACCATGAACAAAGTCTATCTGTGGCAATTCTCCCTTTTGATTTCGTTGTTTGGCTACAGAGAGCATATTTTTACTAAAATCAAGGCCGATCACTTCTCCTGATCTACCTACTTGTTCCGCTAAGGCAAATGTCCAATCACCTGTCCCACAACATACATCTAAGGCCCTTTCCCCTTTATTAACTTGCATTCTCCTCATAACATCCTGACGCCATTTTTTATGCTTCTGAAAGGAGATGATAGAATTCATTTGATCATAATTATCGTAGATTTTTTCAAATACTTGGTGTACTTTTTCTTCTTTTGATTGTGGTTTCATTTCGATAATCCTTCTTCCAAAATGGTATTAACAGAAAAAGTGGTTAAAGGGTGAAGATATTCTGGTAATAATTTTTTATAGTCACTCAATTCTCTTTTGGTATAATGAATCATCTGCTTAAGCAAATTCTGTAAATGCTTTGTTGTGTTTTGCTTTAGTAGTTTATCTTGTACCAATTGATGAAAAAAAGTCTGGTCCCCTTGCTCTAACCTAGAATATTCTCTTTCTAATTTAATCGCAAGCAGCCATTTACTAACAAAATCAAAGTGAGTCTCTCGATTAAAATATGCTGCAACAGATTTTATAATCATGCTGTTTAAGGCAGAATAGTCTGCCAAAAAGCGATCCGTACGATCGTATGCTTGATAAAAAACGGTTGTTTTAAGTTTTGTTAGTTCATGAATACCTTCGGCGAGCTGGCGTATAAAGCTTATGTCACTGGATTGGGAAAGGATGTGATAATAAATGCCTGAATAATAATCACCTGCTAACACAGTGAGTTGTTGTTCTTTTTTGGCTTTAATATCTTGATCATCCATCTGTTTATCTATTTGATCATGTGTATTAAGTGCAATTTGAACAAGCATTGTTGCCAGAATAAAATTCTCCTTGTTCGCATTATTGTTAATAAGACAATCTAATGCTTGAATTTTTTCTGTCTCAACAAAAACGTTGTCTAGATGCTTGTTTAAGTATTTATTTTTTGTAGAAGTATGTATTAAATTCGTATAATGCTCGAATAATGGATGCTGCCTCATGAGAAATCACCGCAATTCTTGAAAAATCCTTTATTATCATATCATAAGTATATCATAATTTTACATTATTCTCTCGTAAAAACGTTCCTAATCGTAATATGCCCGTTTAGTCTGACTTAATAAAACAAAAGGAACAAACGGTTATTCCCTTTGCTTTATTAAGCCTTCTACTATAAATAGTGAAAAAAAAGGGTGCAATTTTGCACCCTTTTTATAGTTGCCCATATGTAATATCTATTATTTTACGATATCTTTTAGGGCTTTACCTGGTTTGAAAGCAGGAACTTTACTTGCTGGAATTTCGATTTCTTCTCCAGTTTGCGGGTTACGTCCTTTACGAGCAGCACGTTCGCGCACTTCAAAGTTTCCAAAACCAATTAATTGAACTTTGTCTCCACCTTTAAGTGAATCCATGATAGATTCAAAAACCGCATCAACAGCTTTTGTAGCATCTTTTTTAGATAGCTCACTTTTCTCAGCAACTGCATTAATTAGATCTGTTTTGTTCATGATATTCACCTCCTCCCAAAATAAGCTATAAAATTCGGAAATTATTTTCACAGAATTCTTTATAGCTTTGTCATCAGAATGTGATGACAAGGCTTATAATAACTGAGAATCCAATATAATTCAACAATTAATCTTGTTTTTCACTAGAAAAAAATTATTTCTAGTGAATTTTTGTTGAATTTACAAGAATAGTATCACATGTTCTAAAGTGATGCAAGTGTTTTCAAATGCCATGATATCAGCATTTGTTATGATTTGGAAATTCAATTTATCTATTTTATCAACAGTATAGACATTTTTTGAGATTCTATACTGAAAAATGAACGAAATTAGGAGGAAACTCCATCTAAGAACCTCTTCTTTCTTACATTTTGATGGAAATGGAGAATCACGGTTAAACTATGAAAACATTTCCTATTTCAAATTTTTCACAAAAAATAAAAAAGCGTAACGCATGTAGCATTATCGCTTTTAAAATCGTTATTGGTTATAAAATGATTGCTATCAGACCACCAGAGCCCTCATTAATTATTCTTTCCAATGTTTCTTTTAGTTTAAATCTTGCATTCTCAGGCATTAGAGACAGTTTTGCTTGAATTCCTTCTCTAACGATAGAACTTAAGGAACGTCCGAATATGTCAGATTGCCAAATGGATAATGGATCTTCTTCAAAATCCTGCATTAGGTATCTAACCAGCTCCTCACTTTGTTTTTCCGTACCAATGATAGGTGCAAATTCTGACTCTACATCCACCTTAATCATATGGATAGAAGGAGCAACAGCTTTTAACCGAACGCCGAATCTTGGCCCTTGTCTAATGATCTCAGGCTCCTCCAATGCCATATCTGTTAGAGCAGGTGCAGCAACTCCGTATCCAGTTTGCTTGACCATTCTCAAAGCATCGGAGACTTGATCGTATTCTTTTTTGGCATTTGTAAATTCCTGCATAAGCTGTAATAAATGGTCCTTCCCTCTTATCTCTTCACCTACGATCTCTTTTAACACCTGATCATATAATTCGTTAGGAGCGTGGAGATCAATATCTGCAACCCCTTCTCCCATCTCAATTCCTGCTAATGTAGCCTGATCAATGAAATCAAATTGATCAAAATAACCGATAACGTGATCCACATCTCTTAATCTTTTAATATCTTTTACTGTTTCTTCAATCGCAACCTGATAGTTTTGTCTTAGCCAATGATTATCATCTAATACTAAAACCCAGCTAGGAAGATTCACATTAACCTCGAGCACAGGGAATTCATATAATACTTCTCGCAGAACATTATTTATATCATGTTCTGTCATGCTCTCGACACTCATCGCTAGTACTGGAATATCAAATTTCTCTGTTAACTCTTGTCTAAGTAATTCAGTCTCTTGATTAAATGGCTGAACAGAATTAATAACCATGATGAACGGTTTTCCTACTTCTTTTAATTCTTCTACAATTCTTGCTTCCGCATCCACATAGTCTTCTCTTGGGATTTCTCCAATTGTTCCATCTGTTGTTACTACAATTCCCATAGTAGAATGCTCTTGGATGACTTTTCTCGTTCCAATTTCAGCAGCATCATGGAATGGGATAGGCTCTTCATACCATGGTGTATGAATCATTCTTGGACCGTTTTCATCCTCAAAACCTTGTGCCCCATTCACGGTGTAGCCTACACAATCCACTAGTCGAACGTTTACTTCTAAGCCTTCATCTACTTGTAGCGTTACTGCTTGATTTGGAATGAATTTCGGCTCTGTTGTCATAATCGTTTTGCCTGCTGCGCTTTGTGGTAATTCATCCTGTGCTCTTAATCGGTCACTTTCATTCGGAATATTAGGTAATACTGTTTTTTCCATAAATTTTTTAATAAATGTAGACTTACCTGTTCTAACTGCTCCTACAACACCTAGATAAATATCACCGTTCGTACGCTTCGAAATATCCTTGAAGATATCTACTCTTTCCAAGTGATCCCCTCCCGATCTATTAAACATTTATGATAACTCGAGCAATTGACATTTATAGTTTATGATGTTGTCCTATTAAAATATGCTAAGAAATAATAAGTAGTGGAAAATAATTTTATCTATTGTCTGTAAACAAGTCCTAAATTAGTAGTAGACGATAGATAGTACCTATTTTTCTATCTAGTCCTATATTATTTTAATTAATCCGAAATATGCTTCAAGCACAAAATGATATAAAAAGTAAAAAATGTAAGAAATGAAAAACCGGACTTTATCTACCTCATTTTCTGATAAAGTCCGGTTTCTTATTTTATTGGATTGCAAAAACAGGTTCGTTATTTTTTACATAATATGGAGCAGAATATGCTGGTACAATAGGATATTGATCGGTTAAAAGTGATCGAATATCTTCATCCTGTTGAAAAGTACGGTCTGTTTCTTCGAGTAATGGATATAAATCTAATCGATAGTCAATGATCAATTCACCATCTGTATTAATCAATATTGGTAAATTATTCCCCGAATAAGGGCTTTCAATATGCGGAGGCTTGTCTAGGTTTAATGCCTCATAATTCAAGGTATAGACCCCTTCTCCTTCTTTTTCACCAAATGGTGGATATGTATGTTCATTCCGATAAAAATTAAGCTTTTGCTGTACTTCTCTTAATTGGTCTGTCACTCTTAAATCGATGACTTTTACAGTCGGCTCTGTTTCTACATCAATTAGAACATATTGATAGAATCCACCATTTTCGAAAGCAGATCCAGGGATGGATTGAATTAATCCTTGTTGTTTTAATAAGGTAAAATCAATAAGATATTTTTGGTAAATAGGTGTATCCTGATCTTTTGTAATAATTGGGAGTCTTCCTTCATTTCTCTCTTGATATTGATTAATAGCTTGTTGAACCATATTCAATTGTGCATCGTTTGTGAGTTCATTTTGGCTCAATTGTTCTTGTGGATACATACAGCCTGATAACATTAATAGTAATAAGATTAGTAAAAAGTTATTTCTTAGTGTCATTCTGTCTCTTTCGCCTCCATTTATGCTGTAGGTCCTCTTAGTACAACAAATGCGATAATTAAACCGCCAATAATTAAAAAAGCATAAGCAAATGTTGCTACAATGCCTGCTACAATCCCTTTCAATTTATATCTACTTAGTAAGATTAGCCCAATTGCCAAAAATAGTGCAAACATTCCAGCAAAAGAAACCCACATCATCATCATTGAAGCTGACAATATCATTTCATCCTTTCCTTCGTATAAGCATTCAAATCGTTTAGATCCTATCGATCATAAATATTATAGCACAATTACTCCATCATCCTTAATTTTCTTCAATGAACAAAAAACAATGATTAATAAAAAAAAACCGAGGTAGAAGGGGCAGATCTACTTCGGCAATGACTAAATTAATACCCTTATTCACCCTGAAAGTGAATGCTTGTGCGATTTATTCTATGCGAAGCAATTGGATATTGCATCCTCATGTGCCCATAGGATCACTTTTTAAATAATTTACTCAGTGTATTCATATCTGCAGGCATATTATTGTTCGTAATGGCTTTGACAATTTTATCTTCTTTTTCTTTTGAGACAGGTTTACCTGCCATATTTGAAAGGCGGCGAATTAACTTTCTAACAGTAGCTTCGTCAGAAAAATCTGCATTTTGCACAGATTGGGCTACCTTCATAATTTCATCAGCCTGAATGTTTGATTTTTTTTGTATTTGATCAAACATTTTTTGTTTGTAATCGCTCAATGTCACTCCTCCTAACTATAGATTTCCATTCCATAGTATGCAAGGAGTGTGTAAACAGTTAATGAGAATACCTATTGGACCATATTCGGATGATGTCTTCCATTTCATTTGTTTTATTTCTTTGCATCAATTTGTCAACAACATCCTTTGGGTGCTTGTCATGAAAAATCACCTCATATATCCCCGAAGTAATAGGCATCTCCACTTCCCATTTTTCAGCTAACTGGTATGTGGCCTCAGCTGTTCTAACACCTTCGACCGTCATCCCCATATGCTGGAGAACTTCCTTTAATTTTTTCCCTTTTCCTAATAAATTTCCTGCACGCCAATTCCTACTATGTACACTCGTGCAGGTTACAATTAGATCCCCTACTCCTGATAAACCAATAAAGGTAAATGGGTTTGCCCCTAATACAGTAGCAATTCTAGAGATCTCTGCAAGTCCTCTCGTAATTAGGGCTGCTTTCGCATTATCACCATAGCCGAGTCCATCGGAAATACCTGCACCTAAGGCAATAATATTTTTTAATGCCCCACCTAACTCAACCCCAATAATATCCTTACTTGTATACACTCTAAAGTATTGATTCATAAAGAGATCCTGGGCTATTCTAGCAGCCTCTTCCTTTGTTGAGGCAGCTGTTACCGTGGTAGGATGTTTTAAACTCACTTCTTCTGCATGACTTGGGCCGGACAATGCAACAATATCCA
This sequence comes from Gracilibacillus sp. JCM 18860, assembly GCF_055395245.1. Classification (NCBI taxonomy): domain Bacteria; kingdom Bacillati; phylum Bacillota; class Bacilli; order Caryophanales; family Bacillaceae; genus Gracilibacillus; species Gracilibacillus sp. JCM 18860. The sequence goes on from NZ_AP043868.1 coordinate 536,045, forward strand.
AATAGTTTGTTCCCGTTAATTCTTCTTCAATAATTTCAGAAATTCTCTTATGTGAAATTGGTTCAATCCCTTTCGAACCATGAATAACGAGAAGGTTGTCATGAAGATATGGCTGAAGTTTTTTACATGTCTCTCTAATCGCTTTGGCTGGCACTACTAATACAACCGCATCTACATCTTTAGTTGCTTCTTCCATTGAATCTACAATCTTTAAGTCTGATGGCAAAACAATGTTTGGTAAATATTTTTCATTTTTTTTAGTTTCAATCATCATTTTTTTCTGTTCTTCTTTATGTGTCCATAACCGAACATCATGATGGTTATCTTGGAGAACCATTGCTAAAGCTGTTCCCCAACTACCTGCACCTAAAACAGCAACTTTTGACATCTTTAATTCCCCCTAACTCCGTCTTCTTGCATAAATCTTGATCGGTGTTCCTTCAAAACCGAATGCTTCTCTTATTTTATTTTCCAAATACCTTTCATAAGAAAAGTGCATTAATTCAGGATCATTAACAAATACCACGAAAGTTGGAGGTTTTACAGCAACTTGAGTAGCGTATAGTACTTTAAGACGCTTCCCGTGTTTCGTCGGTGTTGGATTTATAGCTAGAGCATCCATGATGACATCATTTAATACATTCGTTTCCACCCTTTTGGTGTGATTTTCACTTGCCTGAATTATTTTTGGTATTAATGTATGAATTCTTTTTTTGGTTTTTGCTGAAAGAAAAACAATTGGTGCATAATCAAGAAATGAAAAATGTGCTCGAATTTTTTCTTCAAATTCCTTTATTGCATGATCATGTTGTTCGATCGTGTCCCACTTATTTACAACAATAACTACTGCTTTACCTGCTTCGTGAGCATAGCCAGCAATTTTTTTGTCCTGCTCAATTATACCTGTTTCTGCATCGATTAGAGTCAAAACGACATCAGATCGCTCGATTGCTTTTAATGCTCTCAAAATACTGTATTTTTCTGTAGTTTCATAGATTTTTCCTCTTTTTCTCATCCCGGCAGTGTCGATAATGACGAAATCCTGATCTTCCTTAGTGAAAGATGTGTCAATCGCATCTCGTGTGGTGCCTGCAATATCACTTACTATTACCCTTTCTTCATTCAACAATGCATTTACTAAAGAGGATTTCCCTACATTAGGTCTCCCAATTAAGCTAAAATGAATAACATCATCCTCAATTTCATCATTAAGATGTTCAGGAAATAGATCTACTACTCGATCTAATAGATCACCTAAACCGAGTCCATGAGTTCCTGATATAGGATATGGCTCACCAAATCCTAAAGAATAGAACTCGTATATTTGCTCACGCATTTCAGGATTATCTATTTTATTAACAGCTAGGACAATTGGTTTACTTGATTTAAATAGCAGTTTTGCCACTTCTTCGTCTGCTGCGGTAATTCCTTCACGTCCATTTACTAGAAAAATGATGACATCTGCTTCACGGATTGCAACCTCTGCTTGCTCTCTCATCTGTATCAGTAATGGTTCATCTCCTATTTCAATACCACCAGTATCAATTAATCGAAAATTATTATTTAACCATTCAGCCTTTGCATAAATTCGATCTCTTGTAACACCAGGTATATCCTCAACAATTGAAATTCTTTCTCCTACTAATCGGTTAAATATCGTCGATTTTCCAACATTAGGCCTTCCTACTATCGCAACTACTGAATTTCTCATGAAGGCACATCCTTCCTCAATAAATTTCACCATCTTCATATCACCTATTAAAGTTACCATAAACGATTGGAAAAAGACAAGCTTATAGAAGTTTAGTTTACATAACATAATTATCGTTTATTAAAAAGAATTAACTTACCTTTTTTGATTCAATCACCTGAAGTAGCACATCCACCTTATGCATAAATGTTTTCCAAAAGTGTTGTATCGTAAAAAGGACGATCACTCCGACAAAGATATTGTAGAAGTGTTGAAAGTTAATATTGTATTGTAAATAATAACTCCAACAAATAAATGTATAAAGTGTGTGACCAATCGCTAGACTTGTACACCACATTAAGATTTTCGACTGAAATTGTTTTTCAACGAACATGAATACAACAGTAGAGAACACAATAGCTAAGGTAACAAACCAGCTATCATCAAATATTGGGCTAGTAAATCTCCAAAGGAAATAAATCACATAAAGATAAGCAAATAAGAGGATAAGCAGATATTTTTTTAGCTTTAGCGGGAATAACACAAGACCTAGAAAGCTGTATAATAAAAGGAATATAAGGGACATAGGAAATAAAATACCACTTAGTTCAAGTGTATAAGGAACACATATGCTTAATAGAAGCAAACCAATTCCATAATAAGTCCGCTGGATCGACTTCCCCATAAAAAAGGTAACTAAACACCAAAGCAACCAAATACCCCATAAAAATAGATTTTCGTTCATAGCTATCACCCTTATCATTATCGACATGACAGCTTTATTTATACATCTGATGATAAACTATATGAAAGAAAGTGGAGCAAAAAACAAGGGCTACCACATTCAACTCATCTGTTAAATGAAGTAGCCCTTAAAAACACTAATTTTTATACTTATCTAGCTTATCGCCAATCATGTCTCCAAGCTGGAATCCTGATTGATCTTCTGTAGCTTCATATTGTTTGATCTCCTGGTCTTGTTTTTCCTCTTCTAGTTCTTTTATACTCAATGAAATACGCTTTTCAGAAGCATTCACTTCAAGCACCTTCACATTTACTTTTTGACCAACTTCTAGTACTTCCCCTGGAGTTCCAATATGTTCTCTCGAAATTTGAGAAATATGAACAAGTCCTTCTACACCAGGTAATACTTCTACAAATGCCCCAAAGTTCACTAAGCGTTTAACTGTACCTTCTACCACATCATTTACTGCAATCTTGTCTTCGATGTTGTCCCATGGGCCAGGAAGTGTAGCTTTATGGGATAATGAGATTCTTTCTTCCTCTTTATCCACGGATAGTACTTTAACTTGAATGGTATCACCTTCTGATACAACATCAGAAGCCTTGTCGACATGAGTATGTGATAATTGGGAAATATGTACTAAACCATCAATTCCACCTATATCTACGAACACACCGAAGTCTGTGATGCGTTGAACGGTACCTTCTAACACTTGACCCTCTTCTAATTGCTCTAGCAATTCTGACTTTTTCTGTTGTGCTTCTTGCTCTATTACAGCTCGATGGGAAAGAATAATACGATTTTGCTCTTTATCTAATTCGACAATTTTTAATGTAAGTGGTTTATCCTTGTAATCTGAAAAGTCTTCTACATAGTGTGTTTCTACCAAGGAAGCAGGGATGAAGCCTCTTACTCCCACATCTACCACTAGACCACCTTTTACGACATCCTTCACTACTGCTTCAAGTGTTTGATTTTCGTCGAACTGTTTTTGTAAATCCTCCCAAGCCTTTTCAGCAATGACCGCTTTTTTAGATAAAACGATCTCTTCATCTTCTATTTTCTTTACTTGTAATTCTAGTTCGTCTCCCTCATTAACCACGTCACTTGCAGTGTCAATACGCAAGGCAGATAGTTCACTAATAGGAACAATTCCTTCCACCTTTTGACCGATATCTACTAGTATATGCTTCTCCTCTACCTTAACCACTTTCCCCTTAACAATGTCACCAATGGAAAGCTCTTTAATTTCGGAATTTTCTTGGTTCATCTCTTCCATGACAAAGACCTCCTTCAAATTACAACACAAAAAACATAAATGTGCTTTTTTCTAACTTCTAACATTTAGACAAATTTGTCAAGTTAAAACGATGTTGAAGTTAATAATTTTCTTTGATTTTTTTAATATGTTCCATTATAACATCTGTTACTTCTTGTGCGGAAGCTTTTTCACTTCTTAATCCCTCCATATCAATTGGTGGACCATAGGAAACCTTTAGTGGATCCTTACCACGATAATCACCAATAATCGCACAAGGAATAATGGTTGCCTTAGAACGAAGAGCAAAAAACCCAGCTCCTGCTAAACCTTTTTTTAATTCACCTGTCTTACTTCTCGTTCCCTCTGGAAACAAGCCAAGCACATTTCCATCCTTTAAGACCTCTAAGCCCTTTCGAAGGGCATTTCTATCCTTCATCCCTCTTTTGATTGGAAATGCATGGACATGCTTTAAAATAAACGCAAGCATTTTATTATTAAATAGCTCTTCCTTTGCCATGAAATGAATTTCTCGTGGACACGTAATTCCAACTACTGGGGGGTCAAAATTAGAAATATGGTTGGAACAAATAATTACGGGACCTGTTTTAGGGATATGTTTCGTTCCTACAGTTATTACTTTATACTTTGATTTTAACCATAGCTTAACAACAGAGCGAGCAAATTTATAGAAACTCATATTTATTCCACCTCTTGCACTAATGAAAGAATTTTATTGACTACATCCTCAATGCTAAGTGAGGTTGTGTCAATTTCGATCGCATCATCTGCTTTCTTTAAAGGTGAAGCGGTTCTTTCAGTATCCATTCGATCTCTCTTCTCGATATCTAACTTAATCTGTTCGAAATTACTAGGGAGGTGTTTAGTAACATTTTCTTCATGTCTTCTTTTTGCCCTTTCCTCCACACTTGCTATTAAAAACACCTTTACTTCCGCATCAGGTAGCACTCTTGTTCCAATGTCTCGACCATCCATGACAACCCCACGATCTGTTGCAAGCTTTTGCTGACGTGTAACCATTTCTTCTCTAACTGAAGGATAAGAAGCTATAAGAGACACATGATCCGTTACATCTGATGTTCTAATTTCCGCCGTTATCTTTTCGTTATTTACGTATACATCAAAATGTTGATCCAATAAAATGTTTGTTTTCTTTAGAAGATTAAGGACAGCATTTTCATCCTTTATATCTATATTGTCTTGGAGCACCTTGTATGTTAACGAGCGATACATCGCACCCGTATCAATATATACATAATGTAGTTTTTCTGCGACCTTTTTGGCTACTGTACTTTTCCCAGCTGCTGCAGGACCATCAATCGCAATAGCTATTTTTTTTTCTGTCACACTAAAAGCCCCTTTCATTGTGGTTCTCTTTTCAGAGCGTAAACCGTCATCATCCTTAGGACCACCTACTAGAGCGCCATAACTCTTCTATGGATGATGAATAAATACCTCTTATATATTATCACAAAAAAAAGGGAGAAGGGAACAGATTCCCTTCTCTAGATCGAACTAATATCTAATTTCTGCTTGTTTTAGCTTTTCAACACGCTCTTCATCACCGGACTCTGCATTGATAAATATTTTGTAGCTGTCGTTTCCTAATGTACCTAAGAAGACATACGCTAGGACTTCTTCTCCTAAATCATCCTCGATAATAGCTAGATGATTTTCATGAATTTTCAGGTTAGGATTGACTTCCTTTCTCGCTTCTTCTTCTGTAATTTTTGGTGAATGAATCTCTCGATCCCGATGGTTCTCAAAATAATCTTTTGCCACAAGTCCTAAAATATCTCCATTGTCTAAAGCTACTTTAACCTGAATCACATCAGGATAAATCCAGACGTCATCGACTTGAGGAATAAAATGAAAGACCCCTACATTATCATATTGATTACTTTCTAATAAAGCTAACTCCTCAAAATCTAAATCCTGCAGATATTGTTCTGCTAGTTGAGTTGCTTTATTTAGACCAATTTTAGCTTCCGTCACCTCTCGATTGATCATCATTGTAAGTGGATGACCACCATTTTGCGTAATATCGATATAACCTGATTGGTTATTTTTCTGGTACGATCCACTGTATAAAGGAACTGTAGCCCCGTCTCCAGTAGTAGTAACATTGATTTCTGTTTCCTTATCCACTTGTAGTAATTCTCTTATTTTTTTCTTTGCTTCTTCTTTCGATATTTTTTCATCACCAAGGATGCTAAAACCATCTTTTTTACTAGATGTTCCCATTAAGCTAGCATTCATTTTTCCTTCAGAATATCCTTCTACCGTTTTTTCCACTGTTTTAAATCCATCAATAATCGTATTATCTGCTTGTTCATCATTATTTACTAATGCTAACTGGACGTCCATCCATCTCAAGTTTTCATTTAAAACCATATTTTGAACTTTTCTTAATTCTGATTCAATATCTCCAGACATTTCATATAACGATTCAAAGGTTTGTAGTTCCTTATCTGATAATGGTTCTTTTTCTAAATCTCTAATTGCTGTTTGGTAACTAAAATCACCCATTTGTGACAAAAATTCTTCTGTTTTATTAAAAGGTAGTAACGTGAGTGGGAGTTGACCAACATTCCCGTGTGCCATAGAAGTAAGTCTCCAAATTTCAGCTAATTGTGGAGATAATTGTTCACGACTATTCATCGCTAAGGTTGATCCGATTTTGTCATGTAATAAATCCATATAATAGGCTAAATCATGAAAGGAGCGTTGGTAGCTGTTCTCTGCTTGTATCAATATGGCATTTTTTTCTTGATGCTCTTGATATCCCCAAACAGAAACCCCAACTATTCCTAAGCTTAATAAAGTAATTAATAGCCATCTAAACATCATAACACCTCCAATTTACATACAGAATATATGCTTTCCTATTTTTTTGATTTGTGGTCTTGACCATATCCAATCAGATGTGGCTGTATTAGGGTTAAAATAATAGATAGCTTCACCCGTTGGATCCCAACCATTAATCGCATCTAATACAGCTCTCCGTGCTTTTTCATTTGGTGTTAACCAAATCTGCCCATCACTTACAGCTGTAAACGCACGTGGCTCAAAAATAACACCTGAGATGGTATTGGGAAAACTTGGACTTTCCACTCTATTTAAAATAACAGCAGCTACAGCTACTTGCCCTTGATATGGTTCTCCTCTTGCTTCACCATAAACGGCATTTGCCATCAATTTTATATCATTTTGTGAAAAACCTTGAGGAACGTTCACTGCTGTTGGCTCAAGATCCTCTTCCTTTGCATTATTTTGTTCCGTTTCTTGACCTTGATTATTTGGTGATGGATTTTTTTCTTTTGTTTGTTTCTCCATATCCATTCCGCCATAATGGGTAAAGTCTTTTCCTTTGTTTATCTGTTCTCTTACATATTGTTTGTTATACTCGCTAGCACTAATCAACTTTTGTTTTGTCTCTTCCCCAGCTAATCCATCAATATCTAACCCAAATTCGTATTGGAAATTTCTTAAAGCCCAATAAGTCCCCCAGCCAAATACTCCATCAATATTTCCGTTATAAAAACCAAGATATTGAAGTCTTGCTTGAAGCTCAATGACGTCTTCACCAGTTGCTCCGTGTTGTATTACTTGATCACTAAATGCTTTAACCTCCGTCTCTTGTGATGTTAACAAGAAAGGAAGGGAAAAAATAAATACAATTAGCATGCCAGTTTTGAGCACTTTCATTTTCATTACCTCCATTTAGCCCCATAAATTGAATTGATATATCGATAGGTTTTATTAATTAAAGGTAAATTATTCATGATTTTTTGTGTAAGTGTTGATGAAGGAATAAATCTGTTAAGTCCACTGTTTATAAATAATCAAAAAAGCTAGCAGGTGAAAATTTCCACCTGCTAGCTTTTTCATATTTCATATTGATGAAGCTTGGAATATTCGTTGGCCATTTTTACCTTTCTTAATCCATAAAACCATAATACAATCATAAATGGTATTAACCAATATAACCAAGATTTGGTGATGGTTTCTAAAATAAAATCATAGGTTCCGTGTAAAATAACTGGTATAATTAATGCGATCAATAAATGGAAATAGCTATTCTTAGAACGAAACTTTGCTCTTCCCATGTAATATCCCATAATAACACCAAATAGAGCATGGGAGGATACAGGGAATATGGCACGGCTAAAGGCACTTTCAATACCATGTGCGAATAAATAAAGCAAATTTTCAACCGTAGCAAATCCTAAGCTGATCGATACACCATAAACGATACCATCATATACAGAGGAAAATTTCGAATATTTATAGGTAGTAATTAAGAAGAAGAACCATTTAAAGAATTCCTCTAATAAACCAAAGAGAAAATAGCTTCTCCACATGGGTGTTTGAGCAATCCCTTCTTCGATAAAAGCATATTGGATGAACATAATAGGGAACACTAATAAAGCTCCATAGGTAAAAGTTCTGGTTACTGCGGATAAAGGTTCTAATTCATATTCATCCTTTAGGTAAAAAAAAGCTAATATGGCAAAAGCGGGAGCTATAGCTGCTGTTAAAAGTCCAAACAAATCGACACCTACTCTCAAAAAACTACGAATACACTACCTAAAAAGGCAGGGATAAAATGAAAGAAATTTTAGTAATTCATACTGGTGGAACCATATCGATGGTTCAAGACCATGAAGGTCATGTTGGATCAAGTGAGAATCATCCTTTATTAGATAAAGTTCAATCAACAGATTTTACGATTAGAGAAATAGAATTATTCTCATTACCTTCGCCACATATTACACCAAACCATATGTTAAAGCTTGCACAATTTGTGGAAAGCAATATTCAAGAGACAACGAGAGGTGTCGTCATAACCCATGGCACCGATACTTTAGAGGAAACTGCTTATTTTCTTGACCTTACCCTATCGACCTCTATACCTATTGTGTTAACAGGTGCCATGCGCTCTAGTAATGATGTAGGTTCAGATGGCTTGTACAATCTGCTATGCTCTATTCAAGTTGCCTCATATAAGAAGGCAGGAAACCATGGCGTACTTGTTGTATTTAATGATGAGATACATACAGCGAAATATGTTACGAAAACATCGACTAGTAATGTCTCAACTTTTAAGAGTCCTCCTGTTGGACCGATCGGTTTTGTTAATAAAAAAAGTATAAACTTCTATCAGCTATTAACGGATGAAAAAGAATATTATCAACCTAAGCAATTAACGAGGAATGTATTTCTAATAAAAGCTTTTACTGGTATGTCTCCTTCCATCCTATCGTGCCTATGCAGTCAAGAAGTTGACGGTCTTGTTATAGAAGGATTTGGGCAAGGAAATGTGCCACCAGATATTCTGCCAGCTCTAAAGCAATTAATCGATTATGGTATTACCATTGTTTTGGTCACCCGTTGCTATCAAGGCAGAGTTCAACCGACTTATAACTATAAAGGTGGCGGGAAAACATTACAGGATATTGGAGTGATCTTTGCTAATCATGTGAATGGTCCTAAAGCAAGAATAAAGTTAATGCTCCTTTTAGAACAAGGAGCAACAACTTATGAATTAGAACAAGCTTTTTGTGACTAAAACATTATTTGTTATGAATTGATCTGGCAATTAACCCTCCATGAAATCGACCATTTTCGATAAAGATTTCGTTATTATCATAACCGGCTGCGATAACACCGGCAATATAGACATTTTCAATATTTGTTTCCATTGTATCTGGGTTAAAGGTTGGTCGACCGGTAGCAAGATCCACAGTTATCCCAATATCCTTTAAGAAGGATTGATTTGGTTGATATCCTGTCATTGCAAATACAAAATCATTATCTAATTCTTTTTTCTTCCCATCTACTTCATAAATAACTTTATCTCTCGTTATTTCTAATAGATCAGCATTAAATTCCATTTTGATTTTACCATGCTTGATGAGTGAAACAAATTCTGGTAAAATCCATGGTTTTACACTTGGAGAATAATCTTGACCACGATATAGTACAGTGACTTTAGCTCGTGCCCTTTGTAGTTCAATCGCTGCATCTACAGCAGAATTTTTACCTCCAATGATACACACCTCTTTTTGATAGAAGGGGTGTGCTTCTTTAAAATAATGGGAAACCTTGTTTAGCTCTTCTCCTTTAATCCCCATACGGTTTGGTTGCCCGTAATAACCAGTAGCGATAACAATATACTTTGCCTTATACTGATTGATTTCCTTATCATAATTAACGGTCTCTAGAATAAAGGAGTTGCTCTTCTTATCAATAGAAGTTACCTCTTCAAAGCTGTTAATTCTTAATTGCTTCCGGTCAGCTACTGTTCGATAATAGGCTAATGCTTGATTTCGAACAGGTTTTTGTTTTTCTGTAACAAAGGCAACATCGCCTATCTCTAATTTATCACTTGAACTGAAGAAGGTTTGGTGGGTTGGATAACGATAGATCGCATCCACAATATTTCCCTTTTCAATCAATAATGGATCAATTCCAATATTTTGCAATTCAATGGCTGCAGACATCCCACATGGACCTGCTCCAATAATAATCGCTTGCTCCTGTTGCATTTTTATTAACACTCCCTTTTAATTTAAAGCCAGCCTCTAAATCGTAACGCTTCTGCTTGATTTCTTAACCCAATCATATAACTTGCAGTATATAAATTTACATCTTTCTGTTCTGCGATGTCTGAAACAGCTTGGATTGCTTGCTTGATTATAGTACCAAATAACTCTGTAATCTCATCATCAGTGAACTTTTTTCCCTGCTTATGTTCCATCCACTCGATATAGGCATATATAATTCCTCCGGTTGTAGATAATACTTCCGGAATTATTTGAACTTGTTGCTGATGTAAGAAGTGAATTGCTTCCCTTTCTAATGTATGGCTGACTGTTTCAACAATGAAAGTAGAATGTAATTGTTCAGCAAGCTCTTTAGTTATTTGTTCATTTTTCGTTGTTAAAATTAGCACATCTGCCTGCTGTCTCATTAGTTCTTCGATGGTTATACTATTTTTGTTTCTTGTAATGATTCCAAAACGATCCTTAGATTTCCATAACTCTGGTATGTCAATACCATCTTCTTCAAAGATGGCAGCTTGTGGGTCAGATATTCCTACAATTTTCGCACCTTTCTCATATAACGCATCTGCTAAATAACTACCGATCTGCCCAGTGCCATGTATTAATATTCTCGTATTATGTAAATCCAGCTGATGCTGCTCGGTCAAAGAAAGGATTGTCTGAAGGATCCCCTGTTTGATAGCTTCTTCTTTCTTTTTCAAACCACCTAGCACAAATGGCTTACCTGTAATAAAATTGGGATCTTCGTTTGCGTTCAATCTACTATACTCATCCATCATCCAGGCCATGATCTGTGGATCAAGTGAAGCATCCGATGAAGGTATATCTAGTTGTGGGCCAATAACGTGTTGAATGACCCGAACGTATCCTCTACATAGTCTTTCTAATTCCCTATAGGATAATTCTCGAGGGTCACACACAACTCCTCCACAGCTTCCTCCTAATGGTAGCTGTAGATTACTTGCTTTTACGCTCCTTAAGATTGCCAATGCTGAGACTTCTTTTTCCGTTAATGTTGGTCGAAAATGGACATTTCCTTGGGTCACACCAAATAGATCGTGATGCTGTATTCTATATCCGGTAAAAATTCGGATTTTATCATCATCCATCCGAACAGGAATACGTACTTTTAACACTCGAGAAGGTTCTTTTAATAAGTGATATATTTCATTAGGATATCCTAGTTGTCTTAACACATCTTCCATCATATTTTGCAAATGTTCATAGCTAGTGTTCAATTTTGTCCTCTCCTACCGATCCACGTAAAAATACATAATATTAGTATACAATTTTATTTTGCGATTGTGAAATATCCGATATGGTTTTTCCTATATTTTTCTTACTATGTAGTGCAATAGAAAGGAAAAAGAATCCTCTTCAGAATAACATAGGACAAACGTCCTGCACATACTATGATATAGGTATGGATAAGAAAGGAGAAGGTTTTATTGAATTTTACATTAGTGAAATGTTATACACCGTATATAAGCCCATTAGATCCTTGCAAACCTATCTTAAAAAAATGTTATTCAACTCCACCTAATCTTTATTTAAATTTTCAGCCAACTAATTTAGAACAATATCCAACAGCACGAGAAGCCCTTTTTCGTGGTACACTTTGGCCATTTCTTTATGACCCATATTATCTAAAGCGAGAGGAGGCATAACCAGATGAGTCAATCCGCTTTACCAGAGTCCTATTATCAGCTATTAGAGAAAATTCAAGCAGTTGACTTCGTGTTAGTCGATCTTACACTCTATTTAGATACCCATCCCGATGACCTTGATGCGATAAAACAATTTAACCAAGCCTCTTATGAAAGCAAACAATTAAAAGCAGAGTTTGAGAGTAAGTTCGGTCCTCTTATGCAATTTGGTGGAAGCTTTTCGAATTATCCGTGGGATTGGAAAAATGCCCCATGGCCATGGCAAGTGTAAAGGGAGGGAACAGCAATGTGGTATTACGAAAAAAAACTTCAGTACCCTGTAAAGGTTAGTCAATGTAATCCAATGCTTGCGAAATATTTAATCGAGCAATATGGTGGTGCAGACGGAGAATTATCAGCAGCACTCCGTTATCTCAACCAACGCTATACGATACCAGATAAGGTTGTTGGCTTGTTAAATGATATCGGTACAGAGGAATTTGCCCATCTGGAAATGATTGCGACAATGGTTTATAAATTAACAAAGGATGCCACTCCTGAACAACTAGAAGCAGCTGGCTTAGGCGCACATTTTGTTAATCATGATCATGCTTTATTTTATCATAATGCAGCTGGATCTCCTTGGACGGCAACCTATATCCAAGCAAAAGGAGATCCGATAGCTGATTTGTATGAGGATATTGCAGCAGAAGAAAAAGCTAGAGCAACTTACCAATGGATCATTGATTTATCGGATGACCCTTTTATTAATGACTCCTTGAAGTTTTTAAGGGAAAGAGAGATTGTCCATTCACAACGTTTCCATGAAGCGGTTGAAATATTAAAGGAAGAACGTGATCGAAAAAAGATTTTTTAATATGACAAAGCGCCTATGCATTAAACTAGGCGCTTTTTACATGCTAGAAATTCTTCTCCATCAGACTAAAAATGATGGTAGTAATAATAATGACGATAAAGGCAATGAGAAGTATACGAATGAATAAGAAAGGATTATTCTTTCTTTTGATTCGACGATGCACTGTACTTCTCGGTGGAAAAGTAGATATTTGGTCCCTTTCCATTTGACTGTTATGCTCATCAACTAGTTGACGAAGGGAACTTGCTTGATCATCTTTAAAATCCGTCATGATTGACTCCCCTCCATTACCTTGTTCTCCCTTTTTAGCTTTCTATGTTTTCCTGCATAAAAGCATAGGCTAATTTATCTTTCCAGCTATTAAGTTGTAGATTTACTTTTCTTTTAGCAGGCTTCCATTTAGTCCAATCGAAATCACATTTATCACAGCATATTCCTTTAGGGTTATTGTACCCTTTTTGAAAATGTTGAAACAATGTCGCTCTTCTACACTTTTTTGTATTTATCCAGTCGACCATTTCTTGTAATTTTAGATTTTTTTGATCCAGTCGATTTTGAATGGTTTTTTCGATTTTATACATACTTTGATCAATGTTGAACGAATGATTAACCTTTCCGTCTACGTCGAGAACACCTAATTTTTCTACTTGATAATGTAAAAATCTCCAATGTGTTTCATTATTTTGGGTCAAGCTTAAGATAAAATCCTTTATTTCTTGTAAGTCTAGTTGAGGGTTTTGTTTTATTTCTTCTAATACCATTCTAACAGTAGTAACATCTGGTAATTCAGATTGTGTTAGTCGTTTAGGAATGAATTTATCCATATCATGATACAATAGGATACTAATACTTTCCTCTCCGTCTCTACCTGCACGACCTACCTCTTGAATAAATGATTCAATCTGTGATGGTATGTGATAGTGGATGACTAAACGAACATCCTGTTTATTGATCCCCATTCCAAAAGCACTTGTACAACATATAACATCCAGTTGGTTTTGCATAAATTGTTGCTGAATCAATAGCCTATCATTGGTTTCTAAACCACCATGATAAAATGCAATACGTAGATCTGCTAGCTCGCTTTGGAGGTGAATCGCTATTTTTTCCGCTTCCTTCCTACTGGAAAAATAAATCATAGTTGGAACGGGAAATTCCCTCAATTTAGAAATAATGTACTCCTTTTTCCGCTCTCTTTCCGTAAACTGTTTTACTTTAAAAGCTATATTCGGTTTATCCATCGGATATATTAATCTTATGCAATTATTCATTTGAAGTGACTGAATAATATCCTCTTGCACTTCCTTCGTAGCTGTTGCTGTTAGTGCTAAAATAGTCGGTTTATTTAATTTGTGATGGACTTCACCAAGTCTTAAATAGTCCGGTCGGAATTCAAAGCCCCATTGTGAAATACAATGGGCTTCATCAATTACCATTAAGGGAATGGTAAGGGAGTATAACCTTTTAAGAAGAAAATTATTTTGTAACATTTCTGGTGATACGTATAATAGCTTGTACTCACTTAGACGATTGAATATATATTGTTTTTCGGATTCTGTGATCATGCTATTGATTGCGGCAACTTGCTTAAATCCGTGTGCTTTTAATTCCTTCACCTGGTCTGTCATCAAGGATAATAAAGGAGATACAACGATTACGGTACCTTTTAACAAAAGAGCTGGCAATTGATAACAGATTGATTTACCAGAACCAGTGGGAAGAACCGCAACAACATTCTGCTCAGAAAGCACCGCTTCTATAATCTCCTTCTGACCAGTTCGGAAATGATCATAACCAAAATGATGCTTTAGATGTTGTTCTAGCCTGCCAGTCATTGTGTTTGTTCCTTTCTGGACTTCTTATTCTCTAACGCAATTACGAGTTTTATTTGAAAATAACTAACATACTCGGGTAAATGAGACTTAATGTTTTTTAATTTATTGGTATTGAGATGATTTACTATCTGCAAAATTTCATCATATATCTTTTTCGTTATAAATTCCGACCAAACTAAATTATTTTCCCAATAAGCTATTTCAATAATATGATCCTGAATTGTATTCTCTTTTAAGCCTCTTCTCTTGGCAATTTGTTCTATATCCATTCCCTTTTTCAGCTGTTGATAAGTTCTTTGAGCAGATTCTGTTATCGGAATAGACTTATGATCCAAATCAATTTTATCTAACACATAAAAGGATGAGGATTGTTGTATTGACGCTAGAAGCTGGTGGATTATATTCATTAATATACAATGTATATCGAACACAGTTACTTGATATTTAAGTGCTAGTTGCTGTTTACTTAATCCAACTTGTCGATATGTAGTCATATGGTCAACGAAAATATCCGCATAGCTTGATGGGATTGTGTTTAAATGTGAATATAAATCCTTGTATAAGTTAGAGAAATTCGCTTGGCTTAATAAGGAATGCCGAGCGATTATTTGTTTCACTTCCCTTTGGATTAAAGGATTATCGATAACCGGAATAAACCCACGTTGTCCTGCCATTACATTCGTCATAGTTTGTATAAGAAGTAATAGCTTATCTAAAAAGGCAGGTGCCTTTTCACTAAATTTCTCCCCATTAAGTGAAAGCAGCTGCAAATGACTACCTTTTACTAGATAAAGAGAGCCTTTTTCTGTAAGGGTTCCTTTTCCATCCTGGTCTAACTTCATATATCCATCGGCTATCAACTGATGGATCATCTCTTCAAATTGATCACGCTTTAAGATGCGATAAATTCCATAATATTTTGAAAGGTTATAAATATAACTATCTTGAATAGATTGTGTTGATTTTTTCCCTACAATTAAGTGGTATATGTTTGCTACAGAACGTTCACCTTGAACTTGCTGCAAACAATATAATAAAATCCATTGAAACATTTTTCTACTTTACACTCCTTTTTATTATTGTACCAATGGATGTAGAAAATAGATATGAAATTCATATATATGATACAATATTATTGAATATTTTTTAAAGAAAAGAGGACCTATTTATGCCTTTATATACATGGGTCGATCAAGAAACCTGTATTGCATGTGGGGTATGTGGAGCAACTGCTCCGAGTATTTTTGATTATAACGATGAAGGAATAGCATTTGCGAAGAGAGATAACAATCAAGGGAGCACACCGATCAAAAAGGAAGAGGAAGAGGATCTTTTGGATGCAAAGGAAGGTTGCCCTACGGAGTCCATTAAGGTAATGGAAAATACGAACAATAGATAGGAACGGCAGTTAACTTATATATTTAATAGATGTAGTCCATTGTGTACAAATAGCCTTCGATGACACAATGGACCACTTAACCTACTGAATTGGAATCGGGTTTACTTGAATAGGTACAGTTAGTTCTTTTGTTAGGTCATACTTCCCTACACGATTGTATCCAATATCCAAATCTACTTTATCATAGCCATAGCTTTTAGCGGTCATTAAAATAGCTTCAATCATAGTCACTGTTCCTTGGTTATTTCCTAATAGCTCGGAACGTATCATTGCCCTCACACTATCCTCTTTTGTTTCTACCTCAATTTGAGCATCATTTGGTACCGTAGCAAGAACTTCATTAGCAGACTCATTTAACGTCATTTCTGTAAGTGCCTCTTCAAATGATGAAATATGCCCTTTTTCAATTGGTATGAGCCATGTTGTTTCTTTGTCTGAAGATTGGAATTTTTTATAGGCTACTGGCTGTAATTCCATTAAGCTTAACATATTGTGTTCAGACAGCTTTTCAACAAATGGATGATTTCCACTTACCTTTAATTTTTCATAACCATATGGTCTAAACATATAGGAGATCAATTTCCTAAATGATTGTAAATGGTTACTAGATGCAGTTACTGGATAAGTGTCATTGAAGATAACTTCCAACTCGTTTGGAGCCGAATCTAACTGAATATCTAGCTTTTCGAGTTGTAAATTACGTAAACCATATGTTTCTGGTTGGACAAATTGATCCAATTTCATATAATAATCATCTAAATTTGTAACTAGACCTTCACTATCGATCAAACTGATCGGAATAATGTAGGATAAGTCCTCCACAAGCCATGCTGTATAAATCGTGTTATCTTTCTGTATATACTCAACAGAATAAGAGAAGGTGTCTTCATTAATATTTTTAAAAGGGGACAAGGAATCGTCCGTTAATAATCTATCTGCTGAATTTGCAACAGAGTTGTTTTCTATGACATCATTCTCTGGTAATTCAGATGAATATTCTCTTTCTGTCGCTGACTCGTTGATTGCAATATCCATAGAAGAATTATTCCTCTGAATCAAGTCAAAATCTAAACTTCGAGCAACGACAAGAAGAACAATGATGGAGCAGAAAGTTGCGACTACAGGAATCCAAAGTTTTTTTCTTTTTCTTGGCCGTGTATCATCATCGATTGTTTGAAACTCTTTTTCAATATTTCGGAGGATTTCTTGTTTGGATCGTTTGTCTTGGATTTTAGGAAGCCTTTTTAACAAATCCTCTACTGTTTGCTTATTATTAGAATGATTTGTTTTCATGATCAACATCCTCCTTCTCCCTAGCATCCTCCATTAATGCTTTCAGTACTTTTAATGCACGATGCTGCGTTGTTTTCACTTTGCTGATTGACCAGCCAAGAATATCTGCTGTTTCCTTTATATTAAAATCCTGAAGATACCTTAAAATAATGACATGTTTTTGATCCCAATTGCACTGATCAAGTAATCGATACAGTAACTTCATTTGCTCATCTAAAATCGTAACTTCCTCAGGCAATGGTTCATTCGCTTTAATCATCTCTCCTTCTGCACCCCAATTAAAAAATTCTTTAATTCGCTGACGCTTTCTTTTTAAGCTGCGAAAATAATCAAAAGTGACATGCCGTGCAATAGAAAATAACCAAGTTCTTTCGGAACTATTTCCTTTAAACTTTTGATAGGATTTTAATACTCTGATATACACATCTTGTAAAATATCTTCTGTTTGCTCTTTGTTTTTTACCATATAAAAAATGTACTGATATAAGTCCTTGTGGTATTCATCGTATAATTGTTCAAAAGTGGTCTTCACCAATAGACCCCCTCACTCTTGTAATTTGTCGATTAAACAGAAGAAAGGTTACACCAAATGTCAAATTCCATATTGAAATACCACAGCAAGAATACTGCGGTTCCTCTTACACTTGCTAAAACTAAGACAAAGCTTGCTTCGGAAGGTTTTTTGCAAGAAATGGATATAACAAAATAGTAAATATTACGTTTCCAATGGCATGTAAGGTATCAAATGGAAGGCCAGCAATATAGTAAGCGAAAAAAGTACCACTATAAGTATAAGTGCCGAGCGAGAGAATAAAGCCATATACATATCCAGATATTAAACTAATGGTTAGTACTACCATGAATGGCTTATTCCAGCATTTCATACCGATAAATCCTACTATTAAGCCGATGATTCCCCAGCTAATTATTTGCCATATCGTCCAGATCCCCACTCCTAGTGCCAGGTTAGATACATATGCAGCAGTAATTGCAAGAAGTACGCCTGCCAATGGCCCCAAATAAAAAGCACTTAGAATGATAATGGAGGAAACGGGTTGAATATTAGGGAGAAACTGAAAAAATATTCTCCCAACTACTGCTAAGGCTGCTAATAATGAAATTGTAGTTAATTGAGATAAACGCAATTTCATTCAGTAATCACCTTTAATTCTAAGACAATCTGATCTTGGTCCTGAATGATATAATCATTCACACCGACAGATGGCATTTCATCATTTACCGTGTATAACCAGTACTTGCTCTTCTCTTTATTTTGATCATAACCTTCTATTGAAGTGATAAAGCCATCTTCTGTTACCTCCACTTCAAATTCTCTCTGAAGTACATCTAGTAGTACAGACTGTTCATCAATTTCTACATTTTCTTCCTTTATAAGGTTATTTTCATTATAAATTTGTATATTTGCTGTGGTAACAGATGAACTGTCTGGATCTAGATCATTTGTCGAACATCCAGATATAAATACAATAGCTAAAATAAGACTCCATAAAATGCTAAAATTACGGCGCATCATTCTTCCTCCTTAATCTTTGGAGGATTTTACAAAAAAGTAAATCAAGAGTCTAATACATTGGCGGTCTCTACAACTATACTTTCATGCTCAATCCTCTAAGCATAACCATTTGGCTTAATGGCAGGTCTTTTGGCTTGTGCTTTTAGCCTACTAAGAATCTTCTCATACGCTCGGTACATACAGTTTGAGGACAGAACTGGATTTCACAAGATTCCCCATTAAGTACTCATTACATCGTTAATGATTACAAATTAATTTATTTTACTTCAAATTTATAACCCACTCCCCATACAGTAACAATCATTTTAGCAGCATTTTCGGATACTTTACTTAGCTTTTCGCGGAGTCTTTTTACATGGGTGTCTACGGTTCTTAAATCACCGAAAAATTCATATTTCCAAACTTCTTTTAATAATTCCTCTCGTTCAAAAACTTTATCTGGAGCTTTTGCTAAAAATAATAGTAGCTCGTACTCCTTCGGTGTTAAGTTAACTTCTTTATGGTCAGCTAGAACTCTATGTGCATCATTATCTATTACTAGATGTGGAAATTCTATCATATCTTTCGAACGATTACTTTGATTCTGTAGTTGTAAATTACCAGCTCTTCTTAAAAGTGCTTTTACTCTTAGAACTACTTCCCTTGGACTGAATGGTTTTACTATGTAGTCATCTGTCCCTGCTTCGAAACCATGAATTCTACTTAATTCCTCTCCTTTTGCTGTTAGCATCATGATCGGTGTAGATTTATGTTCTCTAATTTCCTTACAAACCTCTAATCCATCTTTCCCAGGCATCATTAAATCTAATAATATAACTTCATAATCCTCATTTAAAGCTTTTTTTAAAGCTTCCTCTCCATCAGCTGCTTCTTCCACCGTATATTCTTCTCTCTCTAAATACATCTTCAATAATCTACGAATACGGTCTTCATCATCCACAACTAATACTTTCTTCTGCTCCTTATCCATGATTTTACCTCCTATCACTACTCTATTAGTATATACGGAAAAAGCACAAGGGACAAATATCTCTTGTACTTTCTCGCAGATCTATTATTCTTTTTTAGCTATGGTTTAACCGGCATAGGAGTGTAAACCTGCTAGAACCAGATTAACGACGATTAAATTAAACATAATGATCGCAAATCCAACTACAGCTAGCCATGCTGACCTTTCACCATGCCAACCTCTCGTCAACCTCAAATGAAGGAAGATAGCATAGAAAAACCACGTGATTAGTGCCCATACTTCCTTAGGGTCCCAACCCCAATATCTATTCCATGCCTCTTGAGCCCAAATGGCTGCAAATATTAGACCACCTAATGTGAACACTGGAAATCCGATCGCCACTGATCGATAGCAAACCTCATCAAGTAATTCAGGATTCGCTTTTTTCAAAAAAGGCTGAATGGCTGCAGCCACCCTTTTTCTTAGAATTAATCTTATTCCTGTATATAATAGTAATCCAACTAATAAGGACCATATTAATGTATTTAGCTTACGAGGTGCTTCCGCGCCATGTAGCCATTCTGGAGTTGGAATAAGTGCATCCATTCTTTCTTCAGTAAGAAGCTCTCCGTCAGGTGGACCAAATATTGCCGGTATTTGATAATCCAGTTCTGTAGCATTTCCTTCCAGCGTATACTCAAATGTAGCAGAATAATCTGCAATCGAAAAAGCGGTAGTGATGATAACAAATCCTAACGTAGAAAAGATTGCATACATAATGATCTCCAACCATTTCGTCTTAGCAGTCGATTTTGATTGGTTAATCTGTCTTATTAAATAGATAATTCCAGCAACAAAACTAACAGCTAAAATCGCTTCACCTAAAGCAACGGTTGTTACATGGATGTACAACCAGTGACTCTTCAGGGAAGGAACCAATGGCGAGATTTCCCTTGGATACATACTCGCATAAGCAATAATTAAAAGGGCTATTGGCAATGCAAATAAGCCAAGTAGCTCGATTCGATAAATAAAGTAAAGGATAATAAATGCTAGTACAAGCATCATACCAAAAAACGTAACAAATTCAAACATATTACTAACTGGCGCATGTCCACTTGCTGCCCAACGCGTGAAGAAATAACCTAGCTGTGCAAGAAAACCAATAATGGTTGTACTTATAGCTATAAGGTGTAGCTTTGTAAATGTTTTTTCTTTTCTTTTGTCTTTTATCGTAGCAGCAAATAATAACGTGGCTATTAAATAAATAATAAAGGCACTATATAAGAGCCTGCCGCTCCAAGTTATTAAGTCTTCCATTGTAAGCCTCCTAATCGGTAATCATTACTCTTTGTCTTCTTGATCCTGTAGGAATTTAAATTTAGTATTGGAAGAAACCTTCTCCCATTCATTTTTCATACCGAACCAGTTTTTATTCGTATGGCAAGCAATTAAAAGTTTAGATTCTTCTGGATGAATCCATATTCTTCTATGCTGCCAGTACATCCCTTGCACAACACCAATCATAAAGATGAACGCACCTATTCCAATTACCGGTAACGTATAATCCCTCTTCACTTTTAATCCACTTACATTTCGAACATCAAATCCAGTTAAACCAATTTTATAATTGTTTTGATTATTTGGATCAATATTTTGTCCAATAGCTAAGAAGCTTACCTCAGGTTCTTCTGAATTCGGAGGATATACAAAAAAGACAAAACCAGGGTTTCGAGGATAATTGGTTCTTGACTTTGGCATACCATCCTCTAACACAAAATCCGGATAATAACTATCTAGCTCAATACGAAATCCATTATCAAACGTATATTCAGATTTAGGATCAGTTAAGTCAACCGTGAATTCAACCATCGCTTTTTCGTTTGCATCATCTTTCTCATGTAACTTAAATGACATACTTTGAAACTCATTTAATTGATAGCTATCTTGATATAGTGCTAATCCGTCGAATTTCATAGGTTCGTTGACAATAATTTCTCCACTTTTCACTTCTTTTAATTCTGGTTCCATTCCAGGAAGATTTTCAGATATATCCTGAAAAACAACAGCATTCGTTTGAAAATTCTTAGGAATAGGAGCCTCTTGACTACTAATTACCTCGTCAAATTTAGCATCCTCTTCCTCTTCTCCGTAAGTCTCAATAATAAATTTCTCATTTTTTACGTAGTATTGCTGATCTGTCCCAGGGATAACTTCAGTTTCTCCTTCTCTAACCCATACAAACTCATCGATATACATAAATGGAACAAAGCGCAATAAGGTTCCAAGAAGGAATATAATTAAACCGAGATGGTTAACATAAGGTCCCCATCTGGAGAATCTTCCTTTCTCAGCAAGATAATGGCCATCTTTTTCTGTTATACGATATCGTTTCTTGCGTAGGTGGGATAACAATTGGTCTACATCATTTTGCTCATAGTTGTTATATTCCCCATAAAGCTTTTGCCTTTTTAAGAAGGCAGCATGCTTTTTAGGATTTTGGTGCTTCAATGCTTTATATAATGGGATACCTCTATCTAAACTAACAATAAAAATAGAAATACCTATAAGTGCTATTAATAACATATACCACCAGGAACTATATAACTGATGAAATCCTAGCTGATAATAGATTTGACCAAAAATGCCATATTGATCTCGATAATGTTCTGATGCGCTAACGGTATTTGGTATGTATATCTCTTGTGGAAAGATGGTTCCGATTGCTGATGCTACAAGAGCAATCGCAATTAGGGTAACTCCTACCTTGATAGATGAGAAAAAATTCCATATCTTATCAACAATGGATTGATTTCTCGTCTTGGAACGAATTGCTCTACCGTCATAACGCATATTGAGCAATTTTTTATTTTCTACATCTAATGGATTACCGCATTTGTTACAAATAGAGGTACCTTCTTTATTTTCAAATCCACAAGCCCTACAAGTATACGCTCCCATAAAAAACCCCTCGTTTACATATTAACTAGGTACTATTTGCTCTAGATAACCTTCCAGGTTTTCTAGAGTTAATTCTCCTAAGACCCTTTCTACAATAACTCCATTCTCATCAATGAAATAGGTTGTTGGAAGTGGTTTAATTCCATATGCATCCATTACTTCTGATGACTTATCATGAAGGATAGGAAAGGTTAAATCATATTGATTTACAAATTTATTGATCACAATTTCTGTCATATCAACACTTACTGCAACAATTTCTACTCCTTTTTCCTTGTATTGTGGATACAAGGATTCCATATAAGGCATTTCTCGCTTACAAGGTTCACAATAAGTTGCCCAGAAATTAAGCATAACCCCTTTCCCTTTTAAATCAGATAGACGTAGATTCTCTACATTTTCTCCATTTAATTGTGTTAATTGAAAGTCTGGGGCCTGTTCACCTACATCAACCGCTTCATCCTCGCTAAGTACATTTGAAACAATGGCAAAGAGCATAGCGCCAAACAAAACGACTAAAATGGCTGTTCGATAAATTAGGCGAAATCGCTTTTTTTTACGTTTTTGTTGATTTGCTTTCTCTACCTTATTCATGATTTTCACTCCCTTCGAACATTTTACCATCATATTTATCACAATATTGTGACAGTTATTTAACAATTTTTTGAGCTAACTTTTTTAAATCGCTAATTTCTTGAGGCTTGAGCTCACGATATTCCCCTGGTTGCAATCCATCTAGTGTTAAGAAAGCAAGCCTTTCGCGTCGCAATTTCATTACTGGACAATTGATGGCATCAAACATTCTTCTAATTTGGCGATTTTTTCCTTGATGAAGAATGACCTTCACAATGGCTGTTTGCTTCTTTTTATCTACTGACATGATTTTGACCTGCTTAGCCTTTAGAATATCACCCTCTGAACGGATACCTTTTTTAAATGTTTTAAGAGCTTCATTTGCTGGAATTCCTTTTGTCTTCACAATATATTCTTTGTCCATTTTGTACCTTGGATGAAGTAATACATTCATAAAGTCACCATCATTTGTCATAATGATTAAGCCGGAAGTATCATAATCTAATCTTCCAACAGGGAAAATTCTTTGTTCAAATTCCTCAAAAAAATCCACAACCGTTTTACGGTCCTTATCATCAGATACACTAGAAATAACGCCTCTCGGTTTATAAAAGAGAAAGTAGACAGGCTTTTCCTTCTCTATTGGAATGTTGTTCACCTCGATTTGATCACTATCGGTTACTTTCACTCCTAATTCCGTTATCACTTTACCATTTACCTTTACCTTACCTTCTTCAATTAGTTTTTCTGCTTTTCTTCTTGAAGTGATTCCGCTCTTTGCAATCACTTTTTGTAGACGTTCACTCATGCTATACACTCTTCCTCTGTTTTTTTAAGTTAGTTCGTCATTTTCACATAACCCTTATCATGAAAAGGAGCGTTAACCTATGTTAACGCTTCTACAAGAACATCCATGATACTACAAGAACATCCATGATACTACAATAACTGAAACAATTATACCAATAAAATCAGCAATCAGTCCAACTTTAAGCGCATCCCCCATTTTTTTAATGCCAACTGCTCCAAAATAGACAGTCAAAATATATAATGTTGTGTCAGTACTACCTTGCATGGTGGAAGCTAACCTCCCTAAGAACGAATCAGGACCATATAGTTCAATCATTTCAGATGTAACACTTAAGGCAGCAGTTCCTGAAATAGGACGGATCAACGCTAATGGTGTAATTTCCGCAGGGAAACCTACTTTCTCGAGAAATGGTTGGAGTAACCCAATAAACGCATCCAGAGCTCCAGAGCTCCTTAGAATGGAAATAGCTACCATCATCCCTAATAAAAATGGAAGAAGGGAAATCGACATTTTTAAGCCTTCTTTCCCACCTTCCACAAATTCCTCGTATGCAGGTATCTTTCTCCATACAGCAGTAAGCAATATGACTAAAATAATGCAAGGAATGAGCCAAACACTTATCGTTGTCACAATTTGAATCAAGACAGCTTCTTCTCCCTTCGTTTCTGAAATAGACGATCTACGAGAATGGCAGTAATGGTAGTTGCCAGTGTAGCAATTAAAGTACTGCCTACAATTTCAGTTGGTGAGTGAGATCCATACTCCATTCTAATCGCAATAACGGTGGTCGGGACTAAAGTAATACTTGACGTATTAATTACGAGAAAGGTGATCATGGAATTAGAAACAGTGCTCGAATTACTTAGCTTCTTCATTTCTTCCATTGCTTTGATTCCCATTGGTGTTGCTGCATTACCTAAACCAAACAAATTTGCGCTAAAATTCGCTAATATATAGCCCATCGCTGGATGATCTGCTGGAATTTCTGGAAAGAGTCTTACTACGAGTGGACGAAAAAGTTTACTAAGCCCTTTCAATAATCCTGCCTTTTCTGCGATTCTCATCATACCTAACCAAAAAACTAGAACACTAGTAAGCGCAATAACTAATGTGACAGCCTCATTTGCTCCATCAAACAATGACTTATTAACTTGTTCCATCGTCCCATTAAACATTGCATACACAATACCAATAGCGGCCATTAGTACCCAAATAAGGTTAATCATTGCTTTTCACCTAATAATGTTTGAAAGGTATCGAGAGTAGCTTGCCAAAATCCACTTTTTTCTTCATTTACTTCTTCTTGATAAATAGCAGTTTCTGCAATCTTCTCCCCATCTAGGTAGAATATCTTTTTTCCAATTTGGTCAAATGCTAATGCTTCTGTTGTTAAAAATACCTTAGAAGAAAGGTTTTTTATTTCTGAATCGGTTAAAGGATAGAGAACATCGTCCGAAATCCAACCATTTGTAAGACCTTCATCTTTCTTGTTTTCGTAGGAATATTCCCCCTCAGATTGGATTTCCTCAAGAGGATAATGCTCAAATCCCCATTCATATAGTCTAATATGATCCTGCCAGTCATCAGGAGCATTGAGAGTAACCACAATCAAGGTTTGTCCATCCTTCTGCGCCGTTGTCACTAACGTTCTTCCGGCAGCCTTCGTAAAACCTGTCTTACCCCCAGTACAATATTCATAATACCTTGTTAATAATTTATTTTTATTTTGCCAGGAATAATCACGGTCATTTGCTCGAAATGATTTTGCACCTGATATTTTTTGAAAAGTATCATTTTCCATTGCATACTTCATTAGGAGTCCCATATCATAGGCAGTAGAGTAATGGTCCTCTGAATCAAGACCATGAGGATTGGAAAAATGTGTGTTTGTCATGCCTATCCAATGGGCTTTCTCATTCATTAGATGAACAAACCCTTCTAAGCTACCACCAACATGTTCACTTATCGCAACAGCTGCATCATTTCCAGAGCGTAGCATCAGCCCATAGATTAATTCCTCCAGTGTAAACTGATCCTCGGACCTTAAGTAAATAGAAGAACCTTCTGTGCCGATGGCATTATCCGATATGCTTACTTGACTATCTAACTCACCTGATTCAATGGCAACAATGGCTGTCATGATCTTCGTAATACTAGCAATCAAGGATTGGTTATGAGCATTCTTTTCGTACAACACTCGACCAGACGTTTGGTCTATGAGTACTGCGCTTTCGGCAGACACGTTTATCTCTGTTTGAGCCTCTACTGCTGGAGATAGTAGTAAGCCTCCAAATACAAGACATATGATTGTGATAGCAAAACGCACTGCTTCACCTCTTCTCAGACAATTAATTTTTATATCTTCATTGTATGCAGAAAAGACAAGCATATGCTCACGTATTTTTCCTATTCCTGTTCAAGCTCTTGGAAACGATCGAAAAATAAATCTGCTTCCGTTTCGACATCAATATCTTCTATGTTTTCTGGTAATGGAGGCAGCTCCTCTAATGATTTTAAACCAAAATAAGTTAAAAAATCTAAGGTAGTACCAAATAGAATTGGTCGTCCTACTCCTTCTTTTCGACCTACTTCTTCAATAAGTGCACGAGAAATTAATGTCTGTACAGGCCTGTCACTCTTAACTCCTCTAATCTCTTCAATTTCCGTTCGGGTTATTGGTTGTAAATAAGCTATGATTGCTAATGTTTCTAATGCAGCCTGTGACAACTTTGAAATAGTCTTCGTTTCAGTCAGGCTGGTATAGTATTCACCATGCTCAGGTTTTGTGGACAAAAATAAGGAACCTTTTGATTCGACTAACATCATTCCTCTACTACTACTTTCATAGTCAAACTTTAACTCATTTAATACATGCTCAGCCATGTCCTTATCTAAATCTAATACCTTTTGAATTTCCTTCTTTGTAATACCTTCATTTCCCGATACAAAAATTAAACCTTCTATAATTGCTTTCATCTCTGATAGTTCCACTAGATTGATACACCGTCCTTCATTCATAAACCCATAATTACGGAATGATCCTTTTTGTGTTTAAGCCTGATAAACCATTAAATCATCAAATTGTTTCTCTTGAATACAATGAATTTTATTATCCTTCATTAATTCTAAAACCGCTATAAAGGTTGCCACAACATAGGATTTCGTATTTTCTGGAAATAGTTGATAGAAGGAAATACCTTGATCAGATTCCTGCAATTGTAATAATATTGCATCCATTCTTTCTTTTATCGGTATCTCCCTTCTCTGAATAGATGTTTCCATTGGTTGATTCCATTTTCTCCGCTCTAATACTTTTGCCATTGCGTTTAGCATATCATAAACACTAGCTGTACCTTCTGGGACAGTAACTCCTTTTGGTTTTTCTAATGGAACAGGAGCTCTCGTATGTATGTGACTTCGTTCCATCTCTCTTTCTTTTAGTTGTTCTGCCGCTTCCTTATACTTTCGATATTCAATTAACCTTCTCATCAATTCCTCACGAGGATCCTCTTCATATTCCTCATCCACCTCTATAGAAGGATTGGGTAATAACACCTTGCTCTTAATTTCTAATAAGGTTGCCGCCATCACTAAATATTCACTTGCAATATTAAGCTCTAATTGCTGCATTGTATGTATATATACCATGTATTGAGAGGTGATTTCCGCAACAGGTATATCATAAATATCAATTTCATACTTATTAATTAAATGCAATAATAAATCTAATGGTCCTTCAAAAGAGTCTAACTTTACTTCATACTGATTAGCCACACATTTTTCCTCCAAAAATCACACAAATATTTTTAAATCATTCTTTATAAGAAAAGTGTAAAAACAAACTGCCATCATTTATTATATACTATTACATATGCCCATACTTTTTTCCATTGTTAGCATACATTAATCTCGAGAAATCAATTTTATAATTGATTTAAAATTGAAAATAGGAGGAATAAAAATGGGTTATTCTTACGGTAGTGGATTTGCGTTGATCGTTGTGTTATTTATCTTGTTGATTATTGTTGGTGCAGCTTGGTATTAAAAAACGGACTTTAGAATAATGGTACTCACCAACCATCCCTAGCCATCCACTTTTACGATGTTAAACGACAAGAAAAGAACCTTTGTGAAACCCACAAAGGTTCTTTTCTATTTTACCATAGTCGTATTTCTTGCACCTTCCATACCATTGTCATTATTTGACTGGCTATCAGGATGCATTCATTGTATCTATATAATTGTTTAAGATGTTTTACATTTCTCTAGAAATCGTTCTGTTTGCTCATTCGCATGGATGGAGTAGGACTCATCGAAAAAACCTTCTAATGCATGTACCATTTTCTTTCCAATGCCCATATTACGATGTGATGGATCTACCGTGATATGCTGTACTAAAATTGATTTGTTATCTTCCTTGACAATCAAACCAATAGCCCCTAGAACATCGTCTTCTTCTTTCCATAAAAATAGCTGCCATTGATCGTTTGTCTCATATTCCTTGATCGTATCCTGTAGTCGTTTAACTTCTTTCTCATCAGGCATAAAAGATAAGAGTCCCATTGCTATCTTTTCAAGCCTTTTCTTATAACGAATTAACATTTTGAACCCCTCATTATTCATAACATTATTCATACTGTTATGTTATGTTCTGATTCGATGTGTCGTTACCTTGGATAAAAATTTGAATCATTTAACCATTTGGTAGTGCTATACCGAACCAATAATAAAAACCCCATATCACTGCAATGACAAAAAGAAAGATCAACAATATCCAATTTTTGCGTCTTTGATTCATCCCTATCTTTCCCTTTTAATTTAGAAATTAAACATTCTAATCATTACAATAGTATAATCAAATAAAGATGTCAAACCTTGACAATTTCTATTCCGTCACACGAATGGTTTTCATTGCATCACCTTGTTTGATTCGAAGGACGGTATCCATTCCTTCTATAACTTGTCCAAACACGGTATGCACGCCATCTAAATGTGGCTGAGGCTCGTGAACTAAAAAGAATTGACTACCTCCCGTATCCTTACCGGCATGAGCCATAGATAATGCTCCAGCGACGTGCTTATGTGGGTTTCCTTCCGTTTCGCATTTTATAGTATAGCCAGGACCACCCATTCCGGTTCCGGTAGGATCTCCGCCTTGCGCAACAAATCCTGGAATGACACGGTGAAAAATAACACCATCATAAAAATGATCGTTTGCTAGTTTTTCAAAATTAGCTACGGTGTTTGGCGCAGCCTCCTCAAATAACTCTATTACGATTTCTTCTCCATTTTCAAATGCTATTGTCGCTTGCTTCATTGTTATTCCTCCTCGTAGGATAAGTCATTTGTTACTAAGTCTTGGTAACTTTCTCTTTTGACCACTAACTGATCCTTCCCTTTTTCTACAAATACAACTGCTGGTTTGGTAAAACGGTTGTAGTGGTTTGCCATAGAATAACCATACGCACCTGTACTAAATACAGCTAATATATCATTTGCCTCCACTTCTGGCAACATAATATCCCAAATTAACATGTCTCCTGATTCACAGCATTTTCCAGCAATAGAAACTTCTTCATCGCTCGGTTGTTGGGCTTTATTCGCGACAACTGCTTCATATTTCGCTTGATATAGCGCAGGCCTCAAATTATCAGTCATCCCGCCGTCTACCGCTACATATTTTCTCACATTCGGAATTTCCTTGATCGAACCAATTGAATATAGAGTGATACAGGCATCCCCGACAATAGATCTGCCTGGTTCTATCCAAATCTCAGGAAACACCATGTTATATTTATTAGTTTGGGAGGAAACTTTTTCTATTAATGATTCTACGTATTTCTCTAATGGTAACGGTTCATCCTCTGACGTATAGCGAATGCCAAAACCACCACCTAAATTAAGCACTTCAGCAGTAAATTGATAGCTTTTTGACCACTCTGCTAATTTCTCAAAAAGCCGTTCCACTGCCATCATAAATCCATCTGTTTCAAATATCTGAGAACCTATATGACAGTGCAAGCCCTTCAGATGAATACGCTCTTTCGCTAAAAGCTGTTGTATTGCCTTATCTGCTTGACCATTTGTTAGGTCAAACCCAAATTTAGAGTCTTCGTTACCAGTCAAAATGTAGTCATGTGTATGTGCTTCAATACCTGGCGTTACCCTAATGAGTACATCCATTGTTGCATCATATTCAGCTAGTAGTGATTCTAACAATACCATCTCATGAAAATTGTCGATAACAATACAGCCAATTTTACTCTCAATCGCCATTCTAAGTTCTTCAAGACTTTTATTATTACCATGAAAATGAATTTTGTCAACCGGAAAACCAGCTTGAAGTGCCGTGTATAACTCCCCTTGAGACACAACATCCAAACTAAGATTCTCTTGTTTTGCAACCTGTACCATTGCTATACTTGAAAAAGCCTTGCTTGCATAAGCAACCTGTGCCTTTATACCATGCTTTTGAAATGTCTCCACAAATGCACGGGCGTTTTCCCGAATTTTTTCTACATCATAAACGAATAATGGTGTTCCATATTTTTTCGCCAAATCGATGGTATCAAGTCCTCCAAACAATAAGTGCCCTTTTTCATTATAACTGAATTGCTCTGCCATATAGTCATCCCCCTAGTAACGATAGCCTTCTGTCATCTAATAAAATTTAGCGTTCCATGATTTATTAGTAAAAAATCTGCTATCAATCTAATGTGTACAAAGAAAAAACCCTCCTATTCACCTGCTTGGTAAAGTAGTAAGGGATTTTCTATTCCCGCAGTACCATAAATAAATCATTTCGAAAAAAGTATAAAAATAATTTACCACACAGCCTTCCTAAGTTCAAGCATAACCGCAAAAGCAGTTTTGTACAAGAATTCTAAGATTGTTTTCGATGATTTTTTGTTTGTACAATGCTCGGACGTGTTTTCGATAACGGAACAGCTACTCGGAATAATATTTGCCACAATGCCTTGTCATTAAACGGTAAAAGTGGCCATAAATAAGGTGTCTGTAACGACCTTGTACTAGCAAGAAACAGTATGAAGCAGGTTGTTCCGATGAGAAAACCTGGAACATGGAAGAAAAAGGTCACAATGAGCAAAAGTAATCTTGCTATCTTATTGGCTACACTTAGTTCATAACTAGGTGTGGCAAAAGTCCCAATTGCACTAATCGCAACATAAAGAATGACTTCTGAACTAAACAAACCAACCTCGATTGCAATTTCTCCAATTAATACTGCTGCAATCAAACCCATGGCGGTTGATAAAGGGGTTGGTGTATGAATGGCAGCCATCCTTAAAAACTCAATCCCTATATCAGCTAAAAGAATTTGTACAATTATCGGAACATTACCTGTTTCGTTCGGCCCGATAAATTGTAGTTTTTCTGGTAATAATGTAGGGTCTAGAACTACCAATAGCCACAATGGCAATAAAAATAAAGAGGCAAATATACCTAAAAATCTTATCCAACGAATAAAGGTACCGACAGCCGGTGCTTCCCGGTACTCTTCTGCATGTTGAACATGGTGAAAAAAAGTTGTAGGCACAATAATCATACTAGGTGAAGTATCCACCATCACTAACACATGTCCTTCAAATAAATGAGTCGATGCCACATCTGGCCTTTCTGTATATCTTACTTGGGGATATGGATTTAATCCTTGATGAACCAAATATTCTTCTATTGTTTTGTCTGCCATAGATATTCCGTCAACATCAATATTTTGTAGTTCTTCTTTAATTAAGTTTACTAAATCCGGATCTGCTACATCTTGGATATAAGATATACAAATATCTGTCTTCGATCTTTCTCCAACCTGCATAATTTCGTTTCTTAGTCGTTCGTCTCGTATTCTTCTTCGAGTTAATGCAGTATTTTCAATAATATTTTCTGTATAGCCATCTCTAGAACCTCGAACCACCTTTTCTGTGTCAGGTTCTTCCGGAGTTCTTCCTGGATAGTGTCTGACATCCACGATAAAACAATTTTCTTCTCCGTCTGCAAAAATCACCAGTAAACCAGATAGTAATCGATCCATTGCCTTATCAAATCGATCGGTCTTTTCCACTTGTTGGTGAACAACACGATTATTTAGCTCATCATAGATATCAGTATGAGCATTTTCGTCATCATTAATAGAAATCAATTTTTTCATGATCTCAATGACAAAATCCGTGTCTACTAACCCTGTTACATAGTATAATTGTATTCTCTTTTTAAGTACCACTAATTCTCGAAATCCGACATCAAAGGAAACACCTATTCCGAGCTTTGATTTTAAATAAGACTCATTCATATTTATAGATGATGAGATTTTTTTTTGATTTTTGGTTTTTTTCATCTATTATCCCTCATTAAATTAACATATTTCACGATGACATAATATCGACAAAGGTGATCCAGTGGAAAAGAGAGCCAAAAATTTTGCCTAATACGATTGCCATTAATAACCACAACAGTGCTGTGCTCATTCCTAATCTTTTCATTAAGATGGGAAAAACATTTAGCACCTCTGTCAATGCTGCTGCAAGCATTCCGATAAAAACACCATGGAATAGTCCGAACAATACTTGGATAAGTATGGGAACATGGATCGAAATTTGACTGAAGGAAAAAAGTGTCCCTATTATACCTCCTAGTATGACAGCTGCTTGATATGATTTGACAAAAGTATAAGATTTACTCAGCTGGACCAACCGTGGAATAATTCCTAACACTGTTAATAAAGCGACTAGACCTGAACCAACAATAATTCCAGAACCAAACCCGATAATGGTTTCTGCAATAATAGATCGCATGTCATTCATTGTCTCTATTATTCAAAACATTCTCATGATTAATAAGATAGGTATCTAAATCTTGCTGATAATTAAACATTTCTACTTCGAGCGGGCTCGGTTCCTCATTAAATCGTTTTTGGAAGATGTGATTAAAAAAGAGTACCATTCCTAGTCCTAATCCGATCGAGTATGGAATTTGTATCCATAGTGGTTTGTTCACTCTTTCCCCTGTAAAGAAATATGCCAAACTCTGATGAACCTCCTGCATGCTAACATCATAGTGAAAATTGATAATTGCCATGGCGGATCCCACGAACAGAAGTAGCCAGATTGCTGTAACGAGCAAAATATTGGCTTGTTTTTTTTGTTTGCTAATTTCCACAATTGTCTGACTAGGTCCAACTAATTCAAAAGTCAAGGATGGATATGCTTTAATTAATTTATCTAACAGATGAAATCCATCAATAACTGATACATTTTTATCCTCTTCCGTAATCTGATAAATCTTTAAGTGATCTAACTTATCAAGATAAGAAATATTCCCTGTTAAATAAGCGATATCCTTCAGTAAAATAAGGTGATTATGTTTAACTCTAATTTTCTTTCTAAGCCGGATATATACTTTTTCCTCCACTAAGCATCACCCCTTATACAAACTTAGTTATAAACTGTTGGTTATGAAGTAGTTTTTGAAATTAGGGAAAAATTATACCCATATAAGAAAAACAACGACTCTTCCAGCATTAGAAAAACTCGCATTCGCTCGTCCTTTAGCCGATGCGTTAGCTTTTCTTATACTTTGGATTTCAAAATTTTCGCTTCGTTGCTTTACTTCCTGCCAAAAATTTTATACTTTCTTAACGTAAAATAAAAAACTCGGCATTCGCCGAGTTATTACGTAAAGGCTATACTATTTTAATTCAACATTTCTTCTTTCATTTTTTCTAATATCTTTTTCTCAATCCTAGAAACCTGAACTTGTGAAATACCTAAACGATTGGCAACCTCAGTTTGTGTTTGATCCTTATAATACCTAAGATAAACAATAAGTCTCTCTCTTTGATCTAATTCATTAATTAACTGTTCCATCGTAATTTTTTCAAACCAGTTATCTCCTGTATCTGCAATTTGATCCAACAGGGTGATCGGATCGCCGTCGTTTTCAAAAACAGTCTCGTGAATGGATTGTGGTTTCTTCGTTGCTTCTTGTGCATGGATGATCTCCTCTGGGCTTAGTTCGAGCTTATTAGCGATCTCTTGAATTGTTGGTGCTCTCCCTAAATCCTTCGTTAATTCATCCGAGGTGCGACGAATTTTATTACCAATCTCCTTTAGGGATCGGCTTACTTTCACCGTTCCATCATCCCTAATAAATCGTTGAATCTCACCGATTATCATAGGTACTGCATAGGTAGAAAATTTCACATCGTAATTCAGATCAAATTTGTCAATCGATTTCAGCAAACCAATACAACCAATTTGAAAAAGATCGTCCTGGTCATACCCCCGATTTAAAAATCGTTGCACAACTGACCATACTAGCCGGATATTTTTTTCTACAAGAATGGATCGAGCATTTTCATCGCCTTCTTGACTTAATTGAATATATCGTTTGACCTCTTTATCCTGAAGGGGGGATGCATTTTTCATTTTTGTCATCCGCATCACCTAATTACAAAAACTTTTACTTCGTTGGAAGTCTTTGACCATTCTGATAGTGGTGCCTTCTCCAGGACTTGATTGTATTTCTACCTTGTCCATAAAGTTTTCCATGATGGTAAAGCCCATCCCCGATCTTTCAAGCTCTGGTTTAGAGGTAAACAATGGCTCTTTAGCTAAATCTATGTTCTCAATTCCTAGGCCTTGGTCCTGAATAGAAATGGATAAGGTGCTATCTGTAATGGAACACTCAATATAGACATATTGATTCGGGTCTTCCTCATAACCATGAATAATTGCATTGGTCACCGCTTCGGAGACAACAGTTTTGATTTCTGTTAATTCATCCATCGTTGGATCAATTTGGGATACAAAGGCAGCTACCGTAATCCGTGCAAATGCTTCATTTTCACTAATACTTTTAAAATGTAATTGCATCGAATTATTCATGAGGCCACCCCCAACGTAAGCAATGCAAAGGATTCATCTGATTCTAATCGAACTATTTTGAATAAACCCGACATTTCGAACAAGCGTTTTACTGCAGGGGAAATAGAACAAACAACCATCTCGCCGCCCAGTTGTTTAATCTCTTTATATCTACCTAAGACAACTCCAAGACCTGAACTATCCATGAAATGTAGATGTTGCAAATTTAAAACCACATGTTTTGTTCGGTTTTTTCTCATTTCCTCTTGCCAATCTATCTTTAGTCTTGCTGCAGAATGGTGATCTAGCTCTCCTTCTAATCGTACAATTAATACATTTTCAATAGGAACAAATTGTGTCGTTAATTGCATTATTCATCCTCCCTCTTTTCTAACTTGAGTTTCTATTTCTACAAAGATCTTTTATTATCCTGCTTTATGACAAAACTAGAACGAAATCGAGCAAATATTGCAAAATCATTTCTTCAATTTAGGAAACGATATATTTACGGTAAAACTATAGAGAAAAGAGCGACCGCCAAGTTCTCTTCCATAATTGGAATGTGCTTGCTTTTTTCATATCCTCAGAAAGGACGAGATCTGTTTCACTGATCACTTTTCCACCTTGCATCACTTGTAGCTTACCAACAGTAGTTCCTTTTTTGATTGGAAGGGATATATTTTGATTTATTTTCATTTTTGTTTCAATTCCACTTAAGTCCTCCCCTTTTTGATGTACAATGGAAATAGAGTCATTAGTAATGATATCCACATTTTGTTTGTCAGCTTTTAGCCATTCAAAACTAGTAATCGATTGGTTTTTTTCGAATAACGGTTTTGTTGCATATTTGCTATAAGCATAATCGAGCATTTGACTAACATCACTATTACGTTCCTTAGTGGACCCAGCACCCATCACTACTGCAATCACCCTCATTCCTTCTTTTTCAGCAGTAGCAGTTAGACAGTATTTCGCTTCATTCGTAAATCCTGTTTTCAAACCATCTACGCCATCATAAAATTTTACCAGCTTATTTGTATTCACAAGCCAAAATTCATTTTCCTTGCCTTCACGTAAATAGTCTTCATAAATACTTGTATAATCTGTTATATTTTCATATTTTAATAAAGCCTTTGCCATTGTGGCCATCTCTGCTGCTGTACTTGTATGGTTTTCAGCGGGGAGTCCAGTCGCATTTTGGAAGACCGTATTCTTAAGACCTAATTCCTTCGCTTTTTTGTTCATTAGCTCTACGAATGCTTTTTCACTACCGGCTATTTTTTCGGCCATCGCAACACTTGCATCATTTCCAGAAGCTACCGCTATACCTTTCAGTAAATCGTTTACGGTCATTTCTTCTCCTGCCTCTAAAAATATTTGTGAGCCACCCATGGAAGCAGCATTCTCACTGACTCGAACCGTTTCTTCTAAGGTTATTTCTCCCTTATCAAGAGCTTCCATAATTAATAGCATTGTCATAATTTTAGTCATACTTGCTGGTGGTAAGGACTCGTCAGCATTTTTCTCAAACAAAACTTTACCAGTATCTCGTTCTATTAATATAGCTGATTTTGAATTTTCAGCTAAATCAAGAGAAGCAGATTCACTTACTGGTTGATGATGGGAAGCATGGATATTTAGATATCCTGAAAAGCATGTTAGAAGCAGAACATTTGCCATTATTAGTAGCAGTCTATTTACCATTTTCACCTACATACACCTCCAATAGTTAACACTAATTATTTTTGCCAAAACCGAGTATTTTTATAACATTAGAAAAACTCGGATTCACTCTTTTTTGGTGAATGCCTAGTTTTTCTTATACCTAATACCTTAAAATTTCAGCTACTTCGAAACTTCTACTGTGTAGAAATTTTATGCTTCCTAACGTAAAAAAAAAGCGATGAATGAGTTCATCGCTTTACGAATACTAAGGTTCTTTACTTATCTATTACTTCATAAATCATCTTAGGTTTATTAGAAGGATTATCTTGGATTGTAATAGCATCCCTAATGAGTTCCATGATCTCTTGGACATCCTCCTGATCAGCATGGAGAGTTGCTAGTGGTTCGTCGATTTCGACCTTATCACCTATTTTCTTGTGTAAGGTTATTCCAACTCCATGATGAACCTGATCGTCTTTTTTCGCACGTCCTGCTCCAAGATGCATTGCTGCGATTCCAATAGTATCAGCTGTTATTTCGTGTATATATCCTGTTTGTTTTGCACTAACTTGAATATGGTAAGAAGAGCTCGGTAGCTTTTCAGGATCTTCAATAACCGAAATATCTCCGTTTTGTGCCAATATAAAATCTTTAAAAGCTTTTAGAGCATGGCCTTCATCCAATAATATGGTCAGTTTTGCTATCGCCTCTTCATAGCTTGAGTAAATTCCTGCTAATATTGTCATATGAGCAGCTAATTCTAATACAAGTTCTCGAAGATCCTCTACTTGTTTTCCTTGTAAGACATGGATAGCTTCCCTCACTTCATTTGCATTCCCAATTTCATAACCTAATGGTTGATTCATATCACTAATAACAGCTATTGTTCGTCGACCTAATTGATTTCCAATCTGGACCATTTCTTTAGCCAGACGTTTCGAATCTTCTAACGATTTCATAAATGCCCCTGAACCAGTTTTCACGTCTAAAACAATACTGTCTGCACCTGAAGCAATTTTTTTACTCATTATAGAGCTTGCTATCAACGGTATAGACTCCACTGTTGCGGTTACGTCTCGCAACGCATATAGCTTCTTGTCTGCAGGAGCTAGATTCCCTGTTTGACCGACAACTGCTAGCTTATATTGATTAACATTACGAATAAATTGATCATTCGTTATCTCCACTTGAAATCCAGGTATAGACTCTAATTTATCAATCGTTCCACCTGTATGTCCTAAACCTCTACCTGACATTTTAGCAACAGGTATACCCGCAGCTGCTACTAATGGTCCTACAATTAATGTTGTCTTATCGCCTACTCCACCTGTAGAATGTTTATCAACTTTATGACCTTTAATTGGGGATAAATCAATCTCATCTCCAGACTCTACCATCACTTTTGTTAATAACGCCGTTTCATCTTGATCCATTCCTTGATAATATATTGCCATTAATAAAGCAGAAACCTGATAATCTGGAATTTCATCTTTCATATAGTTTTCGATGAAAAAGCGAATTTCCGCTTCCTCTAGTTTCGTTCCATTTCGTTTCTTGCTAATAATATCAACCATTCTCATATAAACTCATCCTTTTAGTTGTAATTTTCATAAATGCATAAGCAATTATGATATCAAGGAAATTCCATTAAACCAACGGTTAGCTATTAGCTAAAATATCCTGTAAAAAGCTTGTCCCATGTTGTGGCCTTTTCACATCAAAATTTTCTGCAATGGTTGCACCGATATCCGCGAAAGTTTCACGAATTGGTAATCGGTTTGCCTTGGTAATATTTTGATGAAAGACTAGTAATGGTACAAATTCTCTAGTATGATCGGTGCCGTGGTGGGTTGGATCATTGCCATGATCTGCCGTAAGGATCAATAAATCATCTGTACCAATATTCTCTAGAATTTCTGGTAGTCTTGTATCAAACGCTTCTAAAGCCTCTGCATAGCCAGCTGGATTTCTACGATGACCATATTTAGCATCAAAATCGACTAGGTTAAGAAAATTTAAACCATGGAAGGATTTGGACATGGAATCAATAAACTTCTGTATGCCATCTGTATTATCCTTTGTTCTAATTGTTTCGGTTACTCCTTCACCATCATAAATATCTGAAATTTTGCCAAGTGCAATGACGTCAAAGCCACCATCCTTTAATTCGTTCATAACTGTTCTACCAAACGGTTTCAGCGCATAATCATGTCGGTTAGAAGTGCGCTCAAAGGCTCCTGGCTTCCCTATGAATGGCCTTGCAATGACTCGCCCTATCATATACTTTTCGTCTAACGTTAACTCACGAGCAATTTCGCAAATTTTATATAACTCTCGGATAGGGACTATTTCCTCGTGTGCTGCGATTTGGAGAACGGAATCAGCAGAGGTATATACAATTAAATTTCCTGTTTTGATATGCTCTTCTCCCAGTTCCTTAATTATCTCTGTTCCAGAGGCAGGCTTATTTCCAATCACATTACGTCCAGTTTTTTTCTCAAGGGCATGTATTAGTTCAGCTGGAAATTGCTCAAACGTACGAAATGGAGTATCTATTCTTAGTCCCATAATCTCCCAATGGCCAGTCATCGTATCCTTCCCATTTGATGCCTCTTGCATTTTGGTATAAAAGGCTTTAGGTTCAGCTGCTGGCTCAATGCCCTTTATTTCACGTATATTACTTAATCCTAACTTCGCAATATTTGGCATGTTTAGGCCACCTCGATGTTCTGCAATATGTCCTAAAGTATCTGCTCCTTTATCTTGAAAGGCTTCTGCATCGGGAGCTTCGCCTATTCCTACAGAATCTAACACAATTAAAAATATTCGTTTAAATGGTGACATATTCTTTCCCTCCCAGTAATCATTACCCTATAGTTTAACCTACTATGCGAAAAATTTACGTTACCTAATAATCAAGTTTTATTTAGGAGAAAGTTAACACCCATTGACAAGTTTAAACGAATGTCAATGGGTGCTGTAATCTTCGGACTAAGCTCTCGGATGATGCTCTTTGTAAATATCTTTCAAGCGGGACTTCGATACATGTGTGTAAATCTGAGTGGTTGAAATATCAGAGTGTCCAAGCATTTCTTGAACAGCTCTTAAATCAGCACCATTCTCTAATAAATGTGTAGCAAAGGAATGCCTTAATGTATGTGGAGATATTTCTTTTTCAATTCCTACATCTTTGGCAATTTGCTTAATAATTTTCCAGAAACCTTGACGTGATAACCGATTTCCGTGATGATTAACAAATACATTTTCCGTATTTTTTTTGCTTACTAACATTGGCCTCGCCTGTTCAAGGTACATTTCGACCGATTCCTTTGCTAGGTCACCTAATGGTACAATACGCTCCTTAGAGCCTTTACCAAAACAGCGCACAAAGCCCATTGTCAAATGTAGATCTGCTAATGTTAAATCGGTTAATTCGGTTACGCGCAAGCCAGTTGCATAAAGTGTTTCTAGCATTGCTTTGTTACGAATCGAATATTTGTCTTTGGGCTCTATGCTTAGTAGTTTTTCTACATCATCCGTCGAAAGAACCTTGGGAAGTCTCCTTCCGGTTCTTGGTGTTTCGATATGTAAACTCGGATCTTGAGAAAGTTGAAATTCTCTAATCAAAAACTGATGAAATAATCGAATCGTAGATAGTGTTCTCGCAATCGTCGAGGTTGATTTTCCCGTATCATTTAA
Organism: Gracilibacillus sp. JCM 18860; assembly: GCF_055395245.1. Classification (NCBI taxonomy): domain Bacteria; kingdom Bacillati; phylum Bacillota; class Bacilli; order Caryophanales; family Bacillaceae; genus Gracilibacillus; species Gracilibacillus sp. JCM 18860. The sequence goes on from NZ_AP043868.1 coordinate 576,450, forward strand.
ATGATATAAAAATTGCAAGATATCTTGCCTAGAGACATTATCCCATTTTTCAAGCTTTTTATTTTCATTTAAAAATTGATAATAATGCGATAAATCTCTGCGATAGGCCTGAAGTGTATTATTTGATAAGCCTCGCTCAATTCGTAAATAATGATAGAATTCTTCTACAGGATATAACATGTCATCCATGATCTATTCACCCAATCGAAAAAATATACTTATCCTTTCCAGGAGATCATTTTCCTCCTGTTCGAAAACCTCTACTGCGTTGCCTTTTGGCATTTCATAGCGGTCCAGCTGTTCATACTCTTGGTGTAATGCCTTTATAACATAATAAAACAATAATGTACATATGACAAAGATCAACAAAACCTTTGTCATCTCTAATATAATTTTGATCATTTTAGACATTTTGATTCTCCTAATAGAAAATATTATTCTATTAGAATTTATACCAAAAAAAAGAAGAAATATACCTAATTCTTCTCCTCTTCCTCCATATTTTCCTGACATACTCTACAGATCCCATGGAAGGTTAGTCGATGATCCTTCACGAGAAATCCCCAATCCTTCTGAACGATTTCCTCAACCTCTTCTAATAAATCATCCATTATTTCTTCTACAGACCCACATTCTGTACAAACTAGATGGTGATGAAAATGCTTAGCCCCTTCCTTCCGAAGGTCATAACGAGAAACACCATCACCAAAATTTATTTTATCTACTACTTTTAGCTCTGTCAGTAATTCTAATGTTCGATAAACTGTTGCTAGGCCAATTTCAGGTGCTTTATCTTTAACTAATAAATAGACATCCTCAGCACTTAAATGATCTTCTTCCCGTTCTAAAAGTACTCTAACCGTAGCTTCCCTTTGAGGGGTTAACTTATAGCTTTGTGCATGTAATTCTTTTTTGATACGGTCTAATCGATGTTCCATACCTAAGACCTCCCTACAAAACAATTATAAATAGAGGTCCTCCGACTGTCAATTAAAATTATTATAATTAGATAAATAATATTAATTTCTAAATTGAAATTGTTATCATTTAAGAATTTGCTCAGATATAAGCTTCATCGATTCAAATGAAACGACTGTTTCTAGAACCGCTGCAACACTTGCTCCTATAATTAAAAGGACGAACAATGCAATATAACGATAAAACACTTGCAGTACAGGAAGCTTATACCGTTTCGAAAAGATACTTTGTATTAACGTAAAGGAAAAGATCATTGCAAAAACACTCGCCATTATATAAACAGGTATAACAATGAGGTTCTGAGGTGCAATGGCAGAAAAAGAGAACAGTAATCCCTTCCATCCAAGTTGATTTACAAAATAACCAACAGTAAAACCAATTGCTACTCCTTTGACGAATAATAGGACCCAAATTATTGGTAATCCAATAACTGCTAGTCCCAGGAAGAAAAGAAGTGCAAGAAACTGTATATGGTAAAGCATGGCATTTTGAAATAGAGCTTTACGAGTAACGCCATCCTCCACTAAAAAATTTTGGAAGAATCGTTCTAAATAAAAAAAGAGATCTTGTTTCTGAATAAATGACATACTATTCACTATAATGGCTCCGAAAATGATCCCAGTCAAAAACAAGATAATAGTAAATATATAAATAGTATAGTGTTGGTTTAAATGTGCTACAATATGATTTCTCTTCTTTAGCATTTCCTTCACATCCTTGAACATAGTCTCATTTCAATCTATGAAAAGGATGCTAGAAATAGAACTTACTTATTAAGTTATTTTGCCATACCTACCTCCGCCACCAGTAATAATCTCCACTTTTCCTTTTCTAATATTAATGATAGAATTTGCTATTTTTTCACCTACTACATCTATTAAGTCGTTTTTCTCAACAAAGTGAATGATGTTCATTTCATTGCCGAAGTGGTCAAGTAACTTTTCAAAGGTTTTCCTTCCAAGTCCTGGTACATATTCTAGAGGGACTTGATAAATATATGGTGGTCGTTCTGGACTCTCTCCATTACTCGATAACTCCATTATTCTATCTGCTACACCTTTTATCATGGATGTGGCACCACAATGTGGACATGGAGTCTCTTTTATTGGAGATAAACATTCCTTACATACGGTATTATGATATTTTCCTAACTTAGGGTTAAGTCCATAGTTAGCGATTATTTTTCTACCATCTACATTCCGTAATGCTTTATACCATTCATCAAAATTTGCTGCTTTCATCTGTAATTGCTGATACTCTCTTCCTATTTTCGCTAGGGAATGAGCATCTGAATTGGACAAAAAGGGATATTCATGTAATTCCTTTATTTGATCTGCCATTTGTGTATCAGAGCTTAAGCCAAGTTCGATAGCATCTATTAGGGATGGATCTAATACTTCCTTTAAACTACGGTGCACTCCTTTACCATATAGACTTTTAAAAGGGGTAAAGATATGGGCAGGAATGAACAATCCGTCTAGCTCCTTCACCGTTCGTTGCAATTCAACCGCTTCCCCATAAAAGCGTTGAGAGCTAAGCTCCAGATTCCTCATCTTCCCAACTAACCATTGAGAAAATTGCTTCATTTTATTAATGGTTGGAAAATAGCAAAGGACATGAATCGGACCGCGGCAATGATTATCATATATTTCGATTTCACTTCCCAATAGTAGGGTTGTATTCTGATAACGAACTCCACCCTCCTCTAGCTCGACTGCCATCTGATCTTGAATAGCATCCTCAAGCTCACTCAATACTGCTGGAGCATGGCAATCGATTACTCCAACTAAATCCATTCCTTTTCGTTCAGAAGCTTCTTTTAATACATTAGTAATTGTTAAACTCTTCGAACCCGTAATTTTCACAGGTTTTCCAAATTTGTTCCTACCAATATGAATGTGTAAATCGGCAAAAAATGTATTCATGTTTTATCTCATACCTTTGCTTTTTAAATAAAGGATTGCATAAGCAGTTTTCGCATCATGTATTTCTTGACTTTGTATTAAATGCTCTGCTTCTTCTAATGTTAATTCTAATAGCTCGACAAATTCATCTTCATCCAGCTGTTTTTCAACCTCTAGTTTCTCTAGATCGCTCGTTTCATATAAATAAATAATCTCGTCTGCAAAGCCTGGTGAAGTATAGAAGGATGTTACATAATGTAACGACTTCGTTGTATAGCCGGTTTCTTCCTCTAACTCACGAAGAGCTGTAGTAATTGGTGCTTCTCCTTCTTCTAATTTACCAGCAGGGATTTCTACTAAAACCTTTTCTAACGGTTTTCGATATTGTTTCACAAATATGATTTTATTATCCTTCGTAATTGGAATTACGGCAACGGCTCCCGGATGCTTAATAATTTCTCGTTTGGAAGTATGCCCATTCGGTAGTGTAACATCCTCCACCTGCACCTTAATAATTTTGCCATCAAAAATTTCTTTTGTTTGGATTGTTTTTTCTTCTAAATTCACTACACATAAGCTCCTTTTTCTACAATTAGTTCCACAATATACTTCTACTACATAATCTACACTCATTACAGATGAGCTACAATTATTGTATTTCTTAATCGCTATATATACAATGAAAAAGAACAGCCATTTATATAAAGAGAGGATGTTTGTAGATGAGGAAGGTACAGTTAGGTGACTCTAATTTATATGTATCGGAGCTGGCTTTAGGATGTATGTCACTCGGCACGGAACGAAAGCAAGCCAATTATATAATCGATCAAGCTCTCGACTATGGAATCAATTATTTAGATACTGCCGATTTATATGATCAAGGTAGAAATGAAGAAATAGTCGGAGAAGCTATTAAAAAAAGAAGAAATGATATTGTTTTAGCTACAAAGGTTGGCAATCATCTGAAGGAAGATGGAAGCTGGTATTGGGATCCGTCAAAAGCTTACATAAAATCACAGGTGAAAAGTAGTCTCAAGCGTCTTCAAACAGATCATATTGATTTATACCAATTACATGGTGGAACAATAGAGGATCCAATCGATGAAACAATTGAAGCATTCGAAGAACTCGTCGAAGAAGGGGTCATTCGTTATTATGGTATCTCTTCGATTCGTCCTAATGTCATTAAGCAGTTTGTCAATAAAGCAAGCATCCAAAGTGTCATGATGCAATATAGTATTTTTGATCGTAGAGCAGAAGAAGAGATACTACCACTATTACAGAAACAAAAAATTAGTGTTGTTACTAGGGGTAGTCTTGCTAAAGGCATGCTTACAAAGGATGCCTTATCGATTACTCAAGCGAAAGCACAGAAAGGCTATCTGGATTATCGTCAGGATGAGCTACTCTCCACGATAAAGCAATTAATTGATCTACTAAATAGTGACCAGACTTTGACCGGTTTAGCCATCCAATATGCTCTCCAAAATGGGGCAGTATCCTCCATTGTAGCTGGGGCTAGTTCCTCTACTCAATTAAGCGAAAATGTAAAAGCATTGGAACAATCTTTTACAACAGCTCAACTCGAACAAGTGGCTCATATTGCCAAACAGAATAAATATGAAAAGCATCGATAAATAGGGGTTCTATCCCAATTAGAAGAAGTAGTAAAATCATCATTTCGGGCAGTAGGAGTAGTCATATTGATGTAAAATGTTAACAAAATGAAAGTCGGTTCCTTGTAAATAGAAACCGACTTTTTTGATTGCACTTATTAGTGACCTATTACAGATGGTGGAATAAATGGGTTTAGAACCCCTTCAGGACTGGATAGTCGAAAGGTTTGTCCATTAAAGTCAAGGGTCATTTCTTTAGCAAAAAACACTGCTTGCTGGTAATGGACACTAACAGAAAACTGATCACAAGAAACACGCTTCTCATTGTCCTCGATCTGATCCTTTAGTTCAAAGGTAGGCATACCATTTACCCCACAACCACAATCTTCCGTATCATAAGCTAAATGAATCCACTCTTTCTTTCGATCATTTAGAGTATTAATTTTTTGAAGTGCATCTTTCGTAATTGTCAATTCCATAATTGCTACCTCCCCTATTTTGAATGAAATTGCTTATGCAGAACTTTTTCCATCGTTGCTGGAAAAAGCTGATAAACAATCGCGCCTACTTGCATCCAGTATGGCAAATTGATCTCCCTTTTTTTCGTGAACATTGCTTGGACTATCTTCTTGGCCACATAATCTGCATCTAACATATATTTCGCTACATTATTTTGGTAACTACCTGATGGATCTGCATGGTCAAAGAAGTTTGTTTTCACAGGCCCAATATTAACAGTCATCACTCGAATGTTTGTATCGATTAATTCGAGACGTAAAGCATTGGAAAAGCTGATCACGCCAGACTTCGTTGCACTATAAACAGCAGACTTTGGTGTGGCAATTTTGCCAGCTTGTGAAGCTATATTAATAATGTGAGCTTCTGGGCGCTGTTTCAACCGATGCAAAAAAGCATGTGTCGTATATATCAATGCTTTGTTATTAAGTCTTAGCATTTTCTCTACTTCTTTCCACTCGATCTTGTCTAATGATTCAAATAAACCTATCCCTGCATTATTGATAATGGCATCTATCGCTACATTTTCGATTTTTATTCGTTCTATCACTTGTTTCCACTCTGAAAGGTTTAGTAGATCAACCGGATAGTACGTAGCTTCAATTTGAAAATCTTCCTTTAATCTATTTTGTAATGTTTGTAATTTGTCTTTTGATCTAGCTACCATAATCGGAATGGCCCCTCTTTTTGCAAGCTCAAGGGCCACTGCAGCACCAATACCATTTGATGCCCCGGTTATTAAAACCTTTTTGCCATTGATCGATTTCATTCACATCACCTATAATTATTTTACCATATAGCGAAGACTTAGTCAGTAAACACATACATGCATGGCAGCAATAAAAGCGCTGGGCGACCGTTTAGAAACGTAGCGACGAAGTGCACAACTGAGATTATGGAAATATGTCCCTTCATAGGGGTATGCCGACATTGGACGCACAATCCGTATTTAGTCAGCCTTCATTCACATTTAAAACCGATGATGACTTATCGCAGGGTGGTGCGGGAAGTCGCCTACCTATTTTCTAGGCGCGTCGTGGACGTTGCCCAATGCGCTTCTCTTTTTCTTTGGGATCATATTTTTATCTGTCTTACCTTACAAAAAAATGTGACCTGATTCGTTAACCTACCCATAAGGTCACATTCTTTTAATCAAATTATAACTGCTGCTTTTTCTTATATGCTTTAGCGTACTGATCGGCAGCAAAGATCGCGTCCACTACCTGATCTGCTGTAATATGAAATGCTTGGTGAATGGTCTCGCCATCAATGGTTGCAGCTTTTGCCACTTTCATAATATCTTCTCTAGTAGCATCCTTCAGTTTGATATCAGCTAACGTTACAGGTAAATCCAGACTAATAAAAAATCCAAGATATTTTTCAATTTCTTCTAGTCTATGCTTTTCTAAGGCTAACTGCACTAATGTACCAAAAGCTACCTTTTCCCCGTGAGTTAAGTGGTGTATATCTCCTTTAAGTGCCGTAAAACCATTATGAATAGCATGTGCAGCTCCCAATCCCCCACTCTCAAAGCCTAGTCCACTAAGTAATGTATTAGCTTCCACGATATACTCTAGTGCAGGTGTTACTACTTTGGCTTTTGCTGATTCATAAGCTAGATGGCCATATTTAAATAACGTTTCCTCACATTTTTCTGCAATTGCTTCTGCAGCAATTGTTGTTGCACCACCAGCCATTGTCTTTCCCCCGAACCGAATAACACTTCTTGCTTCAATCCAGGTCGCCATAGCATCCGCGATACCAGAAGTTAAAAGTCGTGGCGGTGCTTCTGCAATCACCTTTGTATCTACTAGGATTAAATCAGGATTCCGATTATAGAAGCGATAGGACTCGAAAATGCCGTCATCGGAATAAACGACAGAAAGTGCACTAGTTGGTGCATCTGCAGAGGCAGCGGTTGGTATAATAACCGTATAGGCATCAAGGTCATCTGCTACTGCTTTTGCAGTATCTAGGGTTTTACCACCACCTACACCTACAACTATAGTTGCCCCTGTATCCTTTGCGGTTTGTGAGATACGGTTAATCTCTTCCTTTGATGCCTCTCCCTTAAATAATACCTCTTCGGACTTTATACTTCCTTTTTTTAATTCATTGACTACTTTATGTCCCGCAATGTCCCAAACTAATTCATCTGCCATGACAATGGTTTGATCTCCCATTCCCTTTACATATTGACTAATATTTTCTATTACATTTTTACCTTGAACATATTTCGCTGGACTAATAAACACTTTTTCCATTTACTGCTAACACCCTTTCACTAATTGATACTTTAGTTTATCCTTCCTATAATGAAATAATCATGCTCTTAAGGTGTAATTTGCTTTATTCATCCATTCGAAACATTACCTCAAAAACGAAGGATAAAGACTAAAAAGGTCCTATCATTAATACAATAGGTAAAGAATGATAAGAGCATTGACAATTTATAAGAAATACTAGACAATCAGAAGAGACTAAAAGGGCGGGAGTGGATTTATAATGGCACCAATTATTTACGCACATAGGGGTGCAAGTAAAGCAGCTCCAGAAAATACAATGCCTGCTTTTGAACTAGCTGCTAAACAAGGAGCAGATGGTATTGAAACAGATGTTCAACTAACGAAGGATCAAATACCAGTACTCATTCATGATGAAAATGTAAGAAGGACGACGGATGGAATTGGTTTTGTTCAAGACTATACATATAAAGAGCTCCAAGAATTAGATGCAGGGTCATGGTTTTCTTCTACTTATTCCAATACCACCATCCCAACTTTAGATCAGTTACTAGCATGGAATAAAAAGAAGAAGTTAAAGCTGAATATAGAATTAAAAAATGGTGTCATTGATTATGAGCACATTGAAAAAATTGTTTGTGAAAGAATCCAAGCACATAAGATGGAAAAACTTTCTGTCATCTCGACTTTTAATTTTAAGAGTCTTAAGCGTCTGCAAAAGCTTAATTGTGCAATACCATACTCCTATTTAACAAGTAGAAGAAATCCCGATCTGGTCCAACTTGCTAAAGAATTAGGGGTTACAGGTCTTCATATTCGCTACCGATTATTATCCAAGCGATTAGTCGAAAAAGCCAAGACAGAAAAAATTTATACGGCTGTCTATACGGTTAATCATCCTTTCTCGATAGCTCGAGTATTGCGATTAGGCGCACACGGATTATTTACGGATATACCAAGCTTAGCTATACAAATCAGAAAAAAATTAACCAACCCTTAAGGAATGAATCAAATGAATGTTACTTTTCTCGGTACAGGAGCTGGAATGCCCAGCAAAAATCGAAATGTTACATCAATCCTGTTAGATCTGCGACAAGAACTAAATGAATTTTGGATGTTTGATTGTGGCGAAGCTAGCCAGCATCAAATACTTCATACAACTGTCAGTCCTAGAAAGATTAATAAGATTTTTATCACACATCTTCATGGTGATCATATTTTTGGCCTCCCCGGTTTTTTAAGCAGTCGGGCATTTCAAGCTGGTAGGGAGCCTGTTTTTATCTATGGTCCTAAAGGTATCCGAGAATTTGTGGAAACTAGCTTAGAGATTAGTGGCACAAGGCTTTCTTATTCCATATATTTTAAAGAATTGGAAGAAGGTTTAATTTTTGAGGATAGTAAATTTAAAGTCTATTGTAAAAAATTAGATCACGGAATTACAAGCTACGGCTTTCGTATGGAAGAAAAAGATTTGCCAGGTAAATTGCTTGTCGATCGGTTAAAGAAAGACAATATATTACCCGGCCCCGTTTATCAACAAATAAAAGAAAATGATTTTGTAACATTGCCAAGCGGGGAAGAAATCGATACAAGTCCATATATAGATAAGCCAAGAAAAGGAAGAGTAATCGTTTTATTCGGTGATACAAGGTATAATGAGGAGCATATTGCTTTTGCGCAGAATGCAACATTACTCATTCATGAAGCGACCTTTTCAAAGGAGCAAGGACAGCTTGCAAGGGATTATTTTCATTCTACCACTATTCAAGCTGCCCATCTAGCTAAAGAAGCGAGAGTAAAACGGTTAATTATAACCCATATTTCCGCAAGATTTCATAAGAGTGAGTCCAATCAATTATTACAGGAGGCACAATCCGTATTTACTAATACACAAATCGCCAACGATTTAGACGAATTTTTGATTAAAACTACGGAAGTTCATCAAGGTAATCAAAAAGATTAATTTGATAAAATAATTCATCCTTTTTTTCCGTATTCTGCATCGTTATGCCCAATAACCGAACTGGTTCACCGTTCCAATGCTTACTTAAAAGTGTTTCACTGTAGTAAAAGATCTGCTCTGGCTTCTCAATGAAATGAGGTAATTTTATTCGGCGTGTAACTGTATGACGATTGTTATAACGAATCACAAGCTGAATGGTATTTCCAACTGCCTTTTTCCTTTCTAACCGGAAAGCGACCTTTTTAGAAAGGTCTTGTAGTTGTACAATAAGCTCATCATACTCATCAATATCCATTGGAAAAGTCATGGAACTGCCTATACTTTTAAATGCTTGCGCCTGATCAGGATCTACTGGTCGTGGATCCTCTCCTTTCGCCCTTGCTTGTAGCCTTTCCCCATTCACCCCTAATATTGCTTTTAAAGCATGCGTATCTGCTCTTACTAAATCACCGATAGTATGAATATCATATTTCTGTAATTTTTCCGCTGTTTTTTTTCCAACGCCATACATTTGCTCTAATAGTAGTGGCCATAGCCTTGTCTCAACATCTCTTTTACGTAATATAGTAATTCCATTTGGTTTTTTCATATCAGAAGCCATTTTAGCCAAGAATTTATTCGGGGAAATACCAATACTACATGGTAAACCTAGTTCCTTGCGAAGCTCCTCTCGAATCATTTTAGCGATTTCTAAAGGAGAGCCAATATGTGCACATTTTGTTATATCCATATAGGCTTCATCTATAGAGACTGGCTCCACAAATTCTGTGTACGTTTCTAGATGCTTGAAGATTTGTTGGGAAATTTCTCGATAGCGCGGGAAATTAGGACGAATGACTATTAAGTCAGGACATAGCTTTCTAGCTTCCCATAGAGGCATCGTCGTCTTTACTCCTTTATTTCTTGCCTCATAACTACTTGTTACTATAATTCCTTTTCGTTCATCTGGATTTCCCGCTATTGCCACAGGCTTGTTTTTTAAGTTAGGGTCATCGGCAATTTCAACAGACGCATAAAAGCTATTCATATCAACATGTAAGATTACACGACCATTTTTCGGATACCATTTATTCATTTTCTCTCACTACTTTTTAATTGCTTGTTTAATGATTTCAATCATTAATTCTGGAATTTTTAATAATTCCTCTATCGGCATTTTTTCATGTTTGGTATGGATATTTTCATATCCAATTGCTAAGTTAACTGTAGGAATCCCTTTTCCGGATAAGTGGTTTGCATCACTACCTCCACCACTTTTCACGAGTTTTGGAGTTCGTCCAATCTTTGTCACTGCTTCCATTGCATTCCTAACCACTTTGTCTTCTTTACTAAAATGGTATGCAGGATACATATATTCTACATTAACCTTTGCTTTCCCGTTCATTTGCTCTGCTGTTTCTTTTAACGCATTTGTCATCATTTCTACTTGCGTATCTAGCTTAGCTTTTGACAGGGAACGAGCTTCTGCAACTAGCAACACTTCATCACATACAACGTTTGTAGGGCCTCGACCTTCAAAACTTCCAATGTTCGCTGTCGTCTCTTCATCAATACGACCAAGTGACATTTTAGTAATCGCCTTGGCCGTAATATTAATAGCAGATACTCCTTTTTCGGGTTGAACACCAGCGTGTGCCGCTTTACCAGTTATAGTAGCATAGATCTTTGCTTGAGAAGGGGCAGAAGTGATGATATGACCTACCGTTCCATCACTATCCAATGCATATCCATAATCCACTGGTAAATGCTTTTTGTCAAAATGTCTTGAACCTACTAATCCTGATTCCTCTCCACTCATAATAGCAAAATAGATGTCTCCATGTTCGATATCCTTTTCTTTTAGGAGATGAATCGTTTCAAAAATAGCTGCAATCCCTGCTTTATCATCCGCCCCTAGTATGGTGCTACCATCTGACATAATGTAACCATCCTTCTGTTGTGGTTGAATATTATTTCCTGGTGTTACTGTATCCATATGAGCAGTGAAATAAATCTTGTCCGCATTTTCGTTTTTTCCAGTTAATTTGCCAATTATATTTCCAGCTTCGTGTTGTGTATCTTTGTAACTATCATCTTCTAATACTTCAAGATCTAAATCTTTCATTTTATCTAAAATATAATCTGCTATCTCACGCTCTTTTGTCGTTTCGGAATTAATTTGAACGAGCTCAATAAATTGATGTACGATCCGTAATTCATTCATCCTATTTCCATCCTTTCATTTAAATTGTTCTATATACACGACGAGGAATCTTATTCTATTATGTACTTGTCCAATGATAAAATACCATGTAAAATAAATAGTAGTATTGCTAAAAGGAGGCTATCGGCATGGCATCAAAATCAAAACGACAAAGAAGAATTAAGTTAATTGTTTATCTTATGATTGCTGCAATGATTTTATCAACATTCACAATGGGATTATCAGCATTTATCTCCCAATAAACTCCTTGCGAACAGTGAACTTCAGGATAATAACAGAAAATATTACAATTAAAAGGGAAAGGAGATCATCACATCCTTTCCCTTCTCTGCTTACCTCTTTAACTTATACTTCCTCACAATAAGCATCAAATAATTGCTGTAACTTATTCACCACTTCTACTGGACTATGTCCTTCGATTTCGTGGCGTTCCACCATTTTTAAGATTTCTCCATCCTTCAATAAGGCAAATGATGGCGAAGATGGGGCATAACCTTTAAAATATTCTCTAGCCTTTTCTGTTGCTTCTCGATCTTGACCAGCAAAAACAGTAACTAATTGATTCGGTCGTTTGTCGTAATGGATCGCACTTGCTGCAGCAGGTCTTGCTACACCCCCTGCACAACCACAGGTAGAATTAACCATCACTAAGGTGGTACCTTCTTTTTCAAGGGTTTCTTCTACTGATTCTGGGGTTTGAAGCTCTGTATATCCTGCTTCCTTAATCTCTTTTCTGGCCGCTTCCACTACATCACCCATAAAAATATTAAAATCCATTCTTCTTCCACTCCTCTATTTATCTATATGTAACCCTTCGATACTCAGTACTAATTAGAAATGACTGCAATTGTCGGACGAATGCTTCTCTTATATCTTATCAAAAAGCAGTCTGTTATTTCAATTGTTTGGTTTAGGAGGAGGCTCCCCTTTATTAGTTATTGCTTCCTTAACAATGGGAAGGGAAATTTTAAATTCCGTTCCTGTTTTGTCTGAATGGGATAAGCAAATTTTGCCATTATGATTTTCTATTATACGTCGAACTAAATTTAACCCTAGACCAGTTCCATTAGATTTGGACGTTGAGAAAGGTTCAAATAGACTATCCTTTATATGGTCAGGAACTCCATGGCCACTATCTTTAAAAGATAGTATACACTGGTCTGCCGCGACCATTGACTTGATTTCAATTTTTCCGTTTGAACCAATTGCTTCAATACTATTTCTAAATAGATTCAGAAATACTTGCTTTAATTGCTTCATATCAGCAAAAATATAATGATTTTCTATATCTAACTCGCAATGAATATTCTTGGCCTCTAGAGTACTATTAAGTAAAGGCATTAAATCATCTAAAACATCCTTCACTTTCGTTAGTTGTTTTTCGGGTTCTTTTTGTTTAGACATAAGAAGCATTTGTTCGACTAAGGAATACAATCTTTCTACTTCTTTCATCATTAAATTCACATTATACTTTTCCATCAAATCTTTTTCAGATGATTCTAGCATTAACGTTAAAAATCCATGAATAACTGTTAGTGGGTTTCTGATTTCGTGTGCTGACATTGCTGCCATTTCCCCAACTAGAGCTAATTTCTCAGATTGAACAATTCTTTTTTCTAGAAGTGTTGACTCTGTGACATCGATAAAATAAAAAATTCGACCTGTAATGTTATCTTCCTGATCTCTTAACTTTGTTTGGGATACTAAATATACATATTTGTTCTTATTTAAATCTATGAGAATCTTTTTATTGTGATAATTTCTTTCGGAAATAAACATTTCTAATAATGGATGTAATTCCTCTGTTTCCTCAATGACTAATCGCTTCAATTCATCTGTCGTAATCTTCAAAGTATTATAAACAAAGGAGTTAGTCGTATATTCTCGACTTTTATTATCGTATGTAATAATGCCAATTGGTAGCGAATTAAGTACCTGTTCATGCTTTATTTTATCTCCAATAATGGTTTGAAATGACTGCTGTAATTGAAGAGACATTTGATTAATCGATTCCGTCAGACTTTGCAGCTCTAATTGGTTGGAATGCTTTAGTCTTTCACCATAGTTACCTTTCGCAATTTTATTCACCTTCTCCACCATTGATTCAATTGGCTTTGTCATACTTCGGCTAATGCGATAGGATAAAATGATGGAAATGATAAATGCTACTAATGTAATAACTAATAATACGATCAAAGACTTTTCAATAATAACTGGATAAGTATTGGCATTCTCATTAAAGATTTTAAATTCCTCATTACTTGCAGACTGAATGGATGTATGTATTTCTTCTAGCTTCGGTAAGTATTCATTTCTGATCACATCTTCGGCTACTTCTTGATTTTCGTATTCTAGCAATCCTCCCACTTTATTTACAATGATAAAATCCAATGTCTGTACTTGATTTTGGTAAGCTTCCAAATCTTTTGGGATAGGCATTAATTCAGACAAATCACTTGCTTGTTTTTCAGTTTCTAGATCTTGATATTTATCAACTAGGTCAGGTTCTATTCCTTTCTCAAGGTGAGCCTCCACTAGATATTTTTTTATCATCACTTCTTGCTCTAATTGTTTATACCAAGTTAATTCTGGAATGTTTTTGTTTTTAATCCGATTAGTGATTTCACTTATTTCATCAATGGATTGAATCAGGAAAAGAGAAAAACCACTAAAAATAACCAAGATAAAGAGGAGAATGCTTAAAAGCTTATTTTTTAATGAAAATTGTTTAAAAAAATCACGCATTTGCATTACTCCAATCACTTCTTAACACTTTCATTTTTTGTTTTGTGATAAAATTTCCTTTTTTTCTTGTTCAATAATTTCTATTTCATCTTCTGTGTACATTTTCCCTAATGGCGCTAGTCCGTAAACTCCGTCATATGAATCTAAATAAACTTTCTTTTCCGGAGTCTTAAGGTCTTTTTGAAAATCTTTCAAAATAGCGACATACATTTGCGGAACATTGTTTAACACACTTGTTAACATATGGTTCTCTGCCATATAAGATTGATCTTCTAAGTATCCAATCATATATATACCTTTCGTTTTGGCATAATTAATAACGGCTTGGTTATAACCATTTCCTTTTGTATAAATAATATCGACACCGTCATCTATCATCTTTTCAGCTATCGAGAGGGCTCTTTCTTTGTCCTCTCTACTATAAACAACTTCATATAATAATTCAATCTTCGGATTAATGGCTTCTATCCCAGAGGAAAACCCCCAATCCGAATGCTCATTATTAACTGCGTCAATCACACCTATTTTATTTGTCTTTGTTTGTAATGCTGCAGCAACACCTGCAACATACTCCATCTCCTGATGATCAAATGTATAAACCGTTAAATTGGAATTTAGATAATCACCATGAATCGTAACAAATTGAATATCTTTAAATTGATTAGATATCGTATAAAAAGCCTCTGAAAATTCTCTTCCATGGCCAATTACTAAATCCAATTCTTTTTCATTATTGTTTGCCTTTATCAAATTTTTTAAATCCGAGTCAATATCTACTTCATCTTCCATGGAAACTTGAACATCAAATTGTTTTTCTATTAATAATTTCCCTTTATAAGCAAGACTTCCCCAGCTCTGGTCAGTCATTTCATCTGTCGTTAGTATGAGTACATTTGTCGTCTTTTTTTCAGAAGCATTCATATCACTTATAATTTGTGTTGTCTTGACACATAAGATGATAAAGAAAATGGAAATAATTGATAGTATAACAGTAAAAATTAATTTTATTTGTTTTTTAGCATCCATTTTTGTACTCCCTATATTGATGTCTTCCATTTTCATTATACATAAAAGAATTCGATTTGAACACATACTTTTACATAATTCACCTTAATTCGACAAAAACATTTTAAGTAGCTCGTACAAAAAAACGGACCATTTTGTCATAAAGGAAAATTGGATAAGCATAGAATATAGTAAGTCATTACAAGGGGGGGTTATATTGTTATTTTATTTATTACAATGGGACATTGATTGGGTTCGCTTGCTACAAGTAATCTCCATTGATATTGTCCTATCTGGTGATAATGCACTAATTATCGCGATGGCAACTAAAAATCTTGAGAAAAGATATCAAAATAGAGCCATTTTCATAGGTGTTGCAGGAGCAATTGTGCTTCGAATACTTTTTGCCAGTGGAATTATTTACTTGTTGAGATTTCCATTTATCTATCTAATTGGTGGTCTCCTACTCATTTGGATTGGTTACAAAATATTAATAAAAAAAGAAGAGAATCCAGACATCTCTTCCCATCATTCCTTATATCGTGCCATCCTCACAATCATTTCAGCTGATTTAGTAATGAGCTTAGACAATGTAGTAGCTATCGCTGGAGCATCAGCAGGAAATATTCCGTTATTAGCTATCGGAGTGATTATTAGCATCCCACTTATGGTTTTTGGTGCTAAATTTATTGTGATATTATTAAAAAAATTCCCGTCTTTAATGTATGTTGGATCAGCAATTTTAGTCTACACCGGTGCCGACATGATTGTTCATGAAGAATTTATCATCCAGCTATTTCAAATTCATCATGCCGTTATTCCTTTATTATTCTCCTGTATTTTAACATTGGCTGTAATTCTGACAGGCTATATCACGAATCGAGAAGCTACTTAAGACTTGATCGTATTTTTTATTTTAGTTCTTTTGGTGACAACTGGAACATTCCACTTCCATTTAAGTGCAAGCATACGTATAGCAAACGTCATAATAAAACAAAGATATAGGCTAATCATCAATGGAAGGAAATCATTTGTTAGAATTAATACAAGGGACCCTGCTATGGAGGCTATTCCGTAAATTTCCTTCCGAAATACTAACGGAATCTCTTTAACGAATACATCTCGTAAAACACCACCGCCAATCCCTGTCACCAGCCCCATTGCTACAATAAGAAAGGGTTGTGAATAATCTAAACTAATTGCTGCGTTTGCGCCAACAGCAGTAAATACACCAAGTCCAATCGCATCAAAAAAGGCAATACTATTTTTAAACTGTCGAATCTTTTCATAAAATAAAATGGTCACTAAACTCGCCAACAAACTGACTAGAAAATATTGCGGGTAGATCAAGTTTGTTGGCGGTATATTTCCGATCATTAAATCACGTATAACTCCACCAGCCAAAGAAGTAGTTAGTCCTAATAACAAAACTCCAAATATATCTAAATTTTTACGTATGGCTAAAATAGAACCCGATATAGCAAACGCCATTGTTCCAATATAAACAAATGTTTCAATTAAAAACATCCCATGTCCTCCTTCGAAACTAATTCACACTTCGGCGATAAACATCCTCTATTTTTGTAAAAAACCACTGTAATGCTAAACCTTGGAGTAGTACCCCTAATATCGAAGTGATGCTTAACAGAATAATAGTAGGAAAATGTTGTATCATTTCTATACTTTTAGCAAATAAAAAAAGATGACTAAAAACTTCTATTATCGCATTATTCCATGAATCCAGTTTGTTATCCATTCTCCAGATAATTAGTGCTTCTATCCATAACCCAAAAGGAATTATACATATTATGATTAGTTTATGAGTTCGCTCTAATTTCTCTAAATAAGGTTTAATATAATATTTCGTGATTGTCTTAATTCGAAAAAGATAGAAAATCCTCACTATTCTAGCTAACTGAAAAAATTGATCCAACGGAATAACTGCTATTATCAAAAAAGGGTTTTTCTTAATAAATTGCCACTTTTCTTTCGCCAAGGCAAATCTTACAATAAAATCAATTGCAAACACTAACCAGACAATAAAGTGTATCTCAGAATTTATTTCATTGTCGGACCATAGGGTTAATATGGTTACAATAATCAATAAAATCATAAGCGAATCATATAAGATTTTCAACAGTTTTTGCATAATATCCATCCAAATCTCGATACATAATAGCTTGCTAGCTAACGCCTTAGAGATGTGAGTCAAGGTGTATGTCATCCAAGACCTTTGTACTTAGCAACACTTACAGACTAAACTGCGTCTCATTTGCTAGCTTCTAAAAAGAAGGAAACCCTCTCACTGTGCTAGGGTTTCCTTCTTACATAGTATACGAAATTTTGTTATAAAAAGAAACAACTTTTTGAGAGAATAACCTATTTTTAGTAAATAGGTGTAGTGTCGCTAGATATATTTTCTAATATGGATTTCACATGTGACATGAAAGCACCACAAATGACCCCATCTAATACACGGTGATCCAAAGATAAACAAAGATTAACCATATCTCTTGCGGCAAACATGTCATCTATAATAACCGGTCGTTTTACAATCGACTCTACTTGTAATATAGCAGCTTGAGGATAATTGATAACGCCCATCGATTCAACGGAACCAAAGGATCCTGTATTATTAACCGTAAACGTGCCATCCTCCATATCTTCTTTTGCAAGGGTGCCTGTTCTTGCTTTTCTTGATAATTGATGAATTTCTTTTGCTATTCCTTTAATACTTTTCTCATCCACATTTTTAATTACTGGTACATATAATTCATGCTCATGAGCTACCGCAATGGATAGATTAATCTCATTTCTTTGGATAATTCGATCTCCAGCCCAGCAACTGTTAAGCTCAGGGAATTTTTTCAAAGCTTTTGCTACGGCATTCAAGAAAAAAGCAAAGTAAGAAAGGTTATATCCTTCATTTTCCTTGAAGGAATCCTTTTCTGCATTTCGATAGGCAACTAAGTTCGTCACATCTACCTCGATCATCATCCATGCATGAGGTATTTCTGTCTTGGAGCGCACCATATTTTGAGCAATGGTTCTTCTTAAGCCAGTAACAGGAATTTCCCTATCACCTTGTCTTGCTTTGACTGGTTTACGACGGATGATTGGTGGTGTAAATTCCTCAAATTCTTCTTCTTCCTTTTTAGTAGGAATAGGCTCCTGGTTATCTTTTTGGGGAGAGTGCTTACTTTCGATGACTTTTTCTACATCTTTTCGCGTAATTCTTCCACCTTTTCCTGTACCATTAATCGTTTTTAAATCTAGGTTGTTTTCCTGTGCCATACGCATTACTGCAGGTGAATAACGGTTTTTCATCGTTTTCTCAGTCGAAACGTGCCCTTGTTCAACGACTTGCTGCGGTTGTTCACTCTCCTGTGCAGCAACTGCTTGTTCTGCTTCCATTTCGATATAACACATTAATTGGCCGACCTCTATTGTTTCTCCTTCTTGTGCGATGATTTCTTTAATCACTCCAGAATAGGAAGAAGGTACCTCTGCATTTACTTTGTCTGTCATGACTTCAGCAATTGCATCATATTTTTCAACATAGTCCCCTACCTTGACTAACCATGTACTCACTGTTCCCTCTGTAACACTCTCACCAAGTTGGGGCATATTAATTCTTTCCACAGTCAAGCGTCTCACTCCGATCTAATTAAAATTCCGCTAATTCTTTAATTGCCTGTTCTATTTTATCAGGGTTGATCATAAATTCTTTTTCTAATGGTGATGCAAATGGCATTGCAGGTACTTCCGGTGCCGCAAGTCGTTTAATCGGTGCATCTAAATCAAATAAGCAATTTTCACTGATAATGGCAGCAACCTCTCCTATAATACTGCCTTCTTTATTATCTTCTGTGACTAAAAGAACTTTACCAGTTTTGGTAGCAGCCTTAATAATTGCTTCCTGATCAAGAGGGTAAACGGTTCTTAAATCCAATATTTCTGTACTGATACCTTCCTGTTCTAGCTTCTCTGCCGCTTGTTTCGCAAAATGAACACAAAGGCCATATGTGATCACCGTTACATCCGAGCCTTCTTTTTTCACCTCTGCTTTTCCAAGAGGTACCGTATAATCTGTTTCTGGTACTTCTTCCTTTAACAATCGGTAAGCACGTTTATGTTCTAAAAATAATACAGGATCATCATCTTGAATAGAAGCCTTTAACAAACCTTTAACATCATAAGGACTTGATGGCATAACAATTTTTAAACCTGGCTGATTAGCAAAAATCGCCTCGATTGATTGAGAGTGATATAGTCCTCCATGAACACCACCACCATATGGTGCACGGATCGTAATAGGACAATGCCAATCATTATTCGAACGATACCTAATTTTTGCCGCTTCTGAGATGATTTGATTAACAGCTGGCAAAATAAAATCAGCAAATTGCATTTCTGCGACTGGGCGCATCCCATACATCGCTGCACCAATTCCAACTCCAGCAATTGCAGATTCAGCTAAAGGTGTATCCAATACTCTTTGTTCACCAAACTGATCGTATAGCCCGTCTGTTGCACGAAAAACTCCCCCTCTTGGACCAACATCTTCTCCAAGAATAAATACCTTTTCATCTCTTTCCATTTCTTCTTTTAGTGCAGCTGTAACTGCTTGAATATAGGATAATACTGCCATTATTTTCCCTCCTCCCCATATACATGATCTGTCAATGTACGAATATCCGCATATGGAGCATTTTCGGCATAACTGGTTGCTTCGTTTATTTCTTGTTTTATTTTTTCTTCCATTTCCTGTTCCAAATCCTCTGTCAAAATATTCTCTTCTTGCAGTGCCTGCTTAAATAACCAAATACCATCAGTCTCTCGAGCGGTTGTCACTTCATCTTTCGTTCGATACGTCATATCATCATCATCACTTGAATGTGGGGTTAAACGATAGGAAGTTGCTTCAATTAAGGTCGGTCCTTCCCCTTTTAAAGCACGCTCCCTTGCTTCTTTTACTGCTTGATACACCGTAATTGGGTCATTGCCGTCTACAGTTATCCCATACATACCATAACCTATTGCACGATCGGAAATTTTTTCACATGCTACTTGTTTGTTTAATGGTACAGAAATGGCGTATTTATTATTTTCTACCATAAAAATGACAGGTAGTTTATGAACACCAGCAAAATTTAACCCTTCATGAAAATCTCCTTGATTTGATGAACCTTCCCCAAGTGTAACAAAACTAACGAGTGATTTATTTTCCATTTTGGCAGCTAAAGCAAAGCCTACAGCGTGTGGAACTTGTGTAGTTACAGGAGAAGAGCCTGTGACAATTCGGTTTTTTCGTTGACCGAAGTGACTAGGCATCTGTCTCCCGCCAGAGTTTGGATCCTCGGCTTTTCCAAAAGCTTGTAAGAATATTTCTCTTGTTGACATGCCAAAATGGATCACAACACCTAGATCTCGGTAATAGGGCAGGACATAATCGACTTGATTATCCAGCGCCGCCGCTGCAGCTATTTGTAGTGCTTCCTGTCCTTGGCCTGAGACAACAAACGGTATACTGCCAGAACGATTTAACAACCACATTCTTTCATCTATTCTTCTAGCTAAGAGCATTTCTCTATACATTTCTAACAATGTTTCCTCATTCAATAAGCTATTATTTTTTAAGTTAACCATGAATTTTCCTCCCCTCAGCTGCTAAAGCAACTTCTCCAATAATCTCACTTAATGACGGATGTGGGTATACCGCTTCAGATGTTTCTATCCCTGATCCATCAAAATATTGGATTAAACTAGCTTGACCTATTAATTCTGTCACATTTTTTCCAATCAAGTGAACACCTAATACATCATCATTATTCTTGTCCAAAATAATCTTAGCAAAACCACTTACATCTCCGTTTACATGAGCTTTTCCTATTGCTTGGAAAGATGTTTTGGATATTTTGACTGTTTTTCCTTGAAGCTTTGCATCAGATTCAGATAATCCTATTGTTGCAATTTCAATTTTGCCATAAACACATGAAGGGATAGCTGTTTCTTTTAATAAGCTTGGATAATTACCAGAAATATGTTCGACTGCAATATTGCCTTCATATGTCGCAGCATGTGCTAGTTGTTTCCCTCCATTAACATCGCCAATTGCATATATATGAGATTCCTTTGTTTGAAAATATTTATTGACTTCAATAAAACCATTGCTTGATGTTCGAATATCGGTATTTTCTAAACCGATATTTTGAGTGTTTGCTTTTCTACCGACAGCAACTAGCATGAGATCTGTTTTGATTTTTTTTCCATTAGTTGTTTCAATCTCGACCTGATCTTGTTTACGTAGCGTATTCGGATCAACAGCTGTATTGGTTAATACTTGAATCCCTCTTTTAGTTAACAATTTACTCATCTCAGACGAAATATCTTGATCCATGTGAGGTAAAATTTGTTCCTCCGCTTCTATTAGCGTTACTTCTACACCAACATCTTGGAAGAAGGATGCCCATTCTACGCCAATTACTCCTGCACCAACAATCATAATGGAAGTTGGTAGCTCATTTAATGTAAGAGCATGATCAGATGTGATGACTTTTTCCCCATCAATCTCCAAGCCTGGTAACGTATTTGGTGCAGAACCTGTTGCAATAATTACATTTTTTGGTACTAAGATATCATTTTCTCTTCCATCTTGATATTCTACGGAGATACTACCTGCCATCGGAGAAAATATGGAAGGACCTAAAATTCTGCCATACCCTTGATAGACATCGATTTCTGCACTTTGAACTAAAGATTTTACACCATTATGTAGGGTGTTAATAATTTGATTCTTTCGTTCTATTGCTTGATTCAAATGAAATTGTGTTTCCTTCACTTCCACACCAAATTGTTTTGCATTCTTTACCTGTTGGAAAACTTCTGCACTTTTCAGCAATGCTTTTGTAGGTATACAGCCTTTATGAAGACAAGTGCCGCCTAGTTTTTCCTTTTCCACAATTGCTGTTTTTAATCCAAAGCGTGCTGCTCTTGCTGCGGTAACATAGCCTCCGGTTCCGCCACCTAATAGGACCAGATCATATTCTTTTGCCATTCTCCATCATCCTTTATTTCTTTCTCATACTCTTTTGGTATTTCCGTACCTTCTAAAACTCTTAAGGCTCCTCTTGATAAAGCTAGCATTACATTCTCGCCAGGATATTCATGGACGTCTGCAATCCAACTAACACGATTCATTATTTTTTGATTTAAATAGTGAATCTCTGCTAAATCGCCTGTTAGAACTATTTTGTCAACATTCCCTTCAAGAACTACAGCCATTTTACCTATTTCTTTAGCTACTTGGTAAGCAAGTGTTTCTATTACTAAAATAGCTTTATTATCGTTAGCTTCCACCAGATCCTTTACATCCCTTGCTTTATTTGTTCCTAAATATGCATATATACCACCTTGATGTATAATCATTTCCTTTAGCATATTTTGATCATGATGTTGATAGCTCAAATTAATTAATTCATTATTTGGAATACTGCCTGCTCTCTCTAATGAAAAGGGTCCTTCTCCATCAAAGCCGTTATTGACATCAACTACTTTGCCATTGGCATGGGCTCCAATTGTTACACCGCCACCCATATGTGCAATAATTAAATTCATCTCATCATAGTTAGAATTAGATAGTTCAGCTATTTCCCGAGCTACTGATTTTTGATTTAATGCATGAAAAATACTCTTCCTTTGAATAGTAGGTATTCCTGTTCTTTTTGCAATGGTCGTCATCTCGTCCACTACAACGGGGTCAACAATATATGCATCAATATTAAGATTACTAGCGATTTCATTAGCCAAAATTGCCCCTAAATTGGAAACATGCTTTCCATTAATGGATTGAAACAAATCTTCAATCATCTTTTCGGTTACAACATATGTTCCACCACTGATTGGTTGAAGTAAACCACCTCTGCCACAAACAGCATCTACGGATGAAATGTTTAAGCCAATTTCTCGAAATGCTTGAAATATTGCATCCCTTCTAATATGAACCTGTTCATAGATATCTAAATTTACATCGTGAAGTGAAAGGGGTAATTCTTCTTCGTATAAATTTTGTTCATTCTCGAATACGGCAATTCTAGTCGTATAAAGTAATGGATTAATTACTAAAACCCGATAGCTATTCGACATTGGCTATGAACTCTCCCTATTGATCTGATATTTATCCATTTTATAGTATAAATTTCGAACTGAAATTCCCAATGATTTAGCAGTCTGTGTTTTGTTATATTTACATTTTTCTAACATTTGCAATATATATTTTTTTTCAAACAAATCCATAGCTGATTGCAAAGGAAGAGAATCATCAATCGAAATATCCTTTTGCTTGTTTACTATGAATGATCGAAAGTGATCAAGAGTTAATACTTCTGTTAATGAATCAGCATGAGTAAAAGCTATATCCATCCAATACTTTAGCTCTGACACATTTTTAGGCCAATCGTATGTGTAAAAATAATCGAATACATTTTCATCAGCTGTTTTAATATTCATACCATATTTCAAATTATTTTGTGTAATAAAATGATTCACTAATAAAGTTAAATCCTCTCTTCTTTTCTTTAATGACGGTAAATGAATAGGAAAGCGAAGGAACATCTCTGCAAACTTTGAATCGAGCTTCTGCCTTATATCCTTTCTACTAGTACTCACGATTAAGCGAATATTATATTTATTGTTTTGAAATAATTCTACCAATTGCAATTGTATATTTATCGGTATAGCGGTAATCTCTTCGATAAAGAGTGTTCCGTTTTTAACTGTTTCTATGATGCCTTTTTGCTGTTGGTTACCGAAGAGTAGTTCCTCCAGCCTCTTGACATTTTGACCATCGTTACGAATATGGCGAAATGGATGCTTACTTCGATTACTGGCAAAATGGATGATATGGGCTAGCATTCGCTTGCCAGTTCCTGTCTCTCCTTCTATAAATAGAGGGGCATTTGTTTTTGCGTATAATTTACCGTGTTCCTTCGCCATTTTAATCTCGAACGATTGACCGATAAAATCTTCAAAAGTGAATGTCTTTTCCAAGTTTCTAATTAATCGCTTAGCTTGCTCTAATTTTTGCGCTTCTTTTTTTATTTCACTTAAGTTTTGCATCATCATTAGACATCCTATTAGCCTACCTCTAATAAAGGCTGGAGTGGAGCTTATTTTTATCTCTTGCTCCCATTGTCCAATTCGGATCGATTCACTCACAACTCTTCGATCCTGAAAAGTGATGGATTGAACGTGCTTTACTTTTGCTTCTATCTTTTTACGATCTTCAATTTCAAATGAATGGATTAATTGTGTCCAATTAGTATTATGTATTGGTTGTAATTGCTCTATAAGTTGAAAAGAAGCAGCAAAATCAACATGGTTAGCTAGTACTGTAAAGATTTCCTCCATGGAAAACAAATCGGCATGTGCAGTAAGATTTCCTACATAATTTTCGAAATTTTCACAAAGTAATAGTACTCCTATCGTACGTTTTTGTTCATCTAATAAAGGGCTATAAGTGGTAAAAAGTTTCTTTTTATTTTTTGTAATTTGCTCAATTCGATGCAATACCTTTCTCTGTTGCAATACCTTTGATATCGAATCCTCTTCAATCAAATCATTCCAAGGCTGATTAATTAAAGGTTGTTTCCATAGTGATGTTGCCTTTTCGTTTGCTTCCTTAACGATCCCGTCCGTATTAATAATTAGTGCTCCATACGGAAGATTTTCAACATGAACTGCATCCTTAACAAGAGATTTTGCAGACATTTTCATCACACCCTGCATTTTTTTGCGCACTTTTATAATAATATTATATGCAATAATTAGCAAGTAATAACATGAATTTCATAATGATTGGGATTATGCTATACTAATAAAAAATAGGATTAGGTAACATAGAATGGGGAATAAGACATGAGAATTATTGCATTACTATTACTAGTGATGCCAGCCATCATAGCCACTTACGGTATTAAGCTGATGCGTGATGCTTTCTTCGGGGAATTAACCGTCATCTTTTTTCATATTATTATTCAATTTATTATTGGTCTCATTTTGTTTATTGGGGGACTTGCATTTATCGGTGGGTTCATTTTACATCGGGATCGAAAGCGTCAATTGATAAAAGGAGGAAAAAACAACAGGTATCGTTCGTAGCCTGTTGTTTTTTGTTATTTTATTCAGTTTATAAATTCCTTTTATTGAAAGAACATTTCATATAATGCTCTTACTGATTCGTTTACCTTTGATGCTTTAATTCCAAACATCATCGATACCTCAGAGGATCCTTGGTTAATCATTTCTAAATTAACGTTCGCTTTAGCAAAAGCATGTGTAGCTTTATCAGCTAAACCAACAGTACTGTCCATTCCTTCCCCTACTACCATAATTAAAGCAAGATCACGATCCACATGAACCGTATCTGGCTTTAATTCTTTTTTGATACGGGCAATGACACGCTCTTCCTTATCCTTGGGCATGCGTGATTCTCTTACAATGACAGAAATATCATCAATTCCAGAAGGGGTATGTTCAAAGGAGATACCTTCATCCTCTAATATCGTCAATAGTTTGCGACCAAAACCAAGCTCTCTATTCATTAAATATTTGCTAACATAAATACTTACAAAGCCTGTATCACTAGCGATACCTACTACAGGATTAGGTTGTGCAGCTTTTTGAGCAACAATAATAGTTCCCATTCCTTGAGGATTATTCGTATTCTTAATACAAACCGGTATATCTGCTTTGAAAGCAGGAATTAATGCTTCGTCATGGAAAACAGAGAAGCCTGCATAAGACAATTCACGCATTTCTTTATATGTTAGTGAAGTGATTTCTTTTGGATTTTCAACAATATTGGGATTGACACAATAGACGGAGTCTACATCTGTGAAATTCTCATATAGGTCAGCTCTAACTCCAGCAGCGACAATGGATCCAGTAATATCTGATCCTCCTCTTGAGAATGTAATCAGTTTTCCATCTAACGTGTAACCGAAAAATCCAGGGATGACGACAATATCATCGCGATTTCTTAATTTATACAGATGCTCATAGCTTTCATCTAAAATTTGAGCACTTCCTGGATTATCACTTACAAAAATCCCTGCATTCTTAGGATTTAAGTAAGCGGCCTTTAAACCTAGTGATTGCAAATAAACACTTAAAACTTTTGCGAGAGAATCCTCACCCGTTGCTTTTAATGCATCCATTTTTAATGCATCACTATCATCTGAAGATAAGATAGAATGTATGCCATCTTCAATTTCCTTGATAACACGATCAGAAATTTGAAGTTCTGTTGTAATTTCTTGAAAACGATCTAAGATTTTTTGTAATTTTGAATCATATGGTTCATTTTTTAAATAGGCATCTCCCAATTCAATTAACAAATCTGTTACTTTTGTATCTTCTGAAAATCTTTTTCCTGGCGCTGAAACAACAATTACCTTTCTTTCTCGATCATCTTGAATAATATTTGCTACTTTACGCAGTTGTTCAGCATTTGCAACTGAACTTCCTCCAAATTTTGCTACTTTCATGTTATAACCTCTCCAATATTTATTTTTATGACATTAAAAATATTATCATACTTCGCAATATTTTGTTATATAAAAGTGATGTCTAATTCAAAATATATAGGAGGATATACACGTTTATCGAGATAGATCGCATCTGTTGCAAAAATACTGGACTATTTCTACCTATATTATAGGAGAGCGCATTTGTTTTTTTATATCTCCCAGTTTTTGTCATATGATTAGGTTCTGATAACAAAAAAACTCTTTTACAAGAGAAAAGAATCCTGCTCTTTCTCTTGTAAAAGAGTGAAATTGCAATATTATGAAGCTCTATGTTCTAGTCTAAGTCTGTCAGCAACCATTGCTATAAATTCTGAATTTGTCGGCTTTGCTTTAGAAACACTTACCGTATAGCCGAATAAAGACGATATGGAATCAATGTTCCCTCTACTCCATGCTACTTCAATTGCGTGGCGTATAGCACGCTCAACCCGAGAAGCAGTTGTGTTATATTTAGATGCGATATCTGGGTATAATACTTTGGTGATCGATCCTAATAACTCAATATCGTTATAAACCATTGTTATGGCTTCTCTTAAGTACATATAACCTTTAATATGGGCAGGAACACCAATCTCGTGGATAATATGTGTAATACTTGTCTCTAAATCGAACTTTTTAGAATGGTTTGTAGATGTTTTGATCTCATTGTTATGTATGGAAGGCTGCATTCCATGCACCTGTCTGATTTGCTCAGCTAAATGCTCTAGGTCAAATGGTTTTAAAATAAAATAAGAAGCACCTAAGGTTACTGCTTTTTTGGTCACATCTTCTTGACCAAAAGCTGTTAGCATAATGACATGGATATGTTTCGTATGCTCAGATTGCTTAATTTTTGACAAAACCGCTAATCCATCAACATGTGGCATAATGATATCTAATACGACTACATCAGGGCGCACATCCTCTATCATATCAAGGCATTCTTTACCATTGTAAGCCTTTCCTACAACCTCCATATCATTTTGATCCCCTAAGTACTCTTCCATTAATTGAACAAGTTCCCTATTATCATCGACTAACAATACTTTAGACTTTTCCACTAAAAAGCTCCTCCTTCAACAATTGCTTTACACTATTATATTTTCGACAAAAGCTTAATAATTCCTGCTTTTCATTAGAAAAACTTTTATTTTTTTCTATTTGCTTTAATTATCTTCATTTTTCGACTATTTTCATTTTGTTTACCCATGGTATGGATTGGTTTTGTCGAATAATCTTTAATTGTTATTATAACAATATTTTCTAGTGACTACAAGATGAATGAACACTTAGAAAAGCTTGTATTCCTTCTTTGGTAAATGCCTAGTTTTGCTTATAATTGGCACCTTTGCTACGAATTTTATGCGTACAAAAAAAATGGTTATCAGGATAATGCTTTTCCTGATAACCATTCCCTCTAACTTGCCTTTTTATCTTCTTTATATATATCTATTCCAGCTTCGTTTAGCATCCACTCAATATGAACCCCATATCCAGATGTCGGATCATTGACAAAAACATGGGTTACTGCTCCGATTACTTTCCCGTCTTGAATAATTGGACTTCCACTCATTCCTTGAACAATGCCTCCAGTAGCTTCTAACAAACGATCATCGACTATTTTGAGGATGAGACCCTTTGTTGCAGGTGATTCTTGGGCTACTGTATTGACAATTTCCACATCAAATGCTTCCACTTTCTCTCCATCAATAACTGTCAAAATTTTGGCAGGCCCTTCTTTGACTTGATTTGGTAATGCTATCGGCATCGGTTCATTCCACTTACTTTTCTCTACTTTTCCATTTAATGTACCAAAAATTCCAAAAGGTGTATTTTTCGTAATATTGCCAAGTTCACTTTCGTTAACATCAAAATTGGCTCTCTTTTCTCCGGGAACACCATTTTCCCCTTTCTGAATTTCCGTAACTTTTGATTTCACAATCGTTCCATCATTTATTTCAACCGGTTTTCTTGTATCCATATCTGAAATAATATGACCAAGTGCGCCATACTTTTTGGAATTTGGTTCATAAAAGGTCATTGTACCAATCCCAGCTGCTGTATCCCTAATATAAAGCCCTATTTGGAACTCTTGATCATCTGTATCATATTGAGGTGTCAAACTCGTTTGAATCGTTTTATTTCCACGTTTTATCTCTACATCAAGATCTTTTTTATTTTCACCAGCTTCTTTTACTAACGGGGCTACTTGCTCCATTTCCTTTATTGGCTGATTATTTATACTGACAATACTATCTCCGACCTTTATTTCCGCTTTTTCACCAGGAGACAGATCACCTTCTTCTGTGGAGACAAGATGATGTCCAACAACTAGAACCCCCTGTGTGTGCAAATTAATCCCTATCGATTGTCCTCCTGGCACTATACGGATATCCTCATAAACAGAGATATCCACCTTTTTTACAGGAATATCAGAAAAAGTGTAAACAACTTCTTGCTCTCCACTTTCCGCAAAGGAAAATGGAATAATGTCCGTTGCATGTTGAACTGTTTGCTCATTCTCAGCTTGAAGTTCTATGGAATTACCTAAAGTAGGCAAGCTAATATCATGTAAGCCTTCGAATGTTTTTATTTGATTGGGAATGGAAAGATATATTTGAAATGGTGTCAACCATGGAAGTGCAAATAAAGAGACAAGGAGTATTAGTCCTATTCCTTTTCTAATCCAGTCAGTCTTCATCACATCACCCTCCTTGTTAGTACAGATTCAATTTCATCTGTATATCTAATTTGACCTTTTAAGGGGGTTTTTAAACCCGTTTAAACTTAACAATTTCGGGTGATGTTTTCCACATTTCTAATAGGAGTTTGCCATCGGTGGAGTTTTTATCCTTTTTCCTCAGCGGCTTTTATTCATCTCAATTAATTCTTTTGCGTGTTGTTTAGATGCTTCTGTTAATTCTTCACCAGTAATCATTTTCCCAATCTCGGCGATGCGATCTTCACGGGATAATTCTGTAACGGACGTAGTAGTTCGATCATGATTCATATGCTTTTCGATTCGCAAATGAGTGTCTGCTATTGCTGCAACCTGTGGCAAATGAGTAATACAGAGTACTTGTGAATCAATCGAAATATTATACATTTTCTCTGCCATCGCTTGGGCAACTCGGCCACTTACACCTGTATCAACCTCATCGAAAATAACACTTGTAATCCCTTGATGCTGGGCAAATATATTTTTCATCGCTAGCATGATACGTGACATTTCACCGCCTGAAGCGATCTTGTTCAATTCTTTTGGTGGTTCACCTGGATTTGTGGATATATAGAAATGAATTCGATCAATTCCTTTATTATTTGGTCGAACCGATGAACCTTCAAGCATTAGCTCATTCTGGTCAGATTTGGTATACGCCACTTCTACAATAAAATTTGCCTTTTCCAAATATAATTCTTTTAACTCCTTTAAAACAGCCTTCTCCAATCCCTTGGCTGCTTTTACACGCACATCATGGAGCTGCTTTGCTTCTAAAAGTAAATCCTCTGTTAATTCTTTAAACCTCTGCTCTAATCTTAATAAATGCTCATCTCGATTTTTAATGGTTTCCAGTTCTTCTTCGATGGTGGCACTATATTCCATAATTTCCTCTACATTTGATCCGTATTTTTTCTTCAACTGGTTAAGTTCATTTAATCGTGATTCGATAAATTCTAGTCTTTCCGGATCAAATTCCATCCCATCAATATGCTGCCTAATTTTGTAGGATATTTCTTCAATCATATAATAATGATCAATATAGTCTTCGTATAGCTTCTGCAATTCTTGATTGTTTTCTCCTGCTGCTTCTAAATGATTGGCTGTATGTGATAACCAATCCAATCCCCGCATTTCTCCATGTAATCCATTATACGCATCCTTTAAGCTCTGAAAAATTCGTTCAAAATGAACTAAGGTGTTTCTTTCCTCTAACAGTTCGTCATCTTCTTTTGGGATTAAATTTGCCGATTGAATTTCATTTAATTGAAAAGTTAGAAGGTCTAACCTTTGAGCTAATTCTTTTTCATTTTGATTTTGTTCTTTATAGTCTTTCTTTAGTTGGCTCCATTTATGATATAATTCCTCGTATTCCTTTAGAAATTGTGGATCGTTTACTTGGTAATAAGAATCAAGCAATTCAATATGTTTATCCACATTCAACAATGATTGTGTTTCGTGTTGACTGTGAATATCAATGAGTAACTGACCTATTTCCTTCAATATAGCTAATGTCACTAGCTTACCATTTATTCGACAAATGCTTTTACCAGTTTGTGAAATAGTTCGGTGTAATACGAGCATTTGATCTTCCATAATTTCGATACCTAGTTCATTTGCCTTTTGAAACACAGGATGATTACTTTCCTCCATAATAAAAAGTCCTTCTAGCTCTGCTTTTTTCTCACCAAAGCGAATATATTCAACCGATCCTCTTCCCCCAATAAGTAACCCTAAGGCATCAATAATGATTGATTTACCTGCACCAGTTTCTCCAGTCAGTACTGTTAAGCCTTTTTGGAAGGTAATCGACATTTCTTCTATAATGGCAAAATTTTTAATCGAAAGCTCTGTTAACATACCCACACTCCCATCAAAAAGAAACTCCCATTAACAAATTAATACAGAATTAAAGCATTTCTAAAAATTTAGATTTCATCAATTCTGCATCTTTCACTGTTTTACAAATGATTAAGATCGTATCATCCCCACAGATGGTTCCCATAATTTCATCCCAGCTTAAATTATCGATCAATGCCCCCATAGCTTGGGCATTTCCCGGCAGTGTTTTCATTACTATAAAATGTGAAGCGATATCAATACTTACAAAAGCATCCATGATCAACCTTCTAAGTTTATTTAAAGGATTAAACTTTTGATCTGCTGGTAAGCTATACTTATATCTGCCATCCGCAGTAGGAACTTTCACAAGGTGTAATTCTTTAATATCTCTGGAAATAGTTGCTTGGGTTATCGTATAGCCTAACTGACGAAACTGATCGACAAGTTCATCTTGTGTCTCGATTTCATTTTCTGTAATAATTTCTCTAATTTTTATATGCCTTTGTGCTTTGTTCATATCCTCATCCTCCAACAATAAGGTATCCCATACGAAAACGGACTACTGTAAATAGGTAGTCCTAATCTTTTTTGTTTAATTCTAGATGTGCTGTCTGTACAACTTCTTTAATTTGTCCCACCATTTCTGGTAAGCTACATTCGTTAACAGAACTTTTCCTTAACCATGCTAAAAACTCAATATTTCCATCCCCTCCAGTTATCGGAGAGAACGTAAGATTAAGAAATTCAAAGCCTGTTTGGTGCGAAAATGTTAGAATATCATTTAATACTCTTTCGTGTATGGCAGCCTCTCGTACAATCCCTTTTTTGCCAACTTCTTCTTTACCTGCCTCAAACTGTGGCTTGATTAAGATCACACAGTCACTGTTTTCTTTTAATAGCTTAAACAACGGTGGTAAAATTAATTTTAAAGAAATAAAGGAGACATCAACTGTAGCAAAGTCAGGTTGCTTATCCTCAAGCATGTCAATAGTTACATACCGAAAATTCGTTCTTTCCATAACAATAACGCGTGGATCATTCCTTAATTTCCAGTCGAGCTGATTATAGCCTACATCAACAGCATAGCTTAGACTAACACCATTTTGTAAGGCGCAATCCGTAAATCCGCCAGTAGAGGACCCGACATCGATCATTATCTTTTCCTTTAGGTCCAGATGAAATGTCTTGATCGCTTTTTCTAACTTTAGTCCACCACGTCCAACATAAGGAAATAATTTACCTTTAACTTGAATATCAATATCATCGGAAACCTTTGTTCCAGGCTTGTCTATTCTTTGGCCATTAGAAAATACTAAACCCGCCATAATGGATCTTTTTGCCTTTTCTCTTGATTCGATTAATCCTCGATCTACAATGAGTTGATCAATCCGCATTTTATTAGCCATTTATTATCAAGCCCTTTTTTGCTTATTATTATCCATTTGTAGCATATTCGTCAATTCCTCAATCACTTGTTCTTTTGTTAAATGAATTTCTTCTAATAACTGTTGCACACTTCCATGTTCAATAAAACGGTCAGGAATTCCCATTCGTTTTATCGTTGGATGGTATTGATTTTCTTCAGCAAATTCTAAAATAGAACTTCCAAATCCACCTTGTAGAACGGATTCCTCTATAGTTAGAATCGGTATATTTCTTTTCATTACACCGTGCAGCATTTCCTCATCTAATGGTTTTAGAAAACGTGCATTAATTACTTCAATACTCATACCTTTTTTGGCAAGCTGAATACTTGCAGCCATTGCCATTTCAATTGTTGTACCAAAGGTTAGTATAACAGCATCCTTACCTGTAGTGAGAACCTCCCATTTACCGATAGGGATATTTTTTAATGTTGAATCCATTTCTACACCTAGTCCATTCCCTCTTGGAAAACGTAAGGCAATCGGTCCATCTTCGTATTCAATTGCTGTGTTCACCATATGTTGACACTCATTTTCATCTTTTGGCATCATCAGCACCATATTAGGTAAATGACGCAAAAAGGCGATGTCAAATACCCCTTGATGTGTTTCTCCATCTGCTCCAACTAGTCCTGCTCGATCAATCCCAAAAGCAACATTTAAATTCTGGCGGCAGACATCGTGAACCATTTGATCATAGGCACGTTGCAAAAAGGTAGAATAAATGGCCAGGAATGGTTTCATTCCTTGAGTTGCTAAACCTGCGGCCATTGTAGTAGCATGCTGTTCAGCAATACCAACATCAAATAGTCTCTTCGGGAAGTGCTCTTGAAATTTATCTAATTTGGAACCAAGTACCATTGCTGGCGTGATCACAGCAAGCTTCTCATTCTTTTCTGCGATTTTTTCTAATGTATCACTTACAACTTGGCTCCAGGCAGGCTTATCATCTACTGGCTTGATTTTTTCTCCAGAATCAATTTTATATGGACCAACACCGTGCCATTTATCTTTTTGATCTGTTTCTGCCGGCTGGTAACCTTTTCCTTTTTGAGTGATGACATGAACTAATACTGGGCCTTCCGTTTTAGATGCATATTGTAGGTTTTCTTCTAGTGCCTTGAAATCATGTCCATCAACGGGACCGAAATAAGTAAATCCAAACTCTTCAAATAACATACCTGGTACCATGAAATATTTCATACTGTCTTTTACTCTTTCAGCAGTTTGTGCGATCTTCCCCCCAACTGCTGGTATCCGTTTCATTAGTACTTCTATTTCATCCTTCATTCGATTGTACTTACCTGCACTTCTCATTCTTCCAAGTGCCTTGTGCAATGCTCCTACATTACCCGCTATCGACATTTCATTATCATTTAAAATCACGGTCATGTTCTTTTTCTCGTGACCGATATGATTCAACGCTTCCAGTGCCATCCCGCCTGTTAAAGCACCATCACCAATAATTGGAACAACTGCATAATCCAGTCCTTGCATATCACGTGCAATCGCCATCCCCATAGCAGCAGATAAGGAGGTGGAACTATGTCCGGTTTCCCATACGTCATGTTTACTTTCTGACATTTTCGGGAATCCACATAGCCCGTTATATTGTCGCAGTGTATCAAATTGTTCCGTTCTACCTGTTAAAATTTTATGAATGTAGGATTGATGTCCAACATCAAATATTAGCTTATCAGTGGGACTGTTAAAATGCTTGTGCAAAGCAAGTGTTAGCTCTACAACACCCAAATTAGCCCCTAAATGCCCTCCTGTTACCGAGAGCTTATTAATGAGAAATTGTCTGATTTCATATGCGAGATCTTCTAGTTCTTTTTTTGTTAAATGTTTTAAAAAATTCGGTTGCTTGATTTTGGTAAGATCCATGATGGAATCCTCCCTATTAAGATTCTGTATCTTTAACTTTTTGATAATACTTTTATTTTAAGTCTTTCCTCTAAAAATGCAATTATTTTACCGACTAAGAAAATAATTTGTGTCGAAGAATTAATAGCAAAATATTTGCCTAAAGCTTTTCCACCCACTGTTAAAGCTGCTACAAGACTTGTGAGAATTACTGAGATGGTAATTTGAATGCTAGTACCTTCCTCATATCCGAATACATTAGCAATTTGTAAGACAACGACTGCAGATGCTGTACCACTAATAATACCAGAAATATCACCAATCACGTCATTACAAAAACTTGCGAAGCGGTCTGCATTTCTCACAATCAGTACAGCATGCTTTGCGCCACTTACCTTCTCAGCAGCCATAGCGTGAAAAGGTGCCTCATCAGCTGCTGCTGCCGCAATTCCTAACATATCAAAGAATACACCAATCAATACAATGAATAATACGATTAGTAAACCTACAACAGACATAACTCCACTTAGTATGGATGAAGAAACAACTGAAAAAATAGCCGCTAACACAAATGTGATAACGGCAATACTAAGGCTAAATTTTATCGACTTTTGCAATTGTTTTTTATTC
The DNA here is from genome assembly GCF_055395245.1 of Gracilibacillus sp. JCM 18860. NCBI lineage: Bacteria > Bacillati > Bacillota > Bacilli > Caryophanales > Bacillaceae > Gracilibacillus > Gracilibacillus sp. JCM 18860. The sequence continues at coordinate 611,671 of NZ_AP043868.1, forward strand.
ATAACGAACCCCGTTAAAGTGTTTAACATTATTATTATGTATGATGCGGAATGGTCATTTAAGAAGTAAAGACTACGGCTTAGGTCCAGTAGGTTTTCCCAGATATGTACCAAGTGTTGCCACTTTGGCGGTTCCCCTTTAAACATATCTTAGCGTTGTCACCAACAGCTAGACTGGATTACCACTCAGTCCGTACTATAATCCTTCTTAAACTTCCATTTGGAACAGTCTAGGAGATTTCCTCAGCAACCTTTGACCATTTCCTAGCCTCTTTTGCAGTACGAATTTCATATAGAAAACGTGTCCCAAATTAGTGGCCATCCAAAATGAAACACTCTATTGCCTATAATCCCCTTCGTACCACTCAAGGCAGGCTACGCTATGAATAGAAATACCCGATCCCTATTCGATAGGTTCATACCCCATTCCATTCTCTTTACTTGGCTAAGAAAAGAAAACAGTGATGGGCCTCCGCGGAAGAAGGGTCTTCGCCCACATGCCTTTGTGGATCGCCCTTCAACCTTAACTCCCAGCATCGACCCAAGGCTGGGCGCCTCAAGCCAACACAAGGAACTTCATCGATGTGCCCTTTGGCAGATTTTTAGGCCTGCCTTCAGAAATGGAGGATTGACTAGAATACTGCACCATTCCACTTTGTTACTTTTATTCTAACATAATTTCAAGCTTTACTCAATCTTTACAAATCTCTTTCACTTAAATAGTCAGTTAGCCCTTCCAATCTGGAACCTTTTAATCCTGCCTGCTCTAGACATTGTTTAGCTTTGTTTACATAACTCTTCTTATGTGAAATGGCCCCATCTAAGCCTAAAACAGAAGGGTAGGTGCTTTTACTATTACCTTGATCACTACCTGAAGCTTTGCCCATTAGATGCTGATCCCCTACTACGTCCAGAATGTCATCCTGAATTTGGAAGATTAAACCGATATACTCAGCGAATTGTCGCAATATGGAGCGTGTCTTGTCATTTGCTCCTGCCAAATAGCTCCCAGCATCAATAGCGAACGACAATAAGCAGCCCGTTTTTAACCGATGAATTTGCTCTAACTGTTCGATAGTAATCTCTTGTTGCTCTGCTTCCATATCTAACAATTGTCCGCCAACCATTCCTTCCATTCCACTTGCTTCAGTTAGCCTGTTGATTAAATATACTTTTTCCTCTGCATTGTATACGTTTGCGGAAGCAATCACTTGAAAACTATTCGTGAGCAAACCATCGCCCGCCAGAATGGCAGTGGCTTCGTCGAATTGACGATGATTGGTTAATTTTCCTCTTCGATACATATCATCATCCATTGCAGGAAGATCATCATGAATTAAGGAATACGTGTGGATCATTTCCAATGCAACTGCTGCAGGAAAAATTTTCTCACAGTTTCCTTGAAGCCCTTCGCATGTTAGCCTCATTAGGATAGGACGTAGCCTTTTACCACCAGCATTGATAGAATATTTCGTAGACCGTTTTAATCTCTCAGGAATATTAAGAGTATCTATATACTGAAGCAGTAATTGATTCATTTTTTCTTTTTCTATTGTTATATATTGTAAGAGCTCTTCTTTCACCTATTTTTCCTCCTGCATGTCAAAGCTAATCAGTTCCCCTTTTTCATTCATTATTTCCTGTAGCTGTTGATCGGCCTTTACTAATTTATCATGACAAATTTTCGATAATTTTGAACCTTCCGCATAATAATTCATTGCTTGCTCTAGCGGAATATCTCCCTCTTCCATTTTATTGACGATTTCCTCTAGTTTAGACAAAGCTTCTTCAAAAGAAAGCTCGTCTTTATTTTTTGTCATACGATCACTTCTCCTCTATTTTAGTCACATTAGCGTGGATAACTCCATCAGATAACTTTACCTTAATTTCGTCATTTATCGATAGTTGTTCTGATTGATAGATAATCTCATCTTCATTGGAATACGCAATAGAATAACCTCTTCGCATAATCTTTGTTGGGTCTAATAATTCTAATTGATTTAGTTTATTAGTAAACTGGATTTTTTTATCTTGCAGAATCCTTACTATATTATTTTTTAGTCTTTCATCAAATTGTAACCATCGCTCTCTTCTTTGTCGAATGATTAATTGAGGCCGAACGTATTGAAGCTGTGTATGGAGCAAATTCCATCTATCCTTTTTCGCCTTCATGAATAATTCCGTTTTTTGTTGATGCTCTTCAACGATCCGATCAAGTAATAGTTCTTTTTCTTCTAAAAATCGCTTCGGAAAACGAAAAACAGTGGTTTGTTTGATCCGTTGAAGCTTCTCGTTTGCTTGCTTTAATTGTTGTTGATATGAATGCTCTAACATTCTATTCAGCTGTATCACTCGTTCAGAAAGATCCAATCTAGATGGAACAGCTAATTCTGCAGCTCCTGTTGGGGTTGCTGCCCGGACGTCTGCAACTAAATCACTAATAGTAAAGTCCGTTTCATGACCAACAGCAGAGATAATTGGAACCTCAGATACAAAAATAGCTCTTGCGACAATCTCTTCATTAAAAGACCATAATTCTTCTATGGATCCTCCACCACGCCCTAGAATAATGGTATCAATACCGGTAAGCTTGTTCGCTTTTTCAATCCCTTCCACAATTGATTTTGCAGAAAATTTCCCTTGTACTAAGATTGGAATAATGATGAGATCAACTAACGGATATCTTCGTTCTAGAGTTGTCACAATATCTCTTATGGCAGCACCAGTTGGTGAGGTCAGCACTGCAATTTTCTTTGGAAATGTTGGTAGTTGTTTTTTATGTTCTGTATTAAACAGTCCTTCTAGTCTTAATTTTTCCTTCAGTTGTTCATATGCAAGATGAAGAGAACCAATACCATCTGGTTGCATATCTTGAATATATAATTGGTACTGACCACTCGCTTCAAAAATACTAATATTTCCTTGTAACAACACCTTCATACCATTTTCCGGCTTGAATTTGAGTAAGCTATTCTGTCCTTGAAACATTACCGCTCGAATACTTGCCATATCATCTTTGATCGTCATATACATATGACCGCGACTATGATGCTTAAAATTAGAAATCTCGCCTCTAAGGTAAACATTCGTTAAATGATGATCCACATCAAATTTTTTCTTTATATATTTAGTCAACGCTGTAACTGTTAGGTACTTATGTTCCATCCGTCACACTCACTTTTATCGTTTAATTGTTTAAGCAGAGAAAAGGCCATTCCCAAACATCTGTGGTTGAATGACCTTTTTATACTATCTAAATGGACTTATTTGTTCGCAGATAGTATAAAAGCATAGCCAATGAATTTCATTGTTTTCTAACTATCCGTTATATACACCGTGAGCAATTTTGGCAGACTTAATCGTATTATGTAACAGCATCGTGATAGTCATTGGACCTACCCCTTTAGGTACTGGCGTAATATAGCTTGCCTTTTCTTTGGCAGAATCAAAGTTAACATCGCCTGTTAAAGTACCTTCTGCCGTTCGATTAACACCTACATCAATCACAACTGCACCCTCTTTAATAAAATCCCCATTTATAAAATGCTCTATACCTACCGCTACTATAAGGATATCTGCGGAAGCTATATAATCCTTCATATTATTAGTTTTGGAATGACAATAGGTTACGGTAGCATTTTCATTTAGTAATAATTGTCCAACTGGCTTTCCTACAATATTACTTCGACCGATAACGACAGCATGCTTCCCAGCTATTTCAATATTTTTTGATTTTAACATTTGGATAATACCGAATGGCGTACATGGAAAAAAGGTATCTTTTCCTGTCATCATTCGTCCAATATTGATCGGGTGGAATCCATCTACATCCTTTTCTGGAGAAATCGCTTCGATGATTTTCTCTTCATTGATATGCTTCGGAAGTGGTAATTGGACAAGAATACCATGTACCGTCTCTTGTTCATTTAATTTCTTTATAAGGGATAGTAGCTCCTCTTCAGTAGTACTCTCTGGAAGTGTCATGAGATCGGAATCTACCCCAACATAATCAGATGCCTTTTGTTTCCCTCGAACATATGACTTAGAAGCAGGGTCCTCCCCAATCAAAATGACTGTTAGCCCTGGTACGATTCCTTGTTCTCTTAATTTCACAACCTCTTCTTTCATTTCATCTCTCATCGATTGAGCCAGTTCACTGCCATAGATAACTTCTGCTGACATTTTAATTCCCCCTTAACATTTTTGAAAGTACACCATTTATAAATTTTCCTGAATGGTCATCACCAAAGACATGAGCAATTTCAATCGCTTCATTGATGACAACATTCTCTGGTGCATCTTTATCATAAAATAATTCATATGTCGCAATTCTTAATAATGTTCTTTCCACTGCCGCAAGTCGTTGTAGTGACCATTTTTCTAAATGTTGAGAAATCTTCTTATCGATTTCTTGTTGATGGTTCACGACACCATGGACAATTCTTATCAGAAAATCATCGGACTCGTCCTCTATAATGTACTTCATAGACTCTTCTGCATCAAAATCTGATTGATCAATTGAAAATAATACTTGCAATGCTTTTTCACGTGCCATTCTCCGCTTCATTTATTCCATACTCCTTATCACGATCTATGCCAATTTCCGACACATTAGGTTCATTTACAAATAATATCATGTTATACGCTTGATTACCAATTATATAATGGAAAAAGGCCTTAATAATTTTATACACCACTTTCGAAAAAGTAAGACTTTCATCTTTTGAGTAGTTGCTTTTTCAGAACCTTATAAGTAATACTTAACTTCTCAATTTTGATTTTGTGGCTGATTGAGATGGCATTGTAACATAATCAGAGAACAAAGAGGCTCAAGCCGATTAATTTTAATCAGCTTGAGCCTTATTTTTCACTCAGTTAACTCTTCTGGATTTTGTTCCATGTGTACTCCCACAACATGTACATTTATCTCTTGAATAGAGATTGCAGTCATATTCTCTATTGCTTGTCTAATGCTTGTTTGAATCTGCTCAGCAACCTTAGGAATAGAGAAGCCATAGTCAATCACTGTATGAACGTCAACAGTTACACCACTGTCTCTCAATTCTACTTTGATTCCTTTTCCGTGTGCTTTTTTGCCCAGCTTCTCGGCCACACCAGATGCAAAGTTCCCTCTCATGCTCGAAACACCTTTTACTTCTAAAGTGGCAAATCCTGCGATTACTTCAAGCACATCTGGTGAAATTTCTACCTTACCAAGCTGCGGAGATTGACCAACATCTAATAAATTGTTCTCTGCCATTATTATCCCTCCTAACTATGAGGATAAATAATTTTTTATTCTTCTTCCATTATACTATACTTTTCCAAAAATCTTGTATTAAAATCACCATTTTTAAACACTGGATGGACCATCATTCTTCGGTGGAAAGGAACGGTTGTATGGATCCCTTCTATGATGTACTCATCTAGTGCTCGTTCCATCTTTTTGATCGCTTCTTCTCTCGTTTTTCCGTAAGTGATTAACTTTGCGATCATGGAATCATAATAGGGCGGAATTTTATAACCAGGATATACTGCAGAATCGACGCGTACCCCTAGACCGCCTGGTGGTAAATACATTTTAATTTCTCCAGGTGATGGCATAAAGTCCTTTTCAGGGTTTTCGGCATTGATTCTACATTCCATTGCCCAACCATTAAAGGTTATGTCCTCTTGTTCGAAGGATAACTTCTCGTTATTCGCAATAAGTAATTGCTCTCTTATTAAGTCAACACCTGTCACCATTTCTGTAACTGGGTGTTCTACTTGAATTCGTGTATTCATTTCCATGAAGTAGAATTTATTTTCTTTATTATCAAAAATAAATTCAATTGTACCAGCACCAGAATAGTTTACTGCTTTTGCTGCTTTCACTGCAGCCTCTCCCATTTTTTCTCTCATGGCATCATTTATTGCGGGAGAAGGTGTTTCTTCTATTAGCTTCTGAAGACGTCTTTGCACTGTACAATCACGTTCACCTAGATGGATAGCATTTCCATGATTATCTGCTAATACTTGTATTTCTACATGGCGAAAGTCTTCGATATATTTTTCTATATAGACACCTGGATTTCCAAATGCTTTCTCTGCTTCATTTTGCGTCACTTGTATACCTTTTACAAGTTCTTCTTCGTTACGAGCTACACGAATTCCTTTTCCGCCACCACCAGCAGTTGCTTTAATAATAACTGGGAAGCCAATTTGTTTAGCCACTTTTAATCCATCTTCTTCATCGGCGATAATGCCATTAGAACCTGGAACTACAGGAACACCTGCCTCTTTCATGGTTTCTCTGGCAACATCCTTTGTTCCCATTTTTTGAATAGCGTAAGCACTAGGACCAACAAATGTCACATTACAAGCTTCGCAAATCTCAGCGAAATCAGCATTCTCAGAAAGAAATCCATACCCCGGATGAATCGCATCAGCTTGTGTTAATGTCGCAACACTCATAATGTTGGTAAAGTTTAAATAGCTTTCACTGCTCAACTTCGGTCCAATACAATATGCTTCATCTGCAATTTGTACATGTAGGGCTTCACTATCCGCTTCTGAGTAGATAGCGACAGTTTCCATTCCCATTTCTTTAGCAGTACGAATGATTCTGACTGCTATTTCTCCACGATTGGCAATTAAGAGTTTCTTAATCACAGTTTCATCCCCTTATACGGTCTTAATACGGAATAACGGCTGACCATATTCTACTAATTCACCGTTTTCTACTAACACTTCTGTTACAGTACCCTTTACATCTGCTTCGATTTCATTGAACAATTTCATTGCTTCTACGATACAAATAACGGTGTTCTCACTTACTTGATCCCCTACCTGTACAAAAGCAGGCTTATCAGGGGAAGGAGAACTATAAAAAGTACCTACCATTGGTGATACCACTTCAAAATCATAATCCTTTGATTCTACCACTGGTTTTTCCTCTTGAACTGTAGCCTGCTCTGATTGGCTAGGCTTTTCAATAGATGGAGCAACCTGTTCCTTTATTTGTGGCGTTTGTGGTATATGTACCGCTTCATTCGTCACAGTTTGTACAACAGAATGATGTTTTTTTAATTTAATTTTTGCTCCATTTGCTTCGTATGAAAATTCATCAATTGATGATTGATCTAGTTTATCAATCAAAGCTTCCATTTCTTGGATAGATAACATGTATCTGCACCCTTTCTCTTAAGTTACATTTAATAACAGGTACTAATAACTCCTTATAACATTTTACGCAAACAATTGTAAAACTGCAACTATAGATTTTAATCCAGCTTTATAACGAACAATTGTTTAAGTTAAAATGAGAAAATCCGAACTGATTCAGAAATTCTCCTCATTACTGAATACATGCCCGGATTTTCGACCATTTTAAATATATTTACAAAAACGCTAACCGTTTGTAGGGATAAAGAACCGAAAATTATGTTTAGCGTCGTCGCCTTTATCATTAGCTCGTTTGATAGACTACCTCTACATCCACTTCACCAAATTCATCCTTTGTATGTTGGATAATAGTATTTGCTTCTTTCGGTGTTAAAGAGTCTGCTTGGACCGTTACGACTATATTGTCCCCTTCCATGTTACGGACAAGCACCTGGTCATAGCCAACTGTTGATTTTAATGTATCTTCTAGAATCATTTCCTTTGATTCTACGTATTCAATTTCTTTCATCGCTTCATATGCTTCATTTTTCTCTTCTGTTGAAGCGTCGTTTGATGAAACAATTTTCTCAAGTCTTTCTTTTTCCATGCTTCTTTGATTCGTAATTTCCATTCTCACAGCTGCAAAAAACTCATCAGAATTAACGGTAGAACTATCTGCTTCCTCTGTTGCATCCTCATCCGTTTTACCTTCTTCGTTAGTTGTCTCTTCCTTATTAGTGATCTCTGTTAAGGATTGGGATGTCGTTTGATCACCTTCTACATCTTCTGTATCAAAATATGCAAGATCCCCTTCACTCGGTGCATTTAAGTAATAAATACTTAAAACAACCATTAAGCTTAACATTGTTAATAACCAAACTGTTTGTTTTTTTAACATAGTGTTACCTCCCAAATGATTTATTTATTTTTAGGCTGAACAGAGATGCGATGTGCTGGAACATCAAGAACTTTTGAAACAGCATCCATCACCCATTTCTTAACTTCTAGGTTGTCCACTCCATTTGCAACAATCAAAACACCTCTAACTTCTGGTTTCTTTGTTTGCACAAGTAAGGGAACTTCCTCTTCTCCTTGGCGAATGATGACAACTGTTTGCTCCCTAGTCTCATCTTCTATTTTCCTCGTTCCACCATTTTGATCAGATTCATTTGTCACTTGTGAACCAATGATTAAATTTTTTTGATAAACCTTCTCGTTGGTTGCATCAAGATTCACCATTACCTCCACATTGGATACACCGGTTATTTTCTCTAATAAAGCTACTAAATCATTTTCATACGCCTCCTCAATTCCTGCCATTTTTTCAGATGCATTATTAGCATCCTTTTGTTTCCATACCTCTTTTGAATCTTCACTTTCAGACTGAGGTAAGGAAGAAGAATAATTAGGTAATTCACTTGATTGATCGGAACCCAGTAAATTACTTACTAACAATATGAATATACCGATTAATCCTATTAACACAATGTAATGTATTTTATTTGGTTTCTTATCAGATATTTTTAAAGAAGAAAGTATTTTTTTCCACCATTCAACCACCTTATTCCTCCTTCCATCTCGCATGAATAATATCTGCCTCTACCTGCCATTGTTCGGCTAAAAAATCAATAATTTCTTGATTATCAAAAGATTCATTGTCCAATTCTTTTTCAGATTCCCCGATGTTAATCTCTACTTTTTCTACTGTTTCCAAATTTCCCTCTTGGAATGGCTTTAACTGCACATATATTGCGGTAATGTCTTCTGTTGTTTCAGCAGTTTCTTCCTCTTTCCACTCTACTTCCAAATGATCTATTGCTGATTGATAATCTTGATTCAACTCCTCTTCTACTAAATTTTTCATCTGGACAACCATCTCTTGTAATACATATGCACGATTTATCGATTCTATTTCATTTTTCTTTTGATTTGTTTGATTTTCTATCTCGGCTTCTAAATTCGAATTAGTTGAGGTTTGAAAAACAGGTGAAATCAGTTGTTCTACATCCACTTTAAAAATGGATAGGATTGGCTGTAAGATAATTAATATAAGAAGTAGCCCAATAACGAGCTTGGCATATTGTTTTATTTTGGAACTTGGCAGTATTAAATCAACTACCATCGCCAAAATGATAAAAATTACAATTTGTAATACCCAGCCTGAAAGAAATTCCAAAATCACTTCCTCCCTTTATCTCACCATTACCGTAAGATTGCTTGCTATGATTAAAATAACAATCGTAAAAAAAAACATAAAAGAAACCAATAGAAGTGCTGCGAATAGATAAAGAATATGTTTACCAATAATATCCAAGCATTCAATAACAGGACCATCACCTACAGGTTGTAGTACTGCTGTGGTAACCTTATACATGATGGATATTACTAATATTTTTATAGCAGGAAACATGACGATACCGATCAATATCGCAACACCTATTAAGCCAATTGCGTTTTTAATTAAGATAGTCGCACTCAAGACAGTATCGGTAGCATCTGTAAACAATCTTCCTATGACAGGGATGAAATTTCCTGTTACAAATTTCGCAGTTTTCATTGCTACGCCATCCTGAATCGCACTTGCTGCACCTTGAACAGAAATAACTCCCAAGAAAACAGTTAATAGAATCCCCATAATACTAATCCCTATGTTCTTCATGAGATTAGCTAGCTTTGTTGCTTTAAATTCTGGATTCAGGGTACTAACAATTTGCAAAATAGCAGACAATAAAAATAAAGGAACAATTAGCTTAGAAACAACAAAAACACTTACATGAATTAAGAAAATAATGATTGGATGAAAAAAAGAGATCGTTAATAAATGCCCGAGGGATGCTAATAAACCGAGTAATAATGGTAGTAATGCAATTAAGAAATTCTTCGATAAATTTATCGTATCCAATACATAGTTAGTAGCTAACTGAAAGCTTTGCAGTGCAATAATGATTAGCATAATATAAACAACGGCATAAGCTACTTTACTCACCACTTGATTTTCGAAAGCGTTTTGAATCGTTTGAAGCAACAAGCAAAATAAAGTTAATAACATTAAAGTGGCAAGCAATTTTCCATTTTCCATTAATTCATAGAGAAAATATCGTAAAAACCCTTTTAGCCAATCTTTTATACTGATATTTCCTTCACTGTGTACCATTGACCAAAAATCATTTTTCTCAAGTTCTGGCAGGACATGACTATACTCTTTGCTTAATTGCTGCCAATAGCTTTCCAATTCGCTTCCTTCTAATAATGACTCATATCCTGTTAAAATACCTTTATTTTGGGATGCAACTAGTTCAAGGGGTTGTCCTATTACGATTAATACGAAAACAATGAATAAAATTTTGGGAAATGGCTTCATTTTAGATTTCCTTCCATCATTACGAGATTGGAAAAAGATTGATAATGGTTTCAATCAATGATTTAAAAATAGGAATGGCTAATATTATGATAAACACCTTACCAATTAGTTCGATTTTTAAAGCAATCGACTCTAATCCTGCATCTTTGACAATATTTGAGCCGATTTCTGCTATATAAGAAATTCCTATAATTTGTAGAATCGTTTTAATATAAAAGTGATGAATATTTGCCTGCTCTCCTAAATAGGTAACAAGTTGCAAAATTTCCTGCACATATTGAATTAAATAGATAAATAAATAAAGTACGGTGAGTAAAATGATTAAAAATGCGATCGTTGGTTGTTTCTCTTGTAAAAGCAGAACGAAAATTGCAGCGATAATACCGATACTAACAATTTCAATAATCCCCATTATGCATTATCCTTTAAAGAAAAATACGGCTCTAATTTGCTGAAATAAATCCGATATACTGTTTAGTACGAACAAAAGTACAATAATAAAGCCAACTAAACTAACAAATTGTGCAAATTCCTCTTTTCCCATCTGTTTCAAAACTGTGTGAATCATGGCAACGATTATCCCGATTCCAGCAATTTGAAAAAGAATACTAGTATCGCCAACCATCCGTTATCCCCTCTCTATAGCAAGAGTAAAGCAATCAATATTCCTGTTAGAAAACCTAAGCTTTTGGAAATCTTCCCATAACGTTGGTACATTTCCTCCGCTTCTGTATGTTTATTATTCAAGTGAGTTAATGCTAATTGAATATATTTTTGTTGTTGAACCGTATCATGCTGCCCAAGTGTTCTACCGAATTGTTTCATAATCTCTTTTTCATCAGAGAATAAGGGAACACTATTCCAAAATAGTTCTACCTCCTGCTCCCAGATTGAATAAAGCTCTCTGTTCTCGTTTTTTAATCGAAGCCCAACCTGTTCAAAAAATAAGGCAATTGGTTGCGGAACTTGTTTCGAAATATGAATGCACGCATCCTGTACAGCTGTTTGACTATATACAATTTCTGCTTCCAATATTAATAAAGCATTTTTTAATGTCCGAATTAACTTCGGTCGTTTCTCCATTCTATTGGCAAACTCTATCCCTATCCAAAAAAATGTAATAATAATCAAAATAGCCCCGATCCATTTCATGATTGGTTCACTCTCTCCAATATCGGATGTCCTTTACTGTCTAATATGTCTAGGACTTCTCCTGTATGATGTTTATTTGATAAAACAATAAATCTGTCAAAAATTTCGGCGTTTATAAGTGGTGTGATCGCAGGTCGATTCTGGATATCCTTTAAGTCTTTTCCATGAATCGTGCAAATTAAGTTTATTCCTGCGTTCATCACTTCCATTAAGGCTTGTACATCTTTATCGCTACCAATTTCATCCACAATAATCACATCAGGTGACATCGATCGTACGAACATCATCATACCTTCTGATTTAGGACAACGATCCAAAACGTCTACACGAAGTCCTATGGAGGACATCGGAACTCCTTCTGTTGCGGCACAAATTTCCGAGCGTTCATCCACTATTGCGGTTTTATGTGCTTTCATTTCCTTTGTACCTGTAGAAACAAATCGAGCTAGATCTCGAAGAAAAGTCGTCTTCCCTGACTGTGGGGGTCCAATGATGAGTGTGTTTAAAAAATGTTCTTTGTAAAGATAGGGTAAATACGATTTGGTGATTCCCACTTTATCGGTTGCTAGTCGAATATTAAAAGAAGACACGTGCTTGATTGCCTTTACATAGCCATTTTCTATAATTACGGAACCAGAAATCCCAATTCGATGTCCACCTCTCACCGTTATATAACCTTGTCTTAATTCTTCTTCTAATCGATAGAGAGAATAATCGCTTATTCTATTTAATATGGACTGAGCATCTTCTTTGGAAGTTCTTACATGGGATAACCACATAACACTTTTCCCTGTATTAATTTCAATTGGCCGATTAATGCGAAGTCGAATCTCTTCTGGTACAACTTGTTTTGCTTGAAGGTAATGATCAATCTCTGTTGCGATTGCAATGGGTAGTAAAGAGAGTATGGTTTCCATCATATTGCCTCATTTCAACATAACTTTTTCTTTTACATTCTATGCTTTTAATTGTTAGATATAACCTAGATGATATTTTTGTTAATAGAGAAAAAGAAGACGTTCTATACCTTTTTCTTACATTCCATTCTGTGTTCATGTAGTTTTTAAAAACACAAAAAAGCTACAAGACATCATTGCCCTGTAGCTCTTTTTACTATCGAATATTCATCTATTAGGCGCGGGACACATATTTACCATCACTAGTGCTTATAACAAGTACGTCACCCTCATTAACAAAGAAGGGTACTTGTACCGTTAAGCCAGTTTCCAAAGTGGCTGGTTTAGTACCACCACTAGCTGTATCCCCTTTAATACCAGGCTCAGTTTCCGTAACAGTGAGCTCTACATTATTTGGAAGATCGACTCCGATTGTTTCTCCTTGATATGTGAGAATATTAACTTCCATATTCTCCTTTAAGAATTGCAATTCTCGCTCAATTTGACCTGCTTGTAACTCTGTTTGTTCATAACTCGACGTATCCATAAAAGTATGAGTATCCCCTGAAGCATATAAATATTGCATTTTACGATTTTCTATATGGGCTTTGTTTACTTTCTCTCCGCCACGAAATGTTTTCTCTTGAATATTACCATTTCTTAAATTACGTAGTTTAGAACGAACAAACGCCGCCCCTTTTCCCGGCTTAACATGCTGAAACTCCATAACCTGCCAAATATCACCATCTACCTCTATCGTTAAACCTGTTTTAAAATCATTTACTGAAATCATTCAAATTCCTCCTCCAACTCTGTTCCATTTTGTACATTATTTTGTCAATATATTACGATACCGAAAGCGTAATTAATTCTTTTGGTGCATGGGTTAACCGCTCGTTTCCGTTTTCTGTTAGCCATATATCATCCTCAATTCGACATCCACCGATTTCAGGGATATAGATGCCTGGTTCAACTGTGACAACCATGCCTTTTTCCAATACTTGATTAGATCTAAATGACAATCCTGGCGATTCATGAACTTCTAATCCAAGACCATGACCAGTAGAATGACCGAAGTATTTGCCGAACCCTTTGCTATCTATATAATCTCTTGTCAGAGCGTCTGCTTCTTTTGCAGTTATTCCTGGCTTAATACCGGCTACGCCTCTTATCTGTGCTTCCAATACCGTATCATATATCTCTTTTAGCTCACTAGAAATTTCACCAACTGCTACCGTTCTTGTTATATCTGAGCAATAACCTTTGTAGAGCGCACCAAAATCCATTGTAACAAGCTCTCCTGCTTCTATTTCCTTATCAGAAGCTACACCATGCGGAAGTGCTGAACGGTAACCTGATGCAACAATAATATCAAAGCTTGAAGATTGTGCACCATTTCGTCTCATAAAAAACTCAAGTTCATTGGCAATGTCTATTTCCTTCACACCTGGCTTTATGTAATTCAAAATATGCTCAAAAGCACGATCAACTATATTACACGCATCCTTTAATATAGTAATCTCATCTTCCGATTTAATCAAGCGAATTTTTTCGATGATTCCACTTGTTGGGGTAAATTCCGCATCGATTTCTGCATCAAATTGTTCATATCCTTCATAGGACAATGTTGCTTTTTCAAATCCAATTGTCGATATCGAATAATCTTTTACAATATTTCCTACAACCTTTGGGATGGGTTCTTTATGTTCGATTATGGTAAAGCCTTTCACCTGATCTTTCGCTTGTTCCGTATAACGGAAATCAGTAATGAAAAACGCTTGATCGTTTGTGACGACAGCTGCTCCTGCTGTGCCTGTAAATCCAGTTATGTACTGTCTGTTGACTGCGCTTGTAATAAGCATTGCATCTAAGTTATGATCCTTAAGCTGCTGACGTAATTGGTTTAATCTACTCATTTTTTTCCTCCCCATTCCTTTCACCTAAAAAGATCGCTGCCATTTGATAGCCTTTTGTACCAAGTCCAACTATTTGGCCTTGACAAACCGGTGCTAAAAGGGATGTATGTCTAAAGGATTCTCTACTATGAACATTTGAAATGTGTACTTCAATCACCGGTACGTTTATCGATTGTATGGCATCCCTAAGCGCAATACTAGTATGAGTGTAAGCACCCGGATTAAAAATCACTCCAATATAATGATCATTGGCATCATGAAGCCAATCGATGAGCTCTCCTTCATGATTCGACTGTTTAGCATCTAACTCATGAGAATATCTTTGAAGAACTTTTCTTACATCCCTTTCGACATCATCCAATGTTTCCTTACCATATATGTCTGGTTCTCTCTTTCCCAATCTATTTAAGTTTGGGCCATTTAGTAATAAGATCTTCCCCATTAGGACTCCACCATCCTCATCCAACAATATCAATATTATTCATAGTAACATATTTTCCGTTTAATTTTCATCTTTATATTGCTGATAGGAGAAAGATATCGAATAACCAATAAATACACCATATAAAATAAAAAGACATACTGTTGTAACAATCGTATCACTATCCATATTAAAAATGGTTGGTATATTGGGAAAAATCGGCTCAAATAGCCAAAAGAGAATAAACCATAGAACCACACCAAATCCTATACCTATCCAGATGCCTCTGATTTTTTTTAGAATAAAATAGTAAAGAAACGCAATACCTATGGATAATAGACTGACGACTAAGATAGAAATAAGCTGACCTAGCCATTGATCTGTCCACTCAATCTGTAGCCATGAACGCAAGATAAACGATTTAGGCGAGACAGAGGTAAAATGAAAATAAGCTGCAACAGATGCAACAACACTCCAGATTAATCCACCAAAAAAACCAATACTAACCACTTTTGAAATAAGAGATTGTCCCTTTTCTTCTTCTCTCTTTCTTTGATAACGCATCAATATCACCTCAACCCTAGAATAACCAATATAGGCTTTTTTCATCCCATATTAAAAAGATATCTGGTCAAAATCGAAAAATTCTAATAAAATAGAAGTAAGTAATGAAATTAGTCTATAAGGATATGTAAGCGTTATTATTTATCCTGCATCTATGTAGTTATGAATCCAATATAATTCGCTGGAGACAGTCATTTTTTCAAATTTGTTGATTATTTTTGTATAATTACCATATAAAATCGGGTATAACTAAAATAACAAGCATTTAAAGACCGTAGCATCTTGAAAGGAGGACATGTGATGTCTAGAAATTGGAGTACTTGGCTAGTTTATCTATTTATCGGATTAGCTGCGATTGGTTTCACCGTCACATTGTTTACAGACACATTTGGATTAATTAGAAGTCTTTTATTTTCTTTAATTATTGGTGCCATTATATTTGGCGCGTTCTACTTTCTCTTTCTCCGAAAAAGATCGACTAATGAGCTTAAAAAATATCGTAAAGCGGTAAAACAATCCAAGCAAAAATATAAAACAAACTTTACACGAAAAAGCAGTACAGCAACTAAACCAAAACCGACTTTCACAGCAAATAAATCCCCACTCAAGCATCGTAAAAACGCTCCACATCTTCGAGTGATTGAGGGAAATGCAAATAACAAGAAGCGAAAAAACAGAGCCTCCTTATAAGGCTCTATTTTTTCGCTGCTTTTAGTAGGTCCAACTACTCAAGAACTGTTTTGTCTGTTGATAACCATATTCAATGATGCTTACCTTTTCAGATCTTGATAGATCAAAATCGGTTGCCTGAACATCTTCAATGGGGAAAAATAATATTTCCTTTGCGACATTTTCACTAATATAGCGATTATCATAAGAAGTTCGCATTGTAACGATCATCGCTTTAAGTAAATCAAGGGAATTGTGAATGGTAGTAAGGTGGTTTAAATGTTGTGGACTACTTAATTGCATGCCGAGAATGGGGCGTTCCCGCTTTCGATTTGGCTGATCAAACACCCAAAGGGGAAAATTACTCAATATCATCCCATCAACTAATAAGCTTTTTTGATTGGATAATGGGTGGATTAATTTCGACGGGCGAAAAAAATATGGAATGGAAATACTGCTTCTTACTGCCTTTGCAATAGAAAAGAAGGATGGATCTATCTGGTAGCTCTCTTCCAAATCATCAGGAAATACGATGACACGATTGATCGAAATATCTGCAGCTACAATTTTTAACTGATGTGGATTTAAATCTTGGAAGGATTGAATTCCTTTCTCACGTAATACTTTTTCTAGCCATTGTTGAAATACATCTCCACGATATAGTCCCATTGTTTGATATAAGGTCAACCATTTAATAAACGGGAAGATAGACCCAATTCTAGATTGATCTAAGAATTGCTTTAGCTCAAGGGTTAAAAATAATTCCTCTAGCTCCTTTGCTCGAAAACCAGCAGCAACCAATGTCGCAAATAAAGCTCCTGCAGATGTACCAGCCACACGTTCAAGCGAAATATTCTCTTCTTCTAACGCTTTTAATGCACCGATAAAAACAAATGCTTTTACACCGCCACCAGAAAAAACTCCATCAATTTTCATAAAAATCACCCGATTCATAAAAGCCTATTATATATGTATACAATAGGCTTTAAAAATAGAATGATTTACTCGTCCTTTTGTTGAATTAATCTTAATTGCTCCACTCTCTCTTTCTTTTCTTCTAGGTATTGTACTAAATCGCCTATACGATCAATCGAATTCCAGCTGAGGTGATGCTCGATTCCTTCCACATCTGTATAAATATTGTCTTCCTCTACTCCGATGATGCGAAGGAATTGCTCTAGAAGCTCGTGACGATATACTAGTCTCTTACCTATTTTCTTCCCTTTCGGTGTTAATACAAGGCCTTGATATTTTTCATAATTTAAATATTCATCTTTGTCTAGTTTTTGAACCATTTTAGTTACAGAAGAAGGCTGAACTTGCAAAGCTTCAGCAATAGCAGATACTCGTGCATAACCTTTTGATTCAATTAGTAAATAAATTTGTTCTATGTAATCTTCCATTGTTGGTGTAGGCATTGACAATCCTCCATTCAATCTACATTTGTTTATGAAAACCTGTTAGGATAGGTGAATGCTTATCATTTCACCTTAAGGAGAAAAGTTTATTAAAAAAAAGCTTTTTATATCCTAAAAATCCTTTTACTATTCTATTTTATAGCACCTCATATTGTACAGTATTTCATAAATCATACCTATCTATGATAAAAGCATACAATAGAATAGCCTGACAAACAAGAAAACTTCATTCTTGTTACGAATTTTTCAAAAAAATGATTTATTACTTTATTTCATGCATAGAAATGGTATAATCCTTTTTAGTAGATAAAATAGTTGGGGGAAATATTATGTTAGAATTATACATCGTAATCGGTATTCTATTAGTTTTTATTCTTTTTACCGTTTATCGATATTTTAAACAAAAGAAGATCTTGAAGCAATTGAGTGAGGAAGAATTCAGAAATGGCTATAGAAAAGCGCAATTAATCGATGTTCGCGAGCCTAACGAATTTGATGGTGGCCATATACTAGGGGCGAGAAATATTCCTCTTACACAAATGAAACAACGATTAACTGAGCTCAGAAAAGACAAGCCTGTCTATCTTTATTGCCAAAATGGCTCAAGATCGATGCGTGCTGCATTACTTCTACACAAAAATGGATACCAAGATTTATATAATCTTAGCGGTGGTTTTAAAAAATGGTCTGGGAAAATTAAGAAAACAAAAAAGATGGATTATTAATAGGATTCACTTATGTATTAAAAAAATCAGGATTCCCTGATTTTTTTTTTTGGTTTTTGTCAACACTATTAAAAAGTAAAAATGTTGATATGGAAAACAAAGACTAGGACGGTTGATTATGCGGATACCAATAGAAAAAGATCATAACTTTATTTCAGAGTTTTCGAACCTTATTCATAGTCCAGATCAATTATGTGATTGGAAATTATTTAAGCAATCCTACCAAATCGCTGAAACATTAAAAATTGAAGATTTCGATACCCTTGTTTCTCCTAAGTTCTTACCACACTTAACGTTCCTCCCTCATCAACAAAAATGTGCGGAAACGGTGATACAGGAGATGAATGGAAGAGCACTTTTAGCCGATGAGGTAGGGCTAGGAAAAACAATCGAAGCAGGATTAATTCTTAAGGAGTTTTTAATAAGAGGTTTAGTACAGAAAGTACTTATTTTAGCTCCTGCTTCTCTCGTAAACCAATGGGCATTAGAATTAAATAAGAAATTTCTCATCCCTGCCCTAACTGCCGGAAAGCGAACAAATTGGCAAGCTGCCAATATTATTATAACCACATTGGATACAGCAAAGCGTGAGCCACATAGAAGTGCAATACTTGAGCAAAACTATGATTTTGTCATTGTAGATGAAGCACATAAGCTAAAAAATCACCAAACGAAGAATTATCAATTTGTTCAAGCTTTACAGAAGAAGTATTTTTTACTACTAACAGCAACGCCTGTTCAAAATAAATTAACAGATATTTTTAATTTAATTAGTTTAATAAAGCCCGGGTATTTAGGTACTTATGATGATTTTCTTCAACTATACCGTGATCAAAAGAAAGAAATGGAAAAGGATCCTTATTTAAAACAGCTAATCAGTAAAGTAATGGTGCGGAATCGTAGAGAAGATACAGGAATTGAATGGACAAAACGTAAAGTGGAAACCATTTGGGTGGAATTTTCCGAAGAAGAGCAGGCAGTCTATGATTTAATCGAAACCATTTTCCAAGGAGTTCAAGCTTTTTCAAGTGTCACCTATAAGCGGGAATTTTGTAGTTCACGCGAAGCCTGTTATCTTTCCTTAAAAAAATGGCTGGAATCTTCTGAATCGATGGAAATTAAGGAAGAAATTCAACAAGTAATGGCTAGAATAGAACAATTACCACACCATGCGAAGGCTTTAAAGGTCGCAGAATTAATCAAAAAGTCTGATGAGAAATTCATTGTGTTCACCGAATACAGAGCAACCCAAATTTATTTACAATGGTTATTAAAACAAGAAGGAATTCCTGCAGTTATTTATCGCGGTGGATTTAAAAAAGGAAAAAAAGATTGGATGAGACAACTGTTCCAAGAGCATGCTCAA
The DNA here is from genome assembly GCF_055395245.1 of Gracilibacillus sp. JCM 18860. NCBI lineage: Bacteria > Bacillati > Bacillota > Bacilli > Caryophanales > Bacillaceae > Gracilibacillus > Gracilibacillus sp. JCM 18860. The sequence goes on from NZ_AP043868.1 coordinate 631,301, forward strand.
GTGATGATCGCGACCGAGGCAGCTGGTGAAGGGATAAATTTACAGTTTTGTCATCACCTTATTAATTATGACCTTCCTTGGAATCCGATGCGACTTGAGCAAAGAATCGGTAGAATTCATCGTTATGGCCAGGAAAACGATGTTACTATTTATAATCTTGCCACTAAACAAACAATGGAAGAGCAAGTAATGGAATTACTTTATAACAAAATTAGCCTATTTGAGAATGTCATCGGACAGCTAGATCAAATCCTTGCAAAGCTAGAAATGAAAAATTTAGAAAAGGAAATTTCACAAATTTTCGCTGAATCAAATTCTGCAGGCGAAACGAAAATTAAAATGGAGAATTTAAGCTCTGTAATCTCCTCCATGGTAGATGAACAGGTAGGTGAAACTTCATGAAATTAACTAATTTGCATCAATTCTTATATGATTTCTTTACCATTCAGGATTGTGCTATACGTGAAGAAACAGAGCATACATTAGAAGTCCAATTAACGAGAGAATTGGATCAAGCCTTAATGAATCGTCCATTTTATTGGCATTATATGGATAAAATGGGCCAGCAAGGTGTTCCAATGTCTTTATCCTTAAATACTAGTCCTGAGAAATTGGATGACCAAAAAGAATGGATACATTTCGGGAGCCCAAGATTGCAACAAATATTTTCCTATATCCAAGATAAAGCAAGAATTACTTTGCTATATGAACAAACCGATGGAGAGATGAAAACCTCCCTTCTCCCTTGGTTAGTAGTCAATGTTAAAATGGAATACTTCGGCAAGCAAAAAAAAGATCATATTCAATCGATTGGACTTCAACTTATCAATGGCACGATGTTAACCAATATGATGTTGAAATTAGATTCTCTTCCTTTACAACGAGTGATGTCAGACTATAGCTATACGATATCTCCTTTAATCAAACCATCTAGTGGTTTTTATCGAATTTTTCAATATTTTGAGGAGAAATTGAGCAACGAAGATATGTATTGGGCGTCCGATGCTCAGAAAGCATTAGAGGATGAACGCAAGTTGTTGGAGCACTTTTTCTCGAAGAACGATGATCTCTCTGACCTGTATGAGCAGGAGCTATATAGAGTAAAGGAACGGTTAGAACCAAAGATTTCTCTCAAAGTAATAAACGCTGGGCTCTTCTATCTAAGTGAAAATACAAATGCGTCGATCATCTCTCAATAAACTTTTCTAAGATAAAAAGGTGCTGACAATATAAGCCAGCACCTTTTTTATTTCTTTCTTCGCAAAAATAGTCGAAAGGCAAATGGTAAAACACCAAACCAACGATTCGAGTATACATGGTGTTCCTTTTCTCTCGGCTTTTTCTGCTTTTGTCTTTCTTCTTTTGGTGTATCCATATATTTCACGATTTTTTGCGTCATGTATTTTACATAATCCTCACTGGACATCGTTTACACCCTCTAGCAATAAGTGTCTTTAATTTATTTATTGCCCAGCTTATATCGATTTATTCATTTCAAGAAGCTTATCTTGTATTTCTTTTACGATATCCCCAATCGATTTACCATCTGTATGTACGATGATATCTGCAACTTCTTCATACTTAGGTATACGCTCTTCTAGTAATATTCTTTTATTTCGAGACTGATTATTCCATATAGGTCGATCTGTATCATTTATCAAACGTTGGTTAATCTCTTCCCAAGAGGTTTTCAGAAAGACGCTAATACCATTTTCTTTTAGCCATTTTCTATTACTATCCTTCTCAATTATTCCTCCACCAGTCGCAATGATGGTATCCTCTGTTGGTGTTTGGAATAATACGGATGATTCATATTCTCTGAATGTTGATTCACCCTTCTGTTGGAAAATCTCTGGAATCGATTGATGGTATTTCTGTACAATGATCTCATCGGTATCTAGCACTTCTTTTGTAAATGCTTGAGAGAGACCATTTGCGACAGTCGTTTTTCCACTACCCATAAAGCCAATTAAATAAATACTTTTCATAAACTATAGATTACCTCCCATTTTTGTGTTTTTAAAGAAGGATATTAAACAATGACGTCGAATATGTATATTAGACATTGTAGCATCTTTAATCAGGGAGGTGAATATATATTTGAACCATGCAACCATTTTATCGAATCAAATACTCCATACTGCTATCGAACAAAATGCTTCAGACATCCACTACATTCCAAAAGAGAGCAAGATAGATATTTATTTCCGTGTGATTGGAAAGAGACAGTTTTTCAAACAATTAAGTCTCCAAGCTTATACCACGATCTTAGCTTATTACAAATTTATTAGTAACATGGATATTGGAGAAACAAGAAAACCCCAGCAAGGAGCCATATCCATTTCTTACAAGAGCCAAAAATTCTCCTTAAGGCTTTCCTCTTTACCTACTAATACCACTGAAAGCTTAGTGATTCGTATCCTACCTCAAAAAAAAATTCAACAATTAGAAGAATTATTTTTATTCCCAAAACAAATACAACAAATAAATAAATGGTTAAAGTATCGCGCTGGCGTTATTTTATTAACAGGTCCTACAGGATCTGGAAAAACAACCACTCTTTATGCAATGGTGAAAAGCTTAATGAAGGACCGAAAATATCAAATTATTACATTAGAAGATCCTATTGAAAAAGAATTAAATGATGTGATACAAGTGCCAATAAATGAATCGACTGGCATCACATATGATGACGGCTTAAAGGCTGCCTTACGACATGATCCAGACATACTTTTGGTTGGAGAAATTCGTGATAAAAAAACAGCCGAATTCGTCTTTCGAGCCGCTTATACAGGTCATTTAGTATTATCAACCTTACACGCAAAAGATACACTCGGTACCATACAGCGATTAATTGACATGGAGATTCAGCCAATGGATTTAAAGCAAAGCTTATTAGCAGTAGCTTCGGTACAATTAATTCCTCTACATGTATGGAAATATCGTGAAAATCGAGCTGCTATTCTAGAGTTATTAGCCGGTAATGCTTTGACAACTACTATTGATCAGAAAGGAATAAAAATGAATATTTATGATTTCCAAAAGCTAAAAAGAAAGGCATTTGCTTATGGTTTTATCCACCAGTCTTTTCTATTTTAGAAGAAAAAAATTATCGATAGACACACAATATCGAATACTATACCGTATACAACAACTGAACCAAAACGGGTATAGCTTAAATGATGCGCTAGAGATCGTTAGTTGGGATGACGAGTTAGAGTTAATTGCAGACAGGATCTCCCATTCCTTGCAGCATGGAAAAACATTACCAACCGCACTAGAAGAGGTCCATTTTCAACAACGAATTGTTCACTTTCTTGAAATCACCATTAAACATGGAAATTTGCAGGACGGTATCAAGCATTGTAGCTTTTTATTACAACAACAAAAAAATTATGTAGATAGGTTTAAACAAATGACTCGCTATCCTCTTTTTCTGTTCATCTTTTTTTTACTAATTCTATTTTGTATGAAAAGATATATCTTCCCTTCATTTGTTAACTTGTTCCATACGAACGGTTCCAACGCTATTTTTCAAAATGCTATGCTGACAGTGGATATTATCTTTTATGGAATATTTATTCTCATCATTTTTAGTTTGTTATTAATGTTATCTATTAAATATCTAAAGGATAAAGTAACGATTGAAACTAAACTAAAAGTCTTTCACTTTATACCATTATTGAAACAGTATAAAACATTAGAAATCTCCTTTTATTTTTCCACCCATTTAAGTTCTTTGCTCAAGACAGGCTTAAATTTTAAAAACGCTCTCTCTATTCTACAATCAGAAAGAAATGAACCCATTACAAGCTTCTATGCTTCCACCATTATAGACCACCTCGTCCAAGGTTTTCACTTAGAAACCATCCTCCCCTCCTGCGAACTCTTAAAACGTGAAATGTCTAGAATTATGCAAAAGGACCGTAACACTAGTCAGATAGCTGAGGATCTTCAGCTTTATGCAGAGCATCTACTTTTTGAAATGGAGGAATTAATGAAAAAATGGTTAAAAATGATTCAACCAATATTTCTAATCTTGTTAGCTACTTTAATTCTTATTGTCTATCTTGCCTTAATGTTACCAATGTTCGATTACATCCAAACCATCTAAAAGTGAGGTATGATCATGTTAAATAACCAAAAAGGCTTTACCTTAATAGAAATGCTCATCGTTCTTGCTGTCATTAGTCTTTTGCTTATCTTATTTATTCCAAACTTAGCTGAAAAAAGTAGCTCGATTCAGGATAAAGGTTGTGATGCTTTATTAGAGCTAGCAGAAAATCAATTAATTGCATTTAAATTAGACAATCAGAAAAGTATTACATCTGCTCAAGATTTAAAAACGAAAAACTATTTGAAATCGATCACCTGTAATAATGGCACGAAAAAACTGGAGTATATCAGTGATGAAGCGACACCTTCCTTTCGGATTGTCGATGTTGCCAATTAAGGAGGAGCACGGATTTACACTAGTCGAACTGTTACTCGTCTTAGCAGTAATTATCTCCCTCCTATCAGTTGGGGCCGGACATTTATTTAAAACAATAGAGAAAAAAGAATATAGGCAGTTTCTGCAACAGTTCAACTTAGATTTACTATATTTGCAACAGCTAAATATGATGAATGATGAACGTTATTACCTCAGTCTTGAACGTTCCTACCATCGCTATCATATTAGAGAAGCTGGTTATGGTGAAATTGTTTTAACTCGACATTACCCTGACGATTGGTCGATTGAAACCAATACCTTAAAGTTTCCAATTACTTACAGCCATAAGGGTACGTTAAATAAGCCAGGAAGCTTTAAAATTATTACAAGAGAAAATCAATATTTTATCACATGTCCTTTTGGAAAAGGGAGGTGTTATTCTGACTCCTCATAATCAATCTGGTTATTTGAATATAGAAGCACTCGTAGCTGCTATTGTCTTTCTCTGTCTAATATTGACATTAATGCCACTATATACTCAATTAAGACTGGAAAACGAGGTGTTAGCAGATAAACGAATTGTCATCCACCAACTCTATGAAGAACTCTTACTTCATTCTTCAACGGATCCAATGGTAGTAACAAAAGAAGAATGGATAAGAAATCCAGTTACACTAAAATTTAAACAAACCTCCTCTTATTTGAAAGGATGTGCTACCTGGAAAAATGTTAAAAAGAACAATGAAAGGTTATGCCTTTATGCCTCTACGTCATGATCAAAATGGTTTTTCGCTAGTATCCACACTCATTAGTGTTTTTGCTACCCTTCTCATATTTTTTATAGCAGGGCAAGTATTTACGATTATCTCTCAACACAAAAATGACAAGGACTTAGAGGTATTTCAATTCTTTCATTTTTTAGAAGATGAATGGAAGCTTGCTGATCAAGTTAAAATTGATCATAACCAATTAATATTTGAACATACTAATGGGGATAAAATTAATTATTCCCTTTATCAAAAAACAATACGAAGACAGGTAAACGGTCTTGGCCATGAAATTATGCTACGAGAGGTAGAAAGCTGGAATTTATCAAGAGCAGCTATGGTACACCTATCCTTAGTGATGAAAGGAGGGAAGCAGTATGAAAAGAAACTTATTCCCTTCCCATAAATCCGAGCATGGTTACGCTTTTCCATATATCCTTTTCATTATTAGTATTTTTCTTTTGTTTACCTTCCATCAGCTTGCGTTATATGATCTGAATCGTCGTACGACATATAACCAAATCGAGCAATATAAGCTTCATACGATATATCGAATGGCCACCAATGCCTTTTCAAAAAACATGTCAGTTGAATTGCCCGTTACTTATTCTTTTCCTTATGGAGAGGCAAAATTAGAATCAACATCTATCAATGGCAACATTGCGTATTATTTAGTAAAAATGAGGACAGATAAAGGAGCTTATCAACGACAAACTTTTCAGCGCCAATATCCAAAATAAAGCAAGCAGTTCAGGAATAGATAGTAATAGAGCCATTAAAATGAAAAGGGAAAGTTTTTAAGAATAATTTACTTTTTAGTCTGACTCGTATATAATATAATGAGAGTATCTTTGTGTGGTGTCTACTAGCATTCATTTTACTAATGTTTTTTAAAGAACGAGTGGAGATCTACACATCGTGATAAATGATAATACATAGTATGTAAGAAGGAGGCGGAATATATGGATCGAGTATTTCGTATGCTTGCATTTTGGACAGGTATTTTTGCTGTAATGTTTTATGTAGGTGATATGATTTCAATGGCATACTTATTCCTTGCTCAAACGGTCTTTTTCCTAGGAGTAGGATTTCTTAAGTTATCGGAGAGAATGTATATGTACTTATTTGCCGCATATTGTACGATATTCTTCATTGGTTTTACATATTATTCAAATTTCATTCTTGTTCCAGGCTTTGGACATTAATCAAAAATGCTCTGATCTTACAGTAGATCAGAGCATTTTCTCTATTGTAGAAACGGATTATTTTGTTTTTCATAGCCAATGGATGTTTCAGGGCCATGTCCCGGGTAAACAAGATATTCTTCAGGTAAAAGAAATAATTTCTTCTCAATGCTATGTATTAATTCGTCTATATCTCCACCTGGCAAATCAGTTCTCCCAATTCCCTCACGAAACAAGCTGTCTCCACCGATCAAGATGGATTCCTGATGAAAAATAAAAGCTACACCACCAGGGGAGTGACCTGGTGTATGAAACACGTCAAATTGAAAGGGACCTATTGTATAACTTCGCTCCTCTACAACATATTCAGCTGGACGACAGGTTACTTTCTGACCAAAGAATAGTAAGGAACCATTTAACTCTGGATTCTGTAACCATTCCTTTTCCTCAGGATGTACATACACAGGAGCCTTATATTGCTGTCTTATTTCCTCTAATGCTCCAATATGATCAAAGTGTGAATGGGTTAATAAGATAGCAAGAGGTTTTAAGGATTGTTTCTCGATGTAGGAAATAATCTTTTCTGGTTCACCTGCTGGATCAAAAATGATCGCCTCATGCCCTTCTTGAAGTATATAGCAGTTTGTTTGAAGCTCACCTAAGGTTCTTTTAATAAGTTTCATGAATGGAACACACCTTTCTATAATGATTAATTAAGAAAAATAAAGGGATTTCAATAGACAAAATGTCACTTTTGTTTTACACTAGATAAAGCAAGTTCTCTATTTATTAGGCATAAACAAGCTTGCATGCACTAATTATTTATACATATTATAACTGTAAAAATTTAAAAATGAAATTAGAAAGAGATATAGGAGGTTTATCATGGTAATTGGATTCATTTTCTTAGTTGTTGCTATTTTGTGTGCCATAGCAATTATTCGTGAATTTAAATCACAAAATATGTTTGGTGCTGCATTTTCAGCTATTTCTGCATTAGTATTTGGATTCTTCTCCATTGCAACACTATATGCTGAACTAATCAAGCCTTTAATAGCTGGTTAATCTTTGATATACGATGATTTACATATTTTGAACCGCCAATCCTTGGATTGGCGGTTCTTTACTTTCTTATAAGCCTCAACGCTCTATTGAAAAAACCTCTGATCAAAGTTTAGATCAGAGGTTTTTTATTGGTCCTTAATACTATTTATCCTTGAAATCATAGAAACGGAATAGATCTCCGAAAATGATTTCGTCTGAATAGGATAATTCTTTTTCTACTTGTTCGACATATGGTCCACAAGCAGAACCTTCTACTTCTGTTTCATCATTTGTTTCTTCTTCAATCAATTCACCTGTTTCGCGATCATAGCATTGATCTTTCGTATAGACATAGTCATCTGTTATAAAACTACCATCACGTAATGCAACAAATGGTTTTCGATCATCAACAAATAAGTCTGTTCCAAATGATAGATCATTGGAAGTATCCATACCTAATAAATGTAATAAGGTAGGTTTGACATCAACTTGACCTGCAATTTCTGACATTACTTTCCCTTCTTCACCAGGGATATGAATATAAAATGGAACGCGTTGTAACTGAATATGCTGATAATCTGTATATTCCTTATCTAAATACGTACTCATCGCTTTTTTGTGAAAATCACTAATACCATAATGATCTCCCATTAAAACAATGATCGAATCTTCGTATAACCCGGATTCTTTAAGCTGATTAAAGAATTGTTCTACTGCTTCATCCATATATCTAACTGTTTGGAAATATTGATTTAATGTTCTAGAATTTGAATCATATTTCTCAATTGTTGCATCCTCTTGCTCTAAATCAAACGGATAGTGATTCGTTAACGTAATAAATTTAGAATAAAAAGGCTGTGGTAACTCATTCAAATATTTCATTGATTGACTAAAGAATTCTTTATCCTTCAATCCCCAGCCTACGCTATTCTCTTCATTGACATCATAAGAGTTCACATCAAAGAATTTATCATAGCCAGTATTTTCGTACATGACATCACGATTCCAGAAACTCTTATTGTTGGCATGAAAGACATTCGAATTGTAACCATTGTTACCTAAAATTTCTGGTAAAGAGTGAAAATCATTTTGTGCATGTGTAAAGTAAACTGCTCCCCTTGGAGAAGGATATAAAGAGTTTTCTACAATAAACTCTGAATCAGACGTCTTCCCTTGTGCAGTTTGGTGATAGAAATTCTCAAAATAATAACTGTCGTCAATTAAGTCATTTAAGAATGGCGTTACTTCTTCTCCATTAACCGTATTATTAATCACAAAACTCTGTAACGATTCTAAAGAGATAAAGATAACATTTTTGTCCTTCGCAATACCAAACAGGTCAGATTTTTCATCAGGTGTTGTTTCATCGTCAATATAATTTTTGATATCTGTTAATTGGTTTCCATCGGCTAAAGCTCTTTGTGCTTTAGATTTAGAGTGTAATACAGCATCATAGATATGATAGCTGAATAGTCCGATATTTTTAACTAAATACTCTCTATCAAAAGTTCTTTGTAACAACTGTGGACGTTCAATCTCTGCTAATGCATAATTCCCTAATAAAAAGGCAATAGATAAAGCTAATGCAACCACCTTATATCGCTTTTTGAAAGGATTTACTAGTTTTTCTCCATATTTTTTAGCGAGTATCCAGATAATAATGACATCTGAAAACAATAGAATATCCCATGGCTTAATCAGACCTAAAACACTTGAGCCTAAGTCAGCTGCATTACTTCCTTGAAATAATAAAGGAATGGTAATGAAATCGGAAAAGTTTCGATAAAAGACTATATTAAAATAAATAATCAATGATCCGATCAGCATGATATATTTAATATATTTCTTCTGTCTTCTCTCTTTAAACCAAATCCCTATCATAAAGATAAAAAATGCAGTCGCAAAAGGATTTATAAATAAGATTAACTCTTGCATCACGTTATCAAGTGAAATATTGAAGATAAATCGATAAACGATATATGTTTTTATACCGAATAAAATGGCTGCGATTAAATATAAAGGCATGTGCAGCTTCTTTTTAAACATATTGCTTTCCTCCTCAAAATAGCCCCAAAAAAATAATAGTTTACTATTTTTAATTTCTCTATTTATTATAGACGATCAATATCTCATAAAAGTTTCATAAATCTTAAAAAAAGTTACAATAATTTAACGAAAACAACACAAAGCTTAGTTTCCTTGGTTTTGGAGAACTAGATAAGCACCACCATAAACTCCAGCATCATTTCCTAATTGTGCGATCACGATTTCACACGCCTCACTAATTCTTGGTAATGCATAGCGCCTAAAAGCTTCGATCAGAGGATCTAATAATACATTACCTGCCTTAGAAACTCCTCCACCTATTACTATTTTGGCTGGATTGGTCGTAACAGCAATATTTGCTAGGCTAAATCCTAGAACATCCATAATTTGATCAATTAATTGTTTTGCTGGTTGGTCGCCGCTAGCAACTGCTTCAAAAATATCTTTTGTTGTTAATTCGCCATTTTCTTTCCATTTCGCTTCAAGTAATGGTGCTTTTCCAAGATTAATCCACTCTTTCGCTTGGCGAACAATCCCTGTTGCAGAAGCAACCGTTTCTAAACATCCACTTCTTCCACAATTACAAGGTGCACCATTTTCTTGGACTACTGTAATATGACCGATTTCGCCACCTGTGCCATTCGCACCACTAATTATTTTTCTATTTGATATGATACCACCGCCTACACCAGTACCCAATGTTACAGCAAGCATATTATGCACTTGGTTCCCTGAACCTTTCCAGTTCTCTCCTAATGCAGCTATATTTGCATCATTATCAATAAAAACGGGAAGTTCTGATAACTCCTCTAAAATGTCCTTTAAAGGAAAGTTCCTCCACCCGATATTAACGGCGATAGCAATGGAACCTGTTTCAGGCTCGATAAAGCCAGGTGCTCCTACGCCCATCCCAATACATCTATCTTTACTAATCTTTAAATCTTGTAACTTTTCTTTAATAGCATTCCAAATATGTCTAGGTACATTTTCACCTGCATTACTTAGTATAGTTGGAATTTCCCATTTTGTGATCATTTCCCCTTTTGTCGATATAAGTGCGATCTTTACGGTTGTTCCACCAATATCAACACCAATTAATACATCCTTTGTCAAATTGTTTAGCCTCCTCTACTCTCTATATCTATCTCTTGTTTTAAAATGGAAATTGCCTGCATAAATTGTTCCTTTGAAATGGCTTTTGTGTTATAGAGTTCTCTAATTTCGATTTCCATCATTTCTAAATCTGCAAGACGATCACCTATATAGATGATCGTCCCAAATTGTTTCAATAATTGTCTCACATCATAAACACTTTTCATCACTATCACCTAAAACATTATACCAGAACAAATTCTAAATGAAAATAAAAAACATAGCTCATTTATAGTCGATCTGGATCCTTAGGATGTAGAAAAGATGGGCGTGAATGATTATGTGGAACAGGTCTTCTTATTAAAACATTGAGAAATGCTTGTAAATTAAACGGGATGAATGGCCAAAAATAGCCAACATAGAAGGTCTTCAAATGAATCAAATATAAGAGATAACAAGTAATCGAAATAACAAACCCTTTCACTCCAAAAATAGCAGTAATGATTAATAAGAATATTCGAATAATCCGGTTCGCTAAACTGAACTCATAACTAGGTGTAGCGAACGTTCCCATTACCGCAATGGCTAAATATAAAATTACTTCATTAGAAAATAGTCCGACTTCTACTGCAATTTGTCCGATTAAAATAGCCGAAACGAGCCCTAAGGCTGTCGCTAAAGAAGATGGAACATGAATTGCAGCCATTCTTAATACATCTACCCCAACTTCAGCAAGAATAAACTGATAAATAAGCGGAATTAACCCAATTTCCTTTGGACCAATAAAATGAAGCATCTCTGGTAATAAATTTGTCGTTGTCGAGACTAAATAATAAAAGGGTAAAATAAATAAAGAAGCAAATACTGCTAGAAAACGAACTAATCGCAAATATACCCCTATAAATGGTTTTTGTCTGTATTCTTCAGCATGCTGTAAATGATGCCAAAAAGTGGCAGGTGTTATCATAACACTTGGTGAGCCATCTACGATAATCAAGATATGACCTTCATATAGGTGAGCCGCTGCTGTGTCTGGTCGCTCTGTATAACGTATTGTTGGATACGGATTCCATGTCTTACCACTTAAATATTCTTCTATCGTTTTTTCCGCCATTGGCAAACCGTCTGTATCGATTTTTTCAAGATGGGCTTTTAATGCTTCCACCTTTTTTTCATCTGCTATATCTGCCAAATAACAAATACAAATATCCGTTTTTGATCTTCTCCCTATAGAAGTATACTCCATTCTAAGGGATCGGTCTCTTACTTTTCGCCTTGTTAGAGCAGTGTTGAATATAATCGTCTCAACAAATCCATCCCTCGAACCTCTAACCACACGTTCAAGATCTGGTTCAGAAGGGCTTCTTACCGGGTAGGTTCTGGCATCAATCAAAATAATCTTATCTAATCCCTCCACCACTAATGCGGATGGTCCCCCGAGTACAAGGTTAGCTGTTTTATTTAAATCTGTCTCTGTATCGATTTCCACATATGGTATAAATCGTTGCATAAGCTGTTCAAGGGGATTTTCCTCTAGTTCCTCTTCATCTAAAAGCGCCAAAAATTTCATTAAATAATGAAGCATTTCATCTTTGATCAATCCATCTATTAAAAAAAGAGACATTCTCCTGCCTGCATAATGTAAATTAAGTTGAATTAAATCAAAACTCTTATCGACCGCCAAATAATCATGTATATATTGAATGTTTTCATCATAATCATGTGATAAATGCTTTTCTTTCTCCATGCTTAACACCTGCTTCTAACGATTTTCCATTAGTTTACGCAGCAAAGTTAAAAAAATGCAGGTTTGAAGAAATCCGTCAGTGGGACAAGCATAAATAACTAAATTATGAAATAGGGAGATTTAAAATGAGAGGAATCTATATTCAAGGAGCCACTGTAATCTTAATGATCATTCTACTCTTACTATCCACAGTGTTAAACCCAACTAGTGAGGAGACGATTAAATTTTTCCCATTAGATCCTTCAGTTGAATTTACTTCTGCTGACACTCACTTATCACTAGTAGAGCAGACAGGGAATGACCAGTATCTCATGAAGTGGGAAACAGAGAGTCAATTAAGTAAACCTGCCTACTTAAGACAGGATGTTTCACTATTATATATGGATGGAAAATTAAAAGGTGTCAAAGGGTTATGGAAACAGGAAGAACAAAACATTGTTCTACAACTAGAATTTGAAGAAAGTGATAGCACTCATTTTGAAGCAGTTACTTTTCATTATGGGGAAATTCATAACGACAAGGACAATGATATAAAGAGTGTTCAAAAAATGACTAGTGATTCGTTATATGTGGTCGATTCTCCTCATTCCTTATTAGAATCCTTTCGGGATCCAGAATCTAAGGAACAGAAAGAATGGAAGGAAACATTGGACCATACGAAAAATCAACATCTAGATTACATGTGGCGTAATTGGATAAAAGAGGCAGCAATCAATACTGATAATTATTATTTTGTGCCTCTTACATCCATTGTTGATTATGCGACAAAACCATTGACTGGGTTGACGCAAGACGAAACCGATAGAGTCATTGGTCAGCTATGGGAAGGCTTATATAAAAATTATATCCTACCAATTGCCAATGCTGAGAAAATCACCAACCATACCATGCCGTTAATCCTAATCGATAAAAATAATGATCATCTAATCGTTTTGTTTCGCAATGATCAGAATCAATTAGAAAAATTGATTCAACAAATATAAGACAGTCTATTTTCAAATGGTTTCCTTTTGAAGCTGCTCATAGAACTGTTGATAGTCCTGATTGTTTGGTGCTAATTCTACCGCTTTTTTTAATAAATCTAACGCTTCTTCTCGTCTATTCTCTTCATGATATAATAACGCAAGATTATAAAGGGCTTCATGATATTCTGGTTTGATTTCAATTGTTCTCTCCAAATCAGTGATTGCCTCTTGATTTTTGTTTAAAAAGATACTCGCATAGGAGCGATTAAAGCGAAGCTCTGCTTCAAGCTTGTCTGCGTAAGGCATTGCTTTTGTTAGCACCTCATAGGTTTTCTCATATTGTTCTTGTTCTAGAAGCATATGAGAATGGATAACCTGGAGTGTTTCATCAAATTGAACTTCCTCATTGGCGTTTCCATAAAACCATATTCCCCCACTCACTAATAGAAGTAGTAGAAGGGCAGCCGTTTGCCAAAGTATTTTGGATCGTTGTTTAAACATGACAACAGCAGCACCAATAGCTCCACCTATTAACCCACCAATATGTGCACCGTTATCAATTTGTGGCATACTAAATCCAAAAATAATATTGATAATAATCACAATAATGATATTCCAGCCCATTGTTCGGAAAAATGCTTTAGGATACTGGGAGCCAAAGAATAATAACGCTCCAAATAATCCAAAAATTGCACCTGATGCCCCTGCTGCAATCGATGGATTAAGGGCAAAACTGGCTAATCCTCCAACAATACCTGCAATAAAATAGATGATAAGGAACCGAGTGCCCCCATAGATTCTTTCCACTAGTGTGCCGATATAATATAAGGCAAACATGTTGAGTAGGATATGGGCAATTCCAATATGAAGGAACATGGAGCTAATCAATCTCCACCATTCTCCATCGATTATCGCAACATTATACTTGGCACCAAATTCGATCAAATTTTTTGTTGAGGTAGATCCCCCATTGAATTCAAGAAGTATATACATCACAATATTGATAGCAAGTAATAGATAGGTCCAGAATGGTTTCCCTTGCTTAAATAGCTGCTGTAGCTGTTGCTGTTGTTTAGTGTGTTCGAAAAGAATGTTTTGTTTTAGATTTACATTTCTTTGTTCAAGTTCCATCAGGTCTTCAGATACATCTGTTTGAAATGACAAAGCTAAATCGAGCGCTCTAATTAATCTTTCTATCTCCTCTTCTCTACTGTCTATATCTAGCATATACACGGACGACTTCATCCGATTTGATGATGTTTCCTTTAGTTCTTCCCAGCTATCCACTGGTTGGTAATCTACCACATAAACATGATGAAAATGAATATTTTTCTTCCAAATTGTTGTTGCTTGATGTTTGGTGTAACTATTTTCAAGATGTTTATTGAATGAAAGGAGCTCTCGCTTCCAGTCCATTTGGTTCATAGAGATATGTACAACATCTTTTTTGTTCTTCCGTTTTCTCTCTAATAAATATTCTGTTTGCTCTTTGTTAATGGAAATTAAATCGAAATTTTCATTTTGTATGAGCTGTAGCACCATACTATTTTGAAGAAATTCGTTCTTTAAAAACAAATTTGATCACCAACCTTTACATTACTATATTATACCACAAGGGGCTATATACAGTAACATATGTGGTGATCAAATGACTTATCGTGAAAACATCGACTTCATTAGCTTTTCTCTGACATATGGGGTATTCATTGCTAATTTAACCGTTTGCCTTCGCAAAAATGGGATATTACTTGCGAGATTGATGAAAAAGCTTCTAAAACGATATACTACCGCAACAACGGAAAAGAGGATTATCACAGTTCTCCACCATTTCAAAATTGAACAACTCCTTGCATCATTGTATATCTGTAGGTTAACCTCTTTTCTTGTTTTTATGTACATTTTATAACAGCGGATTCCGTTATGAGATAATCTATTGGAATATCATGCGATTCTGCTTCTATTCTTTCCAACACTTGCACCTTTGCAGCGAGTGCTATTTTTAGTCCTTGATATCCTTTTAAATAGCGATCAAAGAAGCCACCACCATATCCAATGCGATTTCCTTCTCGATCAAACGCTATTCCCGGAACTATTATAAGGTCTAACTCTTCTTTTGACACGCCTTTTGTTATTTCTGGATTAGGCTCATATAAGTCTAAGTAGGTATTTTCTAATTGATCAAAGGCTGTACACTTGTAAAATTCCATCGAAAAATCGGTTGGATTACATTTAGGCAGTGCTATTTGTTTTTTCTGTTTCCATGCATGCTTGATGATCGATGTAGTATTCCATTCCATTCCTCTAGAAATAGTTAAGCCAACCTTTCGAGCTTGCTTCCAATGATCAAAGGAGTATAACATATCCTGGATACTCTTGTTAACCTTTTCCTTATGCGTGTAATTAGCCAACAGGGTTGAGATCATTCTTCTTTGCTCTTCTTTTCGAGACATTATTTTTCCTTTCTAGTAAGATGAAAAAACTCCTGCTGTCTACCAGCAAGAGTCCCCTAACATCATTATTTTGTTTCACGGTGTAACGTATGTCTTTTCAAACGTGGGCTATATTTTTTAAGCTCCAAGCGTTCTGGATGTTTACGTTTATTTTTAGTCGTAATATAATTACGGTCACCAGTTTCAGTACAAGCTAATGTAATATTAACGCGCATGGTTTTCCCTCCAAACATATTGCTCTAATCACTTATTATCGATTTACTACCTGATAATAATAGCAAAAAGTTAAAACAATTTCAAGTATATGTTTCAAACTCTTATCACTTATGGTATAACTATTAGTAGAGAGAATCATTGTTTAGGGGGGAAACTATGCTTTATGTCTTAATTAGTCTTATCATAATTGGCGTCATTTTATGGGTATTGTCTTTTTTTATGCATGATCGCTTTAAACAGATTGAAGATCAGCTTGAGCAATTCTCCATTTCTTCGTTGCAAGAGACCTATCAGTTGAAGAAAAAAATAAGTATATTAGAAGAAGAACTTTTAATGGATGATGATATATTGGAACATTCCATGGATTCCAATGAATCCACAATGAATAACAAAATAGCTAATTTATATGTAAATGGATATGACATCCCATCCATTTCTCGTGAACTAAATATAAGTGAATTTGATGTTAGATCAGTAATTAATCAACTTTAATGGTGTGAATGAGGGATAAGAATGAAGCAAATGGTTAGAGCATTTTCGACAGGCCTTTTGACTGCCTCCATCATAATTGGTGTGGTTTTCCTTATTGAGGGTTTACCAAAAGACCAACCAGCAGAAGATGTTGCAGCAAGTGAGCGAATAGCAAGCCTTGAAGCAGAAGGCTATTATGTATACAAAGAAGATATGGAAGATCAAGTCACTCAATTAGAAGAAGAAATAGACCAGCTAGAGAATCAACAAGACACATTAGAAAGTGATGCGAAGGAAGAAACAGAAACGGAAGTGACTACTCATTCATTTTCTGTTGAACCAGGAATGACAGTACCAGACATTGTAGACGAACTCCTTGAGCTAGAACTAATTGAATCAGAAGACGAATTTATTACATACTTACAAGAAAATGAATTAACGACACGCCTACAAGTAGGCGAATTCGAGTTAAGTGATCAAATGACTGCTGAAGAAATAGCCGATCATTTAACTAAGAACAGAAGAGGAGGAGTAAACCGCTAAGGTACTCCTCCTTTTCAACGTTATTCGTTTAAGTCTGCTGACTCCCCTTTTACTAAATACATAACATCTTCCCCGATATTAGTAGCATGATCCCCAATTCGTTCCACATAACGACCACTAAAAGCCATTTGCATAATATGCTGTATCTTCTGTGGATTGGTCGCTGTCTCCTCTAATAATTCCCTTAGCATCGTGGAATACATATTATCAATTACGTCATCCATTTCTGATAATTTTCTTGCTAAAGTAATGTCTTCATTCTCATAAGCTATGATTGAAATATCAATCATTTTAATCGCAATTTCTTTCATTTCCTTTACTGAATCATGAATTTTAATTCCATGATCTTTCCCTAAATGGATGGTAGACTTTGCGATATTCTTTGCATTATCAGCCATTCTTTCTAAATCAGATGAAATACGCAATGCTACGACAAGTCTTCTTAGATCTGTTGCTACTGGTTGCTGC
The DNA here is from genome assembly GCF_055395245.1 of Gracilibacillus sp. JCM 18860. Lineage (NCBI taxonomy): Bacteria > Bacillati > Bacillota > Bacilli > Caryophanales > Bacillaceae > Gracilibacillus > Gracilibacillus sp. JCM 18860. The sequence continues at coordinate 648,726 of NZ_AP043868.1, forward strand.
CTAGCAATAAGAAGAATTGCTGTTTCATTAATTTCGAAATCTAGCTTATCTAATTCTTTATCCTTTTCGATCACTGCAAGGGCTCGATCCACATCACTTTGATATAGCACCTCCACTGCGTCTGTCAGTTGTGTTTGTGTCATTTTTGCAAATCGAACAATAAGAGATTCTACCTGTTTTAATTTATCTTCAAAATTCTCTCTACCTACCATACTGCACTCCCTCTCTCTTTTTTTCTCGTTATATCCTTATGCTTTTGTGAAGCGTTTTATTTTTCGTGTAAAGAAAATACGGCGTCAGAAGAGCCGTATCGTCTTCGAGCCACTTCTTGTGACAGTGATAAAATTCTGATGAGCTAAAAAAGAGTCATTGGCAATAATACCTGCCAATGATCATTTTTCTTTATTAACCAAAACGACCCGTGATGTAGTCTTCTGTTCGTTTGTCTTTTGGATTGGAAAACAACTGATCTGTATCGGAAAACTCTACTAATTCTCCATTCAACATAAATGCTGTTTTATCGGAAATTCTGGCAGCTTGCTGCATATTATGTGTGACAATCACAATCGTATAATCATTCTTCAATTCTTTAATTAATTCTTCAATTTTCAAAGTAGAAATTGGGTCTAACGCAGATGTAGGCTCATCCATTAGAATCACGTCAGGCTCAATTGCTAAACAACGAGCGATGCAAATTCTTTGTTGCTGTCCACCAGATAACCCGTACGCATTCTGATTAAGTCGATCCTTTACTTCGTCCCAAATTGCCGCACCGCGAAGGCTTTTCTCTACAATTTCATCTAATACTTTTTTCTTTTTAATTCCATGGATCTTTGGACCATAAGCAACATTTTCATAAATGGATTTCGGAAATGGGTTCGGTTTTTGAAAGACCATTCCTACATGTGTTCTTAGCTCTTCTACTAATTGCTTTTTAGCAAATATTTCTTGATTATTATATTTAATACTTCCAGAAGTATGAACAGAAGGAATGGTTTCAATCATTCTGTTTAACGTTTTTAGTAATGTCGATTTCCCACAACCTGAAGGTCCGATCACTGCAGTAATTTCATTTCTTGGAATTTCCATATTTATTTGATGAATCGCTTGATCATTTCCATACCATAAATTAAAATCCTCGATGGAAAAGACATGCTTACTTAATGTGTTAGTTGTCATCTAAACCCCTCTTTTTCTTAAAATCTATTTTGAAATTTATTTCGGATCCAAACGGCAATTGCATTCATGCATAGTAAGATGATAAGCAACACGATAATCCCAGCTGCCGCAACATATTGCCATTCTTCTTGTGGACGCGAAGTCCAACTCCAAATTTGAATCGGCATAACGGTATATTTAGATAAAAATGAATCTGGAATCGTATAGATTGCGGCTGCAGCTCCCACGATTATTAATGGAGCAGTCTCACCAATCGCTCTGGATAATGCAAGAATGGATCCAGTTAAAATTCCCGGGATTGAAGCAGGCAGTACTATACGCCATATCGTTTGCCACTTAGTTGCCCCCATTCCTATGGAGGCTTCTCTTAATTCCTTCGGTACGGAACGAATTGCTTCCTGTGAAGCTACTACAATAACAGGTAGAACTAAGAGGCTCATCGTTAATGCGCCAGCTATTAACGAATAACCTAGTTCTAATATATAAACAAAGAAGGTTAAACCAAGTAAACCAAATACGATCGATGGTACACCTGCTAAATTTTGTACATTGACTTGAATAAACCGAGTAAAACGATTCTGCTTGGCATATTCCTCTAGATACAATGCGGTTGATACACCAAGTATAATCGAGACCGGCGCGGTTATAGAGATCAAAAAGATCGATCCCATTAACCCTGCAAAGATTCCAGCTTTTTCAATATATGGTGCTGGGTAATTTCGCAGGAAATCTATAGATAAATAGTCAATTCCTTGACTTAATATTCGATAAATGAGTAAAGCTAAAAAAATTAACGCAATGGAAGTTGCTGCAATAAATAAGCTTTTAAAAGCTTTATTTCTTACTACTCTACCTTTAATTTGTGCGGAATTCACTTTTGTTGACATTAATAATCCTCCTTAAATCTTCTCGAAATATACTGTGACAGGATATTCATTAATAAGGTGAAAATAAATAACGTAAACCCTACAGCATAAATACTAAGATAAATATTCGATTGATAGGAGGTATCTCCTGTTGCCCCTTGCACAATAAAGGCAGTTAATGTTTGAATCGATTGCCTCGGATCAAAGGTCATGTTAGGCGTTGCACCCGCAGCAATGGTTACAATCATCGTCTCACCAATAGCTCGAGATATCGCTAGTACAACGGATGCTATAATACCGGATAAAGCCGCTGGTAGAACGACCTTCATAGCAACCTCAAATCTCGTGGCACCTAACCCCAAAGCACCTTCTCTCAGTGATTTCGGTACTGCGCTCATGGCATCCTCAGATAAGGAAGCAATCATCGGGATAATCATAATCCCTACTACAATTCCGGCACTTAATGCATTAAATATTTTCATTTCCGTAAAAACAGAGCCTAATAAAGGCGATACAAATGTTAAAGCGAAAAAGCCATAGACAACTGTTGGAATACCAGCTAAGATTTCCAGGATTGGCTTAATAATTTTTCTTGTTCTATCACTTGCATATTCACTTAAATAAATCGATGCTGCAAGTCCAATAGGTAATGCTACACATATAGCTATAGCTGTAATTAAAAGTGTTCCAATAATGAGTGGTGCTACCCCAAATCGATCGGTCCATGGTGACCATTCACTTCCTAAATAAAAATCAACCAAGGACACATTAGAGAAAAAGGTAATGGATTCTCGTAATAAGGTGAAGAGAATTCCTATTGTTGTAATGACAGATATGATTGCACATAACAACAAAAAATATGGAATACCTTTTTCAAAATAATTACCGATATTCTTTTTTTGTTTATTTTTCTTTATCATGTCTTGAACGGAATAACTTTGTTCTGCTTTCTTGTTCACATGAATTCCCCTTTTCTTAAAAACCACACAAAGATTATGGGACAGCCCACAAATCATTTACTTGTGAACCTGTCCCTTTGATATACTAGCCTTTTTCAATTCTTACTCTGCTGCTAATTCTTCGATCTCTGTTAATTGCTCTTGGTACTTTTCATCTGGAAGTGCAACATAGCCTACTTCCTCAGCAGCTGCACCAGCATTTTCGATTGAAAATTTCACAAAATCAAGCACTTGTGGCTTTTCTTTCATGTAATCCACATTTACGTATGTGAACAATGGTCGAGAAAGTGGTGAGTAAGAACCATCTTGAATCGTATCACCTGTTGGCTTTACAGGATTTCCATCACCATTGTCAATTCCAAGTACCTTTAATGTATCTTGATTTTCTGCATAATAGGCATAACCGAAGTAACCAATTGCGTATGGATCACTCTGAATACCTGTTACTAATGTGTTGTCATCTTCAGATAGTGTGACATTTTCGCCTTCACGCATAGGATTTTCTTCTAGGATTACTTCATTGAAATAATCAAACGTTCCGGAATCGTGTCCTGGGCTATAAATAACAATATCCTCTTCTGGCCATTCTGGGTTAATGTCAGACCATTTCGTTGCTCCACCATCCGCTAGGAAGATTTGTTTTAATTGATCAATTGTTAAGTTTTCAACAAAATCATTTTCTTGACTTACCACTACAGATAAACCGTCATAAGCTAATTCAATTTCATGTAAGGTAATGCCATTTTCTTCAGCAGTGGCTTTTTCTTCATCTTTAATTGGACGAGAAGCATTACTTAAATCAATTTCACCAACAGTAGATTTTTCAAATCCACCACCAGAACCGGATGAATTAAGTGCTGTTTCTACTTCTGGATTTTCTTGATTATATTCGTACGTTAAATATTCCATGATCGGTAAAACGGTTGAAGAACCATCAATATTGACTGGTCCAGAAACCTCTCCATCTTCTGAGCCTTCGTCACCAGATCCTTCGCCATTTTCTGATGCATTTGCTTCATTATTTTCATCTGAGCCCGCATCATCTGGAGCATTTCCACAAGCAGCTAACAAACCTACTGTTAATAGAGTGACAGCTACCAACATCATTAACTTCCATTTACTCATTGTTTTTCCCCCTACAATTGTTTTTATAAAAGCTATGATCTTGCTTCTACTACATAGTAACGCAAAACTATTAATTCACTATTAAGCAATTGTAAAGACTATGTAAATTCGACAGATTATGTGGTAATTTTCATAGAAAAAAGCATATAGCCGAGGCTATATGCTTTGTATCATTATATTTATTCTTCTTCGTTGTCTTCGTCAGCAGATTTTCCTTCATAATATGCTTCAATAATACGTTTCCCTATCTTATGATTAATTTCATATTGACCAGCACCTGTACCGTTTTTTGGTACGATTACGGCAAAAGCTACCTCTGGGTTCTCTTCGGGACTATAGCCAACAAGAGATAAATTCTCTGTATTTGCGACTAACTCTCCATCCTTGTATTGAGGATTTTCTGCAGTACCTGTTTTTCCCGCAACTTCATAGGGAACATCCTTCCACAGTCTTTGTGCAGTTCCCTGTGTAAATACTAGACGGAAGCCTTCCTGAACACGTTCAATATATTTGTCATCCATCTCAATACGATTTATTACCTCAGGCTCCATCGTCTTCAAGACAGAGCCTAATTTTCCATCTTCTGTTGATGGCTCTCTGATTTCTTTTACGAGATGTGGTTTAATTCGGTATCCACCATTCGCAATCGTAGAAACATATTGCGCTAATTGCATGGTTGTATAGGTATCAAATTGCCCAAACGACAAGTCGAGGAAATTACCTGGTAATCCATTCGATCCCGTAACACCTGTTGCTTCAAACGGCATATCAATCCCTGTCTCGACACCTAAACCAAACTGTTTAAAATAATTCCTCAACTCTCCAAACGCGCCATAATCAAAATTGTACAGTGGTTCATTATATCGATACGTTGCACCTGCCATTTTGATTGCGATTCTCATCATATAAACGTTGGAGGATTGTTCTAGTGCGTACAAATCAGAAATATTATCTCCAAGATTTTTCCATGAACTTTTCTCTTTTGTTCCTTTTATCTTTATTACCCCATCATCTAATCTTGTTCCGATATCTATCACACCACTCTGATAGCCTGCCAGCATCGTAGCTCCCTTAATAGCAGAACCAGGAGCATGGGCATCATAAATTGTACGGTAAGCATTATTTACATATTCTTTATTTTCACGATCATATCTTATAGCTGACATTGCAAGGATCTCACCTGTCTGTGGATTCATCACAACTGCCATTGCATCTTCTAAATAACCATTATTATTAACCGGATGGTTAATAGCCGTTCGTAGCTCTTCTTCGACGATCTTATCCACCTGTTGTTGAAGCTCCATATCTACTGTTAATATAAGATCCTTGCCTCGTTGTCCTTCGACAACGACTTCTGAGCCGACTACTTCTCCGTCATTATTCGTGGTGTATTGGACTTTTTCTTTTCTTCCTCTTAGTACATGCTCATATTGCTGTTCTAATCCACTCGTTCCGACACGATCATTCCAGGTGTAGCCATTAGCTAAATAGTAATCACTATTCTCTCTCGGTATCCCTTCTTCTGATGACGTGATACTTCCGATAAATGCACTTAATGTTCCTTCATAGTTATTATCACGTTCCCAATCAATGGTTGCATCAATATTTGGAAGATCATGCAGATGTTCTGCAACTTTTGCATATTCTTCATCTGTTATCCCCTCGTTAACGACAATATGTGGGGATAACTCATGTGCTTGATCCAATTCCTTTTTAATCGCAATAATATTTAATAGCTCAGGAGTCCAGTCGACTGTGGCAAGATCCTCTGCTGTAATGGCATTCAATTCAGCCTGATACTTGTCTCCACCTTCTAGCTCCTTCTCTTTTTCCGTTAAGCGGTCTGCGACTTCTTCTGTATTTTGAATATACCAGTATTCTTTTTTGTCTCGTTCTGTTATTTCTTCTTTTAGTTCTTCTTGATCTTTAATGATCGTAATATATTCTGCTAAATCTTCCGCTAGCTCTAGTCTCTCATCTGCTGTTTGACCATGCTTGGGTGGTGTATACGTAATGGATTTGACTGGATTATTATCCAGTATTAAGTTATGGTTTCGATCATACATCAACCCACGTGGCACAGGTTTTTCAGAAGGAGTGTTTTCTGTTTGATCAATTTCTCGTTGCGCTTCTTCTCCGTTTAAAATTTGCACAACCCCAAGCTGGACAATTAATAAGGAAAAAATCAGGAAAACACTAACGAATAAAATATTTAAACGTAGTGGTAGCTGTGATCGCTTTTTTTTCACTTTTTTCTTTTTTTGCCTAAAGTTTAAGTATTTGCCCATATCCTTCCCCCTCTACTATTTTATCCTGACAAATGCATACTTACTTATTATAGCATGGAAGAAGAATTGGGAAAATTAAATTGATGTTTTTCTGATAAAGAAATAGGAAAGGAAATTACCGCCACCAAAGACAAGCATTAATACTGGAATAATGAAGATTGGATCTAAAAAGGAGACACTCACAATAAAGACAATAATCGCAAGCACTCTTCCAATATTAATGAACACCTCACGAATAATAATATATTCTACTCTCCAATTTCCAGCATTTTTAGATTTTCCGATTATATCGTACGTGAGAGAAACAAATGGGACATTAAATAATGGAAAACTGACCCCTATGATGACGCCATAGAGAAGAATGGTGACATAGCTGGTTGGGAACACAAAAAGTAACACGGCTAAATATAAAGCTAGACCACCATAGAAAATGGCTGCTTTTCTTTTTTTGCTGCTAACCATCTTTGAGACAAAGTAATAGCTAATAAAGGAACAAAGGGAGATCAAAAAATTGAAAAGACCAAGCGAAAGCTCACTATTTGTTTCAATATACACCCAAATTGTAATAATAAAAATAAACAATCCTTCTCTTGATCCCTGTGTAAGGTGGGCGAATAGCACACTACGCCAATTCGTATTATGCTTCCTTTCTTTGAAAACCTCGCGGATAAAGAAACGACCTGTTGCTGTTCTTTTCTTTAGATAAAACGAACAAACAATCGCTAAAAAGAAAAGAAAAAAAGATAAAAAGAAAATCGTGCTATATCCTTTGAAATTATCCATCAGTGTGATGATATAGCCAGCAAGTAAGGGTCCGACCATTCCACCAAAGGATTGTAAGGATCCAAGTATCCCATTAAATAAGTCTCGTGTTTCTGGTTCTGTTACCTCGAAGGTTAACACATTGTAAGCTAACCAATAAAAGCCGTAGCCAATTCCTAATATAGCGCCAAGCATATAAGTATAATTAACGGCTTTTTCTCCTAGAAGGAGTACCACCATGTAAAAAATGGACAAAAAGATTACACCTATTCGAATAATCAGTGTCCGATCTACATGCTTCACACACTTGCCAGCGACAAAAAAGGAGATTGGTTGTAGCAAATAAATAAAAAGGTTATAGGTGGCAATATCCATATAGTCTCCTGATTGCTTCCATAAGAACACATTGACAAATGTGTTGGAGATAAAAGTGGAAAGTGCGTATAAACCACCGATAATCAGTAATATCTTTAAATCTCTACTTACTGGTATGGAAGGTTTTTTACTTGGAAATAACTGCATTTTCTTACACCTCATTTAAAGCCTATAATCTATAGTCTTTTCCAGTTTAAATGAGATATACGAAAATAAAGTTAGAAACCGATCAAGGGGTGAAGAAGTAATTTTGCGCCTATTAGAAAAACTCGCATTCGAGCTATTTTCGTTAGCTTTTCTAATACTCTGAATTTCAAAATTTATGCTTCGTCGCTTTACTTCCTGTAAAAAATTTGCAAGCAAAAAAGAAGTGCTACGATGAGCACTTCTTTTCCTTTTTTTATTTTGCTTCATTATATAAGCTTGCAACTTTATCCCAATCTACTACATTCCAGAACGCTGCAATGTAATCAGGACGTTTATTTTGATATTTTAGGTAATAAGCATGTTCCCATACATCAAGACCTAGAATTGGTGTTTTCCCTTCAGAAATAGGAGTATCTTGATTTGGTGTACTTGTAATAGCTAAGTTACCATTGTCAACTACTAGCCAAGCCCAGCCTGAGCCGAATCGTCCAGCTGCAGCATTTGCAAATTCCTCTTTGAACTTGTCAAAGCTACCAAATGCTTCGTTAATTTTGTCAGCTAATTCCCCAGTTGGCTCACCACCACCATTTGCTGATAGCAATGTCCAGAATAAACTGTGGTTGGCATGTCCGCCACCATTATTACGAACTGCTGTACGAATATTTTCAGGTACTGCATCAAGATTTGCTAAAATGTCCTCGATTGATTTATTTGCTAAATCATCATGACCTTCTAGTGCAGCGTTTAATTTCGTAACATAAGTGTTGTGATGTTTAGTGTGATGAATGTTCATTGTTTCCTTATCAATATGTGGCTCGAGTGCATCATATGCATAAGGTAAATCTGGTAAAGTAAAATTTGCCATGTTTATTCCTCCTATTTTTTAGTTTGAAGGTTCCTAACCTCTCCAATTCAAATATTATCAAATAGTCAGAATAGATTGCAAATAATTAGCATTTATTCACTATAGTATGAAAGGTTTTCCATCAAGTGAAATTAATTTTATAATAAATAAAAAAACAAGCTTTAACGTTCGCTTGTTGAGAATGGTGGCTCGGGACGGAATCGAACCGCCGACACACGGATTTTCAGTCCGTTGCTCTACCGACTGAGCTACCGAGCCAATTTTTTTATTCTGTTTTTAGACACTGTCCTAGTTATGTATAAATGGCGGAGGAAGAGGGATTCGAACCCCCGCGGGCCGTGAAGCCCCTGTCGGTTTTCAAGACCGATCCCTTCAGCCGGACTTGGGTATTCCTCCGTGTAAAAATATGGTGGACCCTGCAGGATTCGAACCTGCGACCGATCGGTTATGAGCCGATAGCTCTAACCAACTGAGCTAAGGGTCCTTCTTCTCTAAATATATAATGATGGGGCGACCGGTGGGGATCGAACCCACGCATGTCGGAACCACAATCCGATGTGTTAACCACTTCACCACGACCGCCATCGTCTAAGAAATTGGTAGCGGCGGAGGGAATCGAACCCCCGACCTCACGGGTATGAACCGTACGCTCTAGCCAGCTGAGCTACACCGCCATGGCTCCACAGGTAGGATTCGAACCTACGACCGATCGGTTAACAGCCGATAGCTCTACCACTGAGCTACTGTGGATTAAAATTATGTATTTACTGAAGCGACATTTAATAATTTACCATATAAAAAATATAACGTCAATACTTTTTTTGAACTTTTTTATTTAAAGAAGAAGGATTTCGGGATAACAAGCATTTTTCTAAGCTTGTTACCCCGAAAAGATTAATTATGTTTGCCACCAAGCACTTCATCGGCAATGTTCACAGCATGGTCTCCTATTCGCTCTAAATTACTAATAATATCTGCAAATACAATTCCTGCTGCTCCTGTACAAACTCCCTCATTCAGACGAATAATATGCTTTTTACGGTATCTTCTTTCCATTTTATCAATTTCATTTTCTTTCTGTACAACGGATAAAGCAGCTTCCCTATCCATTTGCTCTAATGCTTTAATAGCTTCCTTTACCGTTATAATGGTTAGATCGAACATTTCATTTAAATCTATCATGCCTTGCTCTGTAATATCTACCTTATTCGACATTTTGTAATTAATCAACTCAATAATATTCTCATAATGATCACCTATGCGTTCAATATCCCGAACGGCATTAATTAATGCAGAGTGATCGGTCTTTTCTATGTCTGATAGGGTCGACCCCGACAATTGAACTAAATAGGCTGTGATTTCCCGGTCTAGATTATTTAACGCACCTTCCAATTGTTGCGCCATATCAGCATTTTTGCTATTTTTCGTATTTAAAAAGGAGCTTGTCTCTTCTAGTCCTCTTATTGCATATTCACCCATTCGAATGACTTCGAATTTAGCTTGGTCTAGTGCAACAGATGGCGATTGTTGAATAAAAATTGGATCTAAATGCTTTGCTTTATATTCGACTTCGGTATCTTTTCCTGGAATAATCTTTGTCACGATCAGAGCCAATAATCCGATAAATGGAAATTGAATAATAGTATTCAGCACATTAAAGATTCCATGTGCAAAAGCGATCGTCATGGCAGGATTCAGTTCTAATGCTGCCTGGATATGCTCCATCATAATCGTATAAAAATGAATAAATGTAATGACAATCGTTGCTCCAATTACATTAAAGATTACATGTGTTAATGCAGCACGTTTAGCCGCAATAGTTGCTCCAATCGATGCTAAAACTGCTGTAATCGTTGTCCCGATGTTATCACCAAATAGTACCGGTAAAGCAGCCTTTAATTGGATAGCATCCTCAAGCATCAAGCTTTGTAGTATTCCAATGGTTGCACTTGAGCTTTGAACAGCAATGGTAAACACAGTCCCAATGACAGCGCCAAGTATTGGATTATTAGACATACTTACGGTTAAATCGTGAAATGCTTGTAAATCTCGTAATGGTTTAAGTCCAGAGCTCATTAACTCTAAACCAAAAAACAAGGCACCAAATCCGAAAATGGTTAAACCAATATTGGTAATTCGTTTCTCTTTAAAGAAAAATAATAAAAATGCACCAATACCTAAAATAGGTAATGCATATGCGCCAATATCAAATCCTATAATAAATGCTGTAATCGTTGTCCCAATATTAGCACCCATAATTACACCAATGGATTGTCTTAGTGTCATAAATCCTGCATTTACTAACCCAACCGTTAGGACGGTCGTTCCGGAGCTTGATTGAATCAACACAGTCACAATCATCCCGGCAAGTACACCCATAAACGGATTGCTTGTAAACTTATCAAGTATGGTACGTAATCTGTCACCAGCGGATTTTTGAAGCCCTTCCCCCATATATTTAATACCTAAAAGGAAAATACCTAAACCGCCAATAAATTCAAAAATCATAACTTGTACATTTAAATCCAACAGTTTTCATCCCTTCATAAAAGCAAATTCGTCGTTTTGTCCTTATGTATGCTCATCTCTTTGACATAGTAAGACATTTTTCGCAAAGCACATACGAATTTAATATTAAGTTTTCATGAATGATTTGTAAAGGTCTTTAATAAAAATTTACACTCTCTTAACAATTCATTCATATTATAACAATAATCCTATTTAATTAATATGAATTTTTTATTTTAAAATTAGCAACTATTGGATTTTCTAAAAAAATATAAATTTTAAAAACAAAAAAGCCTGAATTATCAGACTTTTCCTTTTACTAATATTCTTGTACCATCTACAGACACCACCACAATTCGGGTATCTTTCTCCAGCCACTTCCCTTGTGTGACTGCACTATAGTCGTTTTCTCCGATACGGATGGTCCCTGTAGGCCTCATATCTGTAATAGCTTTTCCTTCCTTCCCTACTAATAATTTGTAGCTTTGATTAACACTTGAATATCCTGCTTCATCTGTTAATTGATCATAGAGTGTAATTTTCGTCCACATCTTCCGCTTCTTAAATACCTTAAGAAATAGTAAAGAAGCAGCTCCTCCTATAAAAACCCCTAATACAGCGTACAGTCCCGCTACCCAATTAGGTGCTGTCATCCCTACAGATATCACCATACAGACCAATCCTATGACAGCTAAAGTTCCATCATTCAGTATTTTGCCATCGATTACGATGAATAACATACCAATTAAATAAATAGCAATCATAATAAAAAACATACTAGGATCTAAAAAAGAAGAAAAATATACTGTAATAAAACCAAGGCCAAGAATGGCAAAAATCCCTTTTACATTGACTAATATTTCCCCAACTAGAAACAGGGTAGCTAAACCACAGATAACAAAACTTATCCAATCTGCATTAAAATCAAACATGGCTACTCACCTCTCGGCTTTTCTTTATCTTATCAAATGATTCGAATGATTAGAACTGAATTGTATGCTCTTAAATATAAAATACGATCCTACTAGGAAAAGGTTTCAATAATTTGCAAATTTGAATGTGTTACACTTCTCATTTACTAGGTTAACCTTTATAATGGAAGTTGGTACAGTAATTAGATTATTTACGTGGAAATATAAAGGAGCGATTTTATTTATGGCTTTAACACATCGTAAGGATACACGACCTGTGAAAATTGGCAACGTAATGGTAGGTGGAAAAAACGAGGTAGTCATTCAGTCTATGACTACAACCAAAACACATGACGTTGAAGCAACCGTTGAAGAAATAAAAAGACTAGAAGATGCAGGTTGTCAAATCGTTCGTGTAGCATGTCCTGATGAGCGTGCTGCCAATGCCATTCCAGAAATAAAAAAAAGAATTAACATCCCATTAGTGGTTGATATACATTTTAATTATAAGCTAGCTCTTAAAGCAATAGAAGGTGGAGCTGATAAGATTAGAATTAATCCAGGTAATATTGGGAAACGAGACAAAGTAGAGGCAGTTGTCAATGCGGCAAAAGCGAAAGGCATTCCGATTCGTATAGGTGTCAATGCAGGTTCATTAGAACGTCATATACTCGAAAAATACGGCTATCCTACTGCTGATGGTATGGTAGAAAGTGCATTACACCATATTAAAATATTAGAAGACCTAGATTTTCATGATATTGTTGTCTCACTCAAGGCTTCTGATGTAAGCCTAGCGATTGAAGCATACGAAAAGGCTGCAGAAGTAATCTCCTATCCACTTCACCTAGGTATTACTGAGTCAGGTACTTTATTTGCTGGGAGTATCAAAAGTGCAGCAGGAATGGGTGCCATTCTTAGTAAAGGAATCGGTAGTACGATGCGAATTTCGTTAAGTGCAGACCCCGTACAAGAGGTAAAAGTAGCAAGAGAATTGCTAAAAACATTTGGTCTTGCTTCCAATGCGGCAACACTAATTTCTTGTCCTACGTGTGGAAGAATAGAAATTGACCTAATCAAAATTGCCAATGAGGTGGAAGAATATATTTCCACGATTAAAGCCCCAATTAAAGTTGCCGTGCTTGGCTGTGCTGTTAACGGTCCTGGTGAAGCAAGAGAAGCAGATATTGGTATTGCAGGTGCTCGAGGAGAAGGATTACTATTCCGTCATGGAGAAATCATTCGAAAAGTCCCTGAAGAAACAATGGTAGAGGAATTAAAGAAAGAAGTCGATAAAATCGCAGAAGAGTATTTTGAAAAACAAAAAACGGAAACACAGGAAGTATAAGTAAGCTAGCCCTTCAAAATGGGCTAGCTTTTTTCATTTAAAATAATGGTACAAATATCAAGGACAGTAACAAGGAAATAATGGAAATAACAATAGCACTATTTCCTAGTGTATCTGCTCCTTGTTTTTTGGAGATGAAGCCTAATACGATCCCCCCAATAGCCATTAGTAATGGCCAAACGAAGAATGAAGCGATCGATAAGATCAATCCAATCCATCCATAAACTGTATTCACATCTGTCTGCATACTAGTTCCTTGTTCTGTCTCAACAGCTCGGTTAAACTCGTTAGCTGTAAGTTCTTGCGAAGCTTCTGCCTCACGACTGTAGTCCTTGTTTGCAGCATATAGTTCATCCGTTTCAGCAAATTGCTTGGACTGTTTATCCACACCGTCAGTTCTATTTTGATCATCATGATTTGACATACTCAACCCTCCTCTTCATAAGTTAGAGGTACATTCTTTAGTATGTCTTTATTCCTTGATGATTTACTTGGTAATTTCTACGCTTTGGAAACAACACTTTTATGTACTTATTTAATTTTTGTTATGTAATAATTTACCGAATAAGTACACTTTTAACCAATTCTTGCATAAAATAAAATAATGATTTCATTTCTAGACAAAGGAGTGCCTAAATGAACGGATTTACTAAAAGGATGATTATGATGAAGCTTCAACAAGTAGACCCAAATACATTGTATGACTATGCTAAAATGTATAAACTAAATGTTACATTCGAACAAGCAACAGACATTGCTAATCACCTTAAACAGAATCAATATGATCCAACCAATGCATCAGATCGTGCCCGAATGTTGAAAAAGCTTGCTCAAATTACCGACCTTGAAACAGCAAAAAAATGCCAACAAATATTTCAAAAGTTGGCTAGTGAATATGGAATAAAAGATTTGTTTTAAATATAAAAGCTTGGGCGATCGCCCAAGCCTCTTTTATTGATTCATTATTTGATCTTGTAAATCAGGTACAAATGTACCATTCTTTAGCATTTCTATTTCGAATTTGTATGGTGGTTTTTTATTCTTTTTGTCCGTACCCACATACGGTGTTTCAAGAATTTTCGGTAAATGTTCCAGTTGTGGATGATGAACGATTTTGTTTAATACATCAAATCCTAAATAACCGAAACCGATATTTTGATGTCGGTCTTTTCTTGCACCTTGCTCGTTTTTACTATCATTCACATGGACAACCTTTAATCGATCCAAACCGATAATTTTATCAAATTCATTTAATACACCATCGAAATCCTCGACCACTTGATAGCCTGCATCATGGATATGACACGTATCTAAACAAATAGAGAGCTTTTCGTTATATTTGACCCCATCGATGATTTTAGCTAGCTCATCAAAGCTTCTTCCAATTTCGGACCCTTTTCCAGCCATCGTCTCAAGTGCAATTTGAACCTCTTGTTTGGGATCTAATACTTCATTTAATCCTTCGATAATTTTGGCAATTCCAACTTCAGGCCCTTCCCCAACATGTGCACCTGGATGAAGCACAATTTGTCTTGAACCGATTGCTTCTGTTCGTTCAATTTCGTTTCTTAAAAAATTGACCCCTAGCTCAAAGGTTTCTTTTTTGACAGCATTACCGATATTAATAATATAAGGAGCATGTACAACAATTTCTTCTATGCCATTTTCCTTCATATGATCTTGGGCTGCTTCAATATTTAATTCTTCAATCGGTTTTCTTCTAGTATTTTGTGGGGCACCTGTGTACACCATAAATACGTTTGCTCCGTACGATGTTGCTTCTTCGCTTGAAGCTAATAACATTTTCTTTCCACTCATTGAAACATGTGATCCTATCTTCACCATTTATTCTCCACCCTTTTTATTTCTTGAATTGATTGCGTTGAATTTTTCTCTTTGCTTTCTTTTGCTGTTGCTTCATTTTTTTCTTATAACCAGGCTTTACTTTATTTGGTTTTCTCACCTGTTGCCATGCTTTTTTTTCCACTTCATTTTCTTGCTTTTTTCTCGTCTGTCTGGCATTCCATGCTTTTGTTTCTTGCCATTCCCCTTTGACGATATCATAGAACGTATACTGAATTCCTTTTTTTTCCAATTTTTGAATAAGTCCCAAATCATCTTCTCGATAAAGGTTAATTGCCGTTCCTTCCATTCCTGCTCTAGCAGTTCTCCCTACTCTGTGAATATAAAAGCTCTCCTCTTTTGGAAGCTCTGCATTAATCACATGACTGACACCTTTAATGTCTATTCCTCGAGCTGCAAGATCTGTTGCCACAATATACTGGTACTTTAATTGCTGAATTTCTTTCAACACTCGTTTACGTTCTCTTTGGGATAATCCTCCATGGATTAAACCAACATCTAGTCCCTTTTCTTGTAATGAAGCTGCTAGCTCATCGGCTCGATCTTTTCCATTCGTGAAGATGATCGCAAGATATGGTTGAATTAGCTTAGAAATTTGCCATATTACTTGGGCTGGTTCACGATGCTTTAGGGCAACCATACGGTGCTCCATTTTCTCCGGAGCTAATCGATCATGGATTTGAATGAATTTTGGGGCATGTAAATATTTTTTTAAAAATGGCTGAAGCTTCTCTGGTATGGTGGCTGAGAATACCATTATTTGTATAGATGAATCAGCTCTCATTAATATCCGATCGATTTCCTCAATTAAGCCTAATTCCAGCATTAAATCTGTTTCATCTATTACGAAGGTGCTAGCTTGGAAAATATCCACTACTTCCTCTTGTATTAGATCTAATAATCTTCCTGGAGTTGCTACGATGATATGTGGCGGTTCTTTTAATTTATCGACCATTCGTTTCTTATCCGTTCCACCTATCAAAAGCTTCGCTCTCCACTCCGTCTCTTTATCAGCATAGTTGATCATTTTCTTCACTTCGTCGTAGATTTGGATCGCCAATTCTCTTGTAGGAGCGGTGAGCACTACTTGCGTATGATTATCATCCGTCAAATTATTAAACAGAGGAATAAGAAATGCATGCGTCTTTCCAGAGCCTGTCTCAGATTGTCCAATGATACTATTTCCTTTTAGAGCTTCTGGAATCACTTTTGCTTGAATCGGTGTTGGTTCATAAAAGCCGAGTTGATCTATTATGTGATCCATGGATTCCTTTAGCTGATACTGCTTAAATAAATGATTTTTCATTTTGATCTCCTTTTGCTTAACAAATCTTTGTCAATTGCTAAGAATACCTTTATAATAAAAGTATTGGACAATTTTCTATTCCATTATGTAATATTTTACTTGATCTATGCAAGAAAGTACAGAGGGGGAACCAGAATGGAAGTAATTAAAATCGCTCCACGTGGCTATTGCTATGGTGTTGTCGATGCAATGGTCATTGCGCAAAATGCAGTTAAGGATCCCAATCTACCTCGACCAATCTATATACTAGGTATGATTGTTCACAATTCACACGTAACCAATGCTTTTAAGGAGCAAGGTGTCTATACATTGGATGGTAAAAACCGTTCAGAGCTGCTTGATGATATCGAAGAAGGAACCGTCATATTCACTGCACATGGAGTCTCTCCAGAAGTAAAGAAAAAAGCAGAAGACAAGGGCTTAATGGTTCTTGATGCTACTTGTCCTGATGTAACTAGAACACATGATTTAATCCGTGAAAAAGTAAAAGAAAATTATGAAATTGTCTATATTGGCAAAAAAGGGCACCCAGAGCCTGAAGGTGCTATCGGAGTTGCACCGGATCATGTTCATTTGATCCAAACAGAAGCAGATGTTTCAGAGCTTGACTTATCGAGCTTTGATAAGATTCTTGTTACGAATCAAACCACCATGAGTCAATGGGATGTTTATGATGTCATGCAAAAGGTAAAAGAAAAATATCCGCAAACAGAAATGGAACAAGAGATCTGTATGGCTACCCAAGTACGACAAGAAGCCGTTGCCGAACAAGCGAAGGATGCTGACCTAACCTTAGTGGTAGGAGATCCTCGAAGTAATAACTCGAACCGTCTTGCACAGGTTTCGATCGAACTCGCCGGTACACAAGCATATCGGATAGCCGATGTTTCTGAAATTCAATTAGAATGGTTAGAGGGAGTTAAAAAAGTAGCTATAACTGCTGGTGCATCAACACCTACCCCTATAACAAAAGAAGTAATCAAGTTTATTGAACAATTTGATCCAAACAATTCGGACACATGGGATAAGGACTCAAAAGTAGACAAAAATAAAATATTGCCGAAGGTAAAAGCCAAGGCAAAATAAGAGAATCAGTTCCCACTGATTCTCTTTTTATTACAATCGTTAATAACATTTAAACGGTTCTGTTGAGATGGTGGATGTGATTATATTAACCGGTGCTGGTAATTCTTTTTGGTGGTGATCAAAATAGCACTTTACCCCATCTTTCATCACTCTTTCTACATGATGTCCTGGATCAATCAGACAAATACCTGCCTGCTCTGCATCCTGTGCATCATGGAAGCTTAAATCACCTGTAATATAGACATCTGCCCCCATTTTTATTGCATTTATAATATAGCCTTTCCCGCTACCTCCTAAGACAGCTACGCTCCTTACTATCTTATTTTCATCCCCGACAAAACGCACAAATGGAACATCTAAAGCATCCTTCACAAAAGAAAGATATTCCTTTAAGGTCATTTCCTTTTCCACTAAACCAATTCGTCCGAGTCCAAGCGTTTCCGTTGAATTATTTAAAGGAAATACATCATAGGCCATTTCCTCATATGGATGACTTTGTTTAGCCATCTCAATTATTTTACTTAACTGCTTTTCTTTTACAATCGTCTCTATTTTAATCTCTTCGACTTCTTCGATTTTTCCTTTCTTTCCTAAGAATGGATTGGTTCCTTCCAATGGCTTGAATGCACCCATTCCAGCTGTTTCAAAGGTGCAATGACTGTAATTACCTATATGACCTGCACCCTCCTTACCAATTGCTTCTTTTACCACATTTGCGTGACTTTTTGGGACATATACCATAAATTTATATAGTTTATCCGTTATGGAAGGTACAAGAACTTGACGATTTTTTAAACACAATTTATCTGCAAGCAGGTCATTTACCCCACCATTCACCATATCTAAATTCGTATGTGCAGCATAGACAGAAATATTGTTTTTTAATAGTTTCTGAATAATCCTTCCTTTTGAATCGTTCACATCAATTTGTTTTAGACCTTTAAATAATAAGGGATGATGGGCGATGATTAGCTGTACTTGATGCTCTATCGCCTCCTCTACTATCTCATCTGTTACATCAAGTGTAATTAGTAAATTTTGTACGCTCTGTTCTAAATCTCCCACTTGAAGTCCTACATTATCCCAAGATTCTGCATAATCCTTCGGAACCCATTTTTCGAATAATTGAATAATGGCTTTAACTGTTGTTTCCATCATCAACAACCTCCTCTATTAAACGAATCTCTTTTGTAAATTGTTGTATTTTTTCATTTGGAGTATGGGTTGCCTTACGCATCTCATTCAGAAGTATTTCTTTTTTATCTCTTTCCCTCCACCATTTTTCTTGAAAAATAGAATTATTTTCGTTTAATAAAAATGGCCCAAACATTAATTCTTTTTCTGTTATCCTCGGTGTGAAATGAACCTGTTCAGCAACTAAAATTTCATATATATAGCCATCTTCTTCGATAATCTCTTCTGCAATAAGGGCATATCGGTGCTGATACAACCATTTTCTAACAATATCGGCATCTAAGTTTGGTTGTAGTATAAGTCTTTTTACACCCGTTAACTTTGATTTCCCTTCCTCTAATATATTTTTGATTAATTTCCCACCCATTCCTGCAATCGTAATCTGTGATACCTCGCCTTCGTTTACCACTTCTAATCCATTTCCTTTACGGACATGTATTCTATTCTCCAACTGGTTGGTTGTTACCGTTTCAATCGCTCGAAGGTATGGACCTTGATTAATTTCTCCTGCAATGGCAATTGCAGTAGCATCTTGAAGACAAACATAGCATGGTAAGTAGGCATGGTCTGAACCAATGTCGGCAAATTTGATTGGTTTTACTAAGTATTTTGCTATTTTCTCTAATCTTTTTGACAGCATAACATGATAATTCCTTCCGTATAAGTGTAGAAAAAAGCCTTCTGTTATGAAAACAGAAAGCTTATTCTACGCTTTTATTGTTTTTGAGCAAGCCATTCAGCCAAGACTTGTGCTTCTTCGCTCGATACTAATCCTCCAGGCATTGCCGTACCTTCAATACCATTCATAATAATTTCATTGATTTCTTCCTCTGAATATTTACTTCCGATTTTCTGTAAGCTTGGTCCAGAGCCTTCCACACCCTCTAGGTCACCACCGTGACAGCCTATACAGTTTTGGGCAATAGCTTCAGGATCGAGGGCGACTTCTTCGCCACCACCATTAGCAATCTCTTCCTGTTGATTTAGTCCTTGTACCGATAAAATAACCATTGCTAGGATACCTAACACAGCAATCAATGCAAAAGGTATAACAGGATTTTTTTTCATTTTTAGTTCCTCCTTATGTAACATGTATTGCTTGTCTCATCGTTATGTATTAGAAATACAAATCCATATCTATTTTACTGTAAATTCTCATTTAAGCAAAGTGATTCTAATTAAATTTCGATAATTTGACTAAAAATATTCGAACCCGACGAAAATGCTGGCAATGATTACAACAAAAACACCTGCTGCTTGTAGAAAGAACTTGCCTTTTACCTTACCAAATAGAATCCATGTAATCCCATTTAAGTAAATCCATATTATCGTAATCCAATCTATGCCAATGTATATGTTTAAAAAAATGACGGTACTGTATAAGAAATTTATAAAGAAAATAAGGATAGAAAAGGTTTCTTTTAAATAAGTTTTTCTTGTAGTTAGACGAACAAAACTACCGCTTATACCTAATACTACTAAAACGCCTACAATTTGTAAAAAAAGAGAATCAGTCAGCTGAAAAATAAGCACAGGAAACAAGAACAATAATGCATTAAAAAAGTAAATCAATAAATAATATGGTGTCGACTGTTTGTTAGCAAGCTTTTCTCCTTCTCCTTCGGTATATAATGCAAGCAGGTAATCACAATAATGCTCTGGAAGCAATTGATGTGTCTTCCAGTAATTGATTTCCTTAATCACCGTTTCTTTTCTAGCTTCATCCATTAGATCATCCCCGAACAACGAAATTCTTTCTTTATTTATATCGGTCTTGTGTTAAGGAAATGAAGTCACTTTTATTAGAGCATAAACGGTGGTAAAAGCCAACTATTTACTTCCGTATAAAAAAGCTACCTTCTGCGTAAGTACACAGAAGGTCATTCAAATCCCCTACTCAAGGAAGTCTTTTAATCGCTTGCTACGACTAGGATGGCGAAGCTTTCGCAATGCTTTTGCTTCAATTTGACGGATACGTTCTCTTGTGACACCAAACACCTTTCCAACTTCTTCTAGTGTTCGAGTCCTTCCATCATCAAGTCCAAAGCGAAGGCGTAAAACATTCTCCTCTCGATCAGTTAACGTGTCTAATACATCTTCTAGTTGTTCTTTTAGTAATTCGTAAGCGGCATGATCGGATGGCGAGGTAGCTTCTTGATCTTCTATAAAGTCTCCAAGATGCGAATCGTCTTCTTCCCCAATTGGAGTCTCTAAAGAAACGGGCTCTTGAGCAATTTTAAGAATTTCTCTCACTTTATCAGGTGTAAGATCCATGTCTTTAGCAATTTCTTCTGGTGTAGGTTCCCGTCCTAAATCCTGTAATAATTGACGTTGCACGCGAATTAATTTGTTGATCGTTTCAACCATATGCACAGGAATGCGGATGGTTCGTGCTTGATCGGCAATCGCTCTTGTAATGGCTTGGCGAATCCACCAAGTGGCATACGTACTAAATTTAAATCCCTTCCGGAAGTCAAATTTTTCAACTGCCTTAATTAGCCCCATATTCCCTTCTTGAATTAAGTCAAGGAATAGCATTCCTCTACCGACATAGCGTTTTGCAATACTTACAACAAGTCGTAGATTGGCTTCAGCCAAACGTTTCTTGGCATATTCATCGCCCTCTTCGATTCGTTTCGCTAGATCTATTTCCTCTGTTGCCGATAATAAGTCCACACGACCAATTTCCTTTAGATACATCCGAACAGGATCATTTATTTTAATACCTAGAGGTACACTTAGGTCATTTAAATCAAATTCCTCTTCTTTTGATAGCTGTTGTAAAGTTGGATCTTCATCATTATCTCCAATTACTTCCACACCTTGCTCGTTCAATTGCTCATAAAATTCATCAATCTGATCTGATTCCAATTCAAAATTTGATAGTCTTTCAGCAACTTCCTCATATGCTAAAACACCACGCTTTTTACCGATTTCCATTAAATGCTCTTTTGCTTGTTCTAATGTAAGTTCAGGCTCCTTTGAACGTGATGGTTTATTATTTGCCATGAGTGCCCCTCCTTCTAAAAACTTGCTCCATTTTTTGATTGTTGCTTTATCTTTAATATTTCCATCGCAATTTGAGCTGCTTTTACCGGATCTGTTTTCTCTAGTAGCTTTTGTTCCTGTTCTAGTTGTTTAATCCGAACATGATCCGTCTGTTCAGCTAAGATGGTTCTAATATAGTCATCCATTTCTTTATCCGTAATTTCCCAGCTACAATCAAGCATGGACAATTCAACAATTAGCTTACGAATCGTTTCATCTTCTATATATGTGAGAAAATGGCTTGAATTTGGTTCATTTCCTTCCTCATAGAAGCCATAAAGATAGGTAACAATAATTTGGTGTTGTTCTAGATTAAACTTTGATCCAAGTCTATTTTTTACTCTTTCTGCAACATGAGCATTTTGTAGCATGTAAGCAATAAGTCTTCTCTCTGCATTCTGATACGCTGATAATACTTTTTGATTCCGTCGATTCATTAGATGATTTCCATCTTTAGTATGACCAAAGTCTTGACGGTTATCATCATTTTTACTGTTGTTACGTATCCTTGACATTAAATCCTGATTTAATGCATCATAAGATAAATCAAATTGATCAGATAAGTCCCGGATATAATGATCTCTTTCGATCGGACTTTTTAGTAAAGCAATTTCTCCTATAATACTTTCTACATATCTAATCCGATCTCCTTCATGTTGAAGATTAAAATTTTTCTTCAAATGATTAATAAGAAAAGTCATTTCTGATGAACTCGCCTGGAGTACGTTTTCCTTAAAACTAGTTGCACCAAATTCTTGAATATAACTATCTGGGTCATAGCCTTTTGGTAAGTTAGCTACTTTCACTGTACATCCAGCATTCTTTAATAGCTTGATTGCTTTATACGTTGCATTTTGACCGGCATCATCGCCATCAAAACAAATTAAAACCGTATCAACATACCTTCGGAGAATACTTGCATGTGCATCTGTTAAAGACGTTCCTAATGATGCAATACCATTTTTTGCACCTGCTTGATGGACAGCAATAACATCTGCATAACCTTCTAATAATATGGCTTCACTTTTCTTGCGAATTTCACTTCGTGCCAAGTCAAAATTATAAAGTAATTTACTTTTTTGAAAGACAGGTGATTCAGGACTATTTAAATACTTGGGATCCTGTCCATTAATCGATCTTCCACCAAAACCGACTGTTTTTCCAATTGCATTACGAATAGGGAAAATAATCCTTCCTTGAAAACGATCCACATAATTTTGTTGATCATTTGTTGTTAAGAGTCCTGCTTTCACCATTGTTTGACGATGGAAACCTTTATTTTCTAGAAATTGCAAAATGAAATCTTTGGATTGTGGTGAGTAGCCTAGCTGGAATGTATCTATAGATTCATCAGAATAACCTCTTTGATACAAATACTCCAAGCCCTTTTTCCCATCTTTTGTATGTCTCAGGAGATGATGGTATAATTTAGTTAGCCATTGATACGCTTCTAGTATCGCCTGTTCTTCCGTAGAAGGTTCTTTTTTATTTGTTTCGGAAGCTTTTGGTAAGGTATGACCAGATTTATCAGCTAAAAATTCGATGGCCTGTCGAAAGGAAAAGCCTTCGATTTCCATCATAAATGTAATAACATTTCCACCTTTACCACAGCCAAAGCAATGAAAAATTTGTTTCTCCTGGTTTACGGAAAAAGATGGGGTGCTTTCAGAATGAAAAGGGCATAGTCCAAAGAAATTCCTGCCTTGCTTTTTTAGTTGGACATATTCGCCAACAATGTCTACTACATCATTTGCGGCTTGAACAGACGCAATCGTTTCATCTGTATACTGATTAGCCATACTTATCACCAATTCTAATCAAATTATAAAAGCATATTCTATTTTAACATTCGACAAATTTCTCATTCTGTGAAGAAAAAGAGAATTCCCCTTTAATATCATAATACCTCTTTTTGCACTAACTAAAACAACCTTTGTTATTAGGATTTTTGTTTGGCAATCGTAAAAAAAATGAACCCTTATGCTAAATTATTCTACAAAAATTAGCAAATTCCTGCTTTTCCTTAAAATTATTCCTAGAAAAACTATAAAAAAGGTTATAATAAATTTATATTTTGTTTTACACAAAATATTATTATAAAACAATTATGTGTTAATTTCCAATAATAAATACGAGGAATTCGAAATAATTTTCTATTCCTTTATGATTCATCGATTTTTTCACCATTATCATTTTCTAAATTCCAATATGGTTGGTTAATCATATTTAAAATAATATTCGCTGTTTCTTCGACTGCTTTATTGGAAACATCGATAACTGGACAACCTAATCTTTGGATTACATTATCAAAGAAGTTAAGTTCTGCTTCGATTCTATCTAAATTGGCATAGCTTGCTCCATCACTAAGCCCTAGAGACTTTAGTCTCTCTCTACGTATCCCGTTAAGTTTTTCAGGACTTATCTTTAATCCTATACATTTATGTGTGGGAATTTGAAAAAGTGATTCTGGTGGGTCCACTTCTGGCACAATTGGGACATTCGCTACTTTTAATTTTTTGTGTGCTAAATATTGTGATAATGGTGTTTTTGAAGTTCTTGAGACACCAATTAATACGATATCTGCTTGCATCACCCCTCGTGGATCTCGCCCGTCATCGTACCGGACAGCAAATTCTATTGCTTCCACTCTTCTAAAGTAATCCTCGTCTAATTTATGAATATTGCCTGGCTCTTGCTTAGATTTCAAGCTAAACTTCCGCTCCATTGCCCTAAGCATTGGTCCCATAATATCCACACATTCAACTTGTTTAGAAGCTGCCTCCTCTACGAGAAAATCTCTTAATTCATTATTTACTAAAGTAAATCCGATGAGTGCTCCTAATTGCTTTGCGTGGTAGACAGCACCACGCAAAACTTCAAAGCTTTCTACATATGGTATACGATACAGATCATAATCGGTTTCATCCAAAAATTGGCTTAATGCTGCTTTTGTCACTAATTCTGCTGTTTCACCAACCGAATCCGAAACGACATAGATTATTTTTTTCTCCATTACCTCTTTAGCCCCCTGGGTCTCACTAACCTTGAACTTGCTTCCATTGGATCAGTGTTAAATCAGCAAACTTTTTAATATCTTTGGCAATAACACTCAGTAGAGATAAGCGGTTTGCTCGGACCATTTCGTTGTCTGCCATAACCATGGTATGATCGAAAAATTGATGAATTGGCTGAACAAGCGGATCTAAAGCAGTTAACGCTTCTTGAGCTTTTTGTTGCTGAAGGAGTTCTAAGTATGCTGATTGGATCGATTGATAAGTACCGAAGAGTTGCTTTTCCTGCTCATTTTCAAATAATTCTGGCCTAACGGAATCGATCTTCTCTGCTTTATTGGCTAAATTAATGACGCGAACATAGGCCTCTTGTTTTGCTTTAAAAGTAGGATCATTTCTTTTTTCGCTTAGTACGAGTGCTTTTCTTTTTACAAAGGAAATATTGACAAGTTCATTAATTAAGACGGCATCGATCACATCTGCTTCAATATTATCCTCCTTCATAATATATGCAACTCTTTGCTTAAAAAATGATTCTAGCTGAGATAGTACCTTATTGTCACCCTTAGTAGAATATAAAGCTTGTACTTCCTTCACTAATCGATCCAAATTCAAGCTCCATCCTTGATGAGCGATCATTTGAATGACCCCTAAAGCTTGTCGCCTTAAAGCATAAGGATCCTGTGAACCACTAGGGATTAACCCGACAGAAAAACAACCAACAATAGTATCTAGCTTATCGGCAATACTGACTACTGTACCAACAATGCTTTCAGGTAATGCTGCATTCGCATGGCGTGGCATATATTGTTCCTCTATTGCTTGGGCCACTGCTGGATCCTCACCAAAAATATAGGCATAATTTCTTCCCATAATTCCTTGAAGCTCCGTAAATTCCGTTACCATATTTGTAACAAGATCAAACTTACAGATTTCTGCG
This sequence comes from Gracilibacillus sp. JCM 18860, assembly GCF_055395245.1. NCBI lineage: Bacteria > Bacillati > Bacillota > Bacilli > Caryophanales > Bacillaceae > Gracilibacillus > Gracilibacillus sp. JCM 18860. Next base: position 674,507 of record NZ_AP043868.1, read on the forward strand.
GCTCGTTTTACAAGTGTTCTGTCCTTCTCTGATAAACCAAGATGGTCCACTATTATTTCTGAGATATTCACTATCCTTTTTGACTTATCTGCAATTGTTCCAAGTTTTTCTTGGAAAACCATCCGAGTTAGCTTATCTATATTCCGTTCTATCGATTGCTTTTGGTCCTCTTCATAGAAAAATTGCGCATCTTGTAGTCTAGCTCGTAGCACCTTCTCATTACCTCGTGCAACGGTATCGATATGTTCTGCTGTACCATTTCTTACACCGATAAAATAAGGATACAATTCTCCTTCGGTAGATTGAACAGGGAAATATCGTTGGTGTTCCTTCATCGTCGTAATTAACACTTCTTTTGGTAAATGTAAAAAAGATTCATGGAATTTACCACTAAAGACTGTAGGAAATTCTACAAGGTTTTTCACCTCTGTTAGTAAGTCTTGATCAACTGGAATTTGCCAATTGTTTTGCTCTTCTAGTCTTTTGATCCCTTCTAAAATAAGCTGCTCACGTTTATGTGCTACTGCAATTACATATTCCCTTTCTAGAAGCTGTTCATATTGAAGTGGTTGATCGATGGTAATCTTTCCACCTAAAAAGCGGTGTCCATACGTTATATTACTAGATTTAACTCCGGCAATACTAAGTGGAATTACTTCATGATCCTGTAAGGCAACGATCCATTTGATTGGACGGATATAGCGAATGCTTTCATTTGCCCAACGCATACTTTTTGGAAAGTGTAAGTTTAAAATGACTTCCTTAAATTGTGGTAAAAGCTCCACCGTACTCTTGCCTTCAATAAACTTCTTCACGAATACATAGTTAGTACCTTTAACTGACTTCATGTATAAGTCTTCAACGGTCTTACCTTGACCTTTTGAAAAACCAATTGCAGCTTTTGTCCAGCCTCCATTTTCGTCTTTTGCAATTTTCTCTGCAGGACCTTTTGCCTCTTCTACTTGATCCTCTTGTTTCAGCTGAAGTCCTTCGATTAATACAGCAAATCGTCTTGGCGTAATGTATGTGTTGATTTTTTGGTAGGATAATCTGACTTCCTCTAACCAATTTATTGTCTTTTCCTTTAATTCCTTCTCTGTATTGTCCATAAAACGAGCAGGCATTTCTTCTAAGCCAATCTCGAATAAAACATTAGTTGTTTTCATTTACGTTACTCTCTCCTTTCAACATCGGAAAACCAAGCCTCTCTCTTTCTTCTACATAAAGCTTTGCGATTTCTCGAGCAAGATTTCTCACTCTTCCGATATAGCCAGTTCTCTCTGTCACAGAGATAACCCCTTTGGCATCTAATAAATTAAACGTATGAGAGCATTTCAAGACATAATCATATGCTGGAAATACTAATCCTTTTTCCATTGTTCGTTTTGCCTCATCCTCATAGGTTGAAAATAGTTCGAACAGCATCTCTGTATTTGATTCCTCAAACGTGTAGGTGGAGTGCTCGTATTCAGGTTGATAAAAAATGTCTCCTACTGTTACACCCTTCGTCCATTCTAATTCGAAAACATTCTCTTTATCCTGAATATAGGATGCAAGACGCTCAATACCATACGTAATTTCCACTGCTACTGGTTTTGCCTCTAGACCACCTATTTGTTGAAAATACGTAAATTGCGTAATTTCCATTCCATCTAACCAAACCTCCCAACCTAAGCCAGCTGCACCCAAAGTTGGGTTTTCCCAATTATCCTCTACAAAACGAATATCATGCTCTTTCGGATCTATACCAAGCTTTTCGAGTGATTTCAAATATAACTCTTGAATATTTGCAGGTGATGGCTTCATAATCACTTGAAACTGGTGATGTTGATAAAGACGATTTGGATTTTGTCCATATCTTCCATCAGCAGGTCTTCTGGATGGTTCTACATAAGCTACATTCCAAGGCTCTGGCCCAAGACTACGCAATAAGGTCATAGGAGACATGGTACCAGCTCCTTTTTCCACATCATATGCTTGCATCAGAATACAATTCTGATCTGACCAATGCTTCTGTAATGTTAAGATCATTTCTTGAATATTCATGTTCACTACCCCCATTAAAAATCGCGTTCTCTAACGTGAAAACCCGTCCCTATGCTTTATCCACTGATAAAGCATAGGGACGGGTTGCCCGCGGTTCCACCCTATTTGTTATCCATTTCTATAGGATAACCACTTTATAAAAAAACTGCTCCAGAGCGCCTTCCTTAACGCATTCCTATCTAGCTCCCACCAACCTAGACTCGCTTTTAAGAATGGATGAAAAGTACTACTCTCTCTCCACGCAGAAACGTCATTCCATTATTCTACATAATAAGAGAAATCTAATCCATTGTCAACTTCTAAGGTTTTTTTAATTGATCCATCTGCTTTAAAAACTTTTTCGATTTAAGATAAAAGCCACCATGCTGTTCATAATATTGATCCATTATTTGATGTAATAAGCGTTTATTTTCTGCTTTGATAGAGATGTTTCCTATTTGTTCCATGTCAATTAAGGAAAAAACAACAAGTAGTCGATGTAAGTTTTCTGAAACATAAAAGGCATACTGATCTTTATAAGAACATGCGGAACACAGCACCCCTCCCTCATGTACAGAAAAATAATGAAGCCCTTCGTTTCGGCCACAGTGAACACATTTGTCAACGATAGGCGCAAAACCCGCCTCTTGATACATTTTCCACTCATATATCATCGTCAAGACTTCAGCATCCTTGTCAGTGTCAATCCATCTAACCGTTTGAAGAAGCTGTTTATAAAGAAACGGATTATATTTTTTTGGGTCAATTAGCTTATCCGTTAATTCAGCTAAATAACTTGTATAAGCTGTTTTAAAGATATCCTCTCTAATTCCTCGAAAAGAAGATAGGACTTCACCCTGTTGGATCGTGGCTAGACTAGTACCAGGTTGGATTAAGAAATTACCATGAATAAATGGCTGCGTGATAGCAGCCATTCTACTTTTTGTTTTTTTTGCACCACGTGCTATTGCGCCAATTTTCCCCATTGTTGGCGTTAGTAATGTCACAATTTTGTGAGTTTCTCCGTAATCCTGTGTTTTAAGAATGAAGCCTTCTACTTTTTCGAACACAAGCTTCACCTTTCCCTTTCTACAATTAAAAATGTGTATCTTTTAGTAAAGATTCTTGCTGATCGTCGGAAGAATCATCCTCCATTATTGGTTCTTCTACTTCCATTTGCTTCATCCATAAATATGCTTCAATATTACCTGTTTGACTGAAAATTTTCCATGGTACATCGATCACAATAAATCTCACCTTTCCTTTTGGTCATTAATCATTGTGCTCATTAATAGAATTACCCAAAACAGTCATTCAATTAGTAATAATATTTACCATGTATGATTTTCAATGATCATACATTTATCATAGTAAAATGATGAAGAAAGCTACTCCATTCGTTAATATTCATCCTGTTTAAAACCGAACTCATGGAGCTGATGCGGTTTATTTCGCCAATTTTCTTGGATCTTTACCCAAAGCTCTAAATAAACCTTCGAACCAAGTAAACGTTCAATATCCTGCCTTGCTCTTTTTCCAATTTCCTTGAGCATCTTACCTTGCTTGCCTATAATAATACCTTTTTGAGATTTTCGCTCAACGATGATACTTGCTTGTATCAAGAGCTTTTGATCATCTCCACGATTCTCTATTTGGTCTATGACCACTGCTACAGAATGTGGAATTTCTTCCCTTGTTAAATGAAGAACCTTTTCACGAATTAATTCTCCAATGATAAACCTTTCTGGATGATCGGTTACTTGGTCCTCTGGATAAAATTGTGGTCCTTCAGGCAAATACTCTGTAAAAATGTCCATTAAATGGGATACATTATTACCTTCTAATGCTGAAATTGGAATAATTTCTTGGAATGGATACTTGTCCTTATATAATTCAATAAGTGGCAAAAGTTCGTCGGGATGTATGAGATCAATTTTATTAATGACTAAAAAAACTGGTGTTTTATTAGTTGCTAGTCGATCGATAATATATTGATCTCCGCGACCATACCCTTCATCAGCATTGATCATAAACATAATTGCATCCACTTCATTTAAAGTGTTCTCTGCAATTTTGACCATAAAATCGCCTAGTTTATGCTTCGGTTTGTGAATTCCGGGCGTATCAATGAAAACAATTTGTTTTTCCTTATCTGTGTATACACCTTGAATCTTATTTCTCGTTGTTTGCGCCTTGTCACTCATAATGGCAATTTTTTGACCAATTACTCTATTCATAAAGGTAGATTTCCCGACATTAGGTCTTCCAATTATAGCTACAAATCCTGATTTGAAAGTGTTTTCCATACTGTTCCTCCGCTATTCTCTTGTTGGCTGCTATATGTATATCATACTATAAATTGCTGTGTATTTCATGCATTCGACAAAACTAGTGGTAATGTTTTTTAAAACCTGTAAAAAGGATGTATTCCCTAATATTCTACACGAATTGGCATTGTTTAAACATTCTAACATGTGATGTTGTTTTTTGGAAGGTTGGTTATCATTATCTAGAGGTTAGAAACTCAAACAAGCTTCATTCGCCTCCCTTTTAAGTTTGTACAAATTGAAAAAGGAAAGCTTCCTAAATAAGTTCACTTTCCCTTTCGTATAATCTCTAATTTTGATAGCACTATGCTAAAATTGCTAACCATTTTGGCAAAAAAATTAGACATGCTATGATGATGGCAATGATTGCCGTAACTAAAACAGCTGCTGCAGCAAGATCTTTTGCGGTACCTATGGCGGTATGTTTTTTTGGCTCTAAGTAGTCTAAAGCTCTTTCGAGGGCAGTATTCATTATTTCCATACTAATGACCGCACCAATGGTTAGAAAAAGGATAGCCCATTCCACTGTGGATAGTTTAGTTATCAGACCGATAATGATCACCATTATCATAGCTAATAGGTGTATTTTGACATTTCGCTCGGTTAATATGGCGACTTTTAATCCTTTCCATGCATAACGAAACCCAAAATGGAACCTATTCTTACCTCGATAATCCGAAGCCATTTAAGATCTCCTCTTGTCTTGAAAACATTTTTGTTTCTTCATCCTTCTCCATGTGGTCGTATCCAAGTAAATGCAAGAAGCCATGTAACGCAAGAAAACCTAGTTCTCTTGATAGGCTATGATTATACTCCTTTGCTTGTTCCTCTGCTTTGGTTACCGAAATGATAATATCTCCTAAAACAAGAGGCAATCCTTCACCATTTATAGCCAATTCTCCTTCTTGTTCCTCCTCTAATGCAAAGGAAAGCACATCAGTAGGTCGATCAAGACTCCTGTATTCTTTATTCAATCGTTGAATTTCCTCATTGTCTACGAATGTGAGTGATAATTCAGCATTGTCAGGTATTTTCTCCTCTGTTGCTGCATAACTTAATAATCGACTGATAAGTTCCAGATAATCCTGTTTAATACTTTCTGTTTCATCGATAAAATCAATCTCCATGTTATTTTGCCTCCTTGATCGACTCTTCTTTTGGATATTGAATCCTTGAATGATAAATACCTTTTAATGTTTCACAGATGACGCTTTTCATTGTTTCTAATTCTTTTAATGTTAAAGAACTATTGTTAAGCTGCCCATCTAACACACGATCCTTTATGATGGATGTTACAATATTTTCTATTTCTTCCTGGTTTGGATGATTGAGTGATCGAACAGCAGCTTCTACTGAGTCACAAATCGATACTGCTGCGGCTTCCTTTGATCTAGGCCTAGGACCTTGATAACGAAATTCGGATTCTGGAACCTTCTCATTAACCTCTTTTGCTTTATAGTAAAAAAATTTTAACAAGGTTGTACCGTGATGCTGCAGGGCAATATCAATGATTTCTTTTGGAAGCTTATCTTTTCTTAACATTTCTGCACTATCCAAAGGGTGCTGAAGAATGATTTCAGCGCTCTCGTAAGGGTCCAAAAAATCATGGGGGTTTTTCATTCCCATTTGATTCTCAATAAAGTAATGTGGTCGAACGGTTTTCCCTAAATCGTGATAATAAGCACCTACTCGTGCAAGTAATCCATTCGCACCAATTGCTTCACAAGCTGCTTCACTTAAATTGGCAACCATAATACTATGGTGGTAGGTACCCGGTGCTTCAATCAATAATTTCCTCAACAACGGTTGATTCGGACTAGACAGGCTCAAAAGCTTTGAATCTGAAATAATTCCTAATCCTGACTCAAAAAATGGAAGCATTCCAATTGTTAACACGGTTGAGAACATGGCAGAAAGAAAGCCATATCCACTAAACATTAAATAGTCTAACCAGTCATATTTCTCAAACGATAATAATAAAAATAAAGATACAGTGACAATATTATATAACGAGATACTGATGCCAGCCTTTAAAATCGCCATTTTATCCTTCACATTGGCTAAAAAATAAATGCTAGCTAGCTGTGTAACCAAAAAGTATACTCCTGCCTCCATATTAAGCAGGCCAGGTATGTTCGCATTAAAAATGACACTACCTACCATTGCATAAAAAATAGAAAAAACGATTGCTAGCCGCTCACTGACTAAGATTTTTAAAAGCATAGATGCTACAGCAATTGGCGCGACAAAATAAAGAGGATTTACCGTAGTCGTATAAAAGCTGACGACCTTCATTAAACTAGCAATAAAAATACTAATAATAATAATGGCAATTAACGAACTAAGCTTCAATGCTTTCTTTTTCTTTGCATGCCACATCTCCAAAAACATCATGGACGCTAGGAGAAGTAATAAAAGCGATAGCCCAATTAACGGGAATATATTCCTCTCTTCATTTAAAAGCCCTGTAATCTTAAGCTCTTCATAAATTTCATTCGTAATTAATTTTCCTTCTTCAACAATGATTTCACCAGCACGAATCATGACAGGCTCAACATTCTCTCTAGCTCTTTGTTGGGCTTCATTTGTTTTATCTGCTGAGAAAAAGGAGTTTGGTTCGACTCCATAGGAAATAAGTGGATATAAAGACCGTACAAAGCTATTATCTAGTGTTGAATAATGCAGCTTTTGTTGGATTGACTCTATTACCTTGTTCTCTTCTTCTATTTGAACCCCTGTATGATAAGCATCATTTAATGCAGTCGTCAATAATTCTTTAGCAAGCATTCTATTCTCTGGACTTGCTTCGAATAAGGAGAGAAATACTTGATCATCAATTTCACGAATGGCTTCATCTTGAACAAGGTCCTTCAAGTAGGAAATTTTGTCATCGATTGTGACGGATGGAAGTGATAGTGTCTTCTTCAAATCCTCTGATTCCACTTTTTCAATTGCTTCAAATATTTCGTGGACAGCAGAGACCCTTTCATCTGCCACTTCTAATGAAATCTCGTAGTGATCCTCTACTGATTGAACAGCTTCTCGTATACGACTGTCCGTCTCCTTTGTGTTTTCAATGGTGATAGGGGAACGAATCGTTTCATTTGCTGTTGAAAATTTCTCGATGTCATATGTTTCCGTATATACATTGGAATACGTCACCAGAAAAAAAATAGAGGCACAAATGAGGGATGTTAGTAAAAATTGTATCCAATCATATTTTAAGTATTTATGTATATCCTTTGTTATGTTTTGTTTTCTCATCATCATCCCTCTTTTGATTATTCAAAGAATGGTTTAATCATTAGTTATTTACACGCATGAGATTTTACATTTGCGCTTTTTATTTCTTTTCATAGGCTTCAATGACTTTTTGCACGATTGGATGTCTGACTACATCTGACTGAGATAAAGTAACAAAGCTTATTCCGTTCATATTTTGGAGCTTTTCCCTTGCCTCCACTAATCCTGAATAAACCCCTTTTGGTAAATCAATTTGAGTTACGTCACCAGTGATAATCATTTTTGACCCAAATCCAAGTCTTGTTAAAAACATTTTCATTTGAGCGGTAGTCGTATTTTGCGCTTCATCTAAAATGACAAAAGCATCATCTAATGTTCGCCCTCGCATATAAGCAAGTGGTGCAATTTCAATTGTTCCACGTTCAATTAATCTCATCGTATGTTCATTGCCAAGCACATCATGTAATGCATCATAAAGTGGACGTAGATACGGATCAACCTTTTCTTTTAAATCTCCTGGTAAAAATCCTAGGCTTTCCCCTGCTTCTACTGCAGGCCTTGTTAGGATGATTCTTTTTACTTTACCACTTTTCAAAGCAGATACTGCCATCACAACGGCTAAATAGGTTTTTCCTGTACCGGCTGGACCAATTCCAAAAACCAAATCATCTCGTTTCATTGCTTGCAAATAATTTCGTTGACCGAGCGTTTTTACCCGAATTGATTTACCCTTAGCGTTTTTTGTAATCTCGTCTTCAAATAATGTCTCAAGTTGATCGATTTTTCCTCTTTTTGCTAAATCTACAGCATAAATAACATCGCGTTCTGTTACCGCAATCCCTTTTCGAATGATGTGAAGTAATCCATCTAACACTTCTTGGATCATTTTTCTATCTTCCATTGTTCCAGAAACGCTTACTTGTTCTCCTCTTGAAACAATGGAAACTTGTAACTGTTCTTCTAATTGTTTGAGGTGGCGGTCTTCTGTACCGAATAAATTTAATGCTTCGTTTGGGTTCTCTAGTTGTAAATTAATTAATTTAAAATCCTCTGACATAATCAATCTCCTTGATTTATTGTTTGTCTTTTTACAATGTCTTCTAGAACGGTGTAATATATTGTTAATTTAACTTTACCATGCTCTACTCGTTCGTGCAAAATTTTTTCATCTATTATTTCTGCATCAATTGGTATGCTTTTTTTCAACCTTCTTTTCGCCTGTTGGAGTGCAAGTTTTTTCGCTTCATCCTCTGACCGTTTCTCCTCGATTTGTTCTTTCTCAAATATAGTCTGTTCCACATAACTTATTGGCAGCTTCCATTTCAAGAAATAGAAAGATCGTTCATTTACCTCCATTTGGCTATTTTTGTAATCAGGATATCGGAAATTCCAAACAGGTATGAGCCAATCTATAACCTTCAAATAATGCTTCTTTTCACTCTCCCCTGTTAGCACTTCATACTTATCGTCTATCGAAAGCTCAATTTCACTTCTATACCAAACCTTAGCAATCACTTCCCCTTTAGCAACAAGAGGCTTTGGAGCTTGTTCCTCTTCCTTCTTGTCCTCCTCTTTTTGGTCACCTAAATAAGCAGAAATGAGGATATCGTTTTTGTTTACTACATCATTTGGTTTTACAAGAGGTTGTCCGTTTTCAACGTAAAGATCTACAATTACCCCCTCTTTCGCAGCAACTAGGTGGCCCGGCTCCTCCTCTTCAGGCTTTTCCACTAGTGTTTTTTCAACACCCTCTAAATGGAAGTTTGACCCTCTTTTCGTTACGCCGATCCACAATAACTCTGGAATGTCCTCTAGGAGCTTTTTTTGAATTTCCGCTGGTGAAGCTATATTCCATTGCAAGCTCCCCTTTGTCACACCATACTCGGTGAGGTGCTCCATGACTTTTTTATCCAATTCATTATCTAATCCATTGATGTCGATTCGCCAGACCATGTTAGAAAGGAAAAAAATAAAACACACTGCAATCATAAATCCAATGAGTAGTGGTTTTTGGTATAAGGTATGCTTCATAAAAAAAGGAAAACCATTTTTGTCACGGAAATAAACCTTATGAATAGTCTTCCTTTTAACCTTGCGTAGCTTAGGGATATCCTTTACATTAACAATACCAGTGCAAGTTGTCCTATTTATTTTGTTTATATCCCATGATTGTATGCCATTTTTCGCACATAACTCAAAAAATTTTTCTGGATATTCACCTATTACTTTTATGGTGACATACCCTTTTAACCAGCTTTTTTTCTCGAGAAACATCTATGTCTTCCCTCCATTTATCTCTTTTTGGAAAGTTACATCCGTAATTTTCCCTTCTAGTAAGATCTCTTGTCCGACCATCATTTTCAGTACAAAATCAGATCCAATAATCTTAATAAAGCCATTGTGCACCTTCAGCAAAAGTTCATTGGATTGAAAGATTATTAAACCTTGATGATTTTCGATATAGGCATGAATGGAACCTATCATGGTAATACGTGGGAGTTCCAACATGACTTCAGAAGGAAGATCAAATGTTTTAGTTACGAATCTTGATAGCTTATCTTTCCATTGCCGCACAGCACAACGCCCCCTTCATTTCATTGTATGAAAAGTTAGTTAGCTATATGCTTGAATAGGTACGTTTACTTTGAGCTTAGAATGCTGTGTATCTTACTTACTTTACTAAAATAAAAAATAGCTATAAACCAGTTACGGTTTATAGCTATTTTTCTTCTGAATATTTTGATATGCTTTCGGTTTACCTAATACCTCTGCCATAATCAGCCCTTGGGCAATCCCCTTCGTTGTTAAATTGCTCTTGAGTGAAAGACTAGCAATTTTCTTATTTTCACTTTGTCTTTTAAGGCTTGGTCTATTAGGTAAAGCATCATGCTCACCTAATTGCTGCTGGCGAACGTCCTGCGCATTCTGAAGCTTTTCTTTTAAACGTTCCATCTGGTCACGTTTTTGGTCTTGAAAGCTAGCCTCTCCACTAGCTGGAATAGGTTCTATTTTCGGCTCACTCTGCAAGGTTTCCTCTGGTACGCTCGTCTGTTGTTCTTCTCGAGATTGATGCTGAGCTGTAGAAGCTCTTTTCATTTGCTTAGGTTGATTGCTATTCTTTTTCTCGTTAGCATTGGAGAGGCCGAAAACCCACAAGAGCACTGCAATGATAGCGGGAAGAAAGCCTAAAATATCATCCATTATTCTCTTCCTTTCCAGTAAGAGTTGGCTGATGAATTAATAAAACTACTGATTGGTATCATCGTCTTTATCCGTGTCCGTTAATTTACCAATTGCATCTCTCATATCGGTATCTGCTCCAATATTTTTGTAATTCATATAGTCCATTACACCCATTTTCCCAGAACGTAGCGCCTCTGCTAAAGCAAGTGGTACGTCTGCTTCTGCTTCTACTACTTTGGCACGCATTTCTTGGACTTTTGCCAACATTTCTTGTTCTTGAGCAACCGCCATTGCACGTCGTTCTTCTGCTTTTGCCTGCGCAATGTTTTTGTCTGCCTCTGCTTGGTCTGTTTGCAAAATAGCTCCAATGTTCTTACCGATATCTACATCGGCAATATCAATAGATAGAATTTCAAACGCAGTACCAGCATCCAACCCACGGTTTAAAACATTTTGGGAGATAGAATCAGGGTTTTCCAATACTTTCGTATGGGCTTCCGAGCTACCAATTGTACTAACGACCCCTTCCCCAACACGAGCAATTACCGTCTCTTCACCAGCACCACCGACAAGTCGATCAATGTTCGCTCTAACAGTAATTCTAGCCTTTGCCTTTACCTCGATTCCATCCATTGCAATACCTGCGATAAATGGTGTTTCAATTACCTTTGGATTAACACTCATTTGGACTGCTTCTAATACGTCACGTCCTGCTAAGTCAATAGCTGCGCAGCGTTCAAAGCTTAATTCAATATTTGCTCGTTGTGCTGCAATTAATGCATTTACCACTCTGTCTACATTACCACCTGCTAAATAATGACTCTCTAGTTGGTTCGTGGTAACTCCAAGTCCTGCTTTATGTGCCTTAATCAATGGATTAATAACACGGGATGGGACAACCCTTCTTAAACGCATTCCAACAAGTGTGAAGATACTGACCTTTACCCCTGCTGCTAGTGCACTAATCCATAGCATTACAGGAATAAATGTAAACAGTATAGCAACTGCGATAACAATTAACCCAATGAGTATAATTGGTAAAAATCCTCCAAATCCTGCATCCATTTTCATTTCCTCCTAATCATTTTTTATTGGTCTTACCACAATTCGGGAACCTTCTACTTTGACGATTTTAACAGGTCGACTCATGTCAATAAAAGCCCCTTCTGAAACAACATCTAAACGCTCATCGTTGAATTCAGCTGTTCCTGAGGGTCGAAGAGGTGTCACTGCTATCCCTTCTCGACCGATTAGTTCTTTTCGATTTACTGTTGATACATAACCAAGCTCTGTTGTGGTTGCATCGTTTAATATGACATGTCGAAAGATTCCCTTCTCAAGTCCAATCGTTTTAAACAGAACAACCGCTACAATAATTGCTAATGAAATGGCAATTAAAATACTGATCGACATCTGACCTATATTGTCTGTTGACATAAACAGGGATACAACAATAGCCGCAAGGCCGATAAATCCCAAAATGCCACCAGGTGCAAATATTTCGATTATAATCAAGACAATTCCTAATATTAATAGAACTATCGCCTCATATCCGGCAAGACCTGCAATAATATGGCCGTAAAAAAACAGGATTAAAGATACTAAGCCAATGGAACCAGGAATACCGAAACCAGGTGAATACAATTCTACAACAAGTCCAATACTTGCAAGGGATAACAAGATCGGTACAACAACTGGATTTGTTAGGAAACGAGCAAGACCTTCGGCAAATGTAGGACTCGTTTCAACCACTTCAGCATCAGAAAGCGATAAGCTATGTAATAATGCAGTTCGATGATCTACTATGTCTTCTGCATAACCAATCTCTACTGCGGTTTCTGCATCTAAGGTTAAATACTCGCCTTTTGGCGCACCATAATCTGGTAAGTCGACATTAGCATTGGCCATTGCTTCCGCATAAAGCGGATCCCGATCCTTAGAGCTTGCAGCACTTTTCATACTGGCGATCCATGCTGATTGAGCTTTTTTATCTGCAGCAGTTCCATCTGAGTTAATGACACCACTAGCTCCCATGCTTGCTTGGGGTTTCATATATATATTGTCAGTGTTGAGGGCTAAATAAGACCCTGCAGATAATGCTTCTACCGTTACAAAGGAAGTCGTTTCAATCTCTAAGTCTTGTAATATCTCGCCAATATTTTTGGCTGCATCTACCCTGCCACCAGGTGTATTGATTTCAAATATAATGTGATCAGCACTTGCTTCTTTCGCTTCATTTGTTGTCCGTTTAACAAATGCCTCTAAACCTCTTTCAACTGTGTCTTCGATAGGAATAACATAGACTAGCTTTCCCTCTCCTTCAGCAGCTTGAATATAGGTAAAAAAGCTTAAACAGCTAAAAAGTATAAAAACCATTGCACTTGCTTTTAATAGGATACGTGACAAATTCCCTCCTCCCTTCTTTTCAGGCTATTTTACATTTACGATTGAAAGCTGTAAAAGGTTTCAAAATTTAAACAAAAAAGACTAATCGCATACAGTTTACCATATTTTCATTGCGGAAGGAAAAATATCCTACAACATTTGATTTTTGTTTTACTAAAATTTATTATGTGCTATGAATAAGTAGCCATTTTATTAGCAACAGAAATAGTTCCATTCCTAAAAAATAAACTGTGAATGCTAAGAGGGTGGTTACTCTCTCACATTCACAGTTTATATTTGGAATAATATAATCTTATTAAATTAGGCTCAGAGAAAAGGCCTAAATATTGTGATATTTAAAAGGAATCAATGTATTCTTATCATTTATTTTAAATGCTTTTGAACAAATTGGTTCACTCTTGCTCCTTCTGCCTTACCTTTAACCTTAGGCATTAAAGCACTCATCACTTTTCCCATATCTTTCATGGATTCTGCTTGAACTTCATCAATTGTCTGTACAACTATTTGCTCTAATTCCTCGTCAGATAGTTGCTCAGGCATATATGCTTGTAGTATTTTGATTTCTTCTTCTGTTTTACTTACAAGATCATCGCGTCCAGCTTCTTTAAATTCATGGAGGGAATCATTTCGTTGTTTCAGCTCTCTAGCTAAAACCGTTAATTCTTCATCTTCTGACAATGCATCCTTCTTTAACTTAATGGCTTCATTCTGAATCGATGCTTTGACCATTCTTATTACGCCTAATTTTAATTTATCTTTGTCCTTCATCGCCTGTTTCATATCCTGGTTCAAAAGTTCAACGATTGCCATTGATTCATACACCCTCTTTAAAATTTACGCTTTCTAGCTGCCTCCGATTTTTTCTTACGGCGAACACTAGGTTTTTCATAAAATTCACGCTTACGATATTCAGATAATGTACCAGATTTTGATACACTACGTTTAAAGCGACGAAGAGCATCTTCAAGTGACTCGTTTTTACGAACGCGAGTTGTGTTAGACATGCAATTTCCCTCCCTCCGAAGCATACAACAAAAATTAATCTAACATATGTACAAAAATGGCTACATATGTCTCCTAGCAATTATAATATAGTACTATTGTTAGGTCAACAATTTTATGTTTATTTTCCATTATACTTGTAATGCTGCATCATCCATCACACGAACAAATTTACCATCATTATACGGGTAGCCAGCTTTCGTAATCTTCACTCTTACTATTTCACCAATCATATCCTTTGTTCCTTCGAATCTAACCTTCAAATAGTTATCAGAATAACCGACAAGCATGTTTGGATGATTTTCATCCATCGTTTCTTCAGGAATAACTTCTATTACCTCGTCCTCATATCGCTTCGCATAGGCAAGGGCTTGTTCATTTGATAGGTCTATTAATTTCTGTACGCGATTATTTTTCAATTCTTCATCTACTTGATTATCCATTCTTGCAGCAGGAGTCCCGGTTCGTTTAGAGAATGGAAATACATGCAATTCAGAGTATCCAATCTCTTTGATGAAATCAACAGTTTCTTGAAACTCCTCATCTGTTTCTCCAGGAAAGCCAACAATTACATCAGATGTAATAGCAAGATTCGGCAATGCATTTTGAATTTTCGCGACACGCTTCCGGTAAAAATCAGTGGAATATTTACGACGCATCCGCTCTAATACGGTATCTGATCCAGACTGTAATGGAATGTGAAGATGTGGAACAATTTTCTTTGATTGATCAAGTACCTCAATCACTTCATCAGTAATCTGACTTGCCTCAATAGAAGAAATTCGGATTCGTTTTAAACCTTTTACCTTTGCTTCTAAATCACGTAATAATTGAGCAAAATTATAGTCTTTCATATCCTCACCATAGCCAGCAGTATGAATCCCTGTTAAAACAATTTCTTTATAACCAGCTTCTACAAGCTGTCGCGCTTGCTTTAACACATTCTCCGGATCCCTTGAACGAAGTAATCCCCTTGACCATGGGATAATACAGAAGGTACAAAAATTGTTACAGCCTTCTTGTATTTTTAATGAAGCACGTGTTCGATCCGTAAAGGCTGGGACATCCATCTCCTCAAACACTCTATTTTTCATAATATTAGAAACACCATTAATAGGCTCACGATGCTCTTGATGTTCCTCGATATATTGAATCATCTTTCCGCGATCTTGGGTTCCAACCACAATATCTACACCTGGAATTTCCATGATTTCTCCAGGTGACGTTTGAGCATAGCAACCTGTTACACATACAATACCCTCAGGATTACTCCTAACAGCACGCCTGATAATTTGCCGACTTTTTTTATCACCAGTATTCGTTACAGTACAAGTATTAATAACGTAAACATCTGCATGGTGATCGAATTCTACACGTTCATAGCCTTCGTTTTTAAATTTCTGCCAAATACCTTCTGTTTCATAATGATTCACTTTACAACCTAATGTATGAAATGCAACTGTAGGCATTGGATCACCTCATTTCTTCAAAATAATAGGATAAACTAGACAATGCATAAAGTGGCGCAGTTTCTGTTCGCAATATTCTTGGTCCAAAACGCACCGGTTGAAAGGATGATTTCTTTAAAAGAGTTGCTTCTTGCTCAGAAAAACCACCTTCAGGACCAATACAAATAAGTACAGAAGCTCCTTGATTTATATTGGAAAAGTAGTCGTGTAATTTCTTGCTTTGACGATCTCTCACTTCTTCTTCATAAGCAAAAAATTTACAGTCATAATGGACACTTCTTTCCAATAGACTATCGAACGTCCAAACCCCTGAAACGGTTGGAATTTTATTACGGTGTGCTTGTTCACTCGCTTCTTTCACAATTTTTTCCCAGCGAGGTCTTTTTTTAATTACTTTTTTTTCATCCCACTTTACAACAGAGCGATCTCCTTGAAAAGCAATTAATTCCGAAGCACCTAATTCTGTCGCTTTTTGCAAAATATACTCCCATTTGTCACCTTTTGGTAAGCCTTGAGCAATGGAAACTTTAATAGGTAATTCAGCAGAATCTGCTATCCATTCTATTATTTTAGCATTTACTGTTTCCGTTCCAATATGTTGAATTTTGCATTTAGCTGTCATTCCATCTGGGTGGCTACAAAGGATGATATCTCCAACAACCATCCGCATGACATTTACAACATGATGAAAGTCATCGCTATTTAACGATACCTCATATTCTGTCCATTTGTCAGCCTGTACAAAATATCGTTGCATGATCTACCTACTCTCTTCCGGTTTTTTTGCGATAATGGAAATCCAGTCTTCCATTTGGTTGACTTCCATAATTTCAAAGCCAGCAGCTTCTAAACCTGATTCTACTTGTTGTCTTTTGGCTTGGATAATGCCTGATGTAATAAACATTCCACCTGGCTGGAGTAAGCGATACGCATCACGCTCAAAACGGAGAATAATCTCAGCTAATATATTCGCTACAATAATATTTGGTTGGATAGTTATATGATCTAATAAATTATTTTGTTTAACCGTTACATGATCACTAACCTTATTTACTTTCACATTCAATTTCGTGCTTTGTACTGCGACATCGTCTAAATCGTAAGCATAAACCTTTTCCGCCCCAAGTAAAATCGAAGCAATGCTCAACACACCAGAACCACATCCTACATCAAGCACCACATCTTCTGCCTTTATTAGTCTTTCTAAAGCTTGAATGCTAAGAACAGTTGTAGGATGTGTGCCTGTACCAAACGCCATACCAGGATCAAGCTCAATGATCAATTCATCTGAAGAGACAGGCTGGTAATCTTCCCATGTTGGGGTGATCGTGATTCTTTCAGAGATTTTAACTGGTTTATAATATTTTTTCCATGCAGTAGCCCAATCCTCTTCGTTTACTTCACTTAACGTAATTTTGTTCAATCCAATGTCGATATTATATAGCAATAGATTGTTAATTGCTTGTTTAATTTCTGAAACAGTTTCTCCTAGAAAACTATTAACAGGTAAATAGGCCTTTAATCGAACGCCTTCTTCTGGGTAGTCCTCTGGATTGAGCTCATAGATTTCTCCGAATTCATCATCTCTTTCAGTAAATAAATCCTGTTGATCTTCAATCACAACACCACTTGCACCCGCTTCATGCAGAATATTGGAGATCGGTTCAATTGCCTCATTTGTCGTATAGATCGAAAGCTCTGTCCACTTCAAACAGATCAACTCACTTTATAAAATATTTTATTCGACTGGGTATACGCCTACTCCCCTTTAAAAGCTCGCTTTACTCTCTGGAAAAAGGAGTCCTCGTGTTCATCTGTTGGTTGATTGCCACTAATCTCATTAAACTCTCTTAAGAGTTCTTTTTGACGTTCATTTAAATTTTGTGGAGTAATGACACGAATTTGGATATGCTGATCACCTTGACCATAGCCGCGAACATTTGGAGCACCTTTACCTTTTAAACGGAAGGTCTTACCAGTTTGAGTTCCTGCTGGTACTTTTAATTTCACCTTGCCATGAAGGGTTGGTACTTCAATCTCATCACCTAGAGCGGCCTGAGCAAAAGTTATCGGCATTTCACAATAAATATGATCTCCTTCTCTTTGATAAAATTCGTGAGGCTTTATTTGAAAGACTACGTATAAATCTCCTGCAGGGCCACCGTTTTTCCCTGGCTCTCCTTGGCCTGAAACGCGAATTTGTTGACCATCATCTATACCTGCTGGAATTTTAACATGTATTTTCTTACGTTGATTGACTTTTCCTTTCCCACCACACGTAGAACATTTATCTGTAATGATCTTACCTGAACCTTGGCAGTGATGACAAACCCTTCTATTTACCACTCTTCCAAATGGAGTGTTTTGTTCTACATTTAACTGACCACTTCCATTACAATGTGAACATGTTTTAGGGCTTGTTCCTGGCTTTGCTCCTGATCCATTACACGTAGAGCAAGTTTCTTCTTTCGGAATATGAATATCGGTTTCTTTACCGAAAATAGCTTCCTCAAAATCAAGTGTCATGGTATATTGTAAATCATTTCCCTGACGTGGTGCATTAGGATCTCTTCTGCCGCCACCGCCGAAGAACATATCAAAGATATCTCCAAAACCACCAAAGTCTTCGCCTCCACCAAAGCCTCCGAATCCTTGACCTTGTGGACCTGCATGCCCAAATTGGTCATATTGCTGGCGTTTTTGCTCATTGCTTAAAACTTCATACGCTTCTTTGACTTCTTTAAACTTTTGATCAGTTCCTTCTTCTTTGTTTACATCTGGGTGATATTTACGCGCAAGCTTACGATAAGCCTTTTTGATTTCATCTTTTGATGCATCCTTGGAAACACCAAGCACTTCGTAATAATCTCTTTTACTCACTGATAAATCACGCTCCCGGTCATTATTGCATAAAACTAATCATAACATTGAATATCCATTGTAAGCAAACAAAATAAGCTTCCGATTATCTTCAACAGTATAGGTGCCATAAGCTGTTTACTTCTCGGCTGATCATCCTTTATACTTGTAATTCTATATTTTTTTGATCTGGCAAGGAAAAAGCCAAAGCCATTAATTTTGACTTTGACTTTCTTTTCTCCTATAACTGCTTACTTTTTATCCTCGTCGTCTACTTCTTCGTAATCCGCGTCTACAACATCATCATCTGAATTTTGCGCTTGGTCACCACTTTGATCCGCTTGTGCTTGTTGTTGGGCTTGTTCATACAATTTAACCGTCAATGCTTGAACTTGCTCCTCTAAAGCTTCTTTCTTCGCTTTAATCTGTTCTTGATCATTGTCCTCTAGCGCTTTTTTCAGTTCGTCCTTAGCTGCTTCTGCTTTTTGCTTTTCTTCATCGGTTACATTATCACCGAGATCCTTTAATGTTTTTTCTGTTTGGAACACTAATTGATCTGCTTCATTACGTAATTCAATTTCCTCACGACGTTTTTTATCTGCCTCTGCATTTTCTTCTGCTTCTTTGACCATTTTTTCTACTTCATCATCAGAAAGACCAGAGGAAGACTTAATCGTAATAGATTGTTCTTTGTTTGTACCAAGATCTTTAGCACGTACATTGACAATACCATTTGCATCAATATCGAAGGAAACTTCGATTTGAGGAACCCCTCTTGGAGCTGGTGGGATATCAGTTAATTGAAAACGACCTAATGTCTTGTTGTCTTGAGCCATCTCGCGTTCCCCTTGTAATACATGAATGTCTACTGCTGTTTGGTTATCTGCAGCTGTTGAGAACACTTGAGAATGACTTGTTGGGATGGTTGTATTTCTCTCGATTAATTTTGTTGTCACTCCACCCATTGTTTCAATACCTAATGAAAGTGGTGTAACATCAAGTAATACAACGTCTTTGACATCACCCTGCAGGACCCCACCTTGAATTGCAGCACCTGCTGCTACTACTTCATCTGGGTTTACCCCTTTAGACGGTTCTTTACCAATTTCTTTTTCAATCGCTTCTTGGACGGCTGGAATCCGTGTAGAACCACCAACAAGAATAACTTTATTAATTTCACTAGCAGAAAGGTCGGCATCACGTAATGCTTTACGCGTTGGTTCCATTGTACGCTCGACTAAATCAGAAGAAAGCTCATCAAATTTAGCTCTTGTAATGTTCATTTCTAAGTGTAATGGACCTGCATCTCCTGCCGTAATAAATGGTAGTGATACTTGTGTTTGAGTAACACCTGAAAGATCTTTCTTCGCCTTTTCTGCCGCATCTTTAAGGCGTTGTAGGGCCATTTTATCTTGAGATAAATCAATACCATTCTCTTTCTTGAATTCTTCGACCATATAATTGATTAATACTTCATCAAAATCGTCACCACCAAGACGATTGTCGCCAGCAGTTGCAACTACTTCAAAAGTACCTTCACCAATATCAAGTATAGAAACATCAAATGTACCACCACCAAGATCATAAACAAGGACGGTTTGGTCTTGGTCTGCTTTGTCTATTCCATATGCAAGCGCAGCAGCTGTCGGCTCGTTAATAATACGCTCTACTTCAAGTCCAGCAATTTTACCAGCATCTTTTGTCGCTTGACGTTCAGCATCATTGAAATATGCAGGAACTGTAATAACTGCTTTATCGACAGTATCCCCTAAATAATCTTCTGCATATGACTTCAAGTGCTGTAAGATGATCGCAGAAATTTCTTGAGGAGTATACTCTTTTCCTTCAATTTCTACTTTGTAATCTGTTCCCATGTGACGCTTAATTGATTGAATCGTATTAGGGTTTGTAATTGCTTGACGTTTTGCAACCTCCCCAATTTGACGTTCACCATTTTTAAATGATACGACAGATGGAGTAGTACGGTTACCTTCAGGGTTAGGAATAACCTTTGCTTCTCCACCTTCCATTACTGCAACACATGAGTTTGTTGTACCTAAGTCAATTCCAATAATTTTACCCATAAAAAACACTCCTTCACATAGCTATGTAGTTATTGGTTTACCTTTACCATTGCTGGTCTAATTACTTTATCCTTTAATTGATAACCTTTTTGTAAGGTTTCCACAATCTGATTAGATTCGAAACCATCTTCTGAAACTTGCATTACCGCTTGGTGAAGGTGTGGATCAAACATTTGATTTTCAGTTTCAATTTCTTTTACACCTTCATTTTCTAGAACGGTTTTCAATTGACGGTACACCATCTCCAAGCCTTCCACGACACTTTTTGCCTGCTCGTCTTCAATATCGACGGCTAGTGCTCGATCAAAATTATCGATCACCGGCAAGAGTTCCGTTACAATTGCTTGGGATTTATATTTTAAGTCTGCTTCTTTTTCTTTTTTTGTTCTTTTTCTAAAATTATCATATTCAGCCTGTATTCGTAGAAGACGATCCTCTAGTTGTGCTTTCTCTTCCTGCAGCTTTTCGTAGTCAGCTATTTCGACTTGTGCTTGTTCTATGTTTTCTTCTTCTACAATCTCTTGCTCTACATCTTGAACTACTTCTTCCTCAATATTTTCTGATTGTTCATTATTTTCTGCTTCATTATTTTGTAGATCTTTTTCTTCCATTCCTGTCACCTCCTAAAGAACCATTGTATAGCAAAACATACCTTACTAAAAAAAGCAAATAAAAACCATAGCAGAGAAAGGTGTTTTCTATTCGCTTCCTTTCTCTATTGATGGATAATTATATGGAAACTAGTACCAAGAATTAAACGTTTTAGTCAATCGTTTAGAAAGTACATTTAACAGAGAGATTACCCTAGAGTACTCCATTCTTGTCGGCCCTAGTAAAGCAATAGTGCCTAATTGCTCTCCTCCTAAGGAATAGGTTGCTGTAATTAAACTACAATCCTGCATTTCATCTAATTTGTTCTCTTGACCAATCGATACCTTAATGCCTTTATGTGAGCTTCTTAATATGTTGGCCATTTCGTCTTCTTTTTCCATAACAGTATATAAAGATTGAATTTTGTGGATATCATTAAATTCGGGCTGTAATAGTATATTTGTCTTACCATCCATGTACAGCTTAACAGGTTTTTTCTCTAATAATGCTTCTTTTAAATAGGCATAGGTTGCTTCAAAATCACTGCTAAATTGTTGAAGAAGTTCAGCAACCTCACCGTATAATTTCTCTTGTAGTCTAATAATTGGCACACCGATTAACCGCGAATTCAATATATTAACAAGCTTCTCGATATCGGTAGCTTGCATTGACTGTGGTATTGTAAAATGACGATGCTCTACATGACCAGCATTTGTGACTAAAATCGCGACAGCGGTATTATCCGAAAGGCTAATAATTTGAATTTGCTTTAATGTTGTCTTAAATACCTCAGGTCCTAGAATAATCGAAGTGTAATTCGTTAAATCAGACAATACTCGCGCTGACTTCTGTACAACCTTCTCAAATTCCAACAACTCTCTTTCAAAGGCATTTGTAATCAGTGACAACTCTTTATTAGACAATTGAAATGGTGAGAGCAAATGGTCCACATAAAAACGATATCCCTTTTCAGAAGGCACACGACCAGATGAAGTATGAGTTTTCTCGATGAATCCAAGCTCCTCTAGGTCAGCCATTTCATTTCTGATCGTTGCGGGGCTAAAAGTAACTTGTTCCTTTTTCGCAATAGCTCTCGATCCAATCGGCTGTGCTGTTTGGATGAATTCATCAATAATGACTTGTAAAACTTGTAGCTGCCTATCTGTTAGCATCGATGATCACCTCTGTTAGCACTCTTATATCACGAGTGCTAAATCTATTAATAAATTATCAAATCGATCGTTAATTGTCAATGAAGAAACTCTAATTTATTTGAGTCCATTAAAAATGCTTGGAACACTTCATTTCCAAAAGGTTTACCTTCTTCTGTTAAACGAATAAAGCCTTCATCGATGATAACCCATCCTCTTTGTTGGAGAGTAATCAGTTCTTCCTTATATAGTGTTTCCATTTTCAACTGATATTTACGCTCAAATTGATCTAGTGAAACTCCTCCACTTTTCCGTAGGCCAAGAAACATTTCCTCTTCTATCCGTTCCTTTAAACCGATCTCTTCGACATGTAATACAGGCTTTCCTGTATCGATTGCTGCTTGAACATATTGTGGATGTGGTCTAATATTGATCACACGCTTTCCTGGTAAATATCCATGAGAACCAGCTCCGAAGCCATAATAATATTCATTATTCCAGTAAGTTAGATTATGCTTACTTTCATATCCGGGCTTAGCAAAATTGCTAATTTCATACTGATATACCCCGTGGTCTCTCATCTCCTTACGTAAATGTTCATACATGTCTGCCTCTATTTCTTCTGGGGGCTTTGTAAGGGTACCTTTTTTATAACGCTGATAAAAGATAGTTTTAGGCTCGATTTGGAGCGAGTAAGCCGAATAATGAGGAAGGTTAAATTGCAGTGCTTCCTCTAGTGTTTTCGAGAAGCCTTCAAAGCTCTGATTTGGCAAGCTATACATTAAATCAATGCTAATGTTCGTTAAACCGATTTGTATTAAGTCATTAACATTTTGGTAAACGTCTTTGATACGATGAAGTCTTCCTAATTGTTCCAACATTTTATCATCCATGACTTGCACTCCCATGGAAATACGTGTAACGCCATGGTTTTTTAAGATTTTAATCTTTTCTTTAGTTAAATCACCCGGATTTGCTTCAAAGGTGTACTCACTGACTTGATCCACATCAAAATAATGCTCAATCATTTGAACAAGCTTCAATAATTGCCGATTATTTAATGCTGTAGGTGTACCACCACCCACAAATATTGTCTTCATTTTTTGCCTCGGTTTATTTATCGTTGTTGCTATTTCGTTTTCTAGTGCAACTAAATATTCGTCTGCCATTTTTTCTTCATAGAAGAATTTAGTGAAATCACAATAATGACATATTTTTTCACAAAAAGGTATATGAATATACGCTGATGTTATCATGATGCCTTCCCCCTTTTCTAACAGTGTAAAACCCTTGCCTTTATGACAAGGGTTTTTCTCCTATTCATCATCCATTTTCAATACTGCCATGAAGGCTTCTTGCGGAACTTCCACAGAACCCACCATTTTCATGCGTTTTTTACCTTCCTTTTGCTTTTCGAGCAATTTCCGTTTTCTAGAGATGTCACCACCATAGCACTTACTTAATACGTTTTTACGCATTGCCTTAATGTTCGTTCTTGCGACAATTTTATTACCGATGGCTGCTTGAATTGGCACTTCAAATTGCTGCCTTGGAATCAATGTTTTTAGTTTGTCAGCTATTTGCTTCCCACGCTCAAATGCAAAATCTCGATGAACAATAAAGGAAAGTGCGTCAATTGTATCCCCATTTAATAAAATATCCATTTTCACGAGGTTAGAAGGCTTATAGCCAATCAATTCATAATCAAATGATGCATAGCCCTTTGTCTGTGATTTTAACTGATCAAAGAAATCATAGACGATTTCGGATAATGGGATTTCGTAAACAACATTAACACGATTCTCGTCTAAATAATCCATATTAATGAAATCCCCACGCTTCTTCTGACAAATCTCCATAACTGGACCAACAAAGTCATTTGGTACCATCACCGTTGCTTTTACATAAGGCTCTTGCACCTCTTTGATGGATTGGTTATCTGGCATAAAGGATGGATTATCAATAGTTAGTTCTTCATCATCTGTCTTAATCACCTTGTAAATAACACTTGGTGCTGTTGTGATTAGATCAATACCGAATTCCCTCTCAATTCGTTCCTGGATAATCTCCATATGTAATAGACCTAAAAATCCACAACGGAAGCCAAATCCCAATGCTTGAGAGGTTTCCGCTTCATATTGTAAAGAAGAATCGTTCAATTCTAATCTCTCTAAAGCTTCTCGCAAATCATTATATTTGTCCGCATCAACGGGGTATAATCCACAAAATACCATCGGGTTTAACTTACGATAACCTGGTAAAGCTTCTTCTGCTGGGCGATTTGCATGAGTAATCGTATCCCCAACTCTTGTATCACCAACATTTTTAATCGATGCTGTTAAATAACCGACATCGCCAACCGTCAATTTATCCTGTTTGATTGGCTTCGGATTAAATACCCCTACTTCATTGACTTCAAATTCTTTTCCTGTAGCCATCATTTTGATCTTGTCGCCAACTTTAACAGATCCTTCTTTTATACAAACATAAGCAACTACACCACGATAGGGATCATATAATGAATCAAAGATTAATGCTTTAAGCGGCTCTTCTGGGTCACCAACAGGAGCTGGTATTCGTTCTACAATTTCTTCTAATATCTCTTCAATGCCGATTCCAGATTTAGCACTTGCTAAAATAGCTTCTTCCCCATCGATCCCGATCACATCTGTTATTTCCTGTTTTACTCTATCAGGATCTGCACTAGGTAAATCAATCTTATTAATAACCGGAATAATTTCCAGATCATTATCTAACGCTAAGTAGACATTTGCTAGCGTTTGTGCTTCTATTCCTTGGGCGGCATCTACTACTAGGATAGCTCCTTCACATGCAGCAAGACTTCGTGATACTTCATATGTAAAATCGACATGCCCTGGAGTATCAATGAGATGGAACAAATACTCTTCTCCATCCTCACGCTGATATTTTAACTGGACAGCATTTAGTTTTATCGTGATACCACGTTCACGCTCTAGGTCCATAGCATCTAGAAACTGTTCCTTCATTTCACGCGCCGTTAGTGCTTGAGTTTTTTCTAATATTCGATCAGCTAGTGTTGATTTACCGTGATCGATATGGGCAATAATAGAAAAATTTCGTACCTTACTCTGATTTCTTACGTTAGTCAATATCATTCAACTCCTATGTGACAAGCACAATATACTAGGATAGATTATAGCAGTGAAAGGAACGATGTTCAATCAAAAATATGAGGATGCCTTTAAAATAATTCATCTATGATCGCATGTGTAACACCAACAATTTTATTACATACCTTACTCACTATTTCTTCTCCACTATTTGCAACCGCAAATAGTGGAGAATTGCCTGGGGTACCCACTTCTGGTACATCTCCATTAATTTCATCAATAATATCTTCACGATCTACTACATCATCATCTTGTTTACCTTTATCGATCACTTCTTCTTGATGACTCACTGCTTTTGTAGAATCCGTGCGGTCCATACCAACATATAGTCCAAATGAAAATATGACGCATATTACTAATAAAAAGGATAGAAACTTCACATTAATCTCCCCTATTCTGTAGATACTTTTTCCGCATTCCAGTAGTATTCGCTAAAAACCTCTGCAAAAACTTCAGTCGTGTTATAAAGCTGCTCCATTGTGTTATCTACGCCCCCCATTTCAATGGTTAGCGCATTTTCAGAAACATCTTGGTTATATACACCATTGCGTCCGGCCCCGGCATACATCTCCACCCCTCTGCTTAAGCCAGGATATTTTTTCTCTAGCTTTTCATGGAGAGCGGCAGCTAAAGCAGAATTCTTTTCGTGATTAGGGTTGTCTCCACCAATGACAAACATTATTTTGGCATATTCTTTTCCGTTGATTTCCTTTGTCGTGACATCTGCTCTCATACTATCGCGGTGAATATCAAAGACAAAATTAAGATCCTTGTTCGATTGTAGCGCTGTCTCTACTACTTCTTTAGAGGCAGTGTAGGAATGAGTAGAGTAGTTCCAACCTTTATCCACTAAAATCGAACCAATATCCGTATGGTCAACAGTTGAGCCAATTCCATTTCTCTCTAAATCCTTTGCTAGCTGATCACTAACTTTCGTAATATTTACTTCTGGATGAAAGGCATCATTTGGATTATCTGTTTTCGGTAAATATGGAAGGAAAGATTCTCGATTGTGTGTATTATAAATAAATACAACCTCTTTCTCTCCAGTCGTTTGTTGTTTCGGTTCTTTTTCTGCTGGTTTTTCTTGTTCTTTCTTTTCTTCTGGGACGGTTGCTTCTCTTTCTTCTAGGACAATATCCAGAGGAGGTGTCGATTCCACGGTTAAATTCGTATAATCGGTTCCCTCCCCCGCGATCAGAATTTGTCGATCATAGAGGTCAAAGCCTGGAAGCTCTCGGCTAACTAAGCTTCGTACATCATGCAGTCTTATATTCGTACCTACTTCAAATATGAACTTCCATGGCGAGAATTCTGCTTTATCCTCAGGAATTGCCTCTTTAAATAGTCGGTTCTCTAACAACATCAATGAAAGAAAATGAATTTCATCAACATTTGTTGTCCATTTCTTAACAGTGGATGAAGATACACGGTAATTCGGCTCTAAGCTAGTCATGATGCCTACAAGAATGAAGACGGCAAAAAAGCCTGCAATGAAGAACGATAGAATAACAAACACTTTATGTTTAGAAAGTAATAATACACGTCTATTACGGCTAATTTTTCGGCGCATGTTGTTCCCCTTTCTATTAGCTCTATTACATTTACTAGAATGTATGAGCGATCAATAGAAAGTAGAACCTTTCTGCCGAGAATTTTTTTATTATTACAGCAGCTTGTGATAAGGTTATTCTGCTAACGAGTGTACGTACCGAAATTTCGGATCGTCACTTTATCATGGAGACTAGCATTAATTGCTTGTGCCAATAAATGAGCCATGTCCTTCATATAGCCATCCACTTCCTTTGGTGTGACCATAAGGTTGTGACCAAGTGGAGTCAATACCTCTCGCATTAATGCTCTTTTTTCATGATCATTGAGTGAACCAATCATCCCAAAAATTTTTTCTCTTTTTTCGACACTTGGCATATCTTCCTCTGACAAAGAACGATCTCCAAAGCTCATTCCAGCAGGAGTTAAAGATTTAGAGGGGTTATCTTTTTCTCGAAATTCTTTGCCTATATGTTTAAATACATAATCGATTGCATCACTAGTTATGGTAACAGCATCTACTACAGTTGGAACTCCAATTGCAAAAACTGGTATTCCTAATGTGTCCTTGCTCAATTCTTTTCGTTTATTACCAACACCAGATCCTGGATGGATGCCTGAGTCTGATAATTGAATGGTCGTATTTACTCTTTCCATGGAACGAGAAGCTAAAGCATCAATTGCGATGACAAAGTCAGGCTTTAGTTTATCAATTACTCCTTTAATGATGTCACTCGTTTCAATCCCTGTAATACCCATGACTCCGGGATTAATTGAAGCAACTCTTCGATAGCCATCTGCAACATATTGTGGTTCATGTTCAAATAAATGATTGGTTACTAAAACTTTCTCAATCGTAAGAGGGCCGAGGGCATCAGGTGTAACACTTCGGTTGCCAAGCCCAACAACAAGTCCGGTAGCTTCCTTATCAATTTTATTTCTTTTCATTAAATCGCTAAGTTGCTTTGCCATGACTTTGGCGGTCTCTTCTTGTAGTGCAGTATCTTGCTTTTTGATCGCATCAGAGTAAACCGTTCGATAGGAACCTGGATTCTTCCCAATTTTCTTTGCGCCTTCTTCATTAATTTCGACATAAGAAATCCGAATATTTCCATCGGTTTCCTCTTTCATCTTCACCCCTTTAATACGATCTTCTGTTTGATTTTCTTTCTCTACATACATATCTTTTGCTTCTACTGCAAGATCGGTACGGACTTCAAATTTTTCCTCTTCCATTTTTTGTCCTCCTCCTTCAAATATGATTGAACTTGAAAGTAGTTTTACCGCCTCTTGTGAATTGATGCATATAGTTTTTGAAATAATTTTTATTGAAAAGTTTGACGAGCTTTGATAAAATGTCTTTTGACCTAACAAATGAAATGGTACGAAGCTTACGGAGGTGAAGATAATGGCAAATATTAAATCTGCAATTAAACGTGTACGTACAAACGAAGATCGCCGTTTACACAATCAATCCATTAAAACAGATATGCGTTCACATATTAAAAAAGTTGAGGCTTTAGTGGAAAGTAAAGATGTCGAAAATGCAAAGGTAGCACTTCAAACAGCTGTGAAAAAAATTGATAAAGCAGTAAGAAAAGGTTTAGTTCATCAAAACAAAGGGAATCGTCAAAAGTCACGATTAGCGAAAAAAGTTAATGAATTAAGTGCCTAAAGTAAAAAAGCCTGCTTCCCATATTGGAAGCAGGTTTTTGCTTTGTTTCTTTTTCTGTTTATACTCTTGTCGTTTGGCGTAACTGAATTATTTGGTATAGTAAAAGTTCTAGGCCAAGTGATTTATCAACCTTTCCTGTTTTAATTTGGGCATCAGTTTCTGCAAGAATGGTTAATGCTTGGTGAAGTTCTTCTTTGGTAAATTTTTGTTGCCTATTTAAAGAAAGCTTTGCAACATAAGGATGTATCTTAAGTTGACCTACGATTTGCTGCTGACTATATCCTTTTTGCTTCAATGATTTGACATGTAACAATGTTCGAAATTGAGAAGAAACAAGAGCTACAAGTGCAATCGGGTCTTCATTCATCTTTTCTAAATCTTTTGCGATATGAATTGCTTTTGCAAGATCACTTTCAATAATGGCATCCACTAATTTTAAGCCAGTACTATTTTCTTGATGTGAAAGAAGTAATTCTGCTTCTTCCAATCGAATCGTATTGCCAGGACCAACATATAACGCTAATTTTTCCATTTCGGAGCTTATTATCATCAGATTAGTACCTATTTCCTCCAGTATATATTCCACAACCTCTTCCTTTACAATTACTTGATGCTCCTGTGCAATCTTCTCAATGGCTTCTTTCATATTCCATTCTTTTAACGGTTCACAAGAAATAACAGTTGCTTCCTTCTTTAATTGTTTCACTACTTTCTTTCTTTCGTCCACTTTTTCATATGGTGCTATTAAAACAAGAATGCTATATGGTGCTGGATTCTGTATATAATTAATTAATGTCTCTATTTGATGAGTGAAATCAAGATTAGGTGGTTTTGCTTTCAAAAAGCTAGCATTAGTGGCGATCACTAATTTTTTTTCACCTAAAAAGGGAAATGTATTTGTATCATTAATCACATCTTGAATCGATATTTCCTCCAGGTCATATAATGACACATTTGTATCCCTGTCTTCCTCCTCAATACTATGCTTTAAAAGGGATTGTTTAACTGCTTCCATCATATAGGTTTCTGTTCCATGCATGTAGTAAACAGGAGAAAATTGACCCTTTTTTATTTGTTCCATTACATTTAAATAACTCATGATTCCATCTCCAATATGTATAAAAAATTCCATTATATACGTATAATAAGTGTTGAAAAAAAAACAAATATGTTTTATTGTATAATAAGATTCATGTTAAGAAAAGGTTTCTTCATTGATTACATACTTTTGAAACAGAAGTCCAAAAAACCACTATATTAGATATACATTGGGCTTAACAGCACTTTGGGTTGAATGGAAGTGCTTAAATTGTATCGACAAAAATAAAGAAGGGAAAGAAAAGTACCTTCCCTTCGCAATCTATATTAACGCAACTTCATTAGCCCCGGGTAACTAACGAAGCTACGATGTTTTTCTTATTATATAGATTGACCGTATTGATGAATTATATTGGTGTTAACTCTTGCTAAGTAAGGGAATCCTGTAGAATGAAGGAACTATTTTTTTGAAATAAGGAGGTATGCTATTATGAACGAATTCGAAAAAGAAGTTCAATCCAAGCGTCATGACCTTTTTGATGCAGCTGCTGGTTTTATTTTTTCATTTCTATTTTTCATGATTATTTTCTTTATTGCGGTTATATTTGATGCCATTGGTTCTTAAAAGCGAGACAAAAAGTCTCGTTTTTTTAATTTAGACAAAACCAATGATTTCGCTAAACTTACTTCTTTTTTGCTTACGTACTTTTCAGCACCTTCTAGCATGGTGAAATTATACTATACAGGTATAGAAAATAGAGGAAATATCAATAAAAATTCTATCGTTTAGACTTTACATTATCATATGGAAGAAAGGTTGAAATGGTTCCATCATATTGGAAAGTAATCGCCCCCATCCTATCTGTCCGAAAAACTCGAACCTTTCTTCTTTTCAATGTCCTTAATACTTTAGGATGAGGATGACCATAGCCATTGTTTCTTCCTACAGAAATGATGCCTACCTCAGGCTGTATTTGTTCAATAAAAGGAATAGAACTAGATGTATGACTTCCATGATGAGCTACTTTTAGAACATCAACAGGAAGAGACGGATAGTTCGAGGCTAAATATTGCTCACTTTTTTCTCCGATATCTCCTGTAAATAACCAATTAAACTCACCAAATTTACTAAATAGAACCAATGAATTTTCATTTTTATCACCATTATCCAGAGAGGGATGCAGCACATGAAAGATATGATCCTTAATACGTAATTTATTTCCCTCTTCCCCCTCTATATGTTGAAAATGCTTATTCTTTTCACGATATTGTTTGAGCAATTTCGGATCAAAATAAGGGGAAGTGATAAGGTAATCCACTTGATAATCGTCAAGAATATAAGGAACACTTCCAATATGATCATGATCAGCATGGGAAAGGATCATGGCATCCACCGCGCTTATACCACGATACCGAAGAAATGCATCTATAATCTGATCATAGACATCACTAGAAGGTTCAGTAAAATGCTTCTTTAGTTTACCTCCCGCATCTATGATAACGACACCTCTTCGATAGGGATATTCAATAACAATAGCATCTCCTTGACCAATATCAAGTGTGGTGATTGATCCATAAGGATTAAGATAGGGAAGGATTGATGCTAATACTAAGCAAACCGCTAACCCAAGACCATAACTAAAAGCTCTTATTTGTTTTCCCTGCTCAAAATAAAGTAAAAATAATAACAAACAAATATAGTATCCAATTATCAATGGATTAGGTATTTGGCCAAT
Organism: Gracilibacillus sp. JCM 18860; assembly: GCF_055395245.1. Taxonomy (NCBI): domain Bacteria; kingdom Bacillati; phylum Bacillota; class Bacilli; order Caryophanales; family Bacillaceae; genus Gracilibacillus; species Gracilibacillus sp. JCM 18860. The sequence continues at coordinate 705,999 of NZ_AP043868.1, forward strand.
CGTCCAAGACCACGAAATGGCTTCATCAAACAAACGCATCAATGTTAGAAAATGGGAATGAATAAATTGAAATACATGAGACCATATCGGAAGGAACGAAGGGATCATCGCACTGAAACAAATTAACAATAAAAAAGGTAAAACAAACAGTGTAAAATATGGGACAACTATTAAATTAACTAAAACAGACAATGGTTGGAATTGATAAAATAATTGTATTTGAATAGGCAATAATACCATGAGACTGATAAAGCTAATCCGTAGAGAAATCCAAACAAATCCAATATCACCTGATAGGAGCTTTCGAGAGAACAAAATCGCATACGTAACAATAAAACTAAATTGAAACGCAATAGAATACACATGATAAGGATTTGTCAGCACCATAACAAAAAAGACGATGCTTAGTATACTGGTTGTAGGGAGCTTTATCTTTAGTTTTCGAAGCACGAGCAGGAACAATGCTAAAAGGCTTGCCCGCCATACAGAAGGCGCAGCTCCAGATAGAAGAGGATATATTGGTAGAAATAAGAAGAGGATAAGCTGCATACGTTCTACGGATAGTTTTACGATATACAAGCCAAAAAAGTAGAGACAGGTCATCAGTAATCCAACATGCAATCCAGAGATTGCTAATAAGTGAGAAAGATTCCAATCTTGAAACAACGTAATCGTTTCATCTGATAACAAATCTTTGTTGCCAAATAGAAGTGCATTGATCCAAGAAAAAGTGAAAGGATTGACGTAACCCCCCAGATGCTCCAAAAGTTGATTTCGAGCATTATAAAGCATTTGATAAAAGGATGATCCGCTACAATTCGATGCCGTACTATCATTAATTAGAAATTGACTACTTATGCCTTGATTATGCAAATAGTGTTGATAATCAAACTGACCAGGATTTGTAGCTGTTATCATCTCCTGAAATGTACCGACTAGTTGACATCTACTTCCCCTATTTAATTTTTGGATAAATAAATCTTCTGCTCTTTCGTTTTGATGAAATAGTTGAACCTTCACTTTGTTGGTGCTTCTATATTCTTTAAGCAAAAAAGAAACATATGTATCTGTTTTGTTGACTTCAGAAATAATATCACCCTGAATCATTGACTTATGGGAGGAATCCAGATTTTGTCTATCCGTTGAAGGAGTTTGATTATAGAAGAAAATAAAGCATAGGAGTAAGGAAAAGACTAACCAGAGAGGCATTCTGTGGGTTCGTACAAAATAGATCAAAGGAGGGATAAGAAGGAGGACGATCCAAGGACTCTGATCCATTCTAGCAAAAACCGCTATTACATAAATAATCACAAACCAATGAATCCAAGCAAGCAAACCTTCTCCTCCTATCAGATTTTATTTTACAGTTGGAATAAGCTCAATAGTATGATGATCAAGCTCTACTTTTTCCACCTTTACATTTGCCTCTTCAAAAAGTTCAATAGCATAAGGATGATTTTTATAATCGGCTGCATAGTAAACGGTTTTGATGCCACTTTGAATAATTGCTTTACAACAATTAAGACAAGGAAAATGTGTCACATAAATCTCAGCACCTTCAGTCGGTGCTCCGAATTTAGCACATTGAAGAAGGGCATTCATTTCTGCATGAACCGTTCTCACACAATGTCCATCAATCACATAACAGCCTTCATCAATGCAATGGACACTACCTGACACACTACCATTGTATCCTCCAGCAATAATACGTTTATCTCTAACGATTGTTGCCCCTACCATTAAACGCTCACACGTACTTCTTAATGCTAGCAAATGGCTTTGCGCCATAAAGTATTGATGCCATGAGATTCTTTCCATTGGTTACACTCCTCGTTTTTCAAACTTCTATCTTTTAAAGTGTACCGATTCCTTGTACAAGCGTCAATAAGAGCTAAGGAATTTGAACAAAATCGCGAATGTTATCTAGTGTTTTTTCACCAATACCATTAACCTTTGTTAGGTCCTCTATTTTTTCAAACCTTCCATTCGTCTCACGGAAATCGATCATCGCATTTGCCTTTACCTCCCCAATACCTGGTATTTGCATGATTTCTTCCTTTGTAGCCGTATTGATTTTAATTTTCCCGTCTGATTGAACTGCCGATTGAGCTCCAATACTCCCCTCTTCTCCCTTCTTTGGTATTATGATCACCATCTCATCATAAACACGTTCAGCCATGTTTATTGCGGACGGATCTCCTTTTTTAGTTAAACCTCCTGCGATCTTTATCACATCCTGAACTCTGTCTACTGCTTCCATTTGATAAACGCCTGGTTTTGCTATTTCACCCTTCACATCGACCATGACTACTTGCTCTTCATTCTCCTTTTCTATACGATCGATTTCTTCAACAGTTGTTTCGGTATTTTCTGTCATTATAAAATTCTCTGATTGGTTTGTATCACTAGGATTGACGTATATCCAAATAGCTACAACCAATATGATTACAGCAACATACCAGTATTTTTTTAACCAATACATATTATCAGCCCCTTATCATAGAATGGTATAGTTAATCATAAAAATAAGGTAAGATTGTTTCCTTCACTAAGTGGGAAACTGAAACAAAAGCGGGAGGCGAATACATTGAAATGGGGAATCATCGGAACGGGAAATATGGGAAAGGTATTAATACATGCCTTTCTACAATCTAAGTTATTGGATCAAAGAGACTTATTTGTAACCAATCGAACAGTTGAGCGAGCATATGAGCTGAAGGAAACATATCCTCATATCCAGGTGAAAGATGATCCGTTTACACTGATTGACTCAGTAGATACTGTATTTATCTGTGTAAAGCCAGTGGATATGGTTCCATTATTAAAAGAGATCAGTCATCGACTCAATCAACATCATTTGTTAGTGTCCATTACAAGCCCGGTATCTGTTCAGGAGATTGAAAGCCTTGTCGATTGTCAGGTAGCCAGAATGATTCCGAGCATTACAAATCAAGCCCTTGCTGGTGTCTCACTTCTAACATTTAGTGAAAAGATCGATCATGATCGTAAGCAACTTTTTATCAAGAGATGTCGAAGTTTTTCGGAACCACTGGAGATAAAGGAAGATATTGTGAGGATTTCTTCTGATATTGTTTCTTGTGGACCAGCATTTTTCGCCTTTTTAGCTCAAAGTTTTATTGAGAATGCAAATGAATTAACGGAAATCACAAAAGAAGATGCCACATTGCTAATGGAGAAAATGTTTATTGGCTTTGGAAAGCTTCTAGCAACAGAACAATTTACATTACCGGAATTAATCGAAAAGGTTTGTGTAAAGGGTGGTATTACAGGGGTTGGTATAGCAGCGATAGAGGCTCATACAGATAATCCTTTTCATCATTTAATTAAGGGAACACATGAAAAGTTTCACACAGAAAAAGCACATATACAATCTTCCATTCACTACTCCTAAATTATACTACAGTTTACTAGATATGGATAGTATTTCTATATAAAAAACTCGGCATTAGTTTTGTTAAGTTTTTGTAATGCCGAGTTTTCTTTTTTATTGTTCTAATAGCTCGTCTACTGTTACACTCCATTTGCTTGTTTTATTATTTAATGGATGAACAGTCGCTTTTCCACTATTTTGGTCGACATGTTCAATATAGACATTTGTCCCATTATAAGTAACTTGACACATTTCGCTTGCATTCGCAATTTCTTGTGCTCTTTTAGCATCCATCGTCTAACCTCCTTCTTATTATCCTGTCTTTGTCGTCGATTTTTTCTTTTTGGTTGTTGTCTTCCGTTTTGTACCTTTCTTCTGAGTAGTTTTCGTTTTCTTTAATGATTTCTCCAATGCTTCCATAAGATCTGTTACATTGTCCTTTTTCTTCGGTTCCTTCGCTGTTGAGATCTCCTCACCATTCTTCTTGCGCTCGATCAGTTCAAGTAATGCAGAACGATATTCATCCTTATATTTGGTCGGTTCAAATTCTGTTGTTAATTGATCTATAAGCATTTTAGCCGTATCAAGTTCTTTTCCGGCTACATCGGTTTCTTCCGGAACATTTGGTACCTCTTTAAAATCTCTCACTTCATCAGGAAAATAAATGGTTTCCATCACAAGTGTGTTTTGATAAAAACGAATGATCGCTAAATGCTCCTTTGAACGAATCGTGATTTTAGCTAATCCGATTTTCTTCGTATCTTTTAAAGCTTCTCGTAATAACGCATATGCTTTGGTACCACCTTCATTTGGTGAAAGATAATAACTCCTATCAAAATAAATCGGATCAATTTCTTCTAATTTTATAAAATCCATGATTTCAACAGTTTTATCCTGTTTTTCGTCCTTAATAGCCTTTAAATCTTCTTCCTCTAAAATAACAAATTTATTGGTTGTGTACTCAAAGCCCTTCACAATATCTTCATTCCCTACTTCCTTATCACAAACAGGACAAACTTTCTCATATTTTAATGGGGAATGACATTCCTTATGAAGATTTCGTAGAGAAATATCCTTGTTCTCTGTTGCGGAATGAAGACTAACCGGAATATTAACTAAACCGAAGCTTATCGTACCTTTCCACATCGTATGCATGCATTCATCACTCCTCTTGTATTCCTAGCATTTGCAATGTCTTAATAAAAATTCAAAAATAAGCAAATATATAAGGAGAAAGGGTGTTGACAATGTGGAAACCAATGTTACCGACGCTTGTTGAGGAAATAAATAAGCAGAAGGATTGGATCTATGAAATAAAATATGATGGCTTTCGTTGCGGAATTGAGTGGACTGCAGAGAAGATCACATTATGGAGCCGTAATGGCAAGGATCTCACCTTTCAATTTCCTGAAATCGTCTCTACTTGTTTAATTCTCCAAAAGAATATTGAAAAGCAACTTCCGATTTTTTTAGATGGAGAGCTTGTTATCCTAAGAACGCCATATCAAGCTAACTTCTCTTCTATTCAGACAAGAGGAAGAACTCGTTCTAAAGTAAAAATACAACAATTAAGCAAACAGCGACCAGTAAGCTTCCTCTGTTTTGACCTATTACTGCTGAATGATCAAACCCTTCAATCACAAACACTTTTAGACCGAAGAAAACAATTAGAGCAATTATTTAAGCAATTCACGGTGGAGCAGAGGCAGCTACTTCTCATTCACTCCTTTAAGAAGCTCAATGAAATAAAAGAAATCAGTTTCTTCCATCAAGCAGAGGGAATTGTCGCAAAAAATATCCATTCAACCTATATCGAAGGGAAAAGAACGAGACAATGGATAAAATGGAAAAATTATCGAACTGTACAAGGTGTAATAAGTGGATGGAATCTGACAAATGATTATTTTGATGTAAAATTAGACAAGAATGAAGAACTAGGAAAAATCAAACATGGCTTTGCTCAAGAAGATAAAAAAACCTTAACTAATTTCATCCAAGCAAATGGTCGTAAACAGGGCACGCATTGGTACGTAACACCTAGTGTTTGCATAGATATTAATTGTTTAGATGTGAAGGACGGAGAGATAAGAGAACCAGTTTTTCGATCTTTTCGGTTTGATCTATCTCCAACGGATTGTACGGAGGAGATGGTTCGGTTAGGGTTAGCCCAGCTACCTAAAGAAATTGACTTAACTAAGCCCAATAAAGAACTATTTCCCCGGATCACGAAACTTGATTATCTTGTCTATTTGAGGAATGTCGCCCCTTTCTTACTACCTAGATTACAAAACAAACGTTTAACGATGATCCGCTATCCTGATGGAATCGATCAACATTCCTTTTATCAAAAGCATTTACCTGATTATGCTCCTGAGTTTATCGATTATATTTTATCTGAGGATGGGGAAAAGGATTTATTGTGTAATACACTTGAAAGTTTGTTATGGTTCGGTAATCATGGAGGATTAGAATTTCATATTCCTTTTCAAACGGTTCACTCTGCTTACCCTGATGAAATGGTATTTGATCTCGATCCACCAAGTCTAGAGTATTTTTCGTATGCTGTAATGGCCGCCCATTTGATTAAGGATATGGTGGAAGGAGAAGGTTTTACTCCATTAATAAAAACATCAGGTAGGACAGGTCTACAAATTCATTTACCATTGCGAGAGAAAATGATGACATTTGAGGAGACGAGAGATTTTATGCGAGCTGTAGCAGAAGTGCTTGTTCAACAATATCCAGATTGTTTTACGATAGAACGATTAAAAAAGAAACGCAAAAATCGTCTTTATATTGACTATGTACAACACGCTGAGGGAAAGACAATAATTGCTCCCTATTCTACTCGAGCCACCAAGGAAGCTACTGTCGCAACACCTTTGTTTTGGGAGGAAGTAGATGAGAAGTTAGATCCGAGAGATTATACGGTAAATACAGTTCTTGAGCGTCTTGTAAAAAAAGGCTGCCCTTTTCTTATGTCACCTCCAGGTAAGATGGATTAATACACCATTTTCTGATAATACTGTGAGGAAAGTCTATTTCATGAATAGTTGAATATTATTTCCTCCTATTACGACAATTTGCTAAAATATTAGTGGGACTTCATCTGATTAGATAGCAGGCTGTTTTATAGCAAGAGTGGTTGTTACCTGGATAAATCTTATGGGGGAATATATGTATACTAAAATTTATCTTGATGTTCTGAAGAAGAATTTTATGATTGTTATAATGGTAATCCCATTATTGGTCTTAACCTTTTTTATATGGGTAGGTATTCCCATATACATAATCGGCAATACCGTAGCTGATTTAACTGCTAATTTAGGAGTTATCCATTCTTCTATTTCACTCTCCGTTGGATTATTGTTTTCATTGTTTTTTGTGCCTATCAACTGGAAAGTTGCTAGACGCTTAGCAAAAATAAAAGAATGGACCGTAATGAATGCTTTTTTAAGGTTAGAAATAATTTGGATAATATTTATTTCACTAGTTTTTGAAATAATCGTCATTATCATTTATTGGGGCCTTTAGCTGAATGTAAAAAGGAGCTTGACTTGAAATGCAAGCTCCTTTTTTCTTACAAATTTCTACTCCATTTTAGTTAGAATACTTTTGCTTCTGCCGCTTCTGTCTTTGCCATATGAAAAGGATTATTCCCATTACGAGTAGAACCATACTGCCTAACAAAAGATTATATATGTTTGTCGCAGTATCTGGTAGCGAAATACCCTGCTTACTAGTCAGAGGCTCTTTGTCTTGATTTTTATTCACTCGAATTATTTTATCTGATTCCGAATGTTTCTCTATTTCATCCTGATTGTCGATTTCATTCCCTTTTTCATCTTGTATTGGATTAACTTCTGGCTTGGTTGGAGGTTGCTCTTGATCATTATCCCCCGTACCTGTACCTTCATCTTGATTATTTTCATCATGCTCGCCTTCAGATACATCATCCCTTCCTTTTATAAGAGACCAAATAGACGATCTTGTAGAGCCAGAATACTGATCTGTAATTCGGGTATACCAGTAGTAGGTCTTCCCCTCTTCTAACCCAGACCATGTTATTTCTGCGGTATCTCCACTTGCAACATTTTGAACAGTACCTATCTCAGAATTGGTGTACACATTAACCACAAAGGAATCTGTAGCTACACGTTTTTCCTTTGGTGTTAGATCTAGATCAATCATAAATTCATCCTTGTTCGGATACTCATCTGTATCATAGTAATTGTAATCGTCCATATATGGTGAATACGTATTAACAAAAATTCGGTTATTCGTTGAATCAAAATGTAACAAACGCATATACCCTTGACCACCTTCAGGTCCTGCTTGATAATCTGCTAACATCTGATAAACAGTTCGGTCGGGCGTTCCGTCTCCATCATCATCGATTTCATCTATCAAGGTTTGAGCTTCATGATAATGACCAGACAAGACTGCCATTACATTTTCATTTGGAATAACGACTTCATTGTACAGTTTTTCACCTAAAGGATGGCGTGTTCCAGTTGCTTGTAAATATTCATGAAAGGTTAATATCGCCATGCGATCGGGATATTGAGCTAGTATCTCATTCATCCACGCAATTCCCTCCTCATCAATACCCCAGCCTAAATACATCATAATAAAGTCATTGCCATTAACCGAAATTAAATCATAATGTCCTCTGTTATTGAGATAGGAACCACCATAGTACGGTTTTTCCATAAAACGATCCTCACCAAAGTATTTATAATATTCTGTGTAGTCATTATCTTTTTGCAATACATCATGATTTCCTGCAAGCACCCCATACGGTATATTAGCATCGTCCAATGTCTTCATATACTCATCCGCATGTAACCACTGGTATTCTTGGTCTGCTTCATCGACTAAATCACCACTATGAAAGACATATTCGATGTTCATTTTTTCTTGATTTTCGGCAATCCATTGAGTTTGTCTATCATAAATATGCGGATAGCTTTCCGAATAATATTGTGTATCAGACATCCAAACAAAGGTATAATCATATTGATTTGGATTTGCAGGAATTTCATCCTGAATGATAACATGAATGGTATGGTTGTCTGCATACTTACTCACTTCCACATAACCACTTAACGTAAAGTCATCAGTGCCTGCAATTTGGTAGTCGATCAAATCCCATTGCGCTTTTTCGATGTTCCATGCATACATGGAGACCTTCCTACCTTCTAATGAATGACCATTCCATACTAATTCTACTTGATCATCGTTATTAACCGATTCATCTAAAGTGACATCAAAGCGATGATAAGGAAATTCAGTCGTAGAATCTGTTACTAAGTATTTCCCATCTTGTTCGGAAGCAAGCTTCAATTCTTGATCCGACAATTCAGCCTGAGCGGAGATCTTCTTGGTTGCAGGTGGCTCCGTTTTAGCTGTACTTTGATAGGATATAACGGAGCTTTTATCGGATGGTTTATATTGAAATGCCTGATAAAAACCAACATCTAATTGATCTCCCATTGGGTCCTTGACTTTGACTCGTAGTTTCGGATCACCAATTTGAGTATCCGTTTGGTTGTTTGGTTCTGTTGGATTTTCCTCTACTGTATGGAACATTATTTCTTCGATTTTTGCGTTTCCAACTTTATCAATCGCTTTGATTTTCAACACGTGCTCTCCAGGTGCTAAGGAGCCAGACGATGTCATATATGGAAGGGTGATTTCTTCGTTATCTAACCATGCTTGATAACTGTCCACTCCAGCTATTTCGTCCGTTATTTCTGCATTGATCTCAAACTCACCTTTATAGGACCTATTTTCTTCCATATTGGGGCTGATGATTGGTGCCGTGTTATCGACAAATACCTTTCTTTCGATTAATTTAGTATTTTGAAGAATTTGTACGCGATGAGAACCATCTTCCACCGTAGTCGTATCCCATTGATAAGCTAAAGAATTTGCTAACCCATCCGTAATGGTAAATGTGAAATGCTCCGCTATCCGCTCTGTTCCATCATCCCCCATATCTAACACATCCGACGGATCCGGATGTGACGGATCTGTTAAAACCGTACCATCTGTCATCACTAACCGAACATTACGAAGATTAAAATCATCTCGATTCTCGCCAGGGTCTCCCTCCCATGGAGTAGCTTTATTACCAGCACGAATTGTAATAGTATTATCACCTAACTGCAGTTTTGTTGGATCAATGGGAACCGTAATCGTTTCCCATTGGGCCATCCAATCATCGAAAATATGGACAATCTCATCCCCTATTGTGACACCATTTTGGAAATAAGTGTTAATTCCGCTAACTTCAAATGCTAAATACGCTTGATGTTCCACAGCTTTATACGTATCGTTGATTACTTGTTCGTCAATTTTCATTATTAAGTCATCTGGGCTACTCTTCTCAGCTGTCCCCTTTATGATGGATTTACCAGATAAAATTTGCTCATTCTCTACATTCAATCTGAGAGGACTTTGATCCAGGTCACTTGCCACTCGGATCGTTTCAATGCCGCTTTTTACACTGTTCGTACCATCTGATGCTTGAAAATAATATTCTACATATTCTTTTCCTATGATTTCGGGAGCATAAATGCGATACTGATAAACCCCTTTTTCTTCACTCTCTTCCAGTAAGGCCTCTTTAAATTCTTTTTCATCCTCGGTTCGATAATACACAGCTACCGTTTTAACCTCTTGATTATCATTGGCACTTACTTGTAAATCAATGTTTTCCGTATGATTCACCTGAGAAATGGTCGTTATATTATCGATTTCTGGTGCTATTGTATCTTGTTGTTTTTGAACAGGTTCGTTCGGAACTTGATAGTCCTCTACTGTGCCAGGTGTTGCATCTAATTCACCTGCACTTATTTTTTCCATTACATTCGTCTTATCTACTGGATATCTATAAACAATTCCCTTATTTGCGACAACATCATCCACATTTTCTGTGTCATTATAGTAAGCGATGGAATATTCAATTCCTGTATTGGAAGCAATAATTAAACCTCTTGTGCTACCATTAGCCATCCCTGCTGATTCAATACGGACAATATCCTGATTCTCCACTAACTGGGAGCTAAAATTCGCATTGAAATCTGCTACTGTTTGATCATTATTGTGACCATTAATGATCCAGAAAACAAGTGTTTCCTTTGCTGGAATTACGACATCATCTGGAATAGATGGCCAAATCACATCACTTTCTGGATCAGTACCATAACGATATTGGATCTTGTAATCCTTTAAATTAATCGGTTGATCTGTATTATTATAAATTTCAATAAATTCATAGCCGTCAGCAGACCCTGTGTTTGTCGTATCAGGTACAACCTCTGTTACTAGTAATGGTGGTAATGCTTGAGAATCAATTTTCTCCTGATCAATTTGAATCGTAAATTCCTCTGTTTTACTCTTATTTCTACCATCTGTTGCTTCTATATAATAAGTAAGGTTTTCATCCACATGATTACCAGGTATCTCTACTGTATATTGTGAGGGATTTTCAGGATCTATCGACATTGGTAGACTGATATATTCAGAGTCTTTCTTCTTAACGTAAAGATTCGCTGATGGAATGGTATGATTGTCCACTATCTCTGCTTGAATCGAAATCGGCGAAAAAGCCTGTCCTTCCTTCACTTGTTTATGTGTAATCATTGGTGCTTCTTGGTCTATTTCTTCTTCTGGAACTTCTACAGACTCACTTGGTACTTGAACCTCATCTACCATGCCAGGTGTAGGGTCTGCTAGTACTTGATGCTTCTTCATTTTTGTAGCTTCTTCTAATGGATATTTATATTGAATAACCTTTCCATCATTATTATTATCTTCACCTAGATAATCAGCATAAACAACCTCGTTATTTTTGTGATCTTTAATAATTAAAGCACGATTTCCTCCATTCGCAAATCCAGGAAAGGATGAGCTATTAAATGGGATGACCTCTTCTTTTGTTAGATTAGTAGAAAATTGTTCGTTAAAAGCTTCTAGCTCGTTCTTTCCATTGTTATACCAGAATACTAATGTTTCTTCTGACGCTATATCTACGTCTGGTAATTCAAACATAATGTTCTTACTGGAGTCCGTGTAATGATAAATGAAATGATAATCGCTTAGATGTAAGGTTTGATTAGTATTATTATATAGTTCAAAGTATTCAAAATAATCGGTACCACCACCTGCTGTATTAGGTGAAATTTCTGTAATTAAAAGTTGTGGGTACTGATTAAAATCCTCGTTGATCATTTTTTGTTCTTCTACTACTGTATTTACTTGCTTCTTTTCTTTTTCTATTTTTTTGACAGTGATCACATTTGGCGTATCTTTTGTTGGGTCAACTGCTCGATGATGTGCATTGGTTGCCATTATATAATACTCTATTTGTCCGATTATTACTTCTTCTGCAGGTATCTCTGCATGATAGTTATTTGACTCCTGTCTTGACATTTCCACACTTCGATAGGATGCCTCTCCTTGATATCGATAGAATAATTTTGCTTGAAGACTTGAATCTGCATCATCAATGATAGCATTGATAGTAATGGTTGAATTTACATTGGCCTCAGAGACAGGCTTGGATTTGATTATTGGTGCATCACTAGCTGAAACAGTTACTGGTTTCTCAGGTATTTGTTGTTTATCGAGTTTACCAGGTGTGGGTTTTTGTTGCTGCTTGGAAGTTTGCATTGCGGTTGATTCTTGAGGATATAGGTAAGTAAGCGTCTTTCCTAGCTGAATATCTTCTTCTGAGAAGCTTGCTGAAACGATCTCTTGTTGATTATCACGAATACTAATCGTTTGCTTATTAGTATTGCTAAACGAAATAGCTTGATAGCTTATCACTTGTTCTTCCGTGAGCTTAGTTCCGTAATGGTGATTAAAGTTATCAATGGAAAGATTCCCTCCATTGTTCCAAGCAACCACTGTTTCACCTGGCTCAAGAGAAGTTGGTGGTAATTCGAGTATTTTTTCACCAGAACTAGCTGTAGAATGGAAAGAAATATTGTAATAATCTAATTGAATAGCTTGATTAGAATTATTGTAGATTTCGAAATAGGCAAATTGGTCATTTTCCTTACTAAAAGGCATGACCTCTGTAATTAGGATCGAAGGAACCTTTTGAAAATCGATAGAGGGGGTACCTTCTGCATTTTCTATCGAGGATTTCTCTACTTTCTCTTTTTTTTCGTCGATTTCAGGTATGTTTTTTTCTTGTTTTGTCGCAGACTCGGTTATTTCATTCGATCCTTCTACTTCCTTTGTAGATGATTTGTCTTCCTCATTATGTATCTGATTTGGTTTCCGAGTTAATTGTTTGTCTTTACTTTCAACTGATTGCTGTCCCGAAGTTTCAGCAGAGCGTTCTTCATCTGTATTTTCCTCGATTTTCTGATTTGGACTAGCTTGTACGACTGAAAAATGAACAAATACATGAGAAAATAAAATGCATGTAATTAAAAAAACGGAAAATAATCGTGCCACTTTTTTCTTATTTCTTTTCCTCATTTGTTAAGACCTCCTGTTTCTATACTACTAACAGTATAAATGGAGGATATTAAGAAAGTTTAAAAAAATTGTAAAAATTGCAAAAAAGATGACATTGTTATGTCATCTCTTCTACCAAATTGTAATAAAGTGGGGCCCCCTATTATCGATTTGTACCGTAAATGGTCAAAAAAGATAATTGACTCTGATTAAGAAACCTTATTGGAAGCCTAGTAGTGCCTAGACCACTATCAATATAAAGGTACTTTCCCTTTTCATGTTGGAAAATCCCTTTATCCAGACTTGGGAATAAGCCTTGGTCTGGAGAAATAATGGCACCTAAGAAAGGGAGTCTTATTTGTCCGCCATGTGTATGACCACATAATATAAGGTCAGCTAGCTTTGCAGCCTTCCTATTAATGATTTCTGGTGAGTGTGAGAGCAATATACGATAACCCTCCTTTATAAATAAGCTTTCTGTCAACTGATCATTTCCCGTTGCCGCATCTGCTACCCCTACTAAGCAGATTTGGCATCGCTTGAGCTTAACAATTTCTCTTTTATTATCAAGAAGTTTAACATTTCTTTGTCTTAAGCTGTTTATAAATTCCTCCCCTCTAGGATGGTCCCATTCATGGTTACCTGACACAAAATAGACGTGTTGATGACTTTTAACTAGTTGTTCAACAAAAGCAAGGATGCCCGAAAAATCTTTCGTTTTTCGATCAATCAAGTCACCGGTGAGTACGATCAGATCGGGATGAAAATTTATAATTTTTTGCAATAGTCTCGTATATTGATTAAAAAATATTTTGTTATGTATATCCGTTAATTGAACTAAACGAAATGTTTCGTCTTTTAGTCTATCTGTACCAATCGAAAGACGATTTATTTTCCAAACATTTGTATCATAGTAGCTTTTAATAAGGAGACCCCCAATGACTAATCCGGCCAAAATCTTCTTCATTTTATCACCTAACCTCTATAATTCCTTCCTACTTCAGTTATTGTTATTATAGCATTGTACATTTTATTCTTAAAAAAACTTTCAAAAGAATGTAGTATTTTTGATTTTTTCATCGTCTATATTACAGAGAACTACAGAGAGGGGGGAGAGCAATTCAAGAGGATGCTTTAATTAAGAAGGTTCAGCAGGGAAATCAGCAAGCGTTACGGATACTTATTGAACGTTATAAACACCATGTATTTAAAGTGATTTATCATGTTGTCCGTAACCCTAAGGACGCTGAGGACCTTGCACAGGAAACATTTATTAAGATGGTCGATGCTCTCCCTTCCTATCAAAATCAAGGTTTTACGACGTGGCTCAGTCGAATTGCCGTACATAAAGCTATTGATTTTAACCGAAAGAAGCAGCGTCAGAAAGAAGACCTAACTTTTTTTGATCAAGATTATCAATTAACAGATGGCCATAATCCAGAGGAACAATATTTAGCAAAACACGAACGAGAGATGGTCAGAGCTGCCATTATGGAAATGCCGGATAAATTGCGACTAGTGGTGCAACTTTATCATTTAGAGGGCTTATCTTATAAAGAAATATCGGATCAGTTAAATATGAAAGAATCAACAATAAAAATGCGGTTATATCGTGCAAGAAATTGGATGAAGGAAAACTGGAAGAAGGAGGATTTCTGATGAAACATATTCCTAAAGAGCAAATGAACTTATATATTCTTGATCAATTAACGGATGAGAATCGAAAGACAATGGAGAATCATCTATATAGCTGTGAAGCATGTCTAGATAGTTATCTCCAGCTTATGGAAAATAGTCTAGTTGAGGACTCAGTGTCTGATTCCTTTACAGAAAAAACAATAGCAAGCATGCAGCTTGATTCAAAACCATCATCCAAAAGCTCAAATGCTTCTTCCTTGTTCTCTAAAAGTATTATTCACTATGTTCTAGCTGCCGGTTTGACCTTGATTCTCATGTTTTCTGGAGTATTTGATAATATGATCAGTCTCACGGATAGAGCAGAAGTAAGCCCAAAACAATCGTTAACTGAACAACTCATGAAAAAAACAGATCAATTATTAGAGGAAATGAAAGGAGATCATAACTAATGACAAAATCACCCATACTCGCTTTATTTCTTGCCTTGTTTCCGGGCTTTGGTCATATTTATTTAGGATATCGATGGAGAGGAGTGTTATATACTTTATTCTTCTTAGGTTCCCTTTTTTGTGGATTTATTGCAGGAATCATTGTCTACTCCGATACCTTGTTTATTGGATTTTTCTTAATTGCAGCGATAGTTTGGCTTATCAATATGATGGATATTGTCATGACACTTGTGATGAAAAAACAAGGAGGACTCGCGAGCACAACAAACAATGATCAAGCATTTACCCTAGAAGACCCTAAACAAAAGGAACGCTTTTCTACGATATTATTATCGTTTATTCCTGGAATTGGTCACTTCTATTTAGGATTAACCTATCGAGGACTTACCATACTTGCAGCATTTTTTGGTATTATTGCAATGGTGTTTTTTGTGAGTGTACTAACGAGTAGTATTTTCTTAATCTTTCTCCTTGCGATTCCTATCATTTGGATCTACAGCATGTTTGATGTAATCCAGTTGTTGAACAAAAAACAACAAGGTATTGATTTATTAGATACGACCATTTTTGATGATTTTGATAGGTTTCGTGATGATAGCAAAAAAAGCAGAATGCTAACTACCTTATTGGCAATCTTCCCGGGTGCGGGACATATGTATTTAGGCTTGCAAAATCGCGGTTTACAGTTAATGGCTTCTTTTCTACTTTCCATCTATATTCTTGATGTATTACATTTAAGTATATTTTTGTTTGTTATCCCTATTATCTGGTTTTTTAGTTTTTTTGATGCCTTACAGCTAATTAATCGATCCCATGATCAAGAGTTGGAGGATATTCCAGTATTTAAACATTTAGCCAATTACCAAAAATGGTTAGGGATTGGCCTTATATTGTTAGGAGTATTTTATCTGATTGATAGTACCTTCCTCCCTATTATCGCAGATAATCTAAGGGAAATATTTAATATTGATGTATGGTACTATTATCAGCAATACTTCCAAGTCAGTATTGTATGCTTCCTATTAATCCTAGGCGGAATTAAATTGATATCCGGCTCTAAAAAGAAAGAGAAGGTGAAGAAATAATGAGAAAATGGCGTGTTGGCTCTATTTCCATGGGACTTTCCTTAATTGCACTAGGTGTAACCTTATTTTTATCCCAGCTATATAACTGGGAGGTAACGACCTTTATACTTTCTTGGATTCCAATACTCCTAATTATATTAGGCATTGAAATATTAATATATTTGCTGTTATCAAAACAAGAGCAACCTATCGTAAGATATGACGTTTTTTCTATCTTGTTTATCCTTTTTATAGGTGTCCTGACACTTGGTATTTACTTTGTTACTTCGACAGGACTTGTGACAACGGTAAAAGAATATGTAGACACAGAAGAAGTGAACGGAATGTTGCCAGAAGTAAATCAAAAGCTAAGTAAGGACATTAAAAAAGTGGTCATTGATGCGAATAATAATGGGATTGAATTGGAAGCAAACGAAACAGACGAAGTGAATATATTTGGAAGCTTTCGGTCTAATTATGAAACAAAGCTCTCACAGGATGATTATATTTCCATTAATAAAGTTGGAGATACTCTATATATCGAAATACTCTCCCCTCCTTCTAAAAATCGAATGAACCATCATTTTGTTAACTATGATGCTACTATTTCGATCCCGGGAAACAGAAAGGTAGAAGCTCGAACTTATCTTCACGAGGTTAACCTTGATTTGGCTAAATTAAAAGCAGATTGGTATATCGCCAATGCTGATATTGCATTATTAAGTGATGGAGAAGATGCTAATGTAAAAGTGACAACAGATCAACCTTATGATGAGACAAAGTCAACGGAAGGTGAAGATTTGAAAAAGAAAACGTATGGAGATGGAACGCATTCTCTTTACTTTCAGCATGTGAACAGTATTAAAGCCGTACCTTAAAATAGCATAGCAAGTTTCAGAAGCATTCAGCTTCCAATCAGCGTGTTTTTAATATACACTTGTTTTACTAATAATTAAGAGGAAGGTTACAAAGTGAACGAATTCGGCTCCATTTATTATCAAGAGGATTTGGACCATCTTATTCAAAATCATACGCTTAGTCTATTGTTCGTTTCGCAGAAAAATTGTAGTGTTTGTCAGAGTCTTTTGCCACAAATTAAACAGGTTATGCAGAAGTATCCTATGGTCAAACTTGGTTATATCCGTGCAGATCAATTTCCAAGTATTGCAGGGATATATTCGATATTTACCGCCCCAGCTGTTTTGTTTTTTGTCGAAGGAAAGGAATACTTTCGGGATGTTCGCTTTGTACCAATTCAAGCATTTTCAGAAAAAGTGAACAAAATATATTCCCATTTTTATTAAATAAAACTTTGTGATTCTTAAATGAGGAGCCTATATATAGGCTCCTCATAAGCGTTTTGACTTTGTAATGGAATAAAACAATAGCACTAGTATGATTAACGACTGACCAAGGATGATGATTGCATCCCAAAAATAGACACTATTCATTGGTAATAATAACTGAGGGATAATATTCATATAGACATACACGGCTTGTGGAAGAAAATAAAAAGCAAATAAACTAAAAGTCAAAATAATTCCACATAAGAAAAAATAGCTGTACAACCGAACGGTTCTTTTTTCCTCTTGATACACTGTAGTTGTAGTATCCTCCTTGATAAAGGGCAACCATTCTCGTAAATGTTGTTTGGCATTTTCCATAAGATTATAGCACCCAGAGATATTCTCAAAAACAAAATACAGATCTGTTTTCATATAAAAACAGCACTGGTAAATCGTTTTAATAAAGATATCTAAAGCAATCATAGACAATATTCCATGGAGGATTAGTTCATCATTTGGAAGGGTGAGTTTCCATGAAAGCGCGGTAAACAGCAATACTTGATCGAAACACATCCCGCCAAGATAGAGAATATTTCTACGATGATTCGGAAGTTTCCAAGCTGCAGTAAGATCTGTTTCCATAACTACTAGCATTAGTCGATGAGCTATATTCCAATTTGTAGGCAGATTGTGAGAACGGATTGCCAAAACGTGTCCCATTTCATGTATTAATAAGAGTATTAAAGATAGAACTGCATATATTAGTACATTCCAGATCATTACATCAAAAACAAACATATCTTGATAGGTGGGTAATAATTTTGGATTTAACACAAGGAACAATATATTCATCATAAAAACTAGAAAGTATAGTTTAGATGTTACCCGATTAAATAAAAGTTTCCCAACCTTTGCAGGAATCCACTCAAAACCTCGAATTTTGTGATTTTCTTTCTTCATTTCAATTATTTTGCCATCAATCGATTGGACTAAACCTAATTCTACTAGCTGATGAGAAAAATCAAGTAAGTCTACTTCTTCCTTAGGATAAGTTTGTAATAAGCTTGCTTGAACCTGTCCCAAATTGAAACCATTGTTCATCATTTTAATTGCATCAATACAAACCTTGGGCATTTCAAAAAATTCACCAGAAATGCTTTCCTCGACAAGATAGTGCTTTTTATCTTCTTTAATCGTTAATGGGTATAGGGTTAAGGTTGATTTTAACGATATCGTCATTATTTCACCACCGAAATAGAAAGTAGGATGTTATCATGACAACATCCCACTCTCTTCATACAGAATCTACCAGTTATTAAAATATGTGCACCACCAACAAGTTACCTTATTTTGCTTAAGCTTACGAATTTTCATCGTCTCACCTCCATTTCATTCGTGTTCTTGTGTGTGATTAAAATGTTTATAATAATCCACCCAGTCTTGATAAATTTCTTTAAATAAATCGACTAGGTTGGGATCAAACTGACTTCCTTTTCCTTGCACAATTTGATCGTAAGCTACTTCTAGTGGTAGTGCCTTTCGGTATGATCTGGATGATGTCATTGCATCAAACGCATCAGCAATGGCTGTAATTCTTGACAGATGGGATATTTCCTCCCCTTTTAAACCGTATGGATAACCTTTTCCATCCCATCTTTCATGATGCTGCTCGATGACTTCGATATGTTCTGAAATCCCCTCTACTTTATGAATAGCATTAGCTCCAACAATGGGATGAGTCTTAATAATATTAAATTCCTCATCTGTTAATTTACCTGGTTTTGTTAAAATGGAATCAGGTATGTTAACTTTTCCGATATCATGTAATAAGCAAGCATAATAAAAAGTTTTTAGTTGATCCTTATTATATTTTCCTGTTGCTTTTGCTAGTATTGCAGCATAGTTTGCTACTCTTTCACTATGCCCTTTTGTATATAAATCCTTTAGTTCAAGGGTGGCAATTATTCCTTTTACTATACCATTTAACTGTCGCTCATAGGATGCTTCTGTTGCAGATACATAGTCTAAAAATCTATGTAATAATATCCACGCAACAATGGAGATAATGGATACTAATATAAGTGGAATTAACACCACAATATCCTTTAAAAAGATACCAATAATGATAAATTTTAATATTGTGCCGATAGAAACAAGATAGAAAAAATGTTTATTTACAAAAATTGGGGAAAAAAGTACAATAACTAATTCTGCTATATTGCCATTTGCATAGGAGATATCTGTACCTATGTAAGAAAGTATATCAACAACTATGTTCGTTGTGGTGAACACAAGGAAATAAATATATTTAACAGGGGCTGGATTATTCTCCTTAATTAGTTGATAAGCAATAGGTATAAGACATACTAGAACAATATATATAATAAAATCTATTATACTCTTATTATTAATTGGGGCTATTTTCCAAGGCATGTTCGGTAAAACAAAGTAATAGATAAGTTCATAGCTAAAATAAACGAAGTAAAATAGCCATAAGAACCAAATCGTTGTTCGCTTCTCTTGATTAAGTAAAAACGAATATCTGCTATTCATGTGATAATTCCTCTCTATTCCAACATATGCCGTCAAATTTCCATTTTTTTAGATAATTATTGTCATTTTCTTAAGTATAGATGAATAACAAACATCTGTAAATAAGATAGTTATTGGTAAAATGGAATAAAGAGTATCGCGCAATAACTGTTATAACGCACAGTTTTGCATAATGAAAAGTTGACTCATGGTTTAAAAACCGTGTACAACCTTTTCATCTTTATCTTACATGATTTGATGGAAAATGACAAGGTTTTTCTACCTTTTTCTGAATTAATTTGTTTTATTATCCAAAAACAAGTGACAAAGTAGTGCAACTTTTCATCTTACGTGACGTATGTTATAATAAACAGAAGAAACTCATATAATAGTAACCCACAGCTGGCACTGTGGGTTATCGATAAGCGGTTCCCCCAGAGGGTTCGGCTGCAATTGGATTGCATAGACCTCACCTAGTCACTTTTAGGGTAAATAGGGAGGTCTATTTTTTATTGATCAATGTTACAATCAAAGCGAGTAATGCAATTAAGAATGTCCCAAAACCACTAAGAACCATGAAACTCTCATACATACTCATTGGCATCCCCCCTTCCGTTGGGGCTAGCCGACCTCTCCTTATAAGAACATTATCTTTCTAAATTATACCATAGATTATACACGAGAACAAATGTTCTATCAGTATTTATATTTTCCTAAATGCTTTTCTTTTATACATATAAATGAGATGAATCAAACTATCGCAAAGCTTGTCAGTTATCTGTTTTATTCTTTGTTATTTTATCCTTTCACTGAAAAGATCCCACGGATATTGATCGGGTGGGAAAGAATGACATAGGGTTACTTCTTTTTGAACTGGATGCGTCAATTCTAGCACATTTGACCATAAGGCGATTTGCTGGCCTGGCTTGTTCATTTTTTCTCCATATTTCTGGTCTCCATACAAAGGATAGCCCCTAGATGCAAATTGAACACGAATTTGATGTGGTCTTCCCGTTTGAAGACGAATTTTCACAAGACTTAGACCTTTGGCACTTGCTAAAACTGTATAATCCAAAATGGCTTTTTTTGCCTTTTTCTCGGATGATGCCACAATATGGGTCTTATTTTCATTGCGATCTTTCATTAAATAATCTTCAAGTGTACCAATTTCTTTATGGGGAATTCCTCGTACGACAGCGAGATAGGTTTTCTTGATTTCATTTTTTCTTATCGAATCAGATAAACGGGATGCTGCTTTTGATGTTTTAGCAAAAACCATTACTCCACCTACTGGACGGTCAAGTCGATGAACTAGTCCAAGATAAACATTTCCAGGTTTATTATATCTTCTTTTTATATCTTGCTTAAGAAAATTTAATAGATCTGGATCCTTCGACTTATCTGCTTGTACTGGGATATTTATTGGCTTTTCTACTACTAGCAAGTGATTATCCTCATATAATATTGGAACTTCCATACTTCCCTACTCCTTTTTCGATGTTATTTCTTTAGCATAACATAGTTAAACCCGAAACTGAATGTGCACACTTGTTATCAACTACTCTATATGAATTAGCACGAGTTATATGAAAATGGTTTATCTTATTATTTTCTACCTTTCGTAATCTGATTTAAATTAGTTAGAATTGTAGGCATTTTTAATACAATATAACAATGGTAACTAACAAAATTATTTTTATAGTATAAATTACCCAATAATAAGATTGTTAACGATTACTTAATGTCAGTTTTGTAAATATTTTTAATGATAAGGCTTCCAATATTGACCATTTTATATGTGGTCTGTATAATTCATTTAGGTATAAATACTTATTAATTTGTGAATTAAATAATATATTTTACCTAATTACAACATGTGGGGGTTTTCTAATGAGAAGAGTAATAGAACTATTTCTATTGTTATGCTTATTACTTTTGGCGGGTTGTTCTGAAAATGAACTATCATCCAATCTTGATAACAAACTAAGAATTGGTGTAATGCTTTCCGATGCAGGTCTTGGTGACCAATCATTTAGTGATTCAGCCTTTAATGGCTTAGAGAAAGCAAGAGAAGAATTAGGCATTCTCTTTGACTACCGTGAATTAAAGGAAGTTGGCGATTATGAAACAGGATTGCAAGAGTTAATCGATCAAGGAAATGATCTAATTGTTGGTTTAGGCTACATGATTGAAGAAGATTTAAAGAAGGTAGCAGAAAAATATCCTGATAAACAATTTGTCATTGTTGATGCTGTGGTAGATTTACCGAATGTAACAAGTGTGACATTCAAAGAACATGAAGGTAGCTTTTTAATTGGAGCAATAGCTGGTATGAGAACCAATTCTGATATTGTTGGATTTGTTGGAGGCTCAGATACTCCGCTTATTCGCAAATTTTTAAATGGCTTTAGCCAAGGTGTTGCTGCAACCAATCCTGAGGCAGTGGTACTCCACCATTTTGCAGAAGACTTTAATAATGACAAACTTGGAGAAGAATTAGCCAAGGAATTGATTAATGATGGTGCTGACTTTATTTATCCGTCAGCAGGTTTTACCGGTGTAGGTGTTATAAACATTGCACAGCAGGAAGGAATTTACTCATTTGGGGTGGATTCAGATCAATATTATCTTGGTGAGAAAACAGTAGTCACCTCCATGCTGAAAAATATTGATGTAGCAATGTACAAGCTTGCCAAAGAACTTGTTGAAAATGGGCAAGTAGCTGATGGACATATTACACTTGGCTTAGCAGACGATGGTGTTGGCATCGCTCCTATTCGTGTTATTTCTCTAACTAAGGAAGAAACCGAGCAAATAGAGAAGCTTACAGAAAAAATAAAAACTAATGCTATCACCGTATCAGAATAAAGAGAGGCTGAAATTCAATGAAATTAAAATATCAGTTAGGACTAATTGCATTTTTACCTATTATCAGCTCTACCATTATTATCGGACTGATCATTGTTCAAATGATGAATATTCAATCATCTAATTCAGAAAAAGTAGAACAATTAGTCAATGTCGAGAAGGTTAATAGCTCTATTCTATCAGTGGAACAAGAGCTGATGAGCTTCTCCTTAAATCGAACAGATGCTGCAGCAGAATCCATTCAGTCCAAATTAGAAAGTACGAAATCTTATCTTAATCTATTAGAGCAAGGAAGCACGAAATCTGAAAAAGATCAATTAACATTAATAGATGAAAAATTTCAACAACTATCAGAGGATGTTGTGCTTGCATTAGAAGTTAAGGATAGTGCAGAAGCAAAACGTCAATCAATCCGTACACACGGTATTCAAAACGATATCCATCTTTTACAATTAATGGTCGAAGAGAATTATCAGCATGCACAGATACTATTAAAATCAACTATCCAATCCATTATTCTTTTTGCGATTATTTCTACCATTATTCTACTTACTGGAACGATTATATTTGCCTTGATTATGTCAAAAAGGATTGTTACTCCAATAACGAAATTAACGAACGTTGCTGATAAAATTGCCAAAGGAGACTTGACATCCTCTATTATGAAAACAAAGCGAAAGGATGAAATTGGGACACTTCAAAATCGCTTTATTCAGATGAAGGAGGATCTCCTTACATTGATTACTAACTTAATCGACACATCTCAAAGTGTTGCAGCATCAAGTGAGCAACTGAGTGCCAATGCGGACGAAACAGCCTATACGACAGAACAAATTGCTAAGACAATTCAAGAAATATCAAATGATTCCCATACACAATTAGTAAGTGTAAAAGAAGCAACAGAAAATGTTACGAATATCTCAGAGGATATTGATGCAATCTCTGAGGGAATGGGGCGAGTGATTAGCTCCTCAGAAAAAGCACATCAATTTTCTTCAGACGGATTAGCTTCCGTGAGAAGTGTTAATGAACAGATGGAGATCATCAATCAAAATTCCGAAAAAACAACATCGATTATGAAAAGTCTTGAAAGCCACGCCACGCAAATCAACAAAATAGTAGATATGATAACTAATATTGCAGAGCAGACCAATCTTTTAGCTTTAAATGCAGGAATTGAAGCTGCACGTGCTGGAGAACATGGGAGAGGTTTTGCCGTTGTAGCTGAAGAGGTAAGAAAATTAGCAGAAGAATCAAATCAATCTGCACAACAAATCAATCATTTAATTGATTTAATTCAGTCGACCATGCAAGAAGCAATCGAATCGACGACAAGCAGTAATCAAGCTGTGCAAAAAGGGTCTTCATTAGTAATGGAAACCAATAATGCTTTTGATCAAATCACCGATTCGGTTGCAAGTGTTCAAAAAAGGGTTCATCAAGTGACCAATTCGCTTGAGCAATTGATTTCTGTTCGTCAAAAATTAATACACTCTATGGAACATGTTACGAACATTAGTGAGGATACATCTGTCCATTCTCAAGAGGTTGCTAGTGCAACAGAACAACAAACCGCAACAATTCAAGAAGTTTCCGCAGCTACAAGAACTTTAGCCAATATGGCACAAGGTCTACAGGAAAATGTGAGTCGTTTTAAAATCTAATCTCTCATAAAAACGAAGGCTTAAACATGTCTTATGACAATAGCCTTCGTTTTTCAATCTACTAACTCCAAATACTTTTTCTTTCTGACCGTTTGACAAATTTACTCGACATCGCTTTAAGTCTCGCCTTTAACAAAAGCCTTCTTCCCTCTGGTGTTCTAGTGTAGATCATTTTTGCACTACCGATCTGTTTATTCCATCTAGCTAGTAATTTTTTTACATACTCTTTCTTTCTACCAATCTCCTCAGGAACGGCATGATAGTCATGACGAACCCATAAACGTTTTCCCGATTGACGATGTAAAAGATATCTTGGATTATCAATGGGATCTAATAATTCCTGTAAAGCATCAATGAATACTTTTTGTTCATAGGTAGTTCCTTGTTCCAAATAACAAGATAAACTACCATCGTCTCCTTTATTAATGATAATTTTATTTCTATCCAACGAAGTATGAAGGAGCCCAATATCATATAATGTCAAGTAGATGGTTTCAGCTAATTGTTTCATTCTTGATTCTAAGGAGGAATTGAAAATATATATTCTTAATGCCTTCCACCAATAAGGTGCTGAGAACAACAGCCCTAACAAAAATCCGATACATAAAGTTACTATGATTTCTTCCAAAGATGAGGTGTAATAGCCATATTCCCCCATTTCGACAAAAGCACTTGCCAGGATTACGACAGACATAATGATTAATGATTTCAATGTGTTTCGGAACATAAATAGTGGAGGTAAATTTTTTTGGCTCACTCCCATTTCAATTCGTTTCTTTTCTCCTTTCGCTACTGCTTCACGCCATTTTGCAAATAAACGGCTTCTATTTGTTGCACGATTCTTCATTAGTTTATTTGTTTCGTGTATATCTTGTTGTCGGAAAGGTGGTGCTAGCATTCTAAGTCGTTGGATTCCTGATTGAATGACAGCTATTTCTGCATCAACACCTGTTAGTGAATCAAACCGACGAGTCAAGGATTGAAAATCATATCCACCATCACTTATCCCTCGATCCACACAAACAAGATGCCAAATATTCGCAACTTTTTCTTCATTCCCATTCTCTGTTCGAATAGCGCGTCCCCTCATTTGATTGGTCAGCATAAAACTACCTACATACGAAGCTAGAATTAATGTATTTACACTCGGTGCATTCCATCCTTCACCAAGTAATGCTGTCGTCCCAATTAAAACATCAATATCCCCGTTCGAGAAAATGTCAGTCATTACTTTTACCATTTTTTGTCGAGATGAGCCCTTCCAACTGATGAGAGCATAGTGAGGATCATGGTCCAATTGTTTGACAGAGAAATCTAATGAGGCTTCTTCTAATAAATGTATCGTCTCATTAGGAATTATAACTACAGAGCCTGTTAGGACTCCTAATTTGGAAGAAGTGTCCAGTTGACGACGAAGCTTTTCAAATATTGGAATGACTCCTAGTCGGATAAGTGGCTGCGCTTCCTCATTTGCCTTTGGCAAATCGTCCTGATAAATATAATCTGCTAATATTACCATTCGTAGATTTTTCTTTTGGGATTGCTTCTCTAATTGGACAATTTCGACAATACTATCAAGCTTGGAGGCACTATGTAAAAGAGTTCTTTGCATTGCTCTTGTTGCACGAAGTTTTATTTTTCTATGTTCAATAGATCCAATATGAGATAATTGTTTTTTGATACTTTTTAACGGCTCTTCCTTTGGATTCACATACTTATCTTTATATAGTAGATTGCTTAACAATTCCTCTAGCCAGTGCCGATCAAAGGAAGGAAGCTTTTCTACTTTTTCCTCCATTACTAAAAAGGGTTTTTCCCAATATGCACTATCGACTGCACGCAAATAAAGAATCATGCTTATAAAATATGGATAATTAGCAAGCTTCTCTTCTAGGTGTTCTCCATAATTCATCCACGGGTGATGCTCCATTAATGCTTGGAGGGATTGATTTTGCATTAACTTTTCTTGAAATTGTGATACCTGTTGATGAAAAGTATCAATCGGCTCCTTTTCTTTCTTTGTTAAGGAGGAGACCCAGACATAATCTTGGTGTGGACATAAATCTCCTTCTTTTACTAATGCCGCAATTTCAATTTCCTCATCGATTGGACCACAGAGTGCTATGTAGTTTTCCCATTCTGTCTTTCCCACATCATAAGGAGGGGTGGCAGTTAAAGCAACAATGGCTGGATTTTCTAATTGATCTCGTAAATGAATCGTTGTTTTCCACCAACTTGTCCGTAAATGATGAGATTCATCCAAGATCAATGTTTGAAAGTTTTGTTGAAAAAGTCTGTTAATCGATTCGTATTTTGATTGATCTTCTATGTAGATCTCTTCTTCTTCAAGATCATCCAGTTCAGGCTCTTCTGCCCCTTGCTCCATTTTATGAAATAAAGCAAAAATCCCTTGGTAAGTGGTAATCGTTAGAAATGATGGATTTTTTATATCTGTTGAAATCCAATTAGGACGTTCTTTTTTTTGCAAAAATAGCTCTGTAAAGCGGTCTGCCCATTGGTTCCGTATGGCAATCGTTGGAGCAATGATAAGTGTCGCTTTGTTTAATCTTCGCATAACTTCTAGTCCTAACACCGTTTTACCTGAACCAGGTGGAGCTACGAGATGAAGATGTCGATTAGCCAAATGCTCGTCTAAATTATTTAACACTTCTCCTTGATAGCTTCGCCAAGGAAAGCAAAAGTTAATATCATCAGGAAATTTATTCATCAATTCACCTTCCTCTCTTCATCTATGTACGATTTAGGAATGATGTTAGTTTCACTGCTCTCAGTTTAGCATATTTTTGGTATGAACCTTAAAACGGCTGGATATCCTAAATAGTAATGATCATGTTTTGCATGGAGAGGAAGAGCCATTTTGGGTCATTCCAGAAAACTACCACTGAAATTAGAGTGTCTCAAAAGAGCATTACAATCGAGACAGATACCCATTCATCCTAATGCTAAAGAGCAAGAATTAGTCAAAGCCATTCAAAGAAAAGTAAATGAAAAAAATCAAAACAATATTACAAGAACAAATGCTTATTTTCAATTTTTTCAAGCATTTCCGGAAATACAATGGGCGTTTCTAGCACATATGGTCTCAAGGAATAGTGGTTGGAACATGACAGATTTAAAGGGGAGCTATTTATCCGAGCTACTTACCGATAAGCAACAGGAATATTTTTTTAACTATTTAGAGCGAAGTAATTGGTTAATCTTTCAGGATGCCTATCCACAGCTTTTATTATATAAAGAAGCTAAGAAAAGTGGGAGGAATTTATTCCATCTTTTACCCTGTTTCGGTGTATCTGTTTTTATGCAGACCATTTGGAATACTTTTTATTCTTATCATGATAAAGAATTGCTGTCTGTAGCTCTCATTATAAATGAACAACATTATATTGAAAATCGAGTGATTCACAACTCCAATTATCGTGCAAATCTGTTGGAACTAGCCGAAATTAAATTCCAAGAATTATTACAATTAAATATGATCCTCTTTCCATATCAAGATGGGAGTAGGACGAGGTTAGTCGGGCAAGCTGTCAATCATTTCGCTGCATTAGATAAGCGAATATTATTAGGGAAACGCTTATATGAAATTTTATTTGATCCTACTTATTTTCAAAAAATCCTGACAATGGCTTGTCAACACCCGCACACAGGATCACGAGAAGATTTCTTTCCTAATCTATTCCAGAGTGAAAGGCTAGGAAAAGGATTTCCCTTATATAGCCCTAAGTTACAAAGTGCTTGGGAGGATGTTCAGCACAAGCCTGCAGAGACCGGAGATTGGTATAAAGATTGGAAAGTCCTTTACTATTTTCTTAAGGATCAAGCGCATTATTATCCAGATATTCTCGATTTATATATTAAATCTTTGCATACATTGGAACAGGCCGCTCTCCTAAAGGATAGATGGTTAAAATAATACAACCGAAGCTGTTAGGCAGCCTCTTTTGTGATACTTGCAGCGTTTAATATTAATATATAAACTGGATACACTATGAACCCACCTATTAAGAAGAGACCTGTGACAGGAGACGGTGTATCTCCCTCATTTGTTACTGGAAATAAAACCGCACAATGATAAATAAGAAGTATAAAATAAGGAATCCAAAGGACAAGTGTCCAAAAATTAGCCTTCCTTTCCGTTAGCCATC
This sequence comes from Gracilibacillus sp. JCM 18860, assembly GCF_055395245.1. Taxonomy (NCBI): domain Bacteria; kingdom Bacillati; phylum Bacillota; class Bacilli; order Caryophanales; family Bacillaceae; genus Gracilibacillus; species Gracilibacillus sp. JCM 18860. Next base: position 734,534 of record NZ_AP043868.1, read on the forward strand.
TTTTAGATAAATTGATAATCAGAATGGAACCAACTATTAACTCGACAATTATAATGCCAATCATCCATTTTTGGACATCGTTCACTTCCGATGATAACCATCTACTTATTCTGTATGTGTTTAATATAAGCTCGAGAGGGAACCAAATCACTACAGCATAGAGCATGCTAATTATATTTAACTTAATAAAATAATGCATCATTAAGACTCCTAACACTTCCTAAATCAATTCGGACTATTAACACTGTAAGCTATCTAGCTTTTGAAAATATGCTAAAAGCTCCTTTGCACTATGCACTTCTTTATCAGCATACCATCTACTATTTTTCGGGACTTCCCTGTTTCGATGATTAAACCATACAGCCTTCCACCCTGCTTGCTTTGCACCAATAATATCTTTCTCATAAGAATCTCCAACATACACCGTTTCGTTCGGATTACAGGCTAATTCTTCTTCGACTATCTTAAAAATCTCTTTTTTTGGTTTAGCATAGCCATAGGAACCAGAAATATAAATATGCTTGCTTAATACCCATTGATTAAGCTGTAATTGCTTGATCTTCATGCTTTGATGGTCTGTCTCTCCATTTGTTAATATAGCTAACTGTTTGCTACTTTGCTTCAATAAATCAAATAGCTCTATTACCTCCGGAAAAAGCTTGATATTCGCTTGCTCTCTTGCATAGAAATGATGAAATGTAGTAGCCTTCTCTTGATCAAGCGGTATTTCAAAGTCCTCACATGCACGAATAATGCGTCCGATCTGCCAATCGAATACCGTTATCTCTCCACGCTCAGATTGATCGAAAAGCATTTCACTATAATGACGGCTAGCTCTGTATATCTGATCGATGTCTTTATATGAAAAATGATCCCCTATTAGCTTTCTAAATGTTGTATGAAAGGATAATGCCTGATCATACAAAGTGTCATCTACATCAAAAATAATCGTATCCATCGCTACCTCCTTAGGATGACAAGAATTCTTTAAGAGGCTCTCCAAGTTTTTTTACATCATGATAGCCTTTTTGATATAAATCCATTAATTTATTTTTATTTTTTTCCACTCGCCCTACTTGCAATTTTTCTGTCGGATTTATAATAAATACATTACCTTTTTTCTCTTCTTCGTAAAGGTAGTTCAACGTGTCATTATATTCGGAATGTCTTTTCTGAATTGCCTCAAGTAATCCGGGATACTGACGGTATTTTTTTCGAATATACCAATTAAAGGATTGCGGTTTCTTATAATAACCTCTATTTCGTGTTAAAATCACCACATTTTTATTGTTTCCCTCTTTCATCGACTGCTTAATCGGAATCGGTGATGTGATGCCTCCATCCATTAATACACGATTATCGAAATGGACAGCCGGTGCAACTAAAGGTAACGAGCTAGATGCTCGAAGAAGAGTAATCATATCCTGCGCATAATCTGATTTGCGGTAAAACAGTGCATCACCTGTCACACAATCTGTCACACCAACTACGAACTCCTCCTTTGCATGATGAAACGTTTCGAAGTCAAATGGGACTAGCTCATTTGGCAATGTTTCAAAAATAAAATCCATTCCAAATAACTGACGTTTCGTAATCCAATTTCGAAAAGATAGATATTCAGGGTGACTGACATAATCAATATTTACACGCTTATTTCGGTCTATCTGTCGTGCAATATAGGAGGATCCACAACAAGCACCTGCCGAGACTCCAATAACATATGGAATATAGATATTTTCCTCCATTAAATATTGTAAAACACCACCTGTATAAACCCCTCTACTTCCTCCACCTTCTAACACTAATCCTGTATTTTTCATATTATATCTCACCTAACTTTTCCTTTAAATGACAGTATCATTATCATACAACAGCCTGTCTTACATTGCTAGTATTCTAAATTGACTAAAATTTTGTAGAAAAGTCCATTCTATTGAAAGATAGCATCTTTTTCCTGTATGATAAGTACCGATATCTTAAGAAAGGTGAAGGGATAATCATGAATAATCAGTTACGATTAACCATTTTAGTTATTGTTGTAGCTGTTGCAGGCTTTAGTCAGGGCATGCTTCTTCCATTAATTGCAGTTATATTTGAAAATAGTGGGCTCTCTTCGTTTTTAAACGGAATCAATTCTACGGCATTGTATATTGGTATTTTATTTACTTCTCCATTCATGGAGCCTCTATTAAGAAAGTTTGGGTATAAGCCTCTTCTAGTTATAGGAGGATTGCTTGTACTAATTTCGCTCGTACTATTTTCACTATGGCAATCATTTTGGTATTGGTTTTTCTTAAGAATGATAATTGGTATTGGTGATAATGCCGTTAATTTTACTGCTCAAACTTGGATTACCGAATTCTCTCCTGAACAAAAGAGGGGACGAAATATTGCTCTGTATGGATTATCTTTTGGAATAGGATTTGCTGTTGGACCTTTGATGGTACCACTTGTTAATATTCATGAAAGCTTGCCATTTCTTATCTCAGCTGGGTTTAGTCTAGTAGGTTGGTTCTTATTATTTATCCTTCGAAATGAACTACCTGAACAAGACTTAACGATGAGCTCTTTTCGAGATACATTTAGGCGATTTGGTCAAGCTTGGAGGTATGCATGGATCGCTTTTTTACCACCATTTGCTTATGGATTTTTAGAAACTTCTTTAAATGGGAACTTTCCAGTGTATGCTTTACGAATTGGAATAGAGGTAAGTCACGTTTCTGCATTACTATTTGCTTTTTCTATAGGAGCGATTGTCTTCCAGCTTCCACTTGGTATTATCGGGGATCAGCTTGGTAGAGAAAGGTTGGTTACTATTGTCCTGCTGGTTGGCTTTCTCTGTTTTACAGTGGCTGGATTAATGGAGGATTATTTTTATGTACTACTAGTCTGCTTATTTACCGCTGGGATGTTTGTTGGTTCCATGTTTTCAATAGGAATTACCTACATGACTGATTTGATGCCGCGGAACCTCTTGCCTACAGGTAACCTTCTATGTGGTATATTTTTTAGCATAGGAAGCTTAACTGGTCCATCAATCGGTGGATTATTTATTCAATTTGCTCCAACCACAAGCTTTTTTTATGTAATAAGTGGGCTACTTTTGCTCCTATTTCTTATAACATTCGGAAGGAAAATAGCTAGACTAAGTTAAATGGTGGATGTCTTTTATTCCTATCCTTTTTTTCTGAGTGGTTCATTAATGTGCTTAAAGCGTTTAGGAAATCGATAAAGCTTTCGACTCCTAAACGCTTCCATTCTCTTATTCGAAACTTAAATAACCTCTTGCTTCACCTCTAAAAATTCTTTAAGTGGCCGTATAAGCTTTTTCATTTCTTCATACCCTTGCTGATATAAATCCGTTAATTTGTTCTGGTTTTTTTCCATTCTGCCCACTCGGAGTTTTTCGGTTGGACAAATAAGGAAAATATTTCCTTTTTTCTCTTGGTCATACAGATAATTTAGTACATCATTGTAAACAATATGTCGCCTTTCGATAGCCGCTAACAATGCGGGATATGCCTGATATTTCTTTTTTATGAGCCAATGAAATGCCTCCATTTTTTTAAAATAACCTCGATTTTTAGTTAATATAACAATATTTCGTGAATTTCCATCTTTCATCGACTGTTTAATTGGAATCGGATCGGTTATCCCACCGTCTAAGAGCTCCCTATTCTCAAATGAAACAGCTGGGGCAATCAGCGGCAGAGAACTAGATGCTCTTATTAGTGTCATCATTTCTTGGGCATATTTCGATTTATAATAATAGACTGGCGTTCCAGTAATACAGTCTGTTGCTACCACAACAAATTCTTCTTTCGCCTTTTGGAATGTTGGATAATCAAATGGCTCTAATTCATTCATTAATGTTTCGAATAAAAAATCCATCCCAAAAAGCTGTTTTTTTGTAAACAAATTTTTTAAAGATAGATAATCTGGATGCTGCACATAATCAATATTTACCTTTCTATTACGATCAAGCTGCCTGGAAATATAGGAGGAACCATTACAAGCACCTGATGAAACTCCCATCACATAAGGTATGTATATATTTTGCTCCATTAAATACTGTAACACTCCTGCTGTAAAAACCCCTCTGCTACCGCCACCTTCTAATATTAAACCTACACCTTTCATAAGACCGTTTCACACCACCCTGTCTCTTCCCGTCTTTACCTAATAATTTAGTAGTTAAAGAACCTTATGAGGAATGTACAACATTTTATGCCTAATAATTAATTACTTTCTTTCCATAATTTCATTGGATCTAGCTGCCCTTTATCGAGGGATAATTGTTCTATTTTGATGGATCGTTGATTTTTTGGTTTTTGAAGATCATGATAAATCTCCTTAGATTTCGTTAATCCTACCTCTGTTGCCTCATCTACACTTTGACAAAAGTAAACCTGATTGATCCCCGCAAAATACATTGCGGTCAAACACATGGCACATGGCTCTCCACTTGCATATATAACACAACCCGATAAATCATTCGTATTTAGCCTCTTTTGCGCTCGACGGATAGCGAGTAATTCAGCATGACCGCTTACGTCATGATAAAGATGTAATTCGTTAACACCTTCCGCCAAAACCTCCTCATTACGGACTAATACGGCTCCAAAGGGTTGTCCTCCTTCTTGAACATTTTCTAATGCAAGCCGAATGGCGTGGTTCATATATGAATTCATAAATGATTCTCCTTTCTGGCAATATGAAGTATAAGTAGATTATATAAATGTAGTTTAACATAACTTTTTCAAACCAAAATATGAAAAGCTTTCATCTATGATAAATGCAGGTGTCTAAAAGGAGTTCTTACATATCAAATATCTAATAATCTAGATGGTAATTTTAACAAATCCATATTTGGCTATTTGACTAAAAAAGCAGTATCTAAAATAATATAGCTAAAGGAGGGACCAGAGATGAGCCACGTAAGATTTACATATTCTACATTAAATGATGACATTATTCAGATTATTCAAGAAGATGAAGTACTCTTTTCTTTTATTAAAGCACTACTCCTATCCAAATTTAAAAAAGACCCGATAGAAAAACTAACATTAATAAAAAAAATACCTATCACCTATTATGCGAATACGGAAAAAAATAAGGATTACTTGATCGAAATACACTTTCTACACTTGTTCGATAATATAATTCACAAATTTTTTCATACTCCTCATTACAAACAAGAAGATTATTCTCACAAACAGCAAATAATTATCATAAAGTTTTTAACATTCCCATTATTTTTAAACACAACAAAATTTCACTCCATATATTTACCTGTATATAATTACTCTCTTAGTAATCAGCTTGAATATCATTTCATTGAACTGCCTAAGGTAATAAAGGCTTGGCAAAATCAGATAATAAATCCCTTGCAGGATCATTTTGCAAGATGGCTTCTTTTTCTCGGAATGATTGATCAGCAGCAAAGGATTTATCATGAAAGTATTTACGAGCAATTATGGAAAATAGCGAAAATAGACAAATCCTTGGAAAGAGCTTTGGTTGGTTGGAAGAATAAAAACTCCAAGAAGGTGAGCCAATCTATTATGAAGGCATAATTTCAACATTATTTATCTCATAACACTTCCACCTGAAATTTTCACTGATTCACCAACTATGTTCTTCGCAGCATCTGTCAAAAGAAAAGCTATTGTATTCGCGACTTCTAGAGTTGTCGTGAGCTCACCTGATGGAATACTATTCTTAGCATTTCTCATAGCAGTCTTATACGAGATTTGATTTCGCTCCGCTTTTTTAGCAATGATTCCTCTTGCCATATTCGTATCAACAAATCCAGGACAGACTGCATTAACACGAATGTTATGCCTTATTGCTTCAACAGCCATAGATTGAGTCCATCCTATGACAGCAAATTTACTTGCTGCATAAGCACTATTACCATATGTACCTCTCAATCCAGAGAGTGAAGCAATATTCACTATATTACCATGTTTTCTTTTGATCATTTTTTGGTAAATGGATTGTGTCAAACTAAATGCAGAAAAATAATTGACTCTCATAATATGTTCGACTTCCTCTTCACTCAAACTTTCAACGACTGTTCCCCCCGTTATTCCTGCTGAATTTACTAGACCTGAAACTATGCCAAATGCTTCCTCTGATTTGGTTAGTAGGTTTAACCTTCCCTGTTCATTATTGATATCTGCTTCTATTGCATGAATTTTATCCTTTGTTGTCACATTTTCGAGTTCTGTTTTTAATTGTACTAGCCTTTTTTGATTTCTTCCTGTAATGGTTACTTTTGCTCCCATTTTAGCAATTGTTTTTGCTGTCTCGGAGCCAATTCCACCTGTAGCACCTGTTATTAATATATGTTGATCAAGTAATGCTTCTTTTGAAAAAATTGACATTTTCTTACCTCCTATACTACGTTCTCACCATTGTATTTTCACCTATTTCAAAGTTTTAAACATACCTTGCTCTTATCATTACTTTCTTTAATCCAATACTTCTATAGAAATAGCCTCTATTAAAGGTGCTATCATCAATTCTTTTTTTCCTCTTCCTTCATATTGATTACGAATAATCCCTACTACCCGGATAGTATTATTAACTTTTACGTTCAGTTTTGTTTGTTTTATGTAAATCAATAAATTTTGTTCTTTTTTCAGGGTTGTATATACAGGTAGATAAGTCATCCCTTTATTGTTTTCAATAACCTTGATCACTTTTGCGGTAAGTATTATTTGATGATTATAATAGGCTTGCGGATTCCTGTACATTTTTGCAAAATCCTTTATTGGTACCATCTTTCTTGCCTTGGTTTGAGTAGAACTGTTCGATTTTCGAGCATTATAGCTTACAAGTAGAATAAGTGATGCAAACAATATGAGTAAGGTAGTTACAATTTCCTTCATCCATTCCTTCTCCCTTAAGCTTGATTTTGATTCCAGTATAAGGGGTAATTAGGTACTATTTTTGTCATAATGGAAAATTGTTAGTTGTTTTTATAAAAAATATCATAACGTTAGTCATGACAAGGGATAGAGAAAGGTGAAATAAAAAATGGAAAGTGACATAATAGTGCCACTTTCCAATTACTTAGCGGAATAAATCCCATAATTTGTCCCAAAAACTTTTCTCTTTTTGCTCTTCTTCTTTCTCTTCCTCTTTATCATCCGATTTCTTTATATCTTCTGTTTTAATGACAAACTGAACGGTACCTACCTTTTCATTTTTCTCAGATACAAAAGATATGGCCTTAAAATCAGATTTATCATATTCATTGATCATCTCGTCTACTTCTTTTTGCATTTGTTCCGGAATCTCGCTTGTAGAATCAGCTAATTCGGTTGTACCGTTGTGTAACTCCTTCGCTCCGTTTTCCAATTCCTCTGTACCCTCACCTAATTCAGATATTCCATCATCCAGATCTGTATAGGTATTGGAAAGCTTATGAACTCCATTCGTATATTCCTTTAGCCCATTGTGAAATTCCTGATATTTACTAGCTAGTTGTGACACACCTTCTTGAAGTTTAGTAACCGATTGTTCGATGTTGGCTGGATCTGTAGCATTCGTGATTTCTTTTGACATGGTTCTTAAAGAAGTCACCATCTTCGTAAGGGAACCATTGACTTCCTTTAGGGTTGGACTTACCACCGAAAAAGCTTCTTTAACTTGTTTATATGTTGCTTTTGTTTTACGAGCTTGCTTATAAGTTTCGACTAGTTTATCAACCACTTTTTCATCATCGGTGCTTTGTTTCAATTGATTAATCTCATCATTTGAAATTTCATAATCAGGAATTGCTGTAATTGCTTGATCCAAAGCTTGATACGCATTATCATAATTTTCTTGTAAACTAGACAAGCCTTTCTCCGTACTCTCCAATCCATCTGCAAGTTCCTTTAGCCCATTTATGAGCTCAGTAAAGTCTCCTGCTCCAAACTCTTGATTTAGTGATTCCTTCATTTTGCTTAATGCCTCATTTATTGCGGATGAGCCATTGATTAATTCCTCTGAACCGTTATCGAGCTCATTTATACCATTCTGATATTGATTAGATCCATTTTCTAAGCTAGCCACCCCATCATTTAATTCGCTGATACCCTGCTGCAATTGACCGACACCATCATTAATTTCTCCAGTTGCATCAGATAAGGATTGGAAATCCTCTGTCATTTCATCCACGTTTGGTGAATCGATTGACATAGAAGATGGAACAGCTGAGATCTCGATCCCGTTTAATTCTAGATCTACTACATCTGCTTCTAGGACAAATGTTTGTTCTTGCTCTGGCATTAACGTGAAGCTTATCTGCTTATTTTTTCCTGCATTCGCTACAGTAGCTTCCTCTGCAATGATATTTTCATATTTCGAAGTGTCTAATGTTAAGGCGATTTGCAATAAATAATTTTCATAAAAGATATCCCCTGCATTTTCATTTTTAGAGGTAGCTATCTCTATTTTCAAGTGTCCATCCTCCCCTAACAACTGGTCTGGCGGTATAACTTTACCATCTAGCTGATAAGAGATATCAAAATTCCATGGTAATGGCTTCTCCTCAAGATTTCCTTGATAAAAAAAGGTATCAGTTGAGGCAGTAAAGGAAACTTTATTTTTTGCTAATGACAATTCAGATAAATCTGTTAGATTTTTGACACTTTTATAATCGCCATAATCTTCGAGATCTCCTTTTTCCTTTATTTGAAAACTATTAACGACATACATTTCCTTCTGTGATCCATTTGGATTTAAGGTTGTGTAAACTACTTCATCTTTCGTCTTATAGCTTCCTTGCTCAGCAGCAATAGAAACTGGTAAAAAGGAAAATAGTAGTAAACCTATAATCATTAATATCACGAATTTACTAAATTTCATCATGATCCCTTCCCTTTAAAAAAGTTTGGTTTCCATGTTGTTTTTTCGATGACCTTATCCAGTATGACTAACAAAGCTGGTAGGAAAAAGACTACCATAATAAATGCGAGTAATGTTCCTCTACCGAGTAATAACCCAATCGATGAGACAATCGGATTGGAGGAGGTCCATGCTAATATAAAGCCAACACTTGATAAGATCGATGCTGAAATTAAAATGGAAAAGATTTTTTCATCGATCGTCTTTTTAATAGCCTGAACTGCAGGCATTTCTTTACGGTTTTTTTCGTATGCTTCTGTTAACAATATCGCATAGTCAACTGTTGCGGCCAATTGTACTGTACTTATTATTAAATATCCGACATATACAAGTGGTGTATCGGTGAAATACGGAACAGATAAATTAATCCAGACCGATGATTGAATGGTAAGCAATAAGACAATAGGTATAGTGATCGAGCGGAAAGTCACCAATAACACGATTGCAATCGTTATAATTGTTAAAAGATTGACTAGTTGATTATCCTTCTCTACCGTGTTTTTGATATCATATAAGGTAATACTTTCTCCAAGTGAATAAACATCTTCTCCATAATATCCTGAAGCCATTTCTTCTACTTTTTCGATCAGAGTAAAGGCAGCTTCCCCTTCAGCGTCTTGATTTGTATTCAAAATAATTCGCGCAAATTGATCAGAATAGAATTGTTCTGTCACAGACTCCTCTAAATATTCTGGAGGAATCACAGGATCCACTGTATTGACATAAGCTAACACGCTCGATACTTCCTCTAATTTTTCTAAATCCTGTACAAGCTCTTCTTCTTTTGCAATGTCACCTTTTGGTACAAGTAATACCATTGGAGTATTCTTTCCAAAGGTTTGTTCAATAGCGAGTTCATCTTGCCCGATTCTTGTATTTTCAGGCTGTTCGCCCGTACCATAAATAAAGTTGGTATTGCTTTGTCCTAAATAAGCTGGGACAATCATTAAAAAAACGAGTATTAACACAGGTATTTTTAGTTTTAATACACTTTTTCCAATATTTTTAAATGCAGGAATAATGGGCTTGTGCTTCGTTTTATCTATCCATTTATAGAAGGTTAATGTTAAAGCAGGTAAGAAAATCATTACACAGATAAAGCTTAACAGGATTCCTTTTACAAGGTTTATCCCCAAATCAGAGCCAATCTCGAAATTCATAAAACTGAGTGCCATAAAACCAAAGAAGGTCGTCGAAGCACTTGCTGTAATCGCAGGAAAGGATCGCTTTATTGCCATACGCATCGCTTCTACTGGTTCTTTTCCTTCCTGTCGAAAATCTGAGAAGCTATGAAGCAAAAATATGGCATAGTCAAGCGATACAGCAAGTTGAAGAATTGGTGCAACTGACTGTGTAACAAAGGATACTTCACCTAGAAAAATATTTGTACCCATATTAACAAGCACAGATACTCCAATCGCAGTTAAAAAGAAGACTGGCTCCATCCAGGAATTAGTGGATATAACAAGTATAAGAATAATAATCGGGACTAATAAGAGAGCAGCATAGGCAGATTCTGTTCCAGCCATCTTTTGAGAATTTGCTGTATTAAGCGCCTCTCCGGACATAGCATTTTCTTCGCCAATAAGTTTATATACCTTATCTGTTACCTCTACTTCTTCCCCTTCTTGAATATGAAAAGATAACAAGGCATCCTTATGTTTATAGTAAGATTCCACGGTATCTTGATCTGCCATTTCTAATGGTGTCTTTAGATCAATAGCGTCATCCAACCACATCACTTCACTTACACCATCAATTGCTGCTATCTTTTCTTTGTAATCAAGTGCTTCTTGGACGGTGACATCTTTAATCATTACTCGAGTATTGGCAACCGCTGCATCAAATTCTTCTTCCATTGTGTCCATTGCGGTCATTGACGGTGCATCTTCTGGTAAATAGTCAACCATATTATAATTAACTGATACGCCAAATTGTGCGATCGAACTAATCAAGGCAATTACCATAAATACAACCACGATAATTTTTTTGTTTTTAATTATTTTTGTTGAAAGATCAATCGTGGATCATCCTCTCTCTTGCCAAATCTAAAACTACACTATATCATTATATAGACACCGTGTTGCCTAATCAACAAACAGTTTTAGAAATAACGTCTAATTTCCAACATATTTTAATTTTTTGTCGGAATGTTACAAAAAATTCACATTTATTTTGTAATAAAAAAGGAGGGCTTCTAAGAATGGCTGTAAGGCTGGATCGACGCAAAAAATATACCCGGATGGTGCTAAAGGATAGCTTAATGCATTTGTTAAATCAGAAACCTTTATCTGCAATAACTGTAAAAGAGATATGTATGGAGGCGGATATTAATCGTTCTACTTTTTACACGCACTATAAAGATCCGCTCGATTTATTGCATCAGATTGAAGAGGAAATTATAGAAGAAATGAATAAGCATTTAACGGAATGTAATTTTGCCAAGGAAGAAGAGTCTCTTCAGCTTACAGAAACTCTTCTAGAATATATCATTGAACAAAAGCATGTATGTCAAACTTTGCTCAACCAAAATACGGGAACAAGCTTTCAGAAGAGAGTGATGATTATAGCAAAGCAAATTTTAATGGATCACGCCGTGACGGAAAAGTCTGATCGGACTGATTATTTCATTACTTTTATCATAAGTGGTGCCATTCATGTAATTAAGGACTGGTTGAATAATGGTACGAAGCAATCCCCAAAAGAAATGGCGGAACTAATTAACCTATTTGTAAACAGATAGTAGGACACTACCCTTAAAGCGAAAATACTTCAGCAATTAATCGGTAGGAGTTTACCTTCTCCTTAAAATCATAAATATTCGTAATAATCATGAATTCATCTGTGTTGTACAACTTACTTAAACGTGTTAGTTCTGTTTTTACTTTTTCTGGAGTCCCAATAATGCATCTTTTTCGATTTTTTTCTATCTGTTTTAATTCTGATGAAGTGAATGGTTTCTTTTTGACCTCTTCCACTGATGGGACTTTGGTGTCTCTTCCCTGACCAACTTGGAGTAGCCATTTATCTTGACTTAGTGCAAGCTCCTCAGCTTTTTCTTGTGTTTCCGAGCAAACCACAAAAATACATATCATTTTATTTGGTCGATCAAATGTTTCAGACGCTTGGAAACTTTCCACATAGGTTCGAAGAATGCCTTCCCCATTGTCTGGACGAATAAAATGCCCAAATACAAAGCCGATACCTAATCTTCCCGCATTTATTGCCGCCCTCTCTGATAATCCTAACAACCAGAGCCTAGGAGCTTGATCTATTCTAGGACCTGCTTTTACCAGGCGAAATGAATGCTCTCTTGGTAGTGTATTATGTAAGAAACCTTGTACATCTGAGAGCTGTCTAGGAAATTCCCCCATTTCTCTTGGCAGCCCGTCTAATAAGGCGCTCCTTGTTAATTGTGAACCACCTGGTGAACGACCAATTCCAAGGTCAATCCTGTTTGGAAATAATGCTTCAAGTGACAAAAATGTTTCTGCAACCTTTAGCGGACTATATTGTGGGAGTAGTACACCACCAGATCCAACCCGTATTCGCTTCGTAGTGGAAGCAATTCGAGCTATAATTATTTCCGGGGCGATGCTTGCCAATCCATTTGCATTGTGATGCTCCGCCATCCAGTAACGAGAATAGCCTAACTCCTCTGCTTTTTTGGCAAGAGCCACTGTATTTTCTAATGTCTTGATTGGATCAGATCCTCTGGAAATGGGGGCTTGATCTAATACACTTAGTTTCATGCTATACCCACCCTTTTACATATGTCTATTCTCATTGTAAGTTTTTAAAATATAAAAGGGAAATAATTGAACTAGTTTTGGTAATGGTCGAGAAGGAGATGGGCTTCTTTTTCTATTTCTTGTTTGAGTGAAGATGGCCCAATAACTCTCGCTTTTGCGCCCATACCTAGAATCCATTTCTTGATAGATTGGTCGCCATTGAGTGTTGCTTGAAAGCGGATCGCGTTATTTGGCAATTCTTCGATAATTTGATCATCACTATAAATGGACTCCTTTACCTGGTTGGAAAAAGGGGTTTCAATAATCAGATCTACCTTCATCGGAGCTTTTATAAATCCTAACTGTGGGAATTGTTTACGAATATCAAATTCCTCTGGAAGATAAAATAGATGATTTGTCGTTACTACGTTTTGAATTCGTATGATTTTGAAGGTTCTTAATTCCTGCTTTCGTTCACAAAAAGCCACACAGTATAAATTCTCATCATAGAGAACAAATGCATATGGATGAATCACTCGTTTTGTCACTTTATTAGTGGATGCTGCTGTATAAGTGATTTCAACTTTTTTCCGCTGGTTAAAGGATTGATAAAGCAGTTGATAATGTTCGGATTGATCCCCCCAATTTTGTCATTAATCAAATAATCATTAGCAAAGTAAAAATGCTTACTACTAAGTGCTTCATCACGTTGGGCTGCTTTTATTTTATCAAGGGCATTACTTAACATATGTTCATGTTCTGGCTGTCTAGATAGGTAGGATTTCACGGCAATTTGCAAATGTTGAATCTCTTTAGAACTAAAATTGCGAATTGGTAGGATCGTTTTTTTATCAAGATAATACCCTCCATTCGCACCTCGATCACTTTCGATATAAATGCCAGCAAGCTCTAGCTCCTGTTTATATTGACGAATCATTCTAGGCTTCACTTCAAGCTCTGTTGCTAATTCTTCAATTTTCATTTTATTTCTAGCCATTAGAAGCTGAATCATCTGAAGACAATTACTCAATTTACTCATAAGGATCTCCCTTTTTATATGATCACATCATCCTAATTATAACATAATATATGGTAATAAATGAGTCATATTACACATTAAAAGTACAATTGGTATTTTCCCCATTAGAAAATTTCGCATTCGCTCGTCTTTTAGTGATGCGTTTAAATTTTGAACTTCAAAATCTCCGCCTCGACCTTCTGCAAAAATTTTATGCTTTCCAAACGTAAAATAAAAACGTCCTTAACGGACGTTCTTATTTTTTACAGACAAAAAAGATACGATTGCCTGCTTCTGGATTCTTATTTTCTATTTTAGAAAAATCGGTAAAAATACCAATGATCTCTAGACCTACTTCTGATATAAGCCTTCGATACGTTTTTATAGGAAATGTTCGCTGATAATGAATTTCATCGAAGCGTTCATATAAATTTTCGCCTTCCTTTTCCATAAAAAAGGTGAGGTCATGAATCACTTCATTTTCATACTGCCCTTCTTCACAAAACCAGATATAGGATATATCATCATAGATCTCAGAGAAGGTTTGATTCACCATATTCTCCTTGAAATGCTTCACGCTATGCACATCAAAAAGGAAAATGCCATCATCTTTTAATACATGAGCTATATTTTCGAGTGTTTTTTTTATATCTGTTTCGTCTGTTAAATAATTCATAACATCACAAATGCTAATAACAACATCAAAAAGTGCTAGTCCTTCTAATGAACGCATATCCTGATGAAGATAGCTTACCGATAGGTTCTGTGCTTCTGTTTCTGCCTGTGCGTAGGCCAACATATCCTCTGAATAATCAATGCCTGTAACACTGAAGCCCTTACTTGCTAATCGATTACTCATTTCACCTGTTCCACAGCCAAGATCTAAGACCTTCTTCGCATGAGGATGGTGTTTTTTTATGTTATCAAGGATAAACTCTTCCCATTCATCATACGGAGCATCCTCCATTAACAGATCATAGATATAAGCTAATTTAGAATAGGCCATCTTACAGCTTCACTTCTAATTGTGGGGCATCTCCCCATAGCTTTTCTAAATTATAATAAACACGTTCGTCTCGATGAAAAACGTGACAAACCACATTTCCTAAATCAACTAATACCCATCTTGCTTGATCAAAGCCTTCCATTCGTTTTACTTCAATAGCTTGTTCCTCCGCTACGTCCTTAAGCTCTCTTGAAATAGCTTGAACTTGACGCTCATTTGATCCATCACAGATTAAAAAATAATCGGCGATTAGTGATACCTCTTTCATATCTAGAACTACAATATTTTCCGCTCGTTTATCGTCACATGCTTTTGCGACTAAATCGACTAATGCTTTACTATCCATTAACATTCCTCCCTGTTTTTACTAAACCTTCATTATATAACTGAAAAGTATCGGGGTAAATTGGTTGTTCGTGCTCCATCAAAAATTCGATTGTGTTTCTTGCCGCCAGCCAGCAGGCCTTGTTTATATCATGGTAGACCACACTACGGACTTCTTCTACGCCTGGGAAAGAACGGCCAGGCTCTATATAATCAGCTATAAAAATAATTTGATCGAAAAGAGACATATTTCGCTTCCCTGTCGTATGATAATAAATAGCACTTTGTATCTCGGGATCCTTTATTCCAACTTCCTTTTCGATCATAATAGAGCCGACAGGACCATGCAGTAGCTCTGGCCCATACTCTAACAAATCTTGAGGTAATTTTTCACTGAGCACCCAGCGTTTCATCTCATTGGGATTACGATATTTGGCATAATCATGAAAGATAGCGGCGATCTCTATTTTTTTTACATCAAGCTTGTAATGCCTAGCAAGTGATATTGCTGTATCTGTTACTCTTACTGTATGCTCATACCTTTTTGGTCTTAACTGCTCTTTCACTAATGCTAAAGCTTGTTTTCTTTCCATAAACTACTCCTTCAATCTTCAAAGACGAGTTATTTCATTGTATGATTAGAATTATGACAGATATAACCGTGTATCATCAATTAGTTTTCTGACAGAGGATGGTGTTAGGTACCGAATAGATTGACTATTCGCTACCCTCTCTCGAATCATCGTGGAGGAAATGTCAATTAAGGGCATATCCACTTCCAACACTTGATATTTTGAATCTAACTGGTATCCAGGGCGTTTCACACCAACAAACGTCACAAGTTCGATTAATTCATCTATTCGATGCCATTTTGGCAAATATTCAACCATGTCTCCACCTATAATAAAGTAAAAACATACATCAGGATGTTTTTTTTGCAGAAAGGTAATCGTATCAATCGTATAGGATTTACCATTTCGCTCTAATTCGATGGGATCCACTTTAAATGCTGAATGATCTGAAATAGCTGTTTGAATCATTTCATATCGGAGCATCCCTTTGGATTTTGCATTCTCCTTATGTGGTGGTTGGTTCGTCGGAATGAACCAGATTTCATCTAGCTGTAATGCTTCATATACTTGTTCAGCCATAATTAGATGTCCATAATGTGGCGGATCAAAAGTACCACCGAACAGGCCAATTTTCCTCATTAAATTCACCTCTTATTATGGCAACAAGATTTCTTTATGATTTTCCGATTCTTTATAAAGGACAATAATATTGCCGATAATTTGAACGATATGTGCATCTGTACCATCTGCTAATGATTCAGCAACTTCATCTTTATCCTCCATACAATTTTGCAAAATAGAAATTTTGATTAATTCTCGACGTTCGAGTGCTTCCCCTATTTGTTTGATCATATTATCATTGACGCCATCCTTACCTACTTGAAAAATAGGATTCAAATGATGGGCTTCTGCACGTAAAAAGCGTTTTTGCTTTCCTGTTAATTTCAAATTATTCACCTCTTAACTTATCTTCCAATTCATCAACAAGATGGGAGACATCTAATTTTTTCCCTGTCCATTTTTCAAAAGCTAGCTGTCCCTGATATAAAAGCATGGCATGACCGTGATGTATCCTCGCACCATGAACCTTTGCATCTTGTAAAATTTTCGTCATAATTGGTTGGTACACGATATCACTAACTACAGTATCTTTTCTTATATTATCTAGTTGGATAATTTGCTCTTGAACTTTTGGTTTCATTCCAACAGAGGTTGTTTGGACAATTAAATCATATTGGGATAAATTTTTTTCAGCAGTGTGAAAGGTTAAAACTTCCGAAGGAGTGAAATCTTTCCCTAATGGTAATAGTTCTTTCGCTTTGTCAAGTGTGCGATTAGCAATATCCACCCTCTTCAACCTTTTCTGTACTAATGCTCGGTAGATACCTCTGGCTGCACCCCCAGCTCCTAATATTAACACAGATGTATCTTTGTTTAAAAGACTAGGAAAACTCTCTATGATGGAACGTACATAGCCTTCCCCATCCGTGCTATACCCCTTCCATTTACCATGTTGATTCACTACTGTATTTACGGCACCTAATATTTCCGCATCCGAGTCTAATTCATCCAAATAATCCAAAACAACTTGTTTATAAGGTATTGTAACATTAAAACCATCTATTTTGTTTTGTTTTAATTGTGTTAACACATCAGGTAATTGGTTTGGATTACCCTCATATAATTTATATTCCCCATTTAAACCAGCTAAATCAATAAATTTTGCATGAATCCATGGAGACAATGAATGGCTTATAGGATGACCAATTAAACCTAGCTTTAAGGTCATATCATTTCCCCTCTCCCTTAATTAAATTAGTGCCTTTCTTATCGATATATGGATACCCTTCGGTACATGAACAGTAATCGTAATACCACCTTCTGGAATCATTACCCAACCAAGCCCCGGAATGACAATATCTGTCCTTTCATGTGGAATTTTGACAGTTTGCTTTACCAGTGGAGGTAAAAGCTCTAAAGATTTAGCACTTGGTGGCTGTAATAATTCTCCAACATGCTTTTCATAAAACTCATCTGCTTGCACTAGTTTCGTACGATGAATCATTAATTGATTGGAGAAATAACCGATAAAGGACTGTTTCATTCCTCTTTCAAAATCGAGTCGCGCAAATCCGCCAAAGAAGAGTGTCTGCTTATCTTGAAGCTGATAAACCTTTGGCTTGATTTCCTTTTTAGGTGTAATTAATTTCAAGTCTTTATCTGTCACGTAATGGACGATTTGAGATCGATTCACTACACCTGGGGTATCAAATAAAGAGGAATGATCATCCAATGGTATTTGAATAAAACCAAGGGTTGTTCCTGGAAAATAAGATGTGGTTATGGCATCTTCCACTCCACTCGAGCGATTGATTAACTGATTAATAAACGTTGATTTACCAACATTTGTACAACCGACCACATATACATCTTGCCCTTTTCGTTTTTCTTCAATTGCTTGTTCTACCTCCTGAAATCCTTGACCTTTTGCAGCTGAAATTAAGAAAACATCCTGAACTTTCAGACCATTATCGCTAGCTGTTTTTTTCATCCAATGGATCAATTTATTTCGATTGGTCGATTTTGGTAGCAAATCTACTTTATTACCTATTAATATAATTGGATTACTTCCAGTTAAGCGTTGTAATCCTGATATAAAGCTTCCATTAAAATCGAATATATCAACAATTTTAACGACGAGACAATTTGTGTCACTTATTTGATGTATCATTCGTAAATAATCATCATCAGTAAATTCTACATCTTGAACTTCATTATAATGCTTAAGCCTAAAGCAGCGCTGACAAATTACATGTTCATTGTTCCATGCACTTTTCGGTAAGTAGCCTGCTTTCTCCTTATTTTCTGACTGTAACTCTACTCCGCAGCCTTCACAATAAATTGCTTTCATGTTTAGTCCTCCCAAGTAATCATGCCTTTTTTGCGCATCCAATTCAATATCCGTCTTTCCATCATCCGATTGAATCTTGTAATCTTTCCATCTGTTTCCACAATTGGTACTACCAGTATCGTATGAAATCCAGCCATATTTCCCCCAAGGACATCTGTCATTAGTTGATCACCAATTACGACAATCTCTTGTTTGGATAGATTCATCTGCTTTGCAGTTCGTTTAAAGGCATGAATTAATGGTTTTCTAGCACTGTATACATAAGGAGCCTCTAACGGCTCAGAAAATACACTGACTCTTTCTCTGTCATTATTTGAAATGATGGTTACTTTAATATCATGTTCCTTCATTTCTTGAAACCAGCTGATTATTTCTGGCGTAGCATCTTTCACATCCCATGCAACAAGAGTATTATCTAAATCGGTAATAATTCCTTTAATCCCCATCTCTTTTAGCTTAGATGGAGTAATATCTAATACTCGTTTTACATGTTCATTTGGTAAAAAGTTCTTTAGCAATGATTGTCCACCTCAATTAAATAATTTCCGTAAAACCTATATCTTTCCTTATGATATACAATTTTAATGATTTGTTCAATTTTGAATCAGGTCCATTCCAAGAAAATCTCATCCGGAATATTTTCCCTACTATACTTCAAAATGTTTTCATTCGTCAAAAAATTTATCATAAATCTTCAAAATATCATTATTTATGAAATGAAGCACTAATTTATACCTGTTCCTCCATCATTTTTTAATAAATCGTTCGACAAATTTCTACACACATTCCTTTGTGGATAACTTTATTCACAAAATCCACACCTCAAAACCTAGATCAATAATACAAACGCACATCTTGTAGATAAGCTGTCCACAAGTTATAAACAGTCATCTGTAGATAAGTTAACACTTGTCCGTTCAACTATTTCATGCTACATTAACCATAATAAATAAAAATAAAAGAGAGAGAATGAAATAGATCGTGGTTAAGGACAAAAGCATGTAAGTGTCAGACTTAGAATGCTATTAAATGGAGGGACACGGTTTGGAAAATTTATCAGATGAATTACTAATTGAGTCTTATAAAAAAGCGAACGAACTACAGCTTAGCTATGAATTCATCCAACTGATGGAAAATGAAATGAAACGGCGTTCACTGATGGATCACTTATACCCTAATTAAGCTTGAGCATCCTATAGCGAAGTTAAGAAACACAAACTGTGTTTCTTTTTTTATTGATTTATATGATCTAATTTATGTTATATAAGCGCCTCATAAAAAACGAGCCTCATAAAAATTTCATTGTTCATCTATTCATGAAAATACTTCGATTAAAAAATATTTTTTCCGTTTAATTTAAATAGGAAGAATCTCGTCATTTCCCTTTCACCAAGCTTAACAGTGAGCACACAACTCTTGTATTACTACACGATTTTAGATTAAAATATACTATAGATACATAATGCATGACATTCTTTTTATAAAAAGAATTACAAGGGGGATCATCAGTAGATGTTATTTGCAGTCTTTTTACCTGCGATATTGGCCATTTTCATACCTTTTTTAAGTAAATGGAAAGAAAAGATACATACTGGCTATTTTGTATTATTAGCACCTTTAGCTATCTTTATTTACTTTGTTCGCTTCATAGGTAAAGATTTCGACACAGTAATGGAACAATATAGCTGGATTCCATCACTTCAGATTGGTATTGATTTCTATCTGGATGGATTAAGTCTTTTGTTTGTTTTACTAATTAGTGGAATCGGAGCATTAGTTACTTTTTATTCCATTTTTTATTTGCATACCTCAGAAAAATTATCACATTTTTATGTTTATTTACTCCTCTTCATGACAGCCATGCTAGGAGTAGTACTGTCTGATAATGTGTTTGTTCTCTACTCTTTCTGGGAGTTAACCTCTATCTCTTCATTCCTATTAATAGGTTATTGGAATTATAAAGAACGATCTAGGTATGGTGCTTTGAAATCCATGCTCATCACCGTTTTTGGTGGATTAAGTATGCTTGGTGGTTTCATCCTACTATCTATTATTACGAATACAACGAGTATCCAAGCAATGATTGAACAAGCAGATGTTATCCTATCTAGTGATTATTTCGGTTGGATATTAGCACTTGTCTTACTAGGTGCGTTTACGAAATCAGCACAATTTCCGTTCCATATTTGGTTACCAGATGCGATGGAAGCACCGACACCAGTTAGTGCTTATCTACACTCAGCAACAATGGTAAAGGCAGGTATTTTTTTAGTTGCCCGCTTTAGTCCGATTTTCGTCATGAGTGATTGGTTTTTTATCTTCGTTAGCGGTATTGGAGTGCTTACATTAGTATGGGGCTCTTTCATGGCTGTCCGACAAACCGATCTGAAAGGTATTCTTGCATTTTCAACGATTAGTCAGCTTGGAATGATCATGACAATGTTGGGATTTGGTACAAAAGCTGCTATTTTTGCAGCTGTTTTCCATATTTTAAATCATGCTACATTTAAAGGTAGTTTGTTCATGATTGCGGGTATTGTCGATCATGAAACAGGTACAAGAGATATTCGCAAGCTTGGTGGTCTCTTCACCTTAATGCCTATATCCGGTACTCTTGCCTTCTTTGGTACATTTTCAATGGCTGGTGTTCCATTACCGTTTTTGAACGGTTTTTACAGTAAGGAGAAATTCTTCGATTCATCCTTACACCTGAATGAATATACATCGGAATTAGCGAACCTATTAAGTAACGCCATTCCATACTTAGCGGTATTTGGAAGTATATTTACATTTGTTTACTCCATGTATCTTGTGTTTGGAACATTTCTAGGAAAGAAACAGTTTGATCAGCTTCCCAAAAAACCTCATGAAGCACCATTCGGTATGCTAATCTCTCCTATTATTTTAGTATTAGGAATTGTGGTTATCGGGCTAGCACCATTTCTATTCAATGAAACCATTCTAGCACATGCAGCTGAAGCGATTTACGGAGAACCAGTAAAAGCACATATCCAATTCTGGCATGGACTCATTCCAGCATTTTATATGTCTTTAGCCGTTGTTGGCTTTGGTATCGTCTTAACCATCTCAAGAAAAGGATGGCAATCGATTTACCGTTTCATACCTGGAAAGCTAAGCCTAAACAAGGCATATGACTTCATTTTGGCACAGCTAGAAAATAGTTCAGCCAAAATTACGAATACGTACATGAATGGATCGTTAAGAAGATATATGGTGCTTATTCTTTTAACGATTGTTATCTGTTGCTTTACCGCACTTGGTCTAACGAACGGCTTTGCTTGGGATACAAGTAATCTTGCCCCTATTACGGTGCCTGAAATCTTAATCGCACTTGCCATGGCTACCGCTGCGATTGCAACTATATTTACTAATAACAAAATCGCTGCAATCTTAATTTTAGGTGTGGTAGGTTACGGACTTTCGTTGTTATTCGTTGTCTATAAAGCACCAGACCTTGCGCTAACGCAGCTTGTAGTGGAGACCATAACAGTAGCACTATTCCTACTATGCTTCTATCATCTACCTAATTTAACCGAACGCATTGAGTCTAAGGCGGTTAAATCAATGAATGTATTGATCTCGCTTGGTTTTGGAGTTTTGATGACTGTTGTTGCTATTTCAGCACATAATACGAAGCTATTTGACACTATTTCCGAATACTTTATTGAGACCTCCCACGACCTAGGGGGCGGAGATAATGTTGTCAATGTCATTCTTGTAGATATGCGTGGTCTTGATACAATGTTTGAAATAGTTGTGCTTGGTATTGCAGCATTAGCTATCTATGGGCTAGTTAAATTACGAAACAAAAAGGGGGCGGAATAAATGGAGATCATCACATCTATCCTTGCAGGCGTCCTTTTTACCACAGGTATCTATAACCTGCTACAAAAACAGCTTTTACGGATTATTATCGGAACTGCATTGATCTCACATGGAGCTCACCTTTTCATTCTAACGATGGGAGAGCTGAAGCAAGGTGCTCCTCCAATTTTAGAGGAAGGTCTGTCTAATTATACAGATCCTTTACCACAAGCATTAATCTTAACCTCGATCGTTATTAGCTTTGGTGTAACAAGTCTCCTGCTTGTGTTAGCTTATAGAGCTTCTAAAGAAAATGGGACAGATAATATGGATCAATTAAGGGGAAACGAAAATGATTACTAATTTAGCAGTATTGCCAATTGTCATACCATTACTAGCAGCTATTATCGCTAGTTTTTTTCCAAAAAAGTTGCGAGTTGTACGTATTTTTACCCAAGTAATGATGGTAATCAATGTACTCGTAACAGCTGGGGCACTATGGTATGTCCAGCAAAATGGAACAGTTGTTTTAGAGGCTGGGGATTGGATGGCGCCATTTGGTATCGTGCTTGTTGCAGATATGTTATCCATTAGTCTTGTTTTAACAACGAATATTATTGGAGTAGCTTGTGCATTCTATGCTCCGAAATCCTTAAGTCAAAAACAAGAAGAATTTTATTTCTATACTTTTTTCTTCTTGTTAATCACAGGTGTTTCTGGTGCCTTTATAACTGGAGACCTCTTTAACCTATTTGTTTTCTTCGAGGTTCTGTTGATGGCATCTTATGGTTTAATTGTATTAGGTGGAGAAAAAATTCAGCTGCGAGAATCTATCAAATATGTATTGATTAATTTGTTTTCCTCCATGCTTTTTGTAACTACCGTTGCTTTCCTATATTCTGTTGTAGGAACAGTAAATATGGCGCAAATTGCAGAACGGGTTGGAGAGGTGGAACAAAAAGGAATCCTAACAACAATTGGGATGCTTCTATTTTTTGTATTTGCAACGAAAGCGGCCCTTTTTCCACTCTATTATTGGTTACCAAAATCATATATTGTTCCAAATCCAGTTGTTTCCGCACTATTTGGAGCATTATTAACAAAGGTTGGAATTTATTCGATTATTCGCGTATTCACACTTATTTTCGTATATGAGACATCCTTTACCCACGATCTTTTTATCTGGATAGCCGGTTTATCACTTATTTTCGGTGTGATTGGTGCCTTATCAACGAATAATATAAAGCTTATTATTGCTTATAATATTATCCCAGCTATTGGTTTTATATTAATCGGAATTGGCGTGTTCAATGAAACAGGATTTAGTGGCTCAGTGTTCTATTTAGTACATGACATGATCATTAAGGCCGCCTTATTCTTATTAGTTGGGGCCGTGGCCTATTTAGCTGGAACAAGCGACCTTCGTAAAATCCATGGATTTATCCACTATTACCCAGGATTAGGCTGGATGTTTTTTATCGCATGTTTCATTTTAGCTGGTATTCCCCCATTTAGTGGATTTATCGGTAAGCTACTATTACTTAAAGGCGCTTTCGAAGAAGGAGAGATCGCAATTGCCATTATTGGCTTAGGTTCTAGCTTGCTAATCCTATTATCTGTTATGCGTATTTTCATCAGAGGGTTCTGGGGAGAAAAGGATCCAAACATCCGACCAAATCGAAGAGTAGCACGTGGATTTGTGTTTCCTGTTGCATTGCTTTTGTTCTTCAATGTTCTTCTAGGAGTTGGGGCAGAATGGTTCTATCCAAGTATAGAGTCAATTGGAGAATATCTGATGAACCCAGAAATATATATGGATACTGTTCTAAAGGAGTAAACTAATATGCCACTACAAATTTTATTAAATTTGATCATTGCCGTCATGTGGATGTTTTTAAATGAAAGCTACCATTTCGCCTCTTTTTTAACGGGTTTTATCTTTGGTGCATTGCTTTTATTTATTCTAGGTAGATTTATACCAGATGCATTTTACTTACATCGTGTTTGGAAAATCATCAAGCTAGTACTACTATTTTTGAAAGAATTACTTTTAGCTAATTTGGAGATTGTGAAGTGGGTATACCGTCCCGGTAGAAAATATAATCCAGGAATTTTCGCTATGCCAACCGAATTACGAACAGATTGGGAAATTACTATGCTAACATCTCTTATTAGCCTAACTCCAGGAACGCTATCTGTAGATGTTTCCGAAAGTCATGATGTCATTTATATTCATGCGATGGACATCAATGATAAAGAGGAAGCAATTGACGCTATTAAACATACATTTGAGAAAGCGATAATGGAGGTGACAAGATGAAGGAGCTTTCGTTAATTTTAGAAGATGAGGTTATTCCTATTGTTACGATAATTTGTTTAGTTATTATTAGCATATCCATTGCCTTATTATTGTATCGAGTAATTAAAGGACCTACCAATCCAGATCGTGCTGTAGCACTTGATGCAATTGGAATCAACCTAATGGCAATGGTCGGTCTTGTTGCCGTTCTTACTTATACCACTAAATTGAATGATGTTATTTTACTCATAGGTATCCTTCTCTTTATTGGAACGATCGCTTTAGCAAAATTTCTAGAAAAGGGTGTTATCATTGACAGAAAGCATAATTGAGGTCATACTAGCTTGTCTAGTTATTTTGTTACTTATATTCGGTACATTTTTTATTTTTTCTGCAACGATTGGTGTCATTCGCTTTCCTGATATTTTCACAAGACTACATGCTGCTACTAAAGCTTCTACCCTTGGTATTGCAGGGATTTTAATCGGTGCTTTTATCTTTTTATATGCACGACACGATATCGTAAGTGGTAAGCTAATACTTGGTATTATTTTTACCTTGTTGACGGCACCTGTTTCTGCTCATATGATCGGTCGTGCAGCACATATGTCGGAAGTGAAGCCATGGTCAAGAGACGGCATCGTTCGCGATGAATATGAAGAAGCCAAACGAGTGGAGAAAAAGTAAGTGGAGAATAGCTTCGGCTTTCTCCTTTTTTACTTTCATTCGAAATATTGGTTCAATATGTTTCGAATGAATTGATTGAGTGTCTCTATATCAATGGATTTCACCTTTTTATCTCTAATGGTATATTTGTTTTTTAGCCCAATGATTCTTCTGACACTCTCATTTATTCTATCCTCTGATATTTCCCCTTTGATTACTGCCTGCTTCAAGGCATCTACAGTGGCAATTATTTTATTATAATCATGTGCAACTAATATAATATCACTTCCCGCCAATACGGATTCAACCGCTGCTTCTTTCATATCATAATTGTTTGTTATAGCATTCATCGTCATGTCATCACTAATTACCACTCCATCGAATGCAAGCTGTTCCCTTAAAATATCTGTTATAACCTTTTTCGACATGGAAGAAGGAAATTTGCCGTCTATTTTTGGTAATAACAGATGAGCGATCATCACAGCATCAGCACCATTATCTATCGCTTCTTTAAAGGGGAGTAGCTCCAATTCATCTAGCTGCTCAAGTGACTTATCCACTACTGGTAGATTCAAATGAGAATCAACAGAAGTATCCCCATGACCTGGGAAATGCTTAATCACGGAAATGACATTTTGAGATTGAATACCTTTCATTGTTTTTATTCCTAGCTTGCTTACAACATCTGTATCATTGCTAAATGATCTATCCCCAATAACAGGGTTATTTGGATTACTGTTTACATCTAAAACAGGAGCAAAATTAAGATTAAATCCAAATGCATTTAACTCCTTTCCTAAAAGGGTGCCAATTTCATAGGAGAACTGCGAATTATTACGTGCTCCAATTTCTTGATTTGTAGGAATATGTATTATCTCCTTTGGTAATCTTGAAACATCTCCTCCTTCTTGATCAATTCCTAACAGAAGTGGCTGAGGGTTATCCTCATTCTCCATTTTTAGTTGATTCAATAATTGGAGGGTTTGCTTAGATGTTTCTATATTTTCAGCATAAAGAATAATTCCTCCGATTTTATACTTATGAATTAATTCCTTCGTTTTTTGATTAGCTGAAGTACCAGAAATTCCAGCAAAAATCATTTGACCGATTTTTTCATCTAAACTCATTTGATTTATTATTGCCTCATCAGTTATATCATGGTTGTGGCCTAATCCCTTCGAATCATCCGACTCATTATTGTGTTCCGTTCGATCATCATTGATAAAATATATTATAGCAATAGTCAAGAGCACCAATAACATGATGACAAAATATATTCTTGAGTGCATTAGATATCCCTTCCTTTTACATTTAATGGTCTCCAAATTACTTTCCACCTTTAACAAAAAAGCACTGTCGAGCTATATTTTCATATACCCGAAGTGCTTTTGTTTAATGTTTCTATTATTCATTGTATTATTCGAAATGATAAGAAGAACATTTAACATTTGACATATTTCCATTGTGTTTATCGGTTTTCGCTTCCCGATTAAACTGTTTTCTAAATTATATTGAGTCAACAAGCTAGCAACTTCAGAGGTTAGTCGTGGGTTATGTCTACCACCATTCATTGTCCTCCTTTATTTGCTTTACGACCAATTTTATCAAGCTTGTTATTTTTTTGTAAACCATCGAAGGAGATTTATGCTTCTATCTAAACAGTCATTTTATCACAGAGTTTGATCATAAGAAAAATGGGGAAAGAATAACTTCCCCCACTTTTCATGAAAAAATATGATAAATATAATCAGTAGGTACACCTTTCTCGCCCTGCTGATGAAGCATTGCCGTAATATTACCTCGATGATAGGTCCCGTGATTAATCACATGATGAAGAATGTCTGCCATGACGAATTCTGTTTTGCCATAACGAGGATGTTCAGCTTTGATTGTTCCCTCTAAATTTTGATGTAGATTCAAAAACTGATAATAATCTTCAGAAAGCTTGTGATATGCTTTTTCTACCGCAGCGATATCTGCTCCTTCAAGCTGTGACTTCTGCTCATCTATTATCTTTAGGACATCATCATAGTGGACACCTTTTAATGTTAATAAATAAATAATATCTGTAACATATAGATGAACCATAACCTCTGAAATAGTCGAAAAAACGCTAGTAATAGGTTGATGAAAAATAGAATCAGGCAATTGCTTTAAGTGCTCAATAACTTGATGGTTTGCCCACACATGGTAATCGTACATCTTCCTAACTCTGCTTGTTTCCATAAGTAAATCTCCCTTCATCCTTATCGTATTAAATATACTCACTATGACATCAACTATGCTAGTTAATCATTGTTGGACAACCTTTTCAAAATGTTCGACGACTGGAAATGGATCATAAAAATGATGAAGTCTTTCTTTCCATTTCTGATAATCTGGTGATTGTCTAAATCCCACCGTATGGTCCTCAAGTGTATCCCATTCCACGACTAACAGATATTTCCCTTTCTTTTCCATGCATCGATGTAATTGATGTGATCGATACCCTTTCATTGATGAGATAATTTTGGAGGCTTCAAGAAATGCGAGTTCATAATCATTCTCTAAACCTTCTTTCACCTGTAGCATTACTGCTTCTAAAATCATTTTAAACTTCTCCCTTTTATCTAATCTTTTCTAGATGACATGTTCATAAGTAATTAATCACATTTTAGCATAGGTTGATATTACGAGCACAATAGCAATAATTAGGAATACTAAAGCTGGAACAGATTTTCCAAATGTATCTTTTACTCTGCTGTGTGCTAAAAAGGCAAAGAACATCGTTACACCTAACCAAATTCCTCCAATTATAGTCATCCATTCTTCCCAAAAACCTATAATTAAGAATATCACTCCTACCAACTGCACCCACCCAGTAACCAACCTAAACCATTGTGGGAGCTGAAGATTCTTAAAAATCTCAACTTGCATTGGATGACCGAATATTTTCTGAACTCCAAGTACTAAAAACAAACAAATTAAAATGCTCTTTAAAACAATAGAAATAACCAATGTTCTACCTCCTAAGAAAAATTATATCTCTCCAAATTTTTCCGCTGTAGTAATAGAAAGAACAATGCTTACTACTCCCAAAATAGTAAGTACAGCAAGAATAAGATCAAAATTTAGATTGATCATACTTACAAAATGTGATTGCATGACGACAATTGCACAGATAACAGTTGGAATAGTTGCCCTTTTGCAAATACCAAAATAAAATAGTGGAACAAAACTCATCAAGGTGATGATCAATGAACGAAATACCATTTGGGAAAAGAATGTGAGCAAATCAAAACTAGTCAGATCACCTTGAATAATTGGATGTACCTGGTCAACTATATACGTGGCAATACCTGTTAACATATAGGAAATCATGGTAAGCAGAAACACAAAGAGTCCAATAAATAAAATCTTCGCTGTAAATAGCTTCTTCCGACTGATTGGATATCTGAAAGCTAGTGAAATTGTTTTGTTTTTATATTCATCAATAAAAACTTGATTGATCAAAGAGCCTCCAAATAAGATAAAGCCCATTTGAATGAACATATTCAATTCAATAACTGTCGCATAGTCCTTACCAAAATCAGGACTAACGGCTTCAATAAAATACACAGGTAAAAACATTAAAATTAGTGGATAAATAACCACTTCCCCCACGATAGATTTTTGCTTTAATTTTTTCCACTCCAAACGCATCAAATTAGTCAATATTACCACCTCCATAGATTTGCTGGTAAAAATAGTCTTCTAATGAGCTTGAGTGTTTTTTCATTTCTTCAATACTTACATCATGCATAATCAGTGTTCTTGATATTTCACTTTGTTTATAGGACATATCATATATGCGAATTTTGTGGTCTTCTATAATTTTCATGTTTGAAATATGAAGTTCATTTTCTAATAAAAAAACAGCCCGCTGAACATTAGTTGGCACAAGCTCTATATAATCAGATCTCCCATTTCGAATATCAGCTAACGTTATCTCATTCAATAATTTACCATCATGAATGACACCTACCCGATCCACAACATGCTCTAACTCTCCTAAAATGTGGCTAGAAAGAAGAAATGTCATTCCATATTCTTTATTTAGCATTCGAATTAAATGACGTATGTCTTTTATACCTATAGGATCTAAGCCGTTAGTTGGCTCATCTAAAATGATTAATTCAGGCTTTGTGATAATCGCTCTTGCAATTCCAAGTCGCTGCTTCATTCCCAGTGAAAACTCTTTTATGATTTGATTATCTATTCCTTGTAAATTCACTAAATGCAATGCTTGTTTTATGTCATTTTCATCATAAAAACCTAGATACTCACAATGCAATTTTAAATTCTGGAATGCTGTTAAATGCTCGAAAAAAACTGGATATTCAATGATACTGCCGACTCTTGCTAGGGATAATTTTGATTTCTCTGTAAGTCGTTCATTGAACAGCAAAACCTCTCCAGTTGTTGGTGAAGTCATTCCTGTAAGCATTTTCATAATTGTCGTTTTACCTGCTCCGTTCTTGCCTAGAAAACCGTAAATCTCACCTTTTTTTATGTGAATATTAATATTTGACACAAGGTCCTTCCCTTTTATTTTTTTTGTTAAGTTATTCGTTTGAACAATATAATCCATGAATGAACCTCCTTCGATACTTCTATCATAATAAACAATCTTGTTTTTTTTCTTTCATATTCCTTACAAATTTCTTAAGTGATAAATGGTGCTATCTTAATACTTTTTTAAGTAAGTAAAGAGACTGTAATTCGGGAGGACGACCATGTTTAATATGTAATTTTTTTAAAAATGCAAGTGAAGATTGTTTTTTCAAAAGGCTTACTATATAAATGGATCTCACCATTCATTGTTTCTACTAAACGTTTCGTAATACTTAGTCCAAGGCCACTCCCTTGAAATTCAGGATTCCTTGCATCATCTAGCGTGTAAAGTCTCTCAAACACTCGATTCAGGTGCACTTCTTCAATACCCTTACCTTTATCCCAGATATCAATTGCAACAGTCTCAAGTTCTTCTCTTATCGTTAGACCTATCACACCCCCATCACTTCCATAACGAATAGCATTCGAAATAAGATTACTGAATATTCGGTTTAATGCACCTTCATTTCCGAGAATATAATGATTTATATTTGGAATATCTACCTCTACACGAAGCCCTTTTGAATGCAATAAATGGTAATACTCTAAAATATTTTTCCTGCAAATTTCATTTATGGATAAACGGCTCATTGGAAGATCCATATCCCCTGACTCTATTTTGACAAGATCAAAAAATTGATTCATCAAATTAATAACACTTAACGTTTTATCATGAAGGCGATGTATTGTTTCATTGTGTTCCTCTTTAGAAATTTTGTCGCTTTTCTTTATTTTCTCAACATAACCTAAAATAACTGTCATGGGAGTTTTTAAATCATGTGACATATTAGATAGCATTTTTCTCAAGCTTTCTTTTGTTCTCTTAAAATCAGCAATTACTCTTTGATTATAACTTAGAAGTCTATTTACTTGTAAAAGTAGATTTCGAACAGTATAATAATTTGTTTGCACTAGTACTTTTTCAGTTGTTTCATTATCTATGATACGAGCTAAATTTTTGTGCAATTCGTTGAGTTCACTTTTTAACTTTTGCCTTGATAAATACTGCCAACCTACCACGATCAATAGTACTGGAATGATTACATATGGTATTATATTCATTTATTACTCTCCTAATTTATAGCCAATTCCCCAAATGGTTTGAATGTATTGAGGTTTAGAAGGATCTTCTTCAATTTTTTCACGAAGTCTACGAATATGAACATTAATGACATTCTCATTACCGTAAAAATCATCTTCCCAAATAAACTGGTAAATTTGTTCTTTTGTAAAGACTCTCGTTTGGTTCGTCATAAATAGCTTTAAAATTTGAAATTCCTTTGAAGTTAGTTGTATATGTTTCCCTTTCACATTTACTGAAAAAGTATCTAAATTGAGTGTAAGTTTGCCAAATTGTATGGAGCCGAAAGTAGTGTCGTTGCTAATGGAAACATATTGTGTAGCTCTTCTAATGGCAGCATTCACTCTTGCAGTTAATTCAAGCATGGAAAAAGGCTTGCTCAAATAATCATCTGCACCAAATCCTAGACCTAACGTTTTATCGATGTCACTTCCTTTAGCTGAAATGATCACCACTGGAACTAAGCTAATTTCTCTCACTTTTTTTAAAAAATCCATCCCATTTAACTTCGGTAGCATGATATCTAGTAAAACTAAATCAATGGCTTCCTTTTCAAAAATTCGAAGTGCTATTTCACCATCGAAGACAGAAAGTACCGAGTAATTTTCTTCTTGTAAGTGACTTGTTATCAGTTCACTAATTTCTTGGTCATCTTCTATTAGCAATATCTTTTTTTGCATAATCACACGTCCAATCATATATGGTAATAACATTATTATACTTTTTAACAGGCTTTTACCAAAGGAATAATTTGATTATTATAACTAATTAGTGATAATTTGCCCTTTTCTACTTTTTAGCGTCCGAAACAATAACACAGGATTACAGTCCACCATAAATCCACTAGCACAATGGACAACATGTCGACATACAATGAAATATGGGCGTATACCTAGTGAGGAGGTGTTAGATTGTCAATCTTGTTCGGTATTATTGCACTTATTAAAGAGGCATTGTTCTTTGTTGCCTATGTTAAAAATAATACCTTTCCACAACCACTTCCACCACAGGAAGAGGCAGAAATGATTGAACGAATGCAACAAGGAGATGATGAGGCACGTAATAAATTAATTGAACATAATCTTCGACTTGTTGCACATATCGTCAAAAAATTTGAAAACACCGGTGAGGACGCTGAGGATTTAATCTCAATCGGTACAATTGGGCTAATTAAAGGAATTGAAAGCTTCTCGAGCGGAAAAGGGACGAAACTAGCTACTTATGCTGCTCGTTGTATCGAAAATGAAATCCTCATGCATTTGCGTGCAATTAAGAAAACCAAAAAAGATGTATCTCTTCATGATCCTATTGGGCAGGATAAAGAAGGAAATGAGATTAGCTTAATGGATATCCTAGAAGCAGAAAATGAAGACATTACCGAAGCGATACAATTGCACATGGAGCTTGAAAAGGTACAAAAATACTTACGTGTATTAGACAGTAGGGAAAAAGAAGTTATAATTGCCAGATTTGGCTTAGGAAATAAAGACGAACTAACACAACGTGAAATTGCGAAAAAGCTCAATATCTCCAGAAGTTATGTCTCTAGAATTGAAAAAAGAGCATTAATGAAAGTATTTCATGAATATTACCGTAATGAATTAAAAAAATAGCAAAGGAAAAAGCAGTAGGATTTCTTTTCCCACTGCTTTTTCCTATTTGTTATGAGCTTTTAATAACATCCATAATTAGATTTGCTGCATTCTCAGCGGCCTTTACTAAAAATGAATCAAAGGAAACAGAAGATTCCTTCCCTGCAATATCAGATAATGCACGAATAATCACAAAAGGTGTTTCATACTGGTAACATACTTGTGCAACAGCTGCAGCTTCCATTTCGGCAGCAATCAGATTAGGAAATTTCTCTCTAACAAAAGACACCTTGTCCTCATCCTGCATAAATGTATCTCCCGTAGAGATAAGACCCTTCATTGCTTGGATTTCTTGAATATTCTTAGCTGCTAGCATGGCTTTTTCCATTAAAATTGGGTCAGATAAAAATCTTTCTGGCATACCTGGTAATTGTCCATATTCATAATCGAATGCTGTAACATCTACATCGTGGTGAACGACCTCAGTGGAAATGACGATATCCCCGACCTCTAAGTCATGATGAAATCCTCCTGCTGACCCAGTATTTATCACATACTCTGGGTGAAATCTTTCAAAAAGAATGGTTGTAGTCATTGCGGCATTGACTTTTCCAATGCCTGATTTTAATAGGACAACCTCTTTTCCCTCCAGCTTACCAATAAAAAAGTGACTATTGGCTATTACGAGATGTTCATCGATTTCCATTTTTGTTTTTAATAATTCTATTTCTTCATCCATTGCTCCAATAATGCCGATCATGATGATCCCTCCCAAAAAGTATCTCTTTGTTATTATTTATGTTTATTCTCTATTAATTGTTCTACTAATGTCGGTTTCCATCCTTCATTTTCGATCCAAGTAAGGTGGACACGATAAGTAGTTTCTTCATCCTTTCTACTTACTGTGTATTCTACCGATTGGTCTCCAGCTCTTCCTACCCACCAAATCGTTTGTTCTTCCGCAGGGATGCCTGTCGCTACTTCGACTGCTTTACTCATTTCCTGACGGTCTACTGAGCCATCATCATAACTTGTCGTATGTGGGCCCTCCTGAACAGTTCCAACGGGATTCCAATTCCCCTCATATGCTTCGGAGACATTTTCATCCTCTGATTCTACGGGGTTTGTTTCTACTTCACCCTCACTATCGGAAGCTTGATCTTCTTGTTGGTTAGGGCTCTCATCCATCTCTTCATTATTTTGATCTTCTGTTCCACTATTATCTTCTTGTTCTTGCTGTTGATCTTGATCTTGTTGCTCTTGTTGTTCGGTTGGTTGATTGTTCTCTTCTTTCTGATCTTTCTCATCATCCCCACCAAAGATGAGCATGAAAATGAGTATGGCGATCAATATAATACCAACAATACTTAGTCCTGTGATTAATTTTGTGTTTTTTCTTTTTTTAACGTATCGATTTTTTCTAGTTTGGCTTTCCCATTCCTCTGACATAGACAAAACCTCCTATTTGCTTATTATACTAGAAGTTTATTTGATACAGCAAATGAATATTATCATGAAAGAAAATACCCACTTATCGAGGATCAGGGCGTAAGTTCATATTCTTTAATAATTTTTGCACGGGGGTTACCAGATGCATACAGTTGCACTATTTATTCCTTAAATTATTTAGATAAGCTTCTTCTCACTCTTCAGGTCTATAAAAACTTCTCGGCTTTTATTTGAACCAAGTCTATCTGACTAACTAACTTGTCCAATTAAGTGTAAACGATTCATATCACGATGACGTTGTAAAAACCAATAATCCTAGAAGTTTCAGGGAATAGAGGATTTAGAGTGCATTTCAAAGGTGATCTTTCATTGCAAATTAAAATTAATCATAATTTCTGTACCCTTTCCTACTTCACTAACTACTGTTATTTCACCTTGATGCTCTTCTATCACATCTTTGGCGATTGCCATTCCTAAACCTGATCCTTTATGTCGTTCACCAGTATTAGTACCTCGGTAATAACGGTCAAATATTCTATCTAATTCTGTTTGGTCAATTCCATTTCCATCATCATTTATTTGAATAGATAGATGATGTTCGTCTACCTTTATACTAACATCAATATTGACTTTTTCTGTATTGTGAACAAGTGCGTTATAGATTAAATTGTTAATCGCTCGCTTTATTAACGTTTGATCTACTTTCATCGGAATATGATCTTGTTTAACATGAAAAGCAATATGGGCGTTTACATATTGTGGATCATTTAAAATATCAATCACACAATTTCGTAACAACGCGACCATATTCGTTTCTTGCTTATTTAAGACTAGTGTATTGTTCTTTAATTTCGTCGTTAAATGCAGATCATCCATAACATCCTTGATATAGGCAGATTTTTGCTCAATTATCCCCGCATATTCATTCATCTCTTCTAATGAGATGTTATAGTCTGGATCTTTCATCAATTCTGCATAACCTTTAATAGAAGATAAAGGTGTTTTAATATCATGAGATATATTTGCTAACCACTCTTCACGCATTTGCTCTGTTTTTTCGCGCGCGCGTTCATTTGCCTTTAACTGCCTGGAGAGAATATTCATATTATAAAAAACTTTTTTATACACGCCATTTGGCCGGTAGTCTACCGAATAATCTTTATTTGCTAATTGTTTAATACCATCGATCACGCGATTAATTGGCTTCATTAGACGTGTACTAAAGATATAACCAATCAATAAGGCAACGATAATATCTATGACTAAAATACCGAGAAACACCTTGATACCTTGAAAAATATTCCGGTTATCAGATGTTAACACAAAGCGATTAATATCGGGGTTTTCCATCCCCATCAAATAGCTGTAGCCGGCTTTTTCTCCGACAAAAACGGTTGTCTGTGCATCGACTTCTTGATATTTGTAATGCTGAATGATATCTGCTGGTGTGTAATGTTGTGGTAAGGTCTCTGGTTCTCTATAACCAGTAATGACTTGTCCATTCTCATCTAACACTTGGATCCATGCATTTTGATCGGTTAACGCCTTTTTACCATCCTGATCAATTTGCACATCGTGATTCTCCACTGTCAGGTAAGATTGAAATTCCCTTGTGAATTGTTCAGCTGATGGTTCATTATCCTGGAAAATAGGTATATCAAACCTTACTTGAATGATTAACAGTGAAAGGACCATAAACATGTTGATAAGAATAACTAGTATGACAATTATTACTGCAGACACTAAATATTCTCCTGTTAACCGCCATTTCATCTATGATTCATCCTCTATTACGAATTTATAACCTAACCCTTTTACCGTAATTAAATAATGAGGGTTAGATGGGTCCTTTTCAATTTTTTCTCTAAGCCGTCTAATGTGCACCATCACCGTATTGTCAGACCCGAAGTAATCTTCTCCCCAAACCGTATCGTATAGCCTTTCTTTACTAACAACCTTATTAACATGTTGCAAAAAATATTTCATTAACCCTAATTCTTTCGGTTTTAGCTCGATTACCTTATCATTTTTCGTTAAGATTGCATTATCCTCATTTAACTCAAAAGGACCAACCTTTATAATCGGTTCTTCACTTTGAGACAGCATGCTATAATCAGCTCTTCTCAGTTGCGCCTTTACTCGGTAAGCGACTTCTTTTACACTAAATGGCTTCGTGATGTAGTCATCTCCACCAATTGCGAATCCAAGGATTCTGTCTACCTCCTCTATTTTGGCAGAAATAAATAGAATAGGCACATTGGATACTTGCCTAATTTGTTTACACACATCATATCCTTCGCCATCAGGTAACATTATATCTAACAAAACAAGGTCTGGATTTGTTTCATGAAATAAGCTCATTCCATCTTCCACGTTCGATGCCGTAACAACTTGTTGGATCCCTTCCTTTTGTAATACTGTCTGTAATAATTTCAATAAATCTTCTTCATCATCTATAATCAACACCGTTTTATTTGGTAAATTCAACTTCACACCCTCCTTGTCTTTCTATTATACAAGACAAATAAAACAAAAAGAAAATCCGAACGAGTTGATTGCTAGTATTACTTCACTGAATCAGCTTGTTCGGATAATCAAATGTTTCATTCATTTACTACTCATTGTTTGCAAATGAAAATCCACTCTGCCAATCGTCTTGTTGACGCCATGCCTGTGGAAAGCATTGTGTTTTCCGTAGTGATGTGCATGCGAACATCTTCAATAAAGTGGAAAAAAGCGATTTTCATTTCACTGCAATTGTTCTAGTGCTTGTTCTGGTATTTCGTCTTTTTTTACCTCTTGGTAAGATGTTACCCCTTTATCATCTTTTATAAAGACTTGTAAAAACGCTCCTTGACGAAGTTGTTTGGCTGCGTTGAAGTCTAAGGTTATTTCATTACCCTCTTCATCATAGCCCAGTAAACTGTATTGATAGTTTGTATAAATTTCACCATTGCTCGCCTTACTCTCAATCGGTTCACCGTCTCCAATTATTTGCGTGTAAAAGGAATCTGCTCCTAATCTATTCGTGTTCACATTTTGTAAAAATAATAAACCACCTAGTAAAAGAATAACAATGACCCCTAAAGTAATAACTATTTTTTTCATGTTTATCCACCTCATCGTTTTATTTTGTCACAATTTTATAGTAATTTCTTACTGTCATAAAATAATAAATAATATAAATCAATATATAAATGATCGTACTAATCAATATAGGTAGCCATATATTTAACTGTAGTATACTATTGATCGCTATTAATGCTACGACACTGTGTACTATACCTGTTACCAATGGTAGTGCGAAGATAAAGAATACTTGTTTGTTAATAGATTTTTTAATTTCTTTTTTATCAACACCCATTTTTTGCAAAATATTGTAACGTCCCCTGTCGGCTGTTGCTTCTGTGAGTTGTTTAAAGTATATAATACTACCTGTTGCACTAAGGAACACTAATCCTAAGAAACATCCGATAAAAATAAATAGACCTGTTGATTCCATTCCTTGACTATAAACTTGATAAAAGCTTGTAAAATTTGCTTCCTCAGGCATAATTGATTGAATCGATTCATTTAGGTTTTTGGCTTTTGCTTCACCTGTTACTTTGTATGCCTCCATTGTACCAAGTTCAGCATCTACAGACACTTTATCAAACATTTCATCACTAACTACAATCGTTGTACCTGAAGTTCCTGTATTCAACACATTGGATTCTTTCATTTCTGTAAAGGTAATATCATTTCCATTTACATCAATATTAGATCCGACATATTCCGGTGATAACCCTTCAAAGTAGCTTATATCTAACGCTATCGCTTGATCTCCTGATAGAGTGAGCGTATCTGTATGGCCTTGTAGTTCTAATAAGTGATTATACGTTTCATTGGAGATAACTGTATAAATTGCTTCAACAGGACCCATACGACTATTTAAAACCGTTGTATCAACTCTCGCCGAGATCGTTGGTATCGATTCATGATAGACTAGATCATGATCTGGATCTTGTTCAATTAATCGATTAACTTGACTTGTTAAACCTCCGTCTTGATCGATGAACATCATGCTATTGGGATTAGCTAATTCTGCATTTATTTTATTGTTATAGTAAAAACCATATGACGTTCCAACTGCTACTAGTGTTGTCGCACTTAATACAGCTATAATAGTTAACGTAAAAGCATTTCCTTTCATACGATAGAGCAGCTGAGAAATACTAATGATATTAATACCATTCCAAAACTTTTTCTTGTTTTTCCGCGCTCTTTTTAAAGAGAAAATGATTAGCGTACTAAACAATAAATAGGTTCCCAAAATAACAGCGATTATAATCAAAAGTGGCGTAACTAAAATTCCAATCATTTGCCAAACTTTTGAATGCAAAATATCTTGTAGTGCTAACCAATAACCGAAGCCTAGAAGAAGCACTGATAAAATAGCTGTTATGATAGATGCTTTTGGTTCTCTCTCACTCTCCTGATCTGCCTGGAATAACTCGATTAATTTAAAACGATAAATGAGTCGATAGCCGTGAAAAGATGTCACAGCAATTATCAACATAAACACAATCACCGTATTAATGATGGCATCTGTTGAAATAGAAAAATGAACAAGGGCATCATACCCCATTACCTTCATCAAGATAGCAACAAATAATTTGGAAACAACAGAACCCAATATAATACCAATCGCAAGTGCAATAATCCCCATCAAGAAGTTTTCATAAAATAGCATTCTTCCGATTTGTTTCTTTCGTACACCTAATAACGAATAAAGAGCGACCTCTTTCTTACGCTTCCTTGTAAAGAAGGAATTAGAATACCAAATGAAAATAGCAACAAAAATAATTAACACAATCGACGCTGCATTAAAAGCAGAGCTGATTTTCTCCGATGTTTCTGATGCAGCATCGATCGTTTTATCATATTTCAATGAAACAAACGTAAAATAAATGACCATACTAAAGATCATCGATGAGAAATACAAAAAGTAATTAGTGAAGTTTTTTCGCATGTTTTTTCCGGCAATTGTAAACAGTGTCATTTATTGATCGCCTCCAAATGAAGCAAGAACATCTAATATTTTTTGATAAAATTTCTTTCGTGATTGACTCATTTTCGTAATTTTTGCATCAATACCACCATCATTAATAAACAAAATCTGTTCACAGAAGCTAGCTGCATAAGCATCATGCGTCACCATCATAATGGTTGAGCCATTTTCCTCATTTAACTTTGCTAAGCTTTCTAAAAGGCTTGTTGCTGATTTTGAATCCAAAGCTCCAGTTGGTTCGTCCGCTAAGATTAAACTTGGATTCGTCACAATGGCTCTTGATGCTGCTGTTCGTTGTTTCTGTCCACCAGAAATTTGATATGGATAACTGTCAAGAATAGCTCGAATACCAAATGTATCCGCAATGCTTTGAACACGCTGATCAATTTCTTTTGACGAATTTTTCGCTAATGCTAATGGAAGTAAAATATTTTCTTTAACCGTCAAAGTATCTAGTAAGTTGTAATCTTGAAAGATAAATCCTAACCGATCACGACGAAATTTAGATAATTGTGCTTCATTCATATTGACAATATCTTGATGATCCACGATAATCTCACCTGAAGTTGGTGTATCAATTGTCGCTATAATATTTAATAAGGTTGATTTACCAGCACCAGAGGGACCCATAATCCCTATGAACTCTCCTTCTTTTATCTCTAAATTAACATCTTCTAACGCTGTATGTTCATTCCCTTTACTTCCATAAATTTTTTGTACATTTTTCGCATGTAATATTGTTTTCATTGTAGCTGTCCCTCCCATTTGTCTTTCTTTTATTCATTATACATAGCCAACCTTACAGCATACTTAGCCCAACCTTACATTAACCTTAAATATTCGTCTCGAATTTCTTTAATCTACCAATAAAAAGACAAAAACAAGGTAACCATCATATTGGTCACCTTGTTTTTCTGCCGAGCATATAAAAAACAATTAGTAATTGCATGTATTATGTTTCGCTTTCCTTTAAAAAGAGAACCTAAGGTGAATACAACTTAGAATCTCTCCTGTAGCATGTCGATTACCAAATATATACCTCTTTATTTCATTACAAAACTGTTTATTCTCATACAATTCATCTCCTTCTATGGACACCATTGCTAGTACTTCCTTCTATTATAGCACCTGTTAATTCTACAATTTGGTCAGGGGCTGTTTTTTCAAAGTTTACCTTTGTTGACTCAATTACTTGATCATCTTAACAATCAATGTTTATGTGATACAACTTCTACCCCTTTATAATCTACTACAATGGTCTCGGTTCGCTTCGAGGCAAACAGTGAATCATTGGTCAGGACATTTTCTCAGTTTACTTCATAACTTTATTTTTTCCTCGGTATTATATTCGATGCGTGATCGAAATAGAAGGTTCGTTTCCCTTTTTTGAAAATGACGAAAATAGCATGAATAAATAAAACTCCCCACAATATACTGAAGAATACAAATACAGCCACAGTGATCAAGATATGGTAAGCATATAGATGTGAGTCCATATCAATTTCCATGCCATCTAATACATTAATAAATGCTGATGTCACCCATGGTAAATAAAGTGAAAATAGTCTATTAAACATAAGCTGCCATTTAGGTACATTGCCATCTAAATCGGTAAGTTTAAATCGCATAATATTCGTTCCTACTGTTTTTCCACCCCATAAAAGAGGTAAACCAAAGTAAAATATAATAAATCCTGCTGTTTTATAAATCAATTCAATCAATTCATTGGATGTAAAAAGCCCTATTGTCAAATTCCAACTGAGTAGAATTAATAGATAATCTATGAATACAGCTAACAATTGCGAAAGTGGCGGTACAACTTGACTATTGAGTTTTTGATCCGCTTTAACTAAAAGGCTCATTCGTGAAGGAAATAAAGCAAGTATAACTGGAGCAATAAGGAAACCTAATAATGCACCAGTACTATTTAGGATAAGATCATCTACATCAAATATGCGATAAGAACAATTGTAAATTCCGTAAATTCCAGTTACTTGGGTAATCTCATAAAAAAGTGACAAGATAAATCCTAAACCTAATGCGCGCTTCCAGTATTGTTTCTTCTGTAAAAAGTACCTTAGATAGACTCCAAATGGCAGTAACAATAGGACATTGAATGCTGCTTGCAAAAATGCGCTCTGCTTCAATACGTGAGCATAGGTTGATGGTTGCGTCCAAACAATTTCACTACTCATGATGATATCCGCTATAAAGTAAAACGGAATAAGTGAATAATGTACTGTATCAGTGGTTTGCATTGCACACGTATCTCGGGTATCTGGTAAAGGTAAGAGCACCAAAAACAAAGCAGATAACATATAAAAAACAAACGAAAAGGCAACAATTGAAGCCCAAATACTTAAGTAACCAAATTTTCGATAAACATAGATCAGCCAAGGGATAGTAAGGAATATGGATAACAAGAGAAATATAAGAAATGCTGTTTGTATTGGTATGATATATGTTGACATGTGTACACCTCTTTGATAAATGAATACTGAGCTTATTTGATCTTTTTTGAATAAGGATAAGGAAATTCTAAAAAGGCGCCCTAACATTGTTAAACTTAATTGACAAACAAAAGAGAATCAAGGAAGGTTCATAACCCTTGATTCTCTTCCGTTTAAAGAGATATTGGAAAATATCAATAAACATATACCCATAAATCTCATTATTAAACATTTATCTTGGTATAAGTCTTTCCATTGCATTTTCTTAAAAAGATCAACAATCCCCTGTAGGGATGCAACTCACCAGCTTGAAAGCTGGTTTTTACATTCTTTTAACATGCCCATTTTAAAACATCCAGCCAAAACACACTTGGATATCCACTGTCTATAAGGGGAAACTTATTTATTATGAATAAAAAGATATATTAATTATATTTAAAGCATCTAGGTTAACTATATTGTTACTTTACCCTTTAGTATTTAAAATATGAATTATACAATCCAAGGAGGTTCTTCTATGAATGGCGTTTTCGTCAAAAGTGAAGTAGCACCTTTAAAAAGAGTAGTAATGGCTTATTCTGAATTTGACTTTCCTTTAAAACTAAATCATGAGGATTTGACATTTTTATCAGAAGAAAACAATGATGTGTACAATGAAAAAGACGATAAATAAGTATATGGAGAAACAGTTAGTTATAGAAATAATGATATGAAAGAGGGTGTAGTAATTAATAGAAGTAAAAAATCGGTAGACACTATTCATAGTATATTTAACACTCAGCGTGGTGGTTGTAATTAAATATGGCTCCTCTGAGGTTATTTGTAACGAATTTTTTCTTTTTTTGTCATATGAGCAGGATTTTGTCCATAAATATGGAATATATTATATTAAGAAAGGGTTAGGAGTGTGATTTTGATGAAAACTACAACTTTTAATCGTCAATTATGGGAATTAAATTCCTTTGACTCCATTAGCTATGACAAAGAAAAAAAGTTATTATGTATCTATTTTTTCAATGGTATTACGCTAGAATTTCACTCCATATCAGAAGAAATTATCTTTCAGTTTATTTTAGAAACAAACAAAGAGGGGTTCATTGAAGAAAGACTGAAAACCACCTTCCCTTTTCATGAAGTAACATGTCCATCATCCGTTCATTTAAATATGTAAATGCAGAATATACATAATAGAAATGGATACCCACTTAAAGGGTATCCATTTTATTTATTCTACATTTAAGATTTTCACTTGCATGTCACCAGCTGGTGTAGGTACGGTCAATTCCTCTCCAATAGAATGTCCTAAAAGACTTTTGGCTATTGGTGAATCATTGGATATCTTTCCTTCAAAAGGATCTGCCTCGGCACTTCCGACAATGGTGTAGCTCTCCTCTTCACCATCTGGCAGTTCTTGAAAGGTAACGGTTTTTCCAAGGGAAACTATATCAGGATTATCGGTATCATTTTCAATAATTACAGCATTACGGATCATATTCTCAATTTGTGCGATACGTGATTCAACAAATGCTTGTTCATCCTTAGCCGCATCATATTCCGAATTCTCTGAGAGATCTCCAAATCCTCTTGCAATTTTAATTCTTTCTACAACTTCTTGTCTTCTTTCTGTTTTTAAATATTCCAGTTCTTGTTCTAATTTTACTTTTCCTTCGTCTGTCATATAATAGCTTTTTTCTTCTGGCATGTTCCTACACTCCTTCATTCCAATTACTAACTGATTGATTGTGAGAATATCTCTTTATTTGTATGAAAAATTCATTTATTTATCACCATTTTTTACAGCTCAGAAATTCGTTTGGTATGTAAATGGTGCTATACTTCGAGACATCCTTTTAGCTGGTAGTATCATGTAAATAAAGATTATACCACAAATAAAGATATTTGTGGCATCTTTTGAAGCTAACTGAGAGTTGCTCATCGTGATAAAATATTATACTAACCACTACTATGGCAGATTTCGGATTATTTTTCAATAGTTTTCTATTATTGACGGATCTAAAATTATTTTTTGGCTAAAATCGTCTCTACTTTTGTAGCTAATAAGTCAATCGCAACCATGTTCTGGCCGCCTTCAGGAATAATAATATCTGCATAGCGTTTAGTCGGCTCAAT
Source organism: Gracilibacillus sp. JCM 18860 (assembly GCF_055395245.1). Taxonomy (NCBI): domain Bacteria; kingdom Bacillati; phylum Bacillota; class Bacilli; order Caryophanales; family Bacillaceae; genus Gracilibacillus; species Gracilibacillus sp. JCM 18860. The sequence continues at coordinate 778,171 of NZ_AP043868.1, forward strand.
AAACTGCAAGTGTGCAGGCCTTACGGTTTCTAAATATTGATGAATGACGGAATCAATAGAGCGGCCTCTCTCATTAATATCGCGTAATAGACGACGGATAATACGTAAATCCGCATCTGTATCGACAAATACTTTAATATCCATCAAATCGACTAATCTGGGATCATCTAATATTAAAATACCTTCAATTATGATAACATCCTTTGGTTCAACCTTTTCCGTTTCGTCAGACCTTGTGTGAAGCTTATAATCGTAAATTGGTTTATCGATTGGTTGATGATTCACCAGTGCTTGGATATGTTCAATTAGTAGGTCATGATCAAATGCTAATGGATGGTCATAATTTGTTTGTAACCTCTCTTCCAATTCCATATGCGACTGATCTTTATAGTAAAAGTCTTGCTCAATAACAAGAACAGATTGATCGATAAAACGATTTTGAATGGATTTTGTAACAGAGGTTTTTCCGGAGCCGGAGCCCCCTGCAACACCAATAATAACGGGCTTCTTTCTTTCCATGTTGTTTACACTCCTATGTTCCGTTTTGGTACACTTAAGGCCACTCCATCTCCAATAGGTACGATCGTGGTTACGTAATCTGGATGATGGATTAGCCATTGATTATATTGATCAATTTTCTCCGAAAGCTTTTGTAATCTTTTCGAGGCATCTGTACTATCTGCGACAAGTCCACGAAATAGCACATTATCGGTAACAATTAAACCATCCTCTTTAAGCATTGGCTCATATAGTTCAAAAAACTTCTGATATTGTCCTTTAGCGGCATCAATAAAAAGAAGATCATATGGCGCTCTTTCTTCCACTTCTTGTTGTACTTTTAAAGCATCCCCAAAAATCGGATGGATCTGCTTTTGTTTCTTTAATTTTTCTATGTTTGACAATGCACGCTCAAACATGTTTACATCTCTTTCGACCGTAACAACCTGTATTTCATTTGAGACTTGACTCATTTGTAATGCAGAATAACCAATCGCTGTACCAATCTCTAATATCTTTTTGGCATTTTTTATACGAAGTAGTTGAACTAGAAAATCCATGCTAATTTGGTCCATTATAGGAACATGGTCATTTTGGGCTTCTAATTCCAATATTGTTGTCCATTCTGGCTTGTCCTTTTTTAAGCCTTTTAAATAATCGGTAATGACTGGTTGAATCACTTATAGGCTCCTCCCCGAGCGATATTGTATAGTAGAGTTTGCAATGGAAAAGCAGGGATAATGTTCTCCCCTGCTTCCATCCACGTTTAATCTTGTGAGTGAATATATTTTTCTTCTAGTGTCTGATGTTCCTCATAGGTTGTAGAATAATGTACATTTCCTTCTTGATCTGCCAAGAAATATAAATAATTGGAGTCTTGTGGCTCTAAGACAGCTTGTAGAGAGCTAACACCGAAATTAGCAATAGGACCAATCGGTAAGCCTGTTACTGTATACGTATTATAGGGTGATTCAATCTCGTAGTGATCATACGTTAATCTTGAAATATGTTCACCATGTGCATAAATTACCGTTGGATCTGTTTGGAGTCGCATGCCTTCATCTATTCGATTATAAAAAACTCCAGAAATGAGTCGACGATCCTCATTGTTTGGTGCCTCTTCCTCTACTAATGATGCAAAAGTGAAAATATCGTGCATATTAAATTGCTCCATGCCTTTAATCTGTTCTAGGTAAGGCATAAATACCTCTTTCGTCTTATTCAGCATGCTTGTAACCACTTTTTCAATACTTGGTTTCTCTTCGGCAAACTGATAAGTTGCCGGAAACAAATATCCCTCTAGCGGGTAACGAATATCCTCTTGCAAAATATCTTCTGTCAAAATATCAGGATACTGTTTTATTAGCTCTTGTATATAAGCTTTATCTGACATCTTTTCTAAAAAGGCGTCTTTATCTATCTTTGCTGTTTTTTCATAAGTCTCCGCTATTTCCTCTATGTTACGTCCTTCAGGTATGGTGACACGTACGGCTCCTGCCTGGGTAACAGAACCTGTTTGAAGCTCCTCTGTAACCTCCTCTAATGTCATCGAAGGTGATAATGCATAATCACCAGCTTGAAAGTCAGAGGCATTGTTAAATTTGACATAGAATCGGTAGATTAAGCTATTAGCAATAATCCCATTCTCTTCTAAGATGGAAGCAATATTGGAGGTGCTTGACCCGAGTGGAATCGTAACATTTATCGTTTCCTTATTACTAGGATCAACAGGTGTCAGGCCATTTTTGACATATTTATATCCTAGAAATCCACCTACAATAATGATGAATAATAGTACAAGAAAAATGATCAAGAATATCTTTCTCGCCACACTAGCTTCTTTCCCTCGCTGTTGAGCAATTTCTTTATATGTAGGTTTGTTATTTTTCTTTAGATTGGTTTCATCGGTCTCTTTCCCCATAAGGAATCCCCCTCTCACCCGATATATTATACTACAAAATTCAGCAAAGGAAAACTGAACCTATCGAAATTTGGGAGTATTAGTAAATTTTTAATTCTTTTACTCATTTACACACGTATCTGGTTTACAATAGCTTCAATGGTATTTCCTCTAAAAATTCCATTCGGATACTTTGGACATCAAAATTTTTGCTTCATCGCTTTACTTCCTGCAAAAAAAATTTATACTTTACGTATAAAAAAGCTGGCTAGATGACACTAGCCAGCTTTCACTATTCTTGTAAATCTTCATTTTCTGCAATGGTATTGAGCACTTCTTCTACCATATCCCACTCTTCATCTGATTCAATGTGATAAAGTGCTAAGTCATCGTCATTTTGTTTTTCTTCATAACGAAAGGCAAATACTTCTACCTCTTCATCTTCTTTTTGTTCAGCAGGTACTACTGCTACATAAGATTGTGCGGTTTCATCCACATCAAATGTAAAAAGCACTTCGAATAAATGTTCTTCACCATTTTCGTCAGGAATAATGATACGTTCCTTTTCTTCTAGTGGCACTCAAATGACCTCCTTTTTTACTTACTATCTAAATAACCTTGTAATATCATTACTGCAGCCATTTTGTCGATGACCTTCTTGCGCTTTTTCCGACTAATATCTGCTTCAAGTAGAACTTTTTCCGCCGCCATGGTTGTAAGACGTTCGTCCCATAATATAGCCGGCAGTGAAAAATGGTTTTCGACAAATTTGGCGAACTCTTGTGATGCCTCACCTCGAGGACCAATTGTGCCATTCATGTTTTTGGGTAAACCAATGACAACCTTTTCTACTTCATGATCTTGAATAATTGTAGCTAATTCGCTTTTTACAGACTCGAAAACAGGTTCTTGCCACTGTAGGGTCGTTAAGCCTTGAGCTGTCCAGCCCAAACCATCGCTTATTGCGACTCCTACTGTTTTCGAGCCCACATCTAACCCTAGAATTTTACCCATTATGCTTATTCGAGCTAATATAATATTGGACTAATTCTTCCAATATTTCATCACGCTCAATTCTCCTAATCAAATTTCGTGCATCCTTATGACGGGGAATATATGCTGGATCACCTGATAGTAAATAACCAACAATTTGATTTATTGGATGATAACCTTTTTCCTCTAATGCTTCATGTACTAATAAAAGTACTTCGCTAACATCCTTCTCAACGGGTTCTTCAGCAAAATTAAATTTCATTGTTTTATCCATTCCATCCATGGAAGCACCCCCAAACGATACTAATTTACTCTATTGTGTCCCTATTATACCTTTTATAATAGAAAATTACCAAACTTAGCCTTTCTTTTCTGCATATTTTTCTACATATTGTAATGCTTCTTGAATCTTGCTTGGGTCTTTTCCACCAGCTTGTGCCATATCTGGACGGCCACCACCGCCGCCACCACATATTTTAGCCGTTTCTTTGATTAGATTACCAGCGTGATATTGTTGGACTAAATCTTTGGTCACCCCTGCAGCTAATTGAACCTTATTATTTTGAACAGTTGCTAATAAAATAATCGCAGATTTTAATTTTTGCTTCATATCATCAACCATTTGACGGAGCTGGTTCATATCAGAGACATCCACTTGTTTGGCTAAAACTTTAACTCCATTTATTTCTTTTACATCTTCTAGAATGGAAGATGCTTCAAGTTGAGACAGTTTCTTACTGAGTGAATCCATTTCCTTCGCTTGATCCTTCATTTCTTTAAATAGATGTTCAATCCGTTCAGTAACTTGCTCTTCCTTCGTTTTCAATTTAGAAGCAACTGTTTTTAATAATTGGTGCTTTCCATTAACAAATTGGTAGGCACTTTTGGCAGTTACAGCTTCTATTCTTCTCGTTCCAGCACCTATACCAGATTCTGAAACAATTTTAAATAGGCCAATCTCAGCAGAATTTTGTACATGGCATCCACCACATAATTCGATACTATAGTCACCAATTTGAACAACACGTACGATCTCCCCATATTTTTCACCAAATAATGCCATCGCACCCATCTCTTTTGCTTCCGCTAATTTTTTATTGCTAATCATTACTGGAATGGATGCCCATATTTTTTCATTGACGAGCTGCTCAATTTCTACAATTTCTTCTTCGGTTATAGCGCCAAAGTGGGAAAAGTCAAAGCGAAGACGATTACTAGTGACTAGAGAGCCCGCTTGATTAACATGTGTTCCTAATACATCCTTTAATGCTTGGTGCAATAAATGGGTTGCCGTATGGTTCTTTATAATAAACTGACGTGATGATTCATCTACACGAGCCGTTACTTGTTCATTCGTAGAAACGGTCCCTTTTTTCACTAGAATCCGATGCAGATTTTGTCCATTCGGTGCTTTTTGGACATCCAGTACTTCAGCCTCTCCATTTTTGCTAAAGATCAAACCTTTATCTGCTATTTGTCCACCACTTTCTGCATAAAATGGCGTCTCTGCTAGGATTAAATAAGCTTCTTGACCATCCTGAATAGAAGAAACGGTTTCTTTTTCTGCCACGATCGCTGAAACAGTCGTATCAATTCGTAATTGGTCATATCCAATGAACGTACTATTCGCATCTATGCTAGCTAGGACACCATCTTGAATCTGCATTGAATCAACCTTTTGTCTAGCATTTCGAGCTCTGTCGCGTTGTTTTTCCATCTCTTTTTCAAAACCTTCTTCATCTATTGTAAACCCAGCTTCAGCGACATATTCCTCTGTTAATTCTTTTGGAAAGCCATAGGTATCATATAATCGGAAAACTTCTTCCCCTGGAAATATACTACTATTCTCTTCTTTTTCACGTTTAACAATGGTATTTAAAATCTGTAAACCTTCTTGTAAGGTTTCATGGAATCTTTCTTCCTCTGTTTGAACAACATTTTGAATAAAGGCTTCCTTTGCCTTCACCTCTGGATAGAATGCTTCCATTATTGTTGCTACAGTTGGTACAAGTTTGAACATAAAAGGCTTTTCAATTCCAATTTGTTTCGCATACCGTACTGCACGACGTAATAACCGTCTTAGTACATATCCTCTACCTTCATTAGAAGGAAGTGCACCATCACTCACGGCAAAAGTGACTGTTCTAATATGGTCTGCAATCACTTTAAAGGCAACATCTGATTCAGCTTTTGTCTGATATTTTGTGTTTGCCATTTTTTCAGTAGCTTGTATAATCGGTAAGAATAAATCTGTTTCAAAATTTGTTCTTGTTCCTTGAATAACACTTACTAAACGTTCAAGTCCCATACCGGTATCAATGTTTTTCTTCGGAAGAGGTGTGTAGCTATCATCTGGGTTATGGTTAAATTGAGAAAAAACAAGGTTCCAAATTTCTAGATAGCGCTCATTTTCTCCACCAGGGTATAGCTCAGGATCACTCAGATCATTGCCATATTCCTCCCCACGATCATAAAAAATCTCCGTATTTGGTCCACTTGGTCCTTCCCCAATATCCCAAAAGTTCTCTTCAATTCGTATAATTCGTTCTTCTGGTAAACCGATCTTATCTCGCCAAAGCTTGTAAGCTTCTTCATCCTCGGGGTGGACTGTAACCGATAGCTTTTCACTATCAAATCCAATCCATTTGTCTCCTGTTAAGAACTCCCACGCAAAATCAATCGCTTCCTCTTTAAAATAATCACCAATGGAAAAATTACCAAGCATTTCAAAAAAGGTGTGATGTCTCGCTGTATAACCGACGTTTGTAATATCATTTGTTCTAATTGATTTTTGTGCATTTGTAATTCTAGGATTTTCTGGGATAACACGTCCATCAAAGTATTTTTTCAATGTAGCTACACCACTGTTAATCCATAGTAGTGTTGGGTCATCCTTTGGTACTAATGAGGCACTTGGTTCTATTTCATGACCCTTTTCTTTAAAGAAATCCAAAAACATTTTACGAACCTGTGCAGATGATAATTGTTTCATTTTATTATACCTCCGTTTTATAGTAAAAAAACTCCCATCCCTGCTATAAAGCAAAGGGACGAGAGTTTCCGCGGTACCACCCTAATTATAGCTTTATTCCAAAGCTATCATCTTTCGATCCGTAACGTGGATACCACCGGCAGTGATTAAACTGCACTTCAAACTAGCTTCAGTAACCAGTGCATTAGAATTTCTTCCAGCCAAGGAAATTCCTCTCTAGAAATGTTAGCTACCTACTCATGTTTTTCATCGTTTTTCCGTTATATGACTTCGCTAGGATATTATATTGAAAAAATGGCTATCTGTCAATTTGTTTCATCTGTCGGTAAATAAGCGGGACCGCCACTCTCCCGATTGCTAATAAAGGAACGGCTAGGATCATTCCAATCACTCCTCCCACTTTTGCTGCAATAAATAATGCAAGAATGATATAAACAGGATGGATGCGAATACTTTTACCAACAATAAAAGGAGAAAGCAGATTCCCTTCTGTAAGCTGAACAGCTAAAATGACAAGCAATACGAATAACACCATTTTAGTCGAAATCGTAAAGGCGATTAAAAGTGCAGGAATGGCACCAATAATTGGACCAAAATATGGAATGAAGTTGGTTAAACCAATAATAACCCCGAGTAGGATGGAATATTCCATTCCAATCCATTTTAATAATAAGTAGGCAATAAAGCCGACTAAGAAGCAAACTAAAATTTGCCCTCGAATATATTGACCTAAACTCTCTTCCATTTCATTTGCTAATCTTTTTGTAAAGGCATGATATCTAGTAGGTATTAGCTTGAGTACCCCTTTTTCCAAACGGCTGTAATCCTTTAAAAAATAAAAAGACAAAATGGGGATTACGGCAATCATGACAAACACATCAAAAACCATTGGAATATTATCCATTATCGCTGTGAAGATATTGCCAAGCCTATTCTCTATGTTAAGAAAAAATTCATCTAATTTATCATGAAAGCCTTCTGGCAAAAATGATGTTTGATCATAAATACTATATAAAAAGGTCTGATAGGACTCGATTAATTGTGGAATGTTCAGTCTGAACTCATTTAATTGTCTTACGATCGTCGGAAAATAGAAATAGATTCCTAGACCAGCTATTAGAAAGAAGAATAAATAAATTAGTAATATAGCGATTGTTCGTGGAATATTGTATTGATGAATCTTCTCAACAACTGGGTGCAATAAATATGCTATCAAACCCGCTATGAGAAAAGGTAGGATAATTTGAAAAAACATGAGCAATAAGCTTTTATAAAATGGGAATAAAATGATTAATAGATAGAAAAAGAGTACGGCAAGGCAAAGGATGATTAACTGAAGCGCAATGCGAACCTTTTTTGCTTGATTCTTCATCATCATTACCTCTCTACTCTTCTTTCCTCATCGGAAAAAAGGTCATCTAAAGAGCTTAAGGAACCATCCATTTCTACTTCGTGAAGGTGAAGGAGATCATTTTGTATTGATAGCTCTATATAACAATTCCAGCAATAATACTGGTTAGTCCCAATAATTCCAATATCCTTGCTTCTGCAGTTTGGGCAAATCACCAAAGTTCCCTCATTTCTTACGTTTTTACCATACATCCTTTCCATAATAAGGATTTTTATACACATCATAAGGATGGATAAATGAAAGAAATGATCTTTTGCCGTACTTTTTTTCTATTGTGGAAACAATGTATTCAATGAGTGAGTGAAGGTTTTATGATTGATACTTGTTATGCCAAACGCCTGTATGGAAAAGCTCTAACAGTGGGGCTGCCATAAGAGCCATTTTCGCTAGTCCTCATCTCAAATTAGTACTTAAAACTGTAATAAGTACCATTTTCGCTAGTCCTCATCTCAAATTGGTACTTAAAACTGTAATAAGTACCATTTTCGCTAGTCCTCATCTCAAATCAGTACTTAATAAAGATTTGTACAGCATGCAACTGTGATATATTGTTCAAAACAACCGCCACCTCGGAAACCTGTTAATTAGTGAAACTATTAGAATAAGTAGCACAGCTAATGTCCAATAAATCTTCATTTAATCTTCCATAAAATCATAAGGCGAAAAATCCTCTTGGCCAACCTTCACCTGTAATAGCAACTCATCTGCTGTCTTTTCAGTAGCTGTTTCATCGTCACTTTCTATTTCCTTAAGCTCTTCCTTCTTCTCCATGCCAAAAAGTTCTTGTAAAAACTCCACTAAGGAAGAGTAGCGTTGATTGGTATCCTCTGTTAGCACCCCTTTTAAAAATGCATCCTCATCTCCGCAAATGACAAGCGATTGCTTAGCACGAGTGATAGCTGTATAAATTAAGTTTTTTCGAAGCATTCGGTTATACCCCCTAATAATTGGAAGTATAACAATAGCAAACTCGCTCCCTTGAGATTTATGAATTGACGTACAATAAGCATGCATTAAATTCATTAAATCTGTTTTAGCATAAGGAACCTCTCGGTCTTCAAAGGCCACCACTACTTGTTCCTCTTGCTCCATATTTTCATCCTTTTCAAAAATGGCTACTACCTCTCCAATATCCCCATTGAAAACTCCATCCTCGGGCTGATTAACGAGCTGGATCACTTTATCTCCTTTTCGGAAAACCGTCTCTCCAAAACGCATTTCTCTTCTACCAGGCACGGAAGGATTTAACACTTTTTGTAGTTCTTCGTTTAATCGATGGATTCCTGCCTTTGATCGATACATTGGTGCAAGCACTTGAATTTGTCGTAGATCGACACCTTTATCGTGTGCCTTTTTCACTATTTGCTTCACAATATCGACAACCTGATAATCAGAACATTTAAAAAAATTAAAATCATTAGCTTTCACAAGCGTTTCTTTCTCCACCTGACCATTTTTAATCTCGTGAGCAAGCTGGATTATTTTTGACCCTTCCTTTTGGCGATATACTTCTGTTAGCTGAATGGACTTTACTACTTTACTTGCCAATAAATCTGCCAAAACTTGACCAGGTCCAACAGATGGTAATTGATCTTCATCACCGACAATCAAGACTTGCATATCACTAGGTATAGCTCGGAACAATTGATAAGCAAGCCATATGTCTACCATCGAAAACTCATCGATGACAATTATTTTCCCTGTAATTCGATTGTTTTCATCCTTATCGAAAGTTTCATGTCCATCCCAGCCTAGTAATCGATGAATAGTCATACTCTCTATGCCAGTGGATTCCTTAAGTCTTTTTGCTGCTCTTCCAGTCGGTGCAGTAAGTATAAAAGGGTATTCCTCACTGTCATCATAATCGGCCTTATCAATTGAAAAGTCATGTATCTGAGCATAAGCATTAATAATACCCTTGATTACTGTTGTTTTCCCTGTCCCTGGACCACCTGTTAAAATCATTATTTTTTCCGACAAGGCTGTTTCTATTGCCTCGTATTGTTCTTTTCCGTAGCTTATGGTTTCTTTTTCTTCAATATCTCCAACTATTTTCAAAAGCTCTGCATCGGTAAAAGCCTTTTCTTGGCTCTTGTCCGCAATTCGCTTCACTTGCGCACAAAATCCTGTTTCAGAATAATAAAGTGAAGGCAAATATGCCTTTTTATCTGTCACAATAATTTCTTTTTTCTTATTTAGTTCCACAATTTCAGCAGTCAACTTCTCTGCTTCTATATTATTTTCTTCCCCTTGAAGAAGTTGATCCATTTCACCAAGTAAAACATCCATAGGCAAATAGACATTTCCATCCTGTATACTATTTTGTAATACAAAGATACAAGCTGCCTGTAGTCTTGTTGGATGGTCTACTGTAATCCCATTTTGACGGGCAATTTGATCTGCTCTTAAAAAGCCGAAACCTTCCACTTCAAACACAAATAAATAAGGATTTTCGATGAGATACTCCAATGTCTTCTCACGATAGGCGCTGTACATTTTTTGTGCCATTTTTAATCCGAAACCATATTTAGATAATTCTATTACTATATGCTCAAAACCCTGGTTTTCATGTAATATTTGATATATTTTCTCTTGTTTGTCTTTAGGTAATCCATTGACCTGTTCCAATACAGATTGGTCATTTAAAATTTTGGATAAGGCCGCTTCTCCTAATACCGTTACTATTCTTTCTGCTGTTTTTTTACCAATACCGGGAAATAAATCACTAGATAAATAAGCAATGACACCTTCCTTTGATTCAGGCAGAAATCGTTGGTAGCTATCCACTTGAAATTGTCGTCCAAATCGTTTATGCTCAACCATTCTTCCATAAAATTCATACGTTTCTCCTGGATCTAATCTTCGAAAATACCCTTTTACAACAATCTCTTTTTCAGAAAGCTCTTGATTTGTTTCCAATACTTTGATCTTTGCTATCGAAAAATGCTCTTGTTTATTTTCGAATATGGTATGGATCATTTCCCCTTTTATAAAATTTTTTTGTTCAACAATTGGATCTGTTGACATTGCCTATACCCCTTTATTCACTCATTATCTGCAAGCATTTTTTCGATTTGATTCTTCCCGTTAGCCGCAAGAATATGTTCAGGCTGAATTTCGAGCGCTCTAGTAAAGTGTGCTAACGCCTCTTGGATGTTCTCATTAAACAAGCTAATAACCCCTAAATTATAGTGGGCATCACTATGATTTGTTTCAAGCTCTAATACTTTTATAAAAACTTCTTTTGCATTGGTTAATTGTTCTGTTTGGGCCAGGGCAAGACCATATTGGAACCAGACATCTGCATCCTCTCCATTTAATTCGGTGGCTCGTTGTAAGTATGGTAACGCATGCTTGAATTTCTCATCATATAAACAAGACAATCCAAGCATAAAATAGACATCCGCTTCATCAAGTCCTAATGTTAATGCCTTTTGAAAATTGACTCTCGCGTCATTAAATTCATCTTGTTCAAAATAAACGTTGCCTAAGCCATAAAAAGCGGTGGCTGCTTCTTCATCTAATTGAGTCGCCTTTTGATAAAACTTCTGGGCACGCCCATAGTCTTTCATATGTAAAAGTAAGTTTCCAAAATTTATATAATGTATTGGGTCGTTTGGGTTTTGTTCTATTGCTTCTGTAAAGTACTTGGCCGCTTCTTCAAGCTTACCTTCTTTCATATATTGTATTCCTTGGTCCATTTCTTTCATCATTTAAAACCTCCATGCACCTATTTTACTTGATTTTAATGAAAAAACAAAGAGAGGGGAGTTCATACTGATAATTTGATCATTCTTATTAATATATACAAACAAAAAGGCGTATACTGATACTTAAAATTTGTATCAATATACGCACTTTCTTATAGTACTTATTACTAAAGCATTTTCTCGAAAAACTATCCTACATAATCCAAAAATTTATCATTTTTGATGATTTCGTTAATGGTTCCCCCACCTAAACAGACTTCATTTTGATAGAAGACAACTGCTTGGCCTGGCGTAATCGCTCTTTCACTGTCATCAAAAACGACTTTTACTGTTCCATCGGTATTCGGGTAGACAGTCACTCCACTATCCTTTTGGCGATAGCGGAATTTTGCCGTACAATGGAAGGCTTCTATAGGTGCCTCATTAATCCAATTTAGATCTGTAGCCAATAACCCATCAGAATAGAGGGCATCATTATGGTAGTCTGCTCCAACATATAGAACATTTTCCTGAAGGTTTTTACCGACAACAAACCACGGGCCACCTGGCCCCCCAATACCAAGGCCTTGTCTTTGACCGATGGTATAATACATTAAGCCATCATGCTCACCTTTTACTTCTCCCGATAAAGTCATGATTTTACCTGGCTGTGCTGGTAAATATTCACTTAAAAATTCCTTGAAATTGCGCTCACCGATAAAACAAATACCGGTACTATCTTTTTTGGTGGCTGTTGCCAAGCCATTTTCAGTGGCAATGCGACGCACTTCGGATTTTGGTAGATGTCCTAATGGGAACATTACTTTCTCTAATACTTCTTCTGACAATTGATTTAAGAAGTAGGTTTGATCTTTGTTATCATCTACTCCTCGAAGCATTTCTACTCTGTCACCAATGCGGCGTATTTGTGCATAATGGCCAGTTGCCACATAATCAGCGCCTAGTGATAATGCATGCTCTAAAAAGGCTTTAAACTTAATTTCTTTATTACACATCACATCCGGATTTGGCGTTCTCCCAGCTTTATATTCATCCAAAAAGTAAGTGAAGACTTTATCCCAATATTGTTTTTCAAAATTGACTGCATAATATGGAATGTCTAATTGGTTACATACACGAACGACATCATCGAAGTCTTCAGTTGCGGTACAAAAGCCTGTCTCGTCGGTATCATCCCAGTTTTTCATAAATATTCCAACAACATCATAGCCTTGTTGTTTCAATAATAGTGCTGTAACAGAAGAATCCACCCCACCACTCATTCCTACAACTACACGTGTGTCTTCAGGTCTTTTCATCTGTATCACCTCATTTTTAGTTTGTTGTTAACCTTTTGACAATTTGAGCAACACGTCTTGCTGCTTCTAAAATATTTTCTTCATTATTGGCAAGCCCAAAACTAAAGCGTATGGAGTTCGTTGTACAGGCACTATTTTCGGTAAACATTGCACTTAATACATGAGATGGCTCAACTGAACCTGCTGTACATGCACTTCCACTTGATGCAGCAACTCCACTTAGATCAAAATTGGTTAGCAATTGTTCCACATTTGTACCTGGAAAGCTAATGTTTGTTATAGTAGGTACTCTAGGACTATCGTTCCCATTTATTTCGAAATGTACGCCTTCTTCTTTTAAGACATGGATGAATGTCTGATTATAATGAAGGTACATTTCATACCTTAGTTCCCTTTCTGCTTGTGCAAGCTTAATTGCTTCGGTAAATCCTGCAATACCTGCTACATTTTCTGTGCCTGGACGCCGCTTCCGTTCCTGTTCTCCTCCGAATTGTCGTGGATTTAATCGAACATTAGGATGTGAATATAAGAATCCTAACCCTTTTGGTCCATTAATTTTATGGGAGGAGACAGTTAAAAGGTCTACCCCTAATTCTTGTACATTAATTGGTAGCATTCCATATGCTTGTACAGCATCTGAATGGAATACAGCAGGATGATCTCTCAGCATTTCACCAATTTCTCTAATTGGCTGAATAACACCTGTTTCATTATTTACCATCATTACTGTGACTAGAATCGTATCATCTGTTAAAGCTCTTTTTAACTCTTCCACACTGACTAAACCATCTTCATCTACATCCAAATAGGTTACGCGATATCCATGTTTTTCTAGATATTCAGTAGTGTGCAATACCGCATGATGCTCTATTTTGGTTGTAATGATGTGCTTCCCTTTTGTCGATTCATTTGCCACACCTAGAATGGCAAGGTTATCTGCTTCTGTTCCACCACTTGTAAAGACAATATCCTTCTCATTAGCTCCAATAGATTGAGCTGCTACGAGTCGAGCTCGATCAAGTATTTGTCTCGATTTTCGACCAAAGGAGTGAACACTCGAAGGATTTCCATATTGATCATGCATGCATTTTGTCATTTCCTCAATAACCTTTGGGTGCATAGGAGATGTTGCTGCATGGTCCAAATAAATTGCATTCATTCGTTGTCAGCCTTTCTCTCTTAAATATAGAACATGTAAGGGTCCTGTGTTCCTTGCTCTCCATAGTTGGAGAGATCCTGTAACGTGGTGGTATCCAATACTTCTTTGACCGCATCACGGATTCGAATCCACAGTTCTTGCTTTGCTGGCTCTTCATTTTCTATGCCCTCTACAGGGGTAATCGGACCTTCTAATATACGTATAATATCCCCTGCAGTAATATCATCTGGTTCCTTTGCAAGCACATAACCTCCATAAGCTCCACGAACACTTTTCACAAGGCTGGCATTTCTTAATGGAGCTACTAATTGCTCTAAATAATGCTCTGATAAATTATTTTCTTTGGCAATCGATTTTAGAGAAATGGGTCCATTGCCATTTTGTTTTGCTAATTCGATCATAATGGTTAATCCATATCTACCTTTTGTCGAGATTTTCATACATACACCTCATTTTAAAATATCTCCATCAAATTTATCTTATGTCTAGAAAAGTTTGTCATTAGTTGCTATTATAGCATGAATGATAGATTTATTGCAGAATGATTATGGAAAAGCTTAAGGGAATGCCAATAATATAATCTATTTGCAAATTCTATAATTATATAGAAAAAGGATAAAAAAGTCAAGCGTAATATTTATAATACAAATACTCTATCTCATAAATAGTGTTAAATAACTCCATTTCTAATAAGGAAGTGATCTTAATGTCAGGTAAACCTTTAGCATTTCGCATGCGTCCTCAACATATTGATGATGTAATCGGACAAAAACATCTTGTTGGCGAGGGTAAAATGATCAGAAGAATGGTAGAGGCAAATAGACTTCATTCTATGGTATTATACGGTCCACCAGGGACAGGCAAAACATCTATGGCAATTGGAATTGCAAACAGCCTCAGCCTACGCTATAAATTATTGAACGCTGCGATTGATAAGAAAAAGGATATGCAAATTGCGGTAGAAGAAGCGAAAATGTCTGGTCAACTTGTCGTCATACTTGATGAGGTGCATCGCTTGGATAAAGCCAAACAAGACTTCTTGCTTCCACACGTTGAGTCTAATCTAATCACGTTAATTGGTTGTACTACAAGCAATCCGTATCATTCGATTAACCCTGCTATTAGAAGTAGATCTCATATTTTTGAACTCTATCCTTTAGAGCAAGAGGATATTTTAGAAGCTTTAGAGCGAGCTATTCACGATACAACAAACGGGCTAGGAGCCCTCCCTATTTCCCTCCTACAAGATGCAAAAGAACATTTTGCAAATGCAGCAAATGGTGATTTAAGAGCAGCATTAAACGGATTAGAACTTGCTGCCTACTCTACACCGAAAAATGAAGAAGGTAAGATTGTAATCAACTTAGCTAATGCAGAGGCGTCCATGCAAAAGAAAAGCTTCTCTCATGATAAAGGCGGGGATGCACATTATGATGTTTTATCAGCCTTTCAGAAATCTATTCGTGGAAGTGATGTAGATGCAGCCCTCCATTATTTAGCAAGGCTTATCGAAGCCGGGGATTTGGATAGTATTGCAAGGAGAATGCTCGTATGTGCCTATGAAGATATTGGACTAGCAAATCCACAGGCAGGCCCACATACACTCTCTGCAATTGAATCTGCTGAGAGAGTAGGATTTCCTGAAGCAAGAATTCCACTATCTGCAGCAATTATAGAGCTATGTCTTTCACCTAAATCCAATAGTGCGATCATGGCGATTGATGCCGCCTTATCTGATATTAGAAAAGGCGATACTGGGGAGGTACCTGCACACTTAAAGGATGCACATTACCAAGGAGCAAAGGCACTTGGTAGAGGACTTGATTATAAGTATCCTCATGCTTATGATGCTGGGTGGGTGAAGCAACAATATCTACCTCACAAAATCAAACATAAGCAATATTATCATCCAAAAGAAACTGGTAAATTCGAAAAAAATATTAAGCAAATTTATGATAATTTAAAAAAGTAATGTTTAAATCTTGTTTTTCTGGTCACAATAAGGAATAAGCTCAAACACGTACGATTATGAATCTAGTTTAGATCTATATAATCTATCACAAAAATTATTGATTAGAAAAACAAGGAGTGAAGGAAATGGCCAAAGTACGTCAGGATGCATGGTCTCATGAGGATGATTTGCTACTAGCAGAGACTGTGCTACGTCATATTAGGGAAGGGAGCACACAATTAAAAGCATTCGATGAAGTAGGGGACAAGTTAAACCGTACATCAGCTGCTTGTGGATTCAGATGGAATGCTGAAGTTCGCCAAAGCTATGAACAAGCGGTTCAAATTGCAAAAAAACAACGAAAAGATCGAAAAAGGGCTCTCGCAAACAAAGAGCAAAATACTACTACAACAACTACTAATCTTCATTTACCAGAGGAAGAAGAGGTATTTGATAAAAGTTCACAAGAGGATTCCTTTATTTGGAATTGGAAAAAAGAAGAAACCAAGCCTGCTATGCAAGATGTGGCCCCTCAATCTTCCTTAGATTTGAGTCAAGTCATACGCTATTTGCAATTCCTTAAGAAAGAACAGCAACAAATGAAATATTCCCAGTCTAATATGGAAAGATTAATTCAAGAAAAAGAACAACTTCAAACACAGCTAGAAACTCACCGAAAAAGAGTACAAGAATTAGAACAAGAATTACAAACAATGCATGAAGACTATCAGGCTTTTATGCAGATTGTAGAACGCGCCAGAAAAATGGTAGTCTTTGATGAAGAACAACCACGACCCGTACCTAAATTCCGCATGGATAAGAACGGAAATCTTGAACAGGTCGCAAAATAAAAAACTGAGCTTTTGCTCAGTTTTTTGCTATTTTTAGCCAGAAAAAGATCAAAGTAGTCTTTTTTTAAATTTCACCTAAATAGAACAAAAAAACACACCTTCCTCAGATGTGTTCCGTGTATGTATCGAAATCCCAATTGTGCCGTCGTAGTGATGAAGTTTTGATCCCGCTCAAGGCAGGTGGGTGCCCTGTCCTACACTTCATACTTCCACATTCGCTTCCTAAGTAAAGTGGCTTGCACACCATGTAGGAACACTGGGCTCCCGATGTTAATGGTGTTCGGTCAAAACGTCATTGATCCGACGAACACATCAGGATTTGTTTATCATTTTGTAAATAAATCATAGCATATTTTCACTTGATTTTCAAGTTTACAATTTCTTTACAATGTCGACTCCATTTAGTTTAATTTTAGATGCAATTCATTCAGTTGCTTGATATCTACTGGACTTGGAGCTTCCGTCATCGGATCCTGGGCTGATGCTGTTTTTGGGAATAAAATCGTATCTCGTAGATTTGTGCGACCGGCAAGCAGCATGATAAAACGATCGAAGCCAAACGCAATTCCCCCATGTGGTGGTGCTCCATACTCTAATGCATCCAATAAGAATCCAAACTGTGCTTCCGCTTCTTCTTTGGTAAAGCCTAGCTTTTCAAACATTTGGTTTTGCATCTCTCTTTGATAAATACGTAAAGAACCTCCACCAAGCTCATATCCATTTAACACTAAATCATAAGCCTGTGCACGTACCGCACCTGGATCTGTATCTAACTTATCTAAATCAGATTCCATTGGCATGGTAAACGGATGATGAGCTGCATGGTAGCGACCCGCCTCTTCATCATACTCTAGCAACGGCCAATCTGTAATCCATAAAAATTCATATTTGCTTTCGTCAATCAGATGATGCTCCTTCGCAAGCTTCAGACGTAAAGCACCTAAAGTATCGAATACAACCTGCTTCTTATCTGCTACAAAGAATAATAGGTCTCCTGCTTCCGCTTCAAGCAAGGAGCGGAATTGGTTTTGTTCTTCTTCTGAGAAGAACTTTGCAATGGGGCCTACTAATCCCTCTTCCTCCACTTTTAACCAAGCTAGACCCTTTGCTCCATAGATTTTAGCAAAGTCTGTCATATTGTCTAAATCTTTACGAGAATATTGGTCAGCTTTTCCTTTCAGATTCAGACCACTAACTTTACCTCCGTTTTCCACTGCTTCGCGGAAAACTTTAAAGCTAGACTCTTTTACAACGTCTGATAAACTCACTAACTCCATACCAAAACGAACATCTGGTTTATCTGATCCAAATCGCTCCATTGCTTCATCATACGGCATGCGCAAAAATGGTGTTTGCACATCTATACCCTTAACTTCTTCCATGACTTTCTTCATCATTCTTTCTGTCATATCCAAGATATCATCCATCGACATAAACGATGTTTCGATATCAATTTGCGTAAACTCTGGTTGACGATCCGCTCTTAAATCCTCATCACGGAAGCATCGAGCAAATTGATAATATTTCTCAAATCCGGCCACCATTAAAAGCTGTTTAAAAATCTGTGGAGATTGCGGTAATGCATAAAAATACCCTTCATGAACACGACTCGGTACTAAATAATCACGTGCCCCTTCTGGTGTACTTTTCGTTAACATAGGTGTTTCCATTTCTAAAAATGACTCATCATTTAAAAAAGCACGAATAGACTGTGTTGCCTTATGACGTAGTTTGAAGGTTTCTTGCATTACTTCACGGCGCAAATCTAAATAACGGTATTTTAATCGAATATCCTCAGAAACATCGATATCATCAGTTAAGGAAAATGGTGGGTTCAATGAAGCGTTTAGTATTTTTATTTCACTTACAAGGACTTCAATCTCTCCTGTAGCAATTTTAGGATTGATTGTATCTTCATCCCTTTCAACTACTTCCCCTTTTATTTCAACGACATACTCACTTCTCACACTATCTGCAATGACCAACGCCTCTTTTGAAATTTCCGCATTAAAAACGGTTTGAACAACACCTGAGCGGTCACGAAGATCAATGAAAATAATTTCACCTAAGTCCCTTCGCTTTTGTACCCAACCTTTTAACACAACTTCTTTTTTTTCATCTTTTTTTGATAATGTACCAGCTAATGTACGATTTTTCATCTATAGTCC
Organism: Gracilibacillus sp. JCM 18860; assembly: GCF_055395245.1. Classification (NCBI taxonomy): domain Bacteria; kingdom Bacillati; phylum Bacillota; class Bacilli; order Caryophanales; family Bacillaceae; genus Gracilibacillus; species Gracilibacillus sp. JCM 18860. The sequence continues at coordinate 797,102 of NZ_AP043868.1, forward strand.
CCCTTACAACAATCTTTGTAAATATCCGTTTAATTGCTCTAATTCGATGGTATCTTGCTCACCAGAATCCATATTTTTCACCGCAATTTGATTATTTGCTAACTCATCCTCACCCAGAACGAGGACGAATTTTGCTTGTAAACGATCTGCTGCTTTAAATTGTGCTTTCATTTTTTTACCTTGATAATCCTTGTCGACTTGAATACCTGATTCTCGTAATTTATTCACAATGGATGCTGCTTTTATATTAGCTTCATCTCCGATCGAGATAACATAGCAATCTAATCGCTCATCGATCGGTAAATCGACACCTTCTGCTTCTAAAGCCATAAGTAGACGTTCAATACTCATAGCAAAACCTATTCCAGGTGTTTCCGGTCCGCCAAGCTCTTGAACTAATCCATTATAGCGTCCCCCGCCAGATAAGGTCGTTATAGCACCAAATCCTTGTGCATCACTCATTATTTCAAAGGCAGTGTGATTATAATAATCTAAACCTCGAACTAGATTTTTATCCACAATATAGGAAATGTTCATGGCATCCAAATATGCTTGAACCTTTTCAAAATATTGACTGGACTCCTCATTTAAATAGTCTAAGATAGACGGAGCTGTTGCCATTGCTTCATGATCACGATCCTTCTTACAATCAAGCACTCGAAGCGGATTTTGCTCCAGTCTTGTTTGACAATCCGAGCAAAGCTCTTCCTTCACTGGTGTGAAATGATCGATCAATGCTTGACGGTGATTTTCTCTGCTTTCCTGATCTCCTAAGCTATTAATGACAAGCTTCAACGACTTTAAACCAAGTGATTGATAGGCATTCATTGCAAGAGATATTACCTCTGCATCAATTGCTGGATCCGCACTACCTAATGCCTCTACTCCATATTGGACAAATTGTCGCATTCTTCCTTGCTGAGGACGTTCATAGCGAAACATTGGTCCGATATAAAAAAGCTTAGTAGGTTGGCTTGGACTTCCAAATAGCTTGTGCTGAACAAACGCTCTTACTACAGATGCAGTTCCTTCAGGTCTTAATGTAATACTGCGATCTCCCTTATCCGTAAAGGTATACATCTCTTTTTGGACAATATCGGTTGTATCACCGACACCTCGCTCAAATAATTCGGTATGCTCGAATATTGGAGTTCGAATCTCTTTATATTGATAGAGATTACTTAATTCCTTCAATTTACCTTCGACATATTGCCACTTATCTGAAACACCAGGTAATAAATCCTGTGTTCCTCTAGGTGCTTTCATAGCATTTCCCCCTATTTAATATTCTGTAATTAGCTTTTTCTTTTCAATCTGGAGAATTAGAAAAACTCTCATCCCAAAAAAGGGACGAGAGTTATACCCGTGTTGCCACCCTAGTTGAAGTAATCCATATTACTCCCACTCAAACAGTTAACGCCTGCCTACGTTTATACCTACTTCATTCAGTATAAAGCCTCCAGAATGTCATTCACTAAAGACGGTTAGTAAGAATTCTTTCAGCCATAGGAATTCTCTCTCTTTTCTACCGTTGACATCAGCTACTATTTCCTTCACATGCTTTCATCGTATCATATTATGGAATTGTTTCTATCATAATCGTTGGAAAAGACTTTTGTCAAGATTGATGAGTGCTTTTCTTCCATTTTTGTGTTGAATGAATGGTAATATTCGCCGCTTGAGCGATATTAAACTTATTATCATTGGCAACATAATCTGTATAACCATGTATTTTCCTTGTATTTACACTACTTGAGGACAGTATAAGATTTTGTTTAAAATTGGTTCTCATGAAATCCTCTTCCTTTTTCACTTTTATTTCCATCTATTTTTCGTTAAAATATAAACGAGAAAAGACAAAGGAGCGTACCGTTTGTGAAGAAAAAGCTATTATTTATGCTTTTTATTAGTTCGATCATTATTTTTTCCATGTCATGTTATCTTTATGCAAAACAAGCGCAAATTGAGGGAGAAAATCTAAATGTGCGTAATGGGCCAGGAACAGAATATGAAGTCATTGCACAGGTTAATCCACCTGATACTTATCGTATTATTGAAGAAGTAGACGAATGGATTAAAATTGAACTTGCTACTGAAAATGGTTGGATACATAAAGATTATGCTCAAATTGTTGAAAAGGAAATGCAGGAATCCGAAGAGAATGAAAAAAGCACAACGACTACTCAAGCCTCCCCTACAACATCAGAAATAAAGGATTTTCATTCTTCAGTTTCTGATTTAAATGGTAAGATAATCGTGATTGACCCAGGTCATGGAGGAATTGATGTTGGAGCGATTGGAGCAAGTTGTGGCTATGAAAGTAACTACACGTTAAAAACATCGTTTGTCCTAAAAGAAATGCTGGAAGCTCATGGAGCAAAGGTATATCTTACCAGAAACAAAAACTACTATGTTTCTCTTACAAGCCGTACCACTTATTCAGGTTCTAAGTTTCCAGATGTTTTTTTGAGTCTTCATTATAATAGTACTCCTGAGCTACCGGACGTTAAAGGTGTGGGGACTTACTATTATAGTGACACGGATCAATCGTTGGCTAAATATGTACACAAAGGCATCCTTTCACAAACTGGGATGAATGATCGTGGAGTAGTTCAAGAGGATTTGCAGGTGTTACGAATGAATCACCGTCCATCCTTACTTCTAGAATTGGGATTTCTCTCCAATCGAGAAGAAGAAAGTCATCTTAGATCAAATGTTTTCTTAGAATCCATGAGTAGAGGAATTATAATGGGCTTGTATGATTATTTCAACAAATGATCGTTATTACCATTCTCAGACAATAGCAAACCCTCCAATAGTTTGTTTTCTATTGAAGGGTTTTGATCTTTTATTTACGTTCTGCTGAATCGAGGATAATTGTTACAGGACCTACATTTGTAAAACTTACGTTCATCATTTCGCCAAAAGCACCTGTTTCGACCGTTATTCCATTATTGCGTAGTTTTCGGTTCCATTGTTCATATAGCTTTTCTGCTTGATCTGGCTTAGCTGCTTGCATAAAATTTGGTCTTCTTCCTTTGCGGCAATCAGCGTATAAGGTGAATTGAGAAATCGATAAGATACTGCCACCAATATCCTTTAATGAGAGGTTCATCTTCCCTTGATTATCCTCAAAGATTCTTAAATGTATCGTTTTGTTGACAAGATACTCCAAGTCCTCTTCTGTGTCCCCGTGAGTGATCCCCACCAATGCAACAAAACCATTCTCTATTTTACCAACTGAAGCATTTTTTACGGTAACTTCAGCATCTTTTGCTCTTTGCAATATTACTTTCATCGTGCTAACCTACCTTATTGAATCGTTCTTTCCACTGTATAGACATCCCCGATCTGTTTTAAGCGATCCACTATTCTACGAAGATGACCAATATTGTGTATCAAAATAGTCACATGAATGACAGCAATCTTGTTACGGTCAGATCGTCCATTAACGGCAATAATGTTTGTCTTTGATTCATTAATTACCTGAAGGACATCATTAAGCAAACCTCTTCTGTCATAACCTGAGATTTCTAAATCTACATGATAAGATTTTGATTCAGACTCCTCATTTTCCCATTCTACATAAATTAATCGATCCTTTGCCTCATCTGTATTCACATTAGGACAATCTTTACGGTGGACGGATACACCTCGACCTTTGGTTATATAGCCAATTATCTCATCTCCGGGTACGGGATTACAGCACTTGGAAAGTCTTATTAGCATGTTTTCCACGCCTTCAACTTTCACCCCAGAATCTCGTTTTGATTTCTTCTTAATTGTTTCACCACTTGCGTTTACCTTTTCAATCGTTTCTTCAATATTCTGGTTTTCATCATGCTCTCGGAGCTTCTCTGTCATTCTTGTCACAATTTGTGCTGCTGTAATTCCGTGATAGCCAACTGCTGCAAACATATCCTCTTCAGAAGTAAAGCTGAACTTTTCCATTGCCAATGTAATATTCTCTTCTGTCATGACATCTTTTGGTTCAAAACCAGCCGCCTTAATCTCTTGCTCTACAAGCTCTCGCCCTTTCGTCACATTTTCATCACGACGTTGTTTCTTGAAAAATTGCTTAATTTTATTCTTAGCTTGTGATGTTTGCGTCACTTTTAGCCAATCCTGTGATGGTCCATAAGAGTGCTTGGATGTCATAATCTCTACAATGTCACCATTTTTCAACCGATAGTCTAATGGCTCCATTTTACCGTTAATTTTAGCACCGATCGTATGATTTCCTACCTCTGTATGAATTTTATAAGCAAAATCAATTGGCACAGATCCTCGCGGTAATTCAATTACTTCTCCCTTTGGAGTGAATACATATACCATGTCAGAGAATAAATCTACCTTTAATGATTCCATAAACTCTTCCGCATCATGTGCATCGTTTTGCCATTCTAAAATTTCCCTAAACCATGCTAGCTTATCTTCATTGGAATGCTGATTTTGCTTTAACCTTTTCCCTTCTTTGTATGCCCAATGTGCAGCAATCCCGAACTCGGCGATTTCATGCATTTCTTTTGTTCGTATTTGTACTTCTAAAGGTGCACCCTTTGGTCCAATTACGGTTGTGTGTAAGGATTGATATAGATTAGGCTTCGGCATGGCAATATAATCCTTAAACCTTCCTGGCATCGGCTTCCAACATGTATGAATGATACCAAGGACGGCATAACAATCCTTGATGCTGTTCACAATGATTCTTACCGCTAATAAATCGTATATTTCATTAAATTGTTTTTTTTGTATCATCATTTTACGATAAATGCTATACAAATGTTTCGGACGACCGGAAAATTCTGCATAGATATTCACTTCATCTAGTTGTTTTTTTACTTCATCCATCACTTCTTGGATATAGTTTTCTCTTTCTTCACGCTTTTGTTTCATTAAATGAACAATTCGGTAATATTGCTGAGGATTTAAGTAACGTAATGCTGTATCCTCAAGCTCCCATTTAATGGTGGAAATACCGAGACGATGGGCAAGCGGCGCAAAGATTTCTAAAGTTTCATTGGAAATACGGCGCTGCTTTTCTGTCGGTAAATGCTTTAATGTCCGCATATTATGCAATCTATCCGCAAGCTTAATCAAGATCACGCGTATATCCTTTGCCATCGCAATGAACATTTTGCGATGATTTTCCGCTTGTTGCGCAGCTTTGGACATATATTTAATTTTTCCTAGCTTTGTCACCCCATCTACAAGCATGGCAACCTCTTCATTAAAATCTTTTTCTAGATCTTCAACTGTTACCGATGTGTCTTCTACCACATCATGCAAAAAACCACCAGCTATTGTTTCAGGGTCTAATTTGAGATCAATTAAGATGCCTGCAACCTGAACTGGATGAATAATATAAGGTTCACCAGACTTACGAAACTGTCCTTCATGTGCCTTTTCTGCATATTGATAAGCCTCTCTGATAAACCGAATATCTTCGTCGTTTAAATAACTTTCGGCTTGTTCAAATATTTCATCAGGCGTTAATATTTTGTCCTTTGCCATGTAATCACCTTTATTCTTAAAACTACTACTTCCACATTGTATGCGTTGTTGCTTCTAAGAGAAAATGGTTCAATGTTCTTTAAAAAGTTTGTTTTATATAGTGTACCAAAAAAAACAGTAATTTTCCTTAAATTTTCTTACAAAACTCGACAAGCTTCTTCCTGAGATAAAAAATTAGTTGAATTATTATTCATTTATTGTACAAAAAAGCACTCCGAAGAGCACTTTTTTAATTAATATTCCATTAAAGTTAAAACATCATAGCCATCTAATTTGTCACGTCCATCTAAATAAGTTAACTCAATTAAGAATGCACAGCCGACCACTATACCACCGAGTTCCTCTACCAACTTAATCGTCGCTTCAATCGTACCACCAGTTGCGAGTAAATCGTCGGTAATTAGCACTCTTTGACCTGGCTTTATAGCGTCTTTATGAATCGTAAGTATATTCTTTCCATATTCTAAGCCATAATCGACCTTTATTACTTCACGCGGAAGCTTTCCTTCTTTTCTAACTGGTGCAAATCCAACTTCTAATGCATAGGACACCGGGCAACCGACAATGAATCCACGTGCCTCTGGGCCTACTACTAAATCAATTTGTTTCGATTTCGCATATTCTACGATTTCATTAACTGCTGACTTAAAGGCAGGTCCGTTGTCCATAAGTGTTGTAATATCCTTGAATCGAACACCCTCCTTCGGCCAATCCTCGACTACTGTTATATACTTTTTATAATCCATAAACCATTTCCTCCTCTGGCACTGCACCAGTGTTTAATTGTTGATCTATCCAGGCTTTCAGTTGCGGATAGGATGATAAATATAAAGTTTCTTCTACTTTCCTTTGCTCTTGAAGACTTTGATATAAAGAAGATGCCGTTAAATCTTTTTTTTCTGGACTTTGTGTCGGTATAATACGACCACCTTCTCTCGTCACAAAGTTAAGCTCGTGGAAAACTTGGAACATAAATTTTATTTTTTCTAGCTTCCAACCTTTATAGCTTGCCAGCTTAGGAGCATCGACTTTATAATCAAAAAATTGGCGCTGTAAAATTAATTGATACAGCCATTTAAACTCCTCTCTCGTTGGCAAAGTAGTAAAATAGGAGCTTTCTCTAGCCTGAAAACAAGCGTAAATTCTACTAGACTCCACCTTTTGCAAAAGGAAGGTTAATTCTTCTAATGTATTTGGTAAATCAAGTAAGTACAAGGCATTTACGGTTTTTTTCTCTTCTATCACTTGCCTAGCTTCTACCGCATCGATAACATCTTGATATAGATTTTCTTTAAAGTAAACAAAATATTGATCCGAACAAGTAGGGTCAATATGCTTTAACCATGATTGCTGTCCACGGTAGTCAAATAGCTGCCACTCGGATACTGCTAGATCCTTAAGAAATACCTGTGGTTTGCGAATTCCATTCCATTCATTTATTTGAAGTTCAACAACCGCCTCAAGCTTCGACTCCTTAGAAAGTTGATGAAAAAAAGCTCCTAAGCCAAAGCCGATCCCATCCATTACTGTACCAGCTTGCTCCAATTTGACCTTTAAATGATTTTTAGTTGCCCCAATCTGCCTTAGTTCAATTGGGGTTGCTTCGATATGAAAATTCGGCTTAGGATTATTCATTCCAAATGGCGCGAGCTGTTCCAGTTCTTTGATTACCGCAATATCAATATCCTTTAATGGTATTGTCGCATCAATTTTCAGCTGTGGTTTAAAATCTTCTTCTGTTAGGATAGTTTTAGCTTGTTGATCGAGCGCTTTTCTTAATGGCTCGATATTTTTTCTAGGGAGTGTCATCCCTGCAGCCTGAGCGTGTCCACCGAAATGGGTAAATAAATCCTTATGTTTCATCCCATTTTTAAATAAGTCAAAGCCTTCAATACTTCGTGCAGACCCTTTAGCGGTTTCTAATTCTGGATCAATAGCTAACACTATTGCAGGTCGATGATAGGTTTGTACGAGTCTAGAAGCAACGATACCAAGCACGCCTTGATTCCATCCTTCCTTGGCTACGACTAATACATCCATTTCTTCGGTATTACCCGATTGCTCTAATAACTCAATGGCTTCTTCTGCGATATTTGCGACAATCTTTTGGCGCTCTTTATTCAACTCCTGTACATATTGGACTAGCTCCTCTGCTTCTTCTTGATCTGTTGCTAATAGTAGATCCACCGCAATATTTGCATCCTGTAAACGACCCACTGCATTTAGTCTTGGACCAATTCGAAATCCAATATCCTCTTCTGTCACCTGTCCATCAATAGAACATTGCTTTTTTAAAGCTTGTAGCCCAATTCGTTCTGTTGTGGCCATTTCCTTTAATCCATATGATACAAGAACTCGATTTTCTCCTACTAAAGGTACTAAATCAGCGATAGTGCCTATAGCGACTAAATCAAGAAATTTCTTTGGAAAATATCCGAGTAACTGTGTAGCAAATTTAAAAGCAACACCAACTCCTGCCAATTCCTTGAATGGATAGTCTTCTGCACATTTTGGGTGGATAATAGCTAGCGCATCTGGTAATTCTTCCTGTACCTCGTGATGGTCTGTAATAATTACATCCATACCTAATTCATTCGCATAAGCGATTTCCTCTGTTCCTGCAATACCATTATCTACTGTTATAATAAGCTGAAAGCCTTGTCTGTGAATCTCTTGGAATGCCGCTTTATTTGGACCATAGCCTTCTGTAAAACGATTCGGTATATAGTAATCACACATGGCACCTTTTTCTCTTAATGCCTCCACCATTACAGTAGTAGAGGTGACACCATCTGCATCATAATCACCGTAAACTAATATGCTTTCCCCTAGTTCTATCGCTTTCTCTACTCGGTTTACTGCTGACTCAATGGTAGAGAACAAGCTCGGATCATGAAGGTTTTCAAGATTTGGTTGTAAAAAGTCATGGATTTCCTTTTCAGACTTTAGTCCTCGTTGCCATAGTAACTGCTTTACGATAGTGGAATATGGTAGATTTTCTATATCACTATAACGGGCATTTTCGTCGTCTTTATATGTAAAAATCCAATTTGATTGACTTGCTAACATAAATTCACCCCTGACTCACTTATTATACAAAAGTGTATCAAGGGTAGCAAACAGAATTATTCCAACTGTCTTATTTTCATTATTCAGTTATCCATATGCCCAGAAACATGAACTCCTCTTATTGTCTATCCTTTTCTCCAGAATCGAGCGAATTGGTTGCAGTGAATTCAGTAGAGGGATCTAGGTTCTCTCCACTTAGTTCTGATCTCAGTCTTTTGATTTCCTTATTCGCCCTTCTTAATCGAAATAATCCAACTGTAGCTGTTACAACCACTCCCATCAATACGGAAATAAGAATGATTAATATTAATGGCGCCCTACCTGTACCGAATAAATAATTCACTTCAACTGGTTCTACATTGATCACTGCAAAAATAGCGATAATGAGTGCAAATACCACGGTCACGATGATATAGGTTTGGCCTTTCATTTGTAAGCCTCCTCATTGTTGAATTTTCTTATCCTCATTATAAAGGAATAACTTTCCTATGTCGATTTTTGCCATTTGATTTTAGAATTTAAAAATCCCTCCTGTAATAGGCTATCTATTATAGGAGAGATTATTATAAGAGATTTACTCAATGTTAAACTTGTGGCTTGTCGTTATACTTCTTCTCCTTGTATACAATTGGTTTTTCCTTGATCGATTTTCCTCTCCACACTAACCAAAGCTGTGCTGCAATGAATAAAGAGGAATACGTACCTGCAAATAAACCTATTACCAATGCAAACGAGAAATTAGTTATCGAAGACGCACCAAAGATTAATAACATGACTGCAGCAAAAATGACTGTCAGAACAGTATTAATACTTCTCGTCAAGGTTTCCATTAAACTCTTATTCACAATGTGGGCAAGTTCTCCGAATGAACGCACACGCTTTTTCTTTTTTAAGTTTTCTCGAATTCTGTCAAAGGTCACGATCGTATCATTAATGGAGTAACCAACAATCGTTAAAATTGCAGCAATGATGGTGATGTCAAAGTCTAGTCGGGTTATACTAAAGAATGTCAAGATGAAAAAGGCATCATGTAGTAAAGCAAGAATAGCCGTAACCGCAGAGTAAAACTCAAAACGGATGGTAATGTATATAATAATCCCAACCGATGCATACAATACGGCTAAAACAGCATTTTTCGCTAACTCTTTCCCAACAACTGGAGAAACGGTATTAATCGTTGGGGAGCTTCCGTATTTCTCTTCAAAATAGCTACGAATTTCTGCTACTTTATCTTTGGACAACTCCTTATCAAATTTGGCTACAGCGATGTTTTGATTGTCTCCAGAAAGTACGATAGGACCTGCGGGATTAAGGTCTAATGCTTCATAATGGGATTCCATTTCCTCTGTAGTTAAGGATTGATCGGCTAATACTTCGATTCTAGACCCTGACGTGAAATCAATTCCGACATTCAAACGGAAGACAGCTAAGCATATAATTCCTATCACGACCAATGCTAGGGAAACCGTAAAAAATTTCTTGCGATGCTTAACAAAATCAAACTGACGGCCAAACACCTTTGCTTGCACTTCTTCTTTACTGTTAATATCTTGGATTTGATCCTTCTTCACTCCAAACCAGCCGGGACGTTTGTTTAAGAAATTACTATTTACCCAAAAGCTTAGGAACAATCGTGAACCAAACACCGCTGTGACAAAGCTAAGCACAATACTTACTAATAGTAATGTAGCAAACCCTTTTACAGAGCTTGTCCCAAAGATAAACAAAACGGCTGCTGCGATCATCGTAGTTATATTCGCATCAAAAATAGTGGATAAAGAATGCTGATTTCCTGCCTTAAAAGCAGTCTTGATTGTTTTACCTTGCTTAAGTTCCTCTTTAATTCGTTCATACGTAATGATATTCGCATCAACTGCCATCCCAACACCTAAGACAAGTGCTGCAATACCTGGTAATGTTAAAACACCATTCATTAATTGGAATACTAGTAAAACTAAGTAAATGTAGATGCTCAATGTAATCGTCGCAATAATACCAGGGAATCGGTAATAAGCAATCATATAGATGAAGATAAGTGAAACACCTAAGAGACTTGCTAGTATTGTCTTATCTAATGCTTGTTGTCCAAATTGTGCACCCACCGAAGTAGAGTATTCCTCTTCTAAATCTACTGGTAAAGATCCAGCATTCAATACATCGGCAAGACGTTGTGCAGATTCTACCGTAAAGTTACCTGTAATTTGAATATCCGTTGTCCTTAATACTTCACTAAAGCCCGGTGCAGAGATAAATTTTGGATCTGACTTTGTTTTTTCTGTTTGATAGGAATCTCCATCTTCATAGTCCATCCAAATAACCACTCGATTTTCTAAATCAGGGTTGTTATAAATTTCTTGGGTGACATCGCCAAATAGGTCTTTATTTTTAAATTGGACGGTTACGATTGGCTCATTTGTTGTTTGATCGAAATCTTGTTTTGCACTACCTTCTACAATGTCAGAACCATCAAGATATTCCTTATCATTCACGTCGCGGAATGATAATTCTGCTTGTGTTGCAAGAAGTTCACGAGCTTCCTCCTGGTCCTTTACACCTGCTAATTGAACGCGAATCCGATTTGGTTCTTCAATATTAAAGCTAGGTTCACTTACCCCTAGTGCATTGACACGTTCAGAAAGAATCCTAACAGTGGATTCTAGCAATTCTGGTGTAACCTCCTGACTTTTATCGATTGGCTTGACTTCATATAGAACCTCAAATCCTCCTTGTAAATCAAGACCTAGATTGATTTTGCTTGCAACATTAGAAGATGTCGTACCAATTGTTGCACCTAAAATAATGACGATAAGAAAAAATGCAACAATTCTTCCTTTTTTTATCATATGTAAAGCCTCCCTACAAATTCAACACACAACTTATTCTCCAAATAGTGCTTTAATGGATTCCTGTAAATTAGTATCTTTAAATGATTGCATCGTTAAATAACTCATATATGTATTCGCATTTAAATGAAGGACATCTTGAACAGCCTCAAATAATTTCTTTTCAGGATCTCCTTTCCACACTTTTTCCGTTAGGCAATTCCATATATCATCCTTCGTTGTCTTGTGATATTCAAGCATATGAAATTCGTGGACCTTACTTTCTAACACTCCTTGTAAATCCTGTTTCCAAGCTGATACCTGTTTACTCACACACATTAGGAACCCTCCATCCTCTTTCCATCTGACAGATACTTATTCCATTATATACATTTTTAAGAAAATCGTCATGCTTGTCCTCTCCTCATGCATATAAATTATTGTATATGAAAATTTTCCATTTGAGAAGGTAGGTCGAGCAAAGTGACCAAGCAAAATTTTTTAAAAGGAACAATTATATTAATTATAGCAGGAATGATTACCAGATTTCTCGGTTTTATTAATCGAATTGTAATGGCACGTATAATGGGGGAAGAAGGGATTGGGTTATATAATATGGCCTTACCCACACTTTTCCTCATGTACACCATATCTCAGATTGGTTTACCTATTGCTATCTCCAAACGAGTCGCTGAAGCAGACGCCCGCAAGGATTTTAAAAAAATTAAACAAATTCTCGTCATATCACTAAGTATTACCATTACTCTAAGTATTTTTTCTTCTATACTTATGTATATCATTATTCCATATATTGCGGAGAATTTATTAACCGATGCAAGAGTGTATTATCCAATGCTTGCGATTATCCCTATCATTCCAATTAGCGCAGTCTCCGCTGTCATTCGTGGTTATTTTCAAGGTAGACAAAATATGAAGCCACAAAGTTATGCTCAAGTATTAGAACAAATTGTGAGGATCATTTTTATTATGATTCTTGTTCAATTCCTTGCACCTTATGGATTAGAATTTGCCGCTGCTGGTGCTATGCTTGCCGTAATTATAGGGGAGATTGTTTCATTGTTCCTAATGCTTCATATGTTCAAGCTTAAAAAACGAATTAAACTAAGACAGAATCTCTGGCAATATATTAAGTCGGGTAGAGAAACACTTAACGGACTACTATCCATTGCATTGCCAAGTACGGCAAGTCGAATGGTCGGATCGATTGGAAACTTTTTAGAGCCGATTCTCGTATCGCAAAGCTTAGCCATTGCAGGGTTCCAAACAGCTGTAGCGACAAGTCTTTATGGGGCACTTACCGGTTATGCGATCCCATTACTATACTTACCAACTTTTATTACCCACTCGTTAGCCGTTGCCCTTGTTCCGAATATTAGTGAAGCAGATGCCCATAATCACAAAAAATTAATACATTACCGCATCCATCAAGCGGTTAGATTATCCTTTGCATCAGGGGCGATTGCTACCGTCATTTTAACTTTATTTGCTGATGCGATCCTAACCTATATGTATGGTACCAATAATGCCAGCCTTTTTCTAAAAATTATGGCTCCATGCTTTTTATTTATGTATATTCAATTTCCTTTAAACGCCACATTACAAGCGTTAGATCTAGCAAAGCAAGCAATGTGGAACAATATTATTGCTATGATGGTTAAATTTATTGTTTTAATCGTCCTAACTTCCAATCCAATGTTTGGTATCTATGGTGCAGCTATTGCGATGTGTGTTGGAGTGGTAATTGGAACCATTCTTCACTTATTTGCCCTGTTCCGAACCATTCGTTTTCGTATTCCGCTAGTAATGCTATTTAAAATGATTGTTTTGGTTGGTTTAACCTCATGGCTAGGCTGGTTACTTTCCCATTTGTTTTCATTCCAATTACACCAGATGGTTACATTCTTTGTCATTGCGGTCATCTTATTATGCTTTTATATTCTACTTTTATTTAACCTCAAGTTTATCAGTCTGGAGGAAATACGACAATTGCGAAAAAAATAGCACTTCATAGTGAGTGCTATTTTTCATTTTTTTTATCTATATACCATTCTTTATTCGTATCGATGGAACAAAACGAAATCATATCTAGATCATGATAGTCCCGTTTTTTTAATTGATCTTCTAGCCAGGATGAATCCTTCCCAATTTGTTTCAGTGCATCCTTCTGTATCTTTCCATCCACAATTAACGGAAGTACAAGTCCATTTATTTTTTCACTAAACAATGTATCTGTCTGCTTTTTTTCAATGATCGAAAGTTTACCAGATGGCTCAAGAATAGCATAAGAGACCTTATTAATGCTCTCAATCCCATTCTCACGTAACTGTTGCAGTAAATCATCGAAATTAAAGCGATTTTTCTTCATTTCATATTCATCAATTTTTCCTTGTGAAATTATTATAGCAGGCCTGCCTTCAAACCAAGCACGAAATAGTGGACTTTTCAGTGAGATCCATGCGGTTAAACGCTGAATACCTAATAGGATAGCCATTGGAATTAAACCATAACCAAAAAATAAGCTGAGATCATCGATTGTAAGTACAGCAATTTCTGCAATCATAATGTAGACAACAATATCTAATAAACTTAGCTCCCCTATTTCTCTTTTTCCCATTAAACGGAAAATAATAACTACTACTAGATAATAAAATAAAGTTCGACCAATAAGCATCATGATCTCTTCTATGGACACTATGTCACATCCTCATCTTCATGATGTAACTTAGGGTATCCATTAAAAACGTCTTTATTCTATAATGGCTGTTGAAATGGTAGTAAATAACGAAAATAGACATAGATGGTTGTGATAATTAAACATAAAATCACTATCGGAATCCCATAGAGCATAAATTTCACGAAGGCTATTTTATTGTTACTTGCTTCTGCAAGTCCAGCTACGACTACATTTGCGGAAGCACCGATAAGGGTTGCGTTACCTCCAAGGCATGCACCTAATGCTAATGACCACCATAACGGGTCTAGGTTAGCCATTCCATAGGATTCAAATTCTTGAATGACTGGGATCATCGCAGCAACAAATGGAATATTATCGACAATTCCAGAGAATAATCCGGATGTCCATAGTAAAAGAAGAGATGTTTTGGCCATATCCCCTTCTGTCATCCACATGATAGAGCGTGCGAGCTCATCAATTACTCCAACTTCCTCTAATCCTCCAACGAGCATAAAAAGACCAATGAAGAAAAATAGGGTTACCCACTCGACCTGTTCAAATACCTTTTCTGTCTCCAATTGTTTTTCACTAAGCAATAACAGCATAATCGCACCAGTAAGGGCAATAATCGTCAAATCGACTTGTAGGACTGGATGGAGCATAAAGCCAATAATAGTTAATAACAGGATTAACAATGATTGATAGAGCAACGGACCTTTGATCAAATAATCAGATTCGTTCATAGTCATTAATTGCTTGGGATTTGTTAGTTCTTCTTTTTGTAATGATTTTCTAAAAAGTAGACATAAAATCATTAAAACAATCACAAATAAGAGAATCGCAATAGGTCCTGTGTGCTGTAAAAAAGAAACAAAATTCAATTGTGGTACCGCTTGGCCAATCATAATATTTGGCGGATCACCGATTAACGTAGCAGTTCCCCCAATATTAGCAGTAATAATAATCGTGAGAAGATATGGAAAGGACGGAAGCTTCAATAGATCTGTTAATGTTAGAATAACAGGAACAAACAATAAAACGGTTGTAACATTATCTAAAAAAGCGGAGCCTACTGCTGTTAAGATGGCAATTCCAATTAATAATGGGATTGGCTTTCCTTTAACAAGCTTTGCTAGCCATATCGCTACAAAAGAAAATACTCCCGTTTTTTTTGTGATCGATACAAGTACCATCATCGCAAATAATAATGCAACTGTGTTCCAGTCAATATATCGCGTAATGGCATCCTCCCAATGATAGACATCTGTTAAAAGTAATAAAAGTCCCCCCGCTAGTGCGACGACCGCTCGGTTTATTTTTTCTGACATAATAAAAATATAGCTAACAATAAAAATAACAATTGCAAAAGTTACTCCCAACCAATGACACCTCCAACTATTACTTACAAACCTATATTAATCATTTATATTCGTACAAGCCTAAACTATTCTAAATTCAACTGGACATGCATAAATAATGATTAAATGGAATTACGAGGAGGGAAGATAAATGAAAACTTTTGTAAGTGTTTTGTTTGGTTGGATAGGTATCTTTATTGTTCTATTTGTCGCAAGCCTCATACTAGCATTATTACTTCGCTTTACTTCATTTGGCGAATCAACGATGGAGCTAGTTACACTGCTGATTAGTTTTTTAGCCTTGTTTACCGGGGGATTTATTGCAGGGCTAAAAGCGAAGAATAAAGGAATTCTCGTTGGTGCAATTACAAGTCTTTTATTTACACTATTTGTTTTTTGCTATCGGTATTTAGGACTAGATTCTGTGTTTACTATTGTGGAAATGGTTCATCATACGACCTATTTATTATTAGCCATCATAGGAGCAATTGTTGGAGTAAATCTCTCGGGGGAAGACGAGCAAACAAATTCATAGGAAGATACACCTGAAAGTGACTTTAGTTCTACGTTTTTTCACAAGCTAAAAACAAGCACTCCCAAAAAGAGAGTGCTTGTCTTATTTAGCTTGATACGACATCACGAATTGCTGAACGATCATATGTAAGTTTCGTACCTTCATTCGTAATTATGATCACTGTATCTTCATCTAATGCATGTACTGTCCCATGGAAACCACCAATTGTGACAATTTTGTCTCCCTTTTTCAAATCAGACTGCATTTGGCGTACCTGTTTCTGTTTCTTTTGTTGTGGACGAATCAAAAGAAAATAGAAAATCACAATCATTAGTATCAATGGTGCAAATGTCAATAATCCTTCCATTGTCTAATATTCCCCCTTTCCACTTAAAAGTTTTTTGCGTTCGGTTTATTAAAACCATATTGTTCAAAGAATTCTTCTCTGAAATCTCCAAGTCGGTCTTGCTTGATCGCTTCACGGACTTGTTCCATTAATTTTAACAGAAAATATAGATTATGATAAGTAGTAAGTCTGAAACCGAAAGTTTCATTTGCCTTCACAAGATGTCGAATGTATGCACGTGTGTAATTTTGACAGGTATGACAATCACAATTCGGATCGATCGGATTGAAATCACGTGCATACTTAGCATTTCTTACAACTAATCGACCTTCTGATGTCATACATGTACCATTACGTGCAATTCTAGTAGGCAGGACACAATCAAACATATCGATCCCACGTATTGCTCCATCTATTAACGAATCAGGAGAACCAACTCCCATCAAATAGCGCGGTTTGCTAGATGGTAGCAATGGTGTTGTAAATTCTAGCACCCTATTCATCACATCTTTCGGTTCTCCCACAGATAAACCACCGATGGCATAGCCAGGAAAATCAAGGGAGGTTAAATCACGCGCACTTAATCGTCTTAAATCTTCATATTCTCCACCTTGTACTATACCGAATAAACCTTGTACATCTTTTCTCTCATGAGCCTCTAAGCAACGTTCTGCCCACCTACTAGTTCTTTCGACCGATTTTTTCATATAATCATGCTCTGCAGGATATGGTGGACATTCATCAAATGCCATCATAATATCTGAACCGAGTGCATTTTGAATTTGCATCGCTTTCTCTGGAGAAAGGAAGAGCTTCTCTCCATTTAGATGATTACGAAAATGTACTCCTTCCTCCTCGATTTTACGCAAATCACTTAAACTAAACACTTGAAAGCCACCAGAATCTGTTAGTATTGCACCATTCCAATTCATAAAGGAATGGAGACCGCCAGCTTCCTTAACAATGTCATGACCAGGTCTCAGCCATAAATGATAAGTGTTTGATAAAATTATATTTGCTCCCATCTCTTTTAATTCCTCTGGGCTCATCGTTTTTACGGTTGCTAATGTCCCAACTGGCATAAATGCAGGAGTATCAAAAGATCCGTGTGGAGTATGAACTCTACCTAGCCTTGCACCAGTTTGTTTACATGTTTTAATATGTTCATATGTAATTGCACTCATGTATATAATCCCTTCATTTAAATAATTAACATTGCGTCCCCAAAGCTAAAGAATCGGTACTTTTCTTTTACTGCTTGGTTGTAAGCTTCCAATATAAATTCGCGATCAGCTAAGGCACTTACTAGCATGATTAAAGTAGATTTTGGCAAATGGAAATTTGTAATTAATCCATCTATTGCTTGAAATTGATATGGTGGATAGATAAAGATATCTGTCCAGCCATTTCGCTCCTCAAAATTTCCACCCGTATCTCTTGCGATCGTTTCAAGTGTTCTCGTTGAAGTAGTACCTACTGATATAATACGACCACCGCGTTTTTTTACTTTATTAAGCTGCTCTGCTGTTTCACTTGTCATTTGATAGAATTCTGCATGCATTTCATGTGTCGTAACATCCTCCACACTTACAGGTCGAAAAGTTCCTAAGCCAACATGCAATGTAATAAAGGCAATCTCCACACCTTTTTGCTTTATTTCTTCCAATAATTCATCAGTAAAGTGTAAGCCTGCTGTTGGAGCCGCGGCAGACCCTTGCTCCCTAGCAAAGACCGTCTGATAGCGATCTTTCTCCTCCAGCTGTTCTTTAATATAAGGTGGAAGCGGCATTTCCCCTAACTCATCTAATACTTCATAAAAAATTCCTTGATAACGAAACCGAAGAATGCGGCCACCATGCTCTTTAGTATCAACACAAATCGCTCGAAGCTTTCCATCACCAAAACTAATTTCTGTACCTATTTGGATTTTGCGAGCGGGTTTGACTAATACCTCCCAGTCATCCTGTTCCATTTGGGTAAGGAGTAATACTTCCACTTTTGCTCCAGTATCTTTTTTTGTACCAAATAACCGTGCTGGTAACACCTTTGTATCATTCAGTACAAGGCAATCGCCCTTTTCCAAAAAATCTAATACATCATAAAAGTGATGGTGGGAAATGGTGCGCATTTCTCTGTTTAATACCATTAATCGTGAGCTTGAACGGTCTTTTAATGGTGTTTGTGCAATCAACTTTTCTGGTAATTCAAAATCAAAATCATCAATCTTCATTTCGTGACTCCTCTTAGTAAATCTAACCTTTTATTTAAATCGTCCTATTAAGTAAAATATCAGACTTAGGATAATGCTGACAACGATAGATGTCATAATTGGAAAATGAAAGGAAATATTCCCCTTTTTAAAACTAATATCACCTGGTAATTTCCCGACAAATCCCCACAATAACCCTACTATAATGAGAATAACTCCTATTACAATAAAGATTTTGCCAATATCCGTCAAGTATGAGGCACCTCCATATTAAAGTGAAGGTAGGCCTTCGGTGTTACCAAACGCCCCCTAGGTGTACGCTGTAAAAACCCTTGCTGTAGCAAGAATGGTTCATAAACATCTTCAATAGTTTGCGATTCTTCCCCAATTGTTGCTGCAATCGTGTCTAGTCCTACTGGTCCTCCTTGGAAGCTCTCAATCATAGCAAGTAATAGCTTATGATCGATTTGGTCTAATCCGGCATCATCAACTTGTAGCATTTTCAGTGCCCGCTGTGTTGTCTCTTTTGAAATCGAAGTTTCTCCAGTAACCTGAGAAATATCGCGAACTCTCTTTAATAGTCTATTTGCAATTCTAGGAGTTCCTCGAGATCGACGCGCAACCTCTAATGCCGCTTGTTTATCAATTTTGACCTCAAAAATATCAGCTGTTCTTTCCACAATTGCGCATAAATCCACCATTTCGTAAAACTCTAGGCGGCTTAGGACACCAAATCGGTCTCTTAGTGGGGCAGTGAGCAGCCCTGCTCTGGTAGTAGCACCAATTAAAGTAAATGGTGGAAGATCTAATTGAACAGAACGTGCGCTTGGACCTGTTCCAATGACGATATCCAAACAAAAATCCTCCATAGCTGGATATAAGATTTCTTCCACTGCGCGAGGCAATCGATGAATTTCATCAATGAATAATACATCGCCTACTTCGAGGGATGACAAGATTGCCGCCAAATCGCCGGAACGTTCTATTGCAGGACCTGATGTTGATTTAAATTGAACACCCATCTCATTTGCGATAATTTGTGCCATCGTTGTTTTCCCGAGCCCAGGTGGTCCATATAGTAAAACATGGTCTAAAGGTTCGTTACGCATTTTCGCTGCTTCAATGAAAATCGCTAAATTTTCTTTTGCTTTATGTTGACCAATATATTGTTTTAATAGCTTTGGCCGGAGACTAAGCTCTTCCAATGCCTCTTGCTCCTGTATTTCTCCGGAGATGATTCTATCGTCCATTTGCTATCTCCCTTTCTACTGCTTCATCATTAAGGCAAGTCCCTTGCGGATGTAGCCATCTGGTTCAGTCTGTTTTTCTTCCTTTAATCGTGGTTTAATCTGATTAATTTCTTTATCTGAATAGCCTAGTGCCTTCAATGCTTCGATTGCTTCATTTAACGCAGGATCCATATCTTTTTGTGTCGTTGTTGATTCCTGTTTCTCTACATGATATTCAAAAGGTAATTTACCCTTTAAGTCTAAAATCATTTGTCTTGCCGTTTTCTTCCCTACACCGGGGAAACTCGTAAGGAATTTCTCATTTTCCTGCTCAATAGCCATTACGAAATCCATAACAGAAGTAGAGGCTAGAACAGCCAGCGCCCCTTTTGGCCCAATACCTGAAACATTTAATATCTTTGCGAATAATTGCTTTTCCTCTGGCTCTTGAAAGCCATACAAAGTTTGGGCATCTTCCCTGACGTGGTGATAAGTATAAATCTTTTCCTTCTGCCCGAGCATTGCTTGAAACTGCAATGGGTTAGGACATATTACTTCATATCCGATACCATTTGTTTCTATTAGTACTGCTTGTTCAGTTATTTCGTCGATAATTCCCCTAATATATGCAATCATTTTGTCTGCCACCTTATCTTTTGTCAATCATATGTTCGTATATATCATAGCTCATTGCCTAGTTACAAGCAAGAAATCTTCTCTATATCTATCATACATGATTGATGAATTTAGTACAAAAGGACTCATAAGGCTCTGGAAAGTCAAAATAGTTGAACGATCTAGGATCGCTCAACTATTTACAGGTTCAGATATTTGATAGGTACGGAAGGTTTCAATCACTTGTTGATAATCTTCTTTTGTTTTGATCTTGATACCGTCCTCTAAATCCTCAAGCAAGTGACTTTCTAGCTCATTTGTATCAATATGATAAAAGGATTGAATGACTTCTTCATGAACAGGAATGCCCTCGAAAATCGTCAACACCCCATCATCAATTCCGAAATAACCATATGTCTTTAAATAGGGAGAAATATCATCTACATCTTGCTTAAAATGTATATATCCCTGTTTTTGTTCTACCAATGTCCATTGCTGGTACTGTGACCAAAAATCCTCCATCGATGAAATCTTGGTTGTTGTTTCTTCGACTTCCGTTTTTCCATCTATATATTTTTTCTCTAATTTAAGCTCTATTGTATGTGGCTCTTTCGCTACTACTGGGGATGTTTCCATTTCTTCCATTGGATCGTTCCTTTCAAAGATAAAATAACACCCTATCATAACTAATACTAGAACATTCAATGATAACCATAGTTTACTCATTTTCCATCCTCCATTCAAACTAGGTTACTATTAGAATGTCCAACTATTAGTAATTTTAACCACATACTCGAGAAAAAGCTTCATTCATTCGGCGATGCACTTTCCATATTTTTCTCCATAATAAAAAACCAGGTAAGTACCTGATTTTTAGAGTTGTGCCATTATATCCTCATCAGCATCTAAGTTATGATAGACTTCCTGAACATCCTCCATATCTTCCAACATATTCACAAGCTTCACCATTTTCTCAGCTGCTGCTTCGTCAACCTCGGATAAAGTTTCTGGAATCATCGTAACTTCAGCTGTTTCGAGAGTGAATCCACTCTCCTCTAAGGAATTTTTTACAGATCCAAATTCTTCTGGATCTGTGTATATTTCAAATGCGCCATCACTTGCTTCCATTTCTTCCGCTCCAGCTTCTATTGCTTCAAGCATTATTGTATCTTCATCAGCATCTGTTGTGCTTTGCTCTATTACAATATAGCCCTTTCGATTAAACATAAATGCGACACAGCCATTCTCGCCTAGATTACCACCATTTCGACTAAAGGCATGTCGTAGCTCTGAGGCTGTACGATTACGATTATCTGTTAGTACCTCTACCATGACAGCAGTACCTCCAGGACCATAACCTTCATAGATTAGCTCTTCATAATTTGCACCATCTAATGCACCTGTTGCTTTTTTAATCGCACGATCAATATTATCATTCGGCATATTATCCGCCTTCGCCTTATCTACAGCAAGTCTTAAAGATGGGTTCATGTCTGGATCTCCACCACCCTGTTTTGCAGCAAGGTAGATATCCTTTGCATGCTTCATAAAGATCTTTCCGCGCTTCGCATCTTGTGCATTTTTTCTGCGCTGTATATTCTTCCATTTAGAATGTCCTGCCATGTCTTTCACCCCTTGTAATCTATCAGCAGTCAAATAAACTTTCCTTTTTTACTTTATCATACGAATCAAGATATGAAAACACTCGCTGCCTAAGATAATACATTATTATGATAAGAACAGGTCAAACAAATTCACTAATGCTTTAGATAAAGGGTGACATCCATCAAAGTTTTTCATAAAGTATGCGTATTATAGTTGGAAGGAATAGTAAAAAGGTGATTCCTTTAGAATCACCTTTGAAAAATTATCCCTCTCGGTTCCCACAGCCACAATCCTTCTTATGATATCCGTAAGGCTGAGCTTGCGGATAATGAGGTGTATTTTGACCGTATTGTGGCATCATTGGTTGGGGCATACCATATTGTGGGGACATTTGCTGATTATTTGGCATGCCATACATCGGCATCATTTGCTGTTCTGACATAACCTGGTCTTGTTGTGGCATTTGTCCTTGTTGCATATTAGGTTGTTGCATTGGTTGCCAGTGAGGCATTTGTTGTTCCCATTGTCCCCATTGACCTTGATTCATACCATTGTTTGGTTGCCATGTTTGCTGATTGGAGGCAGGCATTTGTGTCTGTTGTCCCATAACTTGCCCGCCAAAATGATCAGGAAACGGATGATTTTGCATTGGGCCCATGTTACCAAAACCGTAAGGAATTCCATCTTGAGAAACACATGGGGCATGACAAGGATGATGTGGCATTGGCATGTGATGATGATGTGGTGGCATCATCGGTTGCTGCATTTCTGGTTTGGGCATTTCCTGTGCTCCTGCCAATTGATCTTTGACAGGTAGAAATTGATTAATATTTGTTTCCATCACATCTTTATTAAATTGTGTCCATTTCAAGTCCACATCAGGACCTGGTGTTGGTTGTACTGGCATTAATGGCTGTTGTTTCTCCTTCGGTGCAGGTTGTTGCTTATTAAAATGAATTGGCAATGAAGGCATCTCCTTTTTTAATGGCTCCCATTTCTGTTCCTCATCCTCTTTAATCTCCGGTAAAATTTGATTTTGTGGCTGAGGAGCTGGTTTTACTTCTTGCTTATCCTTTTTTGACGGGGCAGTTTGCTGCTTTTTATCCCCAGTTGTAGGGACTTTTATTTTCATTCCAGGCATGATCATATCAGGATTCGATATTTGCTGGTTAGCTGCTATCAATTCTTCAAAATCCACCCCGTATTTTTGCGCAATCTTCCAAAGAGTTTCATTTTCTTGCACAACGTGAATTTTCAATGCTAATACTCCTTTCCCATTATTAAGTATAAATAGGCGTTTATCTCGAGCTTTCGGTCTTCTTTAACAACATATGCAATTAGCCTAAAATGTTGAATGAAATGAAAAAGATATCTTGCAAAAAATACAAGATATCTACTATATTCATAATCATTTTATGAAAGGATAAGCATACGATTAAGAGCTTTCTTTGCTTCTTTTGCAATTTGCTTATCTACTTTAATTTGATTTTGAGAATTCTCTTTTTCTATCTGCTCTAATGACCATAACAAATGTGGTAAGTCAATTCGATTCATCGTAAGACATGGACACATATATGGGTTTAAGGAAATAATTTTTTTATCAGGATGTTGTTGAATAATTCGATTGACGAGGTTCATCTCTGTTCCAATTGCCCATTCCGTTCCAGCCTCTGCCATCTCGATTGTTTCAATTATATATTTTGTCGAACCTGCTAGATCAGATAATTGAACGACCTCATGCTTACATTCTGGATGTACAATTATGTTCATATTGGGGTGATTCTTTCGAACATTTTCAATATTTTTTATGGTAAAGTTCTCATGGACGGAGCAATGTCCTTTCCAGAGAATAACTCGAATTCTACCTACTTCTCCTCTGAATTCAAGCTTTCGATTAATGGGGTCCCATACTGCCATTTCATCAAGTGGGATACCCAGATCATAAGCCGTATTCCTACCTAAATGCTGATCTGGTAAAAACAATAACCTTTCCTTTTGCGTTAATGCCCATCTCACCATTTTTCTCGCATTTGATGAAGTAACAGTAGCACCATCATGCTTTCCCACAAAAGCTTTGATTGCAGCAGTAGAGTTGACATATGTTAAAGGTAAAATCGTATCACCAAAAATTCCCTGCAATGTCTCCCACGCTTCCTTTGTTTGGACATCATCTGCCATATCTGCCATCGAGCAGCCAGCTCGCATATCTGGTAACAGTACCTGTTGATTCTCCTCTGTTAGGATGTCTGCTGTCTCTGCCATAAAATGAACTCCACAAAACACGATATTCGTTGCAGCTTGTTTGGCTGAAATTTGAGCTAGTTGCAAAGAATCACCAGTCGCATCAGCAAACTGAATCACTTCATCCTTTTGATAGTGATGCCCTGGAATAAATAAATCGTTTCCAAGTCTTTTTTTTATTTGTTTAATTCTTTCTTCCATTTCCTCTGATGATAATTGTTTATATTCTTCTGGTAATTGGTTCTCCGTAAACAGTGTTGCTATACTCAAGCTTATTCCTCCTCCATTTGGAAACTAATATCTAATGCCTTTGCAGATTGCGTTATAAATCCTAACGAAATATAATCAACGCCTGTATCGTAATAGGAACGTATATTATCAATCGTTATATTTCCAGAGGCTTCGGTAAGGATAGACTTTGGTATTTTACCAATAAGCGTTTTAATCAAAGCTGGTTCCATATTATCGAGCATAATAATATCGGGCTTAGCTAAAATTGCCTCTTCAAGCTGGCGTTCTGTTTCCACTTCTACTTCAATTTTCATCATATGTCCAAGCTTCTCTCTAACTTGTTTAATTGCTTTTTTAATCGAACCAGCTGCAACAATATGATTATCCTTGATCATCACGCCATCATAAAGACCAAAGCGATGATTCACCCCACCACCACAGGTAACGGCATATTTTTCCAGCATTCTTAATCCTGGTGTAGTTTTTCGAGTATCACATACTTGAATAGCTGGATTATTCAATTCATGTACAACTTTATTCGTAATAGTCGCAATGCCACACATTCGTTGAATAAGATTAAGGATGACTCTCTCCCCAGACAATAAAGCAATCGGATTACCTGTGATGGTCGCAATGGTGTCCCCACGATCTAACGGCTCGCCATCTTCCTTCCAACATTCAACCTTAATTTCAGAATCTAGAAGATGATAGGCCTCCAATAATATATCGGATCCTGCGAAAATGCCTCCTTCCTTTGCTATAAAAGCCCCTCGTTTTATTTGACCATTGTCAAATAAAAACGCTGTTGATGGATCGCCACTACCGATATCCTCCTCCAGAAAATCCTCTAATTTCTTCCTTAAACTCCATTTATTCATTAGCATAATCACCTTTCAATAGCTTGATTTGACACATTTATATTTGCTTTTTGTTGAAATGTACGGATAATTCTACGATTTCCCCATTGCCCATCATTTTTACTAGGATAGTCTGATCGATAATGTGCTCCTCTGCTTTCCTTTCGTTCGATGGCTGATGATGCGATCAACCAAGCAACCGTCGTCATATGAAGCTGTTCTATTTGTTTTTTAGAATAAAATTTATCTGTGATAGAAGAGATATGGTGAACTTGGTAAGAACGGAGCCATTCTAATATTTTCTTGAGCCCTTTTTCTTCACGCTCTATCCCTACATATTTCATCATTTTAGCCTGTATCTCTGCGATTGTCGGTAAATCAATACATTCTCTTGTACTCGGATTATAGGAACGGGATGCTTGAATGATTGACGTGGTTTCTTCTTTCTTTATTAACCAATCTGCTAGCCGATTGGCAAACACTATACACTCTAATAGTGAGTTACTCGCAAGTCTGTTTGCCCCATGCACACGAGTAGATGCAGTCTCTCCAACGGCATACAGCCCAGGGACAGTGGTTTCCCCCTTTAAGTTTGTTTGAATACCTCCCATTAAAAAGTGCGCACCTGGTATGACAGGAATATAACCACTTTTCCAGTTTATGTTCATCTCTTCACATAATGAGCTAATTTGTGGAAAGCGTTCACTAAAATGTTCAATCATATCAATTTTTAAATAAACCTGATTTCCTAGTCCCTCTTCTGTAACCATTGCTCTTGTAACGACATCTCTAGGCGCAAGATCTAAATCTTTGTGATATTTCGCCATGAAAGGAATATCGTTTTGGTCAACTAGAATCGCCCCTTCCCCACGTACTGCTTCTGAGATTAGAAAGTGATGACCCTTCGAATTTTGCTTTAACATAGTTGGATGAAATTGAATGAACTCGATATCTTCAATCCTAGCCCCCGCCTTATAAGCAATAGCTATACCATCTCCTGTAACTGTCCGATCATTGGAGGTTGTTTCAAACAATGCACCACAACCACCTGTTGCTAAAATGAGATGGTCGCAATAATAGGAGTGGTAGTGATCACGATTGTCTATCGTGTTTATTCCCTTACATCTCCCCTCCCACATGATACATTCGACAGCCATTTCATTTTCAATGATCATGATATTTTTTCTCAGCTTTTCCTGTAGATAGCTTACTAAGTATTTTCCTGACTGGTCACCACCCACATGAAGTATTCGGCGTTTTTGATGAGCTCCTTCTCTTCCTAAAAGTATTTTTCCATATTGGTCTTTGTCAAATGGGAAACCTGCATGAATCCACTCCTTTATCCGTTCTGTCCCCTCTTTTGTTAGTACCTCAACTGCTGAGGGATCATTATACTGAACACCTGCCTTCATTGTATCTTGACGATGAATTTCTGCTGAATCATTGGTATCGATTGCCGCCGCAACTCCACCTTGTGCTTTAAGTGAATTATTCTGTTGGATTGACTCTTTTGTAATAATGACAACCTCTTTTTCTTTATAAAGTCTGTCTGCTAGTACAAATGCCGCTAACCCTGCTCCAACTATTATCACTCTTTGTTTTGTCATAATTCCACCTTGCTTTACAGTTGTCTTTACAGATATATTTACATATAATGTGATAGAAGGCAAGACTTTTTTGGATTAAATTTTTCTATAGGGGAGATTAAAACTTGATTTATTGTGATTATGCAGCAACAACACCGATGTCGGAACAAGCATTAACTATGTATCAAACAGTTGCTAGAAAATATTATGGAAATGCTAGCAGCTTACATGACATTGGTTCAAAAGCACAGGACATTTTAGAGCAAGCACGAAATATTTTAGCACGAAGTCTAGGAGTAGATGCTAGTAGACTATTTTTTACAAGTGGTGGAACCGAGAGTAATATTTTGGCTATTGATACGATTCTTCGATCTGCTCCTCCACACGAGAAAAAGCATATCATTACTTCGACGGTCGAGCATAGTTCTATTTATTATTATTTAAAGCAAATGGATAGAAGCGAGATGATTGATGTTACGTTTCTAGCCTGTCCAAACAATGGAAGCATTGATATGAATGAGTTAGCTCGATCAATTCAATCTAATACTTGCCTTGTTTCCATACAACACGTCAATAGTGAGACAGGGATTCAACAACCTATTGAAGAAATCGGGAAACTGTTAAGAACAAGGAATATCGCTTTTCATAGTGATTTTGTTCAATCTTTTGGTAAAATAAAGATAGATCTTAGGCAATTACCTGTTGATGCTATCTCGATATCCAGTCATAAGATTTACGGCCCAAAAGGGGTGGGAGCTGTTTATTTTCATCCAAACATTTTTCTCAAGCCACATCCAATTTCTACAAACCATGAGAAAGGCATTCGTCCTGGAACAGTAGATGTTGCTAGCATTGCGGCTTTCGTCACGGCAGTTGAAGAAATGAATCATCATCTAGATCAACATTTTTATTACTTAAAAAATATTCAACACACCTTTATCGACCAGATTCGCCATAACAAAACAGGATTAACACCCATTTTCGTAGGAGAATCGATGCATTGTCCAAGTATTGTAGGCTGTATATCAGATCATACACAAGGTGATTATTTAATGTTAGAATACAATCGTTTCGAAATTGCCATCTCTACAGGTAGTGCGTGTGGGTTAGGTCAATCTGGTATACCAAGATCGATTCAACCGTTTATTCAGGATGAGGAAGAAGGAAGACGTTTTATTCGATTTTCCTTTAGCCATCTAACAACAGAGGAAGACCTTGAGATGATTATCCGTGTATCAAAACAAATAGGGGAAAAATTCGTGGAGGTATAAGTACTATGAGTAAAAAATTAATCGGAGAAGATCGTCGAAAACAGATTCTCCAATGGCTTCGCCAAGCAGATAGGCCAACTACTGGCTCAGCATTAGCAGATCGGGCGAATGTAAGTCGACAAGTGATTGTCCAAGACATCACCTTACTGAAGGCACAGAATCACCCGATCATGGCAACAAGTAATGGCTATTTGTATGTACAAGCTCAAGATAATCGCAACAGAACTGAAAAAGTGATAGCATGTAATCATCGCCCTGACCAAACCAGAGATGAGTTATATACCATTGTGGACCATGGAGCAATGGTTAAAAATGTAGTGATTGAACATCCAATCTACGGAGATTTAGAAGCATCACTTATGATAAGTAACAGAGCGGAAGTGGATCAATTTATTGAAAAAATAGCAGAAAAGAAAGCTCCCTATCTCCTAGAGCTAACAGATGGTGTACACAACCACACGATAACCGCCGATCAGGAATGGAAGTTAGAAGGGGCCTATCAAGCATTAAAAGAAAAAGGTTATATCGTCCATTAAGTTGACAAAAATTAATAAGCTCCTTCCCCTGGGGAAATGGAGCTTTTTTTACTACGTAGCTATATAATTACTGATTCTCGTAGCTTTCCAAAAAGGCTTGTTCTTCTTCTTGAGAATATACACCTGTAGCTTTTCCAATCGTACCTCCCTGAAGCTCCCAAATAGTATTATGATGGACATCCGCTTCAGCAAAATTACCTTGTTGCCATTGATTTAAAATATTCAAATATGTTTGCTTATGGTTTAAATCACTGGATTGAACTCCTTCTAATAACCAGCTGATTCGTTCATCTGTTATTCGATAGAAACCCCATTTTTCATTTGCAATGACTTTCTGATGAGCCATTTGATGAATATAATCTTGTACATAAGCATCTGTTAATTGGTCCAGTTCATATGGATCTCCAAACGGATTCAACTTGTCTGTATCTTCCTTATTTTTAAATTTCTCATCAGATAATTCTACAATTTCTTTCTCTTCTTGTTGTTCTGAAGTGTTATCATCCTTTGTTTCATCCGATTTTACTACTTCTTTAGAATCACTAAAATCCATATAAATTAATACTGTAAAAAATACGATAATAACAACTAAGCCGGTAAGTAGGATTCCCAGTGTCCATTTAAAGATAGAATTCCACAATTTAACATACCTCCTTGGTCCTATTATAACAATATACTCGATCCTTTAGAAGAATATTTCACATAGAAAAACACTTGCTTATTAAACAGCAAGTGTTACTCCGTTTCCGCTATGCAAATAGTATGGGTAACTACCTAATACATTTACTGTACATCCTAACGACTCTATTTCAGCAATGGCATTTGGTATGAGTACGTTATCCATCTTTTGTTCTATATCAATTAAGAAATAATAATTACCTAATCCTGTTTTCATCGGTCTTGATTCTATTTTGGAGAGATTTAAATTTCTCCAAGCAAATGCAGATAAAACTTGATGTAACGCACCTGGCCTGTCAGAAGGTAATGCAACTGTTATCGTTGTTTTATAACCTTTTTCTTCAAGCTTATTGGAAGTAAGAGCTGTTTCTTGCTTATGAAGAACAATAAAACGTGTATGGTTATTTTCAAAATCATGGATATCCTTTTCTACGATGGAAAGCCCATATTCCTTTGCTGCTAAATGATTAGCAATCGCTGCACTAATTTCCTTTGGATGATTACTAACATACTCCGCAGCGGCACCTGTAGAAGTCATGGACTGTGCCTCTAGATGAGAGAATTGATTACGCAAGAACCTGTGACATTGCGCAATTGCATGTGGATGAGAATAAATTGCCGTTACTTCTTTCCATTTAGCCACATTGCTAGGATGTACCATGATATGCTGCCTTATCGGAACAATGACTTCACTAACGATTTTAATATTTTCTGTTTGTATAATATTATCTAACGTGAGGTTGACTGTCCCTTCAATCGTATTTTCTAAAGGGACAACTGCATATGAGACTTCGTTTTTCTCTATTGCATCAATACATGCTGGAATTGTCTTGTATCCTTTTTTGATTTCTCCATTAAACATGGAGTCTACTGCGATTTTAGAAAAAGTTCCCTTAGGTCCTAAATACCCGATAGTTGTTGCCATGAAAACTGCTCCTCCTATATTATGAAACACCTGAACTTAATATTTCTACCTGATTTACAAATTCCTGTTGTTTTAAGTCATGGATAAGCTCATCAAGCTCTCTTATCATTCCATTCGTGTTCAAGGATAATGTTACATTTGCCTTTCCTTGAATCGGTATGGTTTGATGAATCGTTAAAATGTTACAGCCTGCACCTGCAACGATCGATAACAGATGGGATAATGCACCAGTTTGGTCTTCTAAATGAAAAAATAACGTAATCATCTGCTCCTTCACCATATGCTGAAAAGGAAAAACTGCATCCCGATATTTATAAAAAACGCTTCTAGATAGTCCTACACTTTTAGTTGCTTCATGGATGGAATCCACTTTCTTGACTTCTAACAGCTTCTTTGCCTCTAAGGTCTTTTTCATTCCTTCTGGCAAAAAATCTTCGCGAACTAAATAAAATTTTTCTTTTTTCGAAGCCATCCGTTCATTCCCCTTTGTACTAGACCGTACAGCATATATCTTGTCTATTATTCCATAAACTCAAATTCATAATCAAGTAAACGAACTGTATCACCGTCTTCTGCGCCTCGTTGACGCAATGCTTCATCAACCCCCATGCCTCTGAGTTGTCTCGAGAAACGTTGAATCGATTCTTCACGTGTCATATCCGTCATCTTAAACAATTTTTCAATCTTTTCACCTAACAAAACATATGCTCCATCAGGGTCTCTTGTAATTTGAAACCCTTTGTCCTCTTTTTCAAATCGATAAATAACTCGATCCTCTTTTTCTTCAATGGGCTGATAATTTTTTGGGATTTCATCCAATTTATTGGCTACTGCAAAAAGGAGTTCACGGATTCCTTCCTTTGTCACAGTCGAGATTGGGAAAACTGGATAATCCTCTTCTAATTGTTCCTTAAATAGGGCTAGTTGATCTTCTGCTTCAGGTAGATCCATTTTATTTGCTGCAATAATCTGTGGGCGTTCAAGTAATGTAGGATCATATTGTTCAAGCTCTTGATTGATTGTCTTGTAATCTTGATATGGGTCTCTACCTTCAGTACCAGCCATATCAATTACATGTAAAATGACTCTCGTTCTTTCTACATGACGAAGAAATTGATGACCAAGACCGACACCTTCATGAGCTCCTTCAATTAAGCCCGGTAAATCCGCTAAAACAAAGCTCCTCTGATCCGCTGTATCGACAACACCTAGATTAGGGGATAATGTAGTAAAATGATAATCAGCAATTTTAGGTTTTGCCGCACTCACTACAGAAAGCAATGTTGATTTACCTACACTTGGAAAACCAACTAAGCCAACGTCTGCTATTAACTTTAATTCAATTTGGATATCGCGCTCCACACCGGGCTCGCCATTTTCAGCAATTTCTGGTGCTGGGTTTTTTGCAGTTGCAAAGCGAATATTTCCACGTCCACCGCGTCCACCCTTTGCTATTACAGCTCTTTGCTTATGTTCTATTAAATCTGCTATCACAACACCTGTTCTTACATCTCTTACTGTCGTTCCTGGTGGCACACTTAACACTAATGGTTCTGCATTTTTACCATGCATCCCTTTACCCATTCCATTTTCGCCACGTCTCGCCTTAAAATGCTTTTGATAACGAAAATCCATCAGGGTATTCAAGCCTTCGTCCACCTCAAAAATGATGTCACCACCATCTCCACCATCTCCACCAGCTGGTCCACCCATTGGAACATATATTTCCCGACGAAAGGCTACAATTCCATTTCCACCGTCACCTGCTTTTACATAGACCTTGACCTGATCAACAAACATATTGCAACACCTACTTTAATTTATACTATCCACTTGATGATTATCTCGTTCTTCACGATCTCTACAGACATAATAAATGGTAACTGTTTGATTTTACTCGGTAAACTAGCTACATGATGCCAATCACCAGACACTTGAATGATTACTTGTAAAGAGTTAGATTTTATATCGTAAAAATTGATTGTTGCATGATACTCCTGATATTCTTTCTGTGAATCTTCAAGTAATACAAAAAGAGTTTCTAACTCATCACATAGGAGGGTATCAGATGCTTCTACATTGTACTCTACATGGATTTTATAAGTTAGATTTAAATTATTCGTGAACCAATTTTTTTGTAAAATCCATAACATAGACTTTGGAAGGTTGAGATGGTCTAATTTACGTTCTTCTGCTGCTTTTTCCACCATTTCCTTCATTTTGGCTTCTACCTTATCTAGTTTACCCAATTGTAAATATCCATTAACTAATTGTAAATCATTTAAGCTATCATGACGATAATGTCGCAAAAGCTCAACCACTTCCGAATCTTTCATCGCGCTCACCCCATATACAATAAGCAAATTATAGCATAGTTATAAAAGAAAAGCGAAAGCAAGGATAGGAAGCTGGTTAAGGACTCAGCCTAAAAATATCATCGTCTGGTCGTTCAAATATTAGAAAAACTACGCATTCGCTCGTCTTTTGGAGAATGCCTAGTTTTTCTTATACTTGGTACCTTAAAATCTCCACTACGTCGAACTTCTGCTGTGTAAAGATTTTATACTTTCCTAACGTACAAAAAAGGCTCTAATCCTAAGATCAGAGCCTTCCTTTTATTATGCAGGGTATACACTTACTTTTTTACGATCACGGCCGTAGCGTTCGAATTTAACTACACCATCTGTTTTTGCATATAGTGTATCATCTCCACCACGTCCAACATTTACACCTGGGTAAATTTTTGTTCCACGTTGGCGATATAGAATAGAACCACCTGAAACAAACTGACCGTCCGCACGTTTAGCACCTAAACGTTTAGATTCAGAATCACGACCGTTTTTTGTACTACCTACACCTTTTTTAGATGCGAAAAATTGTAGATCTAGACGTAACATATCGGTTGCACCTCCTTATTTTTCAGAGATGGATATAAATTGTCCATAATCCTGCTCCACGGTTTCGAGAGATACAAGCATTCCTTCGAATAACAGAGAAGCATTCTCGTCCTCTTGATTATCAGGTATGGTTACCTCAAGAAATCCGCCTTCATCGCCGGCTTGGTCAATTAATAGATCCATTTCACATAGTGATAAAACCGCATTAACAGCACCAATGGAAATGGCCGATACAGCGGCACAAACTAAATCATGCCCATAAGGTCCACTTCCAGCATGCCCTTTTATCATAAAAGACTTTATATGACCTGCTTTACGCTTAATTGTCACTTCAATCATTAGGAAAGATCCTTATGCATTGATTTTTTCAATCGTCAATTTTGTGTATGGTTGACGGTGACCTTGCTTGCGTGAATAGTTTTTCTTTGGTTTGAACTTGATCACAGTAATTTTCTTTTGACGACCTTGCTTCTCCACTTTCGCAGTTACAGAAGCACCGTCCACAAATGGAGTGCCGAATTTAGCTTCATCTCCACCTACGGCAAGTACCTTGTCAAAAGTTACCGTTTCACCAGCTTCAGCAGCTAACTTCTCTACGTAAATTACTTGACCTTCTTCTACTTTAACTTGTTTACCACCAGTTTCAATAATTGCGTACACAATATGCACCTCCTCATATAACTAAGACTCGCCATACAGGTGCTCTAAATGGAGCTTACTAAACCTGTTCTGCGCGGTTGTAGCAACAGGTGCTACAAAGACAACGAAACGATCATACCATATTCTATAGAATTTTGTCAATGGTTAAATCGGGATGCTGCACTATATATTCATCCATTAGCTGGTTGCTTCCAGAGCGAAGAATATCATAGCCTTTTATGGTTGAATCCTTTATTATAAATATATTTAGCTGAATCTGCTTCTCTAATATAGCACTTGAATATTTTTGAAAAAGGTCGAGTAATGATGGGTTTCCTTTTAACAAGACCACTTCTGCGTTGGTGCGATTCAATTGATATAATTCTCGTTCCAACTGGTAACAAATGGATTCAAGATTGTACTCCCAAGCTACTATTGATGACTTATTCGTTAATTGTTGTAATAGACTAACATTTTCTCTTTTTCTTGTCATTTCTAGTAGTCCAAGCTTGGTAAATCCCATCACTTCCGTCCGAACAGGATATTGAGCGAATGCCCTTTTTAATGACTGATGGATTTTTTCTTGCTCGTCTTTTCTTTTCATTTTCAAAAAGTCTATCAAAATAATTCCAGATATGTTCCGTTTATTAATTTCTGCTGCAATGGCTGGTACAGCTTTTTGATTTATTTGAAATAAAGTGGCCTGTTTATTTTGTCTGCTACGGTATTGACTGCTATCAATATCTATCACTGTCAATCCCTCTGTCTGTTCAATGGTGAGTACAATACCCTCCTTCATTTGAACGACTGGTGATGTTAGTTGCTTCAGTATTTGATCAATGGTCGCTCCTTCTAGCAACGGAAGGGAAGGTAAATACTCCATTTTATCTTTATCATGAGGATAGCGAGTCATCATTTCCTTCATCTTTATGAGCTCATCGAAATATATCCTATCAATTGGATAACTCTGATATTGATTTAACATGTGACTTGGTATCAATTGATCACGATACAAAACAATAGGTGCCTTTTTATTTTTGGTCGAATGAAGAAGCTCCTGAAAGGATGCCCTTAATTGTTCCAATTCATGAATTAATTCGCTATCCGTCTTTTTGGCACTATTCGTACGAATGATTAGACCCTCTTTTTTACGTAATTGTGGTTTCAATACATTTTCCATTCGTTTTCGAGTATCTCCATCAAGCTTTTTGGAGAAAGCCAAATAATCTCCATAAGGGAGAAAAACTATATTGGAGCCACCAATCGTAATATTAGCCGTCAGCTTTGCTCCTTTGTTTTGATATGGTTCCTTTACGATCTGTACAATGATAGCAGATCCTTCTACTATCGATTGATCGAAAGGATACTCGCTTTTTGGTAAAAAGCCGACCTGATCTGCTCCAATATCAACAAATGCCGCCTCGATTGAATGGTCTACATTACGAATTTTCCCTAGAAAAATGGAACCGACCCGACAAGCATCTGTCGGGCGATCTATTGTTATATCCTTTATTTTATCATCCTGCATGAGGATGCCGATTTTTTCTGATAATCTTGTATGAAAATAGAGCTTATTCATATGTAACCTCTTCCTTAACGTACTATGTCACCAATTGTTAGCTGATGAGCTTTTTGTTCAAAATAGAGGGAGAGACATTCCGACTCAGAAATAAATACTCTCTCATGATGGCCCTTTAACCCAATAAAATGATATCGATTTCGATAAAAATGTGGGAATACATCCATCAGCCTCTTTCTCTCATCTACGGCTAAATAAACATTTTTTGTAAAAGAAATGGGACTACTATGACGATATAATAAAAAACGTAACCATCTGTAATACCTATTCTTCCATTCTAATCGATTTTCCAATAATAAAAAAATAAAAAGCAACAAAAGGCTAAGAGATAGTATACCAGTGGAATAAGTAATAATAAGTCCCAATCCTATAGTAACAACCGATACCACAATCGAAAACATATGAGAAGCTTGATATGGCAATAAATGATCTCCCATTAACTGCACCATTCTTCCACCATCTAAAGGCAATATAGGTAATAGGTTTCCTAACAAGATGAATAGATTATATTGATAAGCGAGTGTGAGTGTACTTTCTGGGATCAAAGGTAAAAAATGGATAAAATGTATAATCAAAAAGATAAGGAGGTGTTGAAAGGGGCCAGCTATCGTGACTAACCACTCTTCCCATATCGGTCTTGTCCCGTACTCTTCTGTCTCCATCACCCCACCAAAAAACCATAAATAAATACGACGAATACGCCAGTTAAACATCCTAGCACAAAGATAATGACCCATTTCATGAAATAGAACAATTAAAAAGATAATAAGAAGTTCTGTCAGCATCCCAGTCAAAATGGAAACAGCTAAGAAAAAGAAAACAATTGGGTGAACATGGATAGGAGGTATCCATCTTCTACTGTTCATCAACTTGTATCACCTGAACAGGATCAAGAAATTGTTGATTTTTCTTCACTGCAAAATACATTGATTCATTTTCCTCCGACGGTTCGTAGGTGCCAATTTTTTGATTTCCTTTCACAGATTGGTAAGAATGGACGTCAATACTCGTCAAAGATCCATATATCGTTTCCGTACGGTCTGGATGTTGAATAATAACCGTTTTTCCTGTTTCACGATCATTACCAGCAAACAGTACTGTACCTCCCTTTACTGCAACTACCTCTGTTTCATTGTCTGCAGTGATTCTAATACCTTTTCCGTTCTCACGAAAAGATTGATTGACTTGACCGTAAACCGGTAAGACAGCTAACTCCTCGCTATCTTCCTCCAGATTATTCTCTAAAGCAAGTGGTGCCCCAAATTTTGCTTGATACCAAGCATTAACAGAGGCAAAAGGAAACTCCTCCGATAATGCATAGCTTGTCCATTGCTTTGGTTTTTCTAACCATTTCACATCTGCTGTCATGGATAAAGCAGTTAAAAAGAAGATAGTTGCTGCTATGACACTTCTAAGTAAAAAAAATCGAAAGAAAGGTGTATTGTTAGAATCATTCGAGTAGCTGGATGTTGTTGGATAAAAGCCATGTCGTTCTTCATCCTCCACCTCCATCTTTCTTATGGCCAAAGGATTAGTTTTATCCCTTGTCACGACTGTTCCTTTTTTTCGTTGTAGCTTCCTTTGATTAATATTATTTCTGATCTTGGCTAAATTGTTGTTTTTTTTCATATCCTCACAATCCTTTATCCCATTTGTTTCTCAATATATGTGACAAGCTATCGGATTATGAATATCGTAATTCAAACTTTTTTGAAAACTATAGAAAAACCGCACGAATCCATGATTTTAATCATTGAATCATACGGTTAGGCAATACTTAATTCTTTCCAAAAACTTTTTTAATTTTTTCGATAAAGGTTAATTTTTCATCTAGTGATTGAAGTGGAATCGATTCACCTAAAATTCGTCTAGCAATGTTTCGATAAGCAATGGATGCTTTTGTATTAGGCTGGAACGCGATTGGTTCACCATGATTCGATGCTTTGATTACATCATCATCGTCTGCCACAATTCCAATTAAATCAATAGACAAAATTTGCATAATTTCATCAACATCTAGCATATCCCCATTTTTCACCATATGGGTTCTAATACGGTTAATCACTAAATTAGGTGGTTCAATATCCTCTTGTTCCAAGAGGCCGATAATCCTATCCGCATCACGAACACTTGATTTCTCTGGTGTAGTTACCACTAAAGCTTTATCTGCTCCCGAAACTGCATTTTTATATCCTTGTTCGATTCCTGCAGGACAATCAATCAAAATGTAATCATAATCTGGCTTTAAATCATCAATGATAGATTTCATAGCCTCCGGGGTTAAGGCTGTCTTATCGCTAGTTTGTGCTGCTGGTAATAAATATAAGCAATCAAATCGCTTGTCCTTAATTAATGCTTGTGATATTTTACAGCGTTTTTCTACGACATCAATAATATCATAGATAATACGATTCTCTAAACCAATCACAACATCTAAATTCCTGAGTCCAATATCTGTGTCAATTAAACATACTTTCTTATCCAATAGTGCTAGAGAGGTCCCTAGGTTTGCGGTTGTGGTTGTCTTTCCAACTCCACCTTTTCCAGATGTGATAACGATAGCTTCACCCATTTATTATTCTCCTTTCAAAAGCATTAAGATCAAAACGATTTTTTGCTAGAACATTAATTCGATCCATGATAATTTGCTTTCCTGTAGAATCAATAAAGCCACACTCCATGTGAACACCATCCTTCTCTTGATCCGGAGGTCGGCTAATGATATCAGCAATTCTTAATTGACTTGGAGCCATATAGGAAGCAGCGATGACTGCTTTATCATTTCCGTGAACTCCTGCATGAGCAATACCTCTTAGATGCCCCACAATAAAAATATTTCCAGATGCCATTACTTTTCCTCCAGGATTCACATCACCAACTAATAATAAATCACCAGTAACCTTTAGGATTTGGCCAGATCTTACTATTTTATTGTGTAATTCTATTTCCGTCTCTTCTTTCCATTGTAAAGCAGTCTCTTTTAAGATAACATCGGACTCAATTTGTTCAATAATAAACGTATTCTGCTTATCAATCAGCTCACGAAGCTTTTCTTCCTGCTGATCATCTAAATAGCGGTTACCTAACTTTATTTTAATTCGGATGGATTGTTCATCTTCTACTAAATGTTTTGTTGAGATAATATTTTCAAGCTCTTGAAGTAGGTCATCAAAGGCACACTGATCATTCATGAAAAGCGTGAGACCATCTCTCGTTCCTTTTATCGTAATATAACGATTTGCTGCCACAATATTTCAACCCCTTAATCTAGCCTGTTCCCATTCTACTACTCTTTTCGTTCAAACTTAATATATGCCCACTTTTCAAGCATTTTCTTAAATAGAAGATAGAATAGAATTCCAAATATAAAATTCCAGACTAATGTTGGTAATAAGCGATAAGACAAATAGACACTCCAACTCATATCATGAATTTGGATGATACTGTACAGGAAATAAGCGAATATATCAGCAATAAGTACACCAAGGATAACCATTAGCATGGCGACAAAAAAATTAGCATGAAGCCATTTCATCATATTTCGAACCAGATAAATAGCTGTTGCATAAACGAACAGATAAACCCCAATGAGAGAGGTATATAATATATCAACTGTTGCGCCGAGCACTATCGCAAAGGAAAAAGCATAGTATGTATTTTTTTGTTCAAAAAATATCGTTACATAGATCAAGAAAAGGAGGAGAAAATGTGAAACAATAAACCAATCATTCGGTAGGAACGGAATTCTCGCCATCATTTGGGAAATCGACCCTTCTATCATAACGAGAAATAAAGATAGAAAGGCAAGTAGAAAAGGAATAAGGCGAATCATGATTCACCCTCCTCATCACTTGTTGCCATAGCACGGTCAATCACCATAACATGGTTTACTTCATTTAAATTGGCTGATGGCTTAACATAGCCAATTTTTGTTAGACCATATCGATCATCATTAACCTCTACTAGTTCTCCTATTTCTAATCCTTTCGGGAATACGCCGCCTTCACCGGATGAAAAGACCGTTTGTCCTTTTTTTAAGCCTTGGTCATCTTCATTCATTTCTAACAATAGTAGGTTCTTTTCGTCATCATATCCTACGATAAAACCTGATAGATCCTCTGTCTTTTCCTCTTGGTTCACATTTACAGAAATTCGATTTGATCTGTCAAAGCCTGTTAGTAATAATACAGTTGAAGTAAAAGGGGAGCTGGCATGAACCTTTCCTATCATTCCTTCCCCTGTAATGACAGCCATATTGG
Organism: Gracilibacillus sp. JCM 18860; assembly: GCF_055395245.1. Classification (NCBI taxonomy): domain Bacteria; kingdom Bacillati; phylum Bacillota; class Bacilli; order Caryophanales; family Bacillaceae; genus Gracilibacillus; species Gracilibacillus sp. JCM 18860. Next base: position 836,777 of record NZ_AP043868.1, read on the forward strand.
GTTCTACCCCATCCTCGGTGCCTTTATTAATTGTCACCTGCTTAAACCAATTATCCTTACTACGAGAAATAATGGATGCTTGGATTGTAGTAAAATTCTGCAGGAAATCAGATTCTTTCTTCCCAAGTATTTTTTCTAGTTCTCCAATTTCTTTGGTTAATTCCTGATTTTCATACTCTAATTGTCTCAGTTCCTCTAGTCGAGATTTAAGAATCGTATTTTCTTTGTATACATTTCGTATATCCTTCATATTCGCTACAACGGATGTAGTGAAATCCACCGGTGCATTAACCACTCGCTGCAGCCAACCAACACTATCATGGATAAAGTCCTCAACCATGGTTAGATTACTACGGTCTCTCAGTGAGAAACCAATAATACCTACAATAAGAATCAATGAGATTAGAAGGATAAACATTTGCTTTTTTTTAAAAAAGAACATGGTAACACCTTCTTAATCAAATGACCGTTGAGAAGAGATTTTCGGCTGCGTACGGAATTGGTCAATATATTCTAATGCTTTACCTGTACCAATCGCCACACTATCGAGAGGTTCTTCTGCAACAAATGTCGGCATTTTTGTTTCATCACTTATGACCTCATCGATCCCACGTAATAATGCTCCTCCTCCAGAGAGTACGATTCCTCGGTCCATTACATCTGCTGACAATTCTGGAGGAGTTAATTCTAGCGTATTCTTCACTGATTCCACTATGGCATCAACTGTGTCTTTTAGCGCTGTTGAAATCTCAGAGGCTGTAATGGTGATAGTTTTTGGCAGACCTGTTAGAAGGTCTCTGCCTCGAATATCCATCTCATCCTCTTGATCAGAAGGCTTCGCTGACCCAATGTCCATTTTGATTGATTCCGCAGAACGCTCCCCTATCATTAAATTATACGTACGTTTAATATACTGAATGATCGCTTCATCCATATCATCTCCTGCGACACGGATTGATTTGCTTGTAACAATGCCTCCTAATGAGATAACGGCAACCTCTGTTGTTCCTCCTCCAATATCGACAATCATACTTCCTGTTGGCTCCCAGACAGGTAGTCCCGCTCCAATTGCCGCAGCAAAAGGTTCTGCTATTGGCAATGCATCTTTAGCACCTGCTTGCTTCGTAGCATCTATCACGGCTCTTTCTTCCACCATCGTAATACCTGAAGGGACACAGACCATAACATTAGGCTTTCTAGCAAACGCAGAACGGTTTTTTTGTGCTAAATTAATATAATGCTTCATCATCGTAGCAGTTGTATCATAATCAGCAATAACTCCATCCTTCATTGTTCGAACAACGGAAATGTTACCAGGGGTTCTTCCAAGCATATTTTTAGCTTCACTACCAACTGCCTCGATATCACCAGTCGTTTTATTCACTGCTACAACCGATGGCTCACGTACTACAACACCTTTTCCCTTAATAAAAACTAATGTATTGGCTGTTCCTAAATCTATTCCTAAATCCTGTGAAAAATTAAAAAATCCCAAGTTATTTCTTCCTCTCAACCAAAATATTCAAGCTTATTGTTCATATTTTAAGCATTAATTGCTATGTAATCAAGATTTTAAAATATGCTCTATTCCATATAATGCAATAATAAACGCCTTAATACAAGCAATATCTTGTACAAGGCGTTAATTATAGCTTGTTATTCTATTATACTCAATTTTTTTAAAAATAGATAGTGTTACAAGTACCCTTTTTCTTTTAAGGAAATAAACCTACGATCACCAATTATTAAATGGTCAAGCATTTCAATACCGATCATCTTTCCGCTTTCTACTAATCGTTTCGTTACATGAATATCTTCCTGAGATGGTGCTGGATCGTAGGGTAGAGAACAGGCGCCTTGCCATGTTTCCAAAGTAGGTTTCCAATTCTCCCCCTCAGAACCGTACGTACACCTTTCAGCGTATACGGCTCGCCAGTTGATAAGGAATTAGCTTCTTCTTTGTTACAACAAGTCTACTCAAATGGGATTTATGGAATCTTTTATCTAAAAAAGTGATGAAATGTTTTTTTGATCCTTTGTATGACTGGTGATTAAACCCAATCCCCCCTGCTTACGTCTGCTCATTCTTTTTACTTCTTTCCTGTACGAAGTCTTTCGTTTCATCGCAATCGTTTTAATAAAACTAGCTTTTGCCAAATAATATAATGGCCTAAGATAGTGTCCATTCATTGCAAGTTTATAATAGTTGGTTATGCGAATTAATTCCGTATTATAAATATGGAGGATTTTAGCTTCTGTATAATGTAGAAGCTTCTTTCGAGGAGTTGCTTGAAAGCTAGTTATATCGCCATATCCATATTGGAAAGCCATCTGATTTACCATTTTTTTCGAAATATATAATTGTATCACATAAGATTTTGTACTCTCTTGGATTGGTAAATCATTTCCCTTAGTTTGATGGAAATATTTCTGTTTAACCTTACAAAATTCATAGTCAAGAAAGGGAATTGGGCGTGTCATATGTGTAATATCGACTTTCTTCCATTCCAAATAGAACTCATGCTCTAGAAGATTTATTACCCCTTGTTTTATCATTCTGACACATTTCTTTGAAGCTCTAACACCAATTAAAAAGCTATTCTGATAACGGATATACTGTAATTGAGGGGTAAACCCATCACCTGGTTGGTCAAATTCCTTAATGACATACTTCCATTGCTTCTCCATAAGGTAATCAAACCTATCAAGATAGATATCTTCAAGTAATAATGGCAGGGAGGTCTGTTGTCTTTTACCATGAATATCCCTAGAATCTTGCCTTGTAACAGCTATTAAAGCTTGCTGAATAAGATTCACGAAACGTTGATCCCTTATTCTCTTAGAAATATAGTTAATCAATGACGTTTGATTAAGATGACACCTAACATTGCCAACATTACCATGCACACACCAAGTCAATCCCTTCCATGAGTGCTGAATATGGGTTAATACTTTATGTTCGGAGTGATGTTTACTATATCCATAAGCTCTCCCCATTGGTGCAAATACTTTGTCCAAAATTATGCAGATAACTTCTTGTACTAAATAATCGTTAGTATAATCCTTCTTTATTTTTTTCGTATGAGTGTTGCACAAGTTTTTGAATCGATAATTTCCTGTTCGAAGTAATGTTATTATTCCCTCAAGCCTTTTAGTTAGATTTCCTTCCTGACTTGGTTGCTTCATCTCTGGAAATAATCTAAAATAAGCTTTGATCCATAGTTCCCTTCTATACATTAGCCTGTAACAATCTGTAATGACTCTTCCTTTTTGAGAAGCTTTCCGTATAACGTCCAATTGATGAAATGGATCTTTTGCCATATTCATGACTCCTTCCTTACAGACGTTAAAATCAACCTGTCTTCCTTCCCCATGCTAAACTCATTACAAGCAAACGTAGAGTAGTATGAAGACTCCGTTACCCTATGCAATATTCGTCAACCGATGAGTTGAATAGCCACAGTGGCACTTGCACTTAGGCAATCCCTGCATTATGTTTTCATCTAGAACGTGATAGTTAGGTATCCCTTTTGACGGTTTCCTTGTACCAAGGATTGAAGGACAGACTCTACTATGATAGGCACTCTGGCAATATGTCTATATTCTCTCCACATTGTCTGTTAGCTATCATTAACAATGGCGCACCCTACGCTCATTCGTCTAGGATTCAAGCAGTTTAGCTTTTACCATATATCACTTGGTCTGAAGAACTCACTCGATTTAGATAGCTTTATCGTCTTTTCTCCTTTTCACATCAGGCTTTTTTTCCTATTTTGGGTTTCCCCTCGAGGTTAGATGCTGACCATAGAACATTGTAGAGAGTTCTAGATTATTTTTCATAATCACTAAAATGAAACACCTTGCAGGCGCACACCAGAAGGGTGATTATGTGCACAAATTACGGATGCTGCAGATCTTTTAATAGCTTCGCGGTAGATTTCACGGGGGTGAACAATCGAGGCATTTCATTATCCGAACTACAGTTTGATTTATCTTGATTTAAAAAAGTTGATTTACCAACGTTTTGCGCAATTCAAGCTATAACTTAGTTTGTTTAAAATTATTAAAAGTGACCATAAATTAATGGGTTGGTCACTTTTTTAGTCACTTAAAAAGCACCTATTCAGTAGGTGCTTTATTAAAATAATCCTTACCTAATAAAGAATCATCATCATCCATTGCATTATGCATATCATACAATTGTTTAGTTTGACGCTCTTGTTCATTTAATGACTTTTGTAACAGAGTAATTATTTCACCAAATCCTAGAAATATAAAACAAATAATTATGCCATACGCAATCCAAGTAAATAATACACTATAATCTTTCTCAGTCAAATAATCATAGCCTTCCAAGGGTGTTTCATATAAGTTGAACCCTACTATAATACCACCAATCAGCGCTAATACGCCAATCACCTTTATAACAATAGCTATCTTATTCATTAACTATATTCCCCCTCTCTTACAATATTCTACAATAAGATATAAGAAAAAACACCTGCTTTATGTTAAGCACTCCGAGATCAATCTCGTTTCGACTTATTTTCATCATCTGAGATTAATAGGTCTAATTCATTTATCAATTTATCAACATCTTCTTTGGTAATCTCATCTTGCTGTCGATGTTCATTCACACACAATACCTCCTAAGCCCATATATATTATATTCGGCAGGACTTTTTATACCTTTAATATAAATGATAAATTTTTATTATTGCATAAATTAATCACGTTAGTTTATAATGAGAACAAATGTTCTTATTATAGGAGGATGACTTATGAAATTACTAGATGTTACTGATTTATGTAAAAACGATGTTTCTTTAGTTAAACAAGCTATGCCTGAAGGATGCGAAGTTAAGATTTACGAGAAAGGACCAGTTCGCTATATCCATACCTTTCGAGAAGATTACAACGTGGTAAGTATTTCAAACTTAGGAAGACCAGTATCAGAAGCAGATTGGTTTTATGCAACAGAAAAATTTTTAAAATTGGATATTACAGATGTCGAAATCACTATTACTCCTAGAGAAGTAGTGATAATTAGAGAGAAATCGGAAAGTATTCTGCGTTTCGCGCATTGATCTTGATAAATAGAGGTGATATTTATGAGATACATCGGCGAGCATGAATTAAAAATAGGATCCAGATTCTTATTTCTTTCTATGGCCATACAGGTTATACAATCAGATATCAAGCGATTAGAGAAACATTCCCCCTTTAAAATTAATGAGCCATACCTGGAACTACTCCATCGATTAGAAGTGAAGGCTACTGCAGAAAGACGATCATTGAAGCAACATATGTATAAAGAAGGCTTAAAAGTTATTCAAACGGATAAAGACGGTACCTTTACAGAATATACATTTTTTTGTAAAGATAAAGAAGAGATACGGAGATATTTTAATCCCGCTATTAAAACGAAGGTAAGGGATATTTTAAATGAGTTGATTGGCGGTGGGGAAAAGGGGAAAGGAAAGTATAGCCCTTCCTATCATTGCTAATAAGAAATCCACTCATTGAATGAGTGGATTCTTCGATAATGTTTTCATTTATTAGTCTATCCAAAATGTGAATTCCTCATTTCCCCATTTTTCTGTGTCTGTATACCAGAATTTCCATTTGATTTTATCTGATGTACTAAAAAAAACAATTTCATAAGGTCTCGCTGGATGATTCCAATTAACTCTGTAACTACTTCTTCTATCTATATAGTTATCAAATTTCTGCCAAGTTCTTTTACCTACAATACCATCAGCTGTCAAACCATGGTCTTTTTGGAATTGTATAACAGCCTTTTTAGTATTTGAATTATATTTACCAGTAATTGACCCAACTATACTACTATAACCTGAACCATGTAACATTCCTTGTAAAAGCTCGACATAAACCTCTCTACCAGAGTAATTTTTATATCCAATGGTTGGGAACTTAGACCAGTCATCTAAATTCGGCTTTGGAGTTGAGTTATTACTCTTTCCTAAATAATCAAGTGGATCAACTCTATGGCTGCTCGCAGCCCACATATTAGTTGTCCCTTTTAAAATTTCAAAGTGTAGATGCTGTCCAGTTGAATCTCCTGTACTACCCATGTAACCTAAAACTGTTCCTTGGCTCACATTCTGCCCAACAGAAACTTTCAATCCATTTCTCATATGTGCATACTTCGTTATAAATGTGGTACCGTTTATTGAGTGTTGAATGGCAACAAGGTTTCCGTAGTCCCCAGCAGTTGAACTACTATGATATTTAGAATAAATAACTTTACCAGATGCACTTGCTTTAATTGGTACAGTCCCACTTTTTACAATATCTAGTCCGTTATGTGAAGATGATATACCCCTACTGATTATATAACTACCATCAAGTGGCCATACAAAATTGCTTGCAACTATAGTGTTGTTAGTTGGTAACCATGTAAACATACTAAACAGAACAACAATTCCTAGCAATAATTTAGCAATTTTCTTCATTAATCTTTCCCCCCTTTTGTTATTGTATATATTTCTACAAATATCCTTTATTTCCTGCTATTTGTATATGAAAATTTAATTAATTCTACATTTATTAGTTTATTTGCAAAGGGAAAGAGGAATTGGAACGTGGTGAGTAAATAAATTATGATAGCAAGTCTAGGGAAGATTTCGTTCAATTAGTTCAAATTGATATTCTTACAACCTCAGAAGCATTGGAATTATTAGAAGTGACCAAGCAGAATTTAAATTCACTAGACAAAAGAGGAAAAATCACGCCTGTTAAGGTCGTTAAACGTGATAAACTCTTTTTAAAAGAGGACATTCTTAAAAGAAAAGAAGAATCTGCTGCGTTAAAAGAAAAATACAGACCATATGATGAATAAGGAGCACCGTAAAGTGCTCTTATTTTTTATTTTTGCAGGAATTTTGTCGGGTAATGTAGAATTTATTTACAAATATTTTATATCCTTTTTATGAAGAGGTGCAAAAATGAAACAATTTGAGAATATTTATTATTTTTTCGGAAGTGAAAAATTAGATCCTGACCAGTTTATTAAGGATGTCTTTATGAAAAATACAGAAACCCCCAAAACTGAAACTGATCCTAAAGTCTTTCAGAAAATTATTATAAATGTTGATAGCCGACAGAAAGGTTTTATTTATAACTATAATAAAATAGATTATGAGTTTTTATATTCTTGTCATAAAGTAAAATTTGATGAAACTGTATATAGAGTCACTATGACTCTTAAATATACTAACAATAAAGAACGAGCAGCATATGCTTTTTCCAAATTAATTAATGATATAAAAAGGGCCAAGGAAGATAAATTTAATATGATATTAATTAAAGATTCATTGTCAATTTATTATACTAAGAGGTTATATAGTAAATTAGCTTTGTATGAACGGAGCATTCGAGCATTGATTACAGCAATATTCATTCCTGCATACAAAGATACCTGGACTGAAAAGTTAAAAGATTCATTAGATAAAGATATAAAAGGGAATAAAAGGGAACGTTTAGAGTTAGCATTAGAGGAACTCGATCTTTCGGATTTTGAGAGTATTTTATTTGATCAAAGATTAAATATTAATGTTGAGAATTATTACATGGTATTTGAGTTACAAAAAATTGAATTTCTAACGAAAGAAGAACTAATTTCAATAATTTTAGAAAATAAACCCATTTCATTGTGGGATAAGCAAATATCAAAATATGCGACAATTGAAAATGCTGAAAAAAGAATGCAAAAAATAAGAGATCTCAGAAATAAAATAGCTCACAATAAAACTTTCACTGATAGAAATTATAGGAACTTGAAAGAGGAACTTAATTACATAATTCCTAAGATTAATGAAGCTGAAATGAAAATACTAAAAAGTCATGACCGAGAAACTATTATTCAAACAATTAAACACATTAGTGAATTGGCCTCTAGCTTACAACTACCGCATATAGAGACAATTAATAAGATGAATAATAGTATGAAGCAACTCCAAAAAAATATTATAAATCCTGCAGAACGCATCCAGAATTTACTTAAAGGAATTCTGAAAAATGAACATGGGGAGATTGACGAATCGATTAATGAAGAGACTGATGATGAGAATGATTAAATAAACATATATCCTTTTGAGAAAGAACAGACTATTGAAGTATACTTTATTATAAGCAAATAATATGATGAATGAAGGAGCACTTTTCTACGGTGCTCCTTTTTGTTTAAATCTAAAAATCTATATAATTTTCTGGATTTAAACCTCCATGATAGGTCCAATCACCATCATGAACCTCAAAATGTAGATGTTGTCCATAGCTATCACCTGTGTTACCCATGTATCCTAGTAGTTGCCCTTGTCTTACTGTTTGACCTAGCGAGACTTGTAGATTACTACGCATATGAGCATAAACTGTTGTAAGGTCTAAACTAGAGTGATAAACATAGACGACATATCCATAACTACTAGAATAGTTAGCTCGTTTAATAGTTCCTGCTGCAGACGCTAATATTTTGGCGGTACCATCCTGAACAAGATCAATACCAAAATGGAAACCACTCACTCTTATACCATATCTACTGGTAATTGTATAGCTACCTTCTAACGGAACTTTTAACTCCGTTGGATCTGAACCTGGACCTGTTCCATCATAGAATACCCATACGTTTCCAAAATTACCTGTTGTAATTAAGTACCAGTCCCCATGTTTTCCAATTACATTAACTGTGTTAGGGGAAAAGCTTGATACTCTCTTAGATGAAAAAGATGGTCCTTCATATGTATCAAACCGATAATCAATAGTTAAGTTTTTTAAGTTTGGATTGTAATACACCCATCTGCTTCCTTTACTTGTATAAATTAAGTACCAATAACTACCTTTTTTGTCTATAATTCGTACTGTAGTAGCACTATACTCAGCAACTTTTTCAGACGTAAACGAAGCTTCTTCATAGGTATTAAATGAGTGAGGGACTTTTAATTTACCAGTGTATACCCATACCAATCCATAATTTCCAGTTGCAATTTGGTACCAATTATTATCCTGAGCAACAACATTTACATAATCCTGATCAAAACTTTTAACTTTCTTTGATCCAAAGGAAGGTTGTTCATAGGTGTAAAATTTATAATCAAATGACATAGTTTTTTCTAGATTTGGATTGTAATATACCCATTTGTTGCCTTTGCTTGTAATAACCTGATACCAATAGCTTCCTTCCTTATCCAAAACTCTAAGTGTTGTAGAACTGTATTCTGCAACTTTAGTAGAAGTAAATGAATACGTATCATATGCAGCAAATCTATGTGGGATTTTCAGTCTACCGTCATACACCCACACATTACCAAAACTTCCCGTTTGTATTTGATACCAGTCTTCATGTTTCCCAATAACAGTTACTGTAGTAGGTGAGAAGCTGGAGACTCTAGTAGAATTAAACGACGGACCTTTAAAGGCATTAAACCGATAATCAATTGTTTTGTTTTTCAAGTTTGGATTATAATAGACCCATTTTTCGCCCTTACTTGTGTAAACTTTATACCAATAACTTCCTTGTTTATCTATGATTCTAACACTTGTAGAAGAATATTGTGCCACCTCTTTGGATGTAAACGATGGTTTTTCATAAGCAGTAAATGAATGAGGAATATAGAGTTCTTCTTCAGCTGCACTTAAGCCTTTTGGTATAACAAAACTTAATACCAATACTAATAATAAAAAATAAAATATTCTTTTCATGTAAATCCTCCTTTAAAATAGATAATTCTACATAATTTCCTCTATCTCCTTCCTTTTTTACAGAAATTTTTTAAAATCTAGCAAAAAAGTCATGGTATTAATTGAATATAGGACACCTATTCGGTGCCCTAGTATATACCCCTTAAATTAGTTTGTAATACCAACCTTGGTCTTTAAGCCAGTTTTCGAATTCTCGTCTCCATTTCGTATTAAGTTTCCCTACCGTAGCTCTTGGGTTATTATCGCCATCATAATGGATGGTACAAGACCAATTCTTGCTTATGCAATATCCCAATACTTCTGATGCCATGTCTACCGATAACCCACCTGTTTCAATTAAAACTGAATCGCTAGTACTAGAAGTTGACATAGGTGTGCTCTCCTTCTTTCTAAGATTAAATATTCTAACCAATCCATCTACATGGCCTTGTGCGATATCATTTAAAAAAGCATCCGTTTTTAATCTTGCTGCATCATTAGCTGCATCGATAAAACCATTTTCAGTTAGGATGGCTGGCATATTGGATTCTCGCACCATATGGAAATTAGCTTTTTTCTTACCTCGGTTAGGCATATTGATTTGTTTGTTGATCTCTTCATGCATAAAGTCTCGCTTTTTAGCAGTGTCGGAGTTACTAGACAATTCACTATAAATAAAATCCTCGTAGCCAGTTCCGCTACCCGCGTTGATATGAACAGACAAAAGATAATCTGCACACCATTTATTTGCATCATTGGTACGTTGTCTAAGAGATAATGTTTTATCTGTTGTACGTGATAGACGAACAGAAACCCCCTTGTATTGATTTAGGAGGTTTCTGATTTTAAGCGATATTTTCAATGTCAGGTCTTTTTCTCGCAATCCATTGGCAACTGCACCAGGATCCATTCCACCGTGACCTGGATCAATGTAGATTTTAACCATTAGTTTCTACCTCCTTGCACTCATCACAAACAGGCTCGCCATGGCTTCCATCTGAAAATAATTCGGATTTCCATTCTATTTCTTTCCCACAATAAACACATTCAGTTGTTTGCTTATCCATCATTTTTCCTCCTTATCGCTAAATTCTTCTTTGATTTCTTTTGCTACCGAATTACCTGATTCAATATTTTTTAATTTCTCAGCTAAACTAGGTGGTACCAATACATCTACTTCTGCAAGGTTTTCCATTATACTCAATCCTTCATTGGCAATATAAAAAAGCACAGTCGCATAAGTGACTGCACCATTTAACCCGAGTATTTGATCTATGACATTGGCTACTATTATAACTACAAGTACAAGCAGCTTCCGAGCATAACCAAATAATGACTTTCTACTCCAAAGATTATCATTTTTCCATGCCTTAAAGATGCCAGTTACAATATCCAATGCCATTAATAGTAATAACAAATGCAAAAACTTAACCCCACCAAACAAATAAAAATGCGCTGCTTCTAAATAACTCAAATTAACATCTCCCATCTTCTTTTCATCTCCTTAAATTTCATATTAAGTAAGACCCCCTTTATGAATTTTAAAAATTCTTTTTCTTGTTTACGCCTCCTGGTTTTCCGACATAAAAATAGCATCCTAAAAAGGATGCTAAAAGTATCATCTATATATAGTTACCTTATCAATTTTCCGGATTGTCTCTATTTCGCTATGGTTTAGAAAGGATGGTATTCTTCTAAAGTAAGGTTCAGATTTTATCATTCTCATTTTTTCTTATTAGAAAAATATTATAATTAAGCTTTCTTACATTCAGTTTCTCGTTTTCCAAAATTTTTAACTGATTTATATTGTAATTAGAAATAATAATCTTATCTTCGCCAGAAATAAAAATGTTATATCTAAAAAACAAGAATAATGGATTAAGATAAACTAAACTATTTTTCACATAAATAAAACCTAATAACGAGAATAACCCTAGATTAACCAGAAGACTGCTTAAATCAGCTATTTTTATTGATAAGATTGGTACAAGATATGTTACAACGTAACTTAGGAGGTTATCTTGGGTTCTTTTTACATCATTAAAAGAATATCTCTCATTATGGGATATTTTCTTCAAAACTATCACAGAAAAAATTGATATCAATGAAAGTATTATTAAACATGTAAAGAATAGTGATGGTAATAAAGATTTAAATGTAATTAATCTTTTAAATTTATCTAATTCAATTAAGTATTTTATGTTATCTAATATTAATAGCACATAAAGAGGGAAAAAAGATGATACATATAATCCAATCCTATAATATACTGTAACCATAACATACCCTCCTGATACAAAAACTTAAAGGCTATCGTCAACACCTTCACGTTCTCCGATTATACTTCTATAAAAAGAGTCCCTTATAACTCTAGTAAAATCAAGTAATTGACTCTTTTCTTCGTATACAAGTTTAGTATTTTCTTCAATAATTTCAATTGGAAGCTCAAAGATCTCAATACAACGAATTACGTTATCAAAATTCTCAAACACTAATTCTATTCTTTCTTCCTCCATCAAAATCTTTGTTAAAATACGAGTTATTCTTTTATCATTTAAGGCATCTTCCCTAAATCTCTCGAAGTTCTCTATTCGTTCAGATCGTTCAACCATATTTAATGTTTCTGTTGCTTTTTCTTGATATTGTGAACTAATTGAAAAAACTCTTTCTAGACCAATATGGTTCAATATAAGAATTTCTCCATTATAGACGATTAGATCTATATTGTTATCTATCCCTACTATTTCTGAATCGATCTGATTAAAATCTCCAGCTGTAAAGCTTCCAAAAAAACCTTTTTTAGTTAACTTATTAAATTTGTTAACTCTTCTAAACACATAAATATCCCCATTTTCCTCGTCTACGTCTATTCTCAAACAATAAAAATTGAGACCACTAATTTCCCTACCCTCAGGACTTCTCCTCTCAACACGCTCTTCATCAATACTTTGCAAAATATCGTTAAACGCATTCACATTTGATGTTGAATAAGTTTCGATATATCCTTCTCTACTACCAATAGGGCTAAAAGGCATTTGTGGCGTATCTTCGTGATCAAGTAATGTATCTAAAATCATATCTATTAATTTCTCTTGTAACTCTGGTGCTACATTCGGAGAATAAGATATGTACCGCCCTGATTGCCTCTTATTAGTAAAATATAGTCTAACATGTGAGTTTTCTGGATCTCTTTCTGTGATTTTGTCAATTATATCATTTACATCCATTTTTATCCCTCCTTGTATAAAATTTTAAAGGAAGGGAACTAATAGTTCAATATATCTACTCATAAAAACCTAAAAATTTTCATGAAATGTCCAAAATGATATTAAAAAGATCCCTTCTCACTTTTTATAACTTATTATTATTTACTGATTAAAATCGCTCTTTTTGTACTTATTTCTTCGATTGTTTTCTTCTTTATGCCAACTGGATCAATAGATTGATTGACTTCATACGTCATAATTCGACAGTAAGGAGGGAAATCCTGCATAAAAAACCTACATAAACGTTATTTGAATCCAAACATAAAATGCTCCTAATCCAGAAAGAGTAAGTAAAAAACTTCTTATCTCACGATGGATTTTTATTATTCTCTGAAACAACCTTAATATAATCGCCATTATTCCCATAAACACCAATATCCATATACTGAGATAAACAAGTTGTATAGCTAAATCGTTAACTGTAACTGTAATGCTTCCACTAAATCCCTCTCATTGGCTATATCGGCTTTATAGGAGTTGTTATTTAGAATAAAAAATACGCCTCATTCGGCGCGAAATTTATCCTTTACTTTCTTCCTAAGATTAAATTGTCCCTTCCTTCTGCTATTAAGATAGCTTTGACATCAGGTTGTAATTCGGCTGGTACTTTCTCATAAGTCCATAAGCCTTTGATGATATAAGTAGCAAATAGCATGGCCAACATTCACTCACCCCCTTCATATACGGTTGAAGCTAATTCCATCAAAGCAATAGCATTTAAATCTTGATCAGGTAAGACTGATTGTTGTTCTGCTATTAAAGCTTCTCTCTCGGCTATTTCTTCAGACGTTAAACCTTCTATCCATTGTTCCGTTTCAAAATCCCATTTGGGCTTAAATAAGCGCAGATCTTGCCAACCTTTAGTTATAATTGATTTACCATTGTCTATGGCATTCTGGATTTCTTTTTCCGAATACGGATAGTTTTCTATGATGAAGCCTTGTCCGTCTACTTCAAATACTTCTTTTCTCATCCATATCACCCCGCAAAGAAACTAATACCTGACAACGATACCCAACTATTGCTATCAGCGTATCGAACACGGACATCCCCGTTTGGATAAATCCATATATCCGCACTGCCACCATTTGCGGTGCTTGTTTTGAAAAATTCAATGTTAATAGGTCTAAGCCCTTCTGGTAAGACAAATGCTGTGTAATTTCCGACTAAGCCATCCTGAATCACCCCACTAAGATAAACCATCCAATCAGATGTTTTGGTTGCACGTGCGGGTTGAGTACTATTCCCATAATTACTCCAACCGTTGAATAGCGAGACAAAGTTATGGTAAAGCGGCTCTATTCTACCGGCGTACATATTGACGATGGATGCATAGTTACCAACGGATAGCATTTCAGTTGTAAGCTCAGTTGCTGTGTCGTACCCATTTGTGAAACGGTATAAAGCTGTTTCCGGATAATAAAAGGCAGGATACTCAAAAGGCACCAACTGCACGCCGTCGCACAAGCAAAATGCTGTTTGGGAGGAACCAAGTAAAAATAACCTGATTCTGATTTTGTAATCTGGATTACTGATATTCCCTTTATACGTGACACTAATTCGTTGCCAATCATATTTATTGGTATGATCAAGGACAAAAGATTCATTCGCTAAGTCTTCCAACCAAACACCATTACTATTTAATAACTGCAATCTCATAGAAACGGTGACACTGAAGGTGGTCTCTTCATAAGGAGCAACATACGCGGACAAACTTAATGCTTGGGTATTAGATAATTGCCTTGGTATGTCTACGATTTGTTCCCAAATCCCATAATCTAAGGGGCGTAATACTGTTGATCTTTGACCATGAAGAGTATTGGTACCCATATTCATGGAAACCATCACTCTAGCATGCTCAGGTTTTGTATTATTCCACCAATTATAAGCCTGTCCACCTAACCAATCTGTTCTGACAGAATAGACATTAGCTAAGTTCCCTATAGGTGTCACTACCGCATCAGGCATTACATATTCAAAACTGTGATCACTAATCATGTTGGAATTTTCTCGTACCGTTGTTTTATCATTCGATACATCGTCTTCTAATAAAAAATCACCATTTTTAACGGAAACTTGTCCGAATGTACCCGATGCGCCTTCCAAGTTACCAGCGAATTTAACATTACCATTTGCATCAACGATAAATTGATCATTGACATTCAGCCCTAGTAATGACTTAATATGATTGGCTGTAATAGAATGGGCGACAATCGCATTTTCTCCAAATTGTGCTGCAACCCATTTCGAACCATCGAACCGATACATTTTATAACCGTCATTCGTATCAAACCAAACATCATTTACTTTACGTCCGGCAGTTGACGGTTGAGAAGCAGAGTAGATAACCGTGTTCTTTCCATCTGCAGTTGTCTTAGCAGTACTTGCTGTTTCCTTTGCTGAATCAATTTCTGTTTGTACATCTTCTAGCGCTGGTGTCCAACCGGTGTCAATATTGCCTTTTTGAAGCATAGGATAGTACCATCCTAAGGCTGGATATTGACTACCGTTCACTAAAAACCTAATAGTTGCTCCTTCTTCATCCTGTGTTGGTGTAAAGGTGTTGGTTATGGTTGTAGCTTTTCGTGGCTGTACTAGTTCAAGATAATTCCCTAATTCCTGTCCTCTAACTATTCTTGCCTGCGAAGTATCTGTTTCACTTGGATTGAAAACCGGAACACTTACTGTATAAGTTTCTCCTGCCTTCAAATCAACTGTAAATGAAAACGACCAACCATAACCAAATAAACCGTATGTTAGACCGTTGTGTGTGACTTTATTTGCGAAACCATCTACTTTATCCTTCGTACCAATAAGTAGATTTTTCACATCAATCTGCACATTATCGTAAAGAGGACTCCACACGTAATCATTGGGATTGTCACTCTCGTTAGGTGTGGATTTATTAGGGGCTAAACCTAAATAACGTTTACCATCTGGGTACTGTGACATACCATTCCCTTGATCATCATCCGCATATCGAATCCAAATATACGTAGGTTCCCCATCTTCACCGGCTGGTCCCTGTACACCTTGAGGGCCTTGATCTCCCTTATCACCTTTTTCCCCTTTGATTTTTGTCCAGTTATATTGGCTAGGATCTGTGCTATCTGCAGCATTAAAATCCGTGTACGTTCCAATGTATAGCTTGTCCGTTGAATCCGTAGTGGAAAATCCACTTGTACCTGTAGCATTGTTTGCCCAAGCAGTATGAAAGTATGGCGTACGTCCGTCATCACCTTTTGGACCCGGGACACCTTGTGCTCCGTCAGCTCCTTTAATCAATGACCATTTATAGTCACTTGGATTCGTGCTATCTGCAGAAGTGTGATCGGTATACATGCCAATATACGCTTTCCCTTCTGGTTGTTGCGAAAAGCCACTCCCTTGTTCGTCATCGGCATAAGCAATATGGGTATAAGATGATTGTCCATCTTCCCCAGGCTCTCCCGGTATACCCTGTTCCCCTTCTGGACCTTGGATCCCCTGTAATCCTCTCGGCCCTTGTGGTCCACTTGGTCCTGCTTTCCACTTCTGTTCAGATTCACTCCATATTTTCCATATAACATTATCCGGATTACTAGTATCTACCCAAATGGCTTCTTTGTTTTCCGGCGGTTGGGTTGCTATTACTTTTCTAGGTTCTGTACTATTTGCGATCTTTTTTATCTGATCTTGCAAGCTTTTCCAAATGGCATTCACTTCTTCTTCTGTATACTCAATAAAATCACCCAGTCGTACCTGCTTTTGTGCTCGATCTTTGATATCTCTATCTTGGAAGTAAACACGTGCTTCTAAGTACAACGCAGGTTCATAACTGGTATCTTTAATTTGTATCGTATCACCAAAACGGATTTTCTTATTTTCTAGTCCTGGCACTTTTTCAAGATCAGCAATGGTGCCTTCATAAGAAACGATAGCATTCACTCGTTTAGCTAGTTCGGCTTCACCAAGTTCTTTCAACCTAGATTCATTTACGTTAGCCTCTAATGCCATTTGTGGCTCATACTCTTTAATGATAGGGTGTAACTGTCCAGTATCAGGATCCTCTCTTCCCCATCTTTTCAATGCATCTTGGTCTTCAACCAGTACTTCTAATCGGGTACCATCTTCTTGAACAGGTCCAATAACTTTAAGTGCAGTCACTATATTCTCAGTATTTTCGATACGACGTAAGCCCATTAAGTCTTTACCAAATTCGACTCTTCTCCCTCGCCACTGTCCAATTTTATCGATTAAATCTGCATAGCGAGCGATTATTTTTCCATTATCATGTTCGATACGGAAGTTTAATTCTAAGTCAAATTCAGAAGCTATTTTCCTCAGATAAGCGTATGGATAGGTATGCTTATCAAACTTCAATGTTCTAGTACCTTTAAAATCAACAGTGCCAACTTGTACTTCCGTACCTGCTAACGCTAATTGTGCATGAGCTGCAGCTGATAATGCATCTGTTGTATGAGGATCGATGACCTTAGCAGTTGTCAATCCTGCATAACTTGCAATCGTATAAACTTCTAATTGCCTATCAATACGACTTTCTTGTACTTCATAGATGGTAAATTCTAAAAAATCACCATCCTCTCCTGGGATGATGATTCGATTATTCCCTTCGATATATTGGGAGTATGGCTTATCGGCATGAGTGACAAAATCAAACGTCTCACTACCATCTTCTAGCGATTTTTTATGGCTATTGGATAGAACATTTCTGTATCTTATATGCCCTAGACTTTCGTCATTTTGACCATTTGCAATAAACATTTTACTCATTTTTCCACCTCGATTCTTAGCTATAACCGATTAACCGTTTCGCTCACGATATTTACCACTAGTAATCAATGCTTCCGTAGGCATAACCATTAATTCATTAATCCCTTTTTTAAGATTGAAATAATCTGCACCTAAGATGGTATCTTCATACGGTTCCCCATTGATATAAATTTGACCGTTATTGGTATGATCAAAGGTAATAATGTCACCTGGTTGTGCAATATATGGTATTTCCAGTTCTGATGGTAAATAATTTTTATCCGCAATTAATCGATTAAATGACATTGGATACGGATCATTATTTTTATATTTGGCAATATACAAGATAATGGATGCAATAGGTGCTTGATGTTCCAGTCGTTCGTCACGGAAAGTTCTTCTAACCCTCCCAGTTCTAATTCCGCCACTTTCTTTGTATGCGTAAGCTACGATGGATCGGCCATTCCTACTCAAATTTAAATGCACAGTCTCGTTATTATAAGAACGATCGTTTTCTCCCGCCTCGTTCATAATCGTTTCGTTACCAACGGTAAATACTGCACTATTCCTCGGCACCCCTATGGTTCCATCAATCAATGTCATTGTAGCTATTTCATTATCTGCAGCATCTAATAATAAGGCTTGTAACTTACCAGTGATTCCTTGCGTGTTACGGCTTGTAACAGCAATGTCTATCGCAAAGTTCTGCAACGTTTCACTAAACGATCTTTTAACAGCTGGACCAACCCATCCGTTAGGGTTAGTTCCGAAAGTTTCTGCTTCAAAGGAAGCGCCAGTCGTTGTCATTTGGCCACCAACAATACCACCAGATAGTACCTGTCCAGCTGTTAAATCTGACCAACCATTTTTAGTTCCAAGAGTTAGGTTTGCAATTCTATCGTATGGTTTAACAGGTATATCTCCTTCGTTGATAGGTCTTCCAATCATGTTGTATTCATTAAATTGATTCTGAATCAAAGCAAATGTTACTGGCTCTTTTACCTCAAACTCAAAGATTGGTTCTGCTTCTGCAGTGCCGTTATTCGTAATGCTAAAGTAATCAGATGGTGCGGTAAATTGTATTTCCGGACCATAAGCATATGGATCCGGGCATAAAAATTGAATCGTACCACTCCGTAATACAGCCATCTTTTCAAAGTCATCTAGGGTATTCTGCACCACGGCATAATAAATACGACCAGGTTCATCATCAAATTCTAACGGTACTGGTTTTTCTGTCAAAAGCCATTCCGCTAATTCATCCTTTTTTGCCAACGCATCCGCATCGTCCTTAATTCGAAAGCCTACTGGTTGTTCTATCGGTAATGGCTGAATTTCCGTAGATCTTAAATAGCCTCCTGGATAACCAGGAACGGTTAATAAATTTCTTCTTCTAGCAGCAAAGGGAGGGTTTTTTCGGCCACGCTCAATATATAGCCAGTCTTTTCTAATTCCGTTAAATGTTATCGATTCATACGCCAAATTTCTCCCTCACCTTCTGTTTTCTATTTTGTACTTCTGATATAACAGGCTCTAGTCCTTTTCCTAGTGATCGAGCATCTATGATAGGATTGGTGTCCTTTGCCAATATTTCAGCAAGTAACCTGTTTTGTTCTAAGGTTGCATTTAACAAATTTCTTGTATAATCCACAGCAGTAGTGGATCTAGTAGTTTGACTAGAGGCTTCACTTTGCTTCCCTAGTAAAGCTAATAGCTTATTAAACGGATTATTTCTTAAAGTATTTACGATTCTGTCTGCTTCACCGATTGGGCTTATACCTACAGCATACTTCGGCACTTCAAATAAGGATGTGACCATTTTATTGGTTTCATCATTGGTAAATACTTGGGCACCTTTTGGTACGTTATATAAACCAAAGTCAGCCATCGCCCATTTGTTTCCGTGTTTTACTAACTCTGGACCTTCTTCCCCTAACCAAGATACACCGCCCGGGTGTGAATCAGTACCATCAGCAAATCCTAGTGTTTTACTAATAAAATTAACGCCAACATCAATAACATTAGGGACTATATCCCAAATGCTATTTTGTCTTGTTAGACTCACATCAACGTTCTTCTTTCCTTTTTTGGTAGCCTCATCATGCACCTTGTCAGCAGTACCATGGTCATCAACATTAACATCTTTATCAATATCTTCACCTAGAATATTATTGGTGATATTAGCTTTTCTTTTTACTTCATCTATTTTTAATCCTTCTTTATGTGCACCAGTTATTCTCTTACTATATACATCTAAGCCCGCTACCTTATTGACATCTTCTAAGGCTCCTTTTGCACCTCGCAATTTATCGATCTCATTTTGCGCCTCTCGTACTCGCTTGTTGTATTCTTGGGTTGTCAACTCTCCTGCATCTTTTTGATCTTTTAAGCCATTTCTAATTTTTATATGTTTTCCAATTTCTTGATCTAAGACCTCAAGACCTTTTCCTCTTTCACTATTAAGTCCTACTTGACTTAGAATTAAGGCCTCATATTCCCCAGCGATTCTTTCAAAATCCTCAATTTCCTTTTTATTTTTGTTTAGTGATTCTTGCTTCTTTTCTAGCTTAACGTCTAATTTGCCAATTTCTTGATCATGTTTCTCCCGTATAGCATCTAGACCAGCCTTTTCATCTTCCAATTTGACTAATTTTTCACTTAATCTTATTGCCTCTTCTTCATCAGCTAATTTGATTTGACTTTTAATATTAGCAATCTCTTGATCCTTTTCCCTTGTTTGGTCACTAATTCCTAAAAAGTCTTGTAAAACTAAAGATCTTTCACCTTCTAGGTTTTTGATTTCACTTTGGATTTCTCGTTGTTCTTCTAAATTTTTCTTTTGTTCTTCTAGTCCGCTTGTTAAAGCTTGATAAGTATCAGCTGTTAATCGTTCTCTCTCAGCTTGATTTAATTCTTTCACCTTATCTAGAACACCTACATAAGCATTCCCTTGCTCTGAAATAGCTTGCACTGTGGTAGGAGTCTTGTCGACTATTCCATCGTTTAATTTTAGGAAGTCTTTCATTTCCTTGTTAGTTAGAGTGGACTTTTTAAGTAATTCTGCTTGTTCATCTTTTAATTTTCTAATTGTTTCTTCTGTTTTGGCATCCTTTAGTTCGGTAGCGATATCCATATATCGCAACATTTCATCGGTGGATAGCTTATTCTTTTCTTTTAATGTTTCATACTGATTAATCAATCCGTCTAATGATTCAATCTCTTCTTTTCTTGCTTGAATAGAATTTAAAATTTCTTCATTAGACTTTTGCGAAATTTTATGAAGGGTATAGACTACACCACCTAAAGTTGTAACACCAGCAATAGCCAAACCAACAGGTCCACCAGTAATACCCATGAGACCTATACGCCCAAGCAATCCTTTTCCGCCTGCAACACCTATAACTTTGGATAATCCACCAGTTATCTTCATCAATCCGCCAATACCTGTGCTAAGACCACCAACTATGGATAAAACAGGTCCTGCAGCTGCAGCAATACCACCCAGCATGACAATGTTTTTTCTACCTTCTTCGTCAAGTTCGGAAAACCATTCAGTTACATCTTCTACGCCTTCTTGGACATCAGGAAGTACTTCTTTTGTAAAATCAAGAAGCGTTTCGCCAACGGGAAGTAATACGGACTTTGCTTCCCGCCAAGTAGATTTCCATTGCCGAGAAATGGACTTTTCCGCATTCTTGGTCATGTCATCCATGGCACCCTCGACATCTCCTAAACCGTCACCGATACCTCCAAGCGAGTACATAGCCTCGGCTTCGAGGTCTTCCCATTTCGTACCGTAGAGTTCCACTCCAATTTCATTCGCTTTGACTTGGTCGTCCATGCCTTCGAGTTCTTTTAGGATGGCATTTGATACATCTTTGACGGTTTTATTGCCTTTCAAAAACTCCTTCCAAACCTTTTGCGTATCTTTGGAAAGTCGCCCCATGGCATCTTTTGTGGTATCAGAACCGTCTTTTACACGGATTTGGAATTCTTTCATTACATCGTTAATGTAATCTAGGTTGTATGCCCCAGCTTCCATACCGTTCGATAACAATTCAAAATACTCTTCTGCACTGAAGCCCATACTTCCAAATAGAGTGGAGTACTCACTTAGGTTGTCAAACATTTCATTACTAAAATTAAGTCCATTTTGTGCCCCTCTAGCCATCAGATCGAAAGCTTCCTCTGCTTCAATACCAAAACCTTTCATGAGATTATTGCCGGCTCTGGTGACCTCGTTCACATCGGATTCAAAGGTTTCCGCTAAGAGGAAAGCTTTTTCTGTAATGCTCTCTAAATCTTCCTTATTCAGGTCTCTTATGTTTTGTTTGACTTGTAATAAAGCATGATCAATTTGGTCAGCACTTTCGCCAAATCCATTTTTATAGATATTGCGAGAAATATCTGTTAATTCCTTAGCTTCTTCTGCAGTTAGACCCAAGGAATTTTGGATTCTTACTGCGGAATCCTCGTAGCTTGATGCAGCTAATCCTGCAGCTGTACCCATCCCTAAGACAGCTGGGGTGACAGTGGTTGACATAGCATTACCCACACTGGACACTTTGTCACCAAAGGCTTTCATTTTGTTGCCGGCTTTGTCTAATTGATTCCCCATCTTTGTCCAATTAGAGTTAGCGATCCGCTGTTCTTCTCTCAGCTGTGCGAGATCATCTTCTACTCGCCCGATATAACGCTGTAAGTTTTGCAAGGATGCCGATTGATTGTTATATTCTTTGGCTGCCTTTTGCGCTTCTTTGGATCCTTCCCCATGTTCCTTGACCATTTTGTCATAGGTTTTTCGAGCACTCTCTACAATAGATTTTTGGAGTTCGAGCTTCTTATTCAAACCTTGGAGTCTAGTTTCGTATTTTTCAATAGACTTATCACTTCGATCAAAAGCAGACATATTGGCTTTCATTTCGGAGTTCACAACGGTCAATTGGGATTTTAAATCCTTTAGACCGGAGTTGACCTTCATCGTCTCTAAATCTAGTTCAATGGAGAGACCTTCGATTCTTTCAGCCATGTTTATTTTCCTCCCTTCTTAACCACCAAAAGCAGCAATAAGCGACTTTTCTTCTCGTGGTTTATTTTTATCTTTCATCAGCTGAACAACGTAATGAATGGGCATATCTAATACTTCGTTGATATCCTTCCCTTGCTGGGTTAATCTAAGGACGAGTTTATCTAAATACTCCGCTTGCTTGGCGATAGAAAAATCCTCATCCGTTAATTTTTCTTCGCCAAGTAGTTTTTTGTATCATCGCTTTGTTGTCCCTGTGCCACGAAGATAAGTTGTTGTTTTAATACGTCTTGCCCACCTGGAGCATGGAGACGATTGTAGATGTCATCGGTTGTGATTTTTCCGGCAAATACTTCATTGGCCACAAAGTCTGCGATTTTATCAAACTTATCTGCTTCCGACATGGTCTTATCTGTTTCCACTTCATGCCACACTTCGATCGCGTTTCTCGCTACACGTAAAGGGATGAAAGCTGGTGTCCAGACTTTTTCAATTTCCGGTTCGTCACCTTTTAATACTCCTTCCGGATTTTTCACAAGTTCTAGCATGTTTCGTTTCAAATTTGCCATGTTCTATATCCTCCTAAATTAGTTCTCATTATTTTAGTGCAGGAATGGAAAGTAAGTGTTATTTAATCAAACTTACGATCATCTTCAAATAAGACAGTTGTAAACTCGTAATACATGCTACGCCACTTTTTGTCGTTAGCAACTTGTAATTGTTGGCCATCAATAGTTTTCATGGTGTATTCCACCCCTAACTCTCTTAATGCCCTAATCACATTCATTACTTCGTTAATAGCATAACTTTCCATAACGGCATAACCATTACTTAAAATCCAAGCTAATGCCCAATCGCTTCGTTTTGTTGGTCCTTTATGCAACGGGTCGATGTCACTATATTTTGTTTTTGCCCACATCCCCGAACCATCTTGCTGTATTAACATTTCACATCACTCCACATCAATTCAAATCACTTCAATTCCTATTCCTGCAATAAAATAAAGAGCAGGATGTAATACCCTACTCTTCAATCTTTTTAATTAATGGTCTGCCTGCTTTATTGTTAGAGGAAGCTAATGCATCCAGTCTTTCTTGTTTGGTTTTTTTATTAGCCGGTTTCGGAAATCGATCGCCAACAAAATAATCTTTGTCCTCTTCTAAATCATGAAAACCTTCAATCACTTCATATTTAGCTTTAGCCAATTGTATTACCTCCTCAATCGCTTCAACGTATTTTATCGATGCTTTCTCCTGGTTAACATATGATAGGTCATCTTCAAACGGTGTATGATTCACATATTTCCCTTTAAAAAATAAAGATTGATGATCATCCACTACACCAGCATTATGGAAAATTTTTGTTTCATAATATCTTTCCACTGGATCTGTTGGCCAAGAAAAGTTCATTTCCTCAGGCACTTTAACATCTACGCCAAAATGATACACATTCCATAATTGCGCCCACATCTCCGCAGTCCATTTTTGAATATCGGTATTGGAATTACTAAGTAGTCGATAAAGCGTATTAGAATCATCATAAACCTTTTTCCAGTAATCATAAGTTGGATTTTTAATCGCCCATTGTGCGCCACCAACTGGATCTTTTTTTCTAATGAATAGATGATCTATTCCAATCGCCCTACACATATCTTCTAGCAAACGTTCTCCTTTGCTATCGATATATTGATTACCAATGTAACCTGTGCAATCCGATGCATACCACATTTTTTTGGTCGGTCTCACTTTTGGAATTTCTCTCAACAACACGTCGCTGTCTAAATAAAAATAAGATCCGTTTTCTCTAGATGAATCTTCTTCTAGATATTTCATCCATAAATAGGGTTTGACGGACGGAATATAGGACTTATCTGTTCGATTATCTTGATAAACATGCACTTCACAACACATATCCTTGAAATATTCAGGAATACCATCATCCCCTTGCGTAAACAAGAGGATAATGTCTTGTATCCCTAATTTTTGCAACCTAGTAATGCACACTTCTAGTTCCCACTTGAAACGTAATATAGCAGGCTGACAAAGTAGATATTTCATCCTCTATTAAGCTCCGACTGTGGTTGATGTCGTCGTGCTAGTAGTGGTCGTTGTTGGGTAAGCTTGGCCGAATACCTTTTGAAATAATGCATCCCTGTTAGTCGTCTCTCCTTTCGGATCATAGGCAAAGATTACAGATTTTTCTTCCTCAAACCCAACTACTTCACGATCCATAAATTGTGCAGCAATTTCTTCACTAGAAAACTCGGTACTCTCCCCTTTTGTATTGCCAGTCACTGATGGACGAGTAAACATCCCTTTTGGTAAACCAACATATTCTTTAGAACCATCTTCATATGTCTTGGCAAATACCACAGCAACATATGGTGGGTTATCTTGGCTTCCTGTTGCAGTTAAGCCTTCTACCACTTCCCACCCTAGTAATTTTTGTTTATCCTCAATCGGTATTTTGTGGAATGCAGATGTAACGGCAACATTTCCACTCGATACTGCTAATTCTGCTGTTTTATTGTCCCCATAAGCTCTAACAATTTCTTGAGGCATTTCGACAGTGATTGTCTGTAAAAACTTCACACGTTCTAAAGCATCAGCTGCTATCCCGTTTCCAACAACCCCATAGAAAAACTCATCCACACCAGTGGAAGCACGATAATTTTTTTCTTCTGCCATTCTTATCACTCCTATAATTTTTTAAAATCTTCTCTATACAAAGAACCGCGATACCTCCTGGCATCACGGAAAACACCTTGATCATATTCTTTTGGTCCTGCACGTTGAGCAAAACCGAATGTATCCCACATAACATCACGAACCTTATCAGCAATTGATTCGGTTAATTTCCTATCATGACTCCAACTATCAATCTGCAGTAAGAAATCTAGCTTTATCCATTGGTCATCTGCGTACTGGCTAGGTGTCGGTGTATCGATAGGGTCAATCACGATATAGGGGTTATCAACATCCCCTGTTTCCGGATATTCATAAAACTTGATGCGACCAAAGGTTTGCTCTTTAATATAAGCATCAGCAATTAAAGCTTTATAAATTTCATCTAAAATATCCATTACAGACCACCCTTCAATGCTTTTTTCACAGCATCACCATATGCCTTCTCACTAATTTTCAAAGCTCTTGCGATAGCACCTTTACCAGCTGGATTAGGATTGTTAATGGTTCCCCACTCATTAAGGTGTATGATCCGATACCGACCATCTGGTCCACGCCAATGCACTTTAATCGTTCGGACACCATTTTCCCAATAAGGTCCTGTAATGGTAATCTCCTCAATACTAGCTCCTGTATCTTTAAATTTCTCGAACTCTTGTTTTAAAACTTTCACAAATTCATTGGCAGCCTCTATTAAAGCTTTGTCGCTGATTCGTTGCAAAGCCTGCTGACCAAGTTTTTGTTCAAGTTGGGCCAATAGTTTTGGTAATCCTTTTACTTTCACGCTCATGTAACCAACCTCGCTATTACGTTAATAAATCGATTGTTCTGCGGATCTGGTTGAACATGCTTCACGTTATATCGATTGCCTTTATACTGAGGATGATCGATTGAGATATAGTGCTTATCAGTCGGTATATATTCCTGTAATGGATCTCGTATGGTGATGGTGATGTCTGACAATGTGCCATTCGACTTGGCAAGTTCCAAATCTTTCATCCACACTTCATCGATTTTTGCCCAAGCATTATAAAGGAGTTTTTCTTCTACTTCCCCTGGCTCGGGTCCCTTTTTAGGTACATACTTGTAAAAGGATATAGGCGTACGTAATTCACCCGAATGTACACGAGGTGGTTTGTATTTAAATGGTTGCACCTTTAACCACCTCCTGTTGTTGTCGTTGTGGTGGTAGTCGCATTTTCCATACGCTTCATTTCAATGTCTAATGCTAATCCCGTTATTTCACTAAGGAAATTATCTTCAAAAAACTCGGCCGCATCATTGTACGCATATCGAGTACGCTCGAACACCAATTCCTTTGCACTATTATCGATATCCGTAGTTCCGTAGATATCAAACTCACCGCAACTACTCCTTATAGCAGAAACAGAAAAGGACAACAATCTTTTTAAATTGTCGTCCTCATTGTGAGTTATGTGATTTCGTTCTTTATATTCTTCTACAATTTCCTGTGTGATTTCTTGCAATCACATCACCTCATTATGCGCTAGTGGTTGTACTTGTTGTAGAGCTAGTTGTGGTGGTGGTACCGCCACCGTTGAAAGAAATGTTTAAATCGTAAAGTAAAGCCGTTTTATTATCTTCTGGCTTCCCATTTGCAAACTGCTTGATAGTGTAAAGCATGGCATCTTCAATCGCCAATGTTTGGTCAAATTTATTTGTTTTGTAACCACCAGCTACTGCAGCAAGATATTTCCCTTGTACAAAGAAAAGTGCTTTCTTAGAAGGTATTTCTTCTGATTCAACTGTTTTAATGTTGTAAGGAAGTGATGTTACCCATTGACCATTAGCAGTTTGGATGGTATTTCTAGCTTGTACACTAATAGCATCCGTTGGATTAACAACCATCACAATTTTATTAAGCACCTTGCGTGCCTTCCCTTTTGCATCCGTAGACAAGGCTTGGATTACATCGTGCAATTCACCTGCTACAACTTCCCCTTTTTCAGAAGGAGCGAAAGTTAATGTACCAGATGAAGTTTTTGTGGTAACTGCTCCATTTTCAGAAACGTTTTTCATTAGACCAATCGGTTCGTTTTGAGATGGCCCACGACCGTTTACTAAACCATATTCTAGCCCTACGGAGTAAGACTCAACTAATAGAGTACGAACATAGCGTTCTACATACTCTGGTCCCAGCTCCAACATGTCTTTAGGAATGACCGCAAATGCTGTTAGTTTCAATTGTCCAATTTGTTCTTCTCGGAATGCTGCACCAACCTGTCCTTTAATTTCACCAAACAATGCTCCCCAAGCATATGCTTTTGTAGGATCTGATTTAATGAAGCGAGTGACTGCTCCTAAGTCTTGTAATCCAATTGCTTCCAACAATGGATGAGCTTTAAGTAAGTCCTCAAATACTCTTTCTTGTGTAGTTATTGGTAAGATAGAATCTTCATCAAACCCACCAAACTCCACAACCTCATTAAAAAATTTGCGTTCTTTTGAAGTCAGAACGTTTTGACCACGAGCAGCTAATATCTGGGCATCATGCACTTCATTTCGAGCTTCAGCAGAAATTTTCTCAGTTAAGTCATTTTGTAAAGCTGTAAACATTTCATTAAAAGCAGTCTCATGTTGCTCAGGTGTGGATTCCTCGTTTTTCACCACTTCCATATACGCTTTTTTCTTCGCTTCAAAGTTTTCCATTTTACCTTTTAATTTAATTGTCATGCTTTATTCCTCCCTAATTTTTTTCATTATAAAAAGCGCTTCGGTTTGTTATTTACCGGCGCTTTCGTTTGTTGGTTATTTAGATTTAAAATACTCTTTAGTTCAGTGATTATTTCCTGTTTTTGTTCACTGTTTAGCACGGTATTAGTTGGAGTTTCTTCTTCACTTGACTCATCATGATCATCCGCTTCATCAGCAAAACCAATTTCCACCGCTTTTTTAGCACTAAACCAAGTCTCAGCATCCACCTTTTCTCGTATTTCCTCTCGACTTTCTCTTGATTTTGTCATGTAAATATCGATGATGCCTTCTTCTAGTTCGTCTAATACTTCAGCTTCTTTTCTCATATCTGTTTTGCTTCCCCAGACAATACTACTTGCCTCATGGATCATCATCATAGAACCTAACCCCATGTACAAATCATCCGCTGCCATGGCAATAACGGATGCAGCAGAACAAGCCCATCCGTCAACATTTATAGTGACTTTTCCATTATGGCGTTTTAAACGATTATAAATGGAAATTCCATCAAATGCATCGCCACCAGGACTATTTAAATTAATGATAATATCCTTGTCCCCTGCAGCATTCAAAGCGCGATCGATATCGCTTGCTGAAAACGAATCGGAAAACCAAGAGTCACCAATGATCCCATAAATGGTGATTTCCGTAAGACTTTTTTCTTCATCATGCTTTACTTTGAAATTCTGTGGAATCTTTTTAAGCTGCTCAACATATTTCTGATTTTTAAATGATTGAAAGAACGTTTCTTTGGTCATTAAACTCACGAGTTCTCACCTTCTTCAATAGATTCATAGTTTTTAGTGATGACAAATTTATCAAGTTCTGGATCATCTGAACGTTCATCACCAAACTTCTCACGTACTTCATTACGTGTATAAGCACCACTGGCAACAAGCTTGTCTACTGCTTCTGCATTTTCAATAACACTTTTCTCGATCACTCCCCTCACCTCGATTCTGTCACCTTTTAAGTAATCCGCTTTTTCAACCAGCTTTGCATTTAATTCATCTGATATTTTTTTGATCAATGGACCGATGCAAAACTTTATATAAGCTTTTAAACTTGTTTCATATTCTGATAAATCCCCATGCACCAAGGCAGTAGGAATACCAAGTATATTCGCAACATTATCGACCAACGTCCTCTTGAGCTTCGTTATTTCCTCAATTGACTGCCCTTTGCTGTCGCCTTTAGATACTTCGTTATATCCAAAACCTTTTAGTTTGGGTACAAGCGCAACCGTGTTTTTTCTGAAAGAAGCAAATAATTTATCGATGAATTCTTGCAATTTGTTTTGACTTTCCTTATCTAACTTCTGACTAGTTTCTACATCAACTGTCCCTCGAATTTGATGATTTCTCATACTAATTTCTATCATTCGACTAAACAAGTCACCAAAATCTTGGAACATACCATTCATGAATTTAGTTAATTTTTCATTGTTATACGTGAGGTGAATAACTTCATCCATCTGAAATGTTCGTATGAAAGTATAATCTTTTACGGTAACGTTCTGAAAAACATCCGGATAAACTGCATATTCCACTCTGTCAAAGTCGTCTGCAATCAATAGATCATTGTTGTCTGTCAAAATTACCAGAACTTCATTTTCGTCAATTAGCTTATAGATAAAATCCTGCCAAAAGTCTGCAGCTGTTTGATCCGTATTCGGTCTAACGTTTAATAAGTAATGCCAGTCGTCCATTTGACGTTTCCCATCTTTCATTATTCTAAAATCAGACTGGCTTATAGTCCGACCGATAAAATTAATATTAGTTTCCAAAGCTAATTGTTTTAAGTATGCTCGGTGATTTGTTTCGTCGATTAAATCCAGATCAAACATTGATTCAAGCTCGCTATTTCGTCTCAATACTTTATCTAGCCATCCCACCTTTTCTCCTCACCTCCTTTAGAAGTTTAGCGCTTCAAGTGCATCCAAAGAATTGTTTAAATCGACTTCATCCTCTAAATCACCTGCTCTATACAATGCATGAATGAATGCCTGGAACCCATCTGTTTTACGTTTCACTTCTTCTTTCTTCAAGAATTTCTTTCCATCTGAAGTTTCCTTAACATAAACATTGTTAGTGAACCAACGCATCAATGGGTTGTCTCCGAAAATAAACTTATGGTTTGCGAACCCATCTTCTACACGTGGGGCAAGCAAAGGATGGATACTAGAAGGTCGTCGTATAGGGTCAACTTCAAAACCTTCCGCTTCTAGCAAGGGACGTAATATATCTAACTTGTAATTATCGGCAATGATCTTTTCGACACCATATTTTTCTCTCATATCAACAAACCAATTAACTATATGCATTGGATTTAAAGACGGCTCGTCGATGACTTTCATCAGACCGTCTTTTTCCCATTTTTTTATAGGCGCTTTTTTCTCTGTTCCAAAATCATTCGCTGTATTGGAATAGCCATAGTGAACATCACAAAAATGTTTAATGGCAAATGTAAAGGATTTAAAAGCATATTCGTCCCCTTTTTTAAACAGCAGTCCACAAGTCGCAAAATCTCTCACACTCCCAAAATCCAATGACCCCACAGGCTTTGTGTCCAGCTCGAAAAACGGTCGATTCGTGGCCATGATTTCTTCACGAGAAGCGACAGAGTTTTCCATGTTGTCTTCTATAAAATTCATACGTTTTGTAACAAAGGCTGCACGCCCTGAAGGATTACGAGCTAGTCTGGTATATTCTTTCATTACTGTATTGAACAGCCGTTTTCCTCGTTTATTCAAAGGCTCTTGTAATGCTGGATTTGCTTTCGCCCATTTTGAAGGGTCGTCCATTTCATCCAATTCATCTAACTCACAAATGTATGGAAAAATGCCTTTAAACTCGATTAAGCTGTTTAGAATATCTTCACATTCCCGATATTTAATATCGAAATAGCCTTCTCGGACAAAACCTTTCGTTCCAATAAAAAATTGTCTCCCACAATCTACTTTACCGAGACCTCCAGAAAACACGTCAACTATCTCTGTGTCTTCCATCTCATGGTACTCATCATAAATGACAGCACCTTCACGACCGCCGTCTTGGGAACTAGCGTTACTCGTTTTATATTCAAAAACAGACTGTGTAGTTAAGCCTGTAATGCTACTTTTATAAGCTTCGAATTCTTCTTCTAAGACTTCATTGCCTTTTTTCTTGATGGTGCGAAAACATTCCTGAAAACTTCTCTTTGCTTGTTTCTCTGAGTTTGCCACAATAGACACGTCATAATAATCGATTCCGTGAAGTTCGCTTATAAAGTAATTAGCTAATGTGGAGATGAAACCATTCTTCCCTCCACCTCGTCCCATGTTGATAACAAACTCATCAAAGACAACTTCATCATCTTCTTTTCGAAATAAAAAAATGAATGGGGCTATGAATTTTTCCCATTCATCTAACTCGAAATACCATGTTTCACTAAATTCAATATAGTTTTCAATTTGCTCTTCATCAAAATAGTAAAGATCATCCCTAGGTAAAATATGTTTTTCAATCAATCCGATTAACTGTATTCTTTTTATATTTAATAGGAGTTTGCCACACTTCCATTTTTTAATATAATTTTCAACATATTTATTGTGGAGCATAGGCTATCGTCCTAGCAACTTTGATTTCCTATCTTGCTTGGGTTGTGGCAACAGTTCTGTTAATTGTTTAATAATGGACTGATAGGTTTTATCTCGATTATCGTAATTTTCAACGATAGGACGCTTGCGATCATATGGCATTTGATTTTCACTTTGCTTGAATTTCTCATACTCTCCATTTTCTAAAATATCTTTCCAGTTGTCATCTAATAAAATTCGGAGTCGTGCAGCTTGAGTGATTAATCCTTCAACGACATTCAGCTGGTCTTTCGGGATGTTTTTAAACAGGTCTTGTAATCTGTTCACTTCCGAAGCCACTCGACTTTCCATATCATCAATTCTATCGTTTAATAGATAAAGTAAAGATACATCTAGTGCCTTAGCAATCTTTGTTAAAACTTCCAAGCTTGGTGAATTTCTACCTTGTTCCAGACTAGCATAATAATTGGTGGAAATACCCGCCAGCTTTGCTATATCCACTTGTGTTAAATTTTTTTCTTTTCGTTTTTCCCGCATTCGAGAACCAACTTTTTGTTTATCCAAATTAATCACCTTCTTTCTACACACACCTACAGGGGGGAGGGGGTACAAGAATGTGTTGCAATTGCAGAATCGAGCCCCCTTCACCGGTGCCCCCGATCGTAAAAATCGCAAAACTTTTTAGGCGGGGGGTCTATTTAATTAGGTTTTAAAGGATCAATTCCATGTGTTTCTTTTACGCCAGTTAAAACAACTTCTTGAAACTGGCAATTCCCACAAATATATTTATCTTTCACCTCATGTTCCCATAGCCAAAATTCATCTGTTTTAACTCCACAATGTTTACATTCTGTTGAGAATCTAATTCGTTGTTGAAGCAAGTATAATCACCACCATTCATCATCCCATTTAGGTTTCTTTCTCCACTTCGAGTAATCAACATACCTTCCATGCTTCTTGTTATGGCAGTTAACACACAGTGTTTCTAAGTTATCCTCGTCCAACGCAAGCTCTGGATAGTCTTCAATCTCTTTGATATGATCGACCACCAGCATAATCTTCTTACGCTTAGCGGAATCACTGTACTCATTTGTATCTATGGTTACTCGTCCTTGTCGTTTACATTCCTGGCATTCATAATTATCACGCTGTTTTATTTTCTCACGTAATATCTTCCAAGATTTACTGTCGTAGAACTTACGCTTTTGTTCTCTTGTTTTGTATTCAGTTACAGGCATGACCTTTCACCTTGCGTTCAATACGATTGGTGACTGGATAACCTTTATCTAAGTCAGCATGTTCAATGGAATAAGTTAATCCTCCCATAATCTCTGTATCTGTATTCCATTCAAGAAACACGTTTTGTTTGTGGGTAACTTCTTTCCCTTTATAAAACACCTTTGGAACAGAAGTTTCGTCCTGCAGTTCAATAGTGAGTAATGGTTTGTTCTTATGATCAGTCATGTGTTCATAAGCATAGGTTAGAGCGTCTACTGCATCGATACTCTTTTCAGGCACATAACATATTGCACTTATTGTATCTAGAAAATTAATTTCACTTGCTATACCTAACGCATTAGAAATTTGCTCTGGGATTTTAAGAAGATGTCTTGTTTCAGCAACCTGCATACAGGTAGTACTATCAGATAATTTGTTAATAGTTTCTAATCCAAACATATTTAGCAATCCATTAAACATTGATTCCGTTACTTGAGGATACTTTGATTGTAAATACTTTATAGCTTCTTTAGAGAAAAATCCGTTCTTCATTCTATCCATCTCCTCGTATATTATATTTAAGCCCATCTGTTGGACTCACTATTTTCCTCATTTGACCTGCAATAAATTTCAAAAAACACTTGGACGTCTTGTGATGTTCCTAGATAATGGTCTTAAGGATCATTTGGGACAATTCTGTCATCTCCTGTGGCTAACCACATTTAAAGACTGTTTCCCAGTGTACGTGCAGACCTTCCTACTCGCAGGCTGTGCACTCTGTCCCTCGAACTTGGATGGTAGTAGCTCCAAGGCGGCTTTCGATACAGAGATAGTACTGATACACGAGGTTGTTGATCGGCGTTCACACTAGGGATATCCCGAGGCGTCCAAGCTAAGTTCCAATGATTCTAATTTAGAAAGGAGGGGAATTCCCCATGCATTATTTGTCGGATTAGATGTTAGTTCTTTTGATATCAAGGTTTGTTTGTTAGATAGTGAAGGTGTAAAGTTATCTTCCTTCACCGTGTCGAATGATTTACCTGGTGCTACTGCTTTACGTGAAGCTATTTTTCGTACCATGGATGGACAATCTGTGGAAGTATTAAAGATTGGCTTAGAATCCACTTCCGTGTACAGTTTTCATCCAGCGATGTTTTTTCATCAGGATGAAGAGCTCCGTAAGCTTGGTGCACAAGTATTTGTGATGAATCCAAAACAGATTGCCAACTTCAAAAAGAGTTATCCAGACATGGACAAGACCGACGAGATTGATGCATTTGTGATTGCCGATTATTTACGATTTGGTCGTTTATCGATGTCGGTGGTCAAAGAGAGTCAATACGTTGCCCTACAACAGTTGACACGCTCTCGCTACCAACTCGTACATCAGATGACCAAAGAAAAGCAACATTTTCTTCAACACTTGAGTTATAAGTGTAATACGTTTCAAGAAAACGTCGAATCTTCCGTGTTTGGACAAGCTATGATGGACTTATTCTTTGAAAAATATAGCCTGGAAGAACTCGCTCAGATGTCGATCGAAGACCTAGCTGATTACCTCCAAACCAAAGGTAAAAATGGTTTTCACGACCCTGAAAAAGTGGCCAAGTCCATTCAAAAAGCAGTACGTTCTTCCTATCGTTTGGATAAGGTAGTGGAAGACTCGATTGATCTCATCTTGGGCACTATTATTGAGCTGATTCGCACCATGAAGGCACAAATCAAGCAAATCGATAAAGCGATCACTAAAATCATGGCTGGCTTACCCAATACCCTGCAATCCACACCCGGAATTGGACCTGTATTCGCTGCTGGTATCATCGCAGAAATCGGTCAGATTGAACGATTTGAAGCAGAGGCCAAAATAGCCAAATATGCAGGACTATACTGGCGAAAACACCAATCAGGCAGGTTTACGGCAGATGATACTTCCTTATCTCGTAACGGGAATCAGTATTTGCGTTATTACCTTGTTGAAGCCGCCAACTCGGTGAGAAGGCATGTACCTGAATACCAAGCTTATTACGAGAAGAAATACCGTGAAGTACCGAAACACCAACATAAAAGAGCACTCGTCTTAACCGCTAGAAAATTAGTGCGTTTGGTGGATGCGCTACTACGCAACCATCAAATCTACACGCCACAAGGGAGCGTGAAACATGAAGCTTAGAAAGTAGCTTCTACAACCCTTGTGTAATTACCATTAATTTACATTTGATTAATGGTCTAGTTTCCTATTGCCTTTTTTAACAAAATTGCACCTTGATATCTAAATCTTTTTTATTTTGTATCTTGACATATTACCGCAGGTCTTTTTTGCATAATAAAAAGACACCTCGCTATGAGATGTCTACTTGGTACTATTTATTACTGTTCAATGTCATATGAAGTAAGTTTGAAATTTCCTAATCGGTCTATCTCTCTATTATATCGATCTTTTGATCTTAAATATTTTAGGATTAAATTAAGATCGTATTGTTTTATACCATATTTATTCTCTATTGCCATTCTGAATTGCAAATAGTCTGGCATTTCATCTAACTTTTTTTTATGCTTATAATAAGGATCTAATTCATCACATACTAAGTTAATTTTTTCATTACTATAGAATTCTAGATTGTCTAATTCATTGTCAATTTCTTCTTGAAAACCATTTAACAATCCAAACACTTTTGCTTCAGAAACATTCACACCTTGTTCTCTTTGAATTTTATAAAGATTACCAATGATTCTTCCTAAAGCTAACTTCATTTCATGTTCCATACAATCATTTTCCTCCTTCTATTAAATTATCTTTGGTAAATAGCTATTGGTGCAATTTCAATACAAGGGCCATTTAATTCAAATGAATCTTCATTAATTTCACCCACGTCAAAACTAATGTCATCATTGCTATTCAATTGAGGCAAAAATGATAGAAGCTGATTTTTATTCATTTTCATTCTTCCAGGTAGTAGTTTTATAAGGTCGATCTTTTGATGCGGTTTGTAAATCTTCTTAACTTTACCGAACAAAGAGAAGTCTCCTTCTAAATCATATCGATCTTCTATAAAATGTTTCGTCTCTAATGAAGAAAAGAACTTCAACTCTTTTTCATCAATAAATGGATTAATAATTACAGTTACTTTATTTAACTTAATGAATGAAGCAACCATCTCATTTTTCTCAATTTCTTTTTCACTGCTTCCTAATTCAAAATATCCCTTATACTCTTCAAACATATCCAGAACTGAGGACAGTATTAATTCAGCTGGAGACTGAGCAAATTCACCATCAATTTCTACAAATTCACCATGTGACAATTGATTCCATATATCCTCATCGAATCCAATTAGCCTTTGAACCATGTTTCTTTCATTTAAAATTGTATATAGATCTTTAAAAAGGGCAACATTAGATCTCTTCACTTGCCCTTGAATTGTAAGATTTCCTTCTTCATTTCGTTTATATTTTGCAATCACCTTATTTGCTTCCCCACCTAATTCAACAGATTTACCTTTACCTTCTTGTTTGGTGATTTCGAATTCGGTCAAGAGATCGTCGACTATCATTTCTAAATATTGTTTAGTTTTCTCTTCATTGCACCAGTATACATTAGGTATGAACATTGTCATCCTCCTTTATTTTTTAATTAATTTCTAACTTCGACATAAAGGGTAAATATTCCTGCTTATTTTTGCAGTATTTTTACAATGTATGTCGAATGTACTATGCAAAGACGAATTTTTATGCAATAAAAAGAAGGAATTTGATTGTTTGTGTAGAATTAGTAATTATTAGATGTTTTAAGTTTAAATAATGTTGCCCCTCTATAAAGTAATTTATAGTTGTTAAACCGGATGAATTCACGGAAACCCTAAGTCTATATAGATATGGCAACCATGAGCCAAGCTGAATGAAGTCCTTAATGTAATTCAGAAGGTGCAACGCATAGATGGTGAGTAGGACAAACAATAAACCATCCAAGAGCGTCCGGCATCCCTCTCGGATGATAATATATGCTGAACTTTATGGAAACATAAAGAAGCACAGGGTAAAAAACCTGTGCGGTAACAAAATTGAACTTACAAAATATAGACATTACTAAAGAATTATCCGGACTCACATCAGTCAAGCCAATTTCAATAGAACCTTTAGACGGCTTACTTGTCAAAGATAGCCTTGCAACCGAATTTTCTAAAATTGGAGATGATGTACAAATCGGTATTGAATCAGCAAGAACAGCATTGGGTAATACAATTCACTAAAACATCTAAAACAAAAAAGGCACTCACCTTTTACAGAGATGCCTTTTTTACCTTTAGTATAGTTTTACTCAATATCATCTTAACATATAAAATGTTGCATGTGTGTGCTGTTTTTGTGCAATTTAATTTTCAAAATGCAAAGCCTCTACCCCAAAAATGATAACAAGTAAATCATTAACAGCTTTATCTAAATATCGACCCACCGTAGTTCTGTCAACATTTTCTCGATCTGCTATTTCTTGATTAGTGTATTTTTTAGGTGAAATATATTTCATTTCTAAAACACGGAAATATTTTAACTCTCCTGAACTGCATGATCTTTTATATGCTTCAATTTTGTCATTGATGAATTCTATAATGGCGATAGTCTTTTTTTGGCTTTTCATAATAGATTCAATAGATTCCAAACTGATTGTATAGACATCCAATCGATGGATAGATGTTTCCTCAAAATCATCTATTTCCTTTTTTAGCTTCTCTGCATGTAACACAAGCGCTCTGTAGTTTTTTAACAATAGCCTGATATTTCGCAATCGACGATCGTGTTTCTCTTTTTGACGCTTCGATTCATCTTCCCTAAAAGCTTTAATTGCCTCTTGAGATGCCACCTCAGTGATTAATCTCAGTTGTTTTTCTGTGATGTACATAAAACCCCTCACAATCTAATAATTAGTGTAGTTGCTACCATCCGCTAAATTGATTTTTATTTTATACTTGAGAGCATTTATCTCTTCTTTTGTTGTGATAAAGGCTGTATTCCATTTCTTTGCATTACCATATGCTTCTGTTTCTTGTTTTCTAATCTCAATAACCGCTTTTTCAGCCATAATCGATTTATGCTTTTTTGCAGCTAAATACGCTTCCGTATATACTTGTTTGCGATAGGCGTATAATTGTTTGCTATGTTCGGAGAAGATGCTTGCTAAGCGACCAATAAACACTAGTTGCTTAGCAAGTACATTTATTCTTGTGACAATGTCCTCATCCGCTATTTGTTTTAACTGCAGCTGGTACCTTTTAAATTCTTTCAGGTTTTCATCAATCTTCTCTTCCATCGTTTTTGCCATAGTACCGCTCCATTTCTTTTCTTAATTCACGGTCTGTTAAATTATGAAAATACTTTTCGCTATATCCGCTTACCAGGCTCAATTGCTGAATGATTGAATCTCGTTTGTTTTCACTCATCCTGACAACTCCTAATACCCTTTAATTTTTCGATACCCAAAACTTCTCTATTTTTATTGATTCGATCGATCCCATAAGCACAATATTCTTGTTCAAGCTCAAACCCAATCCAATTTCGTTGTGTATTATCGCATGCTAAAGCGGTTGTAAAGCTTCCCATGCAATTATCCAAAACTACATCACCTCTGTTTGTGTATGTTTTTATAAGATATTCAAATAATGTTAAAGGCTTCTGGGTTGGATGAAATGTTTTACTATCTCTTGAAAAATCTAAAATAGATTTAGGATAATTGGTATGGGTAGTTGTGTATTCTTTCATTAGGCTTTTATCACCTTCTTTGAATATACCACCTACATTTTTTCTTTTAGACTTTCTAACTTTTAGAAGCGGTACCAACCCTTGTGGATGATAGGTAGGTGATTTTTTATAAAAGACACAAATGTTTTCGTGATTTTTTAATGGCATCCGCTTTGCATTTTGAAAACCCGTTGTATGTTTACCTTTCTTCCAGATCCACTCATATCGGAACCAACTCATATTGCTGGCTATTAACTTTGTCGTAAATGGTTGACTAGCGGTTAGAACAATGGCCCCATTATCTTTAATAACTCTTTTATATTGCTCCCACAACAAATCAAAAGGAATAATCTCATCCCATTTGCACGCGGTGGTACCATAAGGCAAATCGCATAAAATCATATCCACCGTTTTATCTGGTATATGTTTCATTCCTTCCAAGCAGTCCATGTGATAAATGGTGTTTTGTTTTATTTTCATTTCCTTTTCCCCTCTCGAAGTGATATAATAAATCTTAAGGGGAACATATGTTTTCCTTAATCATGAGAGGCCTGAGCTTATCGGGCCTCTATTTTTAATGCTTGTACTATCTCATAGCCATACAATATAACTAAATATTATTGGCTTGCTTTTGTAAGTTACAATCTCCTGGAGCCATTCACCATCTAAATTTTGCACATAACGTTCAAGTACATATAGCTTCAAAATCTCCACTCCTTATAAAGCAACAGTAGGTTGAAAATAATGGTGGTATTTTTCCTTCACTACTTGCATTACAATATATCCATAGCTTCTACTTTTCCCTAACAATGGGCCAATTTTTGTTATACGGTAGCCTGATAACAGCATCATTAGTACCGTTCTTTCCCGATCATCTAATTGATTGATAAACTCTCTTATTGCTAAATCTTCTACAAAATCCTCACCAGTAGTGACAATATCTAATACAGTCATATCCTTGTTTTCGTCTTTGCTGATTTTTTTCTCTGTCGATCCGATAAAATAATTCATGTAGATTAGAGCAGTTTGGACTCTTGTAATAGTGAGATTCATTTTTTCCGCAATATATTCAGCTCGCTTCTCCTCCCAACCTTCCGCTTTAATCTTGAATATAAGGTCATATATATTTTGCGGTAAGCGGATCAGGTGATTACTTTTTGAAATCTCTCGCTTGATATAACCTGTGATGTATTGCGATGCAAAGGAGATAAATTTATTCTTTTTTGACTCTTTATATTTTTCGAATGCTTTTATCAATCCAATACAACCTGCTTGATAGAGATCATCTTTTGTCATGCCATAAAAAGATGCTTCCGTGCTATAGCGGTTTGCCTGTTTATGGACATAGCGTTGATGTTTTTGGATGATATCTTCAATGGTTACGTATTCGCCATCTATTAATTTTGTTTTCACCTCACTCGCTCCTTTCTCGTTGCTGGTCAAAAGGGTAAATCGTCATCCGAAATATCAATAGGTTCTGCTTCACCATCGAATGGGTTGCTGTTATTATTTGATGGTTTATTCGGTTGATTTTGGTTAGATTGATTTTGACTATTGTTTGGAGATGGATTGCTAGATTGGTTAGCGGTTCCGCTTTTGGATTCGAGAAATTGAACAGATTCTGCTAGTACCTCTGTTATAAAAACTCGATTACCTTCTTGGTTATCATAATTTCTTGTTTGAATCCGTCCATCTACTCCAATTAAGTTGCCTTTACTCATAAAGTTTGCTAGATTCTCAGCAGGTCTTCTCCATACCACACAATTAATAAAATCCGCTTCACGTTCATTATTTTGATTGGTGAAAGGTCTATTTACCGCTATGGTAAAATTAGCAACCGCTACTCCATTTGGTGTGTAGCGTAAATTTGGGTCTTTAGTTAATCTTCCTGCTAGTACTACTCTATTTAGCATTTGAAACCTCTTTCTGAGCATTTAATTGCTCATTTGCTAATTTAATCCCAAGAAGATACGCAACATAACACATCGGAAGTTTCTTACCGAAATCAGATATGAATGAGAAATCTTCGCTATCATAATAATAAAAAGAGTTGTCCATATAGTAATTAACTAGCTCCATTTCAAATTCTTTAGGCGTACTAACAGATTTTATTATTTTCTTAACATTGCTGTATATTTCTAATATTTCTTTGCGTGATTTTTCCCCTGCGTCAAAACTATCTTCTTCATACCATTCTTTTAAATCATCCATGGCTTTACGTTCATCAAAATACCATCGTTCTCTCGAATGACAAGATAGTTTGCTTAGGAA
Organism: Gracilibacillus sp. JCM 18860; assembly: GCF_055395245.1. NCBI lineage: Bacteria > Bacillati > Bacillota > Bacilli > Caryophanales > Bacillaceae > Gracilibacillus > Gracilibacillus sp. JCM 18860. The sequence goes on from NZ_AP043868.1 coordinate 877,715, forward strand.
GTAGCTAAGTTCGATGCCTTTAAAACTTTCCGGAGTTGCTATCCAAGTTAGATTAAAAATCGCATCTCCAATATCGCCGGAAATATACAATCTTGAACCACAAAATATATAACGAACTGAATAAATAACCGTTCCTGGTTCTCTCCAATCAAGAATTGTTATATCATCACGCTTAGTGATTTCTGCTTTGTGGTTATTAAACCATTTGTCTTTTATTTCTTGCTCCATTTCTTCGATTTCTTTCATTCCTAACGCCCCTCTCTAAATTAAATCCGCATTATCAAATAAATTAAACTGACTCATTTGTTCCGCTGCTAATGGATTCATCCATAGTGTTTCTTGCTTCTTAGCTCCAGCTTCTGCTAATACCGTTCTCACTTCTAAATGCCAGCCTTTTAATAAGTTCTTGTATAAATCATTCTGATATCCCGAAAGCAAAACAGGTCCTTCGTGATCAGTTAATACCTCGAGTAAGTCTATATGGTCCTGATCATTCATTTCATGAGCATAATGTCTATTCGAACGCGTTGACAAGATATAAGGTGGATCAGCATAGATTAAAACGTTAGGTCTGTTATATCGCTGGATTAACTGGAGAGCATCTTTTAACCTTACTGCTACTTCTGAAATGATTGAAGGTACCGCATCCCACTGTTTTGTATTATTTGGACTGTTTACAGATATCGATGAACGCCAACCAGTTATGTCAGAAGTTTTCGCTCCTATTGCTTGCCAGCACCTAACTAGAAATCTTCTAGCATCTTCTAAAGGATCCGGACTAACTTCATAACTTGCTTTATATTCTTCTCTAGATAATGGGGTGAATGTTACTAATCTAGCTAATTCATCTGGATGATCTCTAATCACTTTAAATAGATTCACAATACGACTATCAATATCATTAATCGTTTCTATCTTGACTCGAGATTTATTAAAAAACACTGCCCCTGATCCAAAATAAGGTTCCAGGTATACTTCATGCTTGGGCATATGATCAATAATCCACTGTGCCATGCTCCATTTACTACCCGGATAATTTAATATTCTTTTCAATATTCCACCTCCTAGATCAAATCTCCATTCTGATCGAGATACTTATCTCGCCACTTTTCAAACCATCTTCTTACTTCATCTTGTCTATGAGCAGATCTGTGACAATCAATGCAAACTGTTGCTCCATTTCGTTTTTCACCTGTTCCGCCTTGTGACTTAAAGGTGATATGGTGAGGAACTTTTTCAAGATAATGAGACCCACACCTTACACATCTCCATTGGTCCCGCTCAAATATTTCACGCTTTACTTTCGGACTAAAATTTCTGCTTTTCTTCGTTCGCTTTTTGCCTAGCTGTTGTTCTTTGGAGTACGGTAGATACTCACCTAGTTTGGTCATGCCGTATCACCCTCATGAAGTTTGTTCTGCTAAGTATTCTTGTAGCATCTTATCCGCTTCGGCAGCTGCTTTTTCTTTTTCCGCATCAGACAACTCTTGCTTGCTTTCTTGCGTCTCTTGTTTATGCTTGTCATACCAATCTGGTTTAATATCTTGCTTTGGATTATTTGGATAATAGGGTGATTTTTTCCTTAATTGTCGTTGATAGGCTCGAGCATCCTCCACATTTTTTACACCGTATTCTTTCCAGCGTTTTAATACAGCTTCCACATAAGCGGTTCCTTTTGCTTCTTTCTGTGCTGCTAACTTCATGGCAGCTAAAAGTAATTCACTACCCCATTCATTGAAAAACTGTTGAATTAATTCCATATTGAAACTGGTTTCGGATACTCCAATTTGTAGGTTGTTTTTATAAAAATGGACCACCTCACCAAATTCTTCATCACGAAGACCACCACCATATAATTCTTTTTGTTGTTGTTCTTCTTTTTCTTCTTCTTTTTCTTCTTCTTCTTCTTTTTCTTGTCCCCTTATCGTGGACGAGTCGTCTGACGTATCGTAAGAACTATTGCTATCATGGGATTCTTGCTTTTTATTGCCTTGCGATTCGTTATCCGTATCGTTAGACGTGTCGCTTGACGTATCGTCTGACGTGTCGTTATACGAATCGTAAATGGCTCTAATTTCCTTCTTCTCGATTCGTTCTGCTACTAATTGAATGAGATTTTTGTCTTTCACTTCTTTTAATTCAGAGGTCACACAATCAAGTACCGGCTTTCCTCCTCGATTAAAGTTGTATTTGCCCCAATTTTTAATGGCTATCTCTCTTGTGTCCGGATTGTACACAATTATCTCGTGGTGTTTCTCAAATCGGTCTACTAGAGAATTAACGGTTTCTATCGAATATCCCATATCAAAAGCCATTTGTTTTTTGGTAATTTGATAGATTCCGATTTGCGTTGTCTTGGAGTTGGTTAACAAATATAAATAAAACAATTTATCCTCTGGAGTGAATTCCTCTACTACTCGTGGATCATTCCAAAATTCAGTGTGTATCATACGAAATTTAGCCATTTCTTTTCCCTCACTTGTTTATTTTCTGACATATGGTTAAAATAAGGACATAGATTAGAGTAGGGAGATGCTGCAACATCACCCTACATTATTTATTTGACTTCTTTCTAAAAGAGGATGAATACCCCTCTTTTTAAGAATCTCATGAATGAATAATCTGCCTTTTTGGGTCCACCTGGTGTGTAGCTTTGTACCAGTGGATCCGTCGTTTCTCCTATACTCTGTCGTTTTAGACTTCGTATAACCTTCCTGTTGATGCTTCCCATAAAGCAACCACTGACCATTCATTTTGTACTGTACTCTTTCTTCATGTAAGATTTGATTCAATTTTTGACCACTGATGCCATAATCCTTTGCTATTTGAGTAATATTTACTGCATCCTTGGATTCTAGTATTTTATCTACATAGTTAACTTTCGGCTCATATTCTTTCACACGTTGCTCAAGCATCAATTTTTCTTTCTGTTCCTCAATCCAACGTTCCGCTCGTTTAATTGGATCCTCGACAGTATAAGATGCATTACCCATTTCGTACGTACCTGTTTTGCGAATGGATGGCAGTACATCCTTAGTAATCCACTTGCGAAACTTTCTTGCTTCTGGCTTGCGACTATCTAAGATGACATCGTATAATCCATCTTCATTTACAAATGTGGCTTGCTGCGTTCTTCCAAGTGAATCTTGGATGGGGTAATTTGAAATGACGTCATCCTCAAGCCTTGTCTTTACTTGTCTTGGATTATGAAGTTCTAGAATTTCACACACATCTTTAAGTAAAAAGAATGGTTCTCCATTTGTTTCGACTATCGTTAATTCGTATCCGTCAAAAACCTTTGTTAGTTCATTCATTCTTGGATGCTCCTTTCAAAAGGGATAACGGAATAACCGCTATCCATTAAGATAAAATATGAATATTACCTGCTTCGATTTCTTCTGCTAGATTTTCAGATAAATAGTTTCTAATTAAAGCTATTGCATCCAGTCTCCACATTCCACCATCCACTTCGAATAATGCTCCAGCTGGTCCTGAAGGGCCTTTTCTCATTCTGAATACAAAATCAGACTCCGGTTGATCGAGATCCACAAAGGTTCTAAATGGCGCAAGTTCCACTGGATTAGGTACGACCACATCCGCTACCTGTGCAACACCAGTTTTTGCGGTAACCGTTTGAGAGACTCCGTCATCTCCATAATTTTTCACATCTTCATCTTTTACATTACCGACTACTTTCAAAAGAATTTTCCTTGTATCGTTATCTAAGAAAGCGGATTGTAATAGGATATTGAATTCTTCCATATCTAGATACCTTCCATATGGAATATCTGGTAATAATGCATTTGATTCCACCCATGTAGATCTTTCAGCATCTAAATTTAACGAAGACAATAAGCGAACTTTTGTAGGACTAACAATGTGAATGAGAAATTTTTCTTCTCCATCAAATACAGATTTTGCGTACTTTACAAGTGCTGAAAGGGTGCTTACTTTAATTTCTGCAGGTAGCGGTTCTTTTAACAGGCGAACATCTCCAGTAACATACGTTTGGCCATTCTCCGTAAATGTTTCTCTATTTCCAAGACGGACAATGTATTCAATTGCTTCTCTAATCATTATTTAGTTCCTCCCTCTTTTTGTTTGCGGAAATCAATTACTCCGCCTTTATCGTCTTTCACTTGGTTATCCTCTGTATCAAAGAATGTTTGTCCTTTAATACCTGATTTCAATTCAGCTCCTACAATTTTTCCGCTTTCGTCACGATCGATGATAATGGCGGATCCGATATTTTTACGTGGAGCTGGTGTAGATTTAACCTGAATGCTTACATTTGACAACTCTCTATCTTCATTGGTTTCTAAAGTAAGATTAATGTTCATCTTTCTTTTTACTTTGTGGTCTGTATTTGGGTCAGCTATGTTTTCTAAAATCTTTTGCAGCTCATAATTAAACCGCTCCGCTAATGCACCATTCGCAAAGTCATTTAAATCAACCATAGATTGAGACATGTTTTCACCTCGATTCAATATGTAATGGATGCTAGTCGCATCTTAGTGGCCACAAGCGGAACGATAGATAGAAAAGGGGGAATGCTATTACTTGCGACCACTAAGACAGGACTACCATTCAGAGCCTGTCCATGTTATAATTTTTGTGGGATACGACTCGCGTTATGTTGCGCGGGTCTTTTTTAAAGTGCATAAACGATGCAAAAGTATAAGAATAATACTGCTACTATAAACCATCCTCCATACCACAATTTGAGCCACATGCTATACCTCTGCTCCACATTCATGGCAAATGGTAATCACTTCATCTGTTGCACCAACTTCAACCGCTTCGTTTTCACTTACTGGATGAAAACATTTATACAAACCTCGTTTCTTAAGTTCGTTTTCCAAATCAAACACTGCATCCTTCACAAATGCTATACGCTGATTCAAACTGTCTACATATTCATCCTCGAATACTTCAACATCTGATTGCGTTGCATTTTGCAATTTTTGCATTAAGTTACTAAGGTGGAGTACCTCTTTAGTCATTAATACCAATCCTTTCTCATTTGTAATGCATGATCAGTTAATTCTTGATTAGCCCTATCAATGGTTACTTTCTGGAGAGACATCCATCTAAGTTCGCCTAATAAATTCATAGCATGATTAAAATAATTTTCTGATTTCTCCAACTCACCCTTATCTAGGCACTCCATTGACAAATAAAAATATTTACGAATTTCAGCTCGAAATGTTAAGGCTGTAGACTTGTCCTCTTTTTTAAAATGATCGGTGAAAGGCAACTTAAGCACCCCAATCCTGTTTATGCATTTCTGCAATTTGTGAAGCCTTCATTCCACACCAAACGCTAAAAATAATGGTTGCTATTGCTACAGTTACAAAACTAACTATAATCCACATCATGCTTGTCACCCCCAAGTCCCATTAGCAAAGTATTTAAACCATTCACCGTTTTTAAAATAGACTTCCAAACATTGCTCCTGGACATTTCCCTTTACTTTCTTGATATTGCCTAAAGCATATTGTTTTCTTTCTTCCTCCCCCATTGCTTTCATGTGCTTGTGATATACATTCAATAAAATGCTGTGTTCATCATCAGTTAGATGAGATGCTACTTCTAATTTGTTTGCCATTTTTCCACTCCTTTATTTAATGCCTAACCATTCATCTATCGCATCTAAATTAAAAATCAATATCCTTGGAGATGGTCTTAGGTGAGGAATTTTACCTTGTCTAAGTAAAGAAAAAATCGTTGATTCGCTTATAGGTGTTCCAATAGATTCAAGATATTCAGACAGGGCTTTTGCCCCTCTTACGTTTCTCATCCCATTCCCGCCTTTTAAATAATAGTCTTATCGCCAGTGTCCCCAAAGGACACTTTTTCAGTAAAAAAAATATTCACAGGGACATCATACAACTGTGATAACTTATAGATTTCATCAGCATAAAAACGAACCTTTCCATTTTCTTTTCTTCTGTATTGAGTTATTGAAATTCCTAAGTGTTCGGCTACTTCTTCTTGATTTAAACAGTTTGATACTCTTAGCCCTTTTGGAGTTATTTTAATGTCCATGTCGTTTCACCTCACTTCGTGTCTTTATAGGACACTTATAATATACACCCCTTATTGGGATAAGTCAATACTATAAAGATACTTTTATTATTAATACTGTTGAAAAAGTGTCTTAAAAGATATATAATGAATTAGCAGTCAGGAGGTGAATGCTTAATATGGATAATTTTTATAAGGAACTAGGTAAGAGAATTAATTATTATAGAAAGGCTTCTGGTGAAACATTAGAGCAACTTGGCAAAAAAATTGGCGTTGGCAAATCCACAATTAGAAAGTATGAAAAGGGAATGATAAAAGTTTCCCATGATAGATTAGAACAAATAGCAAAAGCGTTGGACGTAGATGTTTCATTATTATATGGAGAAGAAATTTCAAATGATGTTGTGGATGTTCCACTATACGGTAGTATTTCTTGCGGTGATGGGGCTGTAATTTTTGAAGAAAAGGAGGGGTATGTTACTTCTCCTAAAGATTGGGTAGATAAAGGATTGTATTTTTATCTAACTGCACAAGGAGATAGTATGATTGGAGCAAAAATACATGAAGGTGACCTTTTGCTTATTCAAAGAACAGAAGAAGTTGAAAACGGTGAAATCGCTGCAGTAGTTGTGGAAAATGAATGTGTATTAAAAAGAGTATATAGAGAAAATGGGTCCTTCACTTTAGTAAGTGAGAACCCTAATTATAAACCAATTCATTTTAATCCTAGCACGGATAAGAACATTCGTATCATAGGAAAACTTAAAAAAGCTATTACACAATTTTAAATTACTTAGCGCTAACTAATTTAATAGGCAGGCTGATCCCCTGCCTCTTTTTTTAAATTGAGAGGTGATAAGATGGCAAGTTATGAAGATTTAGGTTTTGGAAAGTTTAAAATCTATGTTGAACTTGGCTATGATGAACGTGGTAAACGGAAAAGAAGAACAAAAACGATAACCGCAACTAGTGAACGGGATCTTAATAAGAAGATTCGTGACTTTGAAATCAAATGTTTTAACGAAAAGGACGAACCTATCGATAAGATCAAGTTTTCTAGTTTTGTTGATAGATGGATGAAAAATCATGTAGAGCCAAATTTGACATTGACCAGTAAAGAAGCATATGAGTATTTATTAAATCATTGTGGCGTATTAGAATACTTTGGAGAGATGAAATTGAAAGATATCAAGAAATATCATATTGTAGAATATTTAGCAGAAGAACAAGCTGAAAACAAGCCACTTATTCCTAATAAGTATCTCTTAATTAAGAGTATTTTCGCTAGAGCTTTTGAATGGGATGTTATCAATATAAATCCCACATCCGGAATAAAAGAACCGAAACGAGAAAAAAGGAAAGTAGATTATTACAATGAAGATGAATTAAATAATTTATTTAAAGTACTTGAGGATTGTTATCCAAAACATCGTATCATGATAAAGTTAGCTGCTATTGGTGGATTGAGAAGAGGAGAAATATTAGGTATAAGAGAAGAATCGATCGATTACGAAAACAATTCGATCTATATTGATAAACAGTTAAGATATGATAAAAACAAAAAACAATTTTACCTTGCACCGGTTAAAAATAAAAAACCCCGTACAGTTTATTTCCCAAAAGACTTTATGGATGAATTGGACAAATACCATCTTCAATTTAAAGCAAGACGGATGCAAATGGGTAATCTATGGAAAGGAATATATGATGAGAAAGGCGATATGATTAACTTATTACTTGTTAGAGAAGACGGGTATCCAACACACTTAAACACAATGAGGAATGAGTGGGATAAAATAAAAAAACGATATGACTTGAAACATATCTCATTTCATCAATTAAGGCATTCCTGTGCGTCTTTGATGGTTAAGAAGGGTATTAACTTTAAAGTCATTCAAGAACGCTTAGGACATGCGAATATAGGAATTACGCTTGATCTCTATTCCCATCTAGAAGAAGATCAGCATAAAGAAAGTGCTAATGTGTTCGAACAATTATTTTAGACGTTGGTCACTTTTTCGTCACTTTCACTCTTTAACCCCTCAAAAACATTGATCTGTCAATACGCATGAAGTAAGGGTGAACAATCGAGGCATTGAGGCTTCCAATGAAGATAGTTTGTCGGTGGATGACTTGGTTTTTTGTGTTAAGGAAAATGGCGACAAAATGCTCTTGTTTAAGTGCACACATTTCCTCCATCAGAAAATTCGCCCCATCCTCGGGGCTTCTGATAACATAACGATCTTTTTCTTGAAAATGTTGGATTCGTTTTCCTAACTCCACTGCAGCTAGTAAAACAACCCCCTTTGCTTGACCAATACCTTTTACCTTTATTAATTCCTCTATGGTGACTTCTCTTAGCATTCCAATCCCCTCAAAATGTTTAAGTACTCGTTCTGCTAACTGATAGACATTCTCCTTTCTAGTGCCAGTACCAAATAAGATCGCCATTAGTTCTTGATTAGACAAGTTTCCTGGGCCATATTCGATTAACCGTTCTCTTGGACGATCTTGCTTTGGCACTTCTTTCATTTTAACAATTCCACTTTCCATCATAGCCCCCCTCTCAAACAGCCAATAATTGCTGTTTGTCTTTGTATTTTACCGATCTATGGAGGCTAATACAAACTGCTCAAATCTACTTTTCTAAAAAGGAATACCAACAACAAATGATTATTTCCCCTTACATTTCATATTATTTGGATAGGTTCACATACTGATACCAAATTTTTAATAAATCAACCATTTCCGCCTTCGCTGTGTATGCCTTTACTTTATCAATTAATGGAGCTAATGCTTGGGATAATTCCTCTGGGCTTTTCGCTAACCATTGCTCTAATTGTGTTACATTAGTAGGATTAGTTATTAACTCTTTTAAAATGGTGTCAAATTCTTTCATCCATTCCGCTTCAGCTGTATCCACTGATAATTGAACAGGCTCTGTTGTCCACTCCTTACCAGCATAAACTTCCCAATTCTCTAAATGATCCTCTTCAGCAAATTGCTTAGAACCATCTGTTGTTGCATGAACCCCGACAAATACATGGTAGTTATCATCTCTCTGCCAAATCATGGAGGGGATGCTAGCGTTGTTCAATTGATCCAATAATTCCTTTGCCGTAGTTTCAGAGCTGAATACTCCTGCTTGAACAACATAGCCAGTAATTGGAACACCTTCGAATGTACTAGTAGTCGTATTGGCTTCAGTGGCATTTTTCGTTTGCTCCTTTGTCGTACTTACGGCTTGCTCTGTTTGATCAGAAGCCATTTCTTCTGGATCAATATCTACAAATATTTTGAGCATGATAAAGCCAAGAAATGTACCAATTAGAACAGCTGTTAACGAAGAATATATAAATGAACGATATTTTTTCCAGAATCCGTTTTGTCTTTTCTTCATGCTTGAATAATGTGGAGGACTACTTACATGTTCATTATAGTATGGCTTGTCTTCGTCTAAGAGCTTACTCTCCGCCTCCAGCTTACGTTCTATTTTTTTCTTAGGCTGGTTTATTTGAATAGATATGCCTTTATTTTCTCTCATTCAAATCCCTCGTTTCCGTGCTTTTCTATCACCCTACCATAATATTAGTAAGATGTAAGACGAGTTTTGTCAGAAGAAAAATAAAACTTTCCCGAAAAAAAGACAGAATGACAGAATTTCTTCGCCCTTCCTTCGATCCAATCCATGCTATCGCGTCCAACCAACAAATTACGATGTCAGCAGATGCTGAAACAGTTCATAATATGGAAGTAGATTTTTAATAGTATAGAGAGAAATACCAATCCAATAAAGTACTTCCATAAAAAAAGACTGTCCCTCCTGCTAGAATAATCGAAGGACCAAATGGGATTAGGGGTGATTCCCCTTTGTGTAGCAACTTCTGAAGTAAAAAAAAGACAAGCCCATATATGGTGGCCACAAAAAGTGTTAAAAACACGTGAGGGAAACCAACTAAGTATCCTATTACGGAAAATAATTTCATATCTCCTGCCCCCATTCCACCTTTACTAAGCAGAATAATGATAGCAATCAATCCAAATCCAGCAATTCCTCCTAATACAGAGAGCCACCATGGATTAGTTGGAACAATGATTCGGTAAATGATAAATAGTGGGAGAAAAAAGAGAAGAACTTGGTTTGGAATAATCATATAGGTATGATCAGAAACGAAAACAATTGCTAGCATACTAACAAGCAAAAGACCTATACCTATTTCTAATGGAGAGTTAATAAAAAGACAACAGAAGGCAAATCCTACAGCGGTAAATAATTCTATGATGGGATATAAAGGAGAAATAGCTTTGCCACAATGCTTACATTTTCCCTTTTGATAGAAAAAAGATAACAGAGGCACGAGTTCCTTCCAGGAAAGAATATGATGACAGGAAGGGCATGCAGATCTTGAAGAGGAAAACATTTTTCCATGAGGGACTCGCAAGCCAACAACATTATAAAAAGAACCAAATACTAAACCAGTGATAAAAAAGAAAAATACGACATTGTGCTCCAACTAGGAAGACCCCCCTTCTTCAATTATCGTTTCTACACCAGGTGTTCCGTTCGGATCATAATAGAATCTCCCATTATCGAAGATTAGACTTCCTGGAGGGACTTTGTCTAAAGACAAATAGTGATAATGGATTAATTCCTTTGGGGTTACCTCGGTAGCATTCTTTTCACCGTCAAACACCCAAACAGCCTCTTTTGACTCTTCTGGGTCAGCTTTTGCATAAATATAAGCAAGCCTTGCTGCATTTTCCATTAATTTTACATTAGCATCCTTTTCTTGCTCTTGATGCATTACATTACTCAGAATAGGAAAGGAAAGGAAGGTAAGCATACTGATGATTGTTAGAATGGCTAACCATTCCATCAGCCCAAATCTGAGTTGCCTTGGTAATAATTTCATTAGCTAAAATCGCTCCCTTTTCCGAGTTGCCGTTAGTATTAAATACCTAATAAAATATGATAAAAAGTCCGGTTTTATAATCTTATTTTACTAAATAATCATTACTTGTCAAACGTTGCCGAAAAGGGAACATTATTGTTTAATAATTCGTTTCATCTGTTCCACAAAATGCAATGAGCCTGTTATCAATAGCAGGTCCCCTTTTTGTATAGTGTTTTTGACCACTTCATACGCTTTCTTTGCATTAGGTATGTAATCCCATTCCGCGTATAGATCCTTGCTTTTTAAGGCACGTGAATGCTCAAAGGAAGTAACAACAAGCCTTGTCGCCATTTCGTCTAAATATTTAAGCATTTCATTTACCTCCTTATCCCTGAAAGCACTAAATAAGAGATAAACCTTTTTATTGGGATAAAGCACTTCTATTGTTCTTCTTAATGCCTTTATACTAGCCATATTATGTGCTCCATCTACAATAGTTATTGGGTTTTTCGCAACAACTTCCATTCGATTTGAAATCCTTGCATGCTTCATCCCGTTTCGAACGGACTCTTCATTGATAGTCCAGCCTTGCTCTTTTAAACACTCTATTGCCATCATGGCATTTGCTGCATTCTCCATCTGATGAATGCCCTGCATAGTGATTTCTATCAACCATTTTATTTGTTTATATTGAAACAAAAAAGACTGATGTTCCCAATCTGAGTGACTATCATGGATATTAAAATCTGCCCCAAGAATATACATTGGCGCTCTCTCTTGTTTTGCTTTATCTATCACAACCTGATGTGCCTCTTCTGGTAATCTGCCTAAGATAACTGGTGTATTCTTCTTAATGATGCCAGCCTTGTGAGAAGCAATGGAAGCTAGAGTATTCCCCAAAAAAGCGGTATGATCAAAAGAGATCGAAGTAATGATTGTAAGGATGGGAATAACCCGATTTGTAATATCCTCTTTCCCACCCATACCTGTCTCTATTAGGGCGATGTCCACCCTATTAATGAAAAACAATAAGCAGATTACCATTAAAATCTCGTATTCTGTTGGAGCCATATCTTTTTGATCCATTTCTTCTATCGTAGGGACTAATTGATTAAGAAGCTCAAGAAAAACTTTCTCACTTATTGGCTTGTGGTTCCACAATATATGATCTCTTACGGTTGGAAAACCTGGTGATACGAATGAGCCCACACGATAACCATTCGCTATTAATACTTCTTGAATAAAGGTTAAGGTAGAACCTTTTCCATTTGTACCTGCTAGATGTATAGTCTTTATTTTTCTCTCAGGATGATCGGTTTTTGCTAATAAATAATCCAGTCTTTCCAGCCCTGGTTTAATACCAAGTGTCCTACGAGATTCTAAGTATTCGTTCACTTCATGAAAAGATAATAACATTGTATTTCACACTTTCCTTGTTTCATTTTTTTAGTATACCTTGTATTATAACTATTAGAAGATATAGCGGGGAGTGATGAAAGATGGAAGGATGGGTCATTTATAATGGGCACATGGCGAGTCATGCTTTTTTACAATTTCCAAAGGCCATTCAACAAGCTGCAGCCCAATACGATATATCAATTGAACTAGTAGCAAATGATGCAGTGGTTAATTCTGTCGATGCAAATGGGCATGACATTCACGCATTGAATGGTTTATCAAAGCCAAGCTTTGTTATTTTCCATGATAAAGATATTGCGCTAGCACGTCAATTAGAGTATGCTGGAATACCTGTATATAATAACGCCAACTGTATCGAAAGATGTGATAACAAAGTTATTATGTACCAAAAGCTCGCAGAACATCATGTTACGATACCAAAAACGTTAATCGCCCCAAAAGTATTCACTGGTGCAAAGCTACTCCACTTCGAGCATTATTTACAAATTGCTTCATCGCTGAACTATCCCTTTGTTGTAAAAGAAGGGTTTGGTTCTTTTGGTGAGCAAGTCTATCTTGTTCACCATGAAAAAGAGTATATGGATATTGTAAAAAAAATATATGACAAGCCTTTTGTAATGCAGGAATATATCAAATCAAGTTACGGGAAGGATATCCGAGTATTTATCGTTGGCGGAAGGTTTGTTGCTGCATTAAAGCGAACCTCTCAGGAGGATTTCCGTGCAAATGTATACCAGGGAAGCCGAATCGAGGCATATAGCCCATCAGAAGAAGAAATCCAGTTAGCCATCAATGCCGTTCACGCTGTTGGGGCCGATTTTGCGGGTGTTGATTTATTATTTGGTAAAGGGGACCGTCCAATTGTCTGTGAGGTCAATACGAATGCACATGTTGCTAATATTTTAACCTATACAGGTATCAATGTCGCAGAAAAAATTTTACAAAAGGTTATTTTACCAGCACTATAAAGTCAGAAAACTTGCTTTAAATCAAAGAAGACTACTTTTAATGTGACGAATTTCATTGTTAGAGACAAAAAGCATGGAGTTCCAAACTCCATGCTTCTCTAATACCTTAGCCTTTTAATTCATTCATTCGTGATTTGACTTTTTCTCTTTTCTCCATATAATCTTGTTGCTTTGCCTTTTCTGCTTCTACAACTTGTTCTGGTGCCTTTTTGACAAATCCTTCGTTGGAAAGCTTCTTATCGACACGCTCTACTTCCTTATCAAGCTTTTCCAACTCTGCTTGCAAGCGAGCTAATTCCTTATCAATATCGATCAGCCCTTCTAATGGTAAGAAAATCTCCGCACCTGTTACGACAGCAGACATTCCTTTTTCAGGCACTTCCACCGTAGTGTCAATCACAAGCTCACTAGGGTTACAGAAACGATCAAGATACACACGATTCTCTTCCATATTTGCTTTTCCTTCTGGATCATTTGCTTGAATATAAATCGGAATCTCTTTGGATAAAGGTGTATCAACCTCTGCACGAATATTACGTACAGATCGAATTATCGCTACAAGCTGTTGCATGATGTCAGATGCCTCATGGTTAGAAAGCTCCTGTTGAGCTACTGGCCATGATGCACGAACAATAGACTCTCCTTCGTGAGGTAATTGTTGCCAAATTTCTTCTGTGACAAATGGCATAAATGGATGAAGCATTCTCATGGTTTGGTCTAAAACATGGGCCAAAATAGATCGCGTCGTTAATTTTGCCGCTTCATCATCCCCGTATAATGGTAGTTTAGCCATTTCAATATACCAATCACAGAAGTCATCCCAAATGAAATTATATAAGTAACGACCTGCTTCTCCAAAGTCATATTTGTCAACATGACGAGTAACTTGCTCTATCGTTTCATTTAGGCGTGTGAGAATCCATTGATCCGCAACAGACTTTTTCCCTGTTAAGTCAATTTCCTCAAATTTTAATCCATTCATATTCATTAAAGCAAACCGTGATGCGTTCCAAATTTTATTGACAAAGTTCCAAGTAGATTCTACCTTTTCCCATTGGAAGCGCAAATCCTGCCCAGGACTTGAGCCAGTGGAAAGGAAATATCGAAGTGAATCAGCACCATACTTCTCGATCACTTCCATTGGATCGACTCCATTTCCTAATGACTTACTCATTTTTCTTCCTTCCGCATCCCTTACAAGACCGTGAATGAGTACATCCTTAAAAGGACGTTCATTGGTAAATTCCTTCGATTGAAAAATCATACGAGCTACCCAGAAAAATATGATATCATACCCTGTTACTAGAGCATTAGTTGGAAAGAAATGCTTGAAATCCTCATCCTCTGTATCTGGCCAATTTAATGTAGAGAAAGGCCATAATGCAGATGAGAACCAAGTATCTAACACATCTGTGTCTTGTTCCCAATTCTCGATATCTTCAGGTGCTTTTTTCCCTACGTAGACCTCTCCAGTCTCCTTATGATACCAAGCAGGAATCCGGTGGCCCCACCATAATTGTCGAGAAATACACCAATCACGAATATTTTCCATCCATCTTAAATAGGTTTTTTCAAAACGAGCTGGGACAAAGTGGACTTTTTCATCACTGTTCTTTTGTAATTCTAGTGCTGCATCTGCTAATGGCTGCATATTCACAAACCATTGTGTTGAAAGGTAAGGTTCCACAACGGCACCACTTCGTTCAGAATGCCCAACTGAATGCATATGTTCTTCTATTTCAAATAATACCCCCTGCTCCTGAAGGTCATTAACAATCTGCTTCCGGCATTCAAAGCGATCCATTCCTTGATATTTACCAGCATTTTCGTTCATCGTCCCATCTTCATTCATAACCAAAATACGTGCAAGATTATGACGATTTCCGATCTCAAAATCATTCGGATCATGGGCGGGCGTGATTTTTACAGCACCGGAACCAAATTCCCTATCCACATAATCATCTGCAACGATTTCTATTTCGCGTCCAACGATCGGAAGCTTAACTTTTTTACCAATTAAATGCTTGTATCGCTCATCTTCTGGATGAACGGCTACAGCTGTATCTCCAAGCATTGTCTCAGGACGAGTTGTGGCAATTTCAATATGTCCTGAACCATCAGCTAGTGGATATCTCATATGATAGAAATAGCCTTGGACATCTTTATAGATAACTTCAATATCTGAAAGAGCGGTCTTTGTCTGTGGGTCCCAGTTAATGATATACTCTCCACGATAAATTAAATCCTTCTCATACAACTTAACAAACACTTCTTTTACTGCATCTGATAAGCCTTGATCAAGAGTAAATCGTTCACGGGAATAATCAAGTCCTAATCCCAGTTTCGACCACTGCTCTCGGATAAAGCTTGCATATTCTTCCTTCCAATCCCATGCCTTTTCTAAGAACTTCTCACGCCCTAGATCATAGCGACTAACTCCTTCTTCACGAAGCTTCTCCTCTACCTTTGCTTGTGTAGCAATTCCAGCATGGTCCATTCCAGGTAAATATAGAACATCATATCCTTGCATACGCTTTATCCTTGTAATAATATCCTGTAATGTGGTATCCCAAGCATGACCAATGTGTAGTTTTCCTGTAACGTTTGGTGGTGGGATGACAATCGTAAATGGGTCTTTCTTTGGATTTCTTTCAGCCTCAAAGAATTTACCATCCACCCAATATTGATAACGACCTTTTTCTACTGTAGTGGGATCATACTTTGGTGGTAAATTCACTTCCTGTTGATCAGCCATATAATTTCCTCCTTGTTATTTCCAGTTTCTATGATATAGGAATCAAAAAAACCTTTTCATCCTAGTAAAAAGGACGAAAAGGTTTGATTTCCGCGGTACCACCTTTGTTTATAAGCAATAAGCCTATACAACTTCTTAAAGAGATAACGGTTCACCCGGCTTTACCTACTACTCGTTCAGTAGAGCTGCATCAGAGGCTACCTTCTTTCACCTTTTATCGAGAAAATCTTTCAGCCAATGGACTTTCCTCTCTTGTACGATAAGCATGAAATACTCTTCCTCATCATCACATTTAACTCCATCAAATAATGGTGTCATATATTATATGTTATTTTATCCAAAAAAGCGTCATTTCGTCAAGGATAATTATCACAGTACATAGGTGAGGGAGTAAAAATATTTTATAATTCAAGCTGTGCCCTTTTGTTAAAAAAGGTTTTAAATCCGAAATATAGGAAGATAATTACTGACAAAGAAACGCTACCTGTAATACCGAGCATTATCGCAATCTGGTATTTGATCGCATCTAACGGGCTTGCCCCAGATAAAATGACCCCTGTCATCATTCCAGGTAAAAAAACAATACCCATCCCAACCATATTGTTTATTGTCGGCAAGATTGCTGAATCAAAGGCATTGTTCACCATTCTTTTGGAAGCTTTACTTGGTGTTGCTCCAAGCATTAAAGCTGCCTCAATTTCTTTTTTTCGTGAACGAAAGCCTTCTAAAAGAGCACTTACGCCTAATGTAATACCCGTCATTGAATTACCTATTAACATTCCAGCAATTGGAATGAAATAACGGGGATCATACCATGGTGAAAATTGTACAACAATAAAATCAAAATATAAAAACGAGAAGAGTGTACCAACAATCATAGCAATCGCAATAATCTTCTTCAGATTTTTTGTAAGAGGCATTTTAGTACGCTTATAAATATTATAAACTGCAAAAATCTCCATTAACATTAGAACCAGAATAGAATAGATCCAGTTCTCATTTTCGAATATAAAAACGAGAACATAGCCCACAAGCACGAGCTGGATTGTCATTCTAAATGTCGCAATAACAATTTCCTTTTCTCGAGGAATCCTACGCCAACGAACAATAACAAGTAATAGAACCATGAAAATATAAGCAGAAATCAATTGCCAAAGATTGATATCCATCATCTTATTCATGATGAAATCACCTCCTTCTTATTTATATCCTCCATGTAGATGATTTGATCTGCATATTGTTCTGCTACCTCTTTTGAATGGGTAACGAATATAGCGGTTAATTGATCTTGTTGTACACGATGTATCATAAAATCCATTACTTTGTGTTCGGTCCCTTCATCGAGTGCTGAGGTTGGCTCATCCAAAAGGTAGATGACAGCATCCATTAATAAGATTCTCGCAAACGCAACTCTTTGCTTCTCACCACCTGATAATTTATCTGCTTCATCATCCAATGATTTACTTAATTCCAGCTCTTTTAACAAATTGAGCAGCTTCGCATCCTCTACCCTTTCACGCTCAGAAAAATCCAGTCCAATCAATAAATTATCTCGAACCGTCCCCTCAAACATAATAGGATCTTGTCCCAACATCACCACTTTTCTTCTAAGCTCTATTGGGTTATATTCTAGTATCGATTGGTTCTGAAACAAGATCTCCCCATGATCATGGGTCAATAATCCATTTAACATTTTTAATAAAGTAGACTTTCCACTACCACTCTCCCCAAATAGACAGATTACTTTACGATCAGGAATTTCTAGCTTATCAATATGTAAAATATCTCGGAATACTACGTTATTAAGCATAAACAATGGACACACCTCCTTTAAACATTTAGTATGCTGCAATGGTGCAAAAAAATGTAAGGGAGTAGATGTCTACGTGCAACACCTACTCCCGCAAATTTATACTAACGAAAATCTCTTTTATCCTCTAATTTTCTGGAAACAAGAACATAAAAAATCGTTGCAATAATAGTTAGCAATGTATAGAATAAAGTGTTTTTCATCACTTCTACCTCCTTACTAAAATGGTCGGAACTTTCCTTTTTTCAATACTAATCCAGGACCTCCAAGTAAAAATAAATAGCGGTCATCTATCACATGCTTCATTACTTTCGCTTGTAATCCATAAAGTTTATGACCATCGAATACTGTACCCATCGCTTCTGATCCACCAAGTGAAGCAACCGTTCCCTTATCATCAAAGGTGAATTCTCGTAATGTACCACCTTGAATCATTGTTTTAATATTATGAGCACAAACATCTGCTTCTTGAATCGCAATTTGAGCAGTTGGTGGATACGGACGACCGGTATCCTTGTTCATCACCCATGCGCAATCTCCAAGAATAAAGACATCATCATGTCCCGGTGCTCTTAACATCGTATCCACATTGACTTTTCCTTTTGTTAACTCAAAGCCTGATTCCCCGACAATGCGATTTGCCTGTACTCCACCAGTCCATACAAAGGTTCCGGCTTTGATTTCTTCCATATCGTCTCCAACAATGACCGCATCTTTTTTTACTTCCTTAATCATGGTTCCTAGCCTAAATTGGACTCCTCTAGCTTTAAGGGAGCGTTGTGCATATTCTAACAATTCTTCATCAAAATTTGGCAATATAGTAGGAGTTGCTTCAATATTAATGATTTTCACTTTTTTACGGGGAATATCATATTTCTTGCATAGTACCGGAATACGTTCGGCTAATTCCCCGACAAATTCTATTCCAGTAAAGCCGGCTCCGCCAACGATGATCGTTAATATATCATCACTAGGGTTATCTTCTGTTTTATATCTAGAAAATTGATATTCAATATGATCACGGATCATACGGCTTGTATCCACAGACTGTATAGAAAAAGCATGCTCATCCATTCCAGGAATGCCAAATGTCGCTTTTTCAAATCCTAATCCAATCACTAAGTAATCATAATCAAGTTCGCCATTTTGCAATAGAACCTTTTTTTCATCCGCTTTTATCCGTTCAACCGTATCTTGGACAAGATGAACTCGTTTTGTGTTAATCACATCAGAAATCATAATACGTGAACGATTGACATCTATTGTTCCTGCTGCCACTTCATGTAACCAGGTTGTTTGATAATGATAGTTGTGCTTGTTTACAAGAGTGATCTGTGCCTCATGTGGAGCTAGTTGTTGGATCAATCTTTTCGTTGTCATCATACCTGCATAGCCTGCACCTAATACCACAATATGTGGTGTCGTTGTCGACATAAAATTCATCCCTTCTCCAATAAATTAAATGATAACAAATATAGATTGTGTTACTAATTCAATTTATATGTATCATTTACCAATTATCTAAACTTAGTATAACAAATGGAAAAAATAACGTCTAATTATGTCCAAGGTTTCATTACTTGATCGATATTAGAAAAACTCGCATTCGCATGTCCCTTTAGCGGATGCGTTAAACTTTTCTTATACTTTAGTCTTCAAAATTCTCGCTTTGTCGCATTTCTTCCTGCAAAAATTTTATAATTTCCAAATGTAAAAAAGAGACTATTTGAGCCGTAGCCCAGAATAGTCTATGAGTAAAGTGTCCGTATTTCTGATCAATTAAATCATATCACCATCATGAATCATGCACATTTTTCTTTTTTTCTCTATCAATAAATGCCTTTATTTCGGTTATCGTATATCCTTGCTCTTTTGCTTTTAACAATAAGTAAACCCACTCGTAATCCATGTTTAATCCCTTGCTATTCAATTCTAATTCCTCCTAAAATACAAATCTGTATTCCAGGCAGCACAGCCATCCGTTTGCAGTTGTGCTTTAGGATCTGTAACTTTGCGTCCCTACCTTACGATAGGTTTGCCTTTTTCTGAGATAATTAATAGTAAATAGTACTTCTACTACAAAATGATAATTTCTAATAAAGTGAGAATTCACTAGCATCCAAACTATCGAGTAGGCCTGATTTAACCAAAAGTCTCTCCTCGATTTTCTTTATGTCTCAGCTTAAAGATAATAGTATCTAAAGTAGACTAAGGACATTCGGAACAATTGGATACTTTGTTCTCCACTCTCTTTATACCAGTACTAACCCATCAGTGAAGGTTGAAAAAACACGAATGGAACTCTCACTTTATTGACCTATATACTATTTGCTTCTCATGTGTAACATAATCATGATAACGGACACGATGATGTCTCCAATATTGGTTTTCTATTTATATTCATTACCAATATTAAAATTGTACACCCCTAGCTATTCAACAATCTCTTTTGCCTAAGTAGAGGAACTATCTTATATATATTCTATAAAAATTGGCAAAATCCTGCAAAAAAAACTGTTTTTTGAAAGAATTTATTTGCTATTTTACGTTCGTTGCTAGCCAAATCAGCTTCGACTAATTAGAATAGCACAAAGAATCGTGATAAAAGTTGCTAATTCCCTCACTTTTATTGGAATCCGTGCATATAATGATAAGACTAATCTAGTGAGGTGAGAATATGGGACGATATTATCGATATAAGTTACCTCCATGGGCACGAGAATGTATCATTGTTTGTCAGCGTTGCATTGTTCCGATTGTAATTTTCCAAGGTATTCGTACAATATTTATCCCCACGACATTCGATGTACTCCTTCTAGGTATTTTACTTTGTATTTTAATTGCCTTCCATTTGGAATGGATCTAATCCATCTCCACCTGCTGGATCGTCGAAAATAGGTCTTCTGAAAGCTGAATCGAGAACAAGAGCTTACGATATTCCTTCTCAAATCGAATCGATTCATATATAACTGTTTGTTTATTCGGGGTGTTGTGAGCTTTTAAGCAATGCATATATTTTTCCATAGATAATAATTGTAATGCTAGTTGACTTTTTTCCAGATCGCCAAATGGAATATATTGAAAATAAATGCGAAGTCCTTCCTTTAATTTGTTTATCTGACAATCATGGTATTGAAAGTTAAATAATAAAAAACTGATAAGATCATGTACAGGTGAAGCCATCTGAGCATGCTCCCAGTTCAAGAAATATGTTTGATTGTTTGTCATGATATAGTGGGTAGGGTCTAGGTTCCCATGACATAACACAATACTGGTCTTATCCGATTTTTCTAGAGCATCAAGATATACTTGCTGCCATTTCTCCGTTTCTTCTAATACCCATTCCATATCCCGATAATACATGCAAGCTTGTAATTCAACTGGTGACATAAAACGTTTTGCTTCAAATAAACGAATATATTGTAGTAGCTCATCACTATTTCGTTTCATTTCACTATGGAAATATGCTTGGTACTCTGCTTGATTTTGTTTTTGCTGATCTAATTCAATCAACTGCAATGTACTAGCATGTAATTTTCCCAATGCATGAAAAAAGGATGTCCACTCATCTGTTGGTCGCTCATGTGGAAATGATTCTACCCAAGGCATCAGATAAAAAATGGATTGTTGATTTGTAACAAAAGGATCTCCTGCTACAGTGAAAAAAACAGGAAGAAACCCAAGCACCTTTCGTTGATCGAGAAAATGATGTACCGCCTGCCAGTGACCAAGCTGTTGATCAGATAAAGAAGTATGTTTTAATGCGTAAATCCGATAATTTGTATGAATTTTAAAAACACGATCTGTCACTTTTTCCACTTTAGTTGGTATTATTTGATATGCATCAAGAACGGGTTGAAGATCTATCACTTACATACACTCCTCATCATTAATAAATGTTAGGAAAACGAAAGTATCTGCCTCGTCCCATAGTGGGAGCCGAAGTTTTACAAATATCTTTAATAAAATATTATTCTTATAGTAAAAAAATCCCTTGCTTCAAAATGACCAAGGGATTTTTATCGTTATTCATCTGAAGTAATTGGAATATAAATGAGTTGTCCGGAGGTAACATCTTCATCTTCTAAATGATTCGTTCGCATGATCTGTCGTGGAGAGACATCATATCGCTCGGCAATAGTATGCATTTGGTCCTCTGGCTGTACAATATATAATTTCAATTTTGAATAGCTAGTAGCTTCCTCTTCTTCCGAGAAAATATTTAACAGATAAGAAGTATCATCCACGCCTTCTGATCTACCTTGAACATGTATCTTCTCTTCTTCTCTTTCGTCGTCCTCTAATGATTGTTCATCTTCCACTTCATATTCATCAACTACCTCTTCTTGCTCCACTTCTTCACGATGACTTTCTTCCCAAACATTTTCCTCATGAACTTCTTCACGTTCCATCACAGGTTCCTCACTCTCAGAAGTTGTTTCACTACTCTCTGTCAATGGAATGACATTGTCTTCTTCCTGTTGAAGGTTTGCTTCTTGATTAACGGTGAACTGAAATTGCTCCTCTTCACGTAATGAATGGTCCGACTCCGCTTCAGCGTCATATCTAACTAACTCTTCCTCTGGGTCCCTTTCAACAATCACAGCTTCTTCTGTTAAACCATGAATCGCCAGAACAGCTTCCACATTTATCGACCCTGGTGAATTCAACACATAATCAAAATGGTCTACCTCCACTGCAACATCCTCCATGGAAGCAATTCTTTCCATCGGAATCGTTATATCCATTATAAATTTGTGAAAAAATTCGCAAGTCTCATCTGAAATTGGCTCCACCCGTTCTACCTTGTTACCTTGATATTCTAGTTCCTCCGCTCTAACCTCTTGTTGATCTGTCTGAATGTATTCACCTTTTAGTTCCATCACTCCACGAACAGACAAGCTTTCCCCTAATTCCTGAATAGAGATAACAGGCTCTAGCCCAATACCTAACATTTCCTTCATTAAAGGTTGATCTTGAAATGAGATTTTCTCATTAATATTGAATGTAAATACCTCACCCAACTCGGTTCCCCCTTCCATATACGATTAGCGAACTAGCTATCTCTCTTAAAATATATGAAGAAGGAATCGAGATTATGAAGAAGTTGATTGATCTTTTATATCTTGAATTTCCCTAAACGTCCATCCAAGTAAAGATAACCATGAAAAAGAGTTGTTCTAAAGTAAGTGGCCCTCCCTCGATAAGGCACCTTTTTTAAAACAACTCTTCATATAATCGTTATAATTTAGAAAATGCTTTTTCAGCAGCTTGAATAGTTTTTTCTATGTCTTCATCGGTATGTGCAGTGGAAAGGAACAAACCTTCGAATTGGGAAGGTGGTAGGAAGATTCCCTCTTCTGCCATTGTACGATAATAGCTTGCAAATTGATCGAGATCTGAACGAGAAGAAGTAGCATAATCAACAACTTGTTGATCAGCAAAAAACACGCCTACCATAGAGCCAGCTCGATTAATTTGAAGATTAAGCTTATATTTCTCCGCAGCTTCCTTGTAACCTGTCACAAGCCGGTCGACCTTCTGATTAATTGCTTTATAGGCATCCTTATCCATTGCCTTTAATGTTTCGAGGCCAGCTGTCATAGCAAGTGGGTTCCCTGAAAGAGTACCTGCCTGATAAATATCTCCAACAGGTGCAACGGACTCCATTATGTCACGCTTTCCACCATATGCACCTACCGGTAGCCCTCCACCAATAACCTTTCCTAAACAGGTTAAATCAGGTGTCACACCAAAGTATCCCTGTGCACAATGAAATCCGACACGAAATCCTGTCATGACCTCATCAAAAATTAATAGACTGCCATTTTCTGTTGTTATTTTTCTCAATTCTTGAAGGAAATCGCCTTTCGGTGGAACGACTCCCATATTACCCGACACTGGCTCTACAATCACTGCCGCTATGTCCTTTCCAAATTCATTGAAGGCATATTTCAGACTTTCTATATCATTATAAGGGACTGTAATGGTATGTTTGGCAACACTTTCAGGCACTCCTGGACTATCTGGTAAGCCTAAGGTTGCCACACCAGAACCTGCTTTTATTAATAAAGAATCTCCATGGCCATGGTAATTACCTTCAAATTTCAAAATAATATTACGCCCTGTATAGCCTCGTGCTAATCGTAATGCACTCATGGTAGCTTCTGTTCCAGAATTAACCATTCGAACCATCTCGATAGATGGAACGCGATCAATTACTAACTGAGCTAATTCATTTTCTAACAGTGTTGGAGCACCAAAGCTAGTTCCTTTCTCTGCTACCTCCTTTAATTTTTGAACAACACCTTCATGAGCATGTCCTAGTATTAATGGACCCCAGCTTAGAACATAATCAATATATTCATTTCCATCAATGTCATAAATTTTGGAACCTTTACCGTGATCCATAAAAATCGGATTCATTCCCACTGATTTAAAAGCTCTAACAGGAGAATTTACACCACCAGGCATTAAATCTACTGCTTCTTTGTAAGCATCTACTGATTTTTGATTTTGTAGCATAATGAGGATCCCCTTTCATCTCTATTAGGATTTTTCTTGTAACCATTCTGCAACATCTTTTGCAAAATACGTAATGATAATATCTGCCCCTGCTCTTTTCATACTTGTTAATTTTTCTATGACAACCGCTTTTTCATCTATCCAGCCATTTAAACTAGCAGCCTTAATCATAGAATACTCTCCACTAACATTATAAGCCACGACAGGAACGGGATGGGCATTTCTCATTTCCCGAATAATATCCATATAGGACAAAGCCGGTTTTACGATAATAAAATCCGCTCCTTCTTCTATATCTGATTGTGCTTCACGCATCGCCTCAAGACGATTGGCAGGATCCATCTGATAGGTTTTTCGGTCGCCAAATTGTGGAGTACTATCTGCTGCATCACGAAATGGGCCATAGAATGCGGAGGCATATTTCACAGCATACGACATAATAGGTATCTCACAGAAACCTGCCTCATCTAAGCCTTTTCGTATCTCTGTTACAAAACCGTCCATCATGTTAGATGGTGCAATAATGTCCGCTCCTGCTTCTGCCTGAGTTACGGCTGTTTTTACATGTAACGGCAATGACTTATCGTTATCTACATCATGATCATGAATGACACCACAATGACCGTGAGAAGTATATTCACATAAACAGGTGTCTGCTATCACTAATAATTTATCTGTTTTTTGTTTAATTTGGCGAATGGCTTTCTGCACGATACCATGTGGATCATAAGCTCCAGAGCCAACTTCATCCTTCTCCTTTGGAATTCCAAATAAGAGAACAGCTGGTATGCCAAGCGTAAGAAGTTCATCTATTTCTTCATCTAAATAATCTAACGAAATTTGAAATACACCAGGCATCGAGCTTACTTCACTCTTTATTGTTTCACCTTCTACGATAAACAAGGGATATACTAGATCAGATGTATTTAACTTCGTTTCTCTTACTAATGATCTTAACGTAGCAGATTTACGTAATCTTCTATGGCGGTCAAATTCGTTCATAGTCATTCTTTTTTCGTCCTTTCGTTTTGGAGGTAAGCAACTAATTGCTCTACCATCGCCTCAATCGTATATTTCTGTGGATAAATAACATGTTGGAATCCTTGTTTCTTTAGCTCTGTTGCTGTTGTAAGTCCAATGGCAACAGCAAGTGTTTCCTTTTTCGTCTTTTCTAAGTAATAAGCATCAGCAAATTCGATAAAAGTCTTTACAGTTGAGGGACTCGTAAATAAACATGCATCCATTTCCTGCTTTAAAGCATACCTTAACTTTTTTCTTCCCGCATCATTTTTCATTGTACGATAAATAGCCACCTGTTGAAAGGAAACGTGATTTTTTTGTAGTAAATCCGGGATTTCATCTCTCGCACTTTCTCCACCGATCAATGCTATCTTTTGTTCTTTTCCGAATTTATTAATAAATTCTGGGACCATCACCGCACCACTATAAATGGATGGTTGAAAATGAACAGTATATCCATATTCCATAAGAGCGTGACTAGTTTTCACCCCGACGGCAGCTATTTTCTGACTAAAGGTTAAACCTAATTGTTTTCGGTAAGCTTCAAAAAAATAAACGGTATTAGCACTTGTAAAAAATAGCCAGTCAACCTGTTCTTGTATCTTTTTAAGAGCTTGTTCATTGTTTTTAGAGTATATCGGCTGAAACTGAAGTAAAGGTGCTAGAAATGGTTCTGCACCAGCGTGTTGAACAAGCTCAACTAATGGCTGAGCTTGTTTCTCCTCTCTTGTAATTAAAAGCTTTTTACCTTTAAGTGGTTTGCTCATTCCTTTTCATTCTTTTCTATCGCTTCATCTACTAGTTGTTGAGCACCCTTTGCCTTTAATCTCTCTGCAGCTTCTTTACCTACTTCAACTGGATCAATTCCTGTTACCACTTCTTTTAGAACTGTTTTGCCATCACTACTTGCTACTAAAGCGGTTAGATTAACCTCATCGTTGTCTAGATAAGCATATCCACCAATAGGGACTTGACATCCACCATTCAGTAAATGAAGAAAAGTTCTTTCTGCTGTTACCGTTTTTTCTGTATAGGAATGATTTATTTTTTTCAATAATTCAATAAGTTCCTGATCATCCTCCCGACATTCAATGGCAAGAGCACCTTGTCCTACTGCGGGCACACATACTTCTGGCTCCAAGAATTGGGTAACCATCTCTTCTCCCCACCCCATTCTCTTTAAGCCTGCCGCTGCTAGGATGATAGCATCAAAATTCTCTTCCTTTAATTTTCTCAATCTTGTCTCAATATTTCCTCTTATCCATTTAATTTCTAGATCAGGACGTTCTGCTAATATTTGTGATCCTCTTCGAAGACTACTTGTTCCCACTATAGAACCAGCTGGGAGATCTTCTAATCGAATATGGTCATTTGATATAAACGCATCTCGATGATCTTCTCGCATAGGAATGGATCCTATAATAAGCCCCTCTGGCATAACTGCTGGCATATCCTTCATACTATGAACAGCGAAATCAATTTCATGATCATACATTGCTTTTTCAATCTCTTTTACGAAAAGGCCTTTTCCACCGACCTTGGATAAAGTCACGTTTAAAATTTGGTCCCCTTTTGTTACAATTTTCTTTATTTCAAATGAAAATTGATCCCCAGTATATTTTTTCAATTGATCAATGACCCATTCAGATTGAGTCAAAGCAAGATTACTACGTCTAGATCCTACGACTATTTTTCGCATTTTATTACAACCTCTTTTCTGTCATTAAATATGAAAGTTAGATAAAGTAGTAAACAAGAAAAAGTTTACTAATAGTAGTAAAAAAGAAACTATGTTGACGAATAATATATTTTTCCCTCGATAGTTTCCTTTTGTACGCATATATAAATATAGCGCATAGATCAAAAAAACTAAAATGGAACCAATGGTCTTGCTATCCCCCCAATAGAATTCCGTTCCGGTCTTGTAAGCCCAAACGACCCCTAAAATGATCGACAACAATAGTAATGGTTCAGAAAGTACAATTAATTGAAACGACTTTTTTTCAAGTCCTTCTAGGTCACTTAATCTCTTTAACCATTTATAACCTTTTTTCCATTTTAGTAAACGGTATTGAGTAAAATAGAGTAGGGCAATGATAAACGATACCGTAAATAGTCCATAGGCTATTAACGCTAAAACGATATGGGCATAAAGCAATTCGTTTAACATGCTTGGAATTTGAGATGAATCGACGATTTGCAATGATCTTATTGTATGAATAACCATAACCAAAAAGCCGAAGACACTTATAAAAAACATAAATAAATCAAGATGAAAATATCGGTGTACAACTAATGAGAAAGTAACAATAATCCACACATAGGTATATAATCCATCATTGAATGTCCCAATAGGGAGCGATGATGTGCGAATCACTTCCTGTAACAAAAAGATGGTTTGAATAACCCAAACCATCGCAAGGAACCAGAAAGCAATCCGATTCGCTTTCTGGTTGTGATACAAAAAATCTATAAAATAAAAAATGACACTAATTCCATAAGCGAGCAACATGCCCTCTTGAATAAATCTTTCTGGAAACATAAAGGAATACCATCCTTTTAATGTGTAGAAACATTTTGTAATTTTTGGTATGACTTTTCATTATTTTTATCAAATGAAATTACCTTTTCTTCTTGTTCTGTCTTAGGAATCACTTTCTCTTCTAGATTAAATATTTTCGTAAATAAGGCAAGTGCTTCTTCTGAGTTTTTCTGTCCTGCTAATTCTTTCGCTTGAAGTATTGGCTGTTTTAACATTTGATTCACAATACTTTTTGTATGTTTATTTAACACTTTTCTCTCTCTATCAGTTAAATTTGGCATTTTTCGCTCAATGCTTTGCATTGTATCCTTCTGAATAGTAAGTGCTTGCTCTCGCAATGCTGTAATAATAGGAACAACTCCAAGCGTTTGTAGCCATGTACGGAAAGCGATTATCTCTTCTTCAATCCATATTTCAATCTCCTCAGCAGCTTCTTTTCTCGCTTCGAGATTAGCATCTACAACATTTTGTAAATCATCGATATCATATAAAAAGACATTATCTAATTGAGCAAGATCTGGA
Organism: Gracilibacillus sp. JCM 18860; assembly: GCF_055395245.1. Lineage (NCBI taxonomy): Bacteria > Bacillati > Bacillota > Bacilli > Caryophanales > Bacillaceae > Gracilibacillus > Gracilibacillus sp. JCM 18860. The sequence continues at coordinate 906,198 of NZ_AP043868.1, forward strand.
TCTAAATCACGAGGAACGGCAATATCCACTAAGAATAACGGACGTCCCTTTCTTCTCTTTTCAATTTGTTGGTACGCCTCTTTTGAAATGATAAAATCATTGGATCCTGTTGAACTAATCACAATATCAGCATCTAATAGAATGTCATTTAATTGACTAGTCGGCTTTGCAACGCCATCAAACTGCTCTGCAAGCTGAGTTGCCTTTTCAATCGTCCGGTTCACAACCGTTACTTGCTTAACACCTGATCCATAAATATTTTTGGCTGCTAGCTCTCCCATTTTACCTGCACCTATGATAACCACACGTTTATCTGTAAGATCGGAGAATATTTTCTTCGCCAACTCTACCGCAGCATAGCTAACAGAAACAGCATTATCATTAATATTGGTTTCCCTTTGACTTCGCTTTCCAATGGTAATAGCTTGTTTAAATACTTCGTTTAGAATGGTACCAGTCATTTCAACTTCTTGAGCTTTTAGAAACATCTGTTTCACTTGGCCAAGAATCTGTGTCTCTCCCATAATCATCGATTCTAAGCCACAGCTAAGTCGAAATAAATGTTCCACTGCTGCTTCATTTTCATAAAAAACCAAGTGTGGAGTAAAAGACTCCTTATCCAAATCGAACCAATCTGCTAGAAATTGTTTAATGAAATGTCGCCCTGTATGAAGTTGATCAACGACTGCATAGATTTCCGTCCGATTACATGTAGAAATAATTACATTTTCCAAAATGCTTTTACGTCCCTTTAATTCTGTCATTGCTTCTACAAGTTGCTCTTCACGAAAAGCTAGCATTTCGCGCACTTCAACAGGAGCTGTTTTATAATTTATCCCTGCTGTTAAAATATGCACATTCATCTACCCCCAAAAAAAGAAAAACAAACACCTATACACATATTGTTAGTATAACATGAATTTTTTATTAAATCGTGATGAAATTATGAACAGTGTTAGAATAAAGTATGTTAAAATATACTTTGTTTGTTCCATTCATCTCTTTTGTCAATAGTACTTTAACATAACCAAGACATATAAGCAAGAAATTAATCTAAATTAATAATTATTTTAATCTAGGAGCGATTTAGTTGAAAAAGAATGGCTTAGTTGCATATTTGTTTATTGGAATAGGTATTTTCTTTTTATTAAGAGAACTAAAATTACCTATCCTTACTGATTTTTATTCTTGGCCAACCTTACTCATATTACTTGGAGCTGCTTTCCTAATTTATTCCTTTCGAGCAAAGGATTTTAGTAGTGTGGTACCAGGTGTCATATTATTAGGCCTTGGAATTCACTTCCATGGTTTGAATCACTATCCGTTTTGGATTGACCACTGGGGCGTTTATCCTTTTATTATTTCGATCGCGTTTCTTATCCGATATTTTAAAACAAAAACAGGGCTTTTACCTGGTTTAATTCTATTAGCCATTGCGGTATTTGCCGTGTATGTGGACAATAAGCCGAGTTGGTTTAGCTGGATTCATGAAGGTATGGTGTTTATCGAAAGATTTTGGCCATTATTATTAATTACTATCGGTATTTATATGCTATGGAGGAAAAAATAAATCGCCGTATAATCAAAAGAAAAAGACGAACGATTTGATAACGTTCGTCTTTTTTATGTACGCTATTATAATTATGTCCCACACGCATTATTTAGCGTTATTTGAAACTTTATCAATGAAGAAACTCCTTATCTATCTATAGTTATAGATATTGTTCAAGGTAATGCCAGACATCTTCTTTACCTTCACCCGTTTCTGAAGAAAAAGGGATCACCGTGTCTTCTGGATCTAAGTCTAGTGTTTGAATCACCTGCTCGAGGTGAGCACTTTTTTTGTTTTTTGGAATCTTATCTAACTTTGTAGCAACCACTAGAACTGGAAGCTGGTAATGTTTTAAAAATTCATACATCATTACATCATCATCAGTAGGCTTATGTCTGATATCTATAATTAAAGTAGCTAACTTCAATGTATCTCTAAGGGCAAAATATTCCTCCATCATTTTGCCCCATTTTTCACGTTCTTTTTTCGAAACCTTTGCATAACCATAGCCTGGTACATCTACGAAATAAAACTTCTCGTTAATCCGATAAAAGTTTAATGTTTGAGTTTTCCCTGGCTTGGAAGAAGTTCTAGCTAAATTTTTACGATGAATTAAGCGATTAATAAAGGATGATTTTCCAACATTTGACCTCCCTGCCAATGCAATTTCAGACAGTCGATCCTGTGGATATTGTTTTGGTGAAACGGCACTGATGACTATTTCTGCTTTATTTACCTTCATTGTTCCCCTCCAGTAGTGCATATTCAAGCACTGTATCAAGATGGTCTACTGGAATAAAAGTAAGTTCCTGACGAACACTTTCTGGTATGTCCTCTAAATCCTTCTCATTATCCTTCGGAATAATAATCGTTTTGATACCTGCACGATGAGCACTTAAAGATTTTTCCTTGAGACCACCAATTGGTAATACTCTACCTCTTAACGTGATTTCTCCTGTCATTCCTACCTCTTTACGCACCGCTCTTCCAGTCAATGCAGAAACTAACGCAGTCGCCATCGTAATACCTGCTGAAGGTCCATCCTTTGGAGTTGCCCCCTCTGGAACATGGATATGAATATCTTTTTTCTCATGGAATTTCGGATCAATATTTAACTCATCTGCCTTTGAACGAATATAGCTAAATGCCGCTTGTGCAGATTCCTTCATAACGTCACCAAGCTTACCAGTTAACGTTAGTTTTCCTTTTCCTTCTGAAAGGCTAACCTCTATTGACAAAATATCGCCACCAGCAGAAGTATAGGCAAGACCTGTTGCAGCACCTACTTGATCCTCTACTTCCATTAATCCATATCGGAATTTCGGTTTTCCCAAAATACCCTCAAGCTGCTTTCCTGTCACAATAACCCGCTGTTTTTTCTTTGACACAATAATCTTAGCAGCTTTGCGGCAAACTGATGCCAATTGCCGTTCTAATCCACGGACTCCTGCTTCTCTCGTATATAAGCGAATCAACTTAAGCAAAGCATCATCTCTTAGTTGGATATTGCCTTTTTTCAGACCATTCTCTTTGATTTGTTTTGGCAATAAATGTTCTTTTGCTATATACATTTTCTCTAGCTCCGTATATCCAGCTATGGAGATAATCTCCATTCGATCTAATAATGGTCGTGGTATTGTCGATAGGTTATTTGCTGTTGCAATAAACATAACCTTAGACAGATCGTAGGTTTCTTCTAGGTAATGATCACTAAACGTATGATTTTGTTCTGGATCTAATACTTCTAGCATCGCAGCAGAAGGGTCGCCTCGAAAATCATTAGACATTTTATCAATTTCGTCTAATAAAAAGACCGGATTAATCGTATTGGCTTTTTTCATTCCTTGAATAATTCTACCTGGCATTGCACCGACATATGTTCTTCTATGCCCACGAATTTCAGCCTCGTCACGCACACCACCTAAAGAAATTCGAACAAAATGACGATCAATCGCTCGCGCAATGGAACGAGCTAAAGAGGTTTTTCCTACTCCTGGTGGGCCTACAAGACATAAAATGGGACCTTTTAATGAATTCGTCAGCTGTTGAACAGCTAAATACTCGAGCACTCTTTCCTTTACCTTTTCTAAACCATAATGATCCTCATCTAATATTTTTTCAGCATTATTAATTTCTAAATTGTCTTCCGTTTCTTCGTTCCAGGGAAGTGCGAGAATCCATTCAATATACGTACGGATAACCGAACTTTCTGCTGAGCTTTGAGGAATTCGTTCATAACGATCTAACTCTTTAAGTGCTACCTTTTCCACTCTATCTGGTAACTCCTTTTCCTCGAGCTGCTTTTTTAAATTAGCAATTTCACCAGTTTTCCCATCCTTGTCGCCGAGCTCCTTCTGAATAGCTTTCATTTGTTCTCGTAAATAATATTCCTTTTGCGTATCTTCCATAGATTTTTTGACACGTTGCCCGATTTTTCGCTCTAATTCCAATACTTCCTTCTCATTAGAGATAATATCTAATAATTTTTTTAAACGTTCTTTTACACCAACAGTTTCTAAAAGGAGCTGTTTATCAGACATTTTTAGGGTTATATGGGATGCAACCATATCTGAAAATTGCGCTGGCTCTTCAATATCGAGTACTGTTGCCAACGTTTCTTTACTAATTTTTTTCGAAATTCGGGTGTAATGTTCAAATTGTTCGAGTAGTGTACGCATGAATGCATCCTCTTCTACTGGATCAACATGGACGTCCTCAAGTTTTACAATTTCAACAAAGAATTGTTTTTCCTCTTGAATAAAAGATTCAATTTTAGCACGATAAAGTCCTTCTACTAGGACACGCATGGTTCCATTAGGTAACTTTAACATTTGATTTACTTTTGCTACTGTACCAATAGTATATATATCATCTTTCTTAGGTTCGTCTATGGCACTTTCCTTTTGGGCGGCTAAAAGAATTTTCTGATCATTCATCATTGCCTTTTCTAATGATTGAATCGATTTCTCTCGGCCAACATCCAAATGAATAACCATGCTAGGAAATACAATTAATCCCCTTAGTGGTAATAAAGGTATATGTAAAAAGTTCTTCTCTGTCATTTGGCACCTCCGTCAAAATTACTAGATGTCGATTAAGAGTAATGTTAGCTTGTATGCCAATATTGTTAGCAATAGCTTGTCCCTCTATCGTTATCTTTCCCTAGTTCAACCTCTCTATTGTACTTAGTTTAAAGAAAATAAGGGTTTTTGTAAATCTTTATGTATATCCTCCATAAAAATAATCGTTCTTATTTTCTATTAGAAAAACTTGCATTCACTCACCTTTAGAGAATGCCTAGTTTTGCTTATAGTTGGTAGCTTAAAATTTCAGTTACGTCGAACTTCTGCTGTGTAGAAATTTTCTCTAACTTATAAAATAAAATTATCTTGTCTGAGATAGTTTTTCCTATCTTCCAGGAACTTATGCTCAAACAAAAATCCCTTGTTCACTGAGACAAGGGATTTTTGTTTCCTACTATGCACTTTCCTTTGGTGATTGCTTATCTTGATCAATTACAGAACCGTCTTCGTGAATGAGCTTCGGATTACCTTCATTAGCTACTGTCTCCTTTGTGATGACGCATTTCTTAATATCATCACGTGAAGGGAGATCAAACATCACTTCTAGCATGATCCCTTCTAATATAGAGCGTAATCCACGTGCCCCCGTCTTACGTTCAATAGCTTTCTTCGCTACTTCTTCTAAGGCACCTTCTTCAAACTCTAATTCTACACCGTCGATTTCAAACAGCTTATTATATTGTTTTACTAATGCATTTTTTGGTTTGGTCAGGATTTCTACTAATGCAGCTTCATCTAATGGTTCTAAGCTTCCAATAACCGGAAGACGTCCTATAAATTCTGGAATTAATCCAAAACGTAATAAATCCTCTGGAAGAACCTTCGATAGAAGTGTAGCTTTATCTAATTCTTGATTATCAGCATCTGCTCCGAAGCCGATAACTTTCTTGCCTAGACGACGTTTGATAATTTGTTCAATCCCATCAAATGCGCCACCACATATGAATAAAATATTGGTCGTATCAATCTGAATAAATTCTTGATGTGGATGCTTTCTACCACCTTGAGGTGGGACACTAGCCACCGTACCTTCCAAAATCTTAAGTAATGCCTGCTGTACACCTTCTCCAGACACATCTCGAGTAATGGATGGATTTTCTGACTTACGCGCCACTTTATCAATCTCATCAATGTAAATAATGCCTTTTTCTGCCTTTTCCACATCGTAATCTGCAGCTTGAATCAGTTTTAGTAAAATATTCTCTACATCTTCCCCAACATAGCCTGCCTCCGTAAGAGAAGTAGCGTCAGCAATAGCAAACGGAACATTTAAAATACGGGCCAATGTTTGAGCAAGTAATGTTTTACCACTACCTGTTGGTCCAATCATCGCAATATTACTTTTAGCTAATTCCACATCATCTTTCGATTTCGGAGAATTAATACGTTTATAATGATTATAGACAGCTACGGATAAATTCTTTTTTGCTTTCTCCTGCCCGATTACATAATCATCTAAAATATCACAAATCTCTTGAGGCTTCGGAATGTCCTTATATTCAACTTCTTCATCTACCCCTAATTCTTCCTCTACAATTTCCGTACATAATTCGATACATTCATCACATATATAAACACCTGGTCCTGCGACAAGCTTACGAACCTGGTCTTGACTTTTCCCACAGAATGAGCACTTTAATTGACCTTTTTCTTCATTAAACTTATACATGCCCTTCACCCCTTATCCAAAAAATATCATTTCTTTCCTGAAATGCAAAGTTTTTAATTACTTTAGCCAATCATATCAAATTGTAAGCAAATTAAAAAGTAAAACACTTTCTAGCTGATCCCTTGCCCATTAATATGGGAGCGGAGACCTTCTAATATACATACCATATTTATATGCCGTTCAATCGTACCAGTTATTCTTACTGATTACAAACCGTAAGTTCTTATGTATGGTGATGAAGTATTGTCTATAGTATATGTAAAAAAGTCGTTATGTATATCACAAAAAGTAAATTCCTTATAATGGAGAGAAAACAAGGCGCGACTTCGCACCTTGTTTTCTGTTTTTATCTATACTATCAGAAATTATAAGATTTTTATTTGTGAATAGTATAAGAAAAACTTGGAACTCGCTATTAAACGAGGCGAATGCCGAGTTTTTCTATGTTATATTATTTTGTCTTACTATTTTCCACAAGTACATCAATCGCTTTTTTGAATTTCAAATCGTCTTTTAGTCCTTGTGTATTTCCACCAAGTGCTTGTTTGATTTGGTCTAATTCCATATTGTACATAGAAGCCATAGATTCTAACTCTTTTTCAATATCTTCTTCCGTTACTTCTACATTCTCTGCATTCGCTATAGCTTCAAGGGTTAAGTTCGTTTTCACACGTTTTTCAGCATCTTCTTTCATTTGCTCTTTTAACGCATCTTCGTCTTGACCAGAGAATTGGAAGTACATATCTAGTGTCATGCCTTGCATTTGTAATCTTTGTTCAAATTCTTGAAGCATACGATCTAATTCAGAGTTGACCATAGCTTCTGGAATTTCAACTTCTGCATTATCAGAAGCTTGTTGAATTAATGCTTCCCTTTTATTGTTTTCCACTTCATTTTCTTTTTGCTCCTGTAGACGTTTCTTAGTCTTCTCTTTTAACTCATCAAGAGATTCCACTTCGTCATCTACATCTTTAGCAAATTCATCATCAAGCTCAGGTAATTCTTTAGCCTTAATTTCATGAATTTTCACTTTGAAAGTTGCTTCTTTTCCAGCAAGGTCTTCTGCATGATATTCTTCTGGGAAAGTAACCTGTACTTCTACATCCTCACCTGCTTTTTTACCAACTAGTTGCTCTTCAAAACCTGGTATGAAAGAACCAGATCCGATTTCAAGAGAATGATTTTCGCCTTTACCACCCTCAAATGCTTCACCATCAACAAAACCTTCAAAGTCAATAACAGCTGTGTCACCGTCTTCGACTGTACCTTCTTCTTTAACAACTAGTTCTGCTTGCTGTTCTTGTTGCTGTTTTAAATCATTTTCGACATCTTCATCTGTAATTTCTGTACTTTCTTCCTCTACTTCTAGGCCTTTATAATCTCCTAGTTCAACTTCTGGCTTTACTGTTACTTTAGCTGTAAAAATAAGGTTTTTCCCTTTTTCAATCTGCTCGATATCTACTTCTGGTTGATCCACAGGCTCGATTCCAGTTTCTTCGATCGCATTTGTATATTCACCAGGTAAGATAATATCTACTGCATCTTGATAAAGAGATTCGACACCAAAGCGTTTCTCAAATAAACCTCTAGGCATTTTCCCTTTACGGAAACCAGGGACTTGTACTTGTTTTACAACCTTTTTAAAAGCTTGATCTAAGGCACTATCAAATTTATCTGCATCAACTTCGACAGTTAATACACCGACATTACCTTCTTGTTTCTCCCATTTAGCTGTCATGTAAATTTCCCTCCAACAAATAAATCTGTATATTTGACGTTCATTCAATATACCATCATATAATAGACCGAACGCAAATCGCAACCATCTTATTATAACATAATTGCATTTTCTTTCAATAATAATAATGCGCATGATTTTTGCAATGAAATGGCCACTGCTATTCTCCCTGTCCCTAGGGGGACAATTTCCATATTATTAGAACATACAGTTACCGTTCCGAAAGTGATGACTATAGACAAGTAATTAGGAGTTTCACGTGTAGTTGAAGAAGTAATCCGCTTTTTCGACTACCCAGTTCGACTATATTAATGTTTCTTTAATTATTATTTGGCGTCAAATGATTCACTTGATTATAATCATGGATTTGCCATTTTTCTTGAATGTATTCAATATTACTTATGCAAGCATTTAGAAGCCTTGTTTTACCTGCTCCGATCTCACCTTCTGAGAACATGGATAAAATAGTATTAATCACTCCACCATGTGCCACTAACAATATCTTTTTTCCAGCATATCGTTCAATTATATGATCAATTCCTACCATAACTCGTTTATTTAAAGCATTACGGGATTCTATGTTTGGATACTTACTGTCAGGATAACGATTATTCCTCTCTTCGAACGTCATTCCTTCTGCGTCTCCAAACGATCGTTCCGAGAACTCTGCCATCACAATATGTTCGATATTCAAACCTTGATTAATAATCTCCGCTGTTGACTTAGCCCGTTTTAATGGACTTGAAATAATAAGATCCCAATCAAATTCTTGTAAATAACTTCGGCATTCTTCTGCTTGCTTGATTCCATTCTGATTTAGTGGTATATCTGTTTTTCCCTGTAATTTCCCCTGTGCATTCCAATCTGTTTCCCCATGTCTTACTAAACAAACGGAAGTCATCTCAATTACCCCTTTCTTTCCTTGCGATAAATGTAATTGCCTTTGTTTTTAATATAACCTCTCTTTCTTCTCTTTTGATGAGATATTCCTGTGGTCTCACTATTTGTTTGAGCCATTTCCAATCATGAAAATGCTTTTTAAGCTTTTCGATTATTTCTTTGGTAGAAAGATTCAGTTCAATAAATGCTTCAAGCTTTTTGCCAGTCTCACGATCAATTTCTTTTACTTCTGAATTTATAATGATCCCATTTATTCCACCGATTTTCGTTCCCTCCGCCACATGATCAAGAACTTGGTCTAGCATGGGTTCATTACTTATGTGCTCTAAACTAGAAACAGCTAGGATAAGATCATAAGTATCTTGAAAGATTTTATAATTATCGATGTCGGCTTTTACCGGAATAATTTCCTGTTCAACATCATGTTGTTTACTATTATTTCTCAAGTGATTGATAGCAGAATCTAGTAAATCGACACAAACCACTTTCACTCCATTTTTCTTTAGAGCTTTTGCGATTGGTATACTGTTTCTCCCTACACCTGCACCTAAATCTAAAATTTTCAAGTTCTCCTTGTCTTCCAAAAGCGGTATTAGATCCATTAAAGATTTTACAGGCTTATGTAACCAGGACCCTTGTTCAAATAATTGATAGCTTTCATAACATTCATCATGATATTTCCTCTCCTGTTCACGGATAACCTTAATATTGTCCAAGCTTACTCCCTCCGTTAATAATCTCTTGTTTTGCTACACCGAATGTTTGACGACTTAGCATATTTTGAATTTTGGCAACACTTTCATCTGGATTCAAAATAGATGTATTAATTTCTAAATCATATATCCCAGGCTCGTGAACAAACTTTTGCCACTTCTCTACTGGCTCAGGTACTTCGCCGTTTTCATCATATCCCTTACCCCATGTTTTGATTCTTCTATTCATAAGCTCATCCATTTGACAAAAAACTCCTACGAAAGCAACAGGATGATTTTCTAGGATTTTCATACATCTAGGAAGTAGGTTTAGTGGCTTCCGATAAAAATTATGATGACCTACATCAACCACAACATTCAAGCCAGTTCGACTAAAGCTAGCAATAGAATGGTACAAAGATAGATACATTTTTTCTACAATTGGCTCTAAATCAGGTCTCTCTCCACCAGGCCTTAATCCAATTCCCGGCTGATATTGCTTTGGAGTCATATTCATCATTTGGTCGACTCCGAAATTCATCCAAATACCGCCCAATTGCTCCTGGATTTTAGTAGCCATCGTAGACTTACCAGATCGAGGCGGACCATTAAGGATTACTATCTTACCTAATTCATGCTCACTAGTCATACACTTCCTCCTCTTCATTTTTTTGAAACCTAACCCATTTATAAATCGTATACTATATATAGACATTTGGAGGTAGATTTCATGAAAAATCCCTTTGCTAAAGCATCACTTAAACAACTAGAAGAATTAACGCAAGCAAAAACCTTTCAGACAGATAAAGATATAAAAATTCTGGAGAAAATGGACCAACTTTCTGAAACTTGTGACCATTGTCAAAATTATTTAATAGCATTCGAGAAAACATTGGATAAAATAAGCGACGAGGAAGGCGAAAAACAAACTGAAGCAATAAACGCTTATCATTCCCTCGTTAAGAAAATTACTTCTCATTTAACAAAAAAGCATAAAATAGTGAAAAAAGGATATTATTTGTCTCTTTATATGCCTCTTGGAACAAGTTTAGGTGTAGTATTTGGGTTACTTTTATTCGATAATCTTGCTTTAGGTATTCCAATTGGTGTAGGACTAGGACTAGCGATTGGAAGTCTGTTGGATGAGGACGCAAAAAAGAAAGGATTAACTATATAACGATTGATGCTTGTCGAACTGTTTTGACAAGCATCAATCATTTTTATACATCTAAGATGGAACCATATAGCGCTTCAGATAAATCAATCATTTTTATGTATTCTTCCTTCATTCGTTCCCCCTGTAGCACAGACTGAGCATCAAAAACTTCTAAGCTTCTATCCACATAGTATTCTAATGCTTCCGCAAGCAACTGATAATTTTCTTCTTGTGGTAAAAAAGGGACATATACATAAGTAAAACGTTCAAGAATAAATTGGATCATTTGAAAATTTGTTGGTTCATTCTGTTCGATCTCTTCTAAGTACTGGTACACTCCATCATAGAATTTTTGTAAATTAAAAATGGTTGCGTTATGTATTGGAATGGTATCTTTGACCTGAAATTTTTCTATTTCGATATGATCGGTTATATCGGCTTTTCGATAAAATTCTAAAATTGCTGTTTTGACTACGGGATGGATATCACTTGTTACTAACATTTCCCTAAGAAGTGGAATATCTTCACGAATATTCAATGACACTAGCCTTTTAATCATATACCATTGTTGCCTATCGTTTTTTGCGTCAATGGCCTCATTTAATACTTTTAGCACTTCTTGATAGGATTTCTTGTCCTCTTGTTGCTGTAGTTCTTTACTTAATTGATACATTTGCTTTAATTGTTCTTCCATTGCTTCGGTTATGATCCCTTCATCGAGGGCATTTTCAATTAAGTACATTACTTCTTTATATTTACTTGCTTGAAATAATAAGGTTGCGTAAATATGTACATAAGATGCGTAATAGTCGTCCTTCTCAGCAATTAATTGTTCACACAACGACTCAACTTCTTCATCCATATTCAATTCCATCATACAAATCAGTTTTCCTGTGAGTACTTCATGTGAGTGAACGCCGTTTTCTGTTAACTGGTGAAAGTAATCATAAGCTTTTTTGTAATCATTTTCTTGCATGGCTGATTTTGCTTTGCCTTCAAGATCGTCCTTCCACTTTGGAAATATTATAAGATTTTCCTCTTTCATCCTTTCACCTACCTTTCGGTTACTTCTATTATATGGTGTATCGGGTTAAGTAACAAGTTTTGTTAGCTTTGATATTAGTTTGAACAAGCTCACATTTTTTACACTATCGGTATAGAAAAAATTTGATGGCTAACAGTTTGCCATAATAGAAGCTCTCATATAAATGTTTAGCTATATATTCCCAATAAAAATTATTTCAAAACAAGTCAATTATACTATCCAAAAGAAGGTATAGCCCTGAACTACAAAGTAGAATATATGTAGTTATTCGAAATATCTTCTCTGTAAATAGAGTGAATAAATAATTACCTAAAAGCAGTCCAAGTATAACGACAGGTATCACAAATAAGCTTGATTCCCATATTAATTTGCTAGTCCCAGCAAAAGTAATTTGAGTTAGAAGACTAACGAAATATATGAATAAGTAAAAAGCAAGTGTTGTAGCTCTTAATTTTTCTTTTTTTGTAGCTGTCCCTGTAAAATAAAGTAATAATGGTGGTCCTGGCATTCCAATACTTGTGGTTAAAACTCCTGATAACCCCCCAATAATATAATCTCTAAATGGTGTTGCTTTGATTTTAAATTTTACTATTAATAATAAGGTTAAGAACAAAAGTAGGCAACTTACACTTAATTTAAAAATGCTCAGGTTCATGATTAAAAAAATCACGATTCCAAGTGGAATACCAAACAAACTTCCTAGTGTAAATCTTTTAAAAAGTTGGAAATCGACTTCACTTCTAATTTTCCACATTAAAGCTAAAGAGATAATTAAAGATAAAATAATATTGATTTGGATCGCTTCTTGTGGCCGAAATAAGTACAATAAAAAAGGGGTTGCCATAATGGAAAAACCAAAACCAGTGCTCGTTTGTAGAATCGATGCTACCAAAATAATTACCATAAAAATAAACAAAGCATCCAAAGAGTCTCCTCCTAGCAGTAATGTTGTAAGTAAATCTTTTTAATAAACCTAGAAAAGATTCGAGCTCCCGTCAAATCACTTTGAAGAAATTTTATAATTATTTAAAGCATTAGATTATTCTACTATAGCATAAAGAAAACATCTACTTAACCTTGTTTCAACTATATTAATACGGATGCAGCTATTCACTATAATAAGAACGTAAACTTTTTACCAAATAATGAAGGATAATGTTGTTTAATAGCATATCTTGAAGCTTTCTTTTCAGCCATATGTGCAAAAAATTAAATCTAAAATCAAAGCAATCTAGAAGAAATCTACAACCAATTATTTGCTACGATAAGCACAGTAAGTTTGAATTAATAATAGGAGGTCTTGGAATGGGAACAAATAAACCAGTAACGATGACAGTTGAAACGACAGTTCATGCTCCTATTGGAAAGTGTAGGAGTATTGAACGAAGCCAGAGCACATAACAAAGTGGTATTTTGCTACTGATGATTAGCATGCACCAAACGCCGAAAATGATTTAAGGGTTGGAGGAAAATGCGTTACCAGAATGGAAGCCAAAGACGGGAGTTTGGGTTTTGATATTAGTGGGGTTTAAGCTGAATTGAGAAAAAATGAAATTATCGGATTTACTCTTGATGATGGACGAAAAGATACTGTAACTTTTATTGACCATGAAAACGAGACTAGGATTACGGAAGCTTTTGAAGCAGAGGACACTAATGAAATCGCAATGCCAAAAAAGGATGGCAAGCAATTGTAGACAATTTCAGAAAATATATTGATTATTCTAACTAACTGTTAGAAGTCTTGCACGGTAATATTCTTTTTTACTAAATACGAAACTTATAATCTGTCTCATTATTTTCTTCTGGAGCACCCATACAGTGCCTCCTTTTTTAGATTAACAAGCTGTTTACTGCAATTCATAATATAGTTATTTTATAATCCTAATTCAGTATTTATCGCTGTGACTTTTTTTAATATTGATTTTTTCGATAAAATGGTCGAAAACCATCTTGTGTTCTCCAATCCTCAATAAACCACTCTATTAGTTATTCATAAAGTTGTTTGTTTTAAATGGTCATACTCATTGTAATGGTTCTATTTTTGAATCCTAATTTTTCATAAAGTTTATTCGCTTGATTTCCTGCATATACACTTAAACGAACCTCTGAATATCCATCTTGTTTAAAATGGTCGATACCAGTTTCCATCAATTGTTTTGAAATTCCATTTCCCCTAAATTCATCTAACACATATAATTCATAAATAAATCCACATATCTTTTCAGTAAATTGGTCTTTACTTGTTCCTATAAGAATCCAACCCATTAGATTATTGCCTTCAGTTGCTATCAAATAATAGCTTCCTTTCTTCAATAATGGTTCAACAAGTTGTTTGACTTTTTCATCTGACGGATTTGCCTCGCCTAATGTACCATCGAATAATGCTTGTGGTGCAAGTGATAAAATCTTTTTATATTCCGAATCATTAGGTTTTCTAATTTCCATAAATGGAGTTCTCCTCTCCCAATATCTATAAGCCCATTGCCCGTTAATAACCTTTTTTCAGCACCACATTCAGTATAGAGCCCCAAATTATTATGTTCTTTTGGTACTTTTTATTTTAAGAAAAAACCGCTATAAACATTGATATAACAACATTTACAGCGGTTTTCGCATTTTTATTTTCTTACTTATTCTTACGTGGTAACGTCCCAGGAGAGATTCGAACTCCCGACCCACAGCTTAGAAGGCTGTTGCTCTATCCTGCTGAGCTACTGGGACATGGAGCGGGTGAAGGGAATCGAACCCTCGACATCAGCTTGGAAGGCTGAGGTTTTACCACTAAACTACACCCGCGCATTATTATTAATAGTATTATAAAATTGTATATGACGCCCATCATGCTCCTGCATCTTCTAGCTTAACCAATGATGATGGATGCTTCGGAGCAACTCGCCGGTTACTCGGTGGATGCATTGCTCGTGGCTGAGGTTTTACCACTAAACTACACCCGCATTTATTCTTCTGTTTTAAGTAAGATCTGATTCATTTGAAAAGTTATGTAAGTATCCGACTTTTTAGCGGACAAGTAATATTATATAAACATTGCCGATAAAAGTCAACACTTTCTTTGGATTCTTTCTTATTTTTTGATCAACAGGGAGTTACCCTGTTGATCTGACTATGCCAAGGATGTCTGATAAGCTAAAGCTGAAATTTCATCTCCATCTTTTGTATAAAAATTCACTGATATCTCCTTTAGAGCCTCATCTGCAGATAAAAGCACATAGGAACCTGGGTGTGAAGTTCGTGGTAATCTAATGCTACCAGGATTTATAAAAAGCTTATTCTCGACCTTCTCTACTCCAGGAATGTGAGAATGACCAAAACAAACAATATTGGCACCTTCCTCATCGGCACGATAGGAAATGGGCATTAATGTTGTCTTTATTTGGTGTAAATGGCCATGTGCTACGAAAAAATGAAATTTACCAACCTCAAAAGAGAGCTCTTCAGGTAGCTTACTATCAAAGTCCATGTTTCCTTGCACTGTATGTATCCCTTCCAGTTCCCTACTATCATGTGATAGTTCTGAATCACCACAATGAATCATGGCATCAACCTCGTGCTGGTGACGCTGTTTTATTTCCATTACTTCCTCTTCCCAGCCATGACTATCACTTATTATTAGTACCTTTAACATAATTTCATCCCCTTGCAACACATATCAGTATCTATAATTGTTCTACCCACTTCTTTAACTGGTCTAACGCTTTTTTTCGGTGACTTATTTGATTTTTTTCTTCTGGTCTCATCTCAGCCATCGTTCTCCTACTATTTAGGGGATAAAAAATAGGATCATATCCAAAACCGTGCTCACCCTTTACTTGATAACCGATGGTCCCCTCACATTCTCCACGTGTAAAGAAGGTCTCTTTGGCTGGCTGTGACACGGCTAAAACACAAACAAATCGTGCGGTTCGGTTTTCTTCTGAAGTACCTTGTAATTCGGACAGTACTTTCTCTATATTTGCTTGATCATCTTTATCCTCACCTGCATACCTAGCAGAATATACTCCTGGTGCACCATTTAATGCATCCACAACTAGTCCAGAATCATCTGCAATGACAGTAACACCGAACTTATTCGAGATAGCTTCTGCCTTAATCGCTGCGTTTTCCTCAAAGGTTGATCCTGTCTCTTCAATATCCTCTATTCCTTCTATATCTAATAATGACTTCACTTGGATAGAAAAAGGGGAGAATAATTGTTCGAAATCCCTAATTTTCCCTTTATTCTTTGTCGCAATAATTAATTCTTTCATGATATAACTCCTCAACTTATATCTAACATGTCTTTATATGATTGAATAGCATCTTCTTGTATTTTAAATATCTCATTCAATCCTTTATCTGCTAAATCTAACATCGTCATTAGTTGATTTCGAGTAAAGGTAGCTTCTTCACCTGTACCTTGTAATTCGACAAATTCGCCTTTACCAGTCATGACAACATTCATATCGACATGTGCTATACTATCCTCTACATATTCTAAATCCAGGATTTCTGTTCCATCAGGCAAAACACCTACGGAAATAGCTGCTAAATAATCCTTGATAGGTAATTCTTTCAGAACATCTTTTTCGACGAGTTTTCCTAACGCCAATACCATTGCAACAAAAGCCCCAGTAATAGATGCAGTTCTAGTCCCTCCATCCGCTTGAATGACATCACAGTCAAGCCAAATCGTCCTCTCTCCAATGGCATCCAAATCGACTACTGCACGTAAAGACCGTCCAATCAAACGTTGAATCTCCATTGTTCGTCCAGATACTTTTCCCTTCGATGATTCACGAATATTACGGGTTTCTGTTGCCCTCGGAAGCATTGCATATTCTGCTGTAATCCAGCCTTTCCCAGAACCTCTCATAAATGGTGGAACTCTATCCTCAACACTCGCATTACAAATAACTTTCGTATCTCCGACTGTTATTAATACAGATCCTTCTGCATGTTTCGTAAAATTAGTAATAATATCAATATTCCTTAATTGATTTACTTCTCTCCCTGACTCTCGCATCTAACTTCCTCCTAACATTCTTTTTTATCTTAACATATTTTTGGATAACAGTTGAGGTTTCATACACCAATTGATCTAAAATTATTAATAAAATAAGAAAGCCTCACACATTAAAGTATGAGGCTTCATCTATCTAAATGCTTTCTGTTGGCACGACCATGTCTTTAGAGACAGGCTCATTGTATGGCTGTTCTTTTTCATTGAAAACTTGCTCATGGTTTTCAACCATTACCTCGACGGCATTGATTCCTTCCTGCTCCGTTAATGTTAAGACAATCGACTTCATTACCTCATCTGCAATCACACTTTTTTCACTATTAGATAGAATATTTTCATTAAAAGTTAAGGACAGTACGCCATCCTTCATAACAGGTTCTGCTGTAAGAGCAGAACCTGTATTCATATAAGGTGTCAGTGGAAGATCAAATCCTGGCCCATCAAGTAATGCTTGTACAATATTTTGATAAGCATTATCGCCAGTAGTTTCTACATGCTGTGTAATCGGAACAAAATAAACAGATTCCTCACCTTGCATTGGAAAGTAAAGCGTAGTTGCTTTACTTTCCATGAAATCTACTCCAGCTGCTTGATGAACATTAATTCCATTTGCTCTTGAATATCCATTTTCTATAGGGGTTCCATTTACCGGCATTTCTGATAATGCTTGACCGTCAATACGAAGCTGTACATTTTCCACATTTTCAAATTGTGTTAAAGTATATGTCATTGCTTCTAAGATTTTGGCTTCATTTTCCGCTTCATAATTCTTAAATTCCTCGGAGACATCCACAATTAAGGTTCCTTCCTCCAAATTCAGTGATAATATTTCTGTTCCAGCAGGAAGTACAGCTTGGAATCCTGTTGGGAGCATGGAACTTACAGGACCGTCTTTTACTAAATACTCTAATACTTGTTTTGCTACTTCTTTAGATGCAGGTGTTGGCAATTCTACTTCATGTGGTACGACTAATCCGTTTTGATCAATTAAATAAAGCATTCTTGAGACAGATTCTCCTGTAGTGGAGGATTCTTCGTCTTCCGTTTGTCCTTCATTATCATCCTCGACAATTCCTTCTTCTCCACCCTCTTCTGTCCCATCACCTGTATCTTCAGATTCCTCTGGTGCATTTTCTAAATCATCTGTAAATTGTGCATCTTCAGGAGGAGAATCAATTTGTTCTAAAGTCTGCTCTCCTTTAAACACCCCACATCCACTTAAAAACAACAAACTCAATAATAGTAAGCCTACCACTTTTTTTGTTAAATCGATTTTCATAACCGATACCTCCTACGATGGTTTGTACTATTATATATACGAGCTATCAGGTAAAATAGACCAAAAAAAGAAACATGAGATCAATATCCCATGCTTTGTACTTCTGCTAATTCAATTTTCTCAACGATATCAATATTTTGCTTGAGCCATTTCGAAGCAATTTTTTTAAAAATTTCAGGGTCTCCTGTTGTATAAAAAGAATGCTTTGGCTTGCGATCGCCTGTATATAGCTTACTATTGTAACCTAAAATTGTACTGACCTCACGTGCGGTTTCTTCCCCTGAAGAAATTACAATAACTCTAGGCCCCATTACCTCCTGTATTAACTCACGAATCATTGGATAATGTGTACAACCAAGGATTAATGTATCCATCTCTTTATGTTTTTTTAAAGGTAATAACGATTTATGCACAATTTCATAAGCTAGATCTCCAGAAATAAGTCCTTTTTCTACCATTGGTACAAATCTAGGGCAAGCTAAATCATATACGTTAATTCCTTCATTGATATGTTTTAAGGTAGAGGGATAAGCTTTACTGCCTATCGTACCTTCAGTTCCAATAACACCAATTTCATAGCTTCTTGAATGTGTAATTGCTGCTCTTGCACCTGGTTGAATAACCCCTATCACCGGTATATCTAATTCCTCTCGCAATAAATCTAATGTAAATGCAGTCGCTGTATTACACGCTACAACAAGCATTTTGATTTGTTTTGTTTGTAAAAAACGGACCATTTCCCATGTATATTGAATTACCTCTTCCTTCGGCCTAGGCCCATATGGGCATCTTTCCGTATCTCCCAAATAAATGATCGATTCTTTTGGTAACTGTCGCATTAATTCGATTGCTACTGTTAATCCACCTACTCCTGAATCAATCACGCCAATTGGTTGCTTCATTTCATCGCCTCTTTGTTTGTTCATTCGTTCTTTTTTTCCCTCATTTCCGCATGTAAAACATGTAATAAGTGGGAAAGTTGTTGGATGTCATCTTCTTTTACATTTGCTAATACTTCACCTAAATAGTCTCTTCGTTTTTCAATTACTTCTTTTATGATTTTTTTTCCTTCATCAAGTAAGTGAATCCGTACCACTCTTCGGTCTTTCTTGTCTTTTACTCTCTCGACAACATTTATTTTCTCCATTCGATCCACTAAATCAGTTGTCGTACTAAATGCGAGATGAATTTTATTGGAAAGTTCTCCCAACGTCATATCACCGTATTCTAACAGGAATTGAAGTGCAACAAATTGTGGCGCAGTTATCGGATAATTATGTAAGATCTCCCTGCCCTTTTGTTTGATAATTCCTGCGATATAACGCAATTCTTTTTCAATATCCGCAATTGTATCGTCTGAAGCATGTTTTGGCAAGTTAAAATCCTCCCCCTTTTTCGATTAAGTCTTACGAAGTTTTTATACACAAGTATATATAGTATATCGTTTTTTGATTTTTGTGTGTCGTAGTGAATGATGTAAAATTTGATTCAGCACAAAAAAGCACTATTATTATGATATCGAAATATTTACAATTTAGCATCTTTTAAGATTAGATAAAAAAACTGCTAAGCACATATGCTCAGCAATTTTTTTCAATCAAATAATCGTTAATGTGTGACAACAGTTGAAAAAGATATTGTCCTATCGATGATGTCACTGCTTTGCTTAATTGTTTCATTTTTATAAGTGAAAGGATTGTAGGTACAACTTTTTGATATCGTTCAGTAAACCAATTAAATCCCAGTCATTATAATCGTGCCGTTTTTCAGCTACTTTGGAATGTCAGTAACGTTAATTCTCCTAAAATTATTTGCTCTTATATTTGTCATTCGATATAGTTTCACTTTGTATCACCTTTTCCATATATTTTAGAGTGGAAAATAATCATTCCTCTCGCAATAATTCAGACAGATATCGCTCTCTATTCTGTAAGAAGTTCTTCGTTAGCTGGTAATGAT
This sequence comes from Gracilibacillus sp. JCM 18860, assembly GCF_055395245.1. Taxonomy (NCBI): domain Bacteria; kingdom Bacillati; phylum Bacillota; class Bacilli; order Caryophanales; family Bacillaceae; genus Gracilibacillus; species Gracilibacillus sp. JCM 18860. The sequence continues at coordinate 926,291 of NZ_AP043868.1, forward strand.
TTGTCATTTCATATTTTATTTCTTCGATGTTTTCATTATCAAAGCTTAGAATTGTTGCGTCAGGACATCCTAGTAAAATTGGAGAATGTGTGGCGATAATAAATTGACATTCGTCGTTTTTTGTAAGGTCGTGAAGTATTTTGAGGAAGGTCAATTGTCTACTTGGAGAAAGTGCTGCTTCAGGTTCATCCAACAAATAAATAGCTTTCCCATGAAATCGATGGAGAAAAAGGGATAGAAAAGACTCTCCATGAGATTGCTCATGTAATGAACGTCCACCATAGGCATATGATGCTTCAACCGCATCAATATGGGAAGCAAAATGATAAAAGGTTTCAGCACGCAGAAAAAAGCCATTCGTAGCCTTAGGCAACCATGCAAGGCGAATATACTTTGTTAGCGGAGACTCTGAGGCATGTACCTCATATTGATTATTTCTACTTCCACCGGCTGTATGAAAGCCGCATTTATCTGCAATTGCTTCTAATAGCGTAGATTTACCTGATCCATTTTCTCCAACAAAAAACGTTACATTACTTTTTAAGTTCAATTCCTCGAAATTTTTTATTATCGGAATCGAGAAAGGATAATCTCGATAAAACGGAATTTGCTCATGTAATAATGTAATTCTTTTTAAGAACATACGATCACCCATCTTTTTCAATTTATCACTTATAGCAGAACATATATTCGCTGAAATCAATATATATTTATAATTTTGAAAAATCATGTCGAAAAGCTCTACTAGTATTCGATAAATGTTATAATAGATTCATCAATAGATCGGCTTCATATGAGGGGTGGCACACCTTGTTGTACCTTCTTTGGATTTGTCCAATAGAAGGGAGGTGATGCTTATGGATATCGAAAACGTATTAACACTAATGATCTCTTTTGGGATGTTAGTTGCGTTTATCATGTCCGATAAAAATAAAAAATAACCCCTCATATGCTTTTGCGTAGGCTCTGAGGGATTATCTCCTGAAGTGCCGCCCCTCTTAACGGGGTTCGGTCTATTGTAACCGTAAGCGTTGCACCGCTTACGGTTTTTATATGTTATGATTTTCTAATTACATTATACCCGAAATTCTTAAAATGTTAAACAATTAAAATGTAATTTTTTATCTTTGTTAAACCTTTTGTAAATGAGTATCCTTAAAACTTGTCGTATATTTCAAGCCAAATCCACAAAGTCGATCGATCGCAATGTGGATGATCCAAATAATTGCGATAGGGATAATGATTGACCAATGGAATATCACGCCTGAAATTAATAAAATTATTGGAAAAATATAAGTATGGAATATGTTGTACAACTTAGCACCGATGCTTTGATTAATAGCATAACCAAGCATTGATATATCTGGCACCAATAGAAGAACAAAGAATAGCAACCAGCTAAATTCATTGATATAATAAAAATAAAGACACAAAATCAATACCGCCAGTCCTTCTAAATGCAAATATGCTCTATTCATTGTTTAGAGTCACCTCCATTCGCTTTTTTTTTAAATTCAGCCCAAATTAAGTAAACGACATCATATTCATCCAAATTCTCTTTTAAGCTTTGATAGAACTCAGGACCCGGGGATTCGATACTATCTCCTTCGATCTGAAATAAAAAACTTCCAATTAGCATTTCTTCCTTTACTTTTTGTTCCATCAATAAGGGAGAATCTGATAAACCAAGCAAATACTCTGATTCACTATCTTTAAGGTGATCATACATGATATTAGAACTAGTACTACCTTTACTTATAATCCCAGATCTAATCTCAAGTTGATTACCATCCTCGCTATTTGTTGAAAACGTAAGGACTATAGTTCCATCACCAATTTTTTCTGTTGAAATCGAATCCCATTTTTTTATCAACTTACCAGATTTATATTTTTCGAACCTTATGGATACTTTGTTATCCTCCCCTATTAAATTAAAGTCAGTAATTAAAAATTGATCTGTAGTCGTAGTAAGAATTCCATTCTCTTTTGCAGTTAAATTTGCTTGGACAATAACATTTTCTTCTTTTTCTTTATGAGTTTCTTCAGTACTACAACTAATCACCATACATAACGTACTCATAAACCATAAAAGCTTCAAAACAAATTTCATATTTCGTACCTCCAACTGCTTTACAAGAGCACCCCTATCCATCTGTGATTATTTATTCGTTCTCTCACTTAACAGCATTAGAAAATAACTGGTCAAGTAGAATAGGCAGGTTATGCCAAAGAAAGAATACATACTTTGAGTTAGCCCAGTATATAGACTTAATGGAAAGGACCATATAAATGCGATAAGCATAGGAACCTTTTTACGTCTCCATGCTGCATAGATAGCAAGACAAGCCGGAAGGGCAAGCAATAAAGTCGTTCTAAAAAAAGGTTCAATACCTATTAGATCATTATACGGATTCATAAAATGAAAAGAAAACCAAAGTAATAAACTAGATAATCCTGCTATAGTGCCAATAATTCTTGAAGCCATAGAGACCTACCCCTTATTTTCATCAGATTTTTCTTATTCTGTTAGTTTTTCCTCAAATTTAGAATACATGTTTTACTCTTTTTTCTTATGCTAATCCTGCTATTTGCCATATACGACAATATCTTCGAAGCGATCATTTATCCATTCAGCTTGTTGCATAATGCCTTCTTTTACAAATCCAAGCCTTTCAGGGATTGCCCGACTTTTCTTATTATTTACTGCTGCCTTTATTTCCACACGGTTAATGGATAGTTGATTAAATGCATAATCAGTCAGTGCTTCCACTGATTTAGTCATTATTCCTTTTCCTTCATAATTTTTATCCAGCCAATAGCCAATTTGTACACTCTTATTTGACCAATCAATTTGGTTAAATCCTGCGACTCCGACCACTTTTCCTTTCCATACAATAAAGGTGACCATACTTTTCTGATCTATGTAATCTTGCCGACTTATTTGTATAAACTTTCTCGAATTTTCAACCGTTTTGGTAAAGTCAACCCATGGAAGCCATTCACGTAAATACTCTCGAGATCGATCTGTTAACTGAAAAATTCGATCTGCATCCTTTAGTTCTGGGAATTTCAATGAGATATTTTGATTTATGTAATAAGTGAACATGACTTTCTCTCCTTTATAATTGGAATGCTGTTATTATTTTTTGTGCAACTTGTTTTGGGCTAAGAAATGTATTATTGATCCTAATATAATACTCTTCTTCTATTTCACCATTAGTAGAATTCAGACGATATTTCTCAATCGAATTTTTTAGCTCTTGTTCAGATCTATTAATATTTCGTTTGGAAGGTTTTTCCTTCAATCGGTTAGGTGTTCGATTTCGCTCTAATCTCGTATCTATATTTGCTTCTAATTCTACAAAGTAAACTTCTGCTCCGTTCGAACGGAATATATGACAAAAACGTTCCACCTCTTTCCAATCTTGTTCTAGGTTAAATGCCCATACATAAGTGAAAATCATCCCAAGCTGATCTGTTTGCACAAATGATTGGAAAATTTTCTCGCGAAAGTGAGAGGACAAATGAAACATCTCTGAAGTGAAGTCAAAAAATGGATGAAGTAACTCTATGGTCATATGGTTGTGAAATAATTTTAAGCCTGTTAAATTCGATAGTTCTTTACCAACAGTCATTTTCCCCACTGCCTGAGGTCCAAATATAAGGATAAATTTCAAAATATCCCCCTCCTCTTACTCGTTAAATAAAAAAATATTGTTATAATTTCTATAATGCTTAAATCTATATTAACATTTTTTTCTAATAACGAGAATGAGGATAATAAAAATCGAATTCACTATATTTTTAAGTGAACTCGATTATACAACAGTGAGACACGTTCCTTTAAATTAAATCCCAATCAACTGGAGTACCCTTTGGAATATTCTTCTTAACCGTTTTGCCTAATAAAATGTCATAATATTTTGGTGGTAAGCCATATCCAGGTCGGATAACTCGCATATTCTCTTTTGTAATTTTTTCACCCTTCTTCATATTATCTACAATATATAAGGATCGTCGATATTTTTTGGATGGGGTTTCTGCTTTAGTTGTTCCATAATGTATGTGGCCTAATCCCTGCCATGCTCGTTTGGCTTCCGCTACAAGGACCTTCCATTCGTCAGGCTCTAAGGAAAACTGGGAGTCCACGCCACCTTCTGCTCTGGATAAGGTTAGGTGTTTTTCAATGACTGTTGCCCCTAATGCAATACTTGCTAATGCTACTCCCGAACCTAGCGTATGATCTGAAAGGCCAATTTGACACTGAAACAAATCCTCCATATGAGGGATCGTTCGTACATTACTATTTTCTGGTGTTGCAGGGTATGTACTCGTACACTTGAGTAATACCATTTCAGTGCAGCCAGCCTCTCTTGCTGTTTTTACTGTCTCCTCAATCTCGGCAGCACTACACATACCTGTTGAAATAATCATAGGTTTTTTAGTCTGGGCAACTTTTTTAATTAAAGGTAAATCGGTACACTCAAACGATGCGATTTTATACATAGGAACTTGTAAACTTTCTAAAAAATCGACCGCTGTTTCATCAAACGGTGAACTGAATCCAATAATACCCAGTTCTCTACATTTATCAAATATAGCTTCATGCCATTCCCATGGTGTATAGGCTTCTTGATACAATTGATATAAGGACTTATTCTTCCATAAGCTCTCTTGATCACGAATGACAAAATCGTCCATTTTTGTTTCATTCAAAGTCATGGTGTCTGCTGTATATGTCTGAATCTTTAAAGCATCAACCCCAGCTTCTGCTGCTGCTTCGACTATTTGCAAAGCCCGTTCTAATGACTGATTATGATTTCCTGACATTTCTGCAATGATAAAGGGCGAATGATTCTTGCCAATAAAACGTTCTCCTATAACGATGTCTCTCATCTTTTCCCTCCTTTATTTTCTAGGAGACCTTCACGGACTATCTTCCATTGTTCGTGTAGTAAAGCCATCGGGATAACATCTATAAACAAACCTTCCTTTCGAACATGCTCCACAAATTTACCTTCTGCTTCAAATCCTAGCTTCTTGTGAAAGTGCAAGCTTACCTCATTTGTCTGAATCACTTCTGCACAAATTTTATGCATTCCTTCTTCCTGAAACATTTTATCTAATGCCAAAATGCCCATCATGGTACCTGTGCCTTTTGGTGCTGCTTCTTCTCCAATATAAAAACCCCAATAACATCTCGCATGGGTCTGATCCATGTCAAAAAACTGAACAAGTCCAAGTGGCTGATTGCCATGATAAAAGATCATTACCTTTTTTTGAGGATTATTCATTAGATGCTGAAACCACTCAAGGTGCTCCTTCCATGTGATAAGATGATCATCATACATAAATGCTCGAACCCTTTTTGAGTTACGCCATTGCAAAATAAGGCTTAGTTCTTTCTCTGATAAAGCTTTTAATGTGAATTCATCCATATATCTAAACCTCCATGATATGCTTAATTAGAGATTCTTGATCATAATCCTTGATTAATTTCTGACAGGCGTCTGACATCCTTTTTAATAGAATGGGGTGGTACATTATTTGCTCCAAGGTTGATCCAATCATTTCTTCTGTCACCTCTTCACTTTTCCCTAAGTGATAAATTGCTCCTAAATTTGCTACATGCTCGAGAATTTCGGTTTGATTGGTGGCCGTCTCAATTGTAATAGTTGGAAGATGGAGATAGCATCTCTCCCATGTCGTTGTTCCACCTGCTCCAATCGCTAAATCTGCTTTAACCATTAAATCTACTAGATAATCTATTTGAATATGAAACTCACGATCGGAACGAGCAACACAGTAGTCTCTTAACTGTTGTTGAAATGGATTAGAACTACCGATTACCACATCTACAAATAATTTGGTCTTCGGTAGTTGATCAATTGCCTTTAGCACCTTCATCGTTTCATTAGTAGGATCACTTCCACCAAATGAGACGAGAATTCTCTTTAAATTTGAGCTTTTCACTCGCCTACGATGAATCTGTTGAAATTCTTTTCTCAGTAATACAAAATTAATTCCAAGTAGAGTGGTCGCATTCTCTGGTATTAACCGATCATATCGAGATTCTTTATTTGGCAATTCATTTTGATCTAATAAAAGATCGCAATCATGTTTTCTATCGGCTAAATCATCTATTACCATTATCTTTTTTACTTTAGGTCTTATCGCTTTTTCCCACTTCTGATCGATAGCATAATGGTCGATAATTAACCAATCGACGGAGGGATAGACTGATAGAATCTCCTTCGTTTTCTTTACATCCTTCTTCCATTCGGAAAGCATCCATTCAAAGTGGTTGTTATCGACAGATCCTGATAATACCATCACCTCGAAACCGTGTCTTTTAATTTCCTTTATCAGATGACCAGGAAAATCATGACAAATAAAAATAACATTTGCTTGGTTTTCTTGCAACATATCCGCTAAGACAAGACATCTCATGACATGGCCAGTTCCAATTTCTCTTGAGGCATCTGTTCTAATAAAAATATTCAAAGCATCCACCTACTAATCTTCTTTCTGTTGTATACTTGTGTTGATTAATTGCCATTCTGGGTTTTCTTCTAAAACCTTTAACGTATCTGAAAAGGTGAATTTCGGGTTTCTTGGATATATTTCCTCTAAGATTCTTTTGATTAATCGATAATCCTCTATCGTATCCACCGTCCAGCGATGGTGACTATAATTAGTAGAGGATGAGACATTAACAAATGGAAATAAGTCTGGATGGTGAAGCATGTATCTGGTAACATGTTCACGGTCTATTGGATTTATTGCTTCTTGATGTGTCTTTTTTAAGGCTCCAAAACTAAAAACTTCTGTATCTAATCCCCTCGGAAAGGTTCTTTTCAGTGTGTTGGACACAAATCGATAAGGATGATCATGCTGAAGATAGGTTTCAATTACCTTATCTATTTGAAAAGGATCGATTAAAGGACAATCCGCTGTCAATCGTACAATGATGTCCGCTCTTGCAATCATAGCAGTGCGAAAATAACGATCAAGCACATCCTCTTCAGATCCGCGATACCATGCAATATCTAATTCTTGACATAATGATATAATTGGATTATCGCCTGAATGACAAGTTGTAGCCACCACGATTTCATCAATTTTTGTTGACCTACCTACCCGTTCTAATTGATATGCTAACAATGGCTTACCAAGAACTTTTTTTAATACTTTTCCTGGTAGTCTAGTAGATCCCATGCGAGCTTGTATGATTGCCACTACCTTCATGTCCTCACCTCAATCAGTAGAAAAATAGGCATGAACCTTTTTCACAGCAGCTATGACATCTTGAATATCCTGTTCTGACATTTTCGGATATAGAGGAAGAGTAATGATTTCTTCATATAGATTTTCTGCAACTGGACATATTCCTTTCTTATATCCCAATTGCTGATAATAGGGATGCCAATATACTGGAATATAATGAACATTCACCCCAATGTTTTCTTTCTGTAATGCTTGGAAAAATAGTAAGCGATCAGCTTTTATTTTGTTTGACTTTAAGCGAATCATATATAAATGCCAGCTAGAATGACCATCTTCGTGTTGAAACGGTGTAATAATAGCATTTAAATCTTTGAACTGTTCCGTATATTGTTTCGCATATGTTCTTCTCGTACGAAGAAATTTGTCCGATTTCTTAAGCTGACTTAGCCCTAATGCTGCTTGAAAGTCGGTCATTCGATAATTAAAGCCAAGATCTTGCATCTCGTAATACCATGGATGATCATGATACAACCATCTGTTTGGATCTCTTGTAATCCCATGTGTGCGAAAGCTTTTTAATTTATCATATAAGGACTTTTGATTTGTAGTAATCATTCCCCCCTCACCGGTTGTAATATGTTTTACCGGATGAAAGCTAAACATTGTCATATCAGCGATGGACCCTATTCGTTTTCCTTTGTATGTCGCACCTAATGCATGAGCGGCGTCATCTATAACCAACAGCTTGTGTTTTTTGGCTAGCTGTTGAATTTGATCATAATTTGCAGGCTGACCGGTATAATCCACGGTGATAATCGCTTTCGTTTTTCCCGTAATGAGGGGTTCTATTCTTTCTGGAGAAATAGTATAGGTGAGAGGATCAATATCAGCAAACACTGGTTTACCATCCAAATATAATATTGCATTCGAAGTGGCAGCAAAAGTCATAGGGGTTGTGATCACTTCATCCCCCTCGTCGATATTTGCTGCATAGCAAGCCGCATGCAATGCTGCTGTACCGCTTGAGAAGGCAACAGCATATTTTGCTCCAACATAATCCGCTACGCTTTCCTCAAAAGCCTGAATAATAGGGCCTGTTGTCAAATAATCACTTCTTAAAACATTACTAACTGCCTGAATATCTTCGTCTTCGATCCATTGACTCCCGTAGGGTAAATAAGCGTCTCTTACTGGCTTCCCTCCATAAATGGCAAGCTGTTCTTTTTTTCTCATGGTGCTTCCTTCCTTATATTAAATTCGTTGATGTAATCCATTCTTCCGTTTTCTTGATCCCTTCCTCTAGGCTATGCATAGGCTCCCAGCCTAATAATTGCTTTGCTTTCGTATAATCACATAATAATCGAGCAATTTCACTTTGTGGATGAATATGTGGTACATGCGTAATACGTGCTTCGTCCTTTACTATTAATTTCGCTAATTCATTAATCGAAATATCCTTGCCTAATCCAGCATTAATGATTTCCCCATCTACATTGGAGGCATATCCTGTTTCGACGACAAACCGTGCGCAATCCTCTACATATAATAGATCCCTTGTTTGTTTTCCATCACCATAAATTTGTAAGGTTTTACCCGCAAGTTTGTTCTTTAGAAAAATAGCAACAACTCCGCCTTCTCCCCCCGTTTTTTGAAAGGGGCCATATGTGTTAAAAGGTCGAATAACAGTAACAGGTAATCCATATGCATAATAGTAAGACAACACCATATTTTCTGCCGCTAATTTCGCACCCGCATACGGGGATGCTGGTTTCACCTGATTTGTCTCCTTGATTCCACTATCATCCATGGCTTTATCGTAAACCATACAAGTGCTCATAAAGATAACCTTTGTTTGATTTTTTTTACATTGTTCTAGAATATTAAAGGTTCCAACCACATCATTAGCGAACGTCGTGCTCGGTTCATCAATACTGTCCTGTACATTAATGCTTGCCGCTAGATGATAGCAAATATCAAAGGAATTCTCGAACAACTTCTCTAGAAGAGGAATGTCCTTAATATCTCCATAGGTTAATCCATTAAAATGATGGTTGGATTCAAATTCTTTAAGGTTTTCCTTTCTACCATTAGATAAATCATCTAATACCCAAACTTGGTGACCGTCCTTTAATAGTCGAGCTACTACCCATCTTCCAATAAAGCCAGCACCACCAGTTACTAAAATATTCAATCAATTCACCTCATTTATTCTTAATCGCTCTTTCATTAATAATTCAGCCATCGCTAAATCTTCTTTTGTGTCAATATCGATAGCACTTTCCCAGTCGAGCTCACAAATTTGATAGTTCTTTCCATAGAAGGTTTTTTCCTTTTTAAAAGCTTCTGATTGAGCAATCCAAATAGCACCAGTTGGACAATATAGCTCTGGAAGATCCTGAGATCTAGAGCGTAATTCTTCTTCAAAAATTGGCTTCGGTTGATTGTTTTTATCTATATGCAATGCCCACCATGGATTCAGCCATTGATATCTTGTTACACTGATCTGGAAGGCGGTGTTTGACTTCTCAAAATAATTAATAGAGTTGCGAATATCCTCACTAGTCCTCAGTGGACAATTGGGCATTAATTGGACAATAGTGGAAAATTCCTTCTCAAAAAACTTCTCAGCTTCGATTAATGCACTGAAGGAAGCTAAGCTAACTGGAGATTGGTCATCAGCGTGCTTCTTCCGTAGAAAAGGAACCTCTGCACCATACTTTTGGGATATTTCTGCGATTTTTTCATTATCTGTACTCACGATTATATGATCAAAAAGTTGAGATTCCTTTGCAGCCAAAATAGTCCATGCAAGCATTGGCTTACCATGAAATTCCATTCTGTTTTTATTTGGAATTCGTTTAGAATTGCCTCGAGCAGGAATAATGCAAATGGATTCCTTTACCAAATTGTCCACCCACCATCAATCACCAAATTGTGACCTGTAATTTGCTTAGACTTATTAGAAACAAAAAAATCTACTGCTCCAATTACATCTTCCTCTGCTAGCATATCACCTGATGGTGTGAGTTTTGCGTACCTTTCAGCAAATGCTTGATCAACACGGCCTTTAATTCCTCCAAATGATATGCAATTAACGGCTATCCCCTTTGATGCCATTCGTACTGCTAATTCCTTGGTTAAGTGAATTTGTGCTGCTTTGGACACACCGTAATTAATTGGAGATTCAGATTCAAAATCTTCATATAGATGGACATTTGGTGCAACAATCCCGTAGATAGATGAAATATTAATAACAGATCGTAAAACTAATGGATCCTTTTGGGCAAAATGCATGGACCATTCATATGGAACCACTGCATTTAGGTTAAATTCATTTAGCCATTGATCACGTGGTGTTTTACCATCAACGATTTGTAGATAATCTCGATTACGAGCATTATTTATTAGTATATTGATCACTAGATTATTTTGTTCACAAAACAGGTCAATGGTTCGCAGTGCGTGGTCGGCTTCTATATCGACAGCTAATGAGTAAAAATGATTGGTATTTTTCAATTTTTCTCTCATGTCTGTAAGCTTTGCTTCATATCTCGAGGTGGTTAGCACCTTGTATCCATTATTTAAAAAGTGTTGAACAAGCTGAAATCCTACTTTACCAGTACCTCCAGTAATGAAAATCGTTTCTTTCATAGATTAAATCCCTGCCTCAATAAATTCGACTGTTTTTAACATTTCTTCATGAGAAAGTGGAGCTTCCTTTCTCGTTACAATACCGATAAATTTCTCTAATGAAGACTTAAATGCAAGAAAAGTGTCTTTCATTTCCAGCTCCATATAGTCATCTGTACCAATCAGTGTAATTCGAAATGGTAAATATATTGCTTCCTCTACTACTGTTATATTAATTAATACATCGTCTTGTGTTAGGTAATTTACATGAACAGCGCCATCAGATTTCGTTACAGTGGATGATTGAATGAGATGGTGATAGCCGATCAAGCGCAAAATTGGATCTATCACATGGATTGCATATTTCTCCCACGACTTCATCACAACAGCATGAATTGATTTGATCTTTCCAACCCTTTTTAATCTATCTTTTGCTAGATTATATTCAGTGGCATATTTAAGGGCAGAGCAAGAAAAGATTTGGCCTTTTTCCTTTTCCTTTAGTAAAATTTCTTCTGCCTTTTTCCGATGAATCGCTAACGGCTTATCGATATAAATAGGAAGGCCTGCTTCGATAAAAATCTCACTATTGATAAGATGATTCTCATAATCATCTCTCGCTAACAGAATAGCGTCCACCTTTCCAATCATTTCTTCCTTTTTATCTACAATATGCGCAATGTTAGCTGATCTAGCAATGTGTTGAGAAATTGTTCTATCCTGTGTCCAAATATGGGTTACTTTCGCACATTTGATCGCATCATCTGGGAATTTTTTTTCACTCAAATATTGAGGTATGGTAGGGAAAGGGCAATCTTGCATATATTCTGGATCATAGCCATTACAGATCGCTGACCAAGAATAGGGATGACCATTTCCCTCATTCATACCAATTATTCCGAGCTTTAGCATTTTTACCATCTCCTTGGATCAATCAAATCTATATCTGAGAGTTGAAAGGAATCGAAAAGAATCTTCCTGTCATCTAATGCTTCAAATGACGCCACGATTTCTTCTAGTTGCTGCAGGTGGTTAATACCAACTAATATATGATCAATTTCATCGATTTGTGAGACAAACTTTAAGGCTCCATCCAGTTTTGTCATTTGGTACTTATCTAGAAAGGCCTTTAGTTTTTGGTTATAAGGTATATAACGATGGAATTTTTTGGGTAGCATATGTTCATCTGCAAGTAAGATACCTTGGAGAAAGATCGATCTAGCATGAATTTCTATATCTTTATCTTTTATTTTTCGCAATGTTCCAGAGTGAAGTAAGCGTTGATCATAGAGATTGATCGGAATTTGAAAGACATCCAAATCATAATTTTCTAGTAAAGTGGAAACCATGTCTTCGTCATAGATCGATACACCTATTTTCTTGATTAGCCCCTCCTCTTTCCATCCTTGAAGTAGCCGAAACAATTTATCACCATTTGCTACTATTAGATTTTGGACATTATGAACAAAAATTCCTTCGATTTGATTTACTTTTAATTTCTTCAAGGATTGATAAAAGCTTGCTTTAATCTGTTGTAGATCCACATTTTTTATAGATTCTACAAATATATGAGGGGTTTTAGAATAAATAGTAAAATAGTTATCTGTGATGATTTCTCCTAAAACTTGTTCACTCTTTCCGTAATCGGCTGCTGCATCGAGAATATGAATATTATTATTTCGGCAATATTGTAGTATTTTTTTCACTTCCTCTTTAGAGGTCCGGCCATTTAAATTAGTGATTCCGTAGTCTAAGCCGAATTGCGCAGTACCTATGATTAGGTCAGATAAACGGCTAATCATAAAACCACCCCTTTCCTGAGTGAACGAAAAAGAGTGAACATTCCTTCTTTTCTTTAGGATTACATCCATCATATTCGTTCAATTTAAGAATATACATGTTAAAAAGGTGTAAATTTACCATTCATTAATTCATATATCAATGCTTTCAACCTTTTCTCTGAAATACCCTTGTATGGGTATGCATAGCGCAAAAATTGCTCTCGCTTATTCTTTGCATAGCTTTTCCAGTGCGGTGTTGTAAAAAATAAAGTAACTAATTTGGCAAGCTTACGGGGATCCTTTTGAACCATTTCATTTAATGGGTTATAATAACCGGTATAATTTGGGAATGAATTATCGAGAATAAAAACAGGTTTATCTGCTAACATGGATTCTAGTGCAACGGTTGAAGTATAGGAAACAACACAATCTACATGTGGCAATATATCGTATAGACTACTGATTTTAGAGGAAGAGACGACTGGAAATTCCTTTGTTAATGGATGGGCATCCTTTCCAGGTATATCTTTAATAAGAATATTGACATCCAACTTTTTGGCATAGATAGTTTTTAAGAATAGCCTCCACTTCTCAATTTTTTGATTTTCACGGACAACAAGCATAATTGTTTTCTTTCTTGGATCCAACCCCAAATTTTGATGGAATGCTTTCCTTGTTTGTTGTGGTAACTGCTTCGCTTGATCAAATCGTGGATGTCCGATAATTTTTAATCCATGTTGATTCACTCCTAATTGCTTATACCAATCTACTTCGAATTGGCCATAGACTGCATCAATTGTTGCTATCTTTGGAATAAAGCCTTGCTCACTATTCATTATTCCATGCTGAAGACAAATACTTGGTATCCCTCTTTCAGCTGCCACTAATGATAGAATCCGACTGATATAACTATGCGTGCTTGACACAAGTACACATGAAATCGGAACCTCATCAAAGAATTGATTTACTTGTTCGATCATTTTAATTGCTTGTGGAATTTTTTTTATCACTTTTGCTTGGAACAATTGATTTTGATAAAAAGGACTATGTTTAGTTGATTGAAATAAAGCCCTTGCTTTATTTTGAACAGCAAGAATCTCTTTTTTATAGGCGGAGGTACGATAATGACAGAGGTTCTTAACTGGTAAGCCAAACTTAATAGTCTTATTTTTTGAAGTGGAAGAGGTAGTGGGATCCGCTACAACGATTAACGATTTAGATTTTTTAAAGGATTTCTCATAAGATTTATCTGGTATTCGGAGAATCGGATCAACGTGAATAGCAATCTTACCATTATTGATTTTTTTCTTTTTAAACCTTTTATGATGTGAATTTACATATTTGGTGAATGCTGCTTGAAATTCTCTTTGATGATTTATTTGGTAGGTTAAGGTATCCGCAAAATTTTCCTGCCCTAAAGCATTAGCCACTTCTTTATTGTTTCTAACTAGGTTAGGGAAGTGTAAAATGTACGGAAGTGAAAAACCTTTATACGTAAGTTCTTTAAACTCCTGTAAAAAATGATAATACAACGACCAGTAATTGCGCATTTTTGTCTCCACAAGATCACCTAGTTTCTTTGAAACATCTTACTGAAGAATTTTGTTAAACCCTTTTGCTTTTTAAAAACACGAATCGTATATGCGCCTAAACCGAGTTCTTTTTCCCCAGTATTTGCTTCGATTTGCTTCATCCCTAAGTTTTCAAAAATCACTTTATAATTCCTTGGAAATAAGCGCCAATTTTTTGCTGTCTCCGCTTCAATGGTAATAAGATAGGATTTCGTTACTCGTGCCATCTCTTTAAATATCCATTCACTTTCTGGATGAATATGCTCTAATACAGCCATGGTAAAGACGACGTGATATTGATTATTAGGTATTTCTTTAATAATATTTTCGATTGGTGAATGAATAATCGTAGCATCTTCGTATAAGGTGGGAAAATTCTTTTTAAGAGAATTCACAGCCTCTTCACTTATTTCAATACCTGTCAAATTCCTGTAGTGATTTTTCATTAAATGATTCAGATTTCTTCCAACATTACACCCAAGTTCTAAGATTCTGTGTCTATTCTCACTATACTTCTGAATATATTCTAGTAATAATTCACTTCTTCCCACTTTATCAATATAATAATCGGATTTACTCACATGCTTCCAATAGTCATGAATTTCTCCTAGGCTTTTACTCATCCAAATTTCTCCTTCCCGACATGAATGATTATTTGGTTAATCTTTTAATTAAAGTTTTTAATCTTTCACCAGAGCTACTTTGAATTGAATATGCTTTGCTTAAGAAAGATTTACGGATTTTATCCGTATAATGACGAAACTTTGCATCGGAAAAATACTTGATAATGATATTTGCCAAAACTCCTGGACTGGTTTGTTCTAATTGATCTAGAAGATGGTAGTAGCCTGTAAAGCCTCTAAAACTTTTATTTAAAACAAATACTGGTTTGCCATGGAGCATTGCCTCTAATCCTACAGTTGAAGAATAAGTAACAACAGCATCCACATTAGGAAAAATATCATAAAGTCCATAGCTTCCTGTTGAATAAACATGTCGAAATTCCTTCGTAAGGATATGTGGCTGTTTGCTTGGGTAGTTCTTAATCAAAATGTTCACCTTTAGTTTTCTATCTATTTTCTTGATCAAAATACGCCATCTATTAATATCGTCTTCTCCTCGTAATGCAATCATGACGTTTTTTCTACGAGGATTTAATCCTAACTTTTTATCAAAAGTTGCTCTCCTTACGACTTTTGTATTAAATCTTTCATCAAATCTCGGGTGACCAATAACCTCTACAGAGCCTTTGGGTGCTCCTAAATTCAGATAGAATTCTTTCTCATAATTGCCATAAACAGCATCGACTGTCGCTATTTTTGGTATATAACCAAGTTCACTTGAAATGATTCCATGCTGCATACAAATGGATGGTATTCCTTTTTCAGCAGCTACAATAGAAAGAATTCGACTTACATAACTATGGGTCGTAGACACAACTAAGCATGAGACAGGTACTCTCTTTAGAAAACCAACGGCAGCAGATATTTGTCTAATAACTACTAAAATATTGTTTAATAACCATTTTTGGAAGGCTGGATCGCTATAAATAGGATGATTTTTAAATCCTGCTAATATTTGTCTCGCTTTTTGTTGAACTTCTTTAATAGCACTCTCGACCTCTCCTGTGTAGTTTTGCAGATAATAGGTGAGCATATTTTGAGTTACACGATAATTCGATCTGGATTTTCCCTTTAGTTTTGATTTGCTAACCCTGACCGTGTTCGTTAGCGGAATAGCCTTCCCTTCCGTTTTTGCGCGGTATGTTCGTGGTGATTGTGTTTTTAGACTTGGCTTTACTTGTTTTTGTTTTGGCCCATTGCTATTAATTAATAGAATCGTTTTCTTACGATCGAAATGACTTTGCATTGTTGATGGTGGAAAGCGTAGTAATTTATCTACATGTAAGACAACCTTTCCATTTTCTACTCTTCTTTTTGGTTTGGTATGTGTAGCAACAAATTGATTAAAAACGGTTTGTATTTCTTTTTGGTTTTGGACATGATTTCTTAAATGTTTGCGATCCATTTTTTCGATTTGTGTTAATAAAGATGGTTTTGGTAGAAGGTAGCTTGGTAAATGACACAAAAATGGTAAAGAAAATCCTAAATATTCTAAACTTTCAAAGTCTTGAAGATAATCAAGATAAACAGACCAATAATTTTGCAAAAAACTATCCATTGGAACCTTCTCCTCTTCCTCTTAATTAAATGAATCCAGCTTTCTTTAATAATGCCCGTAATCCTTCTCGATCTAAGGCTTTTTGACTAGACGAGCTGTAGGTTCGTATATCAGCTTTCTTTGCCCCTTCGTACGCCTTGTTGTTATTCGATAGACTTGGAATGATGTACATATCTTGTAACTCTAATGCTGTTTTGGATTCATCCATTGTCATTAATTCTTCATACATCTTCTCACCAGTTCGAAGTCCTGTAACCTTTACTTCTATACCATCTTCTCTTAATCTATTTTGTTTTGCTATCTCTTCGATTAAAACCTCCGCTAGCAGCCCTAATTGAATGACAGGCATTTTCAAGACAAATACTTCTCCACCTTGCGCTTCTCTTAAAGCTTTTAAGGTTAATTCTGTAGCTTGCTCCAGTGTCATCATAAACCTCGTCATGTTCTTATTTGTCACATTGATTCTTTGGTTGTTTTTAATCTGTTCAATGAATAATGGAATGACTGATCCTCTTGAGCCCATAACATTGCCGAAACGAACACTAGCAAAAATAGTAGACGATTCTTTATTTTTTTCAGTAGCTGCTATCATTCTTTCCGCTAGAAGCTTTGTTGCTCCATAAGCATTGGTTGGTGATATCGCTTTGTCTGAGCTTGTAAACACAACCTTTTTGACATGTTGTTGAGTTGCTGCTTTCATCACGTTATACGTTCCCATCACATTCGTTCTTACTGCCTCAAATGGATTACTTTCACAGACTTCTACTCTCTTCATTGCCGCAACATGTATGACATAATCTATCCTCTCCATTGCTTCGATTAAACTGTCATACTCACGTGCATCTCCGATAATAAAATGTAATTTCTCATGATAATCAAAAGCTTCCTTCATCATGTGTTGCTTATATTCATCACGACTCAATATTTTTATAATTTGTGGATTTTCTTTTAATAGGTATCCTACAAGGCTTGTACCTATAGTCCCAGTACCTCCAATGATTAAAATTCTTTTATTTTCAAAATACACAACATCTCCCTCTTTCATTACAAATTATTCCCCGTACCTTTCATCCATAAGGCCTCTTGTCTTTCTGTTGAAGCCATTTTCAATTTACCAAGTTAATATCCGTTTGTGATAAAGCGAGACTACCATCATGGAGGGTTATTCATTAACGAAACTTAACAGAATGTTTAGTGACTAATATCCGGTCGGACCGCGTTACTTTCACATCCTGAAGTGGTGGTCTTGCGGACGGTTAACTCTGATTTAGTTATCTTCACCCATGCTCCTTCCATTTCTTGAGCCTTCCTTATCTTGTGTACTCTAATATATATATTAAAGGGGAGCTTATTAGTTAAAGAGCATGGCCTATATTTTCAACCCATTTTTTAATCCTTAAGCTTTTGAGCAATTTATGTATTTTAACAGGTTCTCTTATATCGACCTATTCCACTTTTTTTGTTTTTCATAAGCTAATCTTAAGCTTCCAAAAAAAATAAAGAGAGGGTATTATCCTCCCTTTATTCATTATCTTTCATTTCATTTGTATCCATGCTTGCATCATGAATTGCTGTGTGATGATTTTCCATTAGCTCCTGAAAGTCATTTAGTTCAGGTGGATGAAAATCCTCCTTCATCTCATGCTTTTTTTCTATAACATTATTATTGGGGAACACAACAGGGCATTGTAATGGAATGGTTGGAGCTGGACATGGCGGGAATGGTAAAATGTCTCTTGGTTGACAGAAAGCCGCTTCAATTTCCAGTGTTACATCAAATGTTGATTGAATGCTCTGGCATAAACGAACATTGACAGTCACATCTAGCTCATCCACCTCTGTCGTTGTGCCAGGGTCACAACTAGTAGTACAAACAAAACAGTCTAAGTCTACATTGATTACGTCAATATCCGTTCCATCGGGAGCACACATAATTACTTGTTCACAGCGAGAAAATTCAACGGAACCGACTTCTACTGTAGCACCACCTAATGCAGCGATTAAGTTCACAAATACCGTTACCTCAAAATTTTTGCGAATATTGACGATTTGGAGAACTACTTCCTCACCATCTATAAAAACGAGTTGGTTCTCTCTGCCTAATATTGTAATGGGATCTGTTTCTGTTGGTGTAACCGTACAACTAACGCTATTAAGGTCTATATCATCACATTCTAATTGTATACCTGTAACTGGATTTACAGGTAAATCTAGATTGTTTAAAGTTAAATCAAATTCTGCTTCATTTAAAATCCAGTCGTAAACTTTTTTCGTATTAATACAAAGAATTTCTTGCTCTCCGTCGACTTGATAACAATTCAAAATATACACCTCCTAAAAAGATTGATCGCTCTTCTTTTCATTGGAAGAGAAAGAGATTAGAGAATTTTCACTTATAGCCTATGATGTAATGGATTAATTGGTTCATACACTCGCTAGATTTTACTCATTAGGTTAAGACTAATCACGATTTGGGCAATCAACCATACGATAGAATAAGTAACATGGAAGGATAATCATTGAAAGGAGATTCGAAATGAATGAAGAGAATGTAAGTGATGAAAGAATAACCGATCCTATCAGCACTCTTCAGCAATCGATCACGCAATTAAAACAAGAGGTTGAATTAATTAAGAAGGACATAGAAGATCTACGGGTGGAGGAGCTATTAAGCAAAGTAAACTCCAGCATGAACAAAACGGATAACCAAATTACCGAACTAAAAAAGGATTTGGATCAGCATAATGAACGAATACAGAACCTAAGATCAATAGACGAGCCGGATCTAATAGCTCCTAAGAATGATCAATCTGAGTATCGCCAAATTCAAACGATGCTTCATTCCTTACACAGAACAAATCCATCTGAGAAAAATCATCATGAATGGAAGCCTTCTCACATCCAACCAGTAAAACAAAAGTACATTCCACCCAGTAATAGCATTAAATTATTCTAGCAATATTTGCTTACGTAATAACTACATGGGCTAATCTCACTAGATGTCCATTGCCTTTTTTTCTAGTTATTGTGAATTTGCCCATTCCAAATTTAACTCAATTTACTATAATGAAATATAAAGTATGAAGGAGCTGTTTTCATGAAGGCAAAGGATAAGTCAGGTAAAAATAGACAAAATAACTCCGAGAATTCCAATTCCAATTCCAATGAACCAATTGTTATTTCATCCTCTGTTAAGAAAAAAGCAATTATTAGACGTCGTGGAGGATGTTGTTTAAAATAGAGGTATTTATCAGTGGGGGATTGTTCATCCCTCACTGAACTACTTAAGACTAAGTTTATATAAATTAGCAGCTATTGGTACTATTTGATAGGATGTAGAATTGCCTTCAATTTGATCTAGCCTCGAAAAAAAATCTGAAATCTCTTCTCCTGTAAGAGTGAATTTTCGTTTTCTATGTTTTCTATTCAACGAGAGCCGTTTCGAATTTTTCGGTGTAACATGTGATGGTAGTTGAAGATCTCTACAATATTGTAAAATTGAGGTATAAGAATAGCTATTATCATCCCATTTATAAAAGTTGGACAACAACCTACGCTGCTGCTCTTTCTCTTCTGAAGTTAGTATCGACTGAGAGGAAAAAATGTTTTCTAGTATAGAAATAACTTCTTTATAACTTTTTGCTTTCCTCCCTAATTGATTGGGGAGGTCTAATTCTTTTGTGGCAAATGGGATAAAAGAAATAAGCGGTTTATTTAAAAGGAATGCTTCTATACCAGAGGTACATCCATTATGAATAATTACTTGAGCAGCCATTAACCATTTTATAATACTTCCCTCATGGACAACATGGACATTTTTATAGCCAGAGAAGTATTTTCGATAGGAGTTAAAGTCTTCGCCAGGATGTGGTCGTATAACTATGGTGTACTGTGGGAATTTTTTACATAACTCTTCGACTAAATCTAGGAATCTATTATATAATTGCTTAATAAATTGATAATACGTATTTTCCTTCTTTCCCTTTGCTGTATTATATTGAGAAAATCTTGTATTAACAAGAATAAAGTTCCCGTATTGATCCTTTATCGATTGAGCCTCTTCCTCATAGATCGTCCGATATTTGGGCTGTAATAAATCAAATCTTGGGTTACCTACCTCATGACAGCGATTCGTAAGATCTGGATTTGCACTTGTAATGGACCTTTTTTGATGGCTTCCCCAACAAAATTCCTTGGAAACATGTAAAAGAGTATCCCTTCTCATACGATCCATTAAATATGATTTTTTTTGAATTAATAAGCCTTCTTCATCTAACTCCACCACTAAATGTCCATGGTCCTTAGCGTGTGTAATTACTCTTTTTCTAAAACCATGGGGGCCACCTTTAGAAAAAAAGATACCTTTTGGAAAGCTCTCTAAAGCCATTTCGACTTGAATATGATCTCCTATCATGACATGGTATCCTTCCTTAAGCGCATGATAGGCTAATATTAGCTTAGCATCTTGCTCTCTTACCTTTACTTCGATTGGTAAGTATAACCACTTTTCTATACTTTTCACATTCTAACAACCCTTCACGTACCAGTTAATGAAAACTGGTAATCATCTGTAGGTTTTATTATTTGAAAAATGCGTTGGGGTTTCTTTCCATTGGGATATTTAAGAAGACGTGTTCAGCTTTTCTTGAAGTATCGTGATCATTTCTTTGTGTGCCATGTTACTCTCCTCTATCATTTCATCTAAAAGCCTTTCTAATTGCTCGAAATCTTCTGTTGAAATATCTTCTTTCTTTTGAGTTATTGGTTGATTCTCTAAGTGCATGAATAAATAAGTCATGACCATTTGTAACGTATGATTTTCAAGAAAAACAAAACTACGATTGCCTTCATGATGTGTAAAATCCTTTACATACTGATCAAAAAATTGCTTCATCCATTCTTGGTTTCCATTATTCATCCTCTTCACCCTCCCTCAATTGGATGGAGCCATTTATATGAATGGTATTAAGGGAATTTTGCCCATTTGATAGCTCGTCACCATATGTAAAGCCCTGTATACTTTCAGAATAAGTATCCTCAGGATTCCATTTAATTTGAAAATTCGGAAAGGTTAACGTTTCAAATGGATTCAATATTTGAGTATGGGTTGGCCTTAACCAAAATTCCTGTTTATCTGTCGATTCATTCAAGCGTTCCCATGCATTAGCAACTCGAATTGACTGCTGAAAATTTTTATAAAGGTATTTCCCAGAGAACTCCAATATAGATTCATCGGATAACTTTATACAAATATAGGGATTGATAAGAGGCTTTGTTCCGATATTCTTAATATGATAACTTCCGAGGCAATAATTATCATATCCTTGTGCATGTGTAATATTAAGAGAATAAGTAAAAAAACTAACAATATTTAATGATTGACTCGTATCTAAAGCAGCAATTAAATCTCTGACTTCATTCCATTGGGAAGATTGAACACTCTTCCATTCTTTCATTTTACGTTGTAGTGAATGAATTGAGTTCATGCTTGCACCTCCATGCTAACAGTTTTTTTCTATACATGAGTCAGGATCTTAAAATTACTCGAAAAAAATAAAGAGAGGACTCTCCTCTCTTTATCTTTATGATCTTAGCTTATCTGTTATTACCATTGCTGTTCGGGAAAACAACCGGACATTGCGCTGGCATTGTTGGAGCTGGGCATGGTGGGAATGGTAAAATGTCTCTTGGTTCACAGAAAGCTGCTTCAAGCTCAAGTGTTACTGGGAAAGTAGATTGAATGCTTTGGCAAAGACGAACAGTTACGGTTACATCCAACTCATCTACTTCTGTTGTCGTACCAGGATCACAAGTTGCAGTACATACAAAGCAATCTAAGTCCGTAAAAGTTACATTTATGTCTGTTCCTGTTGGAGCACAAAGAATTACTTGCTCACAGCGGGTAAAATCTGCCGAACCAACTTCTACCTGTGCTCCTCCAAGCTCAGCCACTAGGTTAACAAAAATAGTCACTTCAAAGTTTTTTCGAATATTTACGAGTTGTAGTGTTACTTCTTCTCCATCAAGCATAAAAACTTGATTTTCTCTGTCTAATACGACAATTGGATCAATTTCGGCTGGAGCAACTGTACAAGAAACCGTATCAAGATCAATATCATCACACTCTAATTGAGTACCTGTAACAGGATTTACCGGTAAGTCTAAATCATTTAGACTGAGATCAAAGGAAGCTTCATTTAAAATCCAATCATATACCTTCTCTGTATTTATACACAGAAGCTCCTGCCCTCCTACTAAATTCTCTGCTTGCATCGTGCAAACACCTCCAAATAAGATTAATGTCCATATAGCCTATGACAATGTGCAGCAAAACGTTTTAGTGAATTAGCGGAAATATCATGATATTTAGGAAGTTAGGTGAATATCATACTAATAGTACTCCGCACAGATGTAACAACAACCATGACTTTCGTAATTCTGAAGAAAATTAGCTTCCAAGAATAGAATAATCCAATTAGGAGTGTAGTTTTTCGATAGTTTATCCATTTTTAGATATGAGGAATTATCGATTGCTCATTATCCAGATTTGTTAAGGAACATTCTTTTCTTTGTGCAACCACTTTAACTAATCTCATTACTACAAAAACTAGCACATTTGTCACGATTTGATGTTTCATCAATATTATATTAATGTGCTATAAAAAGGGTGAATCGTCATGTATCAATATAGGCTGTACAAAACGGAAGATATTGATAAAATAAAGCGTGATTTAGAGGTTTATAAGCACACATTTGATGTTATAAATTCGGAAGACAGTAAAACGTTTCTAAAGTCACAAAGAGAGTTAATCTTATTAAAAAGGAAATTTTCTAAGCTAAAAGGAGAAATGATAGCAATGGAAAATTCATATCAGCGGCAAATCGATAACTATGAAAAGCAAGAACAGAAAATATCAGGAGAAATTCGTACAATCAATCATTCTATCAATCAATTAAAGAAAGACATCTCATTAATCAAAGGTCGTGTAAATGAATTACGTACATCTGATCTTGTACAAAAAATGGATCTTGTCCTTCACAAAACAGATGAGGAATTAGCTAAAGTCAAAAAACAACTAGCAGAGCAAAGAGAAGCTTACCAAAAGGCAATCGAACAGCGACAAAAAAACAGCGGAATCCAGTCAAAAGCGACAAATCAAAAATCAGAATATCGTAGGTTACAACAAATGCTGAAGACGATCCATCAACCAACTCCCTCTTCCACTCAACTACCGAAAAACCACCATACAACCACAAATTCAGCAAGTCAATCTAACTCCTCCTCTGTAGAGAACAACAATAAACGAGGAACAATTACTATTAGTAAAGGAAAAAAGACATTCCGAACAAGAGAATTTGAATTAAACAAAGTTATTATAACAAATACAAAGACTGCCAAATCAAAAGAAAAAGAAGAGATGCAAAAGGCGGAAAATACTCCAGTTAAAGAGGAATTAATGGAGGAGCAAATAAAGAAAGCTCAACAACCAAACGTTGATGTAAAAGGAGAAAACGAACCAATTTTAAAACAAGAGGAGATAGCAGTAGAAGCTTCTAATCAAGAGAGTACATTCTCGGATCAAGAAGCTACTAACTCGCCCACAATAATAGACCATAAAAGCGAAGAGCCTAAAAATGACAGCACAATAGCGTCAAATGAATTAGAGCCAAACCATGAGGTGCTAGAAAAAGCCGTAGAAGAACCAACCGGTCTTAAAAAGACATGGCTTCTCGCTAAATCCTTGTGGAAAAAAACATAAGCTCCTTAGTACAGGTAATTGCTAAGCCATATATATAGATTAAAGCTGATTGATGATAAAAAAATAGTTACTGGCTTGTGTGATTACCTCCATGCTTTATTTTATCTTGATATCACCTTGGGCTTTTACCTAGATATATCCTTTTATCTTGGCAATAATGCTTTTACATTGGACTTTTACCAAGAGCTTTTACCAAGATATATGGTCTTGACGGACATTATTTTCTAGCCACTATTAGGAATTTTTTTGTATTCGTCTTAATTCCTTGTTCTGTTTGGTGTTCAGTTATAAATTTTTCTAATATTATCCAGTCATCCTCTTGTTCACCGAAATTCGGGATGATAGGGGTATGCTTTAATAAAAAAATTAAATCCTCTGGACGTTGATAATATTCTACTTCTTCTATATCATGGACTTGAA
Source organism: Gracilibacillus sp. JCM 18860 (assembly GCF_055395245.1). NCBI lineage: Bacteria > Bacillati > Bacillota > Bacilli > Caryophanales > Bacillaceae > Gracilibacillus > Gracilibacillus sp. JCM 18860. The sequence goes on from NZ_AP043868.1 coordinate 950,861, forward strand.
TTTGATCAAAACCGGCATCCTCTACTGCGGACCTATACCTCTCTTTTAACGTACCATCGGCAATTTCGAAGGCTTGACCACGTCCGAATGCTTGTTTTAAATTTATTTTATCTCCTTCACTAACTTGTTGCGTTAAAAATGTCCCACCTTGCTTTAATACTCTCTCTACCTCTTTCGCAAAAAATGGTGCATGGCGACAAGTGATGACATCAAAAAACTGATCTGGAAATAATAAATTGTCTGCCGGCATTTCAGCAAAACGTACATTTTGAATAGTACAATTATTTTGGGCTTTTTTGATCATTTCTTGTGATAGATCTATCCCTACTGCTAATAGAACAGAATCAGCTAGGTTTAGCAGCCTCTCCCCACCCCCTGTTCCGATATCCAGCACAATATCTGTTGGGGAACATAACTGATAAACCTCTTGACTAATCTCCTTAGCTATCCCTTCAGTTGTTACTTGAAGATGATCAAAATTCCAGCCGTTTATCTTACCAACTTTATTATAAAAAGAATTTTCCTCCATCAAATCACTCCATACCGCTATACTTTTAGTAACTTGTTCAGTGCTTTTTTACTTCTTTTGGAAGTTAAAATATATAATATATCGCCGACCTCGATTTGTGAATCTCCTGAAGGTGTTATCAAATCTTCCTCTCGGATAATTGCATTAATTAATACATCATCTGGAAAATCTATTTCTTTTATTCTACTTCCCTTTACAAAAGATTCTTCATTTACTACATATTCAATTATTTCGGCATTTGCTTTTCCTATAGAGACAAGCTCTAAGGTGTGACTTGGTTCTACTTTAGTTGGACCAGTTAGCTTTAATTTCTCAGCAAAGGTAGAAATCGTAGAACCTTGCAATAAAGTCGAAGTCATCACAACGAAGAATACGACATTGAAGATCATTTGACTATTTTCAACTTCTGCAATCATCGGGAAGGTGGCCAGTACGATTGGAACAGCACCTCGTAGTCCTGCCCAAGACAGGAATAGCTTTTCTCGCCATTTAAAACCCATTTTAGTAATGGATAATAGCACTGCAATAGGTCGTGCAACCAAAATCAAAGTTCCCGCAAGAATAAGACCTTTCCAGATCACATCTAAGGTAAATAACTGAGAAGGAAATACTAAAAGACCTAAAATGACAAACATTAGGATTTGCATTATCCAAGCAAAACCTTCATTGAACTTTAAAATAGAATAGCGATAAGTTAAATCTGTATTTCCGATAATCATTGCAGATAGGTAGACAGCCAATAAGCCACTTGCTCCGATAAAGTCGGTAATACTATAAGCCAATAAGGCAAATGAAACAGCAAAAACAGGATATAACCCACTAGAGTCCAGATTTACGCGATTAATAGCATTTACTGCAAGTTTCCCTAAGATCCAACCAATTAATAAACCCATTCCCATCTGCCAAAAGAATGATCCGATCATCATAATATAGGATGGATCATCGATAGTTAAGATTTCAATGAACGATACCGTCAAAAACACGGCCATTGGATCATTTGAACCAGACTCCACTTCGAGAGTGGCCCCTAATCTTTCCTTAATATTTTGACCTTTTAATACAGAAAATACCGCTGCTGCATCTGTAGATCCGACAATGGAACCAAATAGAAATGCTTCAAACCAGCTAATATCCATGATTAGTTTTGCTGCAACGGCAACGATGGAGGTAGTGAGTAGTACTCCTATTGTTGCAAGAGATAGTGCGGGCTTTGCGACAGATTTAACAGTGGAGAATTTGGTCTGAAGTCCTCCTTCGAATAGAATAATAACAAGGGCAATAACACCGATTAATTGAGCTACTTTGGCGTTGTCAAAATAAATAAACCCTAAGCCTTCACTTCCGCTTAACATACCAACAATGATAAACAATATGAGAGCTGGAACGCCTAATTTTGTTGAAATTTTTGTGGCCAACACACCAATGATTAATAATAATGCTACAACAAAAATAAAGTGTTCAGATGATAGTATCAAATGATCCATAGATTCACTTTCCTTTCCTACAAGTTTACATCAATCATGATAACTGTATCGTTATCGTTTTGAATATCTAAATAGTGCAACGTTTCACTTGCTGTAGAATGATGAAATATTTTTTGCAATAAAGATATGGCAACACCTTTTTTATAAGCATGATAGCCGAAGGTTTTTCTTAGAGTATGTGTGCCAACCTTACCAGTTAAACCAATTTCTTGTGCCTTTTTGTTTATAATTCGATAGGCTTGTTGACGGGTAATGGGGAGATTGCCTTTTTGTGATTTGAACAGGTAGTGATCTGGTTCCATATCATGATTGCTAAAAATATAGTCCTTGAGTGCCTTTTTAGCATTATCGTTTAAAAAATATGGTGGATCACTATTATCAACATGGAGAAAATCATAAAACGTTTGTCCATTCCAAACATGTTTTACTTTGAGATGTAGAAGGTCATTCAATCTAAGCCCAGTGTTAATTCCAACAACAAAAAAAGCATAATCCCTTTTCGATTGCTGAATTAAGAGCTTCTTCATTCTGTTAATTTGATGGATGTCCTTGATCGGATGAACAAATTCCATTTAATCGCCTCTTTAATTGTTACTTAATATTAATTTTAACAAGGTTATGTAACATTATCAAATGATAGTAATGGATAACCTTCATAAAATTTCTGATAACAATTGTTCTATTTGGTATAATTAGGTGTAATATCTATAATATTCAAATTGTAGAATGAGGGATTTCTGTATGAAACGAAAACGCATGCTCTTTGTAACAATTGGTGTGACCATCTTATTATTATCTGGAATGATCCTCTATTCTTTCTTGTTAGGCGATGACCCTCATCGTTATTATACTGGACTGGGAGAAAGTATTAGTCTTTCTTTTGACGATTCAAAACTAACATTTTCCTACTATGAAAACGGCAAAGAATCGATTTATATGGCGAATCCTGATGGTACCAATGTTCAAAAAATAACTAACCCCACTAATCTACAGCATCGTTCGCCTAAGTTCTCACCCAGTGGTGACAAAATTGTCTATTTAAGTGAGGATCAAGAAGGCATTCAATCACTTCGAACGATTACACTAAATAAAAGCAAAGATAGGGAATTAACAGATGAAGAGCTACACGTCAAAGATGCGATTTTTTCACGTGATGGGGATAATATCTATTTTGTTGCCGTCGAGGCGGAAGAGTTTAAAAAAGGTGAGAACTCTAAAGAGGGATTTGATCTTTTCTCTATTGAAACAGCTGGAGGACAAATAACAAAATTGACGGATGCTGATCACTTTTCGATGAATCACCTTTTCCTATCTCCAGATGGAAAGACAATTTATTATAACGAAGTTGATGGGGAGAAGGAACGAATTTATGCCTATTCCATTGAAGACAAAACACGAACTACGGAACCATCTTTTCTTCCTAAGGAATTCGCTAATACCTACTCTTTTTATGAAGCGGAATTGTCCTTAGAAGAAAAACATTTGGCGTTTACAGACGTCTCACAAGAATCTCAATCATTTTTTGAATATGAATTATATATTCTAGATTTGGCTTCAAACAAAATAGAAAAATTGACTAATTTCAGAAAAGCAGTTACTTCTATCGAATTTTTTCATAAAGGTAAAAAAGTTGCTTTTCTAGAAAGTACGAACTGGCCAAAAGAACCGGATAAGTTTACGTTAAAGACAATCGATTTAGTGACACAGAAGTTGGAAACGATTCAGCTCGATGCTCCTAAGACAGCACATAGCATTCGTTTGATCCATTTAATTGATCAAACAATAAACGGCTTTACGATTGCATGTCTCTATATTTTATTGGTGATTTTACTAAGTATATTCTTTCAACATTACCATACGAGCAAAGTTTATCTTCCTTCAATCATTAGCTTTTCTATTGCTGTGATTATCTTTATGTCGAGTATTGCGGTAGCTGTAACGATAAATCCTTGGTACGGTATAGGCATCGGAATATTAGCTGGAGCGATCTTTGGCTGTTCTATTGTTGCGATCATATTTATATTTATTTATAAGCGAATTGTTAAATGATGATAAAGAGGTGCTATGAATGAATTACACAAGTCCAAATTGGAGCAATGCGATATTAATGACGATTGATACTCAAAATGATTTTGTGTTACCTGATGCCCCTGCCCGAATTGATGGCACATGGGAAGTTACATCTAAAATTAGGGAATTATTACAAGTGTTCAGACAAAACAACTTACCAATTCTTCATATAATTCGCCTTTATAAAGCGGATGGCTCCAATGTTGACATTTGTCGCAGAGAAGCGGTAGAAAAAGGTTTCCGTATAGCGGTTCCTCATACACAGGGGGCAGAATTAGTTGATGAAATTAAACCAAACAATGAAACTAGATTATGCCCTGATCAATTGCTAAGAGGGAATTTTCAAGAGATTGCTAATGTGGAATGGATTATGTATAAATCTCGTTGGGGTGCTTTTTATAGAACGAATCTAGAGAAATTTTTACGCACTCAAAATATTGATACCATTATTATTAGTGGATGTAATTTCCCAAACTGTCCTAGAACTACCATTTACCAAGCAAGCGAAAGGGACTTTCGAATTGTGATGGCAAAGGATGCAATTTCTCAGACATATGAACGAGGTATAGATGAAATGAGAAATATTGGAGTAAATCTTATGGATACGGTTGAGATTGTACAGTTATTGAGAAATCGTTAGACAAACCTGTCATTCTCATGGTTTAGGAATTAACTGATTTACGGGTATTCATTACTTAATCGAACCAGTAACAAATGCCTTTTTGATGTTCATAGCAATAAATCACTTTTTATTATTTCCGCTTTTAACCTAACAGAAAAACCAGTTATTCCTTTTTCAAGTGAATAACTGGTTTTCGATCATTCCATTAAAGCTCTAGCTCGCCCATGCGCAACAATTCCACCACAGCTTGTGAGCGCCCCTTTACACCCAGCTTCTGCATTGCGTTTGAGATATGATTCCTAACTGTTTTTTGGGAGATAAACAGTTCTTGGGCGATTTCCTTTGTTGTTTTGTCTTGTACTAGTAATTCGAATACTTCTCTTTCCCTTTTTGTTAGTAATTGCTTCGGCTTGTAGTCATTGTCTTTCAAATGTGAACCCCTCCTTGCTAACTTTAGGGCATTGTAATAAGAGGGTATTACTTAGTCACTGTATCATATGTTCACGAGAGAGAAGGTGTGCTCTACAAACGTCTAAATAGGGCAATATTTCGCGAATGTATTCTTCCATTACTTATCATTGAGATTTTATCAACAAAAATCCTTCGATTAAGCTAGTCCTTTTCGAATAAATGCAATCGTATGCTCGATTTCCTCCTCATCCTTCCAATTAGCATCCGGTAAAACAACAAAACGAGTAAAAAGGAAACCAACAACAGAGGCTATCGTTAGACGTAATACAGTATTAATTGGAAAGTCTGCTGAAATCTCTCCTCTTCTCTGAAATTCCTTAATGAAATTAGAAAACTTTGGATATACCTTTTCTACAAAGGTTTGCTGAAAAAAGTGCTGGATTTCCTCCTGGAATGCCATTTCCTGAATAATTATTTTTACTAAATCAACATTACTTTGTACAAATTTAAAGCGATTTCTGATTAATTGCTTTAACAATTCTTCATAGCTTTGATTGGTTGGTGCTTCGAAAACCTCCTTTACAAATCGATCTGCGAAAAATGGTAGAATAAGCTCTGTTGCAAAGGGAGATATAATGGAATAAAGTAGTTCCTTTTTTGTTTTGTAATGCCGGAAAATGGTTCCCTCTGCAACACCTGCTTTTTTAGCAATTTCACTTGTTGTCGTAGATGCAAAGCCTTTTTCAGCAAAAATTTCGATTGCTGCTTGAAGAATTTTAGCTTGTTTATCAGTAACCCTTTTCTCTTGATCACCCATTTTCAAGATCTGTTCAAATAAATGTTCTTGATTCATATATGCACCCCTATAAAGTTCGATGTTTTTTTAATACAACAATATTGAGTAAAAAGAAGACTAATGCAAATCCACATAATACAACTATGTTAAACCAAACATCCTGTAAATGGTAACCCTTTATCATCATATCACTCAAAGCATCTGCCCCGTAAGTTAATGGCATGAAATTACTTAATATTTGAATCCATTTATCCAATGTGTCCAAATTGAAGATGCCAGAGAAGAATACCTGAGGAATAATTACAATCGGAATAAATTGCATGATTTGAAATTCATTGTTTGCAAAAGTAGAGAGTAATATTGCTAGGGTTAGAGCAGTAATAGCAAGTAAAATGGTAACAATTAAAAGCTCCCATACATATCCCACCATATGCATATCTAATATATATACGGAGAAAAGGACAATCAAGATCGATTGCAGGATGGTGAAAGTACCAAATCCTACAACATAACCTACAACCAGTTGCCATCGCTTAATAGGTGTCGATAACAGCTTCACTAATGTTCCTTGTGTTCGCTCCCTTAAGAACGAAATCCCACCGAGAATAAACACAAAGAAAAAAACAAAGAATCCAATTAACACTGGACCAACTCGGTCAAATAAACCTAAATCACTTGAGCCATATAAGAATTCAACCTTAGGCTCAGTACCTTTCTGGTTATTATCCATTGATTGGAGTGCTTCCTCGACCACTTGCATCACTGTACTATTTTTATTCGAGTCACTGCCTTCTAATAAAATAGCTGGTTGCTCATTTTCCATGCTAATATATGCATCTAGCTCTTCGCTTTTCATTAAGGATATTGCTTCTTCTCGGTCTAATTTTAACAATTCCTCACTATTATCACTAATAGATTCAATGATTGGATTAGGTAAATTATCATACCCTATTAATGGTTTATAGTCTGAACCATTAAAAACTAACCAAACAAGAAAAAGTAACAACATTGGCGCTAATAGCATCAGTGCTAAAGAACGCTTATCTCTTTTAAACTGACTAACAATTCGCTTTACTATCGCTCCTACTGCCATTAGAGTACACCCCCGTCTTTTAGAAAGACATCTTCAATTGTTTCTACTTGATATTGTTTTTTTAATTCAAGAGGAGTGCCACTCGCTACAATCCTGCCATCACGCAATAGCGCAAGCTGATCACATTTATCTGCTTCATCCATCACATGTGTCGTCACAACGATCGTAACACCATTTTGTTGAAGTTTGCGAAATTCATCCCAAATCGATTTACGTAAAAGTGGATCAATTCCAACAGTGGGTTCATCTAATAATAATATTCTTGGCTCATGCAACAGGGATATAGCTAGCGATAAACGTCTTTTCATCCCTCCTGAAAATTGAGAAATGGGCTTTTTAAGGTGATTTTCCAAATTAACAGCTCTAGCAGCTTCTTTCATTTTTTTTTGTAAAATCTTTTTATTTACCTGATAGATTGAGCCAATAAACTCCATGTTCTCCCATGCAGTTAGTTCTTGGTATAGAGCATCAGATTGTGCCATAAAACCAATTTTGTGAAGAACCTTGAATGATGGAACTTTTGTATTGTCAACAATAATCGTACCTTTCGTTGGCCTGAGCATGCCCACAATCATATTAATAAGAGTCGTTTTACCAGCACCCGAGGGTCCTAATAAACCATAAATTTTCCCTTTCTCTATTTTCAAATCAACATCCTTCAATACTTTTTCCTTACCAAATTGATGGGAGACATTATCAATTTGTATAATACTCATATTTTCACCTTCTTATCATATAATGAGTGATTACTCACTTTAATTGTAATTGAATATTTTGGATTGTCAACATTTAATACAAAAATAATTAGTATATTTTCTGAAGATTTTTGGGAGTGCTATTCTTTTTTGCAACTCTCCGCTTATTCTTGCAAGTTGCCTCTCTTTTTTTGCAACTTTCCACTTATTCTTGCAAGTTGCCTCTCTTTTTTTGCAACTTTCCACTTATTTTTGCAAGTTGCTTCTCTTTTTTGCAACTTTCCACTTATTTTTGCAAGTTGCCTCTCTTTTTTTGCAACTTTCCACTTATTTTTGCAAGTTGCCTCTCTTTTTTTGCAACTCTCTAATTCAATAAGAAAAGCCTTCCCCATTAACTGGAGAAGGCTTCTTTAATCTTAATAAGCATGATCGCTTCCGAAAAAGTTTTTAAATGATTGGATATTTGTATCACGATTTAATGCAGCGATTGAAGTAGTTAATGGAATTCCTTTAGGACAAACCTGCACACAGTTTTGTGAATTTCCACAGCCTGAAATGCCTCCGTCTTCCATTAGTGCTTCTAATCGCTCTGATTTATTCATATCGCCTGTTGGGTGTGCATTAAACAGACGTACTTGTGATAAAGGAGCTGGTCCGATAAAGTCTGATTTGCTGTTGACGTTAGGACATGCTTCGAGACAAACACCACAAGTCATACATTTGGATAATTCATACGCCCATTGACGTTTTTTCTCAGGCATTCTTGGGCCTGGCCCTAAATCGTAAGTACCATCGATTGGAATCCATGCTTTTACTTTCTTTAAGGATTCGAACATTCGACTACGGTCTACCACTAAGTCACGTACAACCGGAAAGGTAGTCATAGGTGCAACTCGAATTGGGTGCTCAAGTTTATCTACAAGTGTAGAACATGCTTGTCTAGGTTCCCCATTAATGACCATGGAACATGCGCCACAAACCTCTTCAAGACAGTTGGACTCCCATTGTACTGGGGCAACTGGCTCGCCGGAAGCATTGACTGGATTCTTTTGGGTTTCCATTAATGCTGAGATGATATTCATATTCTTACGATAATTGATCTTAAAGGTCTCCTCATAAGGAGAAGAATCAGGGCTGTCTTGACGTGTTACTTTTAGCGTAATTTTTTCTTCTGCCATCTCTCGCTACCCCCTTTTTATTTCTTCTTCGTGTAGTCACGTTTTCTAGGTGGGATTAATGAAACATCCACATCCTCATACTCAAACTTTGGAGCATTTGTTGTACGATCAAAGGTTGCCTTGGTTGTTTTTAACCATTCTTCATCATTACGATCAGGAAATTCTGGCTTGTAATGTGCCCCTCGACTTTCGTTACGATTATAAGCACCTTGTGTAATCACGCGAGCTAAATGGAGCATATTTTTCAATTGACGAGTAAACATAACACCTTGGTTATTCCATCGTGAGCTATCATTGATGTTAATATTCTCCCAGCGTTCTAATAACTCTTGGATTTTTTCATCCGTTTTTAATAGCTTTGCATTATCGCGTACAACGGTTACGTTATCTGTCATCCATTCTCCAAGCTCTTTGTGGATTTGATAAGCATTTTCTTCTCCTTTCATATTCAACAGTTGATCAAAAGTTGCTTCTTCTTCTTTTAATCTGCTGTCAAATAAGGAGGAAGGGATGTCATCAACGGTTTTTTCGAGTCCGTCAAGATACTTAATGGCATTTGGACCTGCAACCATTCCACCATATATAGAGGACAATAAAGAGTTCGCTCCAAGGCGGTTTGCGCCATGCTGTGTGTAATCACATTCCCCTGCAGCAAAGATTCCTGGTATATTTGTCATTTGATCATAATCTACCCATAGTCCACCCATTGAATAGTGAACGGCTGGGAAGATTTTCATTGGAACCTTGCGCGGGTCTTCCCCTACGAATTTTTCATAGATTTCGATAATACCACCTAGCTTGATATCTAGTTCCTTCGGATCCTTGTGAGAAAGGTCTAAGTACACCATATTCTCCCCGTTAATACCTAACTTCTGATTCACACAAACATCGAATATTTCACGTGTTGCGATATCACGTGGTACAAGGTTTCCATATGCAGGGTATTTCTCTTCAAGGAAATACCATGGTTCTCCGTCCCTGTATGTCCAAAGGCGACCACCTTCACCACGGGCAGATTCACTCATTAGACGCAGTTTATCGTCCCCAGGAATCGCGGTTGGATGAATTTGAATAAATTCACCATTCGCATATATAGCACCTTGTAAATAAAGTGATGCTGCAGCAGAACCGGTATTAATAACAGAATTCGTAGACTTACCAAAGATGATACCAGGTCCACCACTCGCAAAAATCGTTGCATCTGCTTTAAATACTTTCAATTCGTGTGACTTAATATTCTGGCCGACTATTCCACGACCAATTCCTTCATCATCTATTACTGCTGAAATAAATTCCCAGCCTTCGTATTTTGTAACTAATCCTTGTACCTCATAACGACGTACTTGCTCATCTAATGCATATAATAATTGTTGCCCTGTTGTTGCACCTGCATATGCTGTCCGATGATGTTGGGTTCCACCGAAACGTCGGAAATCTAGTAAACCTTCCGAAGTACGGTTAAACATAACGCCCATACGATCCAGCATATGTATAATTCCAGGAGCAGCTTCACACATTGCTTTTACCGGAGGTTGATTTGCTAAGAAGTCTCCTCCATAAACTGTATCATCAAAGTGTACCCATGGGGAATCTCCTTCCCCTTTTGTATTCACTGCACCATTAATACCACCTTGTGCACAAACAGAGTGAGAGCGTTTTACTGGTACAATGGATAATAGGTCAACATGTACCCCTTCTTCTGCTGCTTTAATGGTGGCCATTAACCCTGCTAGACCACCACCAACAATAACAATATTGCGATCACTCATTCCCATACTCACTCCTTTTTACTTCCATAAATAACAATCTCTTATACAAATGCGAATAATGCTCGAACACCAATATATGTTACTGCTAGGAAAACTAAAATCGTTGCATATGTAGCGATTTTTTGTGAACGAGGTGTTACTGTAATTCCCCAACTTACTAGGAAGCTCCATAATCCATTCGCAAAGTGAAAAGTTGTGGAAACAACACCAAGAATATAAAATCCAAACATAGCAGGATTTGATAAGATATCTTCCATCAAGCTATAGTCAAGTTCTACATTTCCTAGCCCTATCTGAATTCGTGTCTGCCAAACATGCCATACAATAAATATTAGGGTGATAATTCCTGTAATACGTTGTAAAAAGAACATCCAGTTTCGAAAGAATCCGTAGCGACTAACATTGTTTTTAGCAACGAATACGATATACACTCCTAATACTGCATGAAAGAGAATCGGCAAAAAGATGATGAGAAGCTCTAATGCATAACGGAACGGTAATGATTCCATAAAATGTGCTGCCTTATTGAAGCTTTCTGGACCGTAAACGGCAAAATGGTTCACAACTAAATGCTGTATTAAGAAGATCCCTATTGGTATTACCCCTAGTAGTGAATGCAATCTGCGATAAAAGAATTCCCTATTCTCCACTCGTTTGTACCCCCCTCTAATATAGATAATTACTCTCCAACATACGATTTCTAAAACGCTTAAAATGAAGCGCTTTACATCTCGTTAGGAATGGCACAGCCTGTTAATCATTCTGTACAAGCTTTTTTTAACCGTTATTCTCTTTCGTTTCTTTTCCTACTTATTACGAGACAAACCCATCCAAAGAAATTCGTATATTGTCACCACAACTATTGTACTTCTATCAGGAAAAAGCGTCAAGAAAACGAGCGGTATTTCGAATGATTAATTGTCGAATTATTAAGGATTTTACTTAGAATGAAAGAAAATTCATTAACTATTATGAAAAGTTTATTGCAGAAAAAAGGGAAAAAGGTGATAATGGAATTATCGGAAATAATGAATATCTTTTCAGCATGTTAGTACCTATTTCACGAGAAGAATATAATTCGAATCTAACTGATAGGGAATTGTCTAACAGAGGCAGTAAAGAGAGGGGAACTATTTTGACAGAAAAAGAAACCAACATCGCAACCATTCTAGCAAACCTTCAAACAACAAGTAGTGGTTATGATTTATTAAGATACATAGGCTTACCTGATATGTTTGGTAAGGAAACTGATTTTATCTTATATATTTTAGGGAAAAATTTAGCAAGGAAAAGTGAATGGATTTCAACCGAAGAGCTTCAAGAATTCTTTCTTCATGTCGGATGGGGCGAGCTTTTCCTCGTAAAAGAAAAGCGCAGAGGCTATATTTTTGAATTAGCTGGTGAAATTGTTCGATCTAGATTAGAAACAATTCAACAAATTGAATTTCAAATTGAAGCCGGCTTTCTAGCGGATGCAATGGAGCAAATTACGAAAAAAGATTGTGAATGCTTACCTGAAATTAAAAAAGGACAAGTATTTCTCCATGTTATGTACATGGAAAAAAAATAAAAAAGTGACCTTTTCGAACAAGAACCTCCGGACCAAATGGTCCGGAGGCTTGTTATGAACTATCGTTTTACTAAGTAATGTGCTAACTTCCTTTTTCTTCATTTAATTTCGTGATAATATTATTGGCGATAGCTTCTGGAATACCTAGCCTTACAATGTCTTCAATCGTTGCTGCTTTTATTTCATTTAAAGATTTGTAATGAGTTAATAGAAGCTTCTTCCGCTGAGCACCAACGCCTGGTATATCATCTAACTGAGAACGAAATGCACTTTTCCCTCTGAGCTGTCGATGAAAGGTAATCGCGAATCGATGAACCTCGTCTTGAATGCGCTGAATAAGATAAAATTCATGAGAACGTCGATCTAAATCTACTACTTGGACAGGATGCCCATATAATAGCTCACTCGTTCGATGCTTATCATCTTTAGCTAGGCCACATAGTGGTATATCCAAGCCGAGTTCATTTTCTAACACATCTAAAGCAGCTGACATTTGTCCTTTTGCCCCATCTACTAAAATTAAATCTGGTAGAGGATTTCCTTCCTTTAATAGTCTGGTATACCTTCTGCGCATCACTTCCCGCATCGTATCATAATCATCAGGACCCTCTACTGCTTTAATTTTATATTTTCGATACTCTTTTTTTGCGGGCTTTCCATCCATAAATACGACCATAGCAGAAACTGGATCAGTACCTTGTATATTCGAATTATCGAAGGCTTCAATTCGATAAGGTGTCTCAATATTTAAAGCTTCTCCTAACCTCTCTACAGCCTTAATTGTTCTTTCTTCATTTTGCTCTATTATGCTGAATTTCTCTTTTAAAGCTATTTCTGCGTTCTTTGTTGCGAGTTCGACTAATTCCTTCTTTCGACCACGCATAGGTATGTGAACATCTACTTCTAATAATTCCTTCAGCAAATTCGCATCTGTTGGGAGGGGTACGAGCACTTGCTTTGGCTTAGGGTGATGGTGATGTAAATAAAAACTACCAACGAAACTGAGAAATGTCTCCTCGGCATCGTCAAAGAAAGGAAATAATGAAACATCTCGTTCAATTAGTTTTCCTTGTCTGATAAAAAAGACTTGAACACACATCCAGCCTTTGTCATAACTAAAGCCAAACACATCACGATTTAGCTGATCATTCATGGTCATTTTCTGTTGTTCCATTACTGATTCAATATGTTGAATGAGATCTCGGAGTTCTTTTGCCCTTTCAAAGTTCATATCATCAGAGGCTTGGAGCATTTTCGTTTTTAATTCTTTCTTGATTTCACGATGACCACCATTTAAAAAACTAGCTACTTCTTGAACAATCTTCTGATATTCCTCTTTCGTAGGAGGATTTTCAGAGCATGCTAAGCATTGATTCATATGATAATACAAACAATGTCTTCCTTTTGGATTATTGCATTTTCGTAAAGGATATAAACGATCTAATAATTTCTTCGTTTCTCGAGCCGCTAGGACGTTCGGATATGGACCAAAATATTTACCTTTATCCTTCTTCACCTTGCGGGTTACAATTAATCTAGGATGCCGTTCATTGGTAATTTTAAGAAAAGGATACGATTTATCATCTTTTAATAGAACATTATACTTTGGATCATATTTTTTGATTAAGTTCATCTCTAATATCAATGCTTCGATTTCCGAGCTTGTGACAATATACTCAAAGTCATGAATTTCTCGGACAAGACGTTGTGTTTTTTGATCATTTGCACCAATAAAGTATGATTTTACTCGATTGCGAAGCATTTTTGATTTACCTACATAGATCACCGTTCCATGCTTATCCTTCATTAGGTAACAACCAGGTTGAGCCGGTAATACTGCTAGTTTCTCCTTTATCCATTCATTCATCTATCATCACCTTCTTACGTACAATATAAATACCCCTTATTATAGCATAAAAGCTATCACAAGGGGTATCATACGTTCAGATTTAAAATTATGCGTGTTTGTTAATAAGCTCAACAAGTGCTTCTTTCGGTTGATATCCAACAACTTGATCTACTACTTCTCCATCCTTGAAAAGCAATAAAGTTGGAATACTCATAACCCCAAATTTGCCAGCTGTTTCTTGGTTTTCATCCACATCTAATTTTACGATTTTCACGGAATCGCTCATTTCGCTATCTATTTCCTCAAGCACAGGTGCAATCATTTTACAAGGTCCACACCAAGTTGCCCAAAAATCAGCTAATACTAAGCCTTCACTCGTTTCAGTATTAAACGTAGTATCGGTCGCTTTTACAATTGCCATGCTGTTTCCTCCTTTGCATTTGAAAATTTCTCCTATAGTATAACACCATTGAGGAATAACTTACTAATACTTTGCTTATTCTTCAAATTTGCAGGACATAGTATACCCCGACAATTAAAAAAATTGCTGCAATCACCATCAACACATATGCTAATGTTTTCAATATGGCCACTCCTTTTTATCCAATACTTGAACCGATGACAAAGGAGAGACCGACAGAAATAACCATCGAGATAAAGCCGACAGCACGGTTGTCGTTGGCGATTTCATGATCGATTTTATAGGTAGGTGTTAAAAATTCAAAAATGAAATAACCAAATAATAATAAGACAAACCCAAAGAATCCCCATGTCATACTTTCAATGAGTGTATCATTGTGCTCAATAGAATAACGGAATATGTTGGCAATACCGAAAATTTTCCCACCTGTTGCCATTGCTACACTCAAATTTCCATTTTTAATTTCGTCCCAATTTTTATAGGATGTAACCAGTTCAAAAATGACTAGAAATACGATCAGACATAGTATGGCAACACTATATCTTGCTGCCGTTTCCACAAATATATTTCCCCAAAAACCCGTCAATGGCACCTTCCTCCTAACTTTTATGAATTTCACATCTACTTAAGCTCTAAAACAGTAACTCCCAGTCCTCCTTCATTCATTTCTCCGTCTCGTGCACTCCGTATTCGTGAGTGTTTTCGAGCAAAATCACGAACACCTTTTCGCAAAGCTCCTGTTCCTTTTCCATGAATAATCGACACCTTATTATAGCCTGCAAGTAAAGAATCGTCTATATACTTTTCCAACTGTTGGAGGGCATCCTCATATCGCTCCCCACGCAAATCCAATTCTGGTTTGACATGATAGTGTGCCCCTCTAACTGTTGCTAAAGGTTTTTCAACCTTTGGTTCCTCTCTCCTAATAAAAAGTAGATCCTTTCGTTTTGCTTTTAATTTCATGATACCAACTTGCACTTGAAATTCATTCTTACCAGATTGTTCGATGATCGTTCCTTTTTGATCAAGGGTCAATAGTTTCACTTCATCTCCTGGCTTTAATTCCTTTGCCTTGTTTTCGTCAAAATTATTACTCGTTTGTTTTGTTTCTTTTTTTGATAAGTCGGGTTGCGCTTCATCTAACAGCTTTTTCGCTTCAATCCATTCATGTTCCTTCCACTCTGACTCTGTTCGCATATTCCGCAAATCGGCCACAATCAATTCCGCTTCCTCACGTGCTTTCTCCAAGGCTTTCTCTGCTTTTTCTTCTGCCTTCTTGTAGAGGCTTTGGCGTTGTTGTTCAAACTTCTGCCATTGTTGCTCCAAATCTCGTTTTAACTGTTCCGCTTCTATTAATAGATCCTCTGCTTCTTTATAATCTGTCTCTGCTTTTCGTCTAGTCGTTTCTAATGAAGCAATCATATTCTCGACACTTCTAGAATCCGTACCGACCTGACTTTTTGCATTTTCAATAATAAGTGGATCTAATCCAAGTCGTTTAGATATTTCAAATGCATTACTACGACCAGGCACACCAATCAATAAACGGTAGGTAGGCTTTAATGTCTGAATATCAAATTCAACCGATGCATTCGTTACCCCTTTGCGATTATATCCATATGCCTTTAATTCAGGATAATGGGTCGTTGCTATTACTCTTGCTCCTACCTGAATGACATGATCTAATATCGACATAGCAAGTGCAGCCCCTTCTTGAGGATCTGTACCTGCACCAAGCTCATCGAACAATAACAAGGATTGTTCATCAAAGCCTTGTAGTATATCAACAATATTGGTCATGTGAGAAGAGAAAGTACTTAAGCTTTGTTCAATAGATTGCTCATCTCCAATATCGGCAAAAACATTGGAAAAAACAGCGAGTTCACAGCCATCCAGTGCTGGAATCTGCAAACCAGATTGTGCCATAAGGGTGCATAGCCCTACCATTTTTAGCGTAACGGTCTTTCCCCCAGTGTTAGGTCCTGTAATGACAATGGCTGTATAATCCGTACCTAGTTCAATGTCATTGGCAACAACCTCCTCACTTGGAATAAGTGGATGTCGTGCTTGCTTCATCTTAATTCGACCAAGATCGTTCATTTTTGGTCTACTTGCTTTCATTTGATGACTAAGCTTCGCTCTCGCAAAAATAAAGTCTAATATAGCTAATACTTCAGCATTTTGTAGTAAAAAGCTCTCATCTGCTGCAATTCGAATAGATAACTCCTTTAAAAGACGTTCAATTTCTCGCTTTTCTTCGACTTTTGTTGATGATAAATCGTTGTTTAATTCCACAACAGATTGAGGCTCCATAAACAAGGTGGCACCTGAAGATGATTGATCATGTACGATTCCACCAATCGCAGAACGATATTCTGCTTTAACTGGTAATACGTAACGGTCATTACGGATAGTAATGATCGAATCAGATAGCATTTTGGATTTCGTTCGTGTGACATTTTCCAATCTGTCTCTAATTTTATTTTCATTTGTACGGATCTTGGAACGTAGACTACGTAATTTATCAGAAGCTCCATCCATCATATGCCCATGATCATCAATACAGCTTTTGATTTCTCGTTCCAATTCATTTAGTGGAACGATTTGATCAGTAAATCGATGGATAATAGGTATTTCTAAATCTTCTATTTGTTCTAGAAACTGTTTTAATTGTTTCCCACCGTAAATTGTGCTAGCAATATCTAAACATTCATGTGTTGTTAGCACACCTCCAATAACCGCTCTTTTGACACTTGGCTTTATATCAAATATTCCTCCTAAAGGAACGTTTCCATTTAATCGGATGACATGAAATGCTTCATCCGTTTCATCCTGCCATTTAACCACTTCTTCTAAATCGGTGGACGGAGCAAGGGAACGGGCTTTTTCTTTACCAAGCGAGGACGCAGCTTGATCAATGAGCTGTTGCTTGATTTTGCTAAATTCCAACACATGAAAGATGCGTTCATTCATGATCAAAACTCCTCTTACTATTTATTTGAGATATAATTTACAATTTCTTCCTTTGACCAACAATTAATAACTGTTTCTTTTGTCAGTCTTCCTCTTCTAGCAGTTCCGCAACCGATAATCATATGATCGAGCATTCCAAAGCTATGGGCATCTGTATTAATCGCGATCTTCACACCTTTTTCTTGGGCTAGCTGGACCCATTTCGCAGCAAGATCTAATCGATTGGGATTGGCGTTCAACTCGAGAATCGTATTCGTCTTTTGAGCTTGATCGATGAGCCATTCCACGTCTAGCTCGTATCCATCTCTTCTTCCGATCAGTCTTCCAGTTGGATGTGCAATCATATCCACATGAGGATTCTCTAACGCCTGTAATAGCCTTGCATGGATTTGATCTTGTGACTGTTGAAAGCTTGAATGGATCGATGCAATCACGAAATCAAGCTCGGCAAGTACGTTATCATCAAAATCGAGCTTTCCATTTGGTAGAATATCCATTTCTGTACCAGCAAATATATGGATATTTGGATATTTTCCCCTTGCATTTTCTATTTCTTTACGCTGTAATCTTAATCTTGTTTCATCAAGACCGTTTGCCACACGCAGGAATTTAGAATGATCCGTGATCGCGATATAATCATAGCCTTTATCTATTGCTCTTTCAACCATTTCATCAATGGATTGAGCACCATCACTCCAAGTAGTGTGCATGTGTAAATCGCCACGAATATCGGTAGCTTTCATAATGGATATTGGTGCTTTTGCAAGCTCTAGTTCATCCGAACCTTCACGCATCTCTGGTGGTACATAATGAAGCCCGAAGCTCCGGAAAAAATCTTTCTCAGAATCAAAGGTTTCCACTTCACCCGTCTCAATATTCTCAACACCATATTCGCTAATTTTTTTCCCTTGTGATTTTGCTAGCTGGCGCATAAGAACATTATGATCCTTAGACCCTGTAAAATGATGTAGTGTTGTCGGGAATTCCTTATCACTAATTAATCGAAAATCAATGCTTATTTCATAGAGGTTTTCTACGACAATCGATACCTTCGTATCACCTGCAGCTATCGTATCAATTCGTTCATCGAATGCAAGCAGTTTTTCTTTTACTACTTCAGGGTTATCCGTTGAAATGATATAATCCAGATCTTTAACCGTTTCGCGCTGACGACGCATACTTCCAGCAATTGAAAAACGGTCGATCTCCTCTATCGTACTCAAATAGGCTTGGAGCTTTTCGACAATAGGTTGTACAACAGCTACTGGTAGCCTTTCGGGTCGTTCATTCCCTTTATCTAAGGCCTCTAATATTTTTTCTTCCGTTTTTTTGCCAAACCCCTTGAGATTTTGAATTTTTCCTTGTTCACACGCTTCCCTTAAAGATTCCGCATCTGTAATATTCAATTCTTGGTAAAGCTTTGCTAATTTTTTCCCTCCTAACCCTTGGAGATGTAGTAGGGGGACTAGTCCGGATGGCACTTCCTTTTCTAATTGTGCTAGTGTTTCGGAGGCTTCCTTTTCGATAAATTCCCCAATTACGGCAGCCGTTCCTTTTCCAACACCTTGTAGCTTTGTAAAATCCCCAATTGCTGAAATCGTTCTTTCGTCCTTTTCGATAGCTTGTGCTGCCTTACGGTAAGCAGAAATCTTGAACGGATTTTCTCCTTTTAATTCAAGAAATGTTGCAATCGTTTCTAAATGTTTAATGACATCTTTTTTATTAACGGACACTTTAATTCTCCTTTCAGGTAGAAGTGCAAAACCCTTGCTAGATTGTAGAAGCAAGGGCATTAAACTTAGTCTATGAAGTTGGATCATTCGAGAACCAAATATCCTTAAGCTTTTCAGATAATACTGGAGTATCTTCAATCATATATGTTGCAAGGGATGATTGATCAATCCAAGCTTGGATTTCGGTTACAGGTGCTAGTGCAATAATATAAAGCACAACAAAAATAACTAAATAGACCTCAATAAAACCTAGAATGGCTCCTAACCATGAATTGAAGATCGATAAGATCGGTAAATCTGCAACAAAATCAAGCATTGTCGCAATAATTTGCAGGACAATTTTCGTCGCGAAAAATAATAAACCAAATGCAATAGCATTATAAAATGCTGCTTCAAGTGGAAATGTATCCAAGAACACTGCCCATGTTCCATCATCAGAAAGCTCTGGGTATGGTATCCATAGTTCCAGTATACCTGCTAGGTCCTTGTAATACATCACTGCGACAATGAAGGCAAGTATGAAGCTTGTTAAGTGTAGCAATTGTAAAATGAAGCCTCTTTTTAGCCCCACTAAAAATCCTAATAAAAGTAAAATAAGAATAACAAAAGTTACCATGACAAATTTATTCCTCTTTCTCCTCGAGAAGATTTTGTAAAACTTCATAATCTTCTTTTAATTTAATGTAATCATTCATTGTATTGACAGCAGTTAAAACTGCTAAGCTTGTCGTATCTAAAGATTTATTCACATCGTGTATTTCTTGCATTTTTTCATCGACTAAGCCTGCGACGCGACGCACATGCTCAGAATTCTCTTTTCCAACAATTTTATATGATCTTCCATATATCTTAACGGTAGTTCGAGATTTATCCGGCTGGGTCACCCATAATACCCCCTCATTGACAATACGTTTCAAGTCATTTCACCTGATTATACTACTTTACCACAGATAACCTTAAAAATAATATTAACATGAAGCAAGCAATTAGAAAACTATTCCGCTAAATTGAATCTTTGTTATAATGATCCTTAGTATAATAGAAGGGACGATATAGTTTTGGCTAATGTTGTCATACAAGTAACAAAAGATAAGCTTGAAGAAATAACTGCTTACTATCAAAATTCGATCATTAAAAAACCTGCCAATACACTGTTTTTAGCCAAAGTGAATGGTACGACCATTAATGCCTATCGATCAGGAAAAGTTATGTTTCAAGGGCAAAATGCGGCAAGAGAAGCAAATAAATGGTCGGAAAGTGGTGCGGTAACTTCTGGATCTGCTAATAAAAGCTCGGTGAATGATCATGGCTACAAGCCACCCACCTCTTTATTTAAAAATGCTCATATCGGTTCAGATGAAGCTGGAACAGGTGATTATTTTGGCCCGATAACAGTCAGTGCCGTTTATGTACCAGACGAAAAAATAACGATACTTAAGCAAATGGGTATAACCGATTCCAAAACTTTAACAGATGATAAAATCGCTATATTGGCAAAGGAGTTAGTAAAGGAAAAAATTCCTTATACATTGCTCACACTAGATAATACAAAATATAATAAACTCCAAAAAAAAGGTTGGAATCAGGGAAAAATGAAAGCAATGCTTCATCACCATGCGATAGAAAAGCTATTAGTTAAAATTGGTGCTGCCCCTTTACACGGGATCTTAATTGATCAATTTTGCCAGCCACTTTCCTATCGAAAGCATATAAGTAGTGAGGGGGCGAAGCTTCAAGAAAATGTTTTTTTCATGACAAAAGCCGAAAGTTACTCAACTTCTGTCGCTGCTGCATCTATTATCGCACGTGCTAAATTTGTTAAGGAAATGGATTTGTTGTCTGAACGATTAGGTGTGACGATACCAAAGGGTGCTTCTTCCAAGGTTGATGAAACGGCTGCCTATCTGATTAAAAAACATGGGCTAGACGTACTATATGATAATGCAAAAATCCATTTCGCAAATACGGACAAGGCGATGAATTATGTAAGGTAATTTTTTTGCGAGTTCTCTAATTTTTTTGCGAGTTCTCTAATTTTTTTGCGAGTTCTCTAATTTTTTTGCGAGTTCTCTAATTTTTTTGCGAGTTCTCTAATTTTTTTGCGAAATAGGGCTGCTATCCTGATCGGATGCTGCCCTATTTCTTGTTATTGACCTCTTAATTCCGCTCCGAATTTTTTGGTTACTTCATCCAAAATCGCTTGATATGATGCTTCGACCTCATCGTCTGTCAGTGTTCTTTCGGGATCTTGATAGAACAAGCTAAAGGCGATGGATTTCTTTCCTGCTTCTAAATGCTCTCCTTGATAAACATCAAACACTTGAATGTCCTTAACGAGTGCACCTCCGGCATGAGCGATGGCTTCTTGTATGTCACCTGCTGCAATTTTTTCGTCGACAACTAATGCAATATCTCTTGTCACACTTGGGAAGCGTGGAATTACAGCAAAGCTTGGCTCATTTTCATGAATTTCCAATACATAATCAAAATCAATATCAAAGACATACGTTTCTTTTAAATCATAGGCTTTTTGCATCAGTGGGTGTAACTGACCAACAAAGCCAATCGCACGATCTCCCATGAATATTTGAGCTGTACGTCCTGGGTGCATGCCTTCTATTTTTGCTTGTTTATAAGTGACTGCAACATTCAATAAATCAAACAATCCTTCAAGAATCCCTTTTGTTACAAAGAAGTCAACCGGCTTTTTCTCTTGCTGCCAAGGATGTGTTACCCACTCACCAGTTAAAACACCTGCTAAGCGTAATTTCTCCTCAGGTTGTTCGGTTATTTTCTTCTCTTTGGAAACAAACACACTTCCTAATTCATAATAGGCGATATTAGCTTGCTTTCGTGCAAGATTATAAGAGGCTGATGCCAGCATTTCAGGTAAAATACTTACACGTAATGTACTATGCTCTTCACTCATAGGCATTGCTAAGGAAACGGTTGAGACTAATCCATCCTTCACCTCTGGACTTACTAACTCCTCAGCCCGTGATGTCGTAGTTAAGGAATAGGTAACTGTTTCAGATAATCCTACACCTTCTAGAAATTGCTTTACCTGACGTTTCAAGGCTTGATTTTTGGTTAACCCTCCAGCTTGAGATCCTCCTTGAGGCAAGGTGAATGGGAGATTGTCATAACCATAAATACGTGCAACCTCTTCTACCATGTCTTCAAAAATAGTGATATCCTGTCGTCTTGTTGGAGCATAAACGGTAAAGGTTTCCCCATTCTGATCATAGTTAAAATGTAACTTTCGTAAAATATCGGCAATTTCCTCATTCGATATATTGGTACCGAGTCGTTCATTAATTTTTGAAGTCCAAATCGTTACCGTCTTCTCGTCATAATCAAGCTGATCAAATTCTACTACTCCGTCTAGTACAGAACCACTCGCATACTCTGCAAGTAATTGACAAGCACGCTCTCCTGCCTTACGGACTCGATTAGGGTCTACCCCTTTTTCAAAACGATTACTTGATTCACTACGAAGATCGAAATCCTTGGAAGCTCTTCTTACCGATTGACCATCAAAATAAGCAGCCTCCAATAAAACAGTAGTGGTGGAATCAGATACCTCTGAATTTGCCCCACCCATCACACCAGCAAGTGCCACTGGCTCCTTACCATTTGTAATAACGAGATGATCCTCTGTAAGCGTTCGGTCCTGATCATCTAATGTCACCATTCTCTCATCATTACTTGCTTTTCGAACGACGACCTCGTTTGAACCAAATTTATCAAAATCAAAAGCATGGAGTGGTTGACCATATTCTAACAATACATAGTTCGTAATATCGACAACATTGTTAATCGGACGGATACCAGCAGCCATTAAATAATTTCTCATCCATAAAGGAGATGGCCCTACTACTATATTCTTAATGATAAACGCGCCATAATACGGGTTCACATCGGGGGCTTCTACATTTACACGAATATGTTCTTCCACTTTTTCTTCGACTGTACGTACGGAGGATTGTGGTAAGCGGATCGGTACATCCAAAATCGCTGCTACTTCATAAGCGACACCAAGCATACTTAATGCATCAGAACGATTTGGTGTTAAGCCTAGTTCTATAATAATATCATCTAAATTCAGTAATTTAGTTACATCTGATCCGATTTCCACATCTTCTGGGAAAACAAATATTCCACTAGTAAATTCTTTTGGTATGAATTTCTCTTCCACTCCTAGCTCTTGCAATGAACAAATCATACCAAAGGATTCGACACCACGCAATTTCGCTTTCTTAATTTTCACATTCCCTGGTAAGACAGCACCAGGCTTCGCAGCTGCTACCTTCTGCCCTTGGGCAATATTTGGTGCGCCACAAATAATTTGTAGGGTTTCATCTCCTACATTTACAAGGCAAAGGTTTAATTTATCCGCATTTGGATGTCTTTCACAGCTTTCCACATAGCCAACTACAACATTCGTTGCAGTGCTTCCGAACCGCTCTATTCCCTCTACTTCTATTCCAGATTTTGTAATGCGTTCCGCTAGCTCTTCTGGAGATAGTTGATCAATATCTACATAATTTTTTAACCAATTTAATGATACTAACATGTCGTAACCTCCTCTTTATGCTTGGTGATATTGCTTTAAGAACCTAACATCATTAGTATAGAAATGACGAATATCATCCACACCATACTTCAACATTGCAATTCTTTCAGGTCCCATTCCGAAAGCAAATCCACTATATTCATTTGGATCATAGCCGGCCATTTCTAATACACGTGGGTGTACCATTCCAGCACCAAGAATCTCAATCCAGCCCGTTTTCTTACATACACTGCAGCCTTCCCCATTACAAACCTTACAAGAGATGTCCATCTCGACAGAAGGTTCCGTAAATGGGAAAAAGCTTGGTCGGAGACGGATTTCGCGGTCTTCTCCAAACATATGCTTGGCAAAACGATCAAGTACCCCTTTTAGGTCACTCATTCGAACATTTTTATCAACGTAAAGTCCTTCAATTTGCGTAAATTGATGAGAGTGTGTAGCATCATCGGTGTCACGACGATATACTTTACCAGGACAAATCATTTTAACAGGACGAGCACCTTGAATAGCATTCATTGTCCGTGCTTGTACTGGTGAAGTATGGGTACGCATTAACAAGTCTTCTGTTATATAAAAAGAATCCTGCATATCTCGAGCAGGGTGTCCTTTTGGTAAATTCAATGCTTCGAAATTGTAGTAGTCTGTCTCTACCTCAGGACCTTCTCGAACCTCAAATCCTAAACCAATGAATAAATCCTCAATTTCTTCGACAATGCTTGTTAACAAGTGGGGCCCACCTACAGCAACTGGACGCCCAGGTAGGGTTACATCAATTTGCTCTTCCGCTAATTGCTTCTCTAATTCAGCTCTTTCCATTGCATCTTTCTTTTCTTCCATCGCATTAGCAATATTTGCTCTAACCGTATTGGCTAATTCCCCGATTATTGGGCGTTCTTCTGGTGATAATTTTCCCATCCCTCGCAAAACCTCAGTAATCGGGCCTTTTTTTCCTAAGTATGCTACTCGAACGTCCTGTAATTCTTTTATCGTTGATGCTTCCTCTACTTTGGAAAGAGCTTCTTGTTCAAGTGCTTGTAGTTGTTCTTTCATCTGTTAAACCTCCTTTTATTTTATAAGAAAAACAAAAAAGCCTCATCCCCAAAAAAGGGACGAGACTATACGTATCGCGGTACCACCCTTGTTGATATAGCAATCACTATATCCACTCGTGTTTTTGATAACGGAAAATTTCCGGTACACCTTTACTCTCACACAGAGGTCCAAGTGTCAGCTCCAGAGTGAAATTCAATAGATGGTCGTTAGAAGCACTTCCAGTCTATGGTGCTTCTTCCCTTGTAAACGATGTGTACCTATTTACTTGCTCCTTCAATGCTTTTATAGGTTTTACTTCATATAGTATAATGAAATGAACGAAATGATGCAAGTCCTAAAATAAATGGTGTTAACCTACTACATAGTACATCAGAATAGCTGCTGCCACACTGACGTTTAACGATTCTGCCTTACCATGGATCGGTATTACTACATTTTCACTAGCTTTGTCCATTATTTCTTTGGAGACCCCAGCTCCTTCATTTCCAACTACAATTGCTATTCTATCTGGTTTTTCAACTTGTTGATATGGCTTGGCTTGTGCAAGTCCTGTCGACCAAATAGGAATACCGTTTGCCTGAAGCTTCTCCATTTCTTTTATTAGATCCGCTTGCATGATATTTAAATGAAAGATAGAGCCTTGAGTGGCACGAATTACTTTGTCATTATATAAATCAACGGTACCTTTTCCTAAAATGACGGTATCAAAACCTGCTGCATCCGCTGTTCGAATCATCGTTCCAACATTGCCGGGATCCTGTACTTCGTCAATTAGTAAAGCTTTATTGCTCAAGGAATCCTGGACGTTTCTTTTTTTAACAACAGCTGCAATTCCTTGAGGTGTTTTCGTCTCTGTAATAGCAGCCATTACATTATCTGACACAGTATATAACGGGTATTGTAACAAGCTTTTTTCTATTTCTATATGTTCTTCATGAATCAAAGCAACAATTTCCCACTCACTTTTGTGTGCTTCTTCGATTAGATGAAAGCCTTCTATCATAAATTTCTCTTGTCGATCTCGTTCCTTCTTCTGTTTAAGCTTACGCCATTCTTTGACCATTTCATTTTTCACTGATGTAATCATTGTTCCCATCCTTGCACCATTTTATTTGAATACTGTCCTGTACCTATCATACATATTTTCTCTAATGATGGTCAAACTATAATGAAAAATGATAAGTTGGAAGGAGTGTAAAGAATGGATCTAAATTTGCGAAAAGCAATAAAATCAAATGTTTCTGGTAATTCTGCCGATCAATTGGAAGCAACGATTGTAGATGCGATTCAAAGTGGTGAAGAAAAAATGCTTCCAGGCTTAGGTGTATTATTTGAATTATACTGGCAAAATGCAAGTGAAGCAGATAAAGATGAGGTATTAAATGCATTAGAGCAAGCGGTAAAGTAATTTGTGTAGTAAAGATGGAGCTCTCTATTAAAAATATGGTGCCCAATTCCAATAGGTAT
Organism: Gracilibacillus sp. JCM 18860; assembly: GCF_055395245.1. Lineage (NCBI taxonomy): Bacteria > Bacillati > Bacillota > Bacilli > Caryophanales > Bacillaceae > Gracilibacillus > Gracilibacillus sp. JCM 18860. The sequence continues at coordinate 977,150 of NZ_AP043868.1, forward strand.
GCCTTATTTTTTAAATAGCTCCATCTTTTCATTTGTAGTCTTTTAGTCATATATTCACTAAAATAATATTGCACGAATACGAATAAAAAGGTATATTAGAGATAGATAATTTTTCCTAAAGGGAGTTTATGACGTGAATATTCCACACATCCAATACGCCATGCAAATGCAGGCATTATCTAATCTAACCAATACCAATAATTCTACAACAAATACGGCCGCTAACTTTGATTCGATTTTTCAAGAATTACTTCAATCAATGATTCAGCAATCAAGCTTGGCCTCTAATCATTCCTATCAGCCGATAGACTATACGACAAGACCATTATTAAATATAAAGCAGGCTAACGAGGCTACAACTTCATTGTCTGAATCATCGGATTATGCATCGATTATTAAAGAGGCTGCTGCAAGCTATCATGTTGATGAAAAATTAATTGATGCTGTTATCCGAAATGAATCCAATTATAATGCAAATGCAATCAGTCACGCTGGAGCCCAAGGACTAATGCAACTTATGCCGGCAACTGCTTCTGGATTAGGTGTTCAAAATCCTTTCGATCCGAAGGAAAATATTTTTGGTGGGACGAAATATCTTAGCCAAATGCTTGAGCGTTACAATGGAAATAAGCTTCTTGCCTTAGCGGCATATAATGCCGGCCCTGGTAATGTTGATAAGTATGATGGGATTCCGCCTTTTCAAGAAACCCAAAGCTATGTACAACAAGTAATGGGTACATACCTTAGCTGATGATAATATTATTTAAAATCTACATGAAATGACGAACCTCTGGATTGTCAGTGGTTCGTCATTTATCTTCTTATCCCCTATCTAAAATTTGTCTTTCCTTATTTGTTTTACTGTTATTAACAGAAAGCCACTAAACAGTAGTAAAGCCCCAGCAAAAAGCCAGCTAAATTGATTGGTTGCCGTATCTGGAAGCCTATTTTCTGTTGAGCTGCTTTCTTTTGTTTCTGTCTTATCATTAGAACTTGTTGCTGATTCGTCATGATCCATGCTTGGATGTTGTTCTTCTGTCAACTCCAATATACCATAAATACTTAAGTGATTTACCAATATGGTAACTATGCCATTCTTTTCATCATAAGATTTAGGTATAATTACTTCCATCTGCTCTCCATTTTCATCGATATAAATTCCTCTGACACTTTCCCAATTCTTTACTTTTTCTCTTTCGATGGAGAAGGAAATCTCAATTGGCCCTTTTAACTCAATAGCTGTACCATCTTCTTCTAGAGTAAAGTCTACTAGGTCAGATATTACTCGCTTATTTTTCAATTGAATTGCTTTTGACACATCTCCAAATGTAAATAAACTACCCTTTTCATTCATGACATTTTCTACAGGTAAAAACACGGTGATTGAATCATAGGTTATCGCTATTTTTTTATCTATATCTCCTTTATCGAACACACCCGCTTTAAATAAATAGCTCTTACCTTCTTGATGGACAATATAGTTTCCATTTTCATCCATAAATAATTGGTCTTTAGATGAAATCGTTATATAATCATCCGTACTCTGGTCGTTTCTTACCTTTAATCCATCAATGGCGCTTTGTAATAGGGAGAGCATCTGGGTGAGCTGTGCTTCTGATTTCATTTCAGTTAGGCTTGCTTCTGCTTGCTCGATCGTCGTTGTTAATTTTTTAAGAGAGGTTTCTGTATAACGCTCTCCATCAAGTAAATCTTTTGCTTCCTTAATCTTTTCTTCGAGTTCTGTCGTATTAATCGGCAATTGTTGAGTACGGTAATAATGTTCTATATCTTCGGCAGATAATGCTTTATTGTTGTATATTAAGACTTCATCCATTAATCCCTCATACGGGAGATCCCAATAGTTTATTCCTAGTGCAAAGACTGCATCTGTTGTTGTAAAAATGTGAGGAAAATTGGTTAAACTCATGATATGCTCTCCATTAATGAAAAGGTTTAAGTTCCCTTTGGTAACAGTAAAAGCTATATGACTCCACTCATCGAGAGGAATGAGCTGTTCTGTTAGTCCTTCATACCATTCCTTGCTACCAGACCAGAGCATCGTCTGTTCATGAGCAGCCGTTCCACCTGGTAACAAGCTAATCCATTGTTCAGGACTAGCAGCACCGAAAAAAGATGTGGTATGTGCTGAATAGGCTACAGGCTTTAGCCAAATTGAAACAGTGTAGGTGTTGCTATCAATGATCCCATTTGGTAATTTAATACCTGATTTTCCATCAAACTTTGCAGCATTACCTATTTTCCCATCAACAAAGGTGATATTACCACCTGTATTATTAATACGATCCCCTGTTACCGTGCCAGCATCTAAACGGTTCGTACGATCATGGAGATTACCTTCAAAGGAATAATGTGCCGCTAAACCTTTAAAAGTTTCAGGTATTATCGTGATGTTAAACTGTTTTGTGGTTGATGCACTTCCTTTTTCAATGGTTGCGGTCAATTCTACTGAAACAGGCTTTTTCTTATAGGCTGGTCGATTTATTTTACCATCATGGGAGAGTACATTCGTATTAGAGGATTTCCAAGTAATGATAGTATCTTGTTCTCCTTTTGTTGGTAAATGTAAATCTTCCATCACTTGACTGGGGTCACCTATTTCTAATTTTTCTGCTATCATCTCTGTTATTTCACTATCCGTATATTGGGTCATTTCATATCGGCTTCCCCATACCGATAATCCATTATTAGCCAACGCTGTAAAGGTAACTGTCTCGGATTGCGAGACTGGATCCCATTGCTTCATTACTATCCCGTTAAATGTTTCTCCATTGATGGATAGTGTCAAATTTGATTCCTCTTTGAATTCCCAAGTTCCCGAAACATCTCCAGTGATCGCTCCATCTTCTGTTAGCTTTATATGGGTAGACTTTGTTATGTCTGCATTAATCGCTTGCTGGAAAGCAATATATTTATAGTCTCCAGCAATTTCATCTTTAGTAACATTCACATTTTCATCAGTTACATATCGGAATGGTGCCACAACTGGCCAGCCTTTTTCATTCATCAAGATTTGATGAACTCGTATCTCATGTGCCTCTCCTCTATTTGGGAAGCGTGTATGAAAAATCAAAAACTGCTGTCCAGTCTTTTCATCATAATAAACAGAGTTATGTCCTGGTGAGACATAACCAGTTGCTTCTCCAGTCTCCCCGAATAGCTTTTCGAACTCGTAATTACCAATAAGCTTCGTCCCGGTCGGTGCAATGGACTCATCATCAAAAAATGTCCCATCTTCCCCTTTTGCTTGAATCATATTGTTCCCTTGGATATCTGTATATGGGCCATCCGGATTCTCTGACCTTGCCACACGAACGTTATATCCACCATCTGATGCTAAGCCTCCATAGGAAAGATAGAGATAATAATAGTCGGTTGTTTTATTATAGACAATATATGGCGCTTCAATTCTACTATGATTCCCACCAAGGAGTTTTTTGCCATAGCCTTGATTTGGTATTGGAAAACCTGTGTCTGGATCAAGTTCTAAAATGAAGATTCCGCCTGAATAAGATCCATATACCATCCAAAGTTTACCTTCCTCATCATAAAACACGTCTGGATCTACCACATTTGGATGAATGGTAGCATCATAGATTTCTGGAAAATGTGCATCATCGTAAGGGGTACCATCGATCGTTGCCGATTCCCCTGCTGTCATTCCTGAACGCAAAATGAGTCCTAAATCCTGATAAGGCCCTTTCGGATGATTAGCCACTGCTATTCCCATTGCTGAACGTGGGGAACTTCCCTCACATGCATTGTAATACATATAATACTTACCATCTGATTTTAATTGAATCATATCCGGTGCCCATAGCGTATCGGTTTTCGCCCAAGTAAGGGCCTCCTCCAATTCTTTTGTTACATCTTCAAATAAAGAATTACCAGGATGGACGCCGTCACCTTCTATTTGTTCCCAATTCATTAAATTATTGGTTTTAGCTGCTGCTAGATGTGATCCAAAAACATAGTATGTATGATTCGTATAAAGGACGGATGGATCATGGACAGAAGCATCTGTAAAAGTAGGCTCCTCAACTGCCAGCATGCTAGGGGCAATAAATATAAGAATACAAGAAAAAATCAGGCTGAACATCAATACTTTTTTCAATATGCTATACCTCCAAATTATTTATTCTTATACGTATATTTATAAAGCGTTTACAATACTAGGCACCAAACTACTTATTTACATTAATGTTTTTATTAGTTATATTATAATATATTAGACTTAGTATATTATTAAATTATCTTATATATAAATTAACCCCATAAAATATACGTATAAGTTATTTACACTTTACTACATCTTATCAAACATTACAATAACGCTTTCATACTTTCAGCAATTTAAAAGAAACTTGGCCTTTGCTTCTGTGGTAAAATTTACAGAAATAGAGCCAAAATGGAGGTGTGAGTATATATGAAATCTAACTGGAATAATCCTCAGGAAGTATTGGAAAATTATAAAGCTACTATTTCGGAAATAGATGTGGAAGGCTTCCTTTCCTCCTATTCTTCTGACATTCTTATTTATGACTGCTGGAATAACTGGAAAATCGAAGGTATTTCCCAATGGAGAAAAGTAGTGACGGAATGGTTCGAAGGATTAACCAAAAGTGACCTTAGTCTTGATGTGGAGTGGAAGGATTTAATCATGGAGGAAAGTGACCATATCGCATTTACTCATGGAATCGTTACATACATAGAAGATACTGGAGAAAGTATGACATTAAGGTTGACATTAGGTTTTAGGAAGAAGAAGGATTCCTCTTGGTACATCGTTCATGAACATACTTCGCTGCCGATTCATTATGAAGCACGGAAAAGTATTTTTTCTTGATAGTCCGTCAAGAAAAATAACAGACAGAGACAAATGAGTAGTAAAGAAGAAAAAATCCGAACAGTAATATTTCTGAACTGGAACCGCTCCGTCAAAATACTTCGCTTAGTCAGAAAATTGTTCGGATTTTCCTTTCCTTATTTAGTTTTGCCCTATCCTCGTTGCATTTCTATTAGCTAAAAGTAATTTTTTCAACGGTATCACTGTCTAATCGTTTGATAACTTCAACTATTAATTGGACAGCATTATCAAAATCATCCTGGTGTAAAATGGCTGCATGTGTATGAATATATCTTGTTGCAATCGTAATAGATAAGGCAGGCACTCCGTTAGCAGTTAAATGAATCGAACCAGAATCTGTTCCTCCACCTGCCATGGAAGAATACTGATACGGAATGTGCTGCGCATCTGCTGTTTCCACAACAAAGTCACGTAACCCTTTATGAGATACCATGGACGCATCATATAAAATAATTTGTGGTCCTTCTCCAATTTTACTGTCCGCTTCCTTAGCAGAAATACCAGGCGTATCACCTGCGATACCAACATCAACCGCAAACCCAATATCTGGCTTAATGGTATGTGCTGCTGTTTTTGCCCCACGCAAGCCAACCTCCTCTTGCGCAGTTGCTACACCATAAACGATGTTCGGGTGCAATTCATCTTTCAATCGTTTTAGTACTTCTATTGCAATGGCACATCCGATTCGGTTATCCCAAGCCTTTGCAAGTAATAGCTTTTCATTTTTCAATGGGGTAAATTCAAAGTAGGGAACAATCGAATCACCTGGGAGCACACCGAATTTCTCAGCCTCTTCCTTGCTAGATGCACCTATATCGATGAACATGTCTTTAATTTCTACAGGCTTCTTGCGTGCTTCTGGAGATAAAATATGCGGTGGTTTTGAGCCAATAATACCAGTAACATCCCCTTTTCTAGTAAGAATGGTTACACGCTGAGCTAGCATAACCTGACTCCACCAGCCTCCAACGGTCTGAAAATAGACAAACCCTTTATCGTCAATTCTTGTTACCATGAAACCGACTTCATCTAAATGACCTGCCACCATAATCTTCGGACCGTTTTCCATTCCTTTTTTTTCAGCAATGAGGCTACCTAAATGATCCGTATATACCTTGTCTGCATATGGGGTAATCCATTTTTCCATTACCTGGCGTGCTTCTCTTTCATCACCAGGTATAGCCCTAGCATCTGTTAATTCCTTCAACATGTTAAGCATCTGTTCCTGATTTGCCATATGTATTTCCTCCTAATTTTTTGTTTGAAGATACTTTTGTCTATTTTTTGCCATTCTATGAAAGTCATACATCCGAGTTCAATAACCTTGATTTTGTCTTTCAAAATTAACTTTATTTTTTTCGATATAGGCTGATTTAATGTCTCCTTGTGTAAAGCCTAAATTCTTTCCTAACTGTAAATAGACATAGAATAACTGGTTAAACGCTTGCTTGGATCTTTCTTTGTTCAGCTGATGAATTGCTTCAAATACACGGAGAAATAATTCTGTCGTCTCTTCACTTGGTTCCTCAATCTCACCATGATAATCTTCTATTCCTATTACTAATCCCAAAGATAAAATAAAATGGATACCGTCGACATATTCTTCTGCAATGACATCTTTTGGACTTGGTGCTTTTACGCTCCAATATTTAAAGCATCTTGTTTCATTAGCAAGTTCACCAATCTCTACCAAAAGGGCCAAAACTTTTTTCTCCACAATTTGTTCATTTTTTAATTGATGCTGTTTTAGTATATAATGGTCTAGATCACGTTGCATTTTAAATAATGTTTCCCAGTTCATTGTACACCTCCTAATACCTGTCGTCATTATATCATGTTTTTTTCATATTTTTGAAACCTTATCACTTGTTCATTCGTATCTATAAAGAAAATGGGGTACGGAAATTTTTATAGCATGTAAGGAGTGGGACTTTCATGATTGTCATTTTATTTCGATTATTAGTGTTAATTGCCTTAGTTATCTTGATATATACTGCATTTAAATATATCGTTAATCCAAAAAGAAAGCTAGAGGTTGCCCAAGAGAAGAAAGAATTTTACTTTTTAGATAACAATGAGAATATTAAGAAAAATTTTTTTATTACCTATAATGGTTACTTATTCGAAGGAGAGAAATATTTAGGAACAACAGAGGATTCTTTTGAGGTTATTCATATTATGATGCATGCCAGAAATCCAGAGAAACTACAAGGCTTTGAGCGAAAAGATCTATATTTTCTTGAAGAGGAAATTCTAATACGCTATCCGCACGCCGAAATTGACTGGAAGCATCCTATTGATCGCCTACATCTTCAAAGATGAGACGTAGGCGAGAAGAAGGTTTGCCATTTAATGATGGTTTGTTTTCTTCTAAAGAAATAGACAAGTATGAGAATAAATAGGGTGACAGGAACTGCATACCATATTGGCATTTGTTGTAGCGTATCCCCTAAGGCTGTATAAACAATGGCAAGTGGAAGGACTGACAAAAGAGTTGTTCGTAAATATTCAATGAAGCTCTTTGTATTTTGATAAATACAGAAGGAAAGCAAATGAAAGTGCATAAATGGTAATAACCTTAACAAACAAATTTGAACAATGGTGAGTTCTCGTTGCTTCAGCCATCTTTTTTCAATTTGTTCACACTTCTTGGATAGGACTGGTAGCCATGATAAAAGACAATAGAAAATAATACTGGAAAATAGTAAGCCAATCACAGAATAAATCGTCCCAGCAATGATTCCGAACACCAATCCCCCCGTGATACACAATAACAGGACAGGTAAAAAAAGAATAGGTCTTAATATATGAACAAAAATGAACGCCATTGGAGCGACAAGTACATAACTATCCCATAATTTCATCTGCAATAACCATTCTAGTTGCATGCTTCATCAACTCCTCTATCTTAACTAATATGACAATAGACGAGCTGTTATGACAGCTTTTTTCTAAGGGATTGGAACACGAGTAAAAGATAGATAGACTATTAAAAGCACCTGTAAAATACCTAGCAAAGGAAGGAATAGCTTAAACGCAAGATGCTTCGTTTTATGTCGAAATACGTTCATTCCCACCGTTGCACCAATCCCTCCACCAATAAAAGCAATAAACCAAATTCTACGCTCGGGAACACGCCACTTATTTTTCTTCGCCCTATTTTTGTCTATTTGCATTGTCCAAAATCCAATAAGATTCATGACAATATAATAAGCCACCAAAATCATTTGAGGTCTCCATTTCCTATATTATTTTATATGTAAGAAAAGGATTGTCCCATCACCTGATGAAACAATCCTTTAAATAAAAATTATTTTAAAGCAGATTTTGCTTGGTCTGCTAATTGTGCAAATGCTTTTTCATCATTCACAGCAAGATCAGCTAGCATTTTACGGTTAACTTCAATGCCTGCTAATTTTAATCCGTGCATGAAACGGCTATATGAAAGGTCATTTAAGCGAGCTGCCGCATTAATACGCGCAATCCAAAGCTTACGGAAATCACGTTTTTTCTGACGGCGGTCACGATAAGCATATTGACCTGATTTTAATACTTGTTGTTTAGCTGTTTTAAATAGTGAATGTTTTGCACCATAATAACCTTTTGCTAGCTTTAATATACGTTTACGACGTTTACGTGTAACTGTTCCACCTTTAACACGTGGCATAATAAATCCCTCCTATATATATCAACGAATTCCTATTATTTCGGTAACATTTGTTTAATGCGTTTATAATCTCCTGCGGAAACGATAGCAGATTTACGTAGTTTACGTTTTTGTTTTTGCGTTTTGTTTGCAAACATATGACTAGTAAATGCGTGCGAACGTTTTACCTTTCCAGATCCTGTTTTTTTGAATCTTTTTGCAGTACCGCTATGAGTCTTCATTTTTGGCATAATAGCTTCCTCCTTGTAAAACTAAACTATATTTGACGTAAATATTCGTTATTTTTTATCAGAAACAGGTGCAAGCATCATGAACATACTACGACCTTCCATTTTCGCTCTTTGCTCAATAGAAGATATATCTTTACATGCTTCGGCCATTCGTTCCAATACTTTTTGACCTAGTTCCTTATGGGTAATCGCACGTCCACGGAAGCGAATAGAGACCTTTACTTTATCTCCCTTAGATAAAAACTTACGTGCATTACGTAATTTTGTATTGAAATCATGCTCTTCAATACCAGGGCTAAGTCGAACCTCTTTCACATTAATAACTTTTTGCTTTTTGCGCGCTTCCTTCTCTTTTTTCTGTTGCTCAAAGCGATATTTCCCATAATCCATGATTCGGCAAACGGGTGGTTTTGCTTTTGGCGCAACCAATACTAAATCCAGATTTCTAGTTTGAGCAATATCTAATGCTTCCTGACGAGATTTTACGCCTAATTGATCCCCATTAGAATCAATGAGTCGAACCTCACGTGCTCGAATATTCTCATTGACATTCATATCTTTGCTAATAATCAGCCACCTCCGAAATTTAATAAAAAGCGTAATGAAACATGATCATATATTAACAATAAGACAAGTCGATCATCCTTTAAATACTGATTGACTTTATCCCTTTTTGTTCAATAACAAAAAAGTGTCGGTACACATACTGCACCCACACATCCTCGATTTCATTACAAATAAGTCGGATAAATACCTGTCAACTACAACACTTGTGTCAATCAGGTGAGAAGCGGGTGCTTCTACTTGTCTCTGATCATATTTAATTCACTTTAACTATCTTAACATGTACACCTTAACAAGTCAATAATCGTTTTTCGAAAATAGATAAATAATAGACAATCTATTTAACCACAATAGGATTCTTCCGTTAAACATTATACTCTTTAGTAAAAAGATTGTCTATTCAGTTGACATCATCCTTTTTTTCAATGAATATGGTTATATGAAAGCGCAATCTTAAAAGGGAGGGATATTATGTTAGATTGGTTACAAAGCTTTAATGAAAAAGGGGCAGAAATATTAGGAGAAATTGGCGGCTGGGTATGGGGTCCTCCCTTATTAATTTTATTAGTTGGTACAGGGATTCTTTTGTCTTGTCGACTACTTTTCTTACAATTTCGTGCTCTTCCCTATGCATTAAAGCTTTCCTTTAGCAAAAATCAAGATAAAAATTCAGAAGGAGACATAACCCATTATCAGGCATTAACGACTGCCTTAGCTGCAACCGTTGGAACTGGTAATATCGCAGGGGTTGCTACAGCTGTGGTTGCTGGTGGACCAGGTGCTGTCTTTTGGATGTGGATCACCGCACTTTTTGGAATGGCGACAAAATATGCAGAGGCCCTCTTAGCTGTCAAATATCGTAAAAAAAATCAGCGTGGTGAAATGTCTGGTGGACCAATGTATTATCTAGAACATGGATTAAAAAATAAACGCATTGGTCGTTTCTTAGGGATTTTATTCGCCATATTTGCTTCTATTGCTGCTTTTGGAATTGGGAATATGGTTCAATCCAATACAGCGGCTGCATCGTTAGAGGAGTCCTTCTCGATCAATCCATTTGTAACAGGAATTGCTTTCACAGTACTTGCCGGATTAGTTATTATTGGTGGAATTAAAAGTATTGGTCGCGTAACCGCATTTTTTGTTCCGGTTATGGCTGTCTTTTATGTATTGGGTGGATTAGTCGTCATTGTGCTTAATTTTGACCTTGTGCCAACAGCCATAAGTTATATCTTTCAGGATGCTTTTACTGGAAAAGCAATTGGTGGTGGGATATTAGGTACTGTCATCCGTTATGGGGTAGCACGTGGTGCATTTTCTAATGAAGCAGGTCTTGGTTCTGCTCCAATTGCCGCTGCAGCTGCAAAAACCGATTACCCCGCACGGCAAGCGCTCGTATCCATGACACAGGTATTTATTGATACGATTGTTATTTGTTCCATAACCGGAATTACCATTGTCATGGCAGATCAATGGACAAGTGGCCTTGATGGGTCCGCACTTACTAGTTCGGCATTTGCACTATTCCTAGGTGATGCTGGTTCAATTATTGTAACATTTGGAATCCTGTTCTTTACCTTTTCTACTATTTTAGGCTGGTCTTATTATGGAGAAAAATCGATCGATTACCTCTTTGGGGAAAAAGGGGTAAAAATCTATCGTTATATTTTTATCTTCTTTGTCTTCATTGGCGCTATTGTATCATTAGATGTTGTATTCAATTTTGCCGATATTATGAACGGACTAATGGCATTTCCAAACCTAATAGGATTGTTGCTATTGTCGGGTGTCGTTGTAGCAGAAACGAACAAATTTATGAAAATTGCAAAAGAAGAAAGAGGAAGAAAATAATCAATTGTTAGCTAAGCATTATCTGTAATTTTACCTGGTTTATGTAAATGTAAAAGCTTAAGAATTTATAACAATTTTTTACAAACCAACTAGAAGGGAAGGGCAAAATGGGGGATGAAATGTTTCATTATGAAGTGAAATGCTATAACTGCAAAAATGCGTTTAAAGTTTATGAAGGCAGTGAAAGATACAAAAAATTCAAAGAAAATAGGAAAGCTATATTTTGTTGCGATGACTGTGGCCATAAGATACGACTGGCAGCAATCAAAAATTTTTTCAGATAGATTTAGAAAACAACTCCCCACTTATAACAGGTGGGGAGTTTTCCTTTATTTAAGCTATTTTCTTAATTGACGCTCTTCTATTTCTTTCTGAATCAATTGCTTAAATTCTTCGAAATCAATCGTTTCTGAGTTTTTCTCTCCATATCGGCGTATGTTTACAGCATTGGTTTCTACTTCTTTATCCCCAACGACTATAGCAAAAGGTACTTTTTGTGTTTGTGCTTCACGGATTTTATAGCCGATTTTCTCTTCACGCTCATCCAATTCCACTCGAACACCTGCAAAACGAAGTTCATCCTCAACCTTCTTCGCATAGTCGAGATGTACTTCATTGGAAACTGGAATAATTCGTGCTTGAATTGGTGCGAGCCATGTTGGAAAGGCACCTTTGTATTCCTCTAATAAGAAAGCTACAAATCGTTCCATAGTAGAAACTACCCCGCGATGGATAACGACAGGACGATGTTCTTTCCCATCCTCTCCGATGTATGTTAAATCAAATCGTTCAGGCAATAGAAAATCAAGCTGAACGGTTGATAACGTTTCATCTTTTCCAAGTGCTGTTTTCACTTGTACATCCAGTTTTGGACCATAGAAGGCTGCCTCTCCTTCTGCTTCCACATAATCTAGCTTCAAGTCTTCCATCGTCTCTTTGAGCATACTTTGTGCTTTTTCCCACATTTCATCATTATCGATATATTTTTCCGTATCCTCTGGATCACGATAAGATAGACGGAAGTAATAATCCTCAATACCGAAATCTTGATACACGTTTTGTACAAGCTCTACCACTCGACTGAATTCATCCTTTAATTGATCTGGTCTTGCAAAGATGTGAGCATCATTTAAAGTCATACCACGTACACGTTGTAATCCTGCAAGTGCTCCCGACATTTCATGGCGGTGCATTGTTCCAAGCTCTGCTATACGTACAGGTAAATTTCGATAGCTATGCAGTTCATTTTTGTATACCATCATATGATGTGGACAGTTCATTGGACGCAAGATTAAGTCTTCATTATCCATTTCCATTGGTGGGAAAATATCATCCTGATAGTGATCCCAGTGTCCACTTGTTTTGTATAGCTCCACACTCCCTAAAACGGGTGTATACACATGATTATATCCTAATCTTTCTTCCAAATCGACAATATATCGTTCAATCGTACGACGGATAGTTGCTCCCTTTGGAAGCCATAATGGTAACCCTTGCCCAACCTTTTGAGAGATTGTAAAGATACCTAGCTCTTTACCTAGCTTGCGATGATCACGTTCTTTTGCTTCTTCTCTAAGTCGTAAATATTCATCTAGCTGACTTTGCTTTTCAAAGGCAGTTCCGTAAATGCGTTGAAGCATTTGATTATTGCTATCTCCTCGCCAATATGCGCCAGATATACTCAATAATTGGAACACTTTAATTTTGCTAGTTTGCGGGACGTGTACCCCACGACAAAGATCAAAAAATTCCCCTTGTTCATAGATCGTAACTGTTTCATTCTCTGGAATCGCATCAAGTAATTCTAACTTGAGGTCATCACCAATTTCTTCGAATATCGCTTTTGCCTCGTCACGTGATACTTCTTTACGTACTACCTCTAAATTCTCGTCCACTATACGCTTCATTTCTTTTTCAATACGTGGTAAATCTTCTGGTGTTAGGCTTTCTTCCATATCTATATCATAATAGAACCCATTTTCAATGGTTGGCCCTACGCCCAATTTGACATTTGGGAAAATTCGCTTAATTGCTTGTGCCATCAGGTGAGCTGTAGAGTGACGAAGAATCTCCAATCCTTCTTGATTTTTTAATGTAATAATTTCTATCACACCATCTGTTTCAAGTGGTGTTCGCAAATCATAAAACGTATTATCAAGCTTAATTGCTATCGCTTGTTTTTTTAATCCTGGTGAGATCGATGCAGCAATCTCTTCTCCTGTTGTTCCTTTAGGAAACTCCTTGCTATTTCCATCTGGAAAAGTAATCTGAATATGACTCATACTTGTACACTCCTTCTTTACATTAGATAAACTCGCATTCGCTGGTCTTTTAGCGAATGTCAAGTTTTGCTTATACTTGGCACCTTAAAATCTCAGCTATGTCGAACTTCTGCTGTGTAGAGATTTTATACCTTCCTAACGTATTAGATAAACTCGCATTCGTTCGACCTTTAGCAGATGTGTTAGTATTTCTTATCCTTTAATAAGGTAAAATAAAAACGCCCATCCCTCTACTTATTAGTAAAGGGACGAGCGTTGTACCCGTGGTTCCACCCAATTTCCTTACATCCAAATCATGTAAGCTTCCTTGCATCGGTTAACGATGATGAATCGCTACTTATTACTAAACATTCCCGTATGTTCATAAGTAGAGTTCAGAGGTGGTAATAATAAGTGGTCCTACAGAAAGCTTTCAGCCAAGACTCTCCTCTCTAACAGTAAGCCATACCTACTATCATGTCCTCATCAAAACAATTACATTTTTACTATATGCGGTTTATTATAACGACTGTTGCGAAAAAAATCAAGATTCTTTTTCTTCTGCATCAAAAAATGGAAATGCATCAGAAGGAAATAGTGAACATTTTTCTTGAAATATGTTTAGAATAGTATTGATTTGGGCGTCATTTGGGTCCTCCGTGTAAAGAAAAAGATGCTTTGGCGCAAGCATGAGTAATGGGGAAATATTCCATTCATTCTCCTGCATTCCAAAAATAAATAGCGGGAAATGATTCATCAGTTCCTCCAGCATTTCTTTAGTTAGACACGTACCATCCTCTCGATAAAATTGATATTGTTCTCCGGCCAATACAAAAATAACATCCTCTTCTGCTTGTTTACGATGTACGAACTCTCGAATAGAGTTAATAAAGGATTGGTATTCTTCTTCCCGCTTAAATTCATCAATGGCTAGTCCTACAATTTCGGTAAGCTGTTCTAGATAATGATGTAAGCGAAAATGAACAATCGAATCAAATCGGATAACGTCTGGTTCCAAATGCAACAAAAAAATAGCCATTAATATATCTCGTAATTCATGCTGGTGAATCTTGTCCTCATAAATATCTTCATCCTTCTCAAGCAATGAATGGGCAATACTCGTAATTCGTTCTATTTCCTCCTTGTTGGAAAAATGATATTTTTTTTCTAAAATGGTACGTATTTGAGGAATTTCACGACACGTAATATACACATTGCTTAACAGCTTAGCTAATGTTTTCTTCTTGATGTCCATATCAACCGATTCGACCTGTAAAATGAATATACTATTTCTATTTCCCCTACGTCGAATGGCTTTTAATTGTGTTTCTGTTTCTTCTCTAGCAAGCTGATAAAATACATCCGCTTCTTGCTCTTGTTCAAAATATACTTCTAACAATTCTCATCACCCTCATCACCATCAAACTGATATATTATATGGGTGAAAAACAAAAAAAATAACCTCAAGTCTTTTTAACTTTGTACGTTAGGAGTATAAAATGGATGCAAGGAGTAAACGAAGAAGTGTAAATTTTGAAGTCCAAAGGAGAAAAAAGCTAACGCATCCGCTGTACAAGCGAATGCGCCTAAAAGTTATCCATTATCACGAAACCGTTGATGAAGTTCTATTGGTTTACTAAGCTGTTTAATTCTTTCGATAATTCTTCCTGCTTTTATTGTCTCTACATCTCCACGATTTGATGTAGCTAAATGTGCTTCTAATTGATCTAAATCATAGTTCGAAGTGAAAAATACTGGCAATTCCTCCATCATCCGATATTGTAAAATGGCACCTAACACTTCATCCCTAAACCAAGGTGAAATCGATTCTGCACCAATATCATCAAACATTAAAACATCCACCTTTTTAAAATGCTCGATTTTAGATTGTAAGGAATCATTTTGGATCGATGCTTTCATTTCTCGTACAAATTCTGGCATATAGATCATCGCCGTATTGATTCTTTTTTTCTTTAATTCATTCGACAAAACCCCTAGAATGAAAGATTTCCCTGTACCAAATGGCCCGTATATATATAAACCCTTTCTAAAGGAGTCTTGGGAATAATGCTTGACGAATTCTATGATTTCCTTTCCTATATCTTTTCTTTCATAACTGGTTGTATCAAGTTGCGCTAATGTCGCTTCCTTTATCTGCTTTGGCATATAAAGGCTTTGCACTAAGGATTCCTTTTCTTTTTGAAGTTCATCCTGTATTTTATACGAACATTTCTCATAACGAATAGAAATATCTTGATCATTTAATTCTAAATGTGGTGTATAGCCTTTGATAATATTCTTACAGCCTGCTAAGTTGGGGCAATCTTTACAATCTTTTGAGGCTTCCTTATATTCATACAGCTTTATTAAATGACGGTCAATATCTGATTCTTCAAATTCCAAATGGTCGCTTAACAGTGCTTGAATCCCCTCGTCCTGTAGCACCTGTGCTTTAATATCCCGGAAGGTAGTTTGGAATTCCTTATTTGACTTCATCCATTTTTTTAATGAGGATTGAATTGGTTCCATCATATCATCCCTAATCTTCATTTGCATGTTGTTGTAAATATTCTGCTAGGAGTGCATCTGCCTCCTGTGCTTTCCGTTCTCTATCAAGCTCTGATTCTTTTGGTTGCTTGCTTTTTTCCTTTTTTGCAGATTCCTTCTGCTTTTTATACCAATCTGGCACAATGTCCTTCTTGTTCGATGTATAATGATATCTTTTGTTCGAAGTATTGGTCGTCCATTGCTGATATTTTTTATTTTCTGATTTTGCTAATGTCATGGCTTGTCTAACGGTTTTTACATTTTTACGCGCCCAATGACTTGCAATTCTCTCCAAATAATTCCTTGATAGCTTCATATCTGTTTTCAGCATAACATAATGGACTAGTACGTTCATAACGCCTGCCGTTAAACCTTGCTGTGTCATAATTTCACTTATAAGCTTTAGATCCTGGGTAGATGCAGCGGCACCATCCGATAGGTCCTCCAGCAATTGCTTTGGTGAAATATGCTCCAACCGTTCCACTAGAAGCTCTTCTTTTGATTTCGGTTGAGCGGATGTTTCAGGTATGGGACTAATCTTCTGTTTATATTCTGTTACCTTTAAGGATATTTTGCTTCCATTCGCATTAACTAAGTCAAGACATGCTGCTTGGAATTCTGCTCTATTTAATCGATTCTGATCATTCATTGCCCATAATAAAGCTTTTTCTATCTCATGATTGGTCAAATCATACATTGCTACCATTTGGTTGATCAATTTTTTATTCTCTGCCGTCAAAATTTTATTCACTGGTAGCATTCTCTGTTCTAATATTTGTGTTATCCATTCAAAATCAACGACCGTGTTGATAGGAATTTCTGACACTTCATCATCATATTTGTGTATGAGCTCCGCATCCATGTCCTTATCCCTCAATTGAAAAACATCCTCAAATTTTGCCGTCGTTTCGAGTGAGGATGGAGATTGTTTTGCTTCTTTTTTTAAGAAAGCTGATTTCACAAGCTTAAACTTTTCACTACCTAGTTGATGATATAATAAGTGGCTTAAAAAATCATTTTGAAAAAAAGCTGTACTGGATAAAGGAGGATGTAACAAATATCGGTAAGTTTTTTGTTCATCTTGATTGCTTTCAAATGTCTGCAATAAACCGATCGCTTCAAGCTTTCTTCTCGCACGGTAAATTCTATCCAGAGGTAAACCGAGATAATTCATCAGCACATGATGTGTCTGATAATCGGATCGATCGATTTGCAAAGTAGACTCCGAATATAGTGTTTGATATAGAGAAAGGGCATCAATCCCAATTAATGGTTGATACAAGTGTGTTAGGGAGCTTGTAAAAGAAAGCTGTACATCACGAGATAAATCGACTATATATAATTCTGATGGTAATATTTTTCCTAAGTCGCCTAGACTCATATACATAGCCCCTTTATTGCTGATAAAATAATTCTATTAGATCATCATGATCCAAATCTCTTCTTAATGATTGTTATCTGTTCTTATTAAATCTTTTAATTCTTCTAAGAACACACTGATATCCTTAAATTGTCGATAAACAGATGCAAAACGAACATAGGCAACCTCATCTACATCTACTAATCGATCCATAACCATTTCGCCAATTTCATTACTTTCCACTTCGGAAGTTCCTCGATTTCTTAATTCCTTCTCAATCTCCACAGCAATATTCTCGATTTTCTCAAGAGCAACTGGTCTCTTCTCACAAGCGCGAATCAAGCCTCGCATTAGCTTATCTCGACTGTACTCTTCTCTCGTTCCTTCCTTTTTAACGACAATGAGTGGAACTTCCTCAATTCGTTCAAAGGTGGTAAAGCGAAAGCTACAAGATTCGCATTCTCTTCTTCTACGTATCGATCGTCCATCTTCAATTGGCCGTGAGTCTAATACTTTTGTGCTTTTATATTGACAATGTGGACATCGCAATTTGAATCATCCCTTGTTTTTTCGATTCTTCATCGTAACACATTATTCCTTTGTTCCGATATAGTCAAGTTCTTTTTTTATTATATCATAAAGCTTTGGAATTAGCTTATGACTATAGCCAAAATCAAATGGAATCGCAGACTCTGTTGTTGCAGAGATATCAATTGCAGTTCGATATGGCTTAACCATAATAATAGTCATAATGATAAAGACTTTTCTTCCTTTTCTATAATTAAAACTAATTTCGCCATGATCTTTTGAAACAGCTACTACTTCAAATTCTTTTCTACTTTTAAACAATGGAACTAGTTTATCAAAAGCTTTATCCTTTGTTGTTTTAAAATAATGAGTTTGAAGCGCTGGGTCCCAATGCTTATCTCTTGTTTCAGAGTGGTTGTTAAAATTCTTGTTTATTACGTCACGAAATGCCATATTCTCCTCACACCTTACTATGTATTTATATTTATTTTATTTTAACACGTTTTCATGAAGAAAACGATTAAATCGAATAAATTAGAAAAGTATGTCGGAGAATATAAGCAATGAACGATAAAACCCTTACGAAATGTAAGGGTTTCTCCATATTATGCTTTCATTTGTTTAAGTTTCACAGTTCCCATACCACGTGGGACTTCTAATTTTTCTACTGTTTTCGCTTCAAGCTTTTCCTCAATGAACTTTACTGCGATATGTGGATCAATAATATCTCCACACGTATAGACATCAATACTTGCATATCCATGCTCAGGAAAACTATGAATCGTTAAATGGGATTCTGAAATAATTACTACACCACTCACCCCAAATGGAGCGAATTTGTGAAAAGCGACTTCCCTTATTTCTGCTCCTGCCTTTAATGCCGCATTAACAAAAGTCTTCTCTAAACGGTCTAAATCATTTAAAATGTCAAGGTTACAATTCCATAACTCTGCAATAACATGTCTTCCCATTGTATCCAATGTCTTACTCCCCCTTTGCTAATTCTTTTGAAATCCATGCATGAATAACCACGGGGGAAAGTTAGTCCAAAGAGGTCCTAACCCTTTAAGCATTCATCAATAAGGATTTAGCCAAAAGATCTTTTTACATTTCCTCTCCTCAAAAGTTCACTTCATCTTCGTTAGAGATTTCTAAGTAAAAAGATATGCCAAAAAGATTATATATGCTTTCCGCCTATTTTACAAGCTATTTTTAGGACGAATTTTTCCATCTGTCAGAACGGTTATTTATGCCCTATCTCTAATTAAAAATTCTCCATTTTTGCATGAGTTTCTCTAACTGTTGTTCGGTCTGTTCTAGAGAACCGCTATTGTCGATAACCGCATCTGCAAGTCTTTTTTTCTTTACTGGATCCATTTGAGCATTCATTCGCTCCTTTGCTTCTGCTTCTGTTAAATGATTACGATTCATCAACCTTTTTAATTGTTGCTTTTCTTCGGTAAAGACGACGATGGTTCGATCAACTAAATGTGTTAGATTATTTTCGAACAGAAGCGGAATATCTAAAACGATAACCTTTTCCCCTCTGGAAAGATGTGCCTGTTTTTCTTCTTCCATTCTTCTTCTGACTGCGGGGTGAACGATATTATTTAATTTTTCCCGCAAAGAGGAATCATGAAAAATAAGCTGTCCGAGTTTTTTTCGATTAATGGTCTGATCATCCAGTAAAATATCCCGACCAAATGTCTCGACAATTTGATCATAAGAAGTCTCTCCTGGCTCTACCACTTGTCTTGCAATAATATCTGCATCAATAATTGGAATCTGATACGATTCTTTTAACATGTTGCTTACCGTTGACTTCCCACTAGCAATATTACCTGTTAAGCCAATAATCATTCATCTCCACCACCATTTATAGCTGTTGACAGGTTGGACAAAAGTGCGTGCCTCTACCATTCACCTTCATTTTTACAATCTTGTCATGACATTTCCGACAGGCTTTGTCTGTTTGACCATATACATGTAATTGCTGTTGGAACATGCCGATTTGCCCCTGACTGTTCACATAGGAACGAATCGTTGTTCCACCTTGCTTAATTGCTTCCTGTAAGGTAAGCACTGCTGATTGATAAATGGTTTCTATTTCGCTTAAGGTTAGGCTATTACCTTTACGTAATGGATGAATACCTGCGAGAAAAAGTGTCTCATCCACGTAAATATTACCAAGTCCTGCGATTACTGTTTGATCTAATAAGATGTTTTTAATGACACGTTCGCTTTTTTGAATTTTTTGGGCAAAAAGTGTAAAAGAAAAATGTTCTTCTAATGGATCCATTGCCAATTGAATTAGAGGCTTTTCATCAAGTTCTGCACCTTTTTCAAATAAATGCATCGTGCCAAATTTTCGAACATCCCGATATCTAAGCTCTGTTCCATCCACAAAATGGAAGGTGATATGAGTATGTTTGGCAATCTCTTCTCCCTTTTGAAACACGCCATATTTCCCTTCCATTCTTAAATGGGAAACTAACACAAGATCTGTTAAATCGAACAAAAGGAACTTCCCTTTTCTTCGTATTTCCTCTATTGTTTGTCCCACTAATAGCTGCTTGAATTCTTCCATATCATCTGGTTTTTGAATAATTTTTGGCCATTTTATATCGACAGACTCCATTTCCTTGCCAATGACCAATTGTCTTAATGTTTGTCTTATTGTTTCCACTTCTGGTAGCTCTGGCATTTCTGAACTTCTCCTAACTTATTTTGCATCATACCATGTATCACCATGGGATACATCTACTTTTAATGGTACACTTAATTCGATCGCATTTTCCATTACTTCTGCTACAAGGTCTGATATCTTATCCACTTCTTCTTCTGGCACTTCTAAAATCAATTCATCGTGAACTTGTAATAGAAGTCGTGCTTTTACCTCTGCTTCTTTTAATCTACGGTCAAGTTCAATCATTGCTAATTTGATAATATCAGCAGCACTTCCTTGAATCGGTGTATTCATCGCCGTTCGCTCAGCAAAGCTCCTAACATTAAAGTTACGACTAGTAATGTCTGGAAGATAACGCCTTCGGTTCATAATCGTTGTAACGAACCCATCCTGCTTTGCTTTGGCAACGATATCCTTCATATAATCTCTAACAGATGGATAGCTTTCCAAGTAGCGTTCAATAAATTTCTTAGCTTCTTTTCTAGTAATACCAAGACTCTGGGATAAACCGTAATCACTAATTCCATATACAATACCAAAGTTAACCGCCTTTGCTTGACGCCTCATATTGGATGTAACATCTTTTTCCGAAACATGAAAAACATCCATTGCTGTTTGAGTATGAATATCCTTATCCTGTTGGAAGGCTGCTTGTAATTTCTCATCTTCTGCAATATGCGCGAGGACACGCAGTTCGATTTGAGAATAATCCGCTGCAAGCATTTTCCAGCCTGCTTTTGACGGAATAAAGGCTTGTCTAATTTTTCTACCTTCTTCGATTCGAATCGGGATATTCTGTAAATTGGGATCAATAGAGCTTAAGCGTCCTGTCTGAGTTAATGCTTGATTAAATCGAGTATGGATTTTTTCATCCTGTTTAAATACTTCCCGTAGTAATCCTGCAATGTACGTGGAGTCTAATTTCTTCAGTTGACGATATAATAGAATCTTCTCAATTATCGGATGCTTTCCTTGTAGCTGCTCGAGAACGTCCGCAGAAGTAGAATAACCCGTTTTCGTTTTCTTGATAGCCGGAAGCTCTAATTTTTCAAACAGAATGGGACCGAGCTGCTTTGGTGAATTAAGATTAAACTTTTCACCAGCTAATTCATAAACCTCTTCTTCTAATACTTTCAGTCTTTCGGTCAACTCTTTTCCCATCTCAACTAGTCGACTACTATCAACCTTTACTCCTCTTGCTTCCATTTCCCCTAAAACGAGTGCTAAGGGGAGCTCTAATTCATAGAGTAAATCTAGCTGTTTATTCCCCTCTAGCTCATCTTCCATTTGTTTCTTTAATTCATAGATCATCGTTGTTTTTCTAACAATGTGCTCTATCCATTTATCTTCCTCATCAGGAAGTCCCTTTTTTGCACCTTTTCCATAAACCTCATCATCGAATTGGATAGCGGTTTTGCCAAAGCGATGACTAATAGCAGGAATGTCATGATTATTCTCAGATGGATTAATCAGATAAGAAGCTAGTAGTAAATCAAAGGAAATTCCTTCTATACCAATTTCGAATCGGTTCAGGAGTACCGTAATTTTTTTGGCATCAAATACATATTTTTTCTTCGAGCTATCCTCTGCCCATCTCTTAAACGCTGTAGATTCTTTGAATACATCGATGGGAATAAAGAATTTACCTTTTTCATTAACAAGTGATGCACCAATCATCTGCTCCCGATGATAATTTTCTTCCAGGATCTCTATATCAAATGCAGCAACACCTGTAAAAAGATCCTCAGAAATACTTTCGATTTTTTCAAAATCTATTGCTTCAAGCGTTGTACTTTCGACATCCGCTTCCTCATCACCAGAGATTCTCCCCATTAAGGAAGAAAAGCCTAATTCACCAAATAAATTCCGTACATTTGTTGCATCATAACCAGCATATAACGTATCCTTTACGGAAATTTCGATTGGAGAAGACTGATTGATCGTTGCTAGGTCCTTGCTCATAAAGGCATCATCTTTATGATTTGTTAAATTTTCCTTTAACTTCTTCCCAGATACCTCATCAAGATGATCATATAAGTTTTCGAGAGTCTGGTATTCCTTTAACAGCTTGACTGCCGTTTTCTGTCCCACTCCAGGGACCCCTGGTATATTATCAGATTTATCTCCCATCAAAGCCTTCAAATCAATGACCTGATCTGGGCTAATTTCCATATCTTCCTTTAATGTATCTGGAGTATAATTCATCACATCACTAATTCCTTTTTTCGTTACACTTACATCGATCTTTTCGGAGACTAGTTGAAGTAAATCTTTATCACCAGAAATTACTTTAACGTTCCAGTCGTCTTTCTTTGCTTGCTTTGAAATAGTTCCAATGATATCATCTGCTTCAAAGTTCTCAAGCTGGTAGTGCTTAATTTGAAAGGCATCTAAAAGTTCTCTTAATAACGGGAATTGTTCACTTAATTCTGGTGGTGTCTTTTGCCGTCCACCTTTATATTCCTTATAGGTTTCATGACGAAAAGTTGTTTTACCAGCATCAAAGGCAACCAATACATGACTTGGCTTTTCCTCTTCTAATATTCTAAGTAGCATTGTAGTAAAACCATAGACAGCATTCGTATACACTCCCTTATCATTGTTCAATAAAGGTAAAGCAAAAAAAGCTCTGTAAGCAATACTGTTTCCATCAATCAGAATTAATTTATTCGACATTTGCACAAAAACTCCTTTATCTATGCCCGAATGGCATATACGTATAATCTTATCCACTATTTTACCACTATTTGAACACAATATCATTTTTATTCTTCTTTATTAGTATGAGGATTTTATAGGAATAACCCTTGCTTGACAAGCCTTTTCATAAAACTCAATTGGCCTAGCCTGACCGATGATCGCATACTCATAACCAGCCTCTTTCATTTCCTTTAAACAATAGTGAAGCAAAGCCTCCAAATCTTTGTTCACAGTCATCCGTGCTGCCATAGCCTTTGGATTCTTACCAAATTATTTTGGAAAAAACTTAATTCATAAATGTCTGGCTTAGAAGTACGATGCCAAAAATCGAAGCCGAATTTTTCGTCAAAATAATTCATCATAATTGTCATAATATTTCCATAGGTACCTATTACCACTGTTTTGCCTTGATGATCCTTCAGTAACTGGTGAATAACAGGGATTGCTCTACTCTGCGCCTCCGCTGTGGATTCCCCACCTTCTAGGCAGAAGTTCTTATCTACAAATGATTGCTGAATAGCTTTGACTAACTCTCTCTCCTCCAGTTTATAATTTAGCCCTTTTATTGGTCTTTCTCTTAATTCCTCGTACTCGGTGATCGAAAGCCCTTTCCATTCTGCTAAGGGCTGAACCGTTTGTACTGCTCTCGTATAAGGACTTGAAACAATAGAAATATTTTTGTGTTCTGCTAAAATTTCTTTCACTTTATTCGCCGCTTCTTTCCCTTTAGCAGATAACTCTCTTGATCTTTCTTTACCGAATATGTATGGAGACTCGGCATGCCTAACCATAATTAGTGTTGTCTTCAATTTTTCTCACCACCTTTATATTATAGTGTTTTGCTCCATAAAAGCAGAATAGAGATACAAAAAATTTTCTTTGTATCTCTATCCAAGCATTACTATTCCATATAACCCATCAGTAAATCAGCATAAGGAGAGCCCTGTGGAATGATAATGGTCGTTTCACCATCTATTGTTTTCTTATAGGATTCAAGTGTACGGTATAATTGATAGAATTCTTCATCCTTTGAAAAGGATTGATTATATATTTTCGCTGCCTCTTCTTCCCCTTCTGCACGAATTTGCTCTGCTTGGGCATTTGCTTTGGACAGCATCTCCGTTACATCTCGATCAGCCTCTGCCATGATTCTGTTCTTTTCGGCCTCACCCTGTGACAAATATTGTTGTGCTTGGGACTCACGCTCGGAAATCATACGATTGTAGACAGATTGCTCGTTTTCTTCAGGTAAATCAGAACGCTTAATGCGGACGTCATCCACCTGAATACCATAATTATCTCTTTCTAAGAGCTCATTTACACGATCTGTCACCCGTTGGTTTAAATCCCCTCTTGTACTACCTTCTTCATTAATAATCTGATCATAATTTAGCGTACCTAGCTCAGAACGAATGATAGAAAAAATGAACTCTGACATTCTCGCTTCTGCTCCTATCTCAGTACGAGCATTAGCAATCATCGCCTCAGGATCCGTTATTTCCCAAATAGCATAATTGTCAATAATCATCCGCTTTTTATCTAAAGTATTAATTTCTCTTTCTATGACATCATAAACAAGCTTTTTATTTGGAAGTGTCGTAATAGATTGAAGTAAAGGAATCCGAAAATTTAATCCAGGTTCACTCTCAATCCTCACTACTTCACCAAATTGGCGAACCACCTTATATTCTCCTTCCTTCACTACAAACATACTGCTGATTAAAATGATTAGGAGAATGACGATAAGTAAAAGCGTGATACCTATTTTAATATACCGCTTAATCTCTTTTGGTGACATTTTCTTCATCTCATATACATTATTGTTCGTCATTTGTAGACTCCTCCTCACTGTTTTGTTCAGAATCATTAGGAGACTCATCAGTAGCAGGTGGAATGGTGGCAGTGTTACCGTTTTGGCCTAAAGGTAAGTATTTAATCGTATTCCCATCATCATTCATAATATAAATATTAGCATCTGGCAAGACTTCCTCTAAAGTCTCTAACACAAGTCGTTGTCTTGTTACTTGTGGGTTGCTTTCATAGGCTTGATATAATGCATCAAAAGCAGCTACATTCCCTCGTGCTGTTTCAATTCTTTGAATCTTGTCACCCTCTGCCCTCGTAATAACGGCATCTTTTTCCCCTAAAGCTTCTTCATATTTCTCATTACGATATTTGTCTGCTTCATTCTTCTTTGTATTCATCGTTTCTCTTGCATCCGTAACTTTCATGAATGCTTGACGGACATCCTCATTAGGTAAATCCACCTCTTGAAGCTTGACGTCTTGTATTGCAATCCCAACATCATAATCCTCCATTAAGGATACTAATAAGTCCAAAACCTCATTCTCGATTTTTGCTTTTCCGTCTGTCAATGCTTCATCAATAGTGGATGACCCGATAATACTTCTTAATGAAGCAGAGGTGGCATTATACAAAATTTGTTCTGGATCGTTCGAATGAAATAAATACTTATTCGGCTCTACAATTTTCCATTGCACAACTAGATCTGCTTGGAGAATATTCTCATCTCCTGTAATCATCCTTACGATATCCGCATTTTCCGCTTTTTCCTCATCATAACCAAAATTTAGACTAAATGTCTCCTTTGATAATGTTTCCACCGTTTGAATGGGCCAAGGTAATTTAAAATGTAGTCCTGGTTCTGTCGTCCCTTCATCGGCCTCTCCAAATGTAACCACAACCGCTTGTTCGGATTCATCCACTGTGTACCAGCTTGTTAAACCTATGACACCGAGTAAAATTACAGCAACAACAATGCCAACCCAGCTATAGATTTGTTTAAGCGTCATTTGATTTCCCCCTTTTATGTATGTTCTTCCATCTTCCCTTACTACAACTACGAATATGTAGGAAAAAGGTTTCATTAAAATGACAAAAGTGGTAAGAAAATTAATACATTTTCTTACCACTTTTTAGGTAGCTTTACTATAAAAGTTGATCCCTTGTTAAGCTGGCTTTCCACTTCTATCGTTCCATGATGTGCTTCTACTATGTGTTTCACAATAGCTAATCCTAATCCTGTCCCTCCAGTATTTCGACTTCTCGCTCGATCAACCCGGTAAAATCGCTCAAATATCCTTTGTTTAGCTTCAGCTGGAATACCAATCCCATTATCTTGAACCAATAAAGCTATATTATTCTGTTGGTTTTGAATGTGTAACGAGACCTCTCCGCCTTCGGCCGTATAATTGAAAGCATTATACAATAAATTTAATACTACCTGTTGTAACCGGTCTGGGTCTCCATATATAGATAGGCCTTTTTCAATATCAGCATGAAATGCGATGCTTTTTTTATTAGCCTGTTGTTCCATTAATGTTAAGATATTAGGAATCCAATCATCGACCTTAATAATTTTCTGCGATAATTGCATCTCTTCTTTTTCCAGTCTTGATAGCTCCAACAAATCTTGTACAAGCGCTTGAATTCTAGTGCTCTCTTTTAAAATAATATCAAGAAATTGTTTTCTTAGTTTCTCCTCATCCATCGCCCCATCAAGTAAAGTCTCAGTAAACCCTCTAATCGAAGTAATCGGTGTTTTTAGCTCATGAGATACATTGGCAACAAAATCTTTTCGCATTTGTTCCACACGTTTCAAATCCGTTATGTCATGGAAAACGAGTACCGTGCCCTTTAATTCTCGAACATCATTGATAACTGGGGCTCCTACCACTTCAATATGATGCTTATCTTCCTTAATCGTTAGCGTAATCGCACCGATCATCTTATCTTCATACAAGAATGTTTCTTGGACTACTTTGTGAATGCTCTTATCATCCAATACGTCATAATATAAATAGCCTATATAATTTGTGGATTGTTTACCGAACATATGTAAAAATTTACGATTTACTAAATGAACATAGCCTCTCTCGTCAATAAGCATAAGTCCACTTTCCATATTGTTAATGACAGTTTTCCATTGACTTCCTTGCATTTTTTCTTGGATTGCCATCTCTTGTAAGTTCCTAGCGAGCATATTTAGCTGATTACTCAGCTGTTGAGCTTCCCCACTCGGCTTTACATATGTGCGAACATTGTAATTACCCTTTACAAGTTCATCTGTCACATTGATGGCTGCTCGTATTGGCTTCACGTAGTTTTCATACATATGATACATTAGTATTAAGACAACTATATAGCCAATTAGCAATGAAAAGAGAACAAATAGTTGGTCATCACCAGTAGTAAAAGGAACCACAACTAATCCGATTAAAAAAAATACGGAGGTGATCATCACCATATATCGATAAAAGCTATTGGTTTTTTGCTCCTTATCCATTAAGTGGGCTCCTCCATTTTGTATCCAAGACCTCTAATTGTTTTAATATATACTGGATGCTTTGTATCAGGTTCAATTTTCTCCCGTAAATGGCTCACATGCACATCCACTATCCTCGTATCTCCTACAAAATCATAATTCCATACAGCACTTAATAGTTGATCTCTTGATAAGACTTTTCCTTTGTGCTTCGCTAAATAATGTAATAATTCAAACTCTTTACGTGTAAAACTCAATGTCTTTCCATCAATCGTCGCCTCGTATTGTTGAGGGTAAATTAATAACTCTGCAATTTTTATGTATGGTTGATCTGTCGCTGTTTCTCGTTGTTTTGTTCTGCGAAGAATTGCTTTGATACGAGCTACTACTTCTTTAGGACTAAAAGGCTTGGTTAAATAATCATCTGCTCCTAGTTCTAATCCAAGTACTTTATCAAATTCATCATCTTTAGCAGTTAACATCAGGATTGGTGTGTCTATTTGTTTTTGTCTTAACGCCTTGCACACTTCTGTTCCTTCTAATCCAGGTAACATAAGGTCAAGCACTATTAAATCAAATTCCCCAGTTGACGCCTTCTGTAGCCCCTCTGTACCATCATAGGCTACTTCTGTCTGAAATCCTGACTTTTCAATGTTATATTGTAAAAGAGTCACAATAGATTGTTCATCATCAACGATTAAAACTTTCTCTTCCATTCCAGCACCCCATCTACTATCTATATACTCCTATCATACATGGACGTACATTTAAAGTGAATAGATAAAGTCCACAAAAAGTCAAAAAATATGTAAAATTTAATTTACATTGGTTAATATTATCTTTACAATCCACTGTTATTCATTGAAAGTACGGAAACAACTATTGTTCTGGCGAGTGAGTTTAGGGTATTGCGGGTAAGCTTTGTGAAAATATTTATGATGATAATGCTTTTCTCTTTCGGTCTAGGCTGGGGAAAAGCTATCTCTTTCTTGGCTTTTTAATATATTGGACAGATTTAGTGTTAATTCTCTTAATGCTGTCCTATATATCAATATATTGGACAAGTCTAACGCTTTAAGTGCCAAATTAGATTCAGGATTTTTATTTTTGGTACTTAGACGGGGGTTAAGGGCCAAATTAGACTCAGGATTTTTATTTTTGGTACTTAGGCGGGAGTTAAGTGCCAAATTAGATTTAGGATTTTTATTTTTGGTACTTAGGCGGGAGTTAAGTGCCAAATTAGCTTCAGGATTTCTCTGCTTTTACTTGTCAATATATCAGGATATTGGACAAGTCTTACGTTGCTTCTGCTTGTTGTCCAATTTTCTCTGCAAAAAGCCTCTCTTAGCAGAGAGGCTTTTGATACAATCTTATTATCCCATATTTTTAATTAATTCATCAGCAAATTGAGATGTTTTTACTTCTGTTGCACCTTCCATTAATCGAGCAAAGTCATAGGTTACGACTTTTGATCCGATTGTTTGATCCATGGATTTAAGGACTAAGTCAGCTGCTTCTCTCCAGCCAAGATGTTCAAGCATAAGAACACCTGAAAGAATGACAGAAGATGGGTTCACTTTATCAAGACCCGCATATTTTGGAGCCGTACCATGAGTAGCTTCAAAAATCGCATGTCCAGATTCGTAGTTAATATTAGCGCCTGGAGCTATACCAATACCTCCAACTTGTGCTGCTAATGCATCAGAGATATAGTCACCATTTAGGTTCATGGTTGCTACTACATCAAATTCTTTCGGACGAGTTAATATTTGTTGTAAGAAAATATCCGCAATAGCATCTTTTACGATGATTTTGCCAGCTGCTTCTGCTGCTGATTGTGCTTCATCCGCTGCTTGACGACCTTTTTCTTCTACAATCTTGTCATATTCTGCCCAAGTGAATACTTTATCACCGTATTCTTTTTCAGCAAGCTCATAACCCCAGTTTTTGAATGCACCTTCTGTAAATTTCATAATGTTACCTTTATGTACTAAAGTAACACTCTTACGGCCTTCTTTAATAGCATAATCAATAGCGGCACGAACTAATCGACTAGTACCTTCCTCAGATACCGGCTTTACACCAATACCAGAAGTTTCAGGGAAACGAATATTCGTTACACCCATCTCATTTTGGAGGAAATCAATAACTTTTTTCACTTCATCTGAACCTTTTTGCCATTCGATACCAGCATAGATGTCCTCAGTATTTTCACGGAAGATAACCATATCTGTATCTTCTGGATGCTTAACAGGGGATGGAACACCATCGAAATAACGCACTGGGCGTAGGCAAGTAAATAAATCTAGCTTTTGACGTAATGCTACGTTTAATGAACGGATACCCCCACCGATTGGAGTTGTAAGAGGACCTTTAATAGCAATTTTATATTCACGAATAGCATCTAGAGTTTCTTCAGGAAGCCATTCACCTGTTTGATTATACGCTTTTTCCCCAGCAAGTACTTCTTTCCATTCGATGCCTTTTTCACCATTATATGCTTTTTCCACTGCTGCTTCGAGAACACGGCTAGCCGCTGCCCAAATATCCGGCCCAGTTCCGTCTCCTTCAATAAATGGAATGATTGGTTTATTTGGTGTTTGTACGACACCATTTTCTACTGTAATCTTTTCTCCCATTCTTCAATTCCTCCTAAAATAAAATTCAAATATATTATATCATTTTCCATAAGAAAATGCTTATCGCTCATTAATATCTACATATGCTTGTTTTGTGGGACCAACATATTCTGCTCTCGGTCTAATTAAACGGTTATTTTCATATTGTTCTAAAATATGTGCAATCCAGCCTGAAAAACGACTCATTGCAAAGATTGGTGTATATAGATCATGCTTGATTCCTAGACTATGATAAACAGATGCTGAATAAAAATCAACATTTGCTGGCAAGCCTTTTTCTTCTTTAATATAATCTTCAATTTTAACAGACATTTCATACCATTTTTCCATATTGTGAAGAGCAGTTAATTCCTTCGACATTTTCTTTAAATGTTTAGCGCGTGGATCTCCAGTCTTGTATACACGGTGACCCATTCCCATAATCTTTTCTTTATTTGCTATTTTTTCTTTTACATATGGAATCGCATTATCTACTTCTTCAATTTCTAATAGCATGCTCATAACCGCTTCGTTTGCTCCCCCATGGAGCGGTCCTTTTAATGCACTTATCGCTGCAGTAATACCCGAATAAATATCTGAAAGTGTTGCTACACAAACTCGAGATGTAAAAGTTGAGGCATTTAACTCATGATCGGCATGAAGGACAAGCGCTTTGTTAATTGCTTCCACCTCTAATTCGTTCGATTCCTCTCCATTAAGCATGAATAAGAAGTTTGCGGCATAGCTTAGGCCTTCCTTTGGTTTCACGATATCCTTGCCATCTCTAATACGTGAGAATGCAGCAACTACTGAAGCAACCTTTGCTTGTAGTCGAATAGCCTTTCGCTTGTTAGCTTCTTCGCTCATGTCATCTGCTTCCTCATCATATAAACCTAGTAATGATATTGCTGTACGTAGAGCAGCCATTGGATGAACGTTATGTATGTCATAGGATTTAAAATGTTCTACAACGCCTTGCGGTAATGTCATATTTTCCACAAGGTCCTTTTCTAATTGTGTTAACTCTTCCTTATTCGGTAGTCGTTTGTTCCATAGTAAGTATATAACCTCTTCGAAGCTAGCATTCTCAGCTAGATCATCGATCGTATAACCAACATATGTAAGCTGATCGTCAATAATGGAACTAATCTTCGTTTCAGCGGCTACTACCCCTTCAAGTCCTTTCGTTGTTGACATAACATCTCTCTCCTTTTCTTATCCTTTTTCACTCGTTAGCTTCGTTTCGCTAACCATTCTTATCCTCAAAAGCTCTCGAGAAGCTTTTGAACATCCCCATGCCTATTATAAACAATCAAAAATAGTTAGTAAATGAAAACGATTAAAATTGAGAATATAATCTTTTCCATTGCATAGCTTGTACTAATGCAGAATATATATAAAAGTGGTCATGACGGAGATTAGGAAAGGTTTGTACCAGCCTATATCATAACATAAAAGAACTTTATTTGGAAAAATTCTATTCATTCACAATTTCTTGAGGTGAAGCAGCATGGCGAAATTAAATGCAAAAATGCTCTATCGAATTGGCTTATTTATTTTTGGACTTGGTCTTACGGTTTATATTTTTTATTTTTTGTTCCAATACTTATTCCCATTACTTCTAGCATGTTGCTTTTCCTTGTTGCTATATCCGATCATTAAGCTTATCAGTGATAAAACCACTATTTCTCACCTTTGGGCATGTTTATTTGTTATTTTTTTCACGATTGCTTTCATTATTTTTTTGCTTGTTTTTGTAGTATTTGAAGTGATAGAAGGGGTTATTTATCTAGCGAAATGGCTACCTGAACCATTTCATGCCTTTTTAATAGATTTTACAGCGGCGGTTAATTCCTTTCTTTTACCTTATATTCAAAAGATTGGTGCATATCTCGATAATCTTTCACCAGAGCAAAGTGCGCTTATGAAAGAACAGCTTGATGAAATTAGCATAAGCTTTGCAGACCAAATCGCCAACTTTCTCGAAAATTTCCTGAGCTGGCTCGGTTTACAATTGGCTGCCTTACCTGGGACGATTACCATTATAATCTTCTCATTACTCTGCACGTTTTTTATTTGTAAGGATTGGGAGAGATTTTATCACTATGTGTCCAAAAAAGTATCTAGTGATCTATTAAGCGTTCCATTTAACATCTACCAACAATTAAAGGTAACGCTAGTCAAATATATCACGGCACAAATCATTTTAGTCAGTATATCTTGGGTCACTATCTTCATTGGGCTTTTACTATTAAAGGTAAAACACGCGTTTACCATTTCGATTATTGTTGCTATTATGGATGTTTTACCTATATTAGGCACAGGACTAATTTTTATCCCTTGGATTCTATTCTTATTTGTTAGTGGAAACTCGTGGCTTGGCTTTTGTGTACTAAGTCTTTTTGGTTTTGTCATGATCCAAAGGCAGGTATTAGAGCCTAAGTTAATCTCACAAGCAATCGGTATTCACCCAATGCTCACCATTTTAGCCATCTATCTTGGCTTTCAGCTATTCGGGATAAATGGCTTATGGATCGCCCCTGCCTTTTTATTTTTTATGAAAGCATGTTATCATGCAGGGTTATTTTCGATGATTCTTACTTATATCCAAAAAGGGAAGTTCGGTTAACGACGATATATCCTGAACTTACCATTATGAATCATTCTTTGTAAAATCTTTTTCATCCATTGTTTGATAGGTCTTCTCGTATATGGAATGAGTAATATTAAACCTACTGAATCTGTTACAAACCCTGGTGTCAACAATAGTACACCACCAATGATGACACAAAGTCCATCAAATATCTCTTCCTGTGGCGCATAACCCATTGCCATCGATTGACGTGCTTTATTTATCGTATCAAGGCCTTGTTGCTTGGCAAGCCATGCTCCAACAACACCTGTTAGAATAATAAGAAAAATTAGCCACCATGGTCCAATATATCCGCCTGCCCAGACAAACAGGCCTATTTCCAATGCTGGAACGATCAATATTAATAGTAGAAGCCAACGTAGCATGTGATTGTCTCCTTCCGATTTAGTTAATCATTGAATGCCTTAGTACTTGAAAAAAATAGAGAGAAGAATCCTATTAAGGTCCCTCTCTCTATTATAACATGTCTAGTTTTCATTACCTATTAAACGGAAGTTTACTTTTATAATACGCTAGCATGTCCTGCATAAATATCACCTTTC
This sequence comes from Gracilibacillus sp. JCM 18860, assembly GCF_055395245.1. Taxonomy (NCBI): domain Bacteria; kingdom Bacillati; phylum Bacillota; class Bacilli; order Caryophanales; family Bacillaceae; genus Gracilibacillus; species Gracilibacillus sp. JCM 18860. The sequence continues at coordinate 1,010,527 of NZ_AP043868.1, forward strand.
GAAGCATCGATGGTAATATCTTGCTGATCCTTGATCACTTCAAGTGCCTTCTCTACACCTACAATGACAGGAATGCCTAAACTTAAGCCGACAACTGCCGCATGGGAAGTCAAACCGCCCTCTTCTGTAATAATACCTGCTGCTTTTTCGATCGATTTGATCATATCTTTATCTGTACCGTATGTGATAATAATATCGTCCTGCTGTACTTTTAGTTCCGCTTCTTTCGCATCCTTCACAAGTACCGCTCTACCATAAGCACTTCCTTTTCCCACACCTTGGCCTTTAGCTAGGACATCGCCAATAACATGAACTTTCATTAGGTTGGTTGTACCACTCTCTCCAACCGGAACACCTGCTGTAATAATTACTCTATCTCCTCGTTTGAAGTGATTTGTTTCCAACCCTCGCTCAATAACCTCTTCTAATACATCATCTGTTGTATGAAGTAGGTTGCCTACTATTGATTCTACTCCCCATACTAAAGCCAATCTTCTGCTTACTTGTTCGTCAAAAGTCATCGCAATAATTGGAGCTTGTGGACGGTACTTTGAAATCATTCTTGCTGTAAATCCACTAACAGTAGGGGTTAAAATCGCATCTACACTTAGATTCATAGCAGTATGGTTTACTGATTGACTAATCGCATCTGTAATCGTCATATCGGATGCTTTAGAGCGTAAATCAAGCATTGCTTTATGATCAATCGCCGTTTCTGCTTTTTTAGCGATATTGCTCATGGTTTGTACTGCTTCAATTGGATAGTCACCTGCCGCAGTTTCTCCTGACAACATAATAGCATCCGTACCATCTAATATAGCATTGGCAACATCTGACGCTTCAGCTCTTGTCGGTCTTGGATTTCGTTGCATAGAATCTAACATTTGCGTAGCAGTAATAACTGGTTTTCCTGCATTATTACATTTGAAAATCATTTCTTTTTGAACTAAAGGCACATCTTCTGGTGGTATCTCTACTCCCAAATCACCACGTGCAACCATTAAGCCATCACTAACTTGGAGAATAGCATCAAGGTTGTCTACACCTTCTTGGTTTTCAATTTTAGGAATGATTTGAATATGTGTAGCATTATTTTCTTCAAGTAATCCTCTGATTTCTAACACATCGGAAGCACGGCGTACAAAAGAAGCAGCGATGAAATCAACACCTTGCTCGATACCAAATTTAATATCGGCAGCATCCTTTTCCGTTATTCCCGGTAAGTTCACACTAACATTAGGCACGTTTACGCCTTTTTTATTTTTCAATAGACCTGAGTTTAAGGCAACTGTTTTTAATTCGTTTTGTTCCTCCAACACTTCCGTTACTTCTAATGCGATTAAACCATCATCTAATAACAGCTTAGAGCCTGGCTCTACATCATGAATTAATTGAGGATATGTAACCGAGATTTTGCTAGCATCCCCTTGGAGTGAGTCATCCATGGATACATAAACGGTATTTCCTTTTATAATATTTGCTTGTCCTTCTTTTAATACACCTGTACGAATCTCTGGACCTTTTGTATCTAAAAGAATGGCTACTGTTTTTCCTAATTTTTTAGCAGCTTTTCTTATATTCGTAATTCTAGCACCGTGCTCCTCAAAGTCACCGTGTGAAAAGTTAAGACGCGCTACATTCATTCCAGCTTCTATTAACTGCTCTAATTTATCAATTGATTCTGAGGCTGGGCCTATCGTACATACTATTTTCGTTCTTCTCATTACAACTTCCTCCTTCGTCATCATTCCTGCATTGTTCTATCATAGTAGATTATCACCTTGTGGATGGCGATCTTCTCATTATTTAAATAGATAATTGGTTAGATAGCTCATACATATTCATATTGATTTCATGTTTTTTATCTAGAATTTCAGAAAAATCATGACTTACCACCACATTGTTCTGTATTCCTACCATTCTTCCACCAATACCATCCATTAATAAATCAACTGCTTTTGCTCCTAATCTACTTGCTAAGACTCGATCGTAGCCAGATGGAGAACCACCGCGTTGGATATGTCCTAATACCGTTACACGTGTATCCATCTTTGTTTCTTCCTCGATTCGTTTTCCATAGTCCATGCCACTACCAATACCTTCTGCTAGGATAATGATACTATGCTTCTTACCACGAACTTGTCCACGCTTCAGCTTTGCCACTACACTTTCAAAGCTTTCTTGTTTTTCTGGAATAATCACACTTTCCGCACCATTTGCAAGACCTGCCCATAATGCTAAATCACCTGCATCCCGTCCCATTACCTCGATCACATATGTACGCTCATGAGATGTTGCTGTATCTCGAATTTTATCCACTGCATCAACAATCGTATTTAGTGCTGTATCAAATCCAATTGTGTAGTCTGTTCCTGGAATATCATTATCAATGGTTCCAGGGACACCAATACAAGGAAATCCTTTTTCCGTAAGCTTTTGCGCACCACGGAAAGACCCATCGCCACCAATTACGATCAGTCCTTCGATACCGAATTTTTTCATTTGTTCAATGGCAATTTTCTGACCTTTATCTGTTTTAAAGTCCATGGAACGCGCTGAATAAAGAATAGTCCCACCTCGTTGAATAATATCACCAACTGAACCTAGTTCCATTTTTTTAATATTGCCTTCCATTAAACCTTCAAAACCATTATAAACTCCATAAACATCTAATTCATGAAAAATAGCCTTACGAACAACTGCACGGACGGCTGCATTCATACCAGGAGCGTCTCCACCACTTGTTAATACACCTATTCTTTTCATGTAATCACCTCTTCTTCCACATAATAATTGTCCCTATTTTCTCTATTGTTTATAATAATTTTAACATCAACACAAATTATACATGAAATGATGTCAAAACACACCTCAACATTACTATTTTAGCTAACTTGACAGTAAAAGAGAAGTAATAACAAACGCTTTTCCAATAGTTTGTTACAATATTGTAAACTAAGCGTGCAATTGTTATCCAATATATTACAATGTTGTACAAGTTTTGGATTTTTCATTCCCGTATTTAATTCAGAACAAGCTTTTCTTATACTCAGGACATCAAAATTCTCGCATCTTCGCTTTATCTCCTGCAAACAATTTATACTTTCCTAACGTATAAAATATGCAAGCCAAAAAGCATCTTCTTTACAAGCTAGAAGATGCTTTTTGGCTTTATGCTTTCATTGTTTCACGAACCTCGCCAATCTTTTTATATTTTAACCAGCGTTGTTCCAAAAGATCCTCTTCCTTTAAAATGGATAATTCTTGTAGTGATTGATCCAACACATTTCGAATGTTATCAGCTTGTACGGAGACATTTCGATGTGCACCACCCAAGGGCTCTTCTATTACTTCATCGATAATACCAAGCTCTTTTAAATCTGGTGCTGTAATTTTTAATGACTTAGCAGCTCTTTCTGCTTGCTTGGAATCCTTCCATAATAATGCTGCCGCACCTTCTGGAGAAATAACGGAATAGGTGGAATTTTCCAACATATGAATGCGATCACCTACTCCTAATCCAAGAGCTCCACCACTACCACCTTCACCAATAACGATACAAATAATCGGAACTTGAAGGCCAGCCATTTCCATTAAGTTACGAGCAATCGCCTCACTCTGTCCTCTCTCTTCAGCAGCCTTTCCTGGATAAGCACCCTTTGTATCAATAAACGTAATGATTGGACGTTGAAACTTCTCTGCCTGTTTCATATGACGTAGCGCTTTGCGATAACCTTCTGGGTGTGGCATCCCAAAGTTTCGGTCTATATTTTCCTTCGTATTCTTGCCTCGCTGATGTCCAATAATAGTAACAGGTTTTCCTTGATATTTAGCAATACCGGCTACTATTGCTTCATCCTCACCATAAAAACGATCCCCATGAAATTCAATAAAATCAGTAAATAATTCCGCAATATAATCCTGTGAGGTTGGTCGATCAGCATGACGAGCTATTTGAACACGATCCCAAGGCTTTAACTTACCGTAGATATCATTTTCTAATTTTGCAAGACGTGCTTCCATTTTAGCAATCTCTTCTGATAGATCGATCTCGCTATTTTGAGTCATCTTTTTTAATTCTTCAATCTTTTCACGAAGTTCGATTACTGGTTTTTCAAACTCTAGTACTTGTTTCAATGGTAGCACCCCCTACTTGATGAATTTCTAGTATTGTTGCTAATGTGTCTCTCATTTCATCTCGAGGAATTACTTTATCTAACTGCCCATGCTTTAATTGAAATTCAGCAGTCTGAAAGTCCTCAGGGAGCTTTTCTCGAATGGTTTGTTCAATGATCCGACGTCCTGCGAAACCAATTAAAGCACCAGGCTCTGCAAAATTATAATCTCCGATGGACGCAAAGCTAGCGGAAACTCCTCCTGTGGTTGGATTTGTCATCACTGAGATAAACAAACCCCTTTCCCGATGTAATCGTTCGATAGCGATAGAGGTTTTAGCCATTTGCATGAGACTTAGCATCCCTTCTTGCATTCTTGCACCACCAGATGCAGTGAAAACAATCATCGGGATTCCTTGTTCACGGGCCTTCTCAATCGCCCTAGTAATCTTTTCCCCAACTACCGACCCCATACTTCCCATTCGGAATCTGGCATCCATAACAGCTACAGCAGCTCTATTGCCTTTAATTTTACCTTCCCCTGTAACAACTGCTTCATTTAATCCTGTTTTTACCCGGTCCTTGTCTAGTTTTTCCTCATATTGTGGAAAATCTAAGGGATTGCCAGAGATTAATTCCTTATCCCATTCATTGAATGTATCCTCATCAAATAAGTGGAGGATTCTTTCATATGACGTGATTTGATGATGATGGCCACAGTTAGGACAGACATTTAAGTTCTTCTTCCATTCTTTTTGGTAGTAAATTTTTTGACATTGACTGCACTTTTGCATTAAGCCTTCTGGCACATCTATTTTTGCACCCTCATTTGGTATTGGTGCATATTTTTTCTTCTTACCAAATAATTCTTTCAACTGCAAGGAATACTCCTCCTTTATATTACACGTCTTGTCCAATTCAATCTTGAAAAGGCGCTAAACCATGCATACATATGATTTGTTAGCAGTATCTATCTATGTATATGTAGACAAGGTAATATATTGACAGGCATTAACTATTATATTATATCAGAAGCAAATCTTGTGTAAAGTTAGACCATTCTACTATTACCTTCACAAGAAAAGTAACGTCGCTTTAGATAATGGACTTTATCCATCAGTGAAGGATGCACGGAAGAGCGCCACTGATGGAAGTCTCTCATTATGGACGTAACACGACATTTTCCTCGCCAAAGTGCTGCTTCAATACTTTTATAACATGCCAATTACTGTTAAGATGGTAGTCCTCATCCAATTTGTATAATTTTTTATCCATTGTTCGATACAAAAACACAGGGGTTAACCCAGGATATTTTTGAGCTAGTTTGCCAATTGTATCGAGTAGCTGTGCATGTTCTGTTGCGTGGGTCTGAATAAAGATTTTTTCATTGCTTTGTGTTTGTTGCTCCATCACAAGTGGTTGGATATCTTCTGCGATAATTTGCAATTTATCTCCACGGTTTTCCACTCGTCCATGGACAAAGGCAAATTCTTCTTCTTTCAACCAATGGTTAACCTTCCGAAAAGCAGGAGGAAAAATAACTCCCTCCAACTCATCCGTCTCATCTGCTATCGTTATAAAAGCCATTGATTCTCCCTTTTTAGTACGAATGACCTTGAGGGTTTGAACTACTGCGGCAAGCTTTAGCTTTCTTGATTTTTGATATTTGGCCTGTTGAATCGTAAGGTAACCAATTTTGCCTATCCTCGTTCGTATATTAGTTAAAGGGTGTGTAGAAACAAAAAAACCTACTACTTCTTTTTCCATCATCAACTGTTTGATTGGTGGAAATGGTTCTTTATCAACATAGACAGCATCTAATGCTAGGTCCCCTTGAAATAAGGCTAACTGATCATCAAATCCACGAAATAATTCCCCTTGTTCAATAGCATCATCAAGGCTCGCTAACAATGTCGCTCTGTTCGAATAGGTTTCATCAAATGCCCCAGCTAAAATTAGTGATTCAATAGCACTGCGTTTCACTCTATTTGTCGGAACTCGGAGACAAAAGTCAAAGATATTTTTAAATGGCTTCTCCTTACGTGCTTGTAAAATCTCTTGAACAATTTGAAAACCGATACCTTTTATCGCACTTAACCCCATCCTGATCGATTGATCCTCTACCTTGAATTTTCCGATACTTCTATTAATTGATGGGGGTAATATCTTAATCGATTGATTCGTTGCTTCTCGAATATAGCTTTGCATTTTATCCGCATTGCCCATTTGCATACTTAACATCTCAGCAAAAAATGCCAATGGATAATTTGCTTTTAAATAGGCTAACTGATAAGCAATCATACTGTATGCTACGGCATGACTTCGATTAAAACCATAGTTAGAGAAGCGGAGAATCCATTCAAATACCTCTTCACCTAATGAAGCAGGATATTGGTTTTCCTGACAGCCTTGTAAAAACTTCTCCTTTTGCTCAAGAAGTATATTTTTTTCTTTTTTACTAACTGCACGACGTAATAAATCCGCTTCTCCATAGGAAAAATTAGCCATTTTATTCGCTATTTGCATAATTTGCTCTTGATAGACGAGTACTCCATAAGTCTTGGCTAAAATAGGTCCAAGATCTGGATGTAGATAATGCACCTCTTCTTTACCATGCTTTCGGTTAATAAACAATGAGATAAACTGCATTGGTCCTGGTCGATATAAAGCGTTGACCGCAACGATATCTTCTAAATTAGTTGGCTTTAAATCTCTTAGCACTTGCTTCATTCCTTGGGATTCAAGCTGAAAGACACCATTTGTTCGTCCTTCTCTTAATAAGGAAAATGTGTTGGCATCATCAAATGGAATTGCATCTATTTCCATAGGCTCTGTCGAATGATGATTAATCTGCGAACAGATCCTTTCAATTAAAGTTAAGTTTCTTAATCCAAGAAAATCAAACTTCAATAATCCAACTTTCTCTAAATCATTCATTGGATATTGAGTAAGTAACATTTGATTCTGTGAAGGCATGACAGGGACATATTTCGTCAACGGTTGATCACTGATTATGACACCAGCTGCATGTGTGGAATGATGTCTTGGCAAGCCTTCTAATCGATTGGCAACCTTAAAAAGTATTTTTAATTTTTCTGAATGCTTTACATAATCAATCAATTCTGGTGATTTTTTTAATAACACTGCTAACTTTTCATTAGATTCTTTCGGCAGTTTTTTCAAAATATAGTATAGGTCACTATCAGGTATTTCCATTGTTTTGGATAATTCTCTTAGAATAGACCTTGCAGCAAACGTTCCAAATGTAATAATTTGTGCGACTTGTTCGACACCATATTTTTCAGATACATACTGAATCACTTGATCACGCTTTTCATCGGAAAAATCAATATCAATATCTGGCATGGATACCCGTTCAGGATTCAAAAAACGTTCAAATAACAATCCATATTCTAATGGGTCAACATTCGTTATTCCTAATAAATAGGCAACGAGAGAACCAGCAGCTGATCCCCTTCCCGGTCCAACCATGATATTCGATTCTTTCGCATATCGGACAAAATCCGATACGATAAGAAAGTAATCACTAAATCCCATTGAATGAATAACATCCAATTCGTAATGAAGCCGATCAACTATCACATCGGTAATGTTATCATACTTTTTAGATAATGCTAGATGGCATTGTTTTTCGAGATAGTCGTCGGCACGTTGCCCTTCAGCCAATGGGTATTTTGGTAAAAGCCGCTGATCAAGCTTAAGCTCTATCTGACATTTTTTTGCCACAGAACTTGCTTCTTCCAATAGTTCAGGCCAATTTTGATAAATTTGCTTCAATTCCTGCTCATTTCTTAAGTAAAGATGCTTGTCAAATGATGCGGCTGATGGATCCCATTTGTCTCCAATCGCAAGTTTTTCCAAGCAGCTATAGGCAAGTGCATCATTTTTATATACATATCGTACATCAGGAAGTGCTACTGCCTTCTGCTTCGTTTTCCTCACCCATTCTTGAAGCATTGGCCAGAAATCACCTGTGTTCGGTGAAATACCTAAATAAAGAGAAAATCCCTCACATGCTCTTACTATTCTACTTAGATGATCAAACCATTCCTTTTGCTCTTCAATAAGTGGAGAGATTGGTAAAACGAGGATAAAGTTTTCAGAAGCCTCTCTCAATCCGTCTAATTGACAGACACCTCCTTGTTGTATTAGAGAGCTTAATTGGATTAGTTCCTTATAGCCCGACTCATTTTTTGCTAATAGAAGAAAAGAATAGAGTTGTTCTTCGATTAGGATAGATGCTTCCATTCCGATAATAGGCTTTATTCCTGCCTTTTCGCATGCTTGATAAAACGAGATAGCCCCATGAAGAACGCTCTCATCTGTAAGAGCGAGGGTATCATAATTTAAATTTTTTGCTTGCTGTACGAGCTCATCTATTTGCACCATACTCTTCAGGAATGAAAAACTACTTTTTATTTGTAATTGTGCTAAGGTCATTTCCTCACCTACTGTCCGTACTAACTTCTTTTATTATAACGTATTGATACATGTTATGAAATGGAAACATATCTTGAAAGGCTTGTCATATATTTAAGTAAGAAATATATTATCTACCATGATTGCTTTGAAGCATGAAAGGGTGTTTAGATGGAAGAAAGATTTATTACGACAATGATCCAATGTTACTTTATTGCTTTTGGTGTTATGATTGGTGGTTCTATTATCGGAAGTATAGGTGCTTATGCAACTGGAGAGGCTCCCCTTACTCATATCAGTCGAATCGCAAAAAGCCTCCATATTTGGGCAATTGTTGCAGCAATTGGAGGAACCTTTGATGCCATTTCCAATTTTGAACGAGGAATATGGGAAGGTTCTACCTTGGATATGGTTAAACAAATAATCATGATTATTGCTGCAATGGGAGGCGCTCAAACTGCCCTCCTCATTATTGAATGGCTAATTCAAGAGGAGATACAATAATGCATATCCCTCCACTATATAAACGAGCCAGCTGGCAAAGGTTCTTAGCAGGAACGGCAATCGGAGCTATTATTGCTTATATGATTTTTTTATTTATCTTTGGCGAATTACAGGAAAATTGGATTCAAGAAAATATGGCCTTAAGAGCAGAATATCAAGATTTAAATAAAAGTTATGAAACCTTGCTTGAAAATCATCGTGCCTTAGACCAACAATCGAAGGAAGGTATTGAAATAAAAGAGATTGATATCGCCTTTACTAATCTAAAGGAATTAAAGCTCGAAAATGACCGTATCATGGTTCATCAAATCGAGGAGGCTATACGTGAAGAGGCAAATTATGCGATGGGGAAATCAGTGGAAGAAATCGCAACAAGTATTGATCTGCTTATTTCGACAATTGAAAATAAAACAATCAATATTGACGATTTCTCCTATCAATCAAAAATCTCTCGAATCATTGTTATGGAACAGCTTCAGCTTTCCATTGAATTAAGTGTGGCAGATTAATTTTTGCTTAATGGCTGCCATCTTATTCTTGTGCACATATTGATTCTAAATCTTTAAGTAGCTGGGGAACGGTTGCCCAATCATGAATTTTAGCACCAGATGCAAGAGGGTGGCCACCTCCTTCATATTGTGCTGCTAGTTCATTAATAATTGGTCCTTTGGAGCGAAGTCTTACCCGGATGGTGTCCTCTTCTTCAACAAAGATTACCCATACTTTTATTCCTTCAATATCTCCCAATACTCCAACAACTGAACTTGTTTCTGATGGTGTAACTTGGTACTCTTCCAATATTTCCTTTGTCAGCTTTACATGGCTTACACCAGCTGTCGATATGACGACATTTTGTAGGATGTATCCTTTTAATTTCGCGATATTCAGACTTGTTTTATACATTTCTTCATAAATGATGGTCCGATCAAATGGATAGCTAACAAGCTCCGAAGCATACTGAAAAGTTTTCTCTGTAGTACTTGGGAACAAAAATCTACCCGTATCTCCAACAATCCCGCTATATAGTAATGAAGCACTTTCCTCTGTCATTACTAATCCACCCTTTTCGTGTTCCTTAAAAAGCTGATAAATCATCTCACTTGTTGAGCTTGCTTCTGTTTCTACCCATTGAAGGTCACCATATGGATCGACATTCGGGTGATGGTCAATTTTAATTAACTCTTTCCCGTAATGGAATCTTTGGTCAGATACACGCTCCCGATTAGCCGTATCACAAACAACGACTAATGCATTGTTATACACATGATCAGGAATGTTGTCCATTTTCCCCATAAACGATAACCATTGCTCTTCTTCCCCAACCACGTACACTCGTTTGTCAGGAAAGGAATTCTTTATAATCGTGGCAAGCCCATTCTGTGAACCGTATGCATCAGGATCTGGGCGCACATGTCGATGAATAATAATATCCTCATATTGTTTTATCTTTTCCATAATTTTAGCTGTGATCATAGTCTTCCCTCTTTCAATTAAATTCAATTTATACCATTATCATCGTAATATCAAATTTTACATTTTGCTAGAATTTCATACTTGATAACGGTACAATGATAACGGACTATAACTTTAAATAGTTTGATATGTATTTAGGCAGTACTTTTTTAAGGGGGGATACGATGGTCGTCTTTCCTATTGTAATCATTATCTCCATTGTTTTATATGTCTATTATAAGGTGATGATTTTACGAGGCAGTGACCCATTAATTCAAGAGATTTTGAATGCAAAGGCACGTATTTCACTAGGAATATTTATCAGCTTTTTTGGAGTAAATCAATACTTATACTATCAAACAAAAATCGCTTTATATGTTGCAATCGTCTTTTTGATATTTGGTCTGCTACAAATGTATACAGGTATAAAAAGATACCAGCATTATAAAAGTGAACAACGAAAGAGAAAGGAAAACATATAATGATTTGGGGCTGGGACAAAAAGAATATTATAGGAAGAAAAACCCGAACATTAGTATTTCTGCACAGAAACCGCTCCGTCAACATACTTCGCTTTCCGCGGGCACTGCGATCTGCTAACTTTGCAAAGTGGATCATCAGCTCGTGCTGTTCCCACAGGAGTCTCCGTATTTTGGATACGCTTAGTCAGAATATTGTTCGGATTCTCATGCTCCTTTTTAATTATGTCCCGGCCCCCTTTCTCTATCGGTCAATTATTTGGGCCATTAGCATGGCTTTGCCGACCATTTTACGCTCATGATAAACCTCTACATCAATCTTAGCAGATTTACGTCCTACATCTATGATCTTTGGATGAAAAGATACCTTTGTTTCCAGTTGAATCGGTTTTATAAAGTAAACGGTAATATTCTCCACAACTAGATCACCTTTTTTCTGTTGACGCAATAAACTACTAGCTGCTTCGATAACAAAAGAAACAAATACACCATTGGAAAGGGTTCCAAGTTGATTCGTCATCTGTGGCGTTATTTCTGCTTCATAAGTGACGTGATGTGCATCGTTATCATGAAGATCAAAATAGTTCGACACAATATCATCAATTGTTTCTCCAACCTGTGGTTGCTTTTGAATATGTTGCAATGCTTTCAATACATCTTGGCGAGAGATTAAACCTTCAAGGTGGTGATGTTGATCCACAACAGGCATTATTTCTATCCCTTCCCATACCATCATATGTGCTGCATAAGCTAATGAAGTTTCCTTCATTACGGTTAAAGGGTTTTTCGTCATTACCTTGTCAATGTTCATCTCTGTCTTTTTGCCAATAACATCTTTAGAAGTAACAATCCCGACAACTTTTTGTTTGTCATCTACCACCGGATATCGACTATGTGTCGTTTTTTCCTCCCACTCATGCCATTTTGCCACTCTATCCTTTGTGGACAGATAATACGTACTATCTTTTTTGGTATAGATATCTCCAACAAGGACGATTTCCTTTTTAATCAGCTGATCATAGATAGCACGATTAATCATTGCAGCTACCGTAAATGTGTCGTAGCTAGTAGAAATGATTGGCAATTTCTTTTGGTCTGCAAGCTCTTTTGCGGCTTCATCTGTATCAAAGCCACCTGTAATCAACACGGCAGCGCCTTCTTTTAGTGCAAATTGATGGGCTTCCGTCCGGTTTCCTACTATTAGCAAGGAATCCTTTTCTGTATAGCGCATCATCGCATCTAATTCCATTGCACCGATGACAAATTTGTTCAAGGTTTTATATAGTCCCTCTCTACCACCTAATACTTGTCCATCGACAATACTTACAATCTCTGCAAAGGTTAAATTCTCAAAGTTTTCTTTTTGCTTTCGCTCAATTCTGATGGTTCCTACCCGTTCAATTGTGCTAACTAATCCTTTGTTCTCTGCTTCTTTAATTGCCCGATATGCGGTCCCCTCGCTGACGTTTAATTCCTTGGCAATTTGACGAACAGAGATTTTATTTCCTACTTTAAGAGATTCTATAAAAGATAAAATTTGTTCATGTTTTGTAGCCAATAATAGCTCACCATTCTTTCATCTGTACTATTAATTTATTCCTTATTGTTATTATACAGATCATTCTGTCAAGATTCAATTAGTTGTTATAAAAGTATATGGTTCTTCCTCATTATTTTCTACTGTTTTATATTTTATTCATTACCTGTACTACTTTCAAAAGAATGAATGGAAATGACGACTTTACTAAATGAAAAGACAAGGCTTAAAAGATACCTTGTCTTCACTCCTCTTATTCATTTTATTTAACAATTGCTTTCCCTATAATTCTATCCCTTCACCCGGCTTTAAGGCGATTCCTTGGCCTGTTTTTACTTTGTTTGCAAATGCTTCTCCATCTTGTTCAATTAGTGGAAAAGTATTATAGTGCATCGGAACAATGCGCTTCGCTTTGATCCAGTCCGCTGCAATTAACGCATCCTCTGGTCCCATCGTAAAGTTATCTCCTATTGGCAAAAAGGCAAGATCAATTTGATTCATTTCTCCGATTAGCTTTAAATCAGAAAACAATGCCGTATCACCTGCATGGTAGATTGTTTTATTTTCTACTGATAATAGGATTCCGCCTGGCATTCCACCATAAATTTTATTCCCTTCTTCATCCTCGAACATTGAGCCATGAAATGCAGGGGTGAATTTTACCTTTCCAAAATCAAACGTATGTGCACCTCCAATATGCATCGGATGCGCATTTAGTCCTCTTGATTCCATATAGACGGCTAATTCATTAGGAGCCACGATCAAACAATTCGTTCTTTTAGCAATACTAATCGTATCCCCAACGTGATCATTATGACCATGAGTTAGTAAGATAGCATCGGGATTTTCTTCTTCCCCATGTAAATCACAGGTGTCATTACCTGTAATAAAAGGATCGATTAAGATCGTGTGATTTTCTGTAACAATTTTAACGACAGATTGACCATGAAAAGATACTTTCATGACAAAGCAACACTCCTTTATTTGCATATTACTTACTTAATCCTCTATACCCAACTTTATCGAAATTTAAAACAATGTTCAATAATGAACCCATGACTTTTCATATATAGGAATCAAAATGGGGTCAATTAATGTATTCACTTCCTTAGTTACCCCATCAGGCCCCTCATCTTCTCCAAAGTACGTCAGGCTTTCCACTAATTCTGTAGTTAAATACGCTGTTTTAGGTTTGATCATCATTTGATTCGCTTGTATTTCTTTTCGACTAGCGAGTACAAAGCCCCAATTACCAAAACTAGGAACATCCACGTGAAAGTTCTCTATATGAAGACCTGTTGCACGTATCGTATTAGAAATAGTCCAATAGACTTCTCTTGCAAAAACTGGACTTGTAGCTTGTACCATCATTGCCCCTGCTTCTTTTAAATGGTTGCGATTAAGCGAATAAAACTCTTTTGTGTATAGTTTATTAAGGCTTTCATTGTTTGGATCAGGCAGATCGACAATTATAACATCATAAACACTCTTGTTATGCTCTAAATATTCAAATGCATCCTGATGAATAACTTCTACCTTGTCATTCATTAATGATCCTTTATTTAATGCTAATAGATGAGGATTTGAATTGGCTAACTCCACGACTGCTGGATCAAGATCTACTAATGTAATTTCCTTTATGTCCTTATATTTAAGTAGCTCTCTAACTACTAATCCATCTCCACCTCCTAATACAAGTACTTTATGATGACTTTGAGCTTGTGCCATCGGAATATGCACAAGTACTTCATGATAGCGGTGTTCATCAATGGAACTAAATTGCAAGCCTCCATCAAGATAAAGCCTAACGTCATCATTGTCTTTTGTTAAAACCATTTTTTGATAATTTGTATCCTCTACATAAACGATAGGGTCTTGATAAATTTTCTGTTCAAATTTATAGGCAATATTTTCACCAAAAAACAACCCTAATATTAGGAGAATAGCGATCACAATACCTACGAATGTATGTAGAGCCTTATTTTTAAGCTCTCGTCGAAAGAGATAGAGAACCACCATTGCAACAATCAGATTAATTAATCCAACGAAAAAAGCACTTTTGACCATTCCTAGCTGAGGCCGGAGAAAAAAAACAAAAAGCAGGCCTCCAATTAGACCACCCGCATAGTCAGAAAATAAAACTCTCGCTGTACTTTTTTCAAGTGTTACACCAATTTCATTCGCTTTTCTTATTAAAATAGGAAGCTCCACACCAGTTAAGGCACCAACTAGAAAGGTAATCACATATAAAAAGATCGCGTCCGCTCCACCTGCTGCAAATGCAGTTACACCAAACATAAGAAAGCTTGAAAACCCACCAATTAGTGCCACAAGAAATTCAATATAAATAAACGATAAAATTAAATTTTTCGTTACCCTTTCACTTAAGGTAGCTCCAATCCCCATCCCTGTAAGGAAAAACGAGATAGTTAGTGTATATTGCTTTACACCATCTCCTAATATATAAGAGCCAAGCGCACCGAATAATACTTCAAATACAATTCCACAAATGGAGACGATTCCTGATGCCCAGTAAATAAAATAACTCTGTCTAATTTTCAAATCCTTCATTTTTTGCCACTCCATCTAAGTACACTTTTATTTAACACTTGTTACCACGGAAATAGAAAACCTGACCATTTGTGGCCAGGTTTTCTATATATTACGTAATAGATGCCCCGATTACAAAGGCCAGGCCAATAGAAACGCCTAATGAAACAATACCAACAGCTATATTATTTTCTTTCAACTGCTGTTCAACAGAGAATTTCCTAGTAAATAGTTCAAATAATAAGTAAGCAACCAACTGAAGTACTACACCATAAGCACCCCAAATAAAAGTTTCCCAAATCGTAATACTATTATAAATGGCAAAGGCTAAAACGATACAAATACCGACAATCTTCCCTGTTATCGATAAAGCCACAGCTTGATTTCCTTCTTTAATTTCATCCCAATCTTTGTACTTCGTCGTCAACCACTCAAAAATAACTAATCCAATAATAACAATAACAATGGCAGCAATAAAATAAACAAATGTCCAAATAAATGGTTCCATTCTCTAATTCCCTCCTTTTATTATTTACCCGCGCTCGGGCCTCCACCTCTTACAGATGACATTCCTCTATTGGTAGTACTTCTTTTATAAGTAGAATATCCACCATAACAATCCCCTGAGCTACATGCTCTACGTCGTTTTTTCGCCCAGTCGTCCACATCCAATACATCATCTAAAATTCTTATCGCAAAATATGTACTTAGGAAATTCGGAGAATAATGATTTCGTACAAATTCGTCACTCGCTACTTCTATTATAGTAGCACCCGGTACTTCTTCACTGTCTTTTAATACAATAAAGTGATCAGGGTAAATCAATATTTGTTGTTGATCGATATATTCACTCTTTTCCTCTGGTGTAACTGTTTCTGCTAACAAATTAGCTAATTCCTCCACTGAAAATTGATCTGTTCCATAAATATTAGATGTTGAATTGTCTTTTACGACAGAATCTACAAAGGGAAAATGGTTTGAAATAAGTGCTTCTATATTCGTTGAATTCTCATTTTTCACGCTTTCAATAATTTCACTTTTAGATTCAGATGTTTGGATAGCATCTTCTGTAAAGGAAGTGGCTTCATTGTAATTATCTTGGCTGCAACCAACCAATAATAAACAAATTATCATGCCTGCTCCTAATAAAACGGAATTTAAACGCACATACTCACCTCCTATGACCTTTTTCCGATAGCAGTATCGATACATCGCTGGTTACTTTTATCACCTAGGTTAATTTTAGAAAGAAAGAGCAATTCTTATGCTAAACATACTATATGTAATTCATCATAGATACATGAACAAAACAGATAACCCTGTTTCTCTACTAAAGGAAACAGGGTTATGTTTACCCTTTTTTAATTGCTTATTCTTCCTTATTCATTTTCTTCTTAAGTGCAGCCAATTCATCATCTACATCATTTTTATCTAGATCCTCAAACTCATCATCTAATGATCTACTAGCTGCGGATAAATCCTCACTAGTGTCTGCCTCTGCTTCAAAACGCATAACCTTTTCTTCCATACGTTGGAAGCCTTGCTTTGATGCATCATTACCAATAGAGGACATGGCACGATTCATCTTTGTCCTTGTTTTAGCAGATTCTGCACGTGCCTTCAAGGAATCCTTTTTCAGTTGCATTTCTTGATATTCTTTTTTCATTTCATCTAGTTTCACACGTAGTTGATCGGAATCCTTCTTCGCACGTTCCCAAGCTTCTGTCATTGTCGTAACTTGTTGCTCTTGAGCTTTCTTATCCTCTAAAGCTCTTCTAGCAAGATCATCATTACCAGCTTCCACTGCTTTTTCTGCTTGTGCTTGACGCTTTTCCACAAGAGCGGTTGCATCATCTAATCTGCGTTTTAACATTTTTTCGTTTGCAATTTGTTTTGCAACAGCTGATTCTGCTTCACGAATATCCTCTGCCATATCACGCATAAATTGGTCTAGCATTTTTACAGGGTCTTCTGCTTTGTCTAACAATGAATTTAGTTCTGATCCTACGATAGTTTTTACTCTTTTGAAAAATTGAAACATATTAATTTCCTCCTTCATTTGATCCAGCAATTATTTTTATTTCATATAGCTCAATGGGATAGCCATAACTTGCTTCTATTTCACTACCCCAATCCTCTAAGCTTATAAAATGGGTTTCACTTTCATCACAATACTCCACATACTTCATAGTTTGACCTGTTAGGTTACTACTTCTGCCTTCCCCGTTAATATGTGCTTGACCTTTTTCATCAAGGTAGTACTTAATTCCTTGATAAGTAAGTTCCTTTGGTATTTGATTTGCATCCGCTAGTTGAATTTTCTTATAGATGCCTAGTTCTAAATCATCATCCATTTCGGCTGCTAACCAAATTGTCCCAGTTGGTCCTAGTAATTGATAACTTAACCATTCATAGCTACTTTGTCTATACGTGATTTTCCCTACCACCTCATAGTCTTCAAGATTATACTCTACGATATCTCCCACTTGAATCGTTAAAGGAGTTCGTTTCTCCACCTTATGTTGCTTTTGTTTTTTTGGAAAAAGCTTTGATAGAAAACCCAAATGGTGCACCTCATTTCAAACAAATATGGGTTGTTAGTAATGTTTACGAACCAGGATTCGATAGGTTTCATCTTTTTTAAAATTTTTTTATTTTTTATCGATTTTGGTGAATGACATCTAATCCTCCTGTCACCTCAATAATTGTCCCAGTAATCATGTCAGAATCTTGATCACATAGATATAAAATTGTTCTTGCAATATCCTCTCCTGTACCTGACCTTCCAATGGGTGTCTCTTGATCTGGTGCTTTTCTACTTTCTTCTATACTTGCTTCCTTCATATCCCCAACAATATCACCAGGGCAAATCATATTGGAAGTAATGCCATTTTCTGCTTCTTCGTATGCAATGGATTTGGTTAAAGAGACTAAGCCTACCTTTGCTGCAGAAAAGGCAGAGCGATTAACCCAACCAGCTGCATGATTTGCACCTTGAAAACCATAGTTCACAATTCTTCCAAAGTGTTGTTCTCTCATTGCTGGGACGGTTAGTTGTAGAAGATGAAACACACTATCCAGATTACCACTAATCATTTGTTGCCACTCATCTTCCGTGTGATCTAGCAATTTCTTTCGTTCAAAGATGAAAGGCCCTGCATTATTAATGAGATAATCAATTGTACCAAATGTATGTGTAGCTTCTTGGACAGCATTGGTTAGATCATTCTTATCACAAACATCAGCTTGCACAATATGTAAGGAATAATCTGCAAATTTTTGTTTTACTTCATTTGCTCGGTTATTATCTCTAAAATAAGTGACCGTTACAGAATGTCCTAATTTTAAAAAGGCTTCTGTCACTTTTAAGCCTAGACCTTTTGTACCAGCCGTAATAAAAGCATGCCCCATCCAACTTCTCTCCTTCATTTTAAAACTTAACATTCTTATTCTATCCTACAATAAGCTCAAAATTTTTTCTAATATTATAAGGAAGTACACGAAAATTTAACAATTAGGCTATGTTTGAAGAAGAAAGCATAGTGGTAAAATAATAATAGGTAATTAAATTTAATGATAGCGAGTGAAAACGTATTCATGTTATAATAAAAGAGAAGAAAGAGAGGAGTGATCATCATGGCATTTGAATATCATCGAATTCTCGTTGCTGTAGATGGATCCGACGCATCTGAACTAGCTTTCAAAAAAGCAGTAGATATTGTGAAAAGAAATAATGCAAAAATGTTTCTTGTGCATATCATTGATACGAGAACCATTACGACCGTTGCCCCCGAGGTATATGATCAATCGCTCGCGGCACGTTCAGAAAATTATGCCAAAGGTTTACTTGATAATTATAAAGAGAAAGCGAATAGAAGTGGAGTTACCGATATTACTTCACATGTAGAAATCGGTTCACCAAAGATTAAAATACCGAAAGATATTGCAAAAAAATATGAAGCAGATCTTATTATTTGTGGTGCAACAGGAATGAATGCAGTGGAAAGATTTTTAATCGGTAGTGTCTCTGAAAGCATCACAAGACATGCAAAATGTGATGTGCTTGTTGTAAGAAGTTAAAAACGAGAGGGCTCTGATATGCTCCCCCTAAAGTAGACACTGAAAAAAACAAATCTACTTTAGGGGGAGTTTTATGCGTTCTTATAGTAAGCATACCGTTGAAGAACTTGAAAGATATATTCAAATGTATCTGGATGAAGGATGGAGTTATAGAGAGCTATGTGAAAAAGGTTTGTTGCTAAGTGATTCGATATTTAATGATAAGGTACTAAGATACCAAGAACATGGGCTTACAGGCATTCAAACGAAAAAGAGAAATAATCGTTATTCTAAAGAGTTTAAAGACTCTATTGTTAAAGAGCACATAGAACAAGGCATACCAGTCATTCAATTAGCTCGTAAATATAACATTCCATCTGATTATACTGTTCGAGAATGGATCATCAAGTATACTAAGGGAGAAGGATTAAAAACTTATTCTCCATATCCCGAGGTGTATACAATGAAAAGTAGAAAAGTGACACAAGAAGAAAAAATAGAGGTTGTCCAAGCATGTTTAGCCAATAACTTATCGTATAAAGAGACAGCTGAAAAATATCGAGTTTCCTATAATAATGTTTACTCATGGGTACAAAAGTATAAAACCCACGGTCCTGAAGGACTAGTAGATGGGCGTGGCCGTGGGAAGCCAGACACTGTCCAAACCGATGAGGAAAAATTACGAACAGAAATTGCGGCATTAAAAGCACGGAATGAGTACCTTGAAACGGAGAACGCTGCGCTAAAAAAGTTAGAAGAAGTGGAAAGAGAGTTGATGTTACAAAAACGCGGTTTGAAGCAGAATACCAAACGATTAAGAAACTCCAAAAAAAGGGATTCAAAATAGCTTCACTCTGTGAAGCTTTGGGTGTGAGTCGTTCTGGTTATTACAAATGGATTAACCGGAAACCAACGAAAACAGAAACACGCTTAAGACATTTAATCCATTGTATTCAAAATGTGTATAACGAACATAAAGGGATTTATGGTTATCGCCGAATCACGATCTATCTTAATCATTATCTCAACGCCCGAGTGAACCATAAATGTGTTTACCGTTTAATGAGGTTATTCGAGTTAAAAGCCGTCATCCGTCGGAAACGTTATACGTATAAGCCACATCAACCACAACATATAGCTGAAAATGTTCTAAATAGGAAATTTCAAAAAGACTATAACGCGATGGAAGTCTTATTAACAGATATCACTGAATTCAAGTATGGAGGTCATTCAAAAGCTTATTTAAGTGCCATCTTAGATTATGGTGAAAATAAAATTGTAGCCTACAAATTATCCCAACATAATAACAATGCTTTAGTACGTGATACGATCACTCAAATTGAAGATACCATTATCCCAGGGAAAACAATAGTTCATAGTGACCGCGGATTTCAATACACGTCACATGGATTTAAACGTTTTGCCGAAAAATATCAACTTGTCCAAAGTATGTCACGTGTTGGTAGATGTATTGATAACGGTCCAATGGAGAATTTTTGGGGGATCATCAAGGAAGAGATGTATCGATTAAACACTTATAACGAATTTGAAGAGTTGAAGAAAGATATTAAGGCGTATATTGAGTTCTATAACACAAAGCGCGTGACATTGAAGATGGGTTTAAATATTCCAGCATAAAAAAGCCATGCATGAAAGTCATACATGGCACAAAATATTTTGTTTATTTACCTGTCTACTTGACAGGGGGCAGTTCACTCCCCTCTCGTTTTTTATACTTTGACATCTTCCGTTAATCTAACTGTATCTCTCGCAATCATGACTTCTTCATTGGTTGGAATCACAATTACCTTAACAGGTGAATGTGGATAGTTCACAAATGTTTCTTTTCCACGAATATTATTGAGGCTAGGGTCCCAATAAACACCCATAAATTCTAATCCTTGCAACACTCGTTCTCGAATAGTCACACTATTTTCCCCTACACCTGCCGTAAAGATAATGGCATCTACCCCATGCATTCTTGCTGCATATGATCCAATATATTTGTGGATACGCTCAGCAAATACTTGTAATGCAAGCTCTGCTCGTCCATCACCATCGCTCGCACGGTCTGTTATATCTCGTAAATCACTAGAGAATCCTGATAAAGCTAGCATACCGCTTTTTTTGTTCAATACGTTCATCACTTCTGCTGCGGTTTGTCCTGTTTTTTCCATGATGTATGGAATTAATGCAGGGTCGATGTTGCCAGATCTTGTACCCATCGTAACACCAGCTAATGGCGTGAATCCCATCGAAGTATCGATAGACTTACCATTTTCGATAGCTGCAATACTCGCACCGTTTCCTAGGTGACAAGAAATTAAACGTAACTGATTTAATGGTACACCCATCATTTCCGCTGCTCTCTCTGAAACATACTTATGGGAAGTTCCATGAAAACCATATTTCCTTATCCCATAATCTTGGTAATATTCATAAGGAAGACTATATAAATAAGCTTGCTCTGGCATCGTTTGATGAAATGCGGTATCAAAGACTGCAACTGCCGGTACATGAGGTAAAACCTCACGAAATGCATGGATTCCAGTTAAATTGGCTGGATTATGCAATGGTGCCAAATCGGATACTTCTTCGATCTCTTTGATTACTTTATCTGTAATTAGAACAGAATCATTGAACTTTTCTCCACCATGTACTACCCGATGTCCCACACCGTCAATTTCATCAAGACTTGAGATGACTCCTGTACTTGTAAGCTTATCTAGTAACAATTTAACAGCTTTCTCATGGTTTTCTATATCTTCTGTAACTTGATCTTTCGTTTCTTTATACTCAATTGTAAAAACAGAGTTGTCAATGCCGATACGTTCTATTAAGCCCTTTGCCAAAACCGTTTCTTTTGGCATTTCAATAAGCTGAAATTTTAAGGAAGAACTTCCAGCATTTATTGCTAAAATTTTACGCAACATTTTCCATCCTTTCGTTCCGATCTATAATTCTAAAAACATTCCCAACTCCATTTAACCACCGTAAGTACAAGTTTGCAACAGCTATTCCTTTTGTTACCGTTTCCTTTGAAATATTTTTATTTTCAGACTATTCTAAATTTTCGTTCTTAAACCATTTGTCTATTTTTTTAAGCATATTATCCGTTGCCTGTACATCTTTAAAAGAAGGTAACTGTGCCATTAATGCCTGTTTTGGTGGCTTAGTATCCTGTCCTTTCTTTTGTAGTATAAAAAGACTCTTTGCAAATTTTTCCGATGTAAATAAAGTTAAGGGCAACTGCATTAAGCTGACAATGTGGGTATGCTCTCGCAAGTATTTTTGTAGCTTCTCACTTTGATCACTAGTAAAGAGGAAATTAGGTATCAAAAATAATAAATACCCTCCCTCTTTCGTATATTTTATCGATTGCTCGATAAATAGATGGTGTGCATAGGAGTGACCTTCTTCCGCCCTTAATTGATATTGTAAAGATTGCGTATCATCAGGATAATAGCCTACTGGCAAATCGGCAATGACGAAATCAACTGGCTCTAGTAATAAAGGTGTTAAACTATCCTGATGGAAAAATTCAATTTGTTGTTCCTGAAGATTGGCACTTTCTACTGCGATCTGAATTAGGGTTGGGTCAATTTCACTTCCATAGCCTGTTCCGTTAGCCTCCACTTGATTGATTACTGCAGTTAATAAATTTCCGGTGCCACTTGCAGGGTCAAACACCCGAAACTCTTCTTTATTGTTCAAAAACTTTTGAAGAAAGTAACCAATAAACAAGGCGATAGAATCCGGAGTGATCATATGCTGCTGTTGAGTGGAGCCTTTCATTCCTTTTATAATGGCTAGTTGAATGACCTTGCGAATTTGCTCACTCGTCACTTCTGTTTCTTCCAACATTTTGGCCATTTCTTGTAAAGATGGTTCTGTCAACTCTACCCCAGCATTAAATTTTTTTAATGCTAATGCCAATCCATCTAAATAGGTTACTCGCTCTTCATTTTGAATCAATTGTATGGATTGATCTAACAGATCAAATGCTCTTTCTACTGAAAATTCCATTGTTTCTCCTCCAAGCAATTCTTCTATTTATTAAATATTCTCTCTCTGATTCATGAAACGAGAATAATAAAGTGTGACTCCAATTGTGCTGTGATAAATTTGAAATCCACTGCCTCTTATATTATGAAGGCAGTGGACGCTGAAGTCTACTCTGATGATTAACGACGTTTACGTTCTTCATGATTATCTTTATCATCTTTATTTTTCTTAAGCATTTCCATAATTTGATCAACAAGTTCTGGCCCTTTATCCATAACTTTTTCATAAACACGAGTAGTCGTAGATTCGTGTAATGTCACTAATTCTACTCCTTGTTTATTTGCAACCAAAAAAGCACTTGGAGTAATGCTTACACCACCACCACTACCTCCTCCGAACGGAATAATGGCTTCTGATTCTGACTCCGAATCTGACTGTTTATCAGAGGACTGCCCCTTGCCATTGAATTCACTACCTCCAGCTGCAAATCCAAACTTCACCTTAGATAAAGGAATAATCAAGCTTCCATCAGGTGTATCTATAGGCTTTCCAATAGCTGTGTCTACTTCAATCATTTGCTTTAAATTATCCATAGTTAAAGACATGAATCCTTCTAATGGATGCACATTATTTTCTTCCATGTTGACTGGACTCCCTTCTTATTTGTTTTTCCGCAATGCACGAATAGTTTTTCGCATTTTTAAGGAAATCATACATATTCCTTCCGTCTCTAAAATTTCTTCGTCAAAGTCCGCAGAGATATTACAATGAATAGGGGTCATTGTCTTTGTTGAAAAATAATTCTTTAATGCTTCCATTATTCCTTTACATAGGCCATAAAGGATTGCCGTAGTATCCGGTTCTCCTGTTCCTATGATCGCGTCTACTTCAAACTGTTCTAGTCTACCTTGATCCAACAGCAAGCTCCCAATTAACCGTAGATCTTTTTTCTTATTTGTAGCTGTCTTCTTATTATCCGAAAAATCGAAACTATCCAGTTCTATTTCTTTATAATAAACTCTGATCTTTAGGAGATGGACAGAAAGAATGACCATTTGTTCTTCTTCATTTATGCTCCAATACAAGGTAAAATAAAAGCGTGCGATGGATAAAATAATGATTAATGCAAGGATTAATATAAAAAAGATTCCAATCAGTATTAGGAGAATCATTTCATTGATCACCACCATTTCTTATTATTCTTTACAAAGTTTGGGTAGATTAATCAAAGGGAGTATCGCATTCCTTTAGATTTTGAGTTTTCCTAATAGTAAGGTAAGCGCTACCGTGATAAAATAATGATGGAATTACTTTTTACAGGAGGCTTTTCTATGGAAAAAAGAAAATATATCTACTTTTATTATTCAAAAAGTGATGATTTAGAGGAAAAAATAAACCCATTGTTTGAACATATCGAAAAAAGCGGATTTGAAATCGTGGATGACCCGAAGGAAGCAAATATCATTGTTAGTGTTGGTGGTGATGGCGAATTTCTACAGGCGGTTCGTCATACCAACTTTAAACAAGATAGTCTCTATGTAGGTATTACAAAAGAAAATGAAGCTGGACTTTATTGTGATTTTCATCTGGGACATTATGTCGACATGATTCATGCGATGAAAAATGAAGAGCTAGAGGTTCGTCGTTTTCCAGTAATCGAAGTTACTATTAACGGAGAATCGAGCTTTTATTGTCTGAATGAGGCTGCCATTCGCTCTGCGATAATCAAAACAATCGTTATGGATGTCTACATAGACGATACTCACTTTGAGAGATTTCGGGGGGATGGATTAATTGTTGCAACACCGACAGGAAGTACTGGCTATAACAAGTCTACACATGGAGCTGTAGTTGATCCTAAATTAGCTTGTATTCAAGTCTCAGAGCTCGCTTCGCTTAATAATAACAGGTATCGTACACTTGGCTCTTCTTTTCTATTAAATCAAGACCGAACACTAAGATTGGAAGTACTCCAAGACGGGAACGATTACCCAATTATTGGACTAGATAATGAGGCTTATTCGATTCGGAATATTCATTCAATTACGATTAGGCTTAGTGATAAACGCATTAAGACAGTTAAATTAAAAAATAATTCATATTGGGATCGTGTTAAACGAACATTTTTGTAATGTCATGCCATCTGCCAAATAAATCATTTATTCGGCAGATGGTTTTATTCGTTATATCTTGGTTATTTAGCTTTTCTCATGTCTTATTAAAAAATTTAATTGTTTATCTTGGCTATCTGGCTTCACTTAAGCTACATTACCAAGATATAGCCTTTTTTCTTGGTTATCTAGCTCCACTAAAACAACTTTACCTAGATATAGCCTTTTTTCTTGGTTATCTGGCTTTGACTAAGCACTATTTCCAAGATACAGCTTTTGCATTTTGTATTTTTCCGATTAGAAAAACTCACATTCGCTCGTCTTTTAGCAAATGAGTTAGCTTTTCTTATACTTTTGTCTTCAAAATTTTGATTTCGTCGTTTTACTTCCTGCAAATATTTCATGCTGTTTCCTAGCGTATAATAAAAATCCGGGCGATTCACCCGGCACTACACTAAGCCTTATACATCCATTCTCCATCGACTATCGTACCTTTTACTGTAACCTCGTCGATTGTTTCGTAATTCTCTATCGAAAATAGATCATGTGATAAAATAGTAAAATCCGCGACATAGCCTGGCTGGATTAATCCTCTGTCGTGTTCATGATTAATAACAAAGGCACTACCTTTCGTATAGAGCGAAACAGCCTCGTACATCGATAATTTTTGTGTTTCTCCATATACTTGTTGATCTAAATCTGATTGGCGACTCACTGCTGCCTTGATTCCATTTAATGGGTTTACTTCCTCAATAGGTGCATCTGATCCTGCGGCACAAGCTATTCCTTCCTCGATGAAAGTCCTCCATGCATACGCTAAAGGTGCTCGTTCATCTCCTATCCTTTCTAGCACCCAAGGGAAATCCGATGATACAAAGGATGGTTGAATATCTAAGACGACGTTAATCTCTTTTAATAACGACAAAACGTTTTTATTGATGATCTGTGCATGGATAATTCGATCTCGCTTTCCATTTTTAAGTGGATATTTTTTAATTAATTTTGCAACTTCTTCTACTGCTTTATCTCCAATCGCATGAACAGCTATCGGATGATCGTATTTTCTTGCCTTTCTCACCAATTCTTCTAGCCTGTCCGATTCGTGAATTGGAATTCCGTAATTATCTTGGTCATCTGTATAGACATCCGTTAACCATGCCGTTCTCCCACCTAACGCACCGTCAGAAAAAATTTTCATCGCACCTAGTGTTGTGAATGGTCCTCCATCACCATAAGATAATCCGCTTTCGATCATATCATCAAATACGAGATGATGAACTAACAAATGGGCTCTAAATTTATATTTTGCTGGTAGGATATGTTGATATGCTTGTAATGTTCTTTCAAACCCGCCATAGTAGGAAAGATCTTCGGTATGTCCGCCTACTAAACCTTTAGATAATAGATCCTTGATCGCTACTTCTGTTGTTTTTTCCAATTGGCTGTTCGAAATAGGTGATAAAATTTGCTTGATAAGGTCTTGTGCTTTATCCAGTAAATAACCAGTTGGTTCTCCCATTTCATTGCGAACAATCTTACCGCCCTGGGGATCCTTGGTCTCTTTTGTAATACATGCGAGCTCTAGTGCCTTCGAATTTACAATGACAGCATGGCGACAGATTCTTGTTAATAATACTGGATTTTTGGGACAAGCTTTATCCAAATCCCATCTACTAATAATCTTTGCATTCGTCCATTGATTTTCATTCCATCCTTCAGCAATCAGCCATTCCCCGTGTTCTAATTGATGTTGTTTATTTCTTACAGCTTCTAAAACTTGATTGGCGGAAGTCATTGGTGATAGATCTAAACGAGTAAGCTTTTCCCCATGTCCGATAATATGTAAATGGCTATCTACAAATCCCGGATACATTGTATCTCCAATAAGATTATAGCTAGCTTCTATTTTATTTTTATAGCGTCTTTCTAATGACACTTTATTGCCGATTTCTACGATAGATCCGTTTTCCGTATAAATAGCTTCAACAGTTGCATTTGGCTCCGTTAATGTATATATTTTTCCTCCGTACCATAATTTCCCCATTTTCTCACCTACCACGTACGAACAAAAGTCTGAGTTTATAATATACTACGATAGCAAAGTCTAGATAGAAAGAAAAGGATAGTGCTTTAAAAACACTATCCTTTATCATCATGTAATACGATTATTGATTTGCTTGTCCACCTAGTTGTTGCTCAGCCATTTGGACAAGACGCTTAGTGATCTCACCACCAACTGAACCATTTGCACGTGAAGTAGTATCAGCACCTAAGCTTACGCCAAATTCTTGTGCAATCTCGTATTTCATTTGATCAAGTGCTTGACTTACTCCAGGTACTACTAATTGATTAGAGCTGTTGTTATTTGCCATGTTGTTCACCTCCTCTTGTACAATAGTATCTTGCTCGGAGTGAGATGAAATCATGCACAATTTTTACTGGTATTTGTTGTTAATTAATTCAAAATAGTTATACATATTATAATAGATCACTCATGGAATCTTGGTGATGATTATTCGCTGCTATCGTAATAGTTTCTACGTTCTCAAGGATTTCTTCTATATCTTGTTTAAAATCTAATTGGCTTTCGAATTGTTCTACTTTTTCTAATCTTGGTTTTGTTTTCGGTGATTTTGGAACAAAAACAGTACAACAATCTTCATATGGTCGAATCGAAATGGGGTACATCTCGATTTTTTCTGAGATGTGAATAATCTCATCCTTGTCCATTGCAATAAGGGGTCGAATGACTGGATAAGAAGTAACAGCATTAATAGCGTGCATACTTTCCATTGTTTGACTGGCCACTTGTCCTAAGCTTTCACCTGTTATGAGCGAAAGTATCTCTTCTTTTTTTGCAACTGCTTCACTTATTCGCATCATCATTCTACGCATAATGGTCATGGAATACCCATGTGGAATTTCACGATGAATTTTTTGTTGCAATGCTGTAAATGGAATAACATGCACTTTAATATTACGACCATAAAAAGCAAGCTTTTCAGCTAGGTCTAACACTTTTTCCTTTGCTCTTTCACTTGTATATGGTGGTGAGTGAAAATGGATAGCCTCCAGTTCCACTCCACGTTTCATTGCTTGATAACCAGCTACTGGACTGTCAATACCGCCAGACAATAATAATAAAGATTTACCTGCAGTACCTACTGGTAGACCTCCTGCTCCAACCACTTTTTCTGAGGTTAAGTAAGTTGCTTCATCTCGAATGTCAACTGTAATTTCCAGATCTGGATGATGAACATCTACTGATATATTCTCTGTATTAATTAATAAATGGGCACCTAATAATTGATTAAAATCCTGTGATCCAATCGGAAAATCTTTATTCGACCGCTTCGTTGAAATTTTAAATGTCTTAGCATTACTATTTTTTAAAAGGGCTAATGCCTCTTCCTTTATTGCTTTTTCTTCACTTGCCACTTTTATCGCCAAACTCATATTCTGGATACCAAAAATTTTACTGCACCGCTCTATAATCGCTTCCTGATCTTCCCCATTTAAAACAATATACATTCTATCTCGTTTTGTCTGAATATGAATGTTGGGGAATGCTCGTAAAGCTACTCGGACATTCTTCATTAGCTGTGAAGTAAAAAGTTTTCGATTTCTACCTTTAAGAGACAATTCTCCATATCTAATAACAATGTGATCATATTGCATAATATCTACCTCATTACTTTACTTAGTTTTTCCAATACCTCTTGCAATTTCTCTACAAAAAAATCAAGTTCTTGTTGAGTTGTTTCATAGGATAAGCTTACACGAAGTCCTGACGTGCTAATATTATTTGCTTTACCACAAGCCACAAGAACAGCACTCTCGTCAGCACTTTTAGACGAGCATGCAGACTTTGTAGATATATATATTTCTGCTTCCTCTAGCGCATGGATCACCACTTCTGGCTTTAATCCTGGTACAGAAAAATGAATGATATGTGGGGCACTGTTTTCTTCTGGTGTGTTCAGAACACAAGATTCTAGATTGCTTATTTTTTTATATAAAAACATTTTAAGCCGTTCTAGATGATTTAAATGCTGTTCTCTGTCATTATTTACTAATCTCATTGCTTTCACTAGTGCTACAATACCTGGTAAATTTTCCGTTCCTGAGCGGAGGTTTGCTTCTTGTCCTCCACCATGATGTAAAGAGAATAATTTCGTGCCACCTTTAACGTATAGTAAACCAGTTCCCTTAAGTCCGTGTATTTTATGACCTGAAATCGTTAATAAATCAATCCCGCTTTGTTTAATATTTAAAGGAACCTTGCCAAATCCTTGTACATGGTCCACATGGAATAACGCTTTTGGATATTTTTTTAATACTTCTCCGAATCGTTCGATTGGTTGAATAGTTCCGATCTCATTATTGACATGCATAATCGAAACTAAGATGGTGTCTTCCCTTAATGAAGCTCTTAAGTCTTCTACGCATACTCTTCCATCTTGATCAACTGGCAAATAACTGATTTCAAAACCATGCTTTTCTAATGATCGACATGTCTCCAGTACGGAAGGATGCTCTATTTGTGTTGTAATAATATGTTTCCCTCTATTTTGATGCTCTAGTGCTACCCCTTTTATCGCAACATTATTTCCTTCTGTTCCTCCAGAAGTGAAAATTATTTCTCTCGAATCGACTTGTAAAATGGATGCTGCCTGCTCTCTAGACATGCGCAGTAATCTTTCGGCATCCATACCGAGGCCATGAATGGAGGATGAATTTCCAAAATATTGTAATGCAGCTTGTTGGAAGCTTTGGACTACTTCTTCTTTTGGTTTGGTTGTCGCACTGTTGTCCAAATAAATCATTTCTCAATCCCTCATTTATCAATATGCGTATTCTTATTTTGCTTCTCTTTCTTTTTTGTACTCTTTTCCTACAAAATTGACCTTATTTTATCATAATTCCTTTATCATTTATAGATAGAAGATTCATCAAATGATACAAATAGAAAAGATATCCCTAACGTTTCAGGAATATCTTCTCCCTATACCAAATATGAAGTTCTTTATGCCATTCTCTTTAACCTAACATTTCTTGATACCGCTCATCTAGCTCTTCTATTTTTTCCATAGCATTTGTATCCACCTGTTCCAGTGCTTTAATGGTCAATTCGAAGGCACTTTCGTATTTATAGTTACGGAACATTGCTTCTGCTTCCGATAGTTGAGAGGCAAGTTCGGGGTGTTTTCTTCGATATCGATTACCATATTGGATCGCAATTTCGACTAATCTTGCTTTATCAAGTATTTGATTCGTCTGATTGACAAAATTATTAACAGATTTATTTGCTTCTTCTAACGCATGCTGGACTTTCCCCATATCTAATGGATGTTTTTGTAAATGCTGAATTACAAATTCACATTTTTCTGTTGCCTCTTCTAGCATGTTGAGAATACTGGAAGGAACACCAGGGATATTACTTTTATCTAATCGCTTATTCGTTTGGATTAATTTTTGTTTAATACTAGCAATATCATCCTTTGCTTCGATTTCATCTTTTCTTAGATCTCGAACCTTTTCTTTAAATTCAATCTGGGCTTTTTCAAGCTCGTCTACTTCCTCTTCAAAGAGGTCTAGTCTTTCTTTAATTTCGACATGATGACTTGTTTGTTCCTCATAATCCTTTTCCACTTGATGAAATTGATTTGTAATCTTTTCCAGCCATTTTTCCACACTTAAAAACATTTCTAAATCAGAAGATTCAATAAAATAGGTTTGTTGTAATTCATTTACCTCTTCTTTCATCTTTAAGAAATTTTCTTCAAGCTCCATTGTTTTTTGCTTTGCTTTCGGCAATTGATTCTCCACAATTGATTTTGATTTTTCTTCTTGTTCAAGCAAAAGTTCCATTTCATTTAAACGCTCTTCTATTTGCTCTAATGTCTCATTAATTTCCGCAGTTTCCGCTTTTTCTAATTCACGCATACTATTTTTTAAAACAAGCTCATATTGTTTTAATTCTTTTTCAAAGCCGAATTGCTCCACTCGATATCCTTCTGCTTCCATTTCTTCCATATCTCGAATAAGCTCATTCATTTGATCAGGAATTTCCTTTCTGCATTTTCGGTAAATACTAGGAAATGCACTGATACGTTGTTCTATCTCTTCTAACTCTTCTTTTATTTGATCAATTTTTTGCTGGGCAGCTAAATAATTTCCGCCTTCCTCTAATTCACTAAACGATTGAAGCTCTTTTTCCATTTCTGTTAAGGTTGCTTCAAACATTATTTCCGCTCTTCCGAATTGTGTTCGATTATGGAGAAGATATTTTTTTAACTCTTTTAATTTAGGACTAACAATTTCGATTTGTTGGCGCGTATATTTTTCGGAATCCATTAGATGGTTTAAATCCTTGAAAATCTCTTCTATGTTTGCCTCGATTGACTGTAGCTTTTCCTCTATGTATTGCAGTCTTTTTTTAGCCGTCATTATTTGAAAACGATTGGCTGCTTCCTCGACATCCATTAAATCTTCTTCCATATCAGGAAGGGTTTCTGTTACAATAAGATCCCAGTTATTTTTCCATGCCTCGAATTTTTGTTGTGTTTCTCCTAGTAAATTTAGTTTTTTTACACGACTTAGTTCTTCTGTCACGTTTCTATTCATGATGTCAATTTTCCATTCCTCTAACCGATCGACATGGTCATATATCTTCCTTCGAAGAATTAATCCTAGAATTAATAGTGCGATTATTAAAAGTATAAACCCGATTAAATACTCCATACGATACCCTCCCAATGAACCCTGTCTATATAGTAACATAAATAAAATTATTTAATGATTATTTCAAGACTTTTGTATGTATCCTTTTCAAAACTTTTGTATATGTAAATAATATCATGTTTCCCCATGGTTTGGCGAAAATTTTAACAAAATTCTCTAGAATATTTTATTTTTTGACCTATTTCGGATAGACCAGAACTTTTCGGCTACAAAATTAACAGCACTTTGAAACGATTTATTTGTCACTTAAAGGCGAATATTGTATGATGATTAAAACTATTTGCATAAAGGAGTGGAGACTGCATGTTTCAAGCATCCCTCTATAATGGAGACAAAGAAAAGGACTACTCACTAGTAATCAAACAGTTAGATGCACTGCTTCAAGGCGAGCCAGATGTGATCGCCAACTTATCCAATGCTTCCGCACTATTAAATCAATTTTTAGATAATATCAATTGGGTTGGATTTTATATTTGGAAGGAAGATGAATTAGTACTTGGACCATTTCAAGGCTTACCTGCTTGTGTAAGGATTAAAAGTGGAAAAGGTGTTTGTGGAACAGCCATTTCCGAGAAAAAAACACAGCTTGTAGCCGATGTAAATCAATTCCCAGGCCACATTGCATGTGATGCAGCAAGTCAGTCGGAAATCGTTGTACCTATCCTTAAGGATGGAGAAATCTTCGGTGTTTTAGATATAGATAGTCCTACAACGAATCGCTTTGATGGAATTGACCAAAAGTACCTAGAACAGTTTGTACAAACACTGGAAAAATATATTTAATTTCTCTAGGGCATCAAAAACAATTTTTTTGTTTTTGATGTTTTTTTGTTAATAGCTTTGGGTAAAGCAATGATCTTACAGAAATTCAAGCATTCTAGTATTGACTTTATCTGTCTAAAATCATATAATGGACTTTGTGTAAAAAAGGTAGCCTATGTGAACCGCCGGCTGACCATTTTGTTCCTTACAGCGGATCTTCAACTAAGTACCACCACGTCCTGTGGTGAATGTTGAAGCCACCACTTCCTGTGGAAATGAGGTGTATCACGTAACTCTCTGCTACTAGGGCGAAGGTACATGAAAACAAAATGGCTGACGAATGTAGGAACACACTGTCTTATTTTATGCAAATCTACTATATAAAGGAGAAGATGTACAATGGCTCGCTATACAGGTTCTGTATGGAAAAAGTCTCGTCGTCTTGGTATCTCATTAACAGGTACTGGTAAGGAGTTAGACAAACGCCCTTATGCACCAGGTCAACATGGACCTAATCAACGTCGTAAACTATCTGAATATGGTTTACAGTTACAAGAAAAACAAAAGCTACGTTTCATGTACGGAGTGAACGAACGTCAATTCCGTAACTTATTCGAGCGTGCTGGTAAAATGAAAGGTATCCATGGTGAAAACTTCATGATTCTTTTGGAATCTCGTTTAGATAACCTTGTTTACCGTTTAGGACTTGCTCGTACTCGTAGACAAGCTCGTCAATTAGTAAACCATGGTCATATTCTTGTAGACGGAAGTCGTGTAGACATTCCTTCTTATCAAGTAAAGCCTGGTCAAGTAATCGGTGTTCGTGAAAAATCTCAAAAGCTAGATATCCTCGCAGAAGCTATTGAGGCTAACACTTTCACACCAGAATACGTTTCTTTCGATGCAGACAAATTAGAAGGTACGTTTACTCGCCTACCAGAGCGTTCTGAGCTACCTGCTGAGATTAACGAAGCGCTTATTGTTGAGTTCTACTCTCGTTAATCGGGATAGAGTGAATAAGAAATGCAAAAAAGCCTTAGAAATGTTGTTATATCAATATTTCAAGGCTTTTTTTTATATGAACTTTGCAAAATAATGCATATAATTAATTTAAATTGGGGCTAAAAATACGTGAGTAGATAGTTAAGGATTGAAATGAAAGAGGGACATAACTAGCCTCTACAATTTAATTATTAATTGTGAAATAGTGATCTTAAACGAACGGGCAGTTTAGTGAAAGGGAAGGAATATCTTCCATATTCCGAGTATTAGTTGTAAAATAAAAATGAACTGGAAAATTGTAGCTAGGGTTCCGCTATCTATATAGGTCAGTGACCAAGGGCTACATCTTTTACAATATGTAAAAGGCACCTATTGACATAAAAGGTCCGAGGGGAAAGGTTCAGCGTATTTGTGATGCGTTGAAAACTTTCTCTTTTGACCTTTTCATTACTTTAAGGGAGGTATATTTTATGAAAAGAATTGATGACTTAAAAGCTGGAGTTGCAGTTATAATTTTGAATGAGGAAAAACAAGTTTTGTTACAGAAAAGGTCAGATGTAAGACTTTGGGGTATTCCTTCAGGACATATAGAAATAGGGGAAACAGTTACTGAGGCAGCTATCAGAGAAGTAAAAGAGGAAACAAATTTAGATATAAAAATTAAAAAACTTATTGGTGTTTACTCTGACCCGAATTCACAGGTGTTTGCCTATCCAAATGAGAAGATAGTACATTTTATAACAACTTGTTTTCTTGCTGAAATTACTGGTGGTGAACTACGATGTAACTCTTCTGAATCGCTAGAAATTAAGTTTTTTGAACAACAAAACCTACCGCAAGACTTATTGAAAATGCATCCTCAATGGTTACAGGATGCACTTGCTAATAGAGATTTGGCGTTTATTCGTTAGTGAAATTCTTATTGAAGTATCGGATGCTTTAGCTGAATTTTTAATTTAAATAGAAAAGGAGCACTTTTTCTGAGGTGCTCCTTTAACTTTTATATAACTTTTTGGAATTGACTTTCCATTCACCTTAACATATAGGTTAAATACACATCACTATTACATTTAGCACATTTAATAAATCCTTTCTTTTCATTTTTGATTCCCTTTTATAGTGGAAAATGTTTATCTAAATTTTAAAAACTTTTTGCAGGATTTATTTATTTTGACATGTAATTAAAATGAACTAACGGGGTTTATGAAAATGGACTATTTTATACCAGAGGACAAAAAAATAAGGGTAATTATTAATACTGATGCCAAGAATGAAGTAGATGATCAGTTTGCAATTGTACATGCGGTACTAAGTTCTTCGTTTAATCTTCATGGAATTATACCTGCTCATTTCGGCGATCGTAAATCAAAGACAAGTTTACAAGATAGTCATGACGAAACAATGTTGCTTCTAGAATTAATGAGTTTGCAGAAGGAATTCCGTATTGAAGATGGTGCAGCAAATGCTATGCCGGATGAAGTAACGCCCGTAGATTCTCCAGGAGCAAGATTAATTATAGAAGAAGCAATGAAGGATGATAATCGACCTCTTCATGTAGCATTCTATGGCCCGCTTACTGATATGGCCTCTGCATTACTAATTGAACCAAAAATTGCTGACAAAGACATAAAGGTAATTTGGATTGGTGGTGGTGAGTGGCCATCTGGGGGGCAGGAATATAATTTATCAAACGATATTCATTCCGCAAATGTAGTATTTAAGTCTAACCTTGAAGTGTGGCAAATACCAAGAAATGTATATCGTATGATGCCTGTCGGCTATGCAGAGCTTATTGAAAGAGTATACCCGCATGGTGAAATCGGCAAATACCTGGCAGAGGAGGTTATTTATTTTAATAATCAAAGTATATCGAGACCTGCAGAATACCGAATACTTGGTGATTCCCCAGCTGTTGGTGTAATGATATATCCGGATTGTGGTAAATGGACATGGAAACCTGCACCAGTTTTTGATCAGAACATGAATTATTTTCATTCCGGTAAATTTCGACCGATTAAAGTATATGAAACAATTGATTCACGATTTATTCTCGAAGATTTCTTTGCAAAGTTAAGTCATTTTTCTAGAGCAAATTGTAGTTATGAGTAAATAAAATGACATGATGAATTTTAAAATGTCCACATTATAAGAAGCATAAAAAAAGAGACGCCCTGACACTCGTGAGGGCTATCCCATAGTTTTAAAACATCATCAATATATTGTATATACTATCTTATTTTACAAACGTACCTGCATTCAAACGTTTTTGCATTTCCGTAACCATTAAAGAGGGTTTACTAACCTTCCGATCAATAGGTGTATCTAAGTAATTTTGCAACGTACTAATAGGTTGTGGTCCGAGATACTTATCAACTTTTGTATTGATAAGCTTTTGTAATGTCCCAACCATTGTACTACCACTGATACCATATGTTACGCCAGATATGAACAGTAGCGCTATTTCGAGATAATCTTAGGGTTTGTTAGTCCACCGAAATTTTAAAAATAATAATGCCAATCCATCATTCACCTTTTACATTGACCAATTCAAACCGTTCACAAACAAGCATGATATCCTCAGAAAATTCAAGATCATATCGACTTAATTCTTCTGTAAAGAACTCTATATGAACCCTTTTCCAATAATCGTAGGTTCTATCTCCCTCTCCTTCTGCTATGGCAAATTCCTCTGACACTTGATTCATCGGCATGATTTCTACTTCTGTTGTTCTAATAATTGCCACTGGCTCGTCTTTACTGTTTAAAATAATGCTATAATCACCCACTGCTGGTAGCTTTTCCTCTTCTTTATCGTATAAAATTTTTGCTGAGCAGGTTGCTGTTTTTATACCTTCCATAACGAGCTGTGCTAAATAATCAGGGTTTCCTCCAAATTGCCAGGCTGTTACGGTATGTTGATTTTCTACTGATTTTGATAAGGTATAGTGAATCCAATAACTCTGTGCCGCTTCATTCATTTCATATTCCTTCTCTCTCTTTGTTCTAGTAAAAAAGAAGGCTTCCATTACAAAAGCCTTCTTTCTACTATACCATTATTTCGTTCCTTTTTGGTTATCCTGTGCTCCCCACCATGAGACGTTTTTCAAACCTTTAATATTTTTATAATGGAATACAGGATCTTTGCCTTCCTTTTTCTGACTAATATAATCATTAAGTACATTGATCGTTATTTTTGTTAGGAATAGGATTGCCACAAGGTTAACGACAGCCATCATTGCCATGAATAAATCTGCCATACTCCATACAATTTGGATCGAAGCTAAGGAGCCGAACATCACCATTGCTAAAACAATAAGACGATAGATTGTTAGTAATGTCTTGCTTTCTCTTAGATAGGCAATGTTTGTTTCCCCATAGTAATAATTTCCGATTACGGAACTAAACGCAAATAAGAAAATCGTTATCGCTACAAAAATGGATGCCCATTCACCTACATGTGAGCTTAGAGCGACCTGTGTCAGTTGAATACCATCCTCTGATGCTTGATAAAAGCCATCATATAACACAATGATAAATGCGGTAATACTACAAATCACGATCGTATCAAAGAAAACAGCTAATGATTGTACAAGCCCCTGCTTTACTGGGTGATTGACACCAGCAGAAGCGGCTGCATTCGGCGCACTACCCATACCAGCCTCGTTAGAAAATAACCCTCTTTTTATCCCGTACATCATAGCTGCACCCATTGTTCCACCGATAGCTTCCTCCAGTCCAAATGCATTCTTGATTATCATCATGAAAACATCAGGTAGAGCCGTAATATTTGTGATCATTACATATAAACCAACTACTATGTAGATGATTGCCATGAATGGTACAATGACTCCAGCTATAGACGCAATTCGCTTAATTCCTCCAAATATAATAATGGCAGCTAAAACGACTAGAATGATACCAGTCCAGATTGGATCAACATTGAATGCCTCATCCACAGCACCAGATATTGTATTCGCTTGCACTGCATTAAAGACAAAGCCGAATGTAATTGTAATTAAAATGGAAAATAAAATACCCATCCATTTTTGTCCTAATGCTTTTTCCATATAATAAGCTGGTCCGCCACGAAATCCGTCTCGATCAGGCACCTTATATACTTGAGCAAGTGTACTTTCCACAAATGCTGTTGCCATACCGATTAGTGCGACAACCCACATCCAAAATACAGCTCCAGGTCCACCAATAGCAACTGCTAATGCTACACCTGCTAAGTTACCAGTACCAACCCTTGAGGCGATAGAGATACTAAATGCTTGAAAGGCATTTGTTCCTCGCTTACCACTTTGCTCTACTGCCTCCTCACGAATAACCTTAAACATTTCTCCAAACAAACGAAATTGGATAAATTTTGTTCTAAGTGTAAAAAATAATCCTGCACCTATTAATAAATAAATAAGGACATAATCCCATAATATGAGGTTTCCCCATTCTACTATCTTGTTGAGTATTTCTTCTATCATACTCATTCTCCAACACCTTCCCTTCTTTTCTCTCCAATATATACCCTATTTCCATTAAAAATATCATAAAACGTCAAAAGAGAATTTTTTTCACCCATATAACATTACCAATAGACCGTTACGATTTCAATAAGAAAGAATGGTATTATTACCAAATCTTGAAAAGGGATATCTGATTTGATATCCTCACTTAAAGGTATCCTATTCAATTAAGACGTATAATATTATCTTTTAAGCTGAAAATGAATAAGAAGCACGGGAAATGAAAAGAGGTTTTTACATGTACCAAAAGCATGAGCGGAAATTAGTCATTTTACTAGTCGTCATCGCTATTCTACTAGGTATTGCACTTCTGAGAAGAATTTTAATGGGATAAAGGGAGTTTTATTCATGGATAGTGTATTTTATAGTCGCGTATTAACGGAACTAACCCTCACCTTTCATATTATCTATGCAACGATAGGAGTTGGCATTCCTCTATTCATCTTTATGGCTCAATGGATGGGGATTAAAAAGCAGGATGAGCATTATATTCTCATGGCAAGAAGGTGGACAAGAGGATATATTATTACAGTTGCTGTAGGAGTTGTCACAGGAACAGCTATTGGCTTACAGTTGAATTTGCTTTGGCCAACCTTTATGCAGCTTGCTGGTAAGGCAATTGCATTACCCTTATTTATGGAAACCTTCGCCTTCTTCTTTGAGGCTATTTTCCTTGGTATTTATTTGTATACATGGGATCGTTTTAAGGATCAGAAGAAGCATATGCTTTTATTAATTCCTGTTGCGATCGGGGCATCTTGTTCTGCTGTTTTTATCACAATGGTGAATTCTTTTATGAATGCACCTCAGGGATTTGAAATGATGAATGGTGAATTCATTAATGTTCAACCATTAGTTGCCATGTTTAATCCCGCAATGCCGACAAAGGTTGCTCATGTGCTTGCAACTGCTTATATGACAGCTGCCTTTATACTAGCTTCTATTGGTGCTTATCGCATTATCAAAGGCTCCAATCATATCTACCATAAGAAGGCCCTCTTACTAACGATAAAGGTCGGTCTCGTATTTGCCATTGCTTCTGCAATTATCGGGGATTTCTCAGGAAAATATTTAGCAGCCTACCAACCAGAAAAGCTAGCCGCTATGGAGTGGCACTTCGAAACAGAAGAAGAGGCTTCTCTTACTCTATTTGGCGTCTTAACTAATGGTGATGAGATCAAGTATTCTATTGAAATCCCTTATGCCCTAAGCATTTTGGCACATGGGAATCCAACCTCCAAAGTGCTTGGATTGGATCAATTCCCAAAGGAAGATGTTCCACCGCTCTATATACATTATCTATTTAACATTATGGTCATGATCGGCATGTTCGTTGCACTAGTTGCCCTAATCTATATCGTCGGAAATTGGCTAAGGAAGAAATTTGTTTACAAAAAATTCTTTTTATGGACACTAGTCACGACAGGGCCATTATGTATGCTCGCGATCGAGGCTGGCTGGTGGCTTGCAGAAGTAGGAAGACAGCCTTGGGTACTAAGAGGAATACTTAGAACAGAGGATGCGGCTACAACGAGTAATGATGTCGACATCATGCTATATCTCTTTATCGGCTTATACCTTCTATTAGGGATTGCGAGTGTCATTGTACTTATCCGTATGTTTAAAGCAAACCCAATCGAACGTGAATTAAGAGATCGAGAAGGTGGGGAGTAACCATGTCATATGAATTAATTGGAATATCTGTTTTGTGGCTTTTCTTATTCGGGTATATTATTATTGCTTCGATCGACTTTGGTGCAGGTTTTTTTAATGCCTATAGTTTATTAACGAGAAAAAATCATATCATCAGTAATATTATCCAAAGATATCTATCCCCTGTATGGGAGGTTACCAATGTTTTTCTTGTTTTTTTCTTTGTCGGTATCGTCGGTTTTTTCCCATCCACGGCTTATTATTATGGAACTGTTTTACTCGTACCTGCAAGCTTAGGAATTATATTACTTGCTATTAGGGGCTCGTACTATGCTTTTACGACCTACGGAAAGTTAAAGAGTCACTTTTGGACCTATTTATATGGATTTTCAGGTTTATTAATTCCTGCCTCCTTATCAATCGTTCTCACTATTTCTGAAGGAGGATTTATTGACAACACGTCAGCAGGGTTATCTCTAGATTATGTGGCACTATTTTTCAGTCCACTAACTTGGAGTATTGTCACATTAAGCTTAACCTCTGTCCTGTATATATCGGCTGTCTTTCTCACTTGGTATGCCAATGAAGCTAAGGATGAGCAGGCAACTGCATTATTAAGAAAATATGCGCTTATTTGGGCATTTCCTGCGATTATTACAGCAGGTGGAATTATAGTAGAACTCCGTGTCCATAATGAACTGCATTTTCAAAACATGCTCAATGTGTGGTGGATGTTTCTGCTATCTGGAATTTTATTTGCTGCAACTGTATATCTGATCTGGAAAAAAAGAAATTACGGGGTTGCTTTTTTGTTATTAATTGGTCAATTCTTGATCGCGTTCTTTGCTTATGGTATCTCCCATTATCCATATTTGCTTTATCCTTACCTAACTATTGCAGAGGGCTTTACAAATGAAGGAATGGCTATAGCATTAATTATCGCATTCATTGCTGGATTTTGCTTATTGTTACCTTCTTTATATCTATTACTTCGATTATTCTTATTTAACAAAAATTATGTTCAAGGAAAAATTAAGTAGTGGAAGGGGTGGTCTTACATGGATGATTTTATACATTTTTACGCTCCGTTTATCGTCATAGTGATTTCGATGATTTTTTCCTTTTGGTTTGTGAGTAAAGACTAGAGGACCTTCTAATAGAAAGTCCTCTTGCTTTTATTTATAACGAATGAGGAAATATTTCTTCTTCCCTCTTCTTATAATGGTGAATTTCTCTTCGATTCGATCTGAGGCAGAAATTTGGTGCTCTAGATCTTGGTTTCTTTCTCCATTTATATAAACTGCCCCATTCTTAATGTCCTCACGAGCTTGGCGTTTAGAGGAAGAGATTCCAGCTGTTACGAGTAAATCGACTAAACCGATCTCTTTATCTTCTATGGCGACTGAAGGCACATCCTTAAAGCCTTGTTCTATTTCAGCAGCATTGAGACTTTTTAGTTCTCCACTAAACAAAGCATCGGTAATTTTTATCGCTTGGCTCAATGCTTCTTCACCATGAACAAGTTTTGTCATCTCTTCTGCCAACCGTTTATGTGGCACCCGTTTTTCAGGCGCTGTTTCTAATTCTTGCTCAAGAGCTTTTATTTCGTCCATATCAAGGAAGGTGAAATATTTGATAAAACGAATGACATCACGGTCGTCTGTATTGATCCAGAATTGGTAAAATTCATATGGAGAAGTTTTATCAGAATCTAACCAAACCGCTCCACCTGCTGTTTTTCCAAATTTTGTGCCATCACTTTTGGTGATCAGTGGGACCGTTAATCCGAAAACCTTCGCTTCTTCTTGATTTTTTTCAGATCTAGTACGTCTTATTAGCTCCATACCTGCAGTAATATTACCCCATTGGTCACTACCACCGATTTGCAATGTGCAATTTTCTTTTTCATATAGGTTCATAAAATCAATGGATTGTAAAATCATATAACTGAATTCTGTGAATGAAATCCCATTTTCGATCCTTGAATCGACAGAGTCTTTTGCTAGCATATAATTAATCCCAAAATGTTTACCTACATCGCGCAATACTTCTATAAATGTCATAGAATGAAGCCATTCATGGTTATTCCGAGCAACGGCACTGTTTTTTC
This sequence comes from Gracilibacillus sp. JCM 18860, assembly GCF_055395245.1. Lineage (NCBI taxonomy): Bacteria > Bacillati > Bacillota > Bacilli > Caryophanales > Bacillaceae > Gracilibacillus > Gracilibacillus sp. JCM 18860. Next base: position 1,052,573 of record NZ_AP043868.1, read on the forward strand.
CATTGTCAAAATTAAGAATACCTGCTAGCTGTTCTTTAATCTTATCACTGAATCCTTGTACAACCTCTTCACTGTTTAACGAACGTTCTGTCGATCTCCCACTTGGATCGCCAATTAAGCCTGTTCCCCCACCGATTAATGCAATAGGGCGATGTCCAGCTTGTTGAAATCTTTTGAGCATTAGAATTGGTAGCAAATGTCCAATATGAAGACTATCAGCTGTAGGATCAAACCCACAGTAGAGGGTAACGATATTATCTTCTAAATGTTGGCGAAGTCCCTCATCATCTGTTGTTTGTTGAATTAAGTCCCTTTGTTTCAGATCATCCAAAATATGCATGTATTTCATTCCTCCTATTTTTATTCAATAAAAAAACTCCTCCCTCTAAATAAGGGACGAGATTATCGCGGTACCACCCTTGTTGCAATAAAAAAGTATTGCCACTTAACAAATATCGATGCTGGATACACCGTCTTCATCTTCATGAAGAAACTCCTGATCGTAATTCATTCCATGATTATTACTAACTTCCACCGACCGTTAGCTCTCTTCATAAGGGAATCATGTCCTTACTGCAATCAATCAACGTTTAGCTTATAAAGTTATTATTACATTTTTAGCATATATCTAAATGAAATGCAATAAAAATTTAATATTTTTATCATTTGCAAAGAAAACGTCATGATCCTCACTCATAGACACCATTCAAATCAAAAAAAGAAAGCATTTTACATTGACGATTATGCTATAATAATGATTGGGGAAATGGAGGTTTGTTGAATGAATAATAAAAACTTCTTTCATATATGCTGGCAATACATACAAAAAGGCTGGCACTCTTTTTGGGAACTTTGGAAGAAAAACAAGATTCAAAGATCTGCAAGAATAAGTTATCACATCATTTGGAATATAATGTTATTTTTTATAACTCTCGCTATCATTGGTTTCTTTTTTGTCGGTGGGCTAGGTGCAGGCTATTTTGCTTCCCTAGTGTCTGATGAGGAAATCCAAACAAAAGAGGAAATGTCTACAGCTATTTATAATTATGAAGAGACTTCTGAATTATATTTTGCCGAGAATCAATTCCTAGCAGATGTTCAAACAGATTTACAAAGGGATGAAGTCTCCTTAGACAAAGTAAGCGAATTTGTTAAGAAAGCAATTATTGCTACAGAGGACGAGTATTTCGAAACACACAATGGTGTTGTCCCGAAAGCTATTTTACGTGCTGTATTCCAAGAGGTGACGAACGCTCAGACGAAAACAGGTGGGAGTACACTTACACAACAAATTATTAAAAACCAGCTGCTAACCAATGAAGTTTCTTTTGAACGAAAAGCAAAGGAAATGTTATTAGCCTTAAGATTGGAGAAATTCTTTGAAAAAGATGAGATTCTTGAGGCCTATTTAAATATCGTACCATTTGGTAGAAATGCATCTGGTCAAAACATTGCAGGAGTACAAACAGCTGCTCAGGGAATTTTCGGTGTAAATGCGGCTGATCTTAACTTAGCACAATCTGCTTATATCGCCGGTTTGCCTCAAAGTCCTTCTTATTACACACCTTTTGTTAATAATGGTGGATTAAAGGATCAAGCTGGCTTAGAACCTGGTCTAACCAAAATGAAAACTGTATTGTCACGGATGCTAGATGCTGGTTATATTGATAAAAAGCAATATGACGAAGCAGTTAACTATGATATCGTGGCAGATTTTAAAAAACCAGAGGATTCGATGCTGGAGGAATACCCTTGGCTTGTGAAAGAATTAAAAGAGCGATCTATTGATATCCTCACTAATGTGTTAGCAGAGCAAGATGGATACACCGCTGAGGATTTAGCATCTAGTGATGTTCTTCAAGAAGAGTACCAAATTAGAGCAGAACGAGAGCTCGGAAGTAACGGTTACCGTATCCATTCTACCATCGATAAAAAGCTCTATGATGTTTTTCAACAAGTGGCGAAAAGCTATGATAATTATGGAAGAGATAAATTAGCAGTAAATGAAAATACGAATGAACCAATTATGGTAGAAAATCCTGAAACTGGTGAAATGGAACAGTTAGGACTACAGCCAGTACAAGTGGGAAGTATTTTAATTGAAAACAGTACTGGTAGAATATTAAGCTTTGTCGGTGGTCGTGACTTTGAAACATCTCAATACAATCATGCAACAGAAACGAGAAACCCTAATGGTAGTACCATGAAGCCATTAGCAGCATATGCACCAGCTATGGAATTAGGAGTTGTACAGCCAGGCTCAGTCGTCGCCGATGTTGCCAAGAACTTTAGAGGCTATAATCGACCTCCTACTAACTACACTGGAGGGTATTATGGATTAGTTTCTGTAAGGGAAGCATTATACAAATCTCATAACATTTCAGCATTGCAGGTTTATGACAAAATCTTAGATCAAAATCCAGCCAAGCTATTTTTAGATAAGATGGGCTTTGACGGATTAACAGAGGTTCAAGGACATAGTGATTATGAAAATCTCTCCTTAACACTAGGTAGTCCCTACAATGGGGTTACTGTCGAGGAGAATGTCAATGCTTATGCTACATTTGGAAACATGGGAAATTTCGTGGATGCTTACATGATTGAAAAAATTGAAACAAAAGATGGCAAGGTTGTATATGAACATAAAGGTGAATCAGAAGAAGTCTTTAGCCCTCAAACAAGCTATTTGACCATTGATATGATGCGTGACGTATTAACTCGTGGTACAGGTACAGCAGCTAGAGCAACTTTAACTAACAAAAGTGTGGACTGGGCCGGAAAGACGGGTACGTCAAACGACTTCCAAGATACATGGTTTGTAGCAACGAATCCGAATGTAACGATCGGTACATGGATGGGCTATGACTATAACCAGCAGTTAGATTCGCAAGGTTATAGTAGTCGAAATAATATCTTTTGGGGCAAGCTTGTCAATGCGGCTACGGAGGTTCGTCCTGAATTAATGGCGCCATCCCAATCATTTGAACGACCTGATGGTATTGTTTCTAGAAGCTATTGTGCAACATCAGGAGATCTGCCATCAGATGTATGTAAAGATTTAGGTCTTGTCCGAACGGATATTTACAATGCGAAATACGTACCTACTGAAAAGGATAACAGTTTAATTCGCGAAAATTATGTAATGGTTGGTGACAAGGCTGTACTAGCAAGTGATAAGACACCAAGTGAATTTACGAAAGAGGAAGGTGCCATTTTTAACCCTGAATGGTTGAAAGAAAAGGGTTATGACAAATTATCAAATATCAAGCAATTGATACCTAGAAACGCATCTGGTGGATGGTTAAAACTAACCTTCCCTAATAGTGGAACGTTAAAAACAAATGGGGAAAATCCTAACCCACCATCTACACTTCAGGTTTCAGGTCAAACATTAAAGTGGAATGACTCAAGTAGCAGTGACGTTGTTGGCTACCGAATTTATCGCTCAAGTAGCTCCAGTGATAAATTTCAACGGGTTGGTAGCACAACGTCCACTAGCTTTAAAGTTCCTGATAATAATGCGGTATATCACATACGAGCAGTTGATTATTCAGGTCTAGAATCACGACCATCTAAAAGTGTCGTCTATGGTGATACGAAAGTGGAAGAAAAGAAGAAAAAAGAAGAAGGAAAAAGTGAAAAAGAGACAAGCTCTTCAAAGGATGTAAAGAAAGAAGAGAAAAAAGAATCTGCGAAAAAAGAAGACAAGAAACAAGAAGAATGATCCATCCTGCCCCTGATCGACTTTTGATGATCAGGGGTTTCTTTTGTATAATAAAGGTACTAGAGTACAAAGAGGTGATACTTCCATTGATCCATTCCAAAAAAACATTCTCCAGCCATTTATCAACATCATTAGGAGAAATTCAGCTAAAAGGACCAATGACAGAAGAAGAATTGAAGCAATACCCATTGCATTCACGACTTGATTCCTTTCGTAGGGCTAATCAACAGCATCAAGCACTCATCGAAATTGCTAATCTTGAGGAAGGCCGAGTGAACGTTGCCATATCGGAAAAAGTAATTATTGGTTATGTGACATTTTTACACCCCGACCCTATTGAAAGATGGTCTACCTTTTATATGGAAAATTTATTAGAATTAGGAGCGATTGAAATAGCTCCTTCTTATCGTGGAATAGGATTGGGATCCAAGCTAATTGAGCTATCTGTTACTGATCCATTTATGGAAAATTACATCATTATTTCCACAGAATATTATTGGCATTGGGATTTGAACAATTCAAAGCTAAGTGTGTGGGATTATCGTAAGATTATGGAAAAAATGATGTTTGCTGGTGGGCTAACCCCGGCCCCTACTAATGATCCAGAAATCATGGCACATCCTGCCAACTGTTTAATGGTTCGTATTGGAAAAAACGTAAGAGAAAAAGATAGGAAGCTATTCGATCAATTAAGATTTTTAAATGCATAGAAAGGATGGTAGCCATGTTTGTCCAAGAAATTATGAAGAAAAAGGTAATCAGTCTCAAGAAGCATAATACCATTGCAGATGCATTGTCTTTATTACACAAGCATCACATTCGTCATATTCCAATCGTAGATGACGATCAACATTTGATAGGAATCGTATCAGATCGTGATATCCGTGATGCTAGTCCCTCTATACTTGACTCTGAGATTAATCAAGCATTATTAGACCACACCATTGATCAAATTATGTCATCACCTGTTGTTACCACACACCCTGATGAACTGTTTGAAGAGGTGGCAAATATTTTTTACGAAAAGGAATTTGCGTGTGTCCCAGTTGTCCATCAAAAGAAATTAATTGGAATGGTCACAGAAAAAGACTTGCTCTATGCCTTTATACAATTAACCGGAACACAAGGACCAAGTACACGTTTAGAAATAAGGGTACCGGATCGAGTGGGTATACTTTCAGATGTAAGCACTTTCTTCTCCAAGCGCAATATTAAAATTGTTTCTGTGTACACCTATCCTACTCCACAGCAATCGGGCTTTAAAATACTGGTGTTTCGGATTCAAACAATGAACCCAATGAATATGATCCATGATATCAAACAGAGTAAGGAATTTGAAGTTGTGACACCAATGAGGGAGGATAACGAATGAACGCTTGTAAGGCAGCATTTGTTTACTCAGATGATTTTCTAGCCTATTCTTTCCATGAAAATCATCCCTTTAATCAAAAGAGAATTCTCTTGACCAAAAAATTATTAGAAAATCACCATGCCCTTACTATAGATCAAGTGATTACTCCTCCTGTGGCAGAGGAAGAAGACATTTTATCCATTCATTCTCCAGAATATATCCATGCAGTGAAACATGCTAGTAAACTCGAGCCTGTAGCTAATCAAGAGATTTATGGAATAGGGACAACAGATACCCCTATGTTTCAGAATATGTATGATGCCGCTAGACGAATAGTTGGTGGTAGTATAGAAGCTGCTAACCTTGTTCTAACAAACCAAGTAGATCATGCCTTGAATTTAGCGGGAGGACTTCACCATGGCTTTCCGACACATGCATCTGGATTTTGTATATTAAATGATATTGCTATCACCATTCAATATATTCGTCAACATTATCACCTTAAAGTTTTATATATTGATATAGACGCCCATCACGGTGACGGGGTACAGCACTGTTTCTATGATGATCCTAACGTCTGTACCGTTTCCTTTCACGAAACTGGCAGATATTTATATCCAGGGACAGGGAAGATTAGTGAACGTGGGATAAAAAAAGGCTTTGGATATAGCTTTAATTTTCCATTAGATGCATTCACAGAAGATGATTCCTATTTACATACGTTTAACGAATCGATCGACAAAATTGCTAGTTATTTTCAGCCTGATATTATCGTGAGTCAGCACGGAACAGATACTCATTATCTAGATCCTTTAACACATATGCATACTACTATGAAAATCTATGAAACAATACCGAAAAAAATCCATCAGCTTGCTCAACAATATTGTGGTGGGAAGTGGGTAGCGCTTGGTGGTGGAGGGTATGATATTTGGCGAGTTGTTCCACGAGCTTGGGCACAGCTATGGAATATTATGCAGACAAACACTTCATTTTCTGGTGCCATCTCATCTGATTGGATTGAAGAATGGCAAAAAGAAAGTCCAGTCACTTTACCTACTACTTGGCATGACTCATTGGAGAATTATAAAGCAATTCCACGAAGAAAGGAAATTAGCGAATTTAATCGACAAGTGTTAGAGCAAGTCTTGAAATTTGTGGAAAACGCCAAAAACTAAAAAAGGATGCTCTAAGCATCCTTACTCTTTCACATCTAATTCTAAGATCACCATTTCTACCCTTCTATTTTTACTCCAATTCTCTGGAGAATTATTTGGAACAACAGGGCGAGTGTCACCAAAACCGGCTGCGATAAATCGAGAGGAGTCAAAGTTATTATTCGCTAAGATATAGCGTATTACACTACTTGCCCTTGCAACCGATAATTCCCAGTTAGAAGGGTAACGATAGTTAGAGATAGGTCGATCATCCGTATGACCCTCCACTCTTACTTCGTTAGGAATATTGGAAATTAAGGTAGAAACTTTATCGAGAAAAGGTTTGGCAGGCTCAAGAACATCTGCTTCCCCTGTTTCGAACAACACATTCTCCTGTAGAACAAGAACAACACCTTGATCTGTTCTAGAAGCGGAAATAACATCATTCAAATTGTTTTCATTTAAGAATCTCTCGACCTCAGCTAACAATTCATCTAATGTATCTTTATTTTCCGTTATCTCTGCATTATGTACCTCTGGTGTTTCCTTCGGTTGATCGGTCACATCATTCTTTTCTTCCATTTCATCATTTAGACCTTTAACCTCATTCATCGCATTTTCTTTTTCAACAATGGATGGCATGGAATCAAAAATATTTTCAGCTCTTAATGCTTCGGCAACCTTTTTGAATTTTTCAGCATCAATTTGGGACATAGTAAATAATAAGATAAAGAAGACTAGAATTAAAGTGACCATATCAGAATACGTAACCATCCATTTTGGGGCACCTTTGTCAACAGATTTACGTCTTTCTCTATTACGCCTCATTGAAAGACTCCTCTACTAACTCTTCCACATCTTCTTTTTTATTTTTTACTTTATCAGATAGAAATGCACTCAATTTCTCATTTAAAATTCTAGGATTCTGTCCAGATTGGACACCGATAACACCTTCGATGATCACCTGTTTGATAAAAACTTCTTCATTTGTCTTTTCTTCTAATTTACCTGCCATTGGCAAAAATACAAGATTAGCTAATACAGATCCATAGAAAGTCGTAATAAGGGAAACTGCCATGCTCGGGCCAAGGGTTTCTGGGTCTTGTAAATTTTGTAGCATTAAAATTAAGCCAATTAATGTACCAATCATTCCCCATGCTGGCGCGTATTCGCCCGCCTTTTCAATGATTAATCTTCCACGATAATGTCTATCTTCCATTGCATCAATTTCTGCATTCATAATGTCATTGATCACTTCTGGCTCAATTCCATCAATCGCTAGTAGAACCCCTTTTTTAATAAATGGATCTTCTACTTCTTCTAATTCATTTTCTAATGCTAGAAGCCCTTCTCTTCTAGCTCTTTCTGACAATCTTTCAAATAGTGTAATTAATTCTGCAAGATCATGGTCATTTCGTCTGAAGGTTTCTTGAAGAACATCTTTCGTTGTTTTGATTTGTTTAATATTAAAATTAACCAAAAGTGCAGCAACTAATCCTCCAAGAACGATAAGAACGGAAGACCCGTGAATAAAACCAACAAAGCCTCCCATTCCTCCACTTGATACAATTCCGAACATGATCATCATAAATCCTACCGTAATACCAATTGGTGTAAAAATGTCTCTCTTTTTCATTTTTTTCTCTCCCTAAACTATGAAAAGCATTAAAATATCTCACTAAAAAAGGAAAATTACATTACACCAATAGTATCGGCATTAATTTTGTTTTGTTGAGTTTCTTTTGACAATTTGATGTGGTAAAACGACATTTTGTTCATCTACATTTTCTTTGTTCATAAATTTAGTAAGTAAACGCATAGCAACAGCACCGATATCATACATTGGCTGAACAACTGTTGTTAATGTTGGTCGAACCATTGTCGCAAGTCTCGTATTATCAAAACCAAATACTTCTACATCCTCTGGGACTTTTACCCCATTGTCTTGTAACCCGTGTATAATTCCTAAAGCAATCTCATCAGTTGCCGCAAAAACAGCCTTTGGATAATCCTTTAATTGAATAATTTGGTTTGCTGCTTGTACTCCAAATTCATAAGAAAATTCACCTTTTATTACATAATCTTCATTAACCGCTTGTTTTGCTTCGGTAATCGCTCGTTCATAACCTTTATATTTAAGCTCATTAACGACCGATTCTTCCTCCCCAGTTACGTAGAAAGGATGCTTTGTCCCATTATTGATTAAGTGGGATGTCGCTTCAAATGCCGCTTGTTCATAATCAATATTAACCGATGGAATAGTCTCTGTCGCATCAATTGTAGCCGCAAGAGCAACTGGAACAGGTGATGTTTTTAGTTGTTGCACATGCTCTTCTGAAATGGTTGCTCCCATATATATGAGACCATCTACTTGTTTTTCAAACATTGTATTGATTAATCGAAGCTCTTTATCTTTATTTTGGTCAGAGTTACTTAAAATAATATTATATTTGTACATTGTAGCAATATCATCAATTCCTCGTGCTAACTCAGAGAAAAAGATACTTGAGATGTCAGGGATAATAACTCCAACCGTTGTTGTCTTTTTACTTGCTAAACCTCTTGCTACGGCATTTGGACGATATCCTAGCCGTTCAATCGTATTCAATACTTTTTTACGAGTAGCCGGTTTCACATTCGGATTACCATTCACTACTCTTGATACTGTAGCCATAGACACATTTGCTTCTCTTGCTACATCATAAATGGTTACATTCATTTTCTAAACCTCCAAAAATTATTAGTTTCATTAGTATATTTTTTCATCATCCATTACTAGTATTTATTCCACGAATTAAAACCAGTCCAAAAAGGATAGTATATCATTACTATTATAACAAAACTCATAGATTAATTTACAATATTTCGCATAAAATTCGATTTTTTTTCATATTATTCTAGCTTAAAGTATGATGAATTTCTCAAAAAAACAAGTATCCTATAAATAAATTATTTCCCTAAAGCTCGTTATCAAAACCTATGAATGCAAAAATTTTAAAGGATATACTGTTAATTTTCAGTATACACGATCCTATCCAAACTATACGACAATAAGTATCAAAATACGCAAATATATGTCATTATTGTTATATACTTAGCTTCCTACCAACATTCGTGTCTTTAACTACAATGCTTAAAGCTTTTATACTTTACATGCATTGAAAAACCTCTTGCAGTCTTATTCATGCAAGAGGTTTTGCTCTGTCTTAAATTCAAGTATCACGTAAATAGAAGATGAACTTTTTCATGCAGATGCAAATCGTTTATTTTCTTTGCAATAACTCATTCATAAAGTTATGGAATGTTGGAATATCCATTTGCTGTGCGGAATCAGATAGAGCAACAGCAGGATCAGGATGCACCTCTGCCATCACACCATCAGCACCAATCGCAAGCGCTGCTTTTGCTGCTGGCAGCAATAAGTCTCTTCTACCTGTAGAGTGTGTAACATCCACCATTACTGGTAAGTGTGTCTCTTGTTTTAGAATAGGTACTGCTGTTATATCTAAAGTATTTCTTGTTGCTTTTTCATATGTTCTTATACCACGCTCACAAAGAATAATTTGTCCATTCCCTTTAGAATTAATATATTCCGCAGCATTAATAAAATCAGAAATCGTAGCGGACATTCCGCGTTTTAATAATACGGGCTTATTGGTCTCTCCTGCCGCTTTCAATAATTCAAAGTTTTGCATGTTACGAGCACCAATTTGAATTACGTCAATATAATTAATGGCTTCTTCGATATGAGCAGGATTGACAATTTCACTTACGACCGCTAAACCATATTCGTCTGATACGCGTTTTAATATTTCTAAGCCCTCAAATCCTAACCCTTGGAAATCATATGGGGAGGTTCTAGGTTTAAATGCTCCACCTCGGATCAACTTCAAACCCTCTTCTTTAATGGCGCTAGCTACTTCCGCAACTTGTTCGTAGCTTTCTACCGCACATGGTCCGAAGATGAAATGTTGATTACCATCACCAAATTTGTCGCCATTTATATCAATAACAGTATCTTCTGCTTTCTTTTTACGGGAAACAAGCAATGCCTTTGAATGGTCATCCTCTTGTAATTCTAAACCAGCTTTAAAGATCTCTTTGAACAAATGAACAATTGTTGAATTTTCAAATGGTCCATTATTATTTTTAGTAATTAGATTTAGCATATCTCGCTCACGGACTGGGTCATAGCTACGATTTGCCCCTTGTTTTTCCTTTACTTGACCAGTTTCTTTCACTAGTTCAGCACGTTTATTAATTAACTCTAGTATTTCTAAGTTTATTTCATCAAGCTTTGTTCGCAGCTGATCCAATTGTTCATTACTCATTATAAATCCCCCTACTTCTATTATAAATTACTATGTTATAATTTTTATATAATTAGGGATAATTATAGCTAAAATTTTTCGTCTTGTCACCAGTTAGTTATAATATTTTTAGATAATTTAAAATTTTTTACATAACAGAGAGGAAAAACGTCTATGTCTGATCAAATGTTTGCACTTGATATTGGAACAAGATCTGTAGTTGGATTATTGATGGAGAAAGTGGATAATCAATACCAATTACTAGATTATTATGTCATTGAACATGAAGAACGGTCTATGCTAGATGGCCAAATCCATGATATCGTATCTGTATCTAATGTCATACAACGAGTAAAATCACACCTGGAACAAAAGCATGGTATAACACTAAACAAGGCTTGTGTTGCCGCAGCCGGAAGAGCCTTAAAAACAAAAAGAACACATACCACAAAAAATATTGTGAAACAGCCTTTATTAAATGAAGAGGATGTATTATTTTTAGAACTCGATGCGGTTCAAAAGACTCAATATCAATTAGCAGAGGAAAAGTCTACGGATAAAGAAAATGATTACTATTGTGTCGGTTATTCTGTTTTGAAATATTACATTGATCAAGAAGAGATTGGCTCCTTAATTGATCAACAAGGCGATGAGGCAATGGTAGAAATTATTGCTACATTTTTACCGAAAATTGTGGTGGAATCATTGCTTTCTGCATTGCATCGCGCTAATCTTCAATTAGAGGCTTTAACTCTAGAGCCAATCGCTGCCATACATGTGTTAATCCCTCCGTCAATGCGTCGATTAAATGTAGCATTGGTGGATATTGGCGCAGGGACAAGTGATATTGCTCTTACGTCTGAAGGTGCAGTTACCGCTTATGGCATGGTTCCAAAGGCTGGTGATGAAATCACGGAAGCGATTAGTGATCATTATTTGCTCGATTTCAACCAGGCAGAAGTTTTCAAAAAGGAAATAACGAAGCATAAAACGGCAAAGGTACAAGATATTCTAGGCTTTGAACAAGAGGTAAGCTACAAAGATTTAGCAGAGGTTATAAGTCCTGCTGTAGACAATCTGACAAATGCACTAGCGGAAGAAATGCTCACATTAAACGGAACGCCACCTAAGGCTGTTATGCTTGTCGGTGGTGGAAGTCAGACGCCGGAGCTTGCTATTCGACTAGCCAATAAATTGAAGCTCCCTTCGAATCGAGTAGCAATTAGAGGAGTAGATGCGATTACTCTACTAAAACAAAATGATGATATGCCGATTGGCCCTGAATTTATTACGCCAATCGGCATAGCGATCGCAGCTAAACAGAACCCAGTTCATTATGTTACTCTTACAGTAAATGATCGTACCATACGGCTTTTTGAGATGAAGCAATTAACTGTCGCAGATTCCTTACTTGCTGCAGGCATTCAGGTTCAAAAACTTTACGGTCGACCAGGAATGGCATATATGATTGATTTTAACGGCAAACAGATGACGCTACCGGGAAGCTTTGGACAAGGCCCAACTATTTATGTTAATCAACAGAAAGCAACCATTGATACCATCATCCATGATGGTGACAATATTACGATAACAAAGGGAGTGGACGGGACAAGCCCTGAAATGACAATAGGCGAGTTTATTGGCGAACCAACTCCTATCACTATTTATTTCAATCAGAAAGAACAACACCTATCCCCGCGAATCTTTGTAAATCAGAAAAAAGTTGGTGCGGATTATCTGCTCCAGGATGGGGATCAAGTGAGTTTCAAACAACAGTTTAAGGTACAAGATGTCCTAAAGGATAATAGGATAGACAAAGACATTAATAATTCCTTCATTATTTGGGTGAATAATGAACAAATGCTCTTAGAAGATTATAGTAAGAAGCTAGTTATTAATGGAAAGCCTGCTAGTAAAGAGCAATCGATTAAAAATGGTGATCGAATCGATTTGATCTCTAACGATCATCCACTGTTAGAGGATATTCTCTTGAAATTAAATATTCCAACAGAGAAAACGATTACTGTTACTTATAATCATGAGCCTCTGGTTCTAACGAAATCGTTCATTAAAGTGAGTCGAAATGGAAAGGCAATTGAAAAAAATGCTAGGATAAATGATCAAGACAAGTTAGAAGTTACAGAATTAAAGGAAGAGCCCTTTCTATTTCAAGATCTTTTCCGCCACATATCCCTTGACTTAGCCAATGTAAAAGGCAAAGTCATATTAAGAAAAAATGGAGAAAAAGTTTCCTTTTTAGATGAATTAAAAGCCAATGATGAAATAGAAATAATATTGGACTAATCAGGATAGAACTTCTTCCATTCGCTCCTCCTTTAGCGGATGCGTTAGCTTTTCTTATACTTTAGACTCAAAATTTTCACATCATCACATTACTTACTGCACTAACGTATAAACCAAAAAATATCCCGGACTTAGATAAAGTCCGGGTAACTATTTATAAAAGTCTATTTCTTAAATGTTTGTTGCATTCTCTTCTGATTCTATTTCTCGTGCTGCTTCATCAATAGCTTGAGCTACCTCTTCAGCAGCTTTTTCTGGATCATCTTCATTTTTCATTTTATCTTGGATCGTAGCTTTTGTTTCTTTTAATTTTTTCGTAATGTCTTGTGACTTCTCAGATACTACTCTTCCTATATTCTCTGATTGATCTTTTGCATAACTCTTCCATTCATTTCCTTTTTCATAGGCTACACCTTTTAATTCGTTTGCACGTTCTTTTACATAATGCGCACCTTGATTTAAATCCCCACGTAGCTCTTTACCTGATTTCGGTGCAAAAATTAGTGCTAATGATGCTCCGACAATTCCCCCAATCAGAGAGCCAATTAAAAAATCCTTACTATTGATGTTTTTGTTGTCTTCATAATTGTTTGATTGATTTGTCATTTCCAATTCCTCCTATATTATCTAGTTTTATTTTTTTTAAACATCTCTAATACTACAGTACTCCACTTAATAGCTTGTGCAGTCGTTTCTTTATTCTCCTCAGCTACTCGGTTCACTGATTTGGAAACATTTTTAATCGACTGTGTAAATTCTTTTACACTGTCACCAATGTTCTTTACTCCATCGACAAGGGTATTTAGTCTAGTTGCCTTGTCATTAATATCCTCTGCCAATTTATTGGTTTTGTTTAATAAAGCAGTTGTTTCGAGTGTAATACCTTCCATCTGTTTCTCTAGGCCTTCTAAAGTATCTGCAACATTTGCCATCGTCCTTTGTGTTTCTTTTAAAACTTTTACAAGGTAAACAACAAGAACAGCAAAGGCAATTGCAGCTATAATCGCAGCAAGGTATCCTAGTATTTCCATAAGCTCACTCCTCTTTATGTAATTATCGATTAGTTAGAAAGTTTATTATAATTATGGTATACCCGAAGACAAGATTTCTAAACAAAAAAGAAAGAAAGAAGCGAAAAAAATCTTCTTTCCTTACTTTATTCTACAAGAATTATTCATTTTCCTGCTTTTTTTTAAATGAAAATTCTTTCATAAGCATCTTGATATTTTTGAATATCTCCTGCCCCCATAAATACTAATACTCCACTAGCATGATTATTGAGTTTTTCTACTTCATCTAATTCCAATACTTTACTATTTGGGATAAGCTCCTTTAAATCTTCAATACTTAAATCAGCCTTTGTTTCTCTTGCTGAGCCAAAAATATCGCAAAGATAAATAGCGTCTGCCGCAGATAAAGAATCTCCAAATTCTTTTAAGAATGTCTTTGTTCTTGAGAACGTATGTGGTTGAAAAATAGCGACAATTTCTTTGTCTGGATATTTTTTTCTTGCTGCTTCGATTGTTGCTTCAATTTCTTTCGGATGATGGGCATAATCATCCACCAATACTTGTTTGTTCCATTTTTTTTCTGAAAAGCGCCTTTTAACACCAGTGAAAGACACTATCTCTTTAATTTGTGCTGGATTCATCTCTTCATAATGACAAATTGCAATCACAGCTAATGCATTTAAAATATTATGTGTACCGAATGTATTAATTTCAAAGGTATCATAAAAAGTATTTCGAACATAGACATCAAAAACTGTTCTTTGATTCTCTATTCGAATACTTTTTGCTTGAAAATCATTGTTATCGTTTAAACCATAATATAATACGGGAACTTTTGCTTGAATAGATTGAAGATATTCATCATCACCACAAGCGATAATTCCTTTTTTGACGTTTTCTGCCATCTCTTGAAAAGCAGAATAGACATCCTCAATATCCTTAAAATAGTCCGGATGGTCAAAATCAATATTTGTCATAATTGCGTAATCTGGCTGATACGCCAAGAAATGGCGTCTATACTCACAAGCTTCAAAAACAAAATACTTACTTTCAGGTGCTCCCTTACCTGTACCATCACCAATTAAATAAGAGATAGGGAAGGATGCTTCCAATACGTGTGCTAATAAACCTGTGGTAGAGGTTTTGCCGTGAGCTCCAGTAACTGCAATACTCGTATATTTCCCGAGCCATTCTCCCAAAAATTCATGATAACGATAAAAGGGTAAACCCAGCCGTTTTGCCTCTTTGATTTCCTCATGATCCTCTTTAAATGCATTACCTGCAATAATAATAAGTCCTTCTTTAATATTTTCTTTTGAAAAAGACAGGATTGGTATATCTCTTTTTTCTAATTGGTCTTGTGTAAAAATATATTGATCAATATCAGAACCTTGTACTTGCATCCCTGTATCAGATAAAATTTGCGCAAGTGAACTCATACCAGTTCCTTTTATACCAACAAAATGGTAAATTCCCATAAAATGAACCTCCAACATCTGTAATCTCTCGTAAGTTCGGCTGATCATTCAGACAAACTGACCTTCTTAATTTTTCCCTTCTTCCTTCAATGGCGAAGAGAATTCTCTTCTTGTTATTTGACTGCGAAACCTAGAATGGCTTTTCGAAAACGCCCAGTCGAATAAATGGATTAATTTTTTGTTATCTTATTATTTATGAAATCCTTACGTATAAATTCATTAAATAGTAAGGGCATCGTTATGTTTCATTTGTCTGTTGTCATATTATATACAATTTGCCTAGCTGACGTTCATCTAGACTAAAAATCCAATAGATCTATCATAAAACAATCCCATCTATTCGACAAGTCTTTCCTTATTCAATGCATCTATTGCTCAAAGATTTCACTTTTACTCACTAACACTTCTCGGGGCTTACTACCATTTTGTCCAGAAATTATGCCGTCCTGTTCTAGCGAGTCAATCAAACGTGCCGCTCTGTTGTAACCAATTTTAAAACGCCGTTGAAGTAATGAAGCACTAGCGCCATTATGATCCAAAACAAATTCTATCGCTTCCGAATACAATTCATCACGCTCCTCAGATGAATCAATTTGTTGAATCAATTGTTCCTGTTCGAATAGATAATTAGGTGATGCCATTTGTTTAACATAGTGAGTAATTCTTTCAATTTCCTCGTCAGATACGAAAGCGCCTTGTATTCTCCTTGTTTCACCAGAGCCATTTTCAATAAATAACATGTCCCCTTTTCCAAGTAGCTTCTCGGCTCCAGCTACATCTAGAATCGTTCTCGAATCAACTTGTGATGAAACACTAAAAGCTATTCTCGTCGGTATATTGGCTTTAATCAAACCAGTGATGACATCCACCGAAGGTCTTTGAGTAGCGATTAATAAATGTATTCCACACGCTCTAGCTTTTTGCGCAATTCGACAAATAGCATCTTCTACATCCTGAGGTGATGTCATCATTAGATCAGCAAGCTCATCTATTACAATGACAATATAAGGTAATTTTTCAGTGGTGCGATTTTGCTGGACCATTTTTTCATTATATCGTGTTAAATCCCGTACCCGTTCTTCGACAAACAATTGATACCGGTTCTCCATCTCACTAACAGCCCATTTAAGCGAGGAAGTTGCCGCTTTTACATCAGTAATTACTGGTGCTACTAAATGGGGAATCTCATTATATGGTGTCAGCTCTACCATTTTCGGATCTATTAATAAAAATTTCACTTCTTCATGATTCGCCTTGTAAAGCATACTAATTAATATCGTGTTAATACAAACACTTTTTCCTGAACCCGTAGCCCCTGCAATCAGGCCGTGTGGCATTTTCTGCAAATCTGTTACTACCGCATTCCCCTCGATATCAGCCCCTAGTGCAACCGTAAGTGGAGAGGGTTGATCCTGAAATTCTTTCGATTCTAGCATGCGTTGTAGGAATACTGGTTCAGACTTTGCATTAGGCACCTCAATTCCGATGGTATTTTTACCTGGAATGGGAGCTTCCATTCGAATATCCTTTGCTGCAAGATTTAATTTGATGTCATCCGATAAATTCTTTATTTTACTTACCTTCACGCCAGGCTCTGGTTGAATTTCAAATCTCGTAACAGAAGGTCCTTGTGTAGCACCTACTACCTTCGCCTTGATATGAAAATACCGTAATGTTGTTTGTAAAATTTCCGCCTGCTTCCTCACCCATTCCTCATGATTCACCTCTTCATGATCAGAAGCATCATTCAGTAAATGTAATGGTACCTTTTTCACGATATTATTTGACATCTGATTTGGTCTATTCGGCATATTCCTCTGTCTATCGGCTAACACCTTTTTATCTCTCGGTGTCATCATGACATTGATTGGCTTTTTCGAAAATGACCTTTCCTTGTTTAATTTCTGGTGTGATAAGGGTTGTGCTTCGATCGTTCTTTCAGGCTGATGATTAGATAAATCAGTTTCTCTTTCATCGAATGACCTACTAACAGATTCATCTTGTTTGTTTTCGTTCGGCATCTCATCTGTTCCAAGGGCTCGATGAGTATTCTCTAAAACCTTCTCTGTCTGTAGCTCTTGTATAGCCTTAGTATGTACTTCTTGAGCAGGTGCATTGGCTTTAGGCTCCTCCTTTCCCATTTCCTTTGGCACATCTCTTCTATCTATCGTGCTTGGCTCCGTTTGCTTATAACCACGGAAGCCATGGACTGGAGAAGGAACATCACTTGCTTTAAATGGCTGTGTTCTCTCTTGAAACGGTTTATCTCTTTCCTCGTTATGCTCTTTTGTTTTTTGTACCTTTTTTGTATTTGGTTCTATAGCCTTCGGTTGATTATGCTTATTTTTAGGATATTGATAAGATATTTTTGATTCTATTGTTTTATGTCCAAAGCTTCTTATCTGTCGATGATCGGTATTTTTTTCGGTTTTCTCTAATTCCTCATCGAACAAATTATTCCACTTATTCTTAAATTCCTTCCACATCGTACGTTCACTCACTTCCTCAAATTGGTACGATAAGTTTCCATCCTAACTATTTTAGCATGAATCATTGTTAATGAATAGCAGCTGATGAAACTTAACTTTTCAAAAGATTGAAAAATTCTAAAATCCTCCATAACTTCAAGAATTTTTCTCCATAAATTATAAGGAAAAAGAAAACCTTTGTTCATGGACAAAGGCTTATAGCTGAAATTCTTCTCCTATTTTCATGTTTTCATTTAATACGTAGATTCCTTTTTCTTTTGGAGCGTTAGGAATGCCCAATTCTTTCTGAGAACAGATCATACCAAATGAATCTATTCCTCTAAGATTTGACTCCTTAATTTCCATACCGCTAGGCATAATCGCCCCAACCTTTGCTACGACTACTTTTTGTCCTTCCTGCACGTTGGGGGCACCACATACGATTTGTAGTGTTTCCGTACCAACATCTACTTTACATACCTTTAGTTTATCGGCATTTTCATGTAGTGCAGTCGATTGAACATGCCCCACCACAAATTTAGGGGAAAGATCAAGCTCTAAATCATCCTCCACTCCATTTTGTTGAAATGCATGTTTTATTTCACTTAAAAGAGATTCAGTTACTTTTAATTTTCCTTGTTCCAAAGAAGCAAAATAAGTGGATGCTTGGAAAATATTATAGCCAATAATTTGATTAGTTTCTCTATCCATTATTTTCACAATGTCTTGTTTTCTTTCAAAATCAATTTTGTCATTGGTTGATTTAATCGGAAAAAGTAACACATCTCCAATACCTTGTTTATTATAAAAAGCATACATTTCTTCGTTCTTCCCTTCGGTTTATTTTTTTGGTTTGTTTTTTGCCAGAATAAATATAGGTTCTAAATGCTTGTTGTCATAAACGAATGGCAATGAAGTAATAGGAACTCGTCCTTCAGCAAAGAATTTCATATTCATCTGTGCGATAATATCATAACCGGTTTCGTTTTGGATATCTGCAACAATCAGTACATCCTGATGAGGAACGGCGACAACTAATTCCCCAAGTGCGTTAGCTTTCATTTCCTCCAAGTAGGATTCATTTAATATACGGCTGGCATCATAGCCATCTTGAGTTGCAATAAAGTAATAATCATTTCCAGCAACTGTGTCTTTTTTACTATCTATGTCTAAAGATCGTAGATTAAATATCGATATCTCTCTTAACCTTTCCTTCGTCCAGCCTTGTTCCTCTAACATTTTTTCATCAATTAGTTGGTAGGTTGTTCCAAGATCAAGGGCATAATAAATATTCGTTTCCGCAGTATGTTCGGAATAAACTAACTTGATACCCGCCTTTGTCTTCTTTGGAAATGAAGTTGCACGAATTACTGGAAAGATATTCTTTTCCTTTCCATCTAACTCATGCTCTTCATGCATCATTTTTAAAGATTCCGATACATGAAACTGAAGCTCGTCTAATGCTTTGTTTCCTCTTTGTTCATATTTTGTAATCACATTGGGAATTTGGATCGAAACACCTTGCTTCGTGTCCTTCCACTCTACTCGATAAATATCTTTATCTCTTAAAAAGGATACACGCCATGCTTCATTTATAAAAAGCTCGTCTAATTTTTTTTTCATTTTTAATGTAGTCATCTTCATTTTTAGCATCCTCCTTCTAGGAAGAAAACAACCAATCTTCATTTTAGCATGTAGAACTTCATGGAATCAAGAAAATGAGCGAATGATTGATCTGCTTAAGATTCTAGCAAGTACACCATTGCTAATTTCCGTTAAGATTTCATTAGACATAAAAAGAGCCTATCTTTATGATAAGCCCTTTTCATCGATTAATTAAAATAAATCTGTTAAAAAAGTTTCAATTTCTTCCTGTGTTTTGCGATCTTTACTTACGAACCGATCAACTTCTTGACCTTTGTCGAATGCTAAAAAGCTTGGAATGCCGAATATATCATATTCTGCACAAATATCGATAAATTGATCTCGATCAACGGAAACAAATTGATACGTATTAAATTTTTCTTCTATTTCCGGTAAGACTGGTTCGATGATACGACAATCTGGGCACCAACCAGCTGTAAATAGAAAGATGACTCTTTCCCCTTGGATCAATTCGTTAAATTGTTGTTCTGATTGTAATGGCTGCAATGTATAAACCTCCAATTATTGATGATTTTCATAGGCAATGGAATTAGCGATAAGCATCATTTGTTTAGCATCCTCCGCTAACCGACCCTTCTCACTAATTGTAGTAATTTTGACACCACCTACTCCAATCTGGAGCTGTAGCATCTCTTCTTCATCCTCTAAAATATGAATATAACCGAAACGATCCTTTTTTTCAAACGATTCGAGCACTGTATAATCGCTTTCCTTCGCAGCCTCATAATTTAAACGGCTCATTCTATCCTCTAAGGCATTGTAAAACAAAATGTACGTTTGATCATCCCTAATTAAAATAAGGTTATTTTTCGTTTGTTTTTCAATGTCATATTCTTCCGGTAAATAAAAGGAAAAACGATCTGTTTCCTCATTGGGCTCAACAGTTGTATTATCAAAATTCTCTTCCGCTACCTTAATTGCCTCTGATAAGACTTCCTCTGTTGGCTCTATGCTCAAGATACTAATTGCTACGACACAAACTAGTAATACACAAATTACTGCCAATCCTGGCGCATTTACCTTCATAGAGATCCTCCTGATCATATAGTCCTATATTCCCCATTATAATCATACTTTTTTTTCTTTATCTAAACAAGAGGAATTTTTTAATTCTTTTTTCCTATATGCGATGATTGATACTGTCCTTTCAAAAGTAAGGATACATGTACAAACATCTCTTCTCTTGATACCTCTCCATTTGTAAACACACCGATTGCACCTAAATGATGACGAATATCTTCTTCGTGTGTTAGATTAGCCATTATTTCACTTAACTCCAAACCCTTTACTAATTTTTGTTCTATTATTTCCGGTAAGGGTATTTTAGCCCCACTGGCTATAAATAATTCATCTGATGGTGTTACTAATGCACCCCAATTGCAAAGAAAAAGCTGGTTGTTAAGATAAGTAACGCCACCTTCTAATCCGATCCCAAATGATGTATCATTCCGACACGCTCTTGCTCGATTAATCGCCCCTTCTAATGTTTCTTCCTCGCTCCTAGGCTGTCCACTAACCTGTGAGGAAACCTCTTTACTTTCCACGCTAGCTTCTGTAAAAACTCGTTTTACTGCATTTACTTTTGCTTTATTAAAAGAACCAACAATCATGTTCATTTTTTTTAATACTTCCTTATTTGGTCTACTGTATTTTGGTTTGTTGTTTTAACGAGATGAACGAGTAATTCTTTCGCTGCTTGATAATCATCTACGTGAATGATGGAAGCATGTGTATGAATATAGCGTGAACAAATGCCAATAACAGCGGATGGTACACCTTGATTAGACAAATGTACCGCACCAGCATCTGTCCCACCTTGTGATACAAAATACTGATATGGAATGTTATGTGATTCTGCAGTATCTAAAACAAACTCACGAATTCCTTTATGTGTAATCATGGAACGATCGAAGATTCTAAGTAAAGCACCCTTTCCTAGCTGCCCAAATTCTTTTTTATCACCTGACATATCATTTGCAGGCGATGCATCTAGTGCATAAAAAATATCTGGTTCGATCATATTCGCTGCTACTTTTGCACCTCTTAGTCCTACCTCTTCCTGGACAGTTGCTCCCGAATAAAGCTGATTTGGTAAACTTTCTCCCTTTAATTCCTTTAATAGCTCAATCGCTAAACCACAGCCATAGCGATTATCCCAAGCCTTGGCTAATATTTTTTTACGATTAGCCATTGGGGTAAAAGAAGATACAGGTATGATCGATTGTCCTGGTTTAATTCCCATTTTTTTAGCATCTTCTTTGTCATCTGCTCCGACATCAATTAACATGTTTTTCTGTTCCATCGGTTTTTTTCTTTCTTCTGCTGTGAGGAGATGTGGTGGAATCGATCCTACTACCCCAACTACTTTATCATGCTCTGTCATAATTTCTACTCTTTGAGATAATAAAACCTGGGACCACCACCCACCAAGTGGTTGAAATCTAATCATCCCATTTTCGGTTATTTGTGTCACCATAAAGGCTACTTCATCCATATGACCTGCAACCATAACCTTAGGTCCCTTACCATGCTTCAGACCAAATATACCGCCCAATTTATCTTGGATAATTTCATCCGCATATTTTTCAAGCTCTTTGCGCATAAAATCACGCACTTGGTGTTCATTACCCGACGCTCCAGGTAACTCTGTTAATTCACGAAATAATTGTATTGTTTCTTGATTCACAAACAAGCACCCTCTTTTATCATTTTCTTAACTATAACACTTTTTTTATTTTCATTAAAATACTTGCATTTTTTTAATATTTCTATTTACACTAAAGGAAAGTGCAAACATCTATCATTGTCATAATGTAGGAGGATACTGTGAAAACAAATAAATGGATACTGGCAGTTGGAGTTGGGTTTATACTAGGTTATACCATTCAGAAGAAAACTAATCAGTGGATTAAGCCAGAAAATGCTCTTAAAATGGCCAAGCAAAAATTTCAGCAACAATATGATGTAAGTGGTTCGTGGATTTATATGAAACCTGAGCAATATCAAATCCATGGGCTAACCTATGATGTATACCATGGTGGAATTACCAAGCATGTAGACGGGCAACATATTTCTTTAGAGTTTTTTGTCGATGCTAGAACAGGATCAGTTATTCAAACAAAAACAGAGTGAGTATATTCGACCACACGGACATCTCCTAGGTGCGAAGAGCGCAGTTAGATCAAAAAAAAGAGCTAAGTCTAAGCTTAGCTCTTTTTTTATTTAAAGTAATGTACAGACATCTAGCTCTTAATTCTAGCGACACAACGATAAATCGGTAGTCCTTTTGCTGAAAATTTCTCTTCATACTCTGTTTTTATATTATTTGGATCATCTTCTGCATGAAGATCTAACGTAACATCCTCTAACACAAAGCCGAATTTTGAAAAGCTAGTTAGTGAATATTCAAACAACCCTCTGTTGTCTGTTTTTAATATAATCTGGCCACTTTTTTTCATAATAGCTTTATATTGTTCTAAAAAAGCTGGAAACGTTAATCGACGTTTTTCATGACGATTTTTCGGCCAAGGATCAGAGAAATTCAAATATAGTGTGTCAATCTCGCCTTCTGAAAATAACTCGGATAAGTTTTCAGCATTTTCATTCAATAAACGAACATTATGAATATCAGTTTCTTTTACCTTTTCAACAGCAGACACAATAATACTTTTGACTACTTCTAATCCGATAAAATTAATTTCCGGATATTGTTTTGCCATTCCTACAATAAATTGACCTTTTCCTGTACCTATTTCTAAATGAATAGGCTTCTCACTTTCAAATAAACTTTTCCAGTTTCCTTTGAATTGTTTTGGTTCAGGCTCGATGATATCTTTATTCTTGTTCAAATATTCATCCGCCCAAGGCTTATGTCTTGCTCTCATTTAAGTGTTCTCCTTTAAAAAAAAGCTATTCTATCGATAGAATAAATCCATAACTTTTGTATAAGCTAAGGATAAAGGTGGGATATTTATGACGTTAAATACACAACATCAATTGGATTTATTGCATGATTTATTAAGCCTACATGCCGAAGAAGGCTGTGGTAGTTCTTCCGAATGTGAGCAAATCGCTCGATTAGTGGAATCACTCCAGCAAAAAACAGATCTACCACATACTAAACTAATGGAACACTTCACCGGTATTTATCAATACGGTACTGATGGTGCCAATTCAGAAGATTTAGATCAGCACATCATAAACAATCAAACATCTATTCAGGGATGGTTAGAAACGATTAAAGATTCCAATTATTAACTTGATAAAGAAGCTGATTTAGTTCCATTAAATGTTGATGGGCTTCTTTTTCTTTTCGATGCTGATAATTCCAAACGTAACCGATAATAGCATCAATTATAAGGTACCAATGCATCCGCTGCATCAAATGTGTACTATTTTCTACACCATAATAAGCTAACCATTGGTTCCAATCCTCCATCGGAATATAGGACTGGAGAATTCGACCAATGTCCATTGCTGGATCACCAACACGCGCATTGTCCCAATCAATTAAATAGAGCTCTCCGTTCTCAGAAAGCATCCAATTGTGATGATCTAAATCGCAGTGACAAACAACTTGATGATCGATATGAATATAAGGTAGGCGGCTTTCTAAGTATTTATATGCCTTATAAAGGACTAATGTTTGAATTGAATTATTTTGAATAAGTTCTTTCACTGTTTTCAGACTATTTTCAGGGGTTACTTCTGTTTTTTCAATCCTTAAAAGCATATCCAATAATTCAGAGGAATGATGTATTTTACTAAGCAATTTGGCTACTTTAGGGTGTTGCATTTCTTCATTATTTAATGCTTTACCGTCTAACCATTGCTGTGCCGTAACAACATCTCCATTTTCTAAACGCTTTGTCCAGACAAGCTTCGGGACAATGCCTTGTGCTGACAATACTGCTAAAAATGGGGATGAGTTGCGTTTAAGAAACAATTGCTTTTGTTCCGAATGAGCGTAGTATGCTGCACCAGTAGAACCACCTGCAGATACGATTTTCCAGTTTTCTCCCAATATATGTTCCACAGCAGTCACCCTCAATTCCTCTCACAAAAATCTGTCTATTTATTATTCCGAAAAATAGGGAATAGTAATAATAGATTACCGCAAAAGTAGACAACTTTTCAAGTAAAAAATGAGATTTTTTCTAAATTTATAAGAAATTATGTCTGTTCATGTCATTATTTTTTTCTTCTTCTTGCTGCCACTCCGGTCTTTTAAACGATTTTGTTTCGCAATATTTTACAATTAAATCAGCAGCTTTCAATTGATTATGCTTAAAGGGTGAAATGAACTTCTGTTTTGCTATTAACCAATCCTCATGTTCCTCTTTACCTACATATTCTGTTTGATAAGGCTCTGTGAGGTATTCGAATACATTCGTTCTAGAGAGGACGACTTTTTTTATCGGAAATTCAACGTCATGCTTTGCTAAAATTGCTCGAATAATTCTTTCCATTCTTTGCAAGGAAATGAGTGGACTTAGCATCTTTGCCTGAACATTATTCTCCTCTATGTACCAAAAACGATTATCCTTTGCTGTAATTCTTCTATCGTAGGATTTTTCTAAAAGTGTGATCACCTCAATTCCAACAGGACTAATCAAGATAATTTCCCCATCCAATAAATGATTTTTCAATTTAAAAATGGGGGAATAAAGGATTAAAAAGGTATCAGGTATCCGTTGTAGAAAGTATTTCAATCGTTCATCATGGTAAAAATCCTTCTCCAAGAATGACATTTCATGTGTAGTAGAAGATGCCCATTTTAGTTGAAATGGCAATAACTTATCAAGGAAATATTGCTTCAATTCCTTTTCACCCTCTGGTAGGTCCAATTTCCGAGCTTGTTCCTCCTTAACCATTTCCTCTTCCTTCCCTTTAAAAAGAGTAGGCCATTTGGTATTGTGTTTCTCTTTCTCCTCTAAAATCTCCACTGGTTGATCATTCTTTTGTTCCTGCCAAAGCTCCCTTAGTCGATTCCAATTTTCCATTTTTAGACGACTGTATTGACTAGGATAATGGTACATATCTTTTTCGTATCGAGAAATATAGTTTTTTAATTTAATTAATTGCGCCAAGTTCAACACCCTCTCTGTAATGGGATGACCTTTATAGGTTGATATTTTATCTCTTTTCGTGGATTTATCTGATATAAGGCGACTTCAGAAAGATAAATTAATTTGTTCAGTTTAAGATTAAATATATTCTTATCTATCTTTTCGGTCTTTCCTGTCCACTTTTTCGCTATAGTGATATGTGGATGATACTCTCTACTATCTACTGGGATTTCGATCTCTTTACAAATCGCCTTTATGGCTAAATATAGTTTTTCTAATTCTTGTGCTTTATCAACACTTGCGTATAAAACTTTCGGTCTATCCTCACGTCCAAAATAGTCCAAACCTGTAATTTGCGTAGCGAATGCTGGTAGCTTTTCAACGCGATTTAGAAGGTCCATCAATTGGTTCCGCTTTTCTTCCTTGATTCCCCCCAAAAATTGAAGTGTAATATGATAATCTTGCTTATGTACCCATGTTTTATAAGGCAGATGATATTTATTGATATCGGGTTTCCATGAATCGAGCCATTCTTTAGTGGAATGATCCAGCTTCATTGCAATAAAATAATGGAAAGACATATTACACCTCCTCCAGAATCCGTTGATGTGATTCTGAATCACAAATTACATATAGCTCTGCATCTTTAGGAATAGTATGATCGAGCATTCGATTTATGTTTAACTGGTCACGATCTGCTACTAAAGTCGCACCTTTTTCAAGTAATGCATCAAACGCATCTCGATAGGTTTTCCATTTAGAATGAGTGGGAATATAGTATAAGTCGTCACCTTCAGCGTGTTTTAATAGTTGAGAAAAAATATTAGATATTCCTTTTCTAAAGCCGGACCTAACAAATAAAGAAGAAATCGTTTCATGTGAAAGGATAAATTCATCCACATTCATATATTTAAAATTTTTCATATGAATTTCTTCCATAATTTCCACTATCGTATATACCTCTGGCGCTATCGACTCAATGGTAGAAGCAATCAAGAGTGTTTTTCCATCTGTTAATTGGCCGTTTTCGATTTTATCATCTGCAAAAACTAAGACTGTATTCGCTTCTTTTATATTGGCTTTTTCTAAGACGTTTCTTTCAGAAGCATTCCCCTGAATATAATGAATATTGTGATCTAATATCGGTGCTTTTTCCAGTTCATCAATGATAATAATTTCAATATTTTTGTCTGTATTAATCATTTCTCTTATCGCATATTTTGCTTTTTGAGACCATCCGATAATAATATAATGATTCTTTCCTTTATACATTATTTCACCCTCTTCTCTTCTTTTACGGTAGATTGCAAATGCTTCGATAATCTTCCCTAATACCAATCCTATAAGTGCGATACCAAAAAGGTACAAAAATACCCCAATAAGTCGACCTCCAATCGACACTGGATAAAAATCTCCATAGCCAACTGTTGTAACAGTCGTCATCACCCACCATAGCCCGTCGAAAAAGGTCGGAAAGGTTTCACGCTCGACTAGCATAATTAACCAAGCTGTCGAAACAATAAGTAGCAAGCTAACGATGAAAATGGCTAAATTTGAGATATGAACAACCTTCGTTAAAAATTTTCTTATTAAATACATCGTGCAACCACCTTTCATCTTTTAATTATCTGTAAATATTCACAATTACGCTAGAAATATTTCTTCGATAAGTGTAAAATAAGGTTAGGCAACATGAATAGAATGATAGTAATTGGATTCGATAACTTTTAAGGAGTGATTCTTTGAGTCAATCAACCACCCGTATGCTATCTCGTGTTAAATCAGTCTATCTTTTTATTAAAGAGAATGGATGTGTAACCACAAACGAAATAGCAGAAGAGTTTGGTATTACAGACCGTACTGTACAGCGAGATTTACACTTATTAGCTTATAACGGGCTTGTCAATAGCCCAAATCGGGGACGTTGGGAAATCACAAAGAAAAAAGTAAAGATATCGTAAAATTTTAAATATATATATAATAAAATTCAATTTTAAACCAGCATATAAAGAATGCTGGTTTTTTTATCATCATGCTAAATCAATGGTCGTAAGCAGCATTCAATCAGGGATAACCGATCTACATTAATTGAATACTACTAACCTATCCCTTCGTTTCCTCTAAAATATTTTGTATCTCCTGATCAGTGAGAGCACGATACTGCCCCAATTTTAAGGTTGGGTCAAGTTCCAGTGATCCCATCGTTAACCTTTTTAAATACAACACTTCTTTACCAACAGCTTCAAACATTCGTTTTACTTGGTGAAACTTTCCTTCTGTTATCGTAACTTCTATTTCCGAAACTTCTTCTACCTTAAGAATCTTCAGTTTGGCTGGCTTTGTAATATAATCACCAATATCCACTCCTTGCAAAAATTCTGCTACATCATTTTCTGTGACAAATCCAGAGATTTTCGCAAAATAGGTTTTGTCTACATGTTTTTTTGGTGATAAGAGCTCATGAGCCAATTGACCATCATTTGTTAATAATAATAACCCTTCCGTATTCTTGTCCAATCTACCAACTGGAAATGGTGAACGGGCCTGGTCCTCTGTCTTCAAAAGGTCTAACACTGTCTTTTGTTCTTGATCTCTTGTAGCTGAGAGATAACCTGAAGGCTTATGGAGCATAAAATAAACATATTTTTGGTACTCCACTACCTGACCATTACATTCAATTCTATCAAATTCTGGGTCAATCGAAAGATTTGATTTTATTATTTTCCCATTAACAGAGACTGATTTCTTCTTGATCAGCTCTTTCACTTCTTTTCTACTTCCAATCCCCATATTAGCCAATAGCTTATCAAGACGCATTTAAATTGTCCCCCAATATAATCATCGTCTGAAGATTCGATCTAAGATCGGTATTCGTTTACCGACTATTCGTTCAAAAAGCGTAGACATATAACCGAAGTACATATAGAATGCTCCACCTATAAATACGGCAATTATTGTAATGACAAAAGCAATCAATTGCCCATCATTGTAGGAAATAAAGAATCCAAACAACCATTTTACAAGCAATAACAATATCGCCATAACAATGGTAAAGATTAGCATTAATAGCGATAATTTTCGAAATCTTCGATAGCTGAATTTGAGTGAAGTTTTGATTCTCCACAAGTTTAAGAAAACAGCAACACTTGTTGCCAGTAATGTCGTAATAACTGCTCCTTTTTCAGCAAGTAATTGAATCATTAAAGAGTTTAAAAGGATTTTTATTAATATACCTGCTGATAGACTAATCAATGTGAATTTTTGTTGTTCAATTCCTTGTAAAATAGAACAGGTTACGGTGAAGAAGGCAAAGGTTAATGCAGTCGGGGCATACCAAGCAAATAAAGGTCCAGCAATCGAAATATTATCAATGCCAAACAATCCCCCATAGATTTCATGTGATAAAATGACTAACCCTGCAACCGCTGGTAAGACAAAGAACATAATTATTTGCAATGATTGATTAATCTGTTTATTTAACCGATCGACCTGGTTTAGATTAAAGGATTTAGTTATTTCAGGAATCAATGCCAATGAAAGTCCTGTAGCAATGGTTACAGGAATTAAAATTACTTTATGACCTTGCACATTGAAAACAGAATAAGCGATTGTGGAAATATCCCCTTTTCCAATAGCAACCATTGCCTTATCGAAAGTAATTAAATCGACCAATTGATACAGTGAGGTTGCAATTCCGACTAAAACAAATGGTCCAGCATACTGGAATAATTCCTTTAATAGCTTTGATCTAGGTATCCTTACTTTTTTCTTTTGTTGATCTAGTTTTTCAGATAGAAATCTTTTTCTATTTTTCCAGTACATTAATAATACGACCCATGAAGCAATGGCACCTACAAAGGCGGAAAATGTCGCCAACCCGACAGCGGTAGAATTAGAACCATCCCATACCACCTTAATTAAAAATACACCAATTAGTAAAAAGGTAATTCTTGCAATCTGTTCAATTACTTGTGATACAGCAGTCGGTCCCATGGACTGATTCCCTTGAAAAAAGCCCCGCATGATCGACATGCTCGGGATTATAATTAAAGCAAAGCTTACCATTTGTATAACATGGGCTGCATCTTCTAAAGAAATTTCCTTTTTTTCTTCAGCTAAAAATAATTTAGCAATGACATCCGCACCAAAGTACATAATGAAGAAGGCTACTATACCTGTTATGAACATTAATACCGTACCAAGTTTAAATATTCGCATACTTGTATAATAATCATCTAATGAATTATATTTCGATACAAACTTAGAAACAGCTAAAGGTACCCCAACTGTCGATACACTAATTAATATGCTATATGGTGTATACGCAAATCCATATAAAGTCATTCCCGTTTCTCCAACAATGTTAGTGAAGGGTATAACATAAATCATCCCTAAAAATTTAGAGAGAAAACTTGCTGCAGTTAACAACATCGTTCCTCGTATAAAATTCGAGCTTGACATTTTTTCACCTAAATTCTACAAATTCGTCTAACATTTTTATTCTATCATAAACTACTTAGTGAATGGTATCGATTCATGACGAAATAAGGCATTAGTAATGGTTTAGCTCTATAAGAAGTTGACATTTACTACTGAAGTAAATTAGTTTATGATTAGGTAATGAGATTCACATTAGAAAGTAGGTTATCTTGTATGACATATCAGGTTACCGTTATTGGTGGAGGTCCTTCCGGCTTAATGGCAGCAATTGCTGCAGCTGAACAGGGAGCAAGCACCTTATTAATTGAAAAAGGAAATAAGTTAGGGAAAAAACTGGCTATCTCTGGTGGGGGCAGGTGCAATGTTACAAACCGGCTACCAAAAGAAGAAGTGATTAAACATATTCCAGGTAACGGAAAATTCTTATATAGTCCTTTCTCTATTTTCGATAATTATGACATTATTGAATATTTTGAAGGCTTAGGTGTTGCATTAAAAGAGGAAGACCATGGAAGGATGTTTCCTGTCAGTAATAAAGCAATGGACGTCGTCAATGCGCTACTAAACGAATTACGAAAATACGAAGTGACTATACGCAAGAAAACGGCTGTTCAAGCGATAGATTATGGAGATTCCAACCATCGAGTTATTTTAGAAAATGGGGAGAAAATCGAAACAAAGTCTATAGTCATTGCTGCAGGTGGAAAGGCAGTTCCACATACCGGTTCGACAGGAGATGCATTTCCTTGGGCTAAAAAAGCTGGACATACGGTAACAGATTTGTATCCGACTGAAGTCCCTATTCTTTCTAATGAGTCATTTATACGATCCAAAACTCTACAAGGACTCTCCTTGAGAAATGTAGAGTTATCTGTATATGATGCTAATAGAAAGAAGGTGATCTCACACCAAATGGATATGCTGTTTACCCATTTTGGAATTTCAGGTCCGGCTACTTTAAGATGTTCACAATTTATTGTAAAACTACTCCGATCTGGCTTAGAAAAAGTTCAAGTATCGATTGATGCTATTCCTGAAGAAGGCAAAGAAAAATTACTTAATGAAATTCTCTTAAAAATTCAAGAAAACCCTAAAAGAAGTGTTAAAAATTTGCTAAAAGGTATTGTGCCAGAAAGATATTTAGATTTTATCTTAAACAAAAATAACCTTGAACCACAGTTGAATACTGGTAACATTTCCCGGGAAATGGTAATTTCCATAGTAAATGATCTGAAAGATTTTCGGTTTGATGTACATGGGAGTCTACCTCTTGAAAAAGCATTCGTTACAGGTGGAGGTGTCTCCATTAAAGAAATTGTCCCTAGTACCATGCAATCAAAGCTAATGAATGGACTTTATTTTTGTGGAGAGGTTTTAGATATCCACGGTTATACAGGTGGATATAACATTACGGCAG
Organism: Gracilibacillus sp. JCM 18860; assembly: GCF_055395245.1. Classification (NCBI taxonomy): domain Bacteria; kingdom Bacillati; phylum Bacillota; class Bacilli; order Caryophanales; family Bacillaceae; genus Gracilibacillus; species Gracilibacillus sp. JCM 18860. Next base: position 1,083,965 of record NZ_AP043868.1, read on the forward strand.
CCCTTGTCACTGGAAGAGTAGCTGGAATGCACGCAGCATGGGAAAGCTTGGGGTAATTCTTTTGAAAACAAAAAACTAATGGAGATCTTTATATTCGTTTATGTACATTGCGGAAAAAAATCAGCTGTTTAGCAACTATTACAATGTTTAGTGTCCATTACCCTGAAACTCAATCCCAAAAATTGAAATGGGGTTCTATGGACATTTAATATTGTGAATTCATTCCAAAATAATGGAGAAAAATTAGTTGCAAGCCCACCACATATTTTTTTATAAAAAAAGGTTTCTTAATGTAGCTTTTGAACTGCCCCCTGTCAAGTAGACAGGTAAATAAACAAAATATTTTGTGCCATGTATGGTTTCCATGCATGGCTTTTTTAGCTGGAATTCTTAACCCCATCTTCAACGTCACGCGCTTTGTATTATAAAATTCAATATAAGCCTCAATATCTTTTTCTAATTCCTCAAATGTGTTATGAGTGGTTAGTCGATACATCTCTTCCTTGATGATCCCCCAAAAGTTTTCCATCGGACCGTTATCAATGCATTTACCAACACGCGACATGCTTTGGGTAATCTGGTGTTCTTCCACAAAACGTTTAAATCCATGGGACGTATATTGAAAGCCGCGATCACTATGAAATAATGTTTTCGCTGGTATAATGGTATCTTTAATCTGAGTAATCGTATCTCGTACTAAGGCATTGTTATTATGTCGGGATAATTTATAGGCTACAATTTTATTTTCACCATAATCTAAGACGGCACTTAAATAAGCTTTCGAATGAACTCCGTACTTAAATTCAGTGACATCTGTTAATAAGACCTCCATCGCGTTATACTCTGCTTGAAATTCTCTATTTAGGACATTTTCAGCCACGTGTTGCGGTTTATGTGGTCTATAGTTGTAACGTTTCCGACGGATAACGGCTTTTAAGCCTACTAAGCGCATCAAGCGGTACACACATTTATGATTCACTTGAGCGTTAAGGAAGTGGTTGAGATAGATCGTGATTCGACGATAACCATAAATCCCTTTATGTTCGTCATATATCTTTTGAATGCAAGCGCTCAAGTGTCTTAAGCGCTTCTCTGTTTTTGTTGGTTTCCGATGGAACCACTTATAATAACCCGAGCGACTCACACCTAATGCTTCACAAAGTATGGTTATTTTGAATCCCTTTTTTTCGAGTTTTTTAATGGTTTGGTATTCGGCCTCATGCCGCGTTTGCGTAACATCAACTCTCTTTCCTCTTCTTCTAACTTTTTTAACGCAGTATTCTCTGTTTCAAGGTACTCATTTCGTGCTTTTAATGCCTCAATTTCCGTTCGTAACTTTTCTTCATCTGTTTGGATCTTGTCTGGCTTTCCGCGACCTCGTCCATCTACCAGCCCGTCAGGGCCATGCTCTTTGTACTTTTGAACCCATGAATAAACATTATTATAAGAAACTTGATATTTTTTAGCTGTTTCCTTATACAATAAACCAGTATTTAAACAATCTTTGACGATTTCAATTCTCTCTTCTTGTGTCGTTTTTCGACTCTTCATCGTATACACCTCGGGTTTGGGAGAATAACTCCTATTCTTTTCCCCTCTAGTATACTTGATGATCCAACTTCTTACAGTATCAGGATTTGGAATATTATATTTCCGAGCTAATTGTTTAAAGGGTATACATTCTACGAGGTACTCGTTAATAACGGACTGTTTAAACTCTTCACTGTAATGATTATTTCTTGATGTCGTTTGAATTCCTTTTAGACCATGATTTTGGTATCTCAGCACCTTTTGACGAAAGGCCGATTCACTTAATAATAAACCAAATGTTTCACGTAATTCTTTAATACTTATTCCATCTTTCAGATACATTTGAATATACCATTCCAACTCTTCAGCTGTATGCTTACTATTTAAACGCATAAAAATCCCCCTAAAGTAGTTTTACTTTTTTAAGTGTCTACTTTAGGGGGAGCATATCATTTACACTAAGAAACCTTTTTTCGTTTTGCCTGGCAACGTCCTACTCTTGCAGGGGCGTGAGCCCCAACTACCATGGGCGCTGGAGAGCTTAACTACTGTGTTCGGTATGGGAACAGGTGTGACCTCTCCGCTATCGCCACCAGACTTGGTGGATATAAGCTAATCCTTATTAAGATGGGAGAAACTATACCATCAAAACTAGATAAGAAGTAGACAAACCATTGGTTTTTCATCCAAAGAACGTATAGATAAGTCCTCGATCGATTAGTATTCGTCAGCTCCACATGTCACCATGCTTCCACCTCGAACCTATCTACCTCATCGTCTCTGAGGGATCTTACTCACTTAAAGTGTGGGGAAGTCTCATCTTGAGGGGGGCTTCATGCTTAGATGCTTTCAGCACTTATCCCTTCCACACGTAGCTACCCAGCGATGCTCCTGGCGGAACAACTGGTGCACCAGCGGTGTGTCCATCCCGGTCCTCTCGTACTAAGGACAGCTCCTCTCAAACTTCCAACGCCCACGACGGATAGGGACCGAACTGTCTCACGACGTTCTGAACCCAGCTCGCGTACCGCTTTAATGGGCGAACAGCCCAACCCTTGGGACCGACTACAGCCCCAGGATGCGATGAGCCGACATCGAGGTGCCAAACCTCCCCGTCGATGTGGACTCTTGGGGGAGATAAGCCTGTTATCCCCGGGGTAGCTTTTATCCGTTGAGCGACGGCCCTTCCATTCGGTACCGCCGGATCACTAAGCCCGACTTTCGTCCCTGCTCGACTTGTAGGTCTCGCAGTCAAGCTCCCTTCTGCCTTTACACTCTTCGAATGATTTCCAACCATTCTGAGGGAACCTTTGGGCGCCTCCGTTACTCTTTAGGAGGCGACCGCCCCAGTCAAACTGCCCACCTGACACTGTCTCCGAACCGGATCACGGTTCTGGGTTAGAAGGTTCATACAGCCAGGGTGGTATCCCACCGGCGCCTCCACGTAAGCTAGCGCTCACGTTTCCAAGGCTCCCACCTATCCTGTACAAGCTGTACAAACATTCCATATCAGGCTACAGTAAAGCTCCACGGGGTCTTTCCGTCCTGTCGCGGGTAATGCGCATCTTCACGCATAGTATAATTTCACCGGGTCTCTCGTTGAGACAGTGCCCAAGTCGTTGCACCTTTCGTGCGGGTCGGAACTTACCCGACAAGGAATTTCGCTACCTTAGGACCGTTATAGTTACGGCCGCCGTTTACTGGGGCTTCAGTTCAACGCTTCGCTAATGCTAACGCATCCCCTTAACCTTCCAGCACCGGGCAGGTGTCAGCCCCTATACTTCGCCTTTCGGCTTCGCAGAGACCTGTGTTTTTGCTAAACAGTCGCTTGGGCCTTTTCACTGCGGCTTACTCGTAAGTAAGCACCCCTTCTCCCGAAGTTACGGGGTCATTTTGCCGAGTTCCTTAACGAGAGTTCTCCCGATCACCTTAGGATTCTCTCCTCGCCTACCTGTGTCGGTTTGCGGTACGGGCACCCTTTTCCTTGCTAGAGGCTTTTCTTGGCAGTGTGAAATCCGGAACTTCGGTACTCATTTTCCCTCCCGATCACAGCTTGTGATTGCCAGACGGATTTGCCTATCTGACTCACTCACTGCTTCGACGCACACGTCCAGTCGTGCGCTTTCCTTATCCTACTGCGTCCCCCCATCACTCAAACGGAATTGGGTGGTACAGGAATATCCACCTGTTGTCCATCGCCTACGCCTTTCGGCCTCGGCTTAGGCCCCGACTAACCCTGAGCGGACGAGCCTTCCTCAGGAAACCTTAGGCATTCGGTGTAGAAGATTCTCACTTCTATTTCGCTACTCATACCGGCATTCTCACTTCTAAGCGCTCCACCAGTCCTCACGGTCTGACTTCCCTGCACTTAGAACGCTCTCCTACCATTGTTCGTAGAACAATCCGTAGCTTCGGTGATACGTTTAGCCCCGGTACATTTTCGGCGCAGCGTCACTCGACCAGTGAGCTATTACGCACTCTTTAAATGATGGCTGCTTCTAAGCCAACATCCTGGTTGTCTAAGCAACGCCACATCCTTTTCCACTTAACGTATACTTGGGGACCTTAGCTGACGGTCTGGGCTGTTTCCCTTTCGACTATGAACCTTATCACCCATAGTCTGACTCCCAAGGTAATATGATTGGCATTCGGAGTTTGACTGAATTCGGTAACCCGGTGAGGGCCCCTAGTCCAATCAGTGCTCTACCTCCAACATACATCCCTTGAGGCTAGCCCTAAAGCTATTTCGGAGAGAACCAGCTATCTCCGTGTTCGATTGGCATTTCACCCCTACCCACACCTCATCCCCGCACTTTTCAACGTACGTGGGTTCGGGCCTCCAGTCAGTGTTACCTGACCTTCACCCTGGACATGGGTAGATCACACGGTTTCGGGTCTACGACCCCCTACTATCTCGCCCTATTCAGACTCGCTTTCGCTGCGGCTCCGTGTCTTCCACTTAACCTTGCAGGAGATCGTAACTCGCCGGTCCATTCTACAAAAGGTACGCCGTCACCCATAAAAGGGCTTCGACTACTTGTAGGCACACGGTTTCAGGTTCTCTTTCACTCCCCTCCCGGGGTGCTTTTCACCTTTCCCTCACGGTACTGGTTCACTATCGGTCACTAGGGAGTATTTAGCCTTGGGAGATGGTCCTCCCGGATTCCGACGGAATTTCACGTGTTCCGCCGTACTCAGGATCCACTCTGGAGGAAACACGCTTTCGACTACAGGGCTGTTACCCGCTGTGGCTGACCTTTCCAGATCGATTCGTCTAACGTATTTCTTGGTAACTCCGTATAGAGTGTCCTACAACCCCAAAAAGCAAGCTTTTTGGTTTGGGCTAATTCCGTTTCGCTCGCCGCTACTCGGGAAATCGCGTTTGCTTTCTCTTCCTCCGGGTAATGAGATGTTTCAGTTCCCCGGGTCTGCCTCCTCTATCCTATGGATTCAGATAGAGGTTCTACTCCATGACGAGTAGAGGGTTTCCCCATTCGGAAATTCTCGGATCAATGCTTACGTACAGCTCCCCGAGACATATCGGTGTTTGTCCCGTCCTTCTTCGGCTCCTAGTGCCAAGGCATCCACCGTGCGCCCTTTTTCACTTAACTATACTCATGCTTCAGATGAAAAAGTCGTTGGTTTTATTTGATGTCTTGTCATCAGTTTCGTGTTGGCGCCTATTGGTGCCTTCACGTCCTGATTTCTTCTTATCTAGTTTTCAAGGTACAGCTTCCACACGAGGTGGTGACTTCTGTTTTCGTCACAGGACGTGACGGGTTTTAACAGAAGATCCTCTGAGCATCAATCGCTCAAAACTGAACCAAACAACCAAGTACAATCTATGATGATCTACACTAGTAGACCATTTCCTATTGTGTCTAGCTCCAGCACCCAGCGACTAGCACAACTTCCCTCACCTCCGTACGATAAGTCAACATCAAGTCGCTAAGCTCCTTGTGTTTCCTTTATCTCCTTCGGTTCAGTCCAGTTTGTACGTCGCTAACCGGGTGCTTCCGCCTTTCACTTTATCCTTAGAAAGGAGGTGATCCAGCCGCACCTTCCGATACGGCTACCTTGTTACGACTTCACCCCAATCATTGGCCCCACCTTCGGCGGCTGGCTCCAAAGGTTACCCCACCGACTTCGGGTGTTGCCAACTCTCGTGGTGTGACGGGCGGTGTGTACAAGGCCCGGGAACGTATTCACCGCGGCATGCTGATCCGCGATTACTAGCGATTCCGGCTTCATGTAGGCGAGTTGCAGCCTACAATCCGAACTGAGAATGGTTTTATGGGATTGGCTTCACCTTACGGCTTCGCTGCCCTTTGTACCATCCATTGTAGCACGTGTGTAGCCCAGGTCATAAGGGGCATGATGATTTGACGTCATCCCCACCTTCCTCCGGTTTGTCACCGGCAGTCACCTTAGAGTGCCCAACTCAATGCTGGCAACTAAGATCAAGGGTTGCGCTCGTTGCGGGACTTAACCCAACATCTCACGACACGAGCTGACGACAACCATGCACCACCTGTCATTCGGTCCCCGAAGGGAACTCCCTATCTCTAGGGACATCCGAAGATGTCAAGACCTGGTAAGGTTCTTCGCGTTGCTTCGAATTAAACCACATGCTCCACCGCTTGTGCGGGCCCCCGTCAATTCTTTTGAGTTTCAGCCTTGCGGCCGTACTCCCCAGGCGGAGTGCTTAATGCGTTAACTGCAGCACTAAGGGGCGGAAACCCCCTAACACCTAGCACTCATCGTTTACGGCGTGGACTACCAGGGTATCTAATCCTGTTCGCTCCCCACGCTTTCGCACCTCAGCGTCAGTTACAGACCAGAGAGCCGCCTTCGCCACTGGTGTTCCTCCACATCTCTACGCATTTCACCGCTACACGTGGAATTCCGCTCTCCTCTTCTGTACTCAAGTTCCCCAGTTTCCAATGACCGCTTGCGGTTGAGCCGCAAGATTTCACATCAGACTTAAGAAACCGCCTACGCGCGCTTTACGCCCAATAATTCCGGACAACGCTTGCCCCCTACGTATTACCGCGGCTGCTGGCACGTAGTTAGCCGGGGCTTCCTCGATAGGTACCGTCAAGGTACCGCCCTATTCGAACGGTACTTGTTCTTCCCTAACAACAGAACTTTACGATCCGAAAACCTTCTTCGTTCACGCGGCGTTGCTCCGTCAGACTTTCGTCCATTGCGGAAGATTCCCTACTGCTGCCTCCCGTAGGAGTCTGGGCCGTGTCTCAGTCCCAGTGTGGCCGATCACCCTCTCAGGTCGGCTATGCATCGTCGCCTTGGTGAGCCGTTACCTCACCAACTAGCTAATGCACCGCGGGCCCATCTGTAAGTGGTAGCTTACGCCACCTTTCCACTTCGGTTCCTATGAACCAAAGTACTATCCGGTATTAGCCCCGGTTTCCCGGAGTTATCCCAGTCTTACAGGCAGGTTGCCCACGTGTTACTCACCCGTCCGCCGCTCGTTCCACTCACGTCCTCCCGAAGGATTCAGTCAGCTTCCCGCGCTCGACTTGCATGTATTAGGCACGCCGCCAGCGTTCGTCCTGAGCCAAGATCAAACTCTCCATAAAATAGATGCACCGAAGTGCTTGTGTTGATCAAGCTCGCTTAAAGCTAGCATGTTCTTACTTTTTTGTACTGGTTGTTTTGTTCAGTTTTCAATGATCAATGTCTAAAGCGACATATAAATTATAACAAATACACTAGAAAATTGTCAACCACCCGATAAAAAGTTTATCTGTAATGTCGACTTTTTCTATAATACATACTTTGATAAAAAAAGTCAACAAAATTCCGCGAGAAAATAATGGTAATTCAGTGATCTAAACATTCATGTTCTTTAGTAGTTAAAATGTGTCACTTTCCTTGTAGTCATAACAAAAGAATCTCTTTGCATTCAAAAACGAAAAAAGCCACAACAAACATCATTAGAGATGTCATTGTGGCTTTTTTATCTATACTAGTTTGCTACAATATTAACTAATTTCCCAGGTACCACGATTACTTTTCGAACGGTTAACCCTTCTAATTTTTCCTTTATTGCCTCTTGAGACAATGCCTTTTCTTCCATTTCCTCTTTTTGTGCATCTTTTTTCACCATCATTTTCGCTCTTACTTTCCCCATAATTTGAATGACCATCTCGACTTCATTTTGCACAAGCTTAGATTCATCATAGGTCGGCCACTCTTCGTACGTTATAGTTCCATCATGCCCTAGAAATTGCCACAATTCTTCGGCCAGATGTGGGGCAACAGGAGATAAAAGTTTTACAAATCCTTCAGCATAAGCTAGAGGAATACTAGTTGTCTTATATGCTTCATTAACAAATACCATCATTTGTGAAATGCCTGTATTAAAACGTAAGTCCTCAAAATTTTGTGTCACTACTTTTACTGTTTCATGATAAACTTTTTCCAATTCTTGAGATTCTTTATCATCAGAGATTTTACCCGAAAGCTTTTCATCATCTGTTACAAAAAGACGCCACACTCTATCTAAAAATCTTCTTGCTCCATCCAGCCCGTTAGTTGACCATGCTACGGAAGCATCTAAAGGACCCATAAACATTTCATATAACCGAAGTGTGTCTGCTCCATGGCTTTTAACGATTTCATCAGGATTCACTACATTCCCTTTTGACTTACTCATTTTTTCATTATTCTCGCCTAGGATCATTCCTTGATTATATAATTTTTGGAATGGTTCTTTTGTTGGGACTACACCTATATCATACAAAAATTTATGCCAAAAGCGTGCATATAATAAGTGAAGTACCGCGTGTTCTGCACCGCCAATATAAACATCTACTGGCAGCCATTCATTTAGCAATCGTCGATCCGCTAATTGTTTAGAATTCTGTGGATCAATATATCTTAAGAAGTACCAACAGCTTCCAGCCCATTGAGGCATAGTATTTGTTTCACGACGACCCTTTTTGCCAGTCTTTTCGTCCACGACATTTACCCAGTCATCCATATTAGCCAATGGTGATTCTCCCGTTCCCGACGGTTTTATTTCCTCTGTTTTTGGTAAAACCAATGGTAATTCTTCTTCAGGGACTGCCGACATCGTGCCATCTTCCCAATGTATAATCGGAATAGGTTCACCCCAGTACCGTTGACGACTAAATAACCAGTCGCGTAATCGGTAGGTTACCTTTCTTTCCCCTTTATTATGATCTACCAACCATTTAATCGCTTGTTCTATTCCATCTTGCTTGTTTAAGCCATTTAAGAAATCTGAATTAATATGAGGGCCATCTCCTGTAAAGGCTTCTTTTTCAATATCCCCACCTTCTAATACAGGTACAATCTTCAAGCCAAACTTTTTCGCAAATTCATAGTCTCTTTCATCATGTGCAGGCACAGCCATAATAGCTCCTGTACCATATGACATTAATACATAATCTGCAATCCAAATTGGAAGCTTTTCCCCATTAATAGGGTTAACGGCATATGCTCCCGTAAATACACCTGTTTTATCTTTAGCAAGATCTGTTCGTTCTAAGTCACTTTTAGCTTTCACTTGATTAATATATTGTGCAACTGCTTCTTTTTCTGTTTGTGAAACGATCTTACTTACAAGTGGATGTTCTGGAGATAGCACGGCATAGGTCGCACCAAATAAAGTATCAGGCCGTGTTGTAAAAACAGTGAAGGTCTCTTCAAAGCCTTCCACCTCAAAGATTACTTCAGCCCCCTCAGAACGTCCGATCCAGTTTCTTTGCATATCTTTAATACTCTCAGGCCAATCTAACTCTTCTAAATCTTCTATAAGTCTGTCGGCATATGCAGTAATTTTTAACATCCATTGTTTCATTGGCTTCCGTTCCACTGGATGTCCACCGCGTTCACTTTTCCCATCAATAACCTCTTCATTAGCTAACACAGTACCTAGAGCTGGACACCAATTGACAGGTACTTCATCAATATAGGCTAACCCTTTCTCATAAAGCTTTAGAAAAATCCATTGGGTCCATTTATAGTAATTTGGATCGGTTGTCTTTACCTCTCGGTCCCAATCATAGGAAAAGCCTAGTTCTTGAATTTGACGACGGAAATTATTGATGTTTTGCTCTGTAAAAACTGCAGGGTCGTTACCTGTATCCAATGCATATTGTTCTGCAGGAAGACCGAAAGCATCCCAACCAATTGGATGTAACACCTCGTAGCCTTGCATTCTTTTCATTCTTGACAAAATATCTGTTGCGGTATACCCTTCTGGATGCCCCACGTGAAGTCCCGCTCCAGATGGGTATGGAAACATGTCTAATGCATAGAACTTTTCTTTATCGGAATGGGTATCAGTCGCAAAAGTCTTATTATTAATCCAATAATCACGCCATTTTTTTTCTATTTTTAAATGCTCAAATGACATTTTATTCCCTCCTTATTAACAACAAACGAACATTTGTTCTTAAACACAAAAAAACTCTCCTATCCCAGTTATGGGACGAGAGAGATTCCCGCGGTACCACCCAACATTAGTGTTAGTATTTTACACTCACTTTATTTCCTTAACGCGGATTACGACAAAAGCTACTGCTTCACTTTTGTAACATCTGAGGTGAGTTCGTAAAGATTAGTAATGACTTTCACCAAACGCCATCTCTCTTGAACTAATTGCTTTATTACTATTCCTCTTCATCGTTTTTTTACTTTAATTGTTGATTACTTTCTGATAGTTTAATGAAATGTCTTTCTTTTGTCAAGAAGTCCCGTGCCTTTGGGCTTTCATTGGGATACCTTTTGCTTATCTTTTTTAATCTGTTTACTTCTTAATTGTCCACAAGCAGCATCAATATCTGTACCATGCTCGACACGCACACCACAATTTATCCCATTTTCAAGTAATACTTGATAAAAATCAAGAATTGCCTTTTTCTCACTTCTATTATATTGATTATGCTCGTCTACTGGATTATAAGGAATAAGATTGACGTAAGATAAATGTCTTTTATCCTTTAATAGCTGGACTAATTGCTTCGCCTCTCCTACATGATCATTTACATCCCTTAGCAAGATATATTCAAATGTAATTCTTCGATTGGTCTTTTCTAGATAATAATCAATTGCAGGCATCAATTTTTCTAAAGGAAATGCTTTATTTATTTTCATTATTTTAGTTCTTAGCTCATTGTTTGGCGCATGTAGAGATAATGCCAAGTTGACTTGAATATTCTCATCAGCAAAATCATATATCCTTTTTGCTAAACCACTTGTAGACACGGTTATGTGTCTTGCACCTATTGAGAGGCCACTTTTGTCATTTACGATCCTTAAAAAGCTCATTGTATTATCATAATTATCAAAAGGTTCCCCTATTCCCATCACAACAATATGACTCACTCTCTCGTCTTTCCCACGCTGATCTAAATGTTTCTGAACCTTCATAATTTGTTCAACTATTTCACCTGCATTTAAATCGCGATCCTTCGTCAGCAAACCGCTCGCACAAAAGGAGCAACCAATATTACAACCTACTTGTGTGGTAACACAAACGGAATAACCATAATTAAACTTCATCAGAACTGTTTCTATAAGATTCCCATCCTGCATTTTAAACAAAAATTTGATCGTACCATCCTTTGATTCCTGTTTAATTTCTTCCGTCAATGTTCCAAGGATAAAGTGTTCCTCTAATAGTGAAAGACAATCTTTATTTAAATTGTACATGGCTGAAAAAGTATCCACTCTTTTTTTGTATAACCAATCCCAAACTTGCTTCGCTCTAAATTTCTTTTGTCCATGTTCGAGTAACCAACTAGTCAATTCATCAAAGGTTAATGAATAGATGGAAACTTTGTTCATTATAAATACCTCATTTCAATTTTCCGATTCATTACATCCCTTTATCATAATTGGTATAAGGCAATAAATCAAGTTTTCATTTATCCTTCAGAAGGATGTCACGAACTAAATGGATAACCATTAAAATAATACCTAATAGCCAAATTAAGAAAGCTGGATAAATAAAAAATGTAGAGATATTAGCTAAAAAAGGAATTTCTAGCGCCTTTGATAATTTAAAGGTGGCTATTGTATACATTGCAACAGGGAATACCATCCCCCACATTTGCTGGTCATAGTTAAGCGGAAATTTATGTATGATATAGCGCCAATACATTAGAATGACTAATAACGGAATCCACCATGTTCCTGTTACCCAGAAAAAAAGAGTGAATCCTTTCACAAATGGAATGAATTGTTGGATCAAAAGTGATTGCTGTGAATTCAGAATAATTAGGGAACCAGCTAAAGTAGTTATCGCGACCGCACCCATATTAATCCAATAAGGTGGAGTATAGGAAGAATATTTAAGATGCAGAAAAGTAAATCGATAAAAGATTAAGGTTATAATACTTAAATACAACATACAACCTAACAAATACATAGATAATGAAACAAAGAATATAAACTCTGCCCACTGCTCATCCCGAATCGAGGACACAAGTAGTGTCCCGACAACAGAGATCGACTGTGTTGCCACAGCTGCAATTAACCATGCTCCGTTAATCCCCTCCGCTAAGCTCGGCTTATCCTCTTGAATCGTAATGGCTGTAAAAAATGTATACATAATGGCAGTCCATAAAATAATGGAGATCAACCATAAGATTAATGCCAGGTTAGTTTTGTTTACGAAAAAAAGAAGCTCTGTTGCATAAACATTAATACCTGCAACAATCGTAAAAAAACCAGGCCCTCTTAAGTGACTTGTTAAATCTTCCTTCACATATGAAAAGAAAAATAAAAACCGAATCGTAACAACAATCGCTAGAGTAATAATAAAAAGAGTATTGAGGTAAAACAAATAGTTACTCCATTTATCATAATCGAGTAAATATGTAGCAATGGATAAAGCCCCAGTGGCCATTACCAATGCAAAGTATCCAGGAAATAAATGCTTGATTTTATCAAAAATAACAGACAATTGAACATACACTTCCATTCCTAACAAGCTTTTTACATTAACAAAGTATAGTACTATTAATATGGAAAATCTACCTAATCCCATTCAAAATTCTAATTTCAGACATATAAGACTCCTTACTGACTCAAACAAAAATCAATTATTTTTGGGATACGCTTGCAATTTATTGTTTCACTTGCTATAATGATTTTAGCTATTTTGTTCGATGACACCTTCAAGTATCGTAACGTAAAGTTTTCGTTTTGAGGCAAGAGCAAGAATAGTAATACATTTGTGTGAACGGTTCACACTAGGAGGAAAAGAATTATGGTACAAGGTACAGTTAAATGGTTTAACGCAGACAAAGGTTTTGGATTTATCGAAGTAGAAGGACAAGACGATGTATTCGTACACTTCTCTGCTATCCAAGGCGAAGGCTTTAAAACACTTGAAGAAGGTCAAAGCGTAACTTTCGATATCGAAGAAGGTAACCGTGGACCACAAGCAGCTAACGTTGAAAAAAACTAATATAGCTTGCAATCAAAAAAACACTAGTTATTCTAACTAGTGTTTTTTTTGATTAATAAAAAAATTCTTTCACTTATCTTCGGCTTTGCACTTCACTCCAATTGGTAAAGTTTTTAAATTCAGAATGAAATTTAATATGGTCCCGCTTGAATTTCGTTGGACTATCCAATCCAGAAACAGCTGCTAAGTCAAACAATCCTTGTCTTAAAGTGACAAGATAATTACATACACGAAATTTCTTTTCCTCAATCACTAATGCTTTTTGTAATTTTTTATCAGTAGTTGCAACCCCAACGGGGCAAGTATTCTTATGACAAACTTGTGCCATGATACACCCAACACTCATCATAAACCCACGTGCAATATTAACGAGATCTGCACCAATACATAGGGCCATCGCAATCTTATCAGGGGTCAAAAGCTTTCCAGAAGCAATAATCTTTGTCCTATCTCTTAAATCGTACTTTCGTAGACAATCATCTACTAAGGGCACTGCCGAAAAAGACGGTAATCCAACGGAATACGCCAAGGCATAGTAGGAAGCACCTGTGCCACCCTCTCCACCGTCCACTGTTATAAAATCAGGAATGATTTCAGTTCGTTTCATAGCGCCTACTAAATTGTTTACTTGTTCTTCGCTACCAACCACAATTTTTATCCCAACCGGCTTACCACCAAATTCACGTAATTGCTGTAAAAAGGATAACAATTCCTCCGCATTTGAGATGCCAGGGAATCTATTAGGACTATTAATATCTTCTCCAACCTTTACCTTTCGAATTTGTGCAATTTCTTCGGTGATTTTAGCCCCATCCACATGTCCACCGCGAGTTTTTGCCCCTTGACCGAGCTTTAATTCAAATGCCTTAATCTGGTCGGTATCGGCATGTTTTTTAAATTCTTCCCATGAAAAGTGACCATCCTTATCTCTGACTCCAAATAATCCAGGACTAATTTGCATTATAATATCGACATTCCCTTTTAAATGGTATGGTGATAGACTTCCTTCTCCTGTATTCATCCATGTTCCACCTGCCATTCCAAGGCCTAATGATAAAGAGGTAATGGCATTTTCGCCAAGTGAACCATAGCTCATAGCAGATTGGCCAATCAACCCCTTCAATCGAAATGGCTTTTTAACGGTATTTTCGCCTAATAAAACATAATCTTCCTCTTGGAGATATGCTGGATTAATTTTTACTTTCTTGTGGTGCTCCTTACGATTGAATAAGCTTTCATCCTCTATTTCATAAATAAATGTCTCTATTTTAGGTTTTTGATTTATTTTCAATTCCTCTGTTTTAGCTGGAAACATGTCATTAACAAGATATAATCCATCCTTATCAAAATCTCTTTCCGCTCCATAGCCCATTAAGCTTGTTTGATATTTTCCTGCCTTATTAACATATTCAAATTGCTTGCGATTAAATGGTTTTCCTTCTAAATCATGGTGAAATAAATATTGTCTTAATTCTGGTCCAACCTTCTCTAAAATATAGCGTATTTTTCCAAGGAGCGGATAATTTTGTAGAACCGAATGCTCTGATTGTTTAATATCGTGAAGATAAAGCCATAATAAAAAGAAAGCTGGAATCATTAAAATCACAATGATCGTAATGAAAAAAATCATAAACCAAGTATTCATTTTACTCTCACTCCTATCAACCTAAATATGGCAAATATACGATTAGCACGATGAACACCCACACAATGTCAACAAAATGCCAATAATAACTTAAAATTGTTTGTTTTTCCTGATACAAGACTAAAGGAATTTTATGCATCTTCAGTTGTATATAAAGCTGAAGTAGCCAACCTAATCCAAAAAGAACATGTGCTGCATGTAAACCGACAAGCACGAAAAAGGAAGAAAGAAAGACATTAAGGTCTATCACAAATCCTTTCATCCAATAGTTGTAAAACTCATGAAAAGTAGAACTTAAAAAAGCTAGCGCTAAAATAGTCGTCATAATAAATCCTGTATGAAAGATCTTATTATTTTGTTTTTTAAGACCTCTCTCTGACAAAGCGATGGTTCCACTCGATGTTAATAGGAAAATAGATGATAGAATAACGGTTTTCGATTCGAATACCTGCTCTGGCCTCGGTCCAATAGATGCTGGTGTATAAAGGAAATAAGTCGCAAACAAGACAGCGAACATAATACCATCTATTGCTAGATATAGGAAGAAACCCATTTTCTTGTCATCAAATAGAATATTTAAATCTTTTTTTAATAGATTTCCCTTTTGTACATTCTCTACTCTTTTGTCACACCATGATAAAAAAATAATGATGATTATTGTCACTACAGCTGTTAAGCTGGCAAGTGTATGCCACTGATAGATCATTGCAAGAGAAAAAAGAAACAAAGTTGCTGCAATAACAGCAGGAATGACACTTTTGGTGGAAATAGGATTAGGCCGTTGTGGTAGTTTATTTGTCCATTTTTGTTGATTCTTCTTTAGTTGCCATAGGGGCTCTAAGCTATCCACAATTGGTGCAGTGTTAAAATCATCCTCTTTAGGGGGAGAAGAGACTGCCCATTCTAATGTCCGTCCATCCCAGCAATCATTTTCCACCTGTTGTTTTGATCGATAGGTTTTATACACATTCCATGCAAAGAATAGCATTCCAATTCCCATCACAAAAGCACCTATTGTGCTTAAACTATTAAAGAAAAACACACCATCTTCCTTTGTATAAGTAAAAACACGGCGGGGCATACCATTTAGTCCAGCGAAATGCATTGGTAAAAAGGTTAAGTGAAATCCAATGATAAAAAGCCAAAAATGCCATTTACCTAATCGTTCATCTAGCATTTTCCCAGTAATTTTAGGATACCAATAATAGATTCCAGCGAATATACCTAATACGGTAGCACCAAGAATCGTATAGTGAAAATGTCCCACAACAAAATAGCTGTCATGAAATTGAAAATCAGCTGAAGGTATTGCTAGCATAACACCTGTTACCCCTCCCATTGTAAAAGAGGGGATAAATCCGATGGCAAACAACATGGGTACTGTTAACTGAATCTGGCCACCCCTCATAGTAAATAGCCAATTAAATACTTTAATTCCTGTGGGGACAGCAATTAGCATGGTCGTAATCGCGAAAAATGTATTCACCATTGGTCCTAAACCAACTGTGAACATGTGATGCACCCATACCATAAAACCTAAAAAGCCTATTAAAATAATGGATAACACCATGGATGAATATCCAAAAATAATCTTTTTCGAAAAAGTTGAGATAACATCCGAGAAGATACCAAATGCAGGTAATGCCAAAATGTATACTTCTGGATGCCCAAATATCCAGAATAGATGCTGCCAATAAACAGGATCACCTTCTGAACCAGTAAAAAAGCTCGTTCCAAACATTCGATCAAACATCAACAAATAAAGAGCAACCGATAAAGTGCTAAAAGCAATCAATATTAACACAGATGTCACGAAGGTACTCCATGTAAATAATGGCATGCGAAACATTTTCATACCTGGCGCTCGTAAGCGAAGGATGGTGACAATCATATTAATGGCTGTTAGCAATGTCCCTATGCCAGATAGCTGGATACTAAATATGTAAAAGCTGTTACCAACATCTGGAGTGAATTGGGATATACTTAACGGCGCATAGGCAGTCCAACCAGCATTCGGTGGTGTACCAAAGAAAAAGGAAAGATTGAATAAAATTGCACCACTAAAGAACAGCCAAAAGCTTAATGAATTAAGAATGGGGAAGGCTAGATCCTTTGCACCGATCTGAAGCGGAACAACAACATTCATCAATCCTATTAATATTGGCATAGCAACAAAAAAAATCATGATCGTTCCGTGCGTTGTGAACAAACCATTGTATTTATCTCCTTGAAATACCCAAAATTCAGTATTTGGTGCTATTAATTGTGTCCGAATCAAAAGGGCGTCTACTCCACCACGAAAAAAGAAAAGCAAGCCACTTAAAATATACATTGTTCCAATTTTTCTATGATTAGTGGTCGTTACATAATCCCATAAAATTCCCCATTTTCTTTTTTTCCATATATAATAGCCAATAAAAAGAGCCAACACGATTGAAAAAATCCATGCAACAATAATATCAGATGCTTGATATAAGGCTTGTGATGTAAGATCCATATCCATTCTTACCCTTCTTTCCTGCTAAATGATATTTGCTATTTTGACAAGACTCTACATCTCGCCAATGCTATCCTTATTCATCTAGCCAATCTAAAAATTGTTTAGAAGAAATAACTCTTGTCGTAAATCTCATATCTGTATGATTAGTGCCACAAAATTCAGCACATTTCCCTTGATATACTCCGGATTCTATATTTTCTAATTTCATGGTGTTCTCTTTATGTGGTAAAACATCCACCTTTCCCCCGATAGACGGGACCCAAAAGGAATGAATGACATCCTTTGATCGCAAATGTAAAACAATCGTTTTATCACTTGGGAGATATAATTCACCAGATGTCGTTTTTCCATTTTCATAGATGAAGGTCCATTGATATTGCTCTGCTGTTACATTAATATGAACCTCTTCCCTTCTATCACCTGACTGATCCGCTTGATTAGGTGATTGATTATAGGTTACGATAACGGTTGGAATGGCCAATATTGCCAGTAACAAAACAGGAATGATTGTCCATACGATTTCAAGTTTCTTATTGCCTTTCTCATGTTTTAAAGCCTGATGATTTCCTGTCCTGTTACGATATTTACGCACAAATCGGGACAAAAGGAAAAATACGGTAAGAAGCACAAGGATCATGATTCCAAAACTAAAATAAATTAAAAAGCTTTGTGCTTCCGCAGTATCACTCTTCGGATTTAGTACGCGAATGTGACATCCACTCAAGAAAACACCCATCAAGCTAAATAGATAGATAATTTGTTTCATCTTTTTTGCTCCTTACAATAGCCGTTTTAGCACTGTTTTTAAGGATGGCATCTCAAAATCCCCTTCACGCTCTATCAACCTTTTCCATAAATGTTTAGAATATTGAATGGCTTGATTCCATTCAATTTTCCCTGGTAATGGTGCACGATCTTCAATCATTACCTCAATCAATGTAGGACGTTCACTATTTTTAGAGGCATGTAAAGCATCTGATAGTTCTTCTATTGTTTGAGCCATGAAACCTTTCCCGCCACATATATCTGCAAATTTAGCGTATTGGAAATTTTGTAAATCAGTTTGATATGGGATATTGCCGATTTCCTCTTGTTCATACTCAATCATCGCAATTTTTTCATTATTCAAGACAATAACAGTAATAGGTAGGTTGTATTTTACCGATGTCAGAAAATCCTGCATACCCATAGAAAAACCACCATCACCACAAATTGCAATAACCTGTTTATCTGGGTGGGTTAATTTTGCTGCGATCGCTCCAGGTAAGCCACAGCCCATTGTTGCTAACCAACTCGAAATGACAAATTGTTGATTCTGCATTCGAAAAAATCTCGCCATCCATGTGGTGACATTTCCAACATCGACAGATAGTATCGCATCATTTTCTGTATATTCTTGGAGCTTGTGAATAACCTGTGGTCCCTCTAGTTTTTTACCTTCCTCCACCTCGACAAGATGATCCATGTGCTTCCACCAATTGACCATATTCTCCTGACATGCTTCTAAGAATTTTCGATCTTTACGATGAAACAGCTGTTGATTAAATCTACTTAGTATCTCTTTTGCTGAACCTATTAAACCTATTTCTGCAGGATACCATTTTCCTATTTTTTCAGGGTTAATATCTAACTGAATAGCAGGTACCTTTTTCGGTAGAAATTCTCGGTATGGAAAGGAAGTCCCTATAAGTAGCAGTAAGTCAGTCTCTTCCATTGCTTCATATGCAGGTTTTGTCCCTATCTGTCCCAAATTTCCTAGATTCAATGGATGTTGATCTGGTATCACTCCTTTTCCTCTTAGTGAAACAACAACCGGGGCTGCAATTTTCTTTGCGAACTCTATTAATTCCTCTCGTGCATCCATCGCTCCTTTTCCAGCTAAAATTACAGGCTTTTTTGAACGCTGTATTAATGAAACAGCTTGTTTCACACTTTCTTTATTAGGAAAAAGATGATATTCGGCTACTTTTGATGAGCGAAGCTCCACTTTATTCACCGTCTCTTTAAAGATATTATCTGGGACATTTAATACGGCTACACCCTTTTGTTCATATGCTTCTTTAAAAGCTTGTTTTAATAATGGTTGTATTTGTTCACCAGATGTAACTCGTCGGTTAAATATAGCTACATCGTCAAACATTCTTTCCAAGTTTACTTCTTGAAAGTTATTTGTTCCTAAAAGCTGGTGTGAGACCTGTCCAGTAATCACAACCAACGGGGCTGCGTCTTCTTTTGCGTCATACATGCCATTTAATAGATGAATAGCACCAGGCCCTCCAATAGATAAACAGACCCCCACTCTACCCGTTATTTTTGCTTCTGCAGCTGCTGCTAAAGAAGCAGTTTCTTCATGACGAACTTGAATAAATTTTATTTGTTCCTTTGCTTTCCTTAATGCCTCTACTAGGTTATTAACAGAGTCCCCTGGATAACCATAAACATGATCAATATTCCAATCTTTTAATATATCAACTACAGCATCTCCGGCTTTCATTCGATCCACTCCTTAGTCAAATTAACCTTATAACAAATCTACCCGTTAACTATGGATTAAAACATTTCACTTACACCCCTTCTGTGGTATTAAAAAAACGAAGGGTTAAAGTTCCCCCTTCGTTTTAACTATTTCCGTTCATTTATAAGCTTTTCCTTGATAATAACAACATGATTATATTTTAATTCTTTTGTAGCAAAAACGAGTGTGATTTCTCCGTTCTGTTCTTCATAGCATTGTATTAAGTGATCAAAAGCCTCTTTTTTTTCTGTATCTTCCTCTAATTCTTTTAAGTATTTTTGGCGAAATTCATCAAACTTGTCTGGATCATGCCCAAACCATTTGCGTAGTTCTTTCGATGGCCCGATTTCCTTCAACCATAAATCTAGTTTCGCTTCTTGCTTAGAAACCCCTCTTGGCCAGATTCGATCGACTAATACACGAAAATTATCTTTTTTCTCTGCGTCTTCATATACTCTCTTTAATTGCATGATTTCATCTCCCGTTAAGCATAATATTAGACGAACCTTGAAGATAAGCGTATCATTTTTTACATTGAGTAACAAAAGTAGAGACCTTCCCTAGGAAAAGGTAGTCCAATATGATAAATAGGAGTGATCTTATGTCTCAATCCTTTACCAATGTTCAATTTTCTGTATTAGATTTGGCACCAGTGCTTTATGGTCATACCCCAAGCTTGTCCTTTCAAAATAGTGCTGATTTAGCTCAGCATTCGGAAAAATGGGGATATCACCGCTATTGGCTTGCAGAGCACCATAATATGCCAGGAATCGCAAGCTCTGCTACATCACTAGTTATTAGCCATGTAGCAAGTCATACGAAGAAAATCAAAGTCGGTGCAGGTGGAATTATGCTACCAAACCATGCCCCTTTAGTCATCGCAGAACAGTTCGGAACACTCGATGCTCTCTATCCTAATCGAATTGATCTAGGTCTTGGAAGAGCACCTGGTAGTGATCAAGCAACTGCCTACGCTCTTAGAAGAACATTGAATAGTAGTGCAGAGGATTTCCCTCAACAAGTAGAAGAGCTAGAAGCTTATTTTAAAGGCACTGCAAATGTAACAGCAGTTCCAGGCAAAGGCGCAAATATTCCACTATGGCTACTTGGATCGAGCGATTTCAGTGCTCGACTTGCAGCAGAGAAAGGACTTCCTTTTGCATTTGCGAGTCATTTCTCACCAGACTACACTTTTCCTGCTTTAAAGATTTATCGTGATCGATTTAAGCCTTCAGAGCAGCTTGAAAAGCCACGTGCGATGGTTGGAGTCAATATTATTGCAGCAGATACTGTTGAGAAAGCTAAATGGTTAGCTACCTCTCAGCAACAGCAATTCTTAAGTCTAGTTCGTGGCGCACCTTCTGAATTGATGCCACCTATTGATGATATTGATCAAGCATGGAATGTTTATGAAAAGGCTTCTGTGGAGAAATCAGTGAATAGTAAAACAACCATCGTTGGAGATAAACAAACAGTTAAAAATAAATTACAAGCATTCGTCGATGAAACAAATGCAGATGAAGTAATTATTAATAGTCAAATTTATGATCATAATGAACGCCTATATTCTTATGAACTAGTAGCAGATATTGTCAATCAAATGTAGAAAGAGAGGGGGTTCCCCTCTCTATTTTTGAATTGGAAGCCATGCTAGAACTTCTTGTATTTTACTATCCCAATAGTCCCATTCGTGATTGCCTGTTGTAAAAGTGTGCGTAATTCCTACCCCTTTAGCATTGGTGAAATCGAAAAATCGTTTATTTTCATCAAACAGGAAATCTTCTGTTCCGCAGGCTTGAAACAAAGCTGGTAATGCTTGATCTTCCTTAAGCCTTTTTTCCAGCAGATAAAATAAATCCTCTTCCGTATTTTTGATGTCCTTTTCTCCGAATACACAATCTAATGCATGACGTATAGGATTATTCTCACCCTGTACACGATTTGTATGTTCAACAATATCAAGGACACCAGAGAGACTTGCAGCAGCAGAGAACATTCCTGGCTTTCTCAAGGCCCATTTAAAGGCACCATAGCCTCCCATTGATAATCCGGCTACAAAGTTATCTTCTCTTCTATCCGATAGAGGAAAAAAGGAACGCACCACTCTCGGAAGCTCTTCCGAAATAAATGTCCAATATTTTTTACCATAAACCATATCGGCATAAAAACTATGGTCCACTTGTGGCATTACAACTGCCAATCCATATTCGGCAGCATATCGCTCAATGGAAGTACGTCTTGTCCAAATTGTATGATCATCACTAAAGCCATGAAGCAAATAAAGTGTTGGGATTTTTTCATGGTTTCGTTTATTGTTCATTCCAATCTGATTAGATGTTTCCTGTGGCAATATAACGGTGATGGAGGTACTTACAGATAAAACCTCTGAGAAAAAATTACATTGGATTAGTGCCATTTCTATCCCTCCTAATGAATAGCTCCATAGATCACATTTCGAATTCTAGGTTGATGATAAAACTCAAGGTTAGGAAGCATTTGTTGCATGTAAACAGCGGATAATTTTTTCTTCGGATCGATAAAGACATAGGTCCCTGCTAAACCGGACCAGCCAAACTCTCCTAAACTACTATTACTTCCACCAATAACTTGATCCATCATCACCCGAACTCCTAAACCATATCCATAGCCATTTTCATAATTCCAACCAAGGTCCGGTAGCTGTGAATCGAGCAAATGATTTTGCGCAAGTAACTGAATTGTATTTTGACTGAGTATATGTATTCCATTCGCTGTACCACCAGTTGCTAAACAATGGGCAAACCGTTGGTAATCATTTAAGGTGGAATGTAATCCAGCACCACCACTTTCAAAGACTGCAATTGGTTCTGAGTCACGGTCTAATGCGTTATTCGGCACAAGCGTCCCATCTTCTAATCTATCATATAAAGTAGCTAAGCGATGCTTTTTTTCCTTTGGAATTTGAAAAAAGGTATCTTTCATTCCTAATGGTTCGAAGATGTTTGTATAAAGATATTCTCCGAAAGATTTACCAGATATCACTTCTATTAATGCGCCTAATACATCATGGCTTAAACCATATTTCCAGTGTGAGCCTGGTTCAAATTCTAGAGGAAGTTTTGCCAATTGCTTCACAAATTCTCGTAAGTTGGAAGAACCTTCTTTTTTCTCTAGCTTGTGAGCAGTAGCCATTACTTTGCTTGTTAGCTTTTCTACTTCGGAACCACTGCCCCCGTAGCAAATGCCTGAAGTCATCTTAAATAAATCCTTAACAAGAATTGGATTTTGTGCGGCTTCCACCTGGATATTCTCTTCTTGTCCAGATTTATAGACCTTCATCTCCGCAAATTCTGGTAGATAATTTGAAACGGGATCATTTAATAGATACCTTCCTTGTTCATATAACTGTAATGCGGCAACACATGTAACTAGCTTTGACATAGAATAAATGCGATAAATCGTATCCGCAGAGATTTGAACTTTTTTCTCAATGTCCGAATAACCTAAATAATTCTCATATAGGGTGTGTTGATTTCGTCTAACCGAAAGTGCGACACCACTTGGTCCATTTTCTATAAAATGCTTTAATAATCTATCCACATGTTGTTTCAATTCGACCTTCCTCCTTTTTGCAATCGTTTACTTTATTTTACCATATCTTTAAAAAAGATATCATCTTTCTACTGCTCAAGTCTTGATTTATTTGCTACAATAGCATTTAGACAAGAAGGGATGGAAGAATCGATGCAGAAAAAAACCAATCGGACATTAGTTCTAATAGCACTAGTCCTCTCGATGTTCATGGCAGCCATTGAAGGGACCATAGTAGCAACTGCAATGCCTAATATAGTCGCTGATTTGGGTGGCTTTCGATTATATAGCTGGGTTTTCTCTGGATTTTTGTTGATGCAAGCTATTACGACGATGATCTTCGGAAAATTAGCTGATTTATTTGGAAGAAAACCGATTTTTATCATCGGTGTAAGTATTTTCTTAATCGGATCATTGTTATGTGGATTTGCAACAACAATGACAATGCTTGTCATATTTCGTTTACTCCAAGGTGTTGGAGCAGGGGCTATTCAGCCAATTGTAACAACAATTGTTGGAGATATGTATACTGTTAAAGAAAGAGCAAAGGTTCAAGGGTACCTTGCAAGTGTTTGGGGGATCTCTTCTGTTATTGGTCCATTATTAGGTGGGATTATTGTCCAATTCGTAGAATGGTCTTGGATTTTCTGGATGAATATTCCACTTGGTATTATTGGCCTTCTAGGTGTCATTCGATATTTCCATGAACAAGTGAATAAAGAGAAGAAGGCAATTGATTACAATGGAGCAGGATTATTCCTGATTGGCATCTCTTCTTTAATTATCGTTTTCGTTCAAGCAGGAACGGTATGGGCATGGCTTGATTGGGAAACCATTTCTTTATTTTCCTTATTTATTATTTTTATGATTGTTTTTATTTTTCAAGAGGGGAAAGCACCGTCTCCTATCATGCCATTATTTCTATGGAGAAATAAGCTTATTCTCATCGCTAATCTGGCTACATTTTTTTCAGGTATGATAATTCTCGGATTATCTAGCTTCTTACCCACCTATGTACAGGGTGTTATGGGGGAATCCGCCATTATCGCTGGCTTTACATTAAGTACTCTATCCATTGGGTGGCCGATATCTTCGACCATCGCAGGTCACTTAGTTTTAAAAATTGGTTTTCGTAAAACAGCTTTACTTGGTGGTTGCGCACTTTTAATTGGAACATTTATGTTTTTCTGCTTAACTGCTGAAAAAGGCCCCATTTATGCTGGGATCAGTTCATTTATCGTAGGAGTAGGAATGGGCCTTTCAAGTACAACCTTTATTGTATCCATCCAAAATCATGTAAATTGGAATGTACGTGGAGTTGCCACTTCTCTTAACATGTTTATGCGAATTGTAGGAAGTGCGGTTGGAGCTGCATTATTAGGAGGGATTTTAAATCTACAAATGCGAGCATTTATAGGAACAGAAAGCAAGTCCTTAGATGTTAGTAATATAGACCTTTTACTTGATGAAAATAGAAGAAAATCAATGGATACAGAGATGTTAGAGAAGATTCAAAATGGGCTTAGCTTCGGGTTAGATCATGTGTTTAACGGTCTTTTTATCATAGGAATCTTAGCCTTCCTAATTATTCTCTTCTTCCCAAATGTCCAATTAGAAGAAGCAGAGGAATCTTAATTCTTCTGCTTTTAAAATGTGCCATAAACTTCCGGACACTCAGAACTAAGTGGTGTATAAAAACAATGACTTTTAAACCTACCTGAATTCCATTGTCCAAACCACTGTGCAGGACAGCTACCTCCTGGCATGAAGAACCATAATGCATAGCTTGCAGGATGATATCTTTTCCCATTAATAACCCTTCTTGCAAGCTCTATATCTTGCTCTCTAGCTCGTTGATAAAAGTAGCCTTTTTGTGTGGCCTCAAAGCCTCCTGGACTTTGAAATACCATCCTTCTAATGGTATTAATATCCGTAAAATCAAGACATCTTGCTCTTACCCGATTTACTCCCGTATTACCTACCATAAGCATACCTAATTTGCCATCACCTTCTGCTTCAGCTCGCATGAGTCTAGCTAGTAATCTCACATCTTCTTCCGTTGCTTTCACTACCGCCAATTCTTTCACCCCTTACCTACTTTCTTTATATTCAAAAAGCTTTCAAAATGTACCAGGTTTGAACGAAAGGATTTAGGTAACACTTAAAGAAAACCCTTACATTTATGGTATAATGAATATGAAATATTCAAAGACTAAAATATCGTTTATTTTTAGTCCTTATAATTGGAAGCTTATTTTCTTCGTCTCCTTCGAATACTAGCAATGTTGTGAATTTTCCTTAAGAAAAGGAGGTATAACATGAGATTGTCGAAGCTAATACTTCATAAAGATATACTACTTATACATGCCGATATTCATAGCAATGATTATATATTTACGGTAAAATGGAAGGAATTAGATAATAAAAAAGGTGGTGAATGGGAGCTAAAATCCTATATTAACAACTCCAATGGAAAGAAAGACTTGTCACAAGAAGAGATAGATCAATTAATTAATCAAATTAATCCTGAATGGGGTTGGGAGCAAGAACAAGAACAAATGCAAAAAGCACGAGAGAAAGATGTCGATTAAATATACTAAACCTTGATTCATCGTAATGAATCAAGGTTTTATTACTTATAATGATGAAGCTCCAGCATTTTCTAATGCTTGCTTATTAAACCATTGTAGTTGATCATGCAATAAGACAACTTGACCTATAACAATCATTGACGGATTCGTGATCTCATCTAATCGATCCGTGATTGTTTCGAGTGTACCTACAATCGTTTTTTGTTTATTAGTCGTTCCCCAGTGAATGATTGCTACAGGTGTTGTCTTTTCTAAACCTGCTTGGATAAGGTATTCAGCAGTTTTAGGAAAATTCCTCACACCCATGTAAAAGCAAAGAGTTTCTGTTCCATTAGCTATATGCTGCCATTCCTTTAATGATCTTGATTCAGGATTGGACCCATTAATAAAGCTTACGGAACCACTGAGCCCACGATGGGTTAATGGAATTCCAGCATATGCAGGTGCACTTATACCTGATGTGATACCAGGTACTACTTCAAAAGGAATATTAGCTTTTTCTAAAACAAGTGCTTCTTCCCCGCCTCTACCAAAAATAAACGGATCGCCACCTTTTAATCTCGTGATGACTTTTCCCTCTGTTCCATATTGAACGAGTAAACGATTTATCTCGTCCTGAATAACACCATGCAATTTCGGTTCCTTCCCACAAAAAATTAATTCTGCCTCACTTCTTGCATAGTTTAATAATTCTTGATTAATTAAACGATCATATAAAATAACGTCTGCTTCTTCAATCGCTCTAATTCCTTTTAACGTAATTAGTTCCTTGTCGCCTGGTCCTGCCCCTACTAAATATACTTTACCCAATCTCTTCCCATTCCCTTCTTAATTGATGTTCTTGTTGCTTTGTTTCTGACTTTACTTGATATTTCATTAACACGATTGTAATAAGTATCGTTAAGAATAATAAGATTACAGTATAGTAAGAATGACGAATAATGATTTCGGTTAAACTATAGGAAATCACTAATGAAATGATTGGTGAAGAAATCCAAACCTTTGCAATACGATGGATGATTTTTTCCTTCCAAACATTTTGCCAGCTTTTCGTAGCACTGATTCCAACAATTGCCGTCGTCGTTACCTGGGTCATTGGGATAGGAACTCCTAAAAAGGAGGCAGCAATAACTAATATCCCTGTTGTGCTTGAAACAACAATTCCGTTTGCCAGTGATAGATTTGTGATCTTTTTGGCATTGGTATCTAACACTTTTCCCCCAAATAAGATGCTACCAAGCGCTACCACTAACGCTAAGACAGGTAAACCAATCTCCATTGTTACTAAATTTGCTCCCACCAATGGTCCTAACGCATTCGCCACATTATTCATACCAGCGGCTATTGCCTCAAAAATACCTGTTATAATTAACAGTCCTGCTAATATTTTACTAGAAAATGAGACCTTTATCTTGTCTCGGTATTTCATTCTTACTTTTTCAAGCGTATATGTCACAAAAAAAGCTAAAATTGGGATAAGAAGCCATAAACCGACGATTTCTAATATAGAAACGGCATATATTTGCTGAAAAGACAAACCAATTCCGACAATAGCACCAACGGTTACCTCACTAGTAGAAAGTGGAATACCAATATAATTCGTAACAAATAAAGTACACGCAGAAACGGCCAGTATAATTGTAGCGATGCGAACATCCATGATTTCCTCTGGAATAATTCCCTTTCCTAGTGTATGAGTAACATGCTTTCCTCCCCAAAGAGCACCAACTATGGCTCCTGAACCAGCTAGAAATAATGCCACTTTTTTATGTTTTATTACCTTACTTCCATATACGACTCCCATACTAGCGGCAGAGCCACTAGCGCCGATATTAAAAGCAAATAAACATGCGGCAAAAAAAGCTAAAATGACTAACATTTTTCATCCTACTTCCTCTATTTTTATCTTCTTAGAAATGAAACCTGCATTTTTATTTCAAGTGAATCTCCGGGCGTGAATGCTTTTCTCTCCATATCAACATAATGCTTCATCAAAATGTCGTATAGGGTTGCCGCTAATTTTCTTACCCTCGCGTCCAGATTTATTAGCGAGATCCTATTTTCTTTCAAAAAAACAAAAAACTTCTACTTGGTCTAAAAGTAGAAGTTAAATACTTCTTCTTATCTGCCAAGGTTGTCTTGCTGGAATTAGCACAGTGCCTCAAATGCCTGTTGCTGAGATTTCATCGGGCCAGTCCCTCCATCTCTCTGGATAAGAAAGCATATAATGTTTTAAGTTATTAAATGATTTGTATTGAATATAATGGTAAATACAATTAATGTCAATAGGTCAATTCCTTGGATTGCTACTGCAATCCACTAAAAATCCTTTATAACCAATGGTTTTACTAGGTTTAATTTTTTTAAATTTTTTCTTGTATTTTTTTACTGGTGATTGTATGATATATTGTATAGTATTTCCAAAACTTTTTAACAACTAAATATTTTAAGCTTATCAAGAGAGGTTTAGGGACTGGCCCGATGATGCCTCAGCAACCAGCATTTTATGCATGGTGCTAAATCCAGAAGGTAATTACCGAAGATAAGAAGTATGTATAAATGTGGGGACTTTCTTCTTATCGGGAGAAAGTCCCTTTTCGTTTTATAGCATATCGTAGGAGGAATGATCGAAATGAAGCATATCGAAACATCATTAGCTCAAATTGGGAATAAATCTGATCCAAAGACAGGTGCCGTCGAGCCACCTATTTATTTATCGACAGCCTACCAGCATGAAACAATTGGCAATTCTACCGGTTTTGATTATACGCGAACGCGTAATCCAACCAGAGATATTGTAGAAAGGGCCATAAGCGACCTTGAAAAAGGCACTAAGGGATTTGCTTGTTCATCCGGTATGGCTGCGATTCAATTAGTGCTTGCCATATTTGAAAAAGGAGATCAAATCATCGTGACAGAGGATGTTTATGGTGGAACATACCGATTATTTAGTCACTATAGTGAAGCATATGCGGTCGATTTTCTCTATGTGAAACCAGAAGAAATTGCAGAACAAATCACATCGAAAACAAAGGCAATATTTATTGAGACGCCAACAAATCCACTGTTAATCGAGTTAGATATTCATAAAGTTGCCCAGATCGCTAAAGAACACCAGCTGCTTTTAATCGTAGATAACACCTTTTTCACACCATATCTCCAAAAGCCACTTACACTAGGAGCAGATATTGTCGTCCATTCTGCAACGAAATATTTAGGTGGACATAATGATGTTCTTGCTGGACTAGTTGCTGTGAAGGATCAACCGTTAGCAGAAAAACTAACCCATCTACACAATGCCATAGGAGCTGTATTGTCACCATTTGATTGTATGTTACTTATTCGAGGCATGAAAACGTTAAGTCTTCGCCTTGAGAAGCAACAGGAAAATGCTAGAGCACTTGAACAGTTTTTCAAGGAGCACCCTTTAGTAACAGACATTCTGTATCCCGGTAAAGGTGCAATGGTTAGTTTCCGGATTAAGGAGAAACAAATGGTTGGCCCCTTCTTATCCCATTTAAAAGTCATTTCTTTTGCGGAAAGCTTAGGTGGGGTGGAGAGCTTTATCACTTATCCAACAACACAAACGCATGCAGATATCCCTTTAGAAGAACGTGAAAAACGTGGTATTTGTGAAAGGCTGTTACGTTTCTCTGTCGGTATTGAGCATATAGAAGATTTAAAAGAAGATCTAGATCAAGCTCTACTAAAGAGCAAGGAGGAATTACTTCATGTCTAACCAATTTGATACAAAGCTTATTCATGCAGGGCTACAACAAGGATTTAACGAAAAGGTGACAGGTGCCGTAAATCCTCCGATTTATTTATCATCTACTTATCATCAGAAAGAAATAAATGAATTCGGACCATTCGATTATAGCCGCTCAGGTAACCCAACCAGAGAAATTTTAGAAAAGACGATTGCGCAGTTAGAGAATGGATACGCAGGCTATGCCTTTTCTTCAGGCATGGCAGCCATCTCCTCAGCTTTTTTATTATTGGAAGCGGGAGATCATGTCGTTGTGACAAAAGACGTTTATGGAGGTACCTATCGATTTATCAGTCAGCTATTGACCAGCTTCTCGATTAGCCATACTTTTGTTGACATGACAAACATCGCAGAAATTGAAAAAGCTATTCAAAGTAATACAAAGGTTATTTATATGGAAACACCAGCAAATCCCTTATTGCAAATCACTGACATTAAGAAAGTGGTGGAGTTAGCTAAAGCCAATGATTGCTATACTTATTTAGACAATACATTTATGACACCATTGTATCAAAATCCACTAGATCTTGGTGTAGACATTGTGCTCCATAGTGCGACTAAATTCTTATCTGGTCATAGTGACGTAGTAGCTGGATTAGCTGTGGCAAAAACAGAAGAGTTAGCTGCAAAATTAAAATTTATTCAGAATACAATTGGATCCATTCTAAGTGCACAGGATTCCTATACCTTAATTCAAGGAATGAAAACTTTGGAGACTCGACTAACCAAATCAAGCCAATCTGCACTTGAAATTGCTAAATTTTTGGATGAACATCATGCGATTGAAAAAGTGTATTATCCAGGTCTTACGGATCATCCTGGTTTTAACGTTCATCATTCCCAAGCCAAAAGTGGTGGAGCAGTCCTATCCTTTTTATTATCAGAAAATGTTGACATAGAGGGATTCGTTAGAAAGCTCGAAATACCAGTCTTTGCCGTAAGCTTAGGGGCTGTGGAATCTATTCTTTCTCATCCTGCTACCATGTCTCATGCAGCAATGCCTCCACATGAACGAAAAGAAAGAGGGATCGAGGATCGCTTGTTCCGTTTATCTGTAGGTATAGAGAATGTCGATGATTTGATCAAGGATCTTAATCAATCTTTCCAACAAAGCAAATTAAGCCTTCCATTATAGAGGAGAAGAGAAAAGGACTGGGGGCTTGATTTCCTAAATGCATCGCTTCGATAAACTGTAATTTGGCTTCTTGCCTCAATTGAAGTGCGGTTAAAAAGACTATAAACGGCAACTTGGCCCAGTGCTTCCGTTGAAATGCAGTTTATAAAGCGAATAAACGGCAAATTTGGCTGTTGCTTCGCTTAAAATGCCGTTTATAAAGTGAATAAACGGCAAATTTGCCTAGTGCTTCCGTTGAAATGCCGTTTATAGATCGGATCAACCGCAAATTTGGCTGTTGCTTCGCTTGAAATGCCGTTTATAAAGTGAATAAACCGCAACTTGGTCTGGTGTTTAAGTTGAAATACAGTTTATAAAGCGTCCTTTCTATATCTATTAACCTATTAATAAACGAATGGCACCAATACCCGCAAAGACTAGTACGAGGATCTGAAATAAACGCTGAGGCATTAGTTGTAAAACCTTTACTCCAATAACTGCTCCTATTAAAATCATTGGAATTAACCATAGGTTAAACATGATAGATTCCATATTAATCATACCAAGGCTAATATAAAAAGGAACCTTTATCATATTAACAAATAAAAAGAACCATGCCCCTGTCCCAACAAATTCCTTCTTTGGTAGTCCTTTTACTAAAAAGTAAATCGCCATCACACCACCAGCTGCATTTCCAATCATGGTCGCAAATCCAGCTAATGCTCCCATCATCATGGTGAAAATTTTTGCTTCTGGAAGCATCTGATTAAATTTCTCTCCTAATCGTTCTCTACTTATATGGAGTATGATTAATGCTAAAACTAGAATGCCAATCATTGGCTTTAATTGATCACTTGTTACATAGCTCAATACATAATACCCTATTAAAACCCCTACAAGAACGGATGGAACTAGAGAGAACAAATACTTCCAGACCACATTTTTTCGATAATATGTAACGGCAAATAGATCGCCAACAATTAATAATGGTAGTAGTATTCCAACAGATTCTTTTGCAGGGAATAGTATCATAAAGAGCGTGACTACAAGGATCCCCATACTCGATAC
Source organism: Gracilibacillus sp. JCM 18860 (assembly GCF_055395245.1). Classification (NCBI taxonomy): domain Bacteria; kingdom Bacillati; phylum Bacillota; class Bacilli; order Caryophanales; family Bacillaceae; genus Gracilibacillus; species Gracilibacillus sp. JCM 18860. The sequence goes on from NZ_AP043868.1 coordinate 1,115,734, forward strand.
TCCTGCTTTGGAAAAACCAATTAGCATTGCAGCTATAACTAGAACAATCCATTCAAAAACCGATAAGTCAAACATATTCATCCCCCCACTTCTACTTAGACGCTATTATCCAGGTTGTAAACGTTATCCATTTTATCATAATGAAACGATCTTTTTCCATAGATTTTGAATTTCAACTGTATTAGTATAAGAATATACTTAAAACCTTACATAATTAGATTAACCATTCCCCAAATTAATACAAAGCTAATGATCATGGTCAGATTAGAGGCTGTACCTACAAGCCGTTGGTTATAGCCAAATATAATGGAATATGGGACGACAGATACAGCGGTTGGTAAAATAAAGCCTATAAGCAATGTAAAACGAAACATTTCATCAACGGGAAGAAGGTAATAACATAATAACCCTGTAATAATCCCAATTCCATATCTTACAGCTAAAAACTTCAATATTAGTTTTCCATATCCTTTCGCAAACGTAAAATTCAAATACAATCCTAATAATAGTAAGGACAATGGCATGTTCGCCATCGAAATAATACTCGATACATCCACGACAAAGCTTGGCAGTTGAATCTTCATGATACTTAGTAAGCACATGATAAGATAGGTCATTAATGGAATGGATTGAAACAGCTTATAGATAATCGTTCTTGTTTCAAGCATATTCGCTCTCTCTGCATACATGCCTGCGATAATATAGCTCATACCAAATACTATAAAAGCATTTCCAACATCAAACATACCAAAATACTTTAATCCCTCGAAGCCCCACAAGCCCTCGACTAATGGATAAGCAAATAACCCAATATTCAAGCCAGGAATCATCATGCCAAACATACCACGATCATATCTAGAATCCCTCTTTAAGAGAATAAGTCCAAGTAAACCAATTCCAAGACCATAAACAAAAGCAATCACAATTAAATAAAGTAAGGAGTTGGAAAATTCTACATCACTAAATGTAACAATAATGAGACATGGAAGGGTTAGATTAAACACCACTCTTGCAATCGCTTCCCCATCCTCTTCCTTAACAATATTCCCCTTCTTTAATAGATACCCAATCGCAATGATAAAAACAGAAATTAAAAATTGTTCATTGAAACCATCCATGTAAATACTCCTTCGTTCTATGCTGTAATAATGAATACTTTTTTCACTATAGCATAGATGAAATACAAATGGGGATAAACTAAAAATAATATTTTTGACAGAGAGCATGAGAAGGAGTACCATGATAATGATTGCAAATTAGTATATTTTTAACAGTTTCAACAATGGATACAGTATGGGAGGTTAGTGGCGATAAGAAGTAGTTTTCGCCAATTACGTATGGGAGAAACTTGGTATTATCTAGATACGGAAAAAAATACCCCCGCCTATAACATGGCAGTAGACGAATGTCTATTAAAGTGGCATAGGAATAAAGAAATCCCTCCAGTTTTACGTTTCTATGAATGGGAGCCTGCTGGGTTATCTGTCGGGTATTTTCAAAAAACAAAGGGTAAAATTAATTTCAAAGCATTAACAGAACATCATATTGAATTAGTACGGCGATTAACAGGTGGTAGGGCTGTTCTTCATGATCAAGAACTGACCTATAGCGTGATCGTTGCAGAAAGCCACCCGAAAATGCCTGCTTCCGTTAAAGAGGCATATAAAGTAATTTCTAAAGGATTATTAGAAGGATTCCGAAACCTTGATATCGAAGCATCTTTTGCAATTCCAGAAGGTAAACTACAGACAACTCAATCAGCGGTTTGCTTTGAGGAACCTTCGTGGTATGAATTAATTGTCGATGGTAAAAAAGCAGCAGGCAGTGCTCAAACTCGACAAAAGGGTGTTATTTTACAGCATGGCTCCATCCCCATCCATGTCGATAACACCAAGCTCTATGATCTATTTGAATATCCAAGTGAAAAGGTAAAAGCAAGGGCAATGCATGCATTTAAAGACAAAGCAGTTTCATTAGAAGAAGCTTCACCTGGGGAGATCAAAATAGATTTAGCAAAACGAGCATTTAAGCAAGGATTTGAAAAAGGCTTGGACATAGTCTTCGAAAATTTCACTTTATCAATGGAACAAGAAGAAGAAATACATAGTGTAATGAATCAAAAATATAAAGACGACGCATGGAATTTATCTAGATAGGAGATGGGTAGAATGGCAAAAAACGAAGAATACTTAAGAAAACCGGAATGGCTAAAGATAAAAATCAATACGAATAAATCCTATAATCGTTTAAAACATCTAATGCGTGATAAACGTCTCAACACTGTTTGTGAGGAAGCTAAATGTCCAAATATCCACGAATGCTGGAGCGAAAGACAAACAGCGACCTTCATGATACTTGGGGATACTTGTACACGTGGATGCCGTTTTTGTGCAGTAAAGACAGGTCTTCCCAATGAATTAGATTGGGGCGAACCGAAACGTGTTGCTGAATCAGTAGAAATTATGGGACTAAAACACGTGGTTGTTACTGCAGTTGCACGTGATGATTTAAAGGATGGTGGTGCAGCAGTATTTGCCGAAACAGTTCGTCAAATTCGTGAGAAAGTACCAGGATGCACAATTGAGATATTACCTTCTGATATGAAAGGTGATTATGAAAGCTTACATACACTAATGGATAGTGCTCCCGATATTTTTAATCATAATATTGAAACAGTACGCAGATTAACGAAACGTGTTCGTGCGATTGCGATGTATGACCGTTCGTTAGAATTATTAAGACGAGTGAAAGAAATCGCACCAAATACCCCGACTAAGTCCAGTATTATGGTAGGTCTTGGCGAAACCAAGGAAGAAATAGTGGAAGCAATGGACGATTTACGTGCTAATAATGTTGATATTATGACCATTGGTCAATATCTACAACCAACCAAAAAACACTTAAAGGTTGAGCGCTACTATCATCCTGATGAATTTACAGAACTTAGAGAAATTGCTCTTTCCAAAGGATTTAAGCATTGTGAAGCTGGTCCTTTAGTTCGCTCCTCCTATCATGCAGATGAACAAGTAAGTCAATCTGCTGCACAACGTAGAATTAAATATATGAAGGGTTATGAAGAAAATACAGGAGAAAAGCTTTCAAAGCTTCCGTTTTAATCATAAAGGAGACATCAAATGAAGCAATATAAAGCATTGTTTTTAGACATTGATGGGACAATATTAAGACAAGATCACACGATCGAACCATCTACAAAGGAAGCCATCAGTATCGCAAGGCAAAAAGGAATCGAAGTTTTTCTGGCTACTGGTAGACCTTTACATGAAATTTATACAATTGCAGAAGAATTAGGTATTCATTCCTTCATAGGCTATAATGGAGCTTATGCCTTATATCAAGAGAAGATACTAGTGGATGAACCGATTTCTGCGACTATTATCGAACATTATTTAAAAATTGCGAAACAAAACCACCATGAGGTGATTCTCTATACTAATAGCCACAATTTATTAACATCGCTAGAGACTAAAGCTGTTAGGCAGTTTATTGACTATTTTGCTTTAAGCGATACGGCACTTTATCAAGATAAATATCGAAATCAAATTCTAGGGATTACGATAATGAACGTATCTCCAGATGAGATTGCTCTCTATAACCTTGATCATGAAAATATTTACTTCTCCCAAGTAAATGTTAAAGGTTTAGAACATAGCTATGATGTGATTCGAGAAAATGTCAATAAAGGCATGGCCATTAAAAGCATTTTAGAGGAGCTTCATCTTAGTCCTGATCAAGCCATTGCCTTTGGTGATGGGATGAATGATAAACAAATGCTTCAATTTGTCGGAAATAGCTTTGCTATGGGGAATGCAAACCCGGAATTATTCCAATACGCTAAATACCGAACCACTACAGTGGAGAATTCAGGTATCTTCAATGGATTAAGAAAGCTTGGAATCATTACATAAAGAGTATTTGCAAGTTGGTTCAAAAATACCTTCAGTAGCTTATTTTCAATGCATCATTTGTTGAATTAGTTAAACCGGATTCGATGTGAATCCGGTTTTTCGCCTTGCTTTTTTTATTGCTTCTCTAAAACCATCAATGTGGGATGCAAACCCTTCAAGCTAAGTGGATAGGCTTCCAAGCAAACCATTCCTAAACGATTTACTTCAACATGTAATTGCTGGAAATTTCCCAACAAAATAACTGCCCTGCCCCTTGGTTTTAGCACTCTCGCTATTTCATTCATTACATACCTATAGAACAATCCTAAATCCTCGTCGATTGAAATTTGCTTCCCAAATGGTAGATTTGTGACGACTTTATCAACAAAATTGGTTGATAGGGGCAATTCTCTAGCATCCCAAACATTTATTTTTACCTTAGTGTGCTCAAGATTATGTTTAGCTATCCTTGTCACTGACTCAGATATATCCCCACCATGGATTTGATTGACAGGGTAAGCAGTCCGCTCTGACAAAATAGTACCAGAACCACAACACGGGTCCACAAAAATATCCGTTGATTTTGGATCGGATAACCAAACCATTGAATGAGCAACTGTAGGGCGAAGTGCGGCACGAGAGAACTGACGCACCTGGTTACGATAGCGAAATGTAGGATCGGTAAGTCGAAGAGAAAAAATAAGATTCTGATGCTCCAAATCAACCCTGAATTCGACCTGATTATCCCGATTCGTTCCGAGGGACCAATTAGGGTAATGTCTCTGAATACCTTCTGCAGCGGCCCACGCTAACTCATAGCGACTATAAGTTTGTTTTCCTTTACGACTGGCATTTATCCAAAATAGAGAGTGGTGGTCCATATCTTTCAAATCCAAACTTGCAATACGTCCACTTAGCTGAGATAAATGTTTCTTATGTGGTCCTAGTTGAAATTGATCCAATACTTGAAACAAATTATCTGCAGATCTTAAAGCATGCAGGCATGTATCTATACTACTTGTAGTAAAGAATACCTTGCCTCTTTTTATTTGAATGATTTCCACTTCACTCACCTTTTGATTCATTTCATCTAATAAAACATATTCTAATCCGGGTAAAATGCTCGCAAAATATAGAGTCATTCTAACGCCTCCCATTTATGAATACCGTTAAGACATCCATGCTAACTACAGGGGTATTCTGTCCGATATACAAAAAAGGCCGTGAATGAACCATCATTGAGATTCATCACAACCTTTTTGTAAACTAGGAATAAGCTGTTCTTACCCTGTGTCTTTAGTAAGCTTGAACGGTATTTGATGATAAAGTTCATGGACAATGGATACTTAAAAAAGAATAAGACAAACTAAACCCCTTTCTAGGAGCTTTTTTAGTATCACTTCTATTCGATTAGTAATTATCGAATAACTGTCAAGAACACTGCCATCATCATGATTAGAATACCTCCACTAATTTGTCGAATATCTGTAATTTTATTATATCACCTTTTAAAATGCAAGATTTCTTATACAATCATCCGCCCATTTTTCGTGAACATGGTCATTTACCCTAACCGATTAATGAAAATGACATACATTATATAGTGAAAATATTGAAGGAGGTTGATATAAGTGAGTTACTATGGTGGATATCCTTGTGGCGGATACGGAAGTGGCTATGGCGGCGGCTACGGCGGTGGCTATGGCGGCGGATTTGCTTTGATCGTTGTACTTTTCATTTTGTTAATTATCGTTGGTGCTTCTTTCTATAGCTAATTCGACATAAAAAATCGGGCATATGCCCGATTTTTTTATATTTCTGGTTCATTTATAATACGCACACGATAGATCCCGCCAGCTATTTTTCCATTAGAGGATTGAAATTTTACCCTTATCGTTTCTTTTTCTTTCATCCAAGCAAACGGTATTGGGTAAACCTCTGTAAACAACTCTCCTGGATGTTGGTTGGTTAATTTCTGACGCGTTAATTCGTTTTCATCGATCCAAATAGTAAAGTCACGTTCCACTACACGTCCATCCATATGCTCTCTACCATCACCTCCGAAATAAGTGACAGCAAGATACATTGACTTTGACGCATCAATCTTCATTTCGTAGCTAAAGTATCCCCCATCTTTTGCTTCGCGGTAACCGCTATGAACGACGTTTTTATAAGCAGAGGTAGACAAGCTTGCCTCCATGTTATGATCCACCTCTGGTTGTTGTTCATGTGGTGTAACAACATCAATCGTAATCCTTTGTTCCCTTAGTCTTCTATCTTTTTCGTTGTCTACAAAATGCTCATAGGCTCCTGTTGATAAAATATTCCAATAAATCGTATATCTTTCATGATGAATTTCATAAAATGGCTTTAGTGTTAGACTCTGATTCCCTGGTTGCCCAACCTCTGTTGTAGTAAAAATTAATTTATCAGGATCAACCAGTTGAATCCATTTTTCTAAGTCCTGTTGATCTGTTACAAGTGCAGGTACTTCTATGAGTGGATGATTATTCAATGATAAATGATCACTTAAAATATCAGTCTCAGGAAAATTCTCTCGACCGAGTGCACCTGCCAAAACAATAGGACCATACATGATAACTTGTTTCTGTTCATCATCTTTTGCCACATATCGATGTAAACAAAGCGGTGTTACTACTGTTAGACAATCCTTCTGTTGCCAAATTCGCGTTATTTTGGCATACCCATTTACCTTCACTACTTCTACCTGTTCCCCATTCACCATAAATGTCATTTCGTCTTTCACCCAATATGGTATCCGAATTAGTAAGTCAAACTCTTCCTCTGGTGTTTGTTCGAAAAAAATACTACTCTCCTCTTTGTATGGAAATCCTGTTTCCTGCCTTACTATCAAGCCTCTATCTTCGTACACAGCCCTAGCAGAGATAAATAAATTAATAAAAAATTGGCGATCATCATGGTGAGAGAAGATACCTCGGTTATACCTTGCTGGATTTTCCATCCCAGTACCTGTACAACACCAAAAGGAATCATCCCTTGAATTATATACTTTAAAATGGCCAGGCTCGGAGGAAACAAAATAGGTCTTCATTCCAGACTCTGGATCTTGCGATGCTAAAATATGATTATATAATGCTTTCTCAAAGAAATCATAGTATTTGGAGTGATGCTCCCATTCAAATAGGAGCTCTGTTAGCTTCAGCATATTATAGGTGTTACAAGTTTCCGTTGTTAAAATACCTAGTTCCTCTGCATTCTCTGGACCAAAATGTTCACGAATACTGTTACCACCAATAGCATAAGTGCGATAATTGGTCACTTGCTCCCAGAAAAAGGTGGCAATCCTTTTATATTTTTCTTTACCTGTTATATTAAAGAGCTTGGCTACTCCAATTACCTTTGGAATTTGGGTATTGGCATGCTTACCCTCCAACTCATCCAGTTGATTGTCCAGAGGATCCAATACTGCTTGGTGATAAAATCTTTCTGCTAATTCTAGATAATTGGGGTTTTTTGTCATATCATATAAATCCGCAAAGGCTTCATTCATTCCGCCATGTTCACAAACTAGCATTTTTTGGAATTGATCCTCTGACAAATTAATTAATCCATTATAAGCCCAATCAGCTAATCTCGTAACAATTTGTAATGCTTTTTCCATGCTTAAAAGCTGATAAGCTTCTATTAAACCAGCATAGATTTTGTGTATGGAGTACCAAGGTACCCACGAGCCAGCAAGACTAAAATTATCCACCTCGAATTCACCAGTAAACACCTTATCAAAGCAATCTCTAGGAAACCCACTCACATACCCATCCGTATCATAGGATTGAACATGAGCTAGTTCTGCTAGAGCATAGTTTAGTTTTTCTTTTAATCGTTTATCTCCTGTTACATGGTACATATTGGCTGCTGCTGAAAGCCAATGACCAATGGAATGACCAGCGATAGGCGTTTTCTCCCAGCCTCCGTAGCGCTCCTTCTTCGCCTTTTGTCCAGCTGCTTCATAACAAGGAGCAATGAGACGATCCACATCTAGATATAATAAATATTCCTTTCCTTTTAATTGTGATTCATTAAACATACCTTCAAGTAAGTATACTTTTTCCACAACCATCGCACCTCCAAAAAACTTTTACATTATCTAGTATGAAGGCGATTACTACAAATGTACATTCCATAAAATAAGAAAACATATCTTTTTTTTGTATTTTTTGTTATGATCTTAAGTAGAAAAGATTACCTATATAAAACACTTTAATTGTTAGCGGTATAATTAAGATGTGTAGGTGTAATTCACTAAGTTTACCACCATTCAAGAGGTGATTCAAAGCATGAAAAATCCTGTAAAGATTGAAGCACATACACTTCCATTAATTCGCGAGGTCGGCTTTATGTATGATATTGATGGGGTGTTTAAGCATCCAGATCGGGTTATGGAATACTTACATGTCTTTATTTACGTTAAAAAAGGAAGAATACACGTAATAGAGGATGACATTGAGTATTATGTGGATAAAGGTTCCTATCTTTTTCTTAGAAAAGATATCTATCATTTTGGACGTGAATTATATTTACCTGGATCTGAATGGTACTATATTCATTTCTCTGATAAAAATACCGGAGCTCCCAATGTCGAATTCACTCCCTTTCGCCAAACTTCATTGATCGGCGAAGAGGCCTATCAAGCCATTTTCACACTTCCGAAGTATGGAAAGGTCACGAATGCTCCATGGATGGAAACGAAGCTAGTTAAATTATTAGAATTGTATGAATCGACCAATCCAATGCGGCCGATTCTTTCCAGCATGGAAGCACACCAAATATTTCTAGAACTATACATGGATAAAATGCAAGAAAACGCAAACAAAAAATCCCACCGGATAATTGCACGAATGGTGAAGCTTTTACACGAAAATGAAGACCAAAAGCTAACAGGAGATCAGATCGCAAATGCGATGGGGATGAATTATTCCTATCTTTCTTCCCTTTTTAAGAACCATACAGGTAAAAGTGTTACCCAGTACCAAAATGAGATTCTTATCGAAAAAGCGATCCAATTATTTAAAAAAGACAATCAAAATGTATCAGAAGTAAGTGATTACCTAGGATTTTCTAATCCATTCTATTTTAGTCGTGTATTCAAAAAGGTTACAGGGGTTTCCCCATCTACTTACTTACAACAAATTTACCGTAATTAAAGGAATCAAAACCAAGCGCATGGACGAGAATAAAAGTCGTCCATGCGCTTGGTTGATGTTTAGGTAATTAATAGTTGGCATCAGATTAAAAACTCTCCTAGTCATGTTATCCAATGATATCTTCTACGATCTCTTCTAATTTCATTCCTCTTGATGCCTTGAATAAAACAACGGTATCCCTATCTAATAAAGGTAATAAGCTCTCCTTTAAATCTTGTTTATCATCAAATGCTCTAGTCTTTATTTCCTCGCTCTTCTCCTTAACAGCACTAGCAATAAATTGACCTAATCTTCCATATGTGAACACATAATCGATAGTTAGATTTGAAATAAAGGAACCCACCTCTTGATGAAATTCTTTTTCTGCTTTCCCCAGCTCTAGCATATCTCCAAGTACTAAAACCTTTTTATGGTACTTCTCTAGTGAATCTACTAATGATACAGCAGCTTTCATAGAGGTTGGGCTAGCATTGTATGCATCATTGATAATCAAGCAATCATTTTTACCTTGATGTGCTTCCATTCGCATAGAAGTTAAAGTCACTTTAGCTAATGCACGCTTCATTTTCTCTTCATTAATCCCCATAAATTGTCCAACTGCGATAGAAGCAAGCGCATTTTTCACGTTATGCATACCAAGTACAGGTAAAAACAACGGTGTCTGCGGAATGGTATTTACCGTAAATTCTGTCCCGTTATCTTTCAATTCGATGGACAGAGGAAATAAATCGGAAGTATCTGTTTCACCAAAAGAGATGGTTTGAAACGAAAATGTGCTACTAGAAATTTTTTGTTGCAGTAGTGGCTCATCTCCATCATAAATAAAAGCTCCATCATTCTTCAGACCTGTCGTGATTTCAAATTTTGCATCTGCAATTTTTTCTCTTGACCCCAAATACTCTAAATGGGATTCACCAATATTCGTGATAACCGCAATATCGGGTTTAGCTATCTTCGAAAGGATTTCAATCTGCCCGACATCACTCATACCCATTTCAAGCACCATCACCTCTGTGTCTTTTTCCAGTTCGAAAATGGATAAAGGTAGACCTAATTGGCTGTTAAAATTGCCTTTCGTTTTTTGAACAGAGAATGTACTCGAAAGAACTTCCGCTATCATGTCCTTTGTCGAAGTTTTTCCATTACTACCGGTTACCCCTACTATCCTTACACCAGTTTGATCCCGATAGCTTCTCGCTAATTGCTGCATGGCTATAAGGGGATCATCCACAAAAATTAATGGAATGTCTTCAGGTGCACCATCTACACCCTTTTTCCAAAAAGTAGCTCTAGCACCTTTTTCAAATGCTTGTCGCACGAACTTATGACCATCAACATTGGAACCAGGTAATGGAATAAACAATTGACCTTGCTGAATCGACCGAGTGTCAATAGAAACCCCTTCTATCTGAACATCCTTCCATTTATCATGAGATAATTCAGCCTCTGCCATCCTCGCAACTTGTTCTAACGTCCTTGTTATCATTATATAAATCCTCCGCTCAATCCATCGTATAAGAGATTTTCAGTTTTTCTTGATGTTTTTCGATTGCTAGCTCTACTAATTTGTTAATAAGAGCCGGATATTCTAGACCACTATGCTTCCATAATAGTGGGAACATACTGTATGGCGTAAAGCCTGGCATTGTGTTCACTTCATTGATTAATATTTCATTATCCTTAGTTAAAAAGAAATCCATTCTTGCTAAACCTGAGCAATCTAACGATTTGTATGCCCTTTTTGCAATATCCTTTATTTGCTCATAAATTTCGTTAGGTAACTCACAAGGTATGATTAACCCTGTATCTTCATCCTCGTATTTCGATTGATAATCATAGAATTCTGTCTTAGGAACAATTTCTCCTACTACAGAGCATTCAAGCTCGTCATTTCCAATAACGCCGATCTCTATTTCTCGCGCATTTACCCCTTCTTCTACAATAATTTTCCGATCATATCGAAGTGCTTCTTTGACTGCTTCTTTTAGCTGTTCCTGATTTTTACACTTACTGATTCCTACACTTGATCCAAGATTAGCTGGTTTGACAAAGCACGGATAACCGATATCAGTCTCAATCTTACTCATTACCCTTTCTGCTTGTTCTTCCCAGTCTTTACGAATAAATCCAACGTATTTTACTTGTGTTAAACCAGCTTGCTCAAAAATAGCCTTCATGGCAATCTTATCCATTCCAGCTGATGAGGCTAACACTCCGTTACCAACGTATGGTAAGCCTAAGATTTCTAGCAGTCCTTGAACCGTTCCATCTTCCCCGTTTGGACCGTGTAATAAAGGGAAAACAACTTCATTGACTTGTGCTGAATCTAATTCTTTTCCCTTTACTGCTCGTTCACTGATCGCGAGAGGAGATACAGTATTTTTTTCCCCTTGAAATGCTAAGGCATGAACATCGTCTACTTTACCTTCTAACACTGGGCCCTTATTCCAGCTACCTTCTTGATCGATATAAATAGGATGCACCTCATATATTGATTGATCAACTGCATTCATAACTGCTTTCGCTGTTTGCATGGAAACCTTATGCTCAGCTGACTTTCCCCCGAACAATAAGTGTAATTTAGTTTTCATAAAACAAATACCTCCAATGATTTCGCACTTTATTTAAAACCAACATTATATTTATGATGTATAATCAGTCACATATCTACTATTATATTGGTAATATACTACATACATACCTATAAGTATACCTCTTTTTTGGGGGTTTACACAAGTTAGTTTCTTAGTCTTTGAGCTTGGTATTGACTAAAGAATACGCGATTACAAATCGCTTGTAGAACAAAAAAATCGCTCAAACAGAGCGATTTTCTAATAGTTAGACAGCTTTTTTAATGGAATGATTTACTGGTAGAAGTTTGGCATTTTCTAAACTTCGTCTGACAACAATACCAATCCAGCTAGCAAGAATCGCTTTAATGATACCGACAATTAAAAATGGGAGAGCTCCTGATACGATAGCGGCATGCCAGGATAAATCAGCAATGAACTTTAATTGAATGACACCAAACGTTAAGGTGACACACATCCCCACAATATTTGCGATGATTGCCATCCACATATTAAAGGATGTTTTTTCTAGAATTTTGCCTGTAATGTAGGCAGTAGCAATAAATCCAATAATATACCCTCCTGTCGGGCCAATAAGGACATGTGGACCACTTTCAAAGCCTGCAAAAACAGGAATACCTATCAGTCCAAGTAGCATGTAACAGAACATGGCAAGTGCACCAATTTTACTACCTAAAATCGTGGCTGTTAATCCCACTGCTAATGTTTGACCACTAAATGGAACGATAAAAGCTTGAAATTGTATCTGTGCTAAAATGGCCGTTATAGCTGAGAAAATACTAGCTAGAATAAGTGCTGTTAATTTAGTCGATGTCATTTTTTCTTCCTCCATGATATGTAAACCTATAATGAATATAAGTTAACATATTCTATGGAGGAAATCAATCTATTGGAGGAATCATTTACAGATAAGTTTTTGTTGAATTATATCTGCAGTTAACTCCATCCCTTCCACCTTATAAACGTGAAGGATGTCTTTCCAAGCAGGAGAGGTCCATTGTTCTATTAGATTGAATGAACTAGAAAGATAAGAAGGGTTAAAATGTACTCCGTTATTCCCTTCAAAAAGCGCGACATAAAAGATGTCTGCTTCTACCATATCCTGAAAAAAGTGACTGCCATAGGATAATTCTGGTATAAAACCTTTTTCCTCTGAAGCAACCTCACAAATTACATCAACATGCTGAATTTCTGAGAAATGAACAGGAATACCAAGTGAGGGTGTGGATGTGCCCCATCTTCCAGGTCCGATTAATAGTATTCTATCATTTCTTAGATCATATGTAATTCTCCCAATTAATCTTGCAACATTATACTTATCTTGTTCACTTAATTTAATATATTCATCTGTCACTACATGAACTACATAATCGAGCGGTAAACGTATATTCCCCCCCATAAAATTACCATTTGTACTTATTAAACATCGCTCATTTTCTAGTAATTGCGGGATGTCAACAGACTTTCCCAATCCTTTTGTTTGTAATGGGCGACATTGAACGAGATTAATCTTATAGTCATCCTGATGTTGAAAATTAACGGTAAATTCAATATCTACAGGGTAATCATACACTCTTGCTAATTCTGCCAGTAATTGTTTCATTACTTTAGGAAAAGTAGTATTACCTAAAAGCTGTTTGAAATCAAGAATATACGGTGTAGGCATATGTTGATAGCCTAAATCCTTTAATCTTAAAACTGTTCCTGTATCAATAGAAGCAAATAAACCTTGATCAACATCCCACACATCAGAAATAGCCTTATTTAGTGGGATGCTCGTCCATTTATTATCCTTAATGGAAAGAACATCTGCTTCATGTTGAGAGAATTTCTGTTGGTCATCCATATGCATTAACGGTTTTCTTGTTGGTTGGTCTAATGTAACAATTCTTGCATAATCATCAACGGTTCGATCAACTGCTCTTGTTCCTAATCCAAATACTAGACGAATCATCCCAGCTTCCATCTCAACGCTTTTATCCCATACATATAAGTTAGAAGAATTACCAACTCCAGCAATATGTGGAAAGAAGTGCTCTCCATGATGGTCACCAGAAACTCGCTGGACGAGAATGGCCATTTGTTCATCCTTTGCAAACAATCCACGATTCATCCGATATTCGAGAGCATCAACATTCATTGTACTCGCATAAACAGTTCGTATAGCATTTTCAAAGGCCTGATATCTTTGTTCTGGCGTGCCTTGATTTACACAAAAAACACTATCATATTTTCCAGCAAATGCATTACCGAAATTATCCTCTAATAAAGAACTAGATCGCACAATGATAGGTGACTGTCCAAAGTATTCAAGAACCTGAATAAACTGTTCTTTAATAGTAGCAGGAAACTTCCCTTTCATTAGTTTGTCTTGTAATTCCTTTGCATACTGGTAATAGCCTTTTTTCGTTTTTTGCTTTAATCGAAGTTTCCACCATCCATTTTGAACAATATAAGTATAAAAAATATCAGATCCAATATAAAAAGAGTCATGTGGCTCGATGTATCTTGAGAAGCGACCTTTTTTATCATCCGCTAAAATCTTCCTAGCTAAAAGCATACCAACACTTTTACCTCCGATAAATCCTGTCCCTACTTCTCTTGATACGATTTGCAATAGATCCTGTAAAGTAAAATATTGGTCACATAGATGATACATTCTTGACTTTTCACCGATCAATAGTGGCATTAGCATCTGCTTTGTCTTTTCCTGCTCCACAATGTCTTCTTCCAGCTTTTCCTTAGCTTTTGAGAAGATAACATCCCAATAATCCATCCTTTCTTCAATTCGATTTATATTAGCAAAAAGAGTAGACGCTTCTGCGCTAGCAGTAATACTTTTTAACCGATCTCCTTCAATCAAATGAGGAAAAAACATCGTTGGTGAATAACGCTGCCATACTTTTAATGGATGAATATAATACTTTTCCTTCAACTGATACAGATCTAACAGTACTTGAGTGGTTTCTCTAATTCCCGCGATTGTACTAAATGTGTGAATATTCCGTATAATAGCAAAATAGGCAACGGTATCTAATTCGTATAAATATGGACAACATACCTTGAAAAAGTTTCCAATCATTAAATCAGAGGACCAATTCGATAATAAATCTGTTAAACAATCGAAAATATAAAAAGTCCTTGGACCTTCCTTTTCAATTAGACGGTGGATTTCTGTTGCAAAGCTTTCGAATCCTTTACTTGCATCGACTTCATATTTTTTGATTAAAGGGTCATCTTTTACTATCGGTATGTGCTGACCAAACCGAACGTAGACTATTTTCCGTTGATCCTTCATTGCCTGCAAAACAAAGGGTATTACCATATCTTTATATCCTTCTAAAGTATCGACCTGCCAAACGACATTGTCTCCTAGATGTAAATAATCGATTACATGATCGAAATCTTTTATACCTGTAGAAACCTTCAGTTCAAACTTCATATCATCACATCCATCCAATCCTTTTATATTCTCATTATAGCAATGATTGAAGAATGAACTATATCTATTCAGCATGATTCTCATATTACTATTCGATAGGATAAGTATTATTCCTCGATAGACTTCTTTCCAAACTAGAAGTATCCTTCCCAAAATTAATTTTTATTTATTAAATTTTGTAATGCTTTCTGATCTTGTCTAATTAAATCCCCTATATCCTGATGCACTTGCTCAATAGCGTGTTCCGTAATCTCTTCTCCATTTCTGAACTCTGCAAGAGCTACTTTCCAAATATTTTCACTTCCTTTGTCAAGTATGGTTGGCTGTCCTGCGATGCTGTTAGTAACTGAATTCCAATAAATCCTGTTAATATCTTTATTTATATAAAAGGGATCTTTATTAGAACCTTTGTATATATTCATCATATCTTTGCACATATGTTTGATAAATTCCCATGCTATCATTTTATTTTGACTTTGAGAAGAAATAGCAATCGCAGTGCTCGCCTTTCTATCTACCCCATTTAGTCCAAAAGGAAGAGTCGTTATACCCCAGTTTTCTTTTTGGTCTGGCACCCATTCCTTTAACTGATCTTGGACATAATTTGCCATATAAAACATAACAAGCTCGTCGTTCTTAAGCGCTGCCTTGCCACTTTCTTCCCATATATTCAAGGAAGGATCTAAATCATTTTCCTCGACCTCAACAGCACCTTCTAATGCTTTTCCAAAAGCATTTTTCTTTGCAATATAATCATAGGTGCCATTAAATAGATTAGAGGTTCGTAAAGCTGTTTCAATGATCTGATGGTCTGTTTCCGTAATATAATGTCCCTTCTGCTTTAAGACTTCCGCCATCTCGATCCATTTCTCCTTATCTGAAATCCATTCACTCAGTCGATCTGGTTCACTTGGAAAACCATATTTCTTTAGGATATCTGCCCGATAATAGGTTACATAAGGAAAATATAATAGCGGTAAAGCAAACAGTTTATTTGAATCACTCGTTCTAAACTCTTCTACCAATTCCTTGGGTAAGGCTTGCATAAAAAGACTATCATCATACATTGGTTTACTTAAATCCTCTAATCCATGAACCCCAGAAAAGCCTCCTATTTTATCGATTGGAAAAACATAGATATCTGGTGTTTTTCCTTTGATCAAGCTATCTCGGTACTTTTCTGCTATGATATTTGGATCTATTTCTTTAATGTTGATTAAAGCATCCGGAAACTTCTCTTGGAATCCTTCTAAGCTATTTGAAAAAATATTATCTGGTGTCCAAATGAGTAGTTCATTTGTTTTAGCATTTTGAGTCTCCTCTTCCGAATCTGTCTCCCTAATAAGGGTCGAATCGTGGACCGATTGTACTGGAGGAGACGTACATCCTGCTAGTATAAAGAACATTAAGAACAAGACGAAACTCTTAGATGTTTGCATTATGATTCTCCTTGATAATAGATAATTCTCTTTGATGATTTCTCTCTTTTTCTTTGTACATTAAAGTGTCAGCATTATGTAGTAATTCATCAATTGTTCTACCATCAACCGGATAAAAACTTACACCAACACTTGCAGATAATGTAATAGACGTTCCTTTAATATTTATTGGTTGAAGAATTACTTTTTCTAGTTCATCACAAACTGCATATACCTCTTCCTTTAAGCTCTTTTTGATTGTCGATACAAATTCGTCGCCTGCTAAACGATATACGTGAAACGATCGATGTTCTTCTTCAAATAATAATAGTCTTTTAGCGAATAGTTTTAATAGTTCGTCCCCACCACTATGGCCTAATGTATCATTAACCTGTTTAAATTTGTCTAAATCAAGAAAAACGACAGCGAAAATATGATCTACTGAATTCTTTAGTAAGGCATCCATATCTTTATAAAAAGAATATCGATTTGGCAAATTGGTTAAAGAGTCATAATGGGCCAAATAGGATAGTTTTGTTTCTGATTCGGTTAACTGGTTCGTTTTCTCCATTAACAATTTATTTTTCAATTTTGTTTCTCGAAACATCTTTTGGAGCTCTAATGCTACTTTTTCGATATTTTCACGTAATTGAGCAAATTCATAAATATTCGTATCTGACCAATTAAATGCTTGCTTCGTCTGAACCTTCCTTGGAAGATCACTTGTAATCTTCGTAATAAATCCTAATGATTGAGATAGAATATGATTAGATACGATCCCACAAACCAAAGCAAAAAATAAGATAAGCATAGCGATTAATAAATATCTTTCCAATTTATTTGCTGCTTTATAGATAGCTTTATCTACTGGAATTAAAAGATACACATCCTTATTAAGAAACGTAGTATGTCCTATATATTTTCCTTCATACCACGCTAAGAAATTCGGGTTGTTCTCGGAAAACCAAATAAACCCATTCTCGTGTATCTCCTTTACAAATCCCGTTTGAAATACCTGACCATCTTCATTAGAATCTAACTGATCTGCTGTCGATAACCAAACCTCAGTATTACTATTTATGAGGTATATTCTCGCATTACTGTCTCCAACCTCATGCTCTAACAATGATTTTAATCTTGCCTTTTCTAAATCCGAATCAAGGGAAAAATTTTGGATTTCCTCTGAATCCATTTCAACGACCTCTTGCCTAAGTGTATAATTTAACTGGGTTAAACTTTGCTTCCACTGTTCATACATATCGGCTTCTAGCGATCTAGAATATAACAAGATGAAAATTAAAATAGGACAAACAGCGAAAAAGATTAAAATATGTGAGATGATTTGACCAAAATAAAGACGATTACGATCCATAAAAATAGACCCAATTTTCGGAATATATGGTAAGTAGTCACATAGAATATCCGCTATTAGTGCTGAGAATAGTGTCGACAACACTAATTGAAAAATAGTAAAATTAATAAATTCACTAGATATGTCCACTGGAATAAAAAACTGGTAGATCATGAAATATAAAATCAATAAAAAACAGTAGACAAAGCTCCATGTAAACAAGTCTTTACCTTTCTTTTTATACAAACTACCAATAACTAATACTTCAATGACATTTAAAAAGTAAAAAGCTTCATTGAATTGGAAGGTATATGAAATCCCATTAATGATTAGAGTGGCAACTAAGGCATAGCGTAAACCAAATAAACGAATTATCGCTAAATAGAAAATAGGTGCAAAACTTATACTGACACCAAATATAAGAGGAATAGTAAATACATGGAAGATGATCGCTATTGTTAAGAAGATTAGATATAATAAAAACCGCTTATTCATCCATTTTTGGAGCATCATTTTTCTTCACCCATATCTCATTTATTATTACAATATTGCAATCTTCCAATATAGTAGAATATAACTGAATAAATATAGTAAAAAAGAACTATAAATTATTATATACTATTTTATAAAGAATCAAAATGTTTTGTCTTATTTTCGTACCGATCCTTGATCCTCTATTTTTAGTTTATTTAATGACTAAGTCTAGTATTATATAGTCCTATTCTCTCAATTAGCATATCATAGAATGAAGGTTGATCAAGTGCTTTTTCATAAATTTTACAACCTAAAATACACTTTTAGAGTTAAGTCAGATAATAAGGTTATAACTATAATTAGCTATACCAACTAAACAATATGTAAAATCCGAACCTAACATATCAAATGAACGAAGGTTCGGATCTTAAATGTTCTAAACCTGCTAGAATAATTTATTCCATGTTTTTGGTCCAACAATACCATCAACCGCCAACCCATTCTTCTTCTGGAAATTTTTCACTGCCTGCTCTGTCTTCTTCCCGAAAATACCATCGACTTTTGTTCCAACTTTTTGTTGGATTTTCTTTACATTATCTCCCTTACTACCAAGTCTTATTAGGGTACCAGGATATTTACTCCATGCTTTCAATGCCTGATTTATTCTGTTTTTCGTAACAGGTCCAACAATCCCATCTACTGTAATCTTTTGATCACTTTGAAAATTTCTAACAGCCCTTTCTGTTTCCGCACCAAACACCCCATCTGCTCCATATTTAGAAAGCGAGTAGCCAAGCTTTATTAAATTTAATTGTAATGTCTTTACCTCACTACCACGCATTCCTTCTTTTATTAAATCTGACTTTTCAGTGAATTGGTTCAAATATTCTACCGGATTCAAGGTAGAGGTTTGTTTATTAGAGCGATAGCCATATGGGGGTGCTGCCTCCGCATGTTTTCTAACTTCATAATGTAGGTGGGAACCTGTCACTTCACCAGTTTGCCCTTGGTATCCAATAATTTGATTCGCACGAACTTTCTGTCCTTTACTTACCGTTACACGATCTAGGTGTGCATATAATTGCCCACGGTTGTTAGTGTCCTTCAATAAGACAACATTTCCATAGCCACCTAAGCCTGTACCACTTTGACCCATGCCTGCATATAGAACAGTACCAGCTGTAAATGCCTTAATAGGGGCATTATGCTGTTTTACTAAGTCGATCCCTCCATGAAAATCCTTTGATCCTCTAATAGGGTGAATCCTAGACCCATATGGACTTGAAATTCTAAAGCCTTTAAATTCCGCCATCTAATCACTCCTTTATCATTATTTATCTTGACACATTGTTTGCTTAACAAGCTGATGACTAAATACGGCAACACCTGTTGCGATAATGCCATCAACCATTGAGCGAATATTCCAACCAAACAAATGACATGCTGCAAATATTCCACAGGCTAATAAAATCCAAATAATCAACCAATCAGGTATTAGTGGTGTTCGTTTACATGCATAGCCGATGAACCAAAGAGCTGGTACAATAAAATAAAAATCATCCCGTAACAATGCCCTAAAATCTGTTAACATAGGAACACCTCCTCTAATAAGGGGTTACCGCTGTAACGGCAGCTAGTAAACGAATAACAGAAGATTGTAGGAGCATATAGTATCTTATGATGAATACCATTTAAGTGAAATGGCATTCATCCTGTTTCTTCCTCATCTATATAATCCAAATTTATAGAATAAAGGTATCGTTGTTTAAGCAAATTACTTTAAGGTAGCTTTTTTTTATGTGAAAATATAGAGGATTGTAAAGCGAGGTGTAACCATGGAAATTGAGATTTGGTCTGATTTTAGTTGCCCATTTTGTTATATTGGGAAAATGAGATTAGAAAAAGCGGTGGAAAGATATCCAAAAAAATTAGATATTTTGATCAAATATAAAAGTTTTCAATTAGATCCTGAAGCTCCCAAAACAACGGATAAATCGATTCACGAAATATTAGCAAAAAAATATAACATGACAGTGGAAAGAGCAAAACAAATGAATCAACAACTTGTTGATCAAGCAAAAGGTGTAGGATTACACTTTCATATGGATACATTACAGGCTACAAATACTTTTACTGCACACCGTGTTACTAAATTTGCCCACGCAGAAGGGAAAGAGGAGCAATTTGTAAACAATATGTTTCAACACTATTTTACACATTCTTCTAATTTAAGTGATCCGGAAATACTTCTTCAGGTTTGCAAGGAACTTTCTCTAGATCTTGAAAAGGTGAAGCAAATTATCGAGTCTTCTCAGTTTGAGCAGGACGTTTTAGAAGATATTGAAGAGGCAAAGAATTTAGGTATTACCGGAGTTCCGTTTTTTGTCTTTAATCAAAAATATGCTATATCAGGTGCACAGCCAGTCGAAACATTTATGCAAGCATTAGAGCGGATCACAGAAGAAGAAAACTCTAACCAGAAAGATTTAACCCCTAATAAAAAAAGAAGCTTTTGTGAAGGCGACCAATGTAAATTTTAGTAGAAGAGTAAGAAAATCATCCTGATGATTTAATGATAGTGTCTATAGTTATATAGGCACTATTTTTTGTTATATAAAATCAATCAATCCAATCATTCCTGTCAAATTTTATTATTTTTTATCGTCATTTTCTCCTACTTGTGTTATAATCATTTTGTACTATTAGGTAATTTTATTTTCCTATTATTTTATCCATTTCCATCCTACTATTGTATCATTAATATCGTAAGCCTTTTCAAAAATAAATATAAAATGGGGGTTCTATAATTGAGAAAGAAACTGCGGAAAAATTATGATAGAATCATGTCTAAATTTAAGAAAGTTAAGGTGAAAGATCAATGGAATAATCTAAAACTGAAAATAAAAAAAGACCGAAATGGAATTAAGGAAGTTAGCCATTCGAGTGTTCCCAAAAAGAATTCAATCGGTTCGGTCATCTTGTATAGAATTTTAGCAACCGTTTTAATAAGTGTCCTAATCGTTGGAATTTCTTCTTACATCATATCAAACAATATCATTAAGGAAAAAGTAACCGATGCCACAGAGCAAACAATGGTACAAGCAGGAGATAAAATAGATTTTATGATGGAAAGTTATCGGGATCGAGTGACAGAAATCTTAATGGCACCTAATTTTAGCAATACACTTTCCCAATTAGATAAATTTGAAGATCCAAACAGCTTTGATTATTTTTCATTAAGAAGTACGATTGATGATGCATTAACACAAGTTACAATGGTGGATGGAAATGTTAGCTTGTACCTTGTGCATACCGAGAAGGAACGAGTCATTTCTTCTACACAGACATTGGATGAAGAAACCTTAAAAGATAGTAGCTGGTATCAAAAAGCATTGGAAGCAGATGAGGCAGTAGCATGGATTGGTGGTACCGAAAATGGAATTACGGGAACTAATGATAAACCGACGGTAACATTCGGACAAAGTTTACAGATTGGTGGCCAAAATTACATACTTTTTGTCGAATTAGACACAGTCGTCTTTGAGGAAGCACTTCAGGATGTAACCGTCGGGGAAGATGGATTAGTTTATCTCGTTGATCAAAACAATGAGATCGTTTTCTCTTATGATGGGGATGAAATTACAAAAGAATACCCTTATCCGATTCAGTTGGACTCTGATAAGCATGTGAGTGAAAAGGATGGCGAATTAATTTTTCAAGATTCTTCTGGGATCACCGATTGGTATCTAGTTGGATCTGTTTCGGAAGCTGATTTGACGAAAGATACAAGAGTTATCTTTTATGTAACCCTTGCCATCATTGTTCTTTCCTTACTCATGTCTATATTTATTGCTTCACGAATGGTGAAAAAGGTTGCTACACCGCTAGCTAGCATATCCAATCTAATGGCCGAAGCACAAAATGGTGATCTACGTGTTAAGTCTATAGATACAGAACGAAATGATGAGATCGGCGTTTTATCAAGGAGCTTTAATGATATGCTTCAAAATATTGCTGAAATGATGGACCAGACAAAGCTATCAACAAGTAAGGTTTTAGCAGCTGCTATCAGCCTTCACGATATTTCTCAAACACAGTCACAATCAGCTAAGGAAGTAGCTGCTGCTTCTGAGGAAATCGCTAGTGGTGCAACAGGATTAACGGATGAAGCGGAAAAGGGAAACACACTTGCTGCAACAATCCATGATGAAGTAGAAAATGTATATGGAAATAATGTAGAAATGGAGAATTACGCGATTGATGTATTAGAAAGAAGCCATGAAGGGTTAGAAAAAATGAATGAGTTAGTTCAAAAAACAAGAGACAGCGAGGAAATGACCACAGCACTTGTGGAAAAAGTTGACGCTTTAAAGACAAGCACAGAGCAAATTAATGATGTCATGCTTATGTTAACGAATATTGTCTCTCAGACGAATCTACTCTCATTAAACGCTGCGATTGAAGCAGCAAGAGCTGGTGAAGCTGGTAAAGGATTTGCTGTAGTCGCAGACGAAATTCGAAAGCTATCTGAACAATCTAAGCAATCCATTGACAAGGTAGATGAAATTACTTCTAGTATTGTCCATGAAGTAAATGATACTTTAGGTGTTTTACAGGAAGCAAACCCTAGATTCAAGGAACAGGTTTCCCAAGCAGAAGAGACGCAAACCATCTTAAATGGTGTTGGTAGTAATATGGCTGCCTTTACAGGTAAGATCCAACAAATTACCGAATCTATTCAGCAATTACGTGATTCTCAAGAGGTGCTAACTTCTACGATTCATCAAGTAAGTGCAACAGCAGAACAATCCTCTGCAATAAGTGAGGAAGTGTCCGCAACTACTGAGGAACAATTAAAAGTAAGCGAATCATTAGTAACAACATCAGATGAGTTAAAAATATTATCAGAAGAATTACAAGAGATGATGAAAAAATTTCAAATATAACTTGACGGGGATCAAAGGAAGGCTCTAATCCTATTAACGAGAAATATACAAAGAACACATATTACTTTTTTACAAAAGTAAATGTGTTCTTATTTTTTAATTCACTAACTACTTTTCTCATATATACTCCCCACCAGGATATAATGTTTGGGAATATAATCTTTTACTCTGTGTTTGTGTTTTTCCATTTTTCTTTCTTAGGTCTAGTTTACTACTTCCATATATATAGGCAGCCTGCTGATCATAAACAATAACCTGGTTGCGATTACTACCAATTAAATCACCATATACGAGATAACCATCGATTGGAAAGGTAGTAATTACATTTTGGTAACCATCATATATGGTTGGAAGAACATTGCCACCACGTCGATAAGCTAGAATATAATCGAGACCAACGTCATCCCAATTTTCGATTGTTTCTATAATCGTTAACCAGCCTCCAGTATCTCTATTTTCCTTCCAAATCTCTTTCCCATTAGCATCTAATAAAAAAATACCGTCCTTCCCATCTGAATAATTGGAACCTCGAACGATTCGATCCAGTCCAGCAACCTGTAAGCCAGGATAATCGTGACGAAACTTACCTAAACATACATGCTGTGATTCTATTGATCCATTATATCTCCATAATTCATTTCCTAAGCAATCATATAAAACGGTTACACTACCTCCAATCACTAACTGATAATGATCAGCGTCTGGTTGCACCTTGCCTACCCATATACAGTCGGCGTGATCCTCAAGCTCCTGACAGGACCAGACTATCTTACCAGCTGCATTCAAAAAATCATAGCCTGCCATTATTTCATCTTTTCCATCTCTATTAAAATCAAATGCCCATGGAAAGTGCCCGATATTCCCTTCGTGTGTCCAGAGAAGCTCCCAATTACTACTTAACGCCCACATCTGCTCATACCTGTTCTTTAGAATAATATCATTTGGAAAGGCATTTCCTGAAATATTGGTAATAATGATGCAATCATGCGCATCCTCACTTGGTAAAGGAAGCTTTTTCTTTACCTCTCCTGTTTTGCCATCGATAATGAAAAAGCTCTTTTTCATTATAAAAAGAACCTCGTTATTTCCATCACCATCTATATCATAAATTTGAATCGGATAGTCACTACCAGGGCCTCCAGGTTGGTCTGTTGGTGCTCCAACCTGCCATAATTCATTACCTTCCAAATCAAAGGCCGTCATTGATTCTACTTGATGCGGTTCATATCTATCGTCAATACCACCATTTGGCTGTACCATCAAAATGTCTAATCTACCGTCACCTGTTAAATCACCTAGAAACATTTTGCAATTTTTCCCTGCTGAAGAAATATCCACTCTTCCAAGTAAATAAGGCATAGACAATTTTTTATCAACCGTCATATGGCATTCCCCTCCCTATCCCTATTATTATGCATTACTTTCCTGCATTTGCTCTTGTCTTAATTCTAAGCGAATAAAAGTTCGATAAGCGATCCACATAATGACCAAGCTAGATAAGCTAGCTCCGAAGAAAAAAATAAATACAGGAAGTACAAAATATAGATAATATAATGTTAAACAAGCAGCAATTAAATAGATTGTTCTAACTGGTGAATAGAGCGCAATCAGAATAGCGTTTTTGAAATATAAATATAACTTATTCTCATAATGAACATACAACGGAAAAATATAAAGCAGCATTATCCCATAAACAATTGTCACAACAATAAATAATGTTTTCATCAACTGTTGTAACCATTCTCGATCAAGCTGTAAGAAATTCAAGTTAACATAAAGCATATAGCCGAATACAAGTAAAAGAATGCCAATTGCATTAGCTCGAAGAAACTCTTTTTTGTATGTTTTATAAAAGAGCTTAAATACCCGAATTCCATCCTCACCCATCGACCATTTCCTGAATACCGTAAACATGGCAACAGTACTTGGTCCAATACCGAACACGATGAAACCCACAAGTGTAAAACAAATCCAAAGAAAATTGACATAGAGTAACAGAAAAACAGTTTCTCCGAACATATAAAATTTACCAATTAAACCTTCATTCTGCATCCTATTTCACCACACTTTATTCACTAGTTTATCATCGCATGACTAACTGACAAATTCGCATAAGCTGCAACCATTGGTGCCATTTGTCTAAAGCCGATTCTTCCACCATGTAAAATCGGCCCAAAGCTACTCCCATCATCTTTCCATTCCAAAATAACCATGTTATTAATAGAAAATTGAACATATTGCTCATATTTGACTAATTGCATGAGATATGGTGAAACGGCATCATCGACCGGTGGCAATGGCTCTGCTGCTTGGGTAACTAAATGAAATCCATTACTTTTACGCAAATTACACGTTCTAAAAGCTCGTTCATCTGGATGCTTATGACGGAAATAGGACAGATGCAATGCATTAATAGCTCCTGAATGATATTGAGGATAGTACCCTGTACGTTCTGGTAATGACTTGTCGAACAAATCCTCTCCATTTCGTCCTCTCGCAGCAAAAAACAGCATACATAGTCCTGGTTCTTTGATTGGATAGAACTCCCATTTTATGACTACTTTATCAGGGATTTCTACTGGACACCATAATACCCAATGAGCATGATCACCATATTCCTCTGGATCTAATTTGTTTTCTAACAATAATTTATTTTGCCAGGTTTTCGTTAATACCTCACCTTCTCTTACCCAATCCTCAACAGATTTTTCTCCAGCTAATGTGTTAGTGTATATGGTTTCACCAGCTTTAAAAGAAATATTTTGCATATGGTCCGCCTCCTTGCCAACTATCTTTTGTAAAAAAGGGTGGGATATTTACACTTATGCATGAGCAAATTTTATCCTTTAACAGATCCTAACATGACTCCTTTTGCAAAGTGTTTTTGCAAAAATGGATAGAATAATAGAATAGGAACGGTGGCAATAACAATGACTGCTAATTTAACCGATTCTTCTGGTGGTTCGTATAATTGTGCCTCTTGTAGATCACCTACTCCTAAATTGGCTACCATAACTAATTGTTGCAGTAACAATTGAATTGGCCATTTTGTTGTATCCGTAATATAAAGAAGGGCTTGAAAAAAATCATTCCAATAAAATACAGCATAAAACAATGTAAAAGTAGCAATAACCGGCTTCGATAAAGGTAGCATCACTCGCCAAAATGTTTGAAATTCTGTACAACCATCGATCTTGGATGCATCCTCTAGTTCCTTTGGTAATTGTTGAAAAAAGGTTTTTACAATAATTAAATTAAATGGATTAATCGCTAATGGTAATATCAACGCCCAATAAGAATCTAATAATCCTAAGCCTTTCACAAGTAAATAAGTAGGA
Source organism: Gracilibacillus sp. JCM 18860 (assembly GCF_055395245.1). NCBI lineage: Bacteria > Bacillati > Bacillota > Bacilli > Caryophanales > Bacillaceae > Gracilibacillus > Gracilibacillus sp. JCM 18860. The sequence goes on from NZ_AP043868.1 coordinate 1,142,382, forward strand.
ATCATTCCTCCACCAAATAACATGGAGAAGAGAATAAGATTTAAGATTAGATTTCTGCCAACCATTGTTGATCTAGAAAGTGGATATGCCATCGTTAATGTTAACACCATACTCACAGCAGTCCCCACTACTGTCACAAGGATAGAAACTCCTAAACTTCTAATAACAGCATTAGTCGAGAAAATATAATTATAGGCATTTGTGGTAAAATCATTTGGTATCAGAAAAAAAGATCTTGTTGCCAATTCCGTCTCTGAGGCAAAGGAGCCAGCTACGACATATAGAAATGGGATCACTGTGATGATCGCAACAAGTGCTAAAAAAATATGGTTAAAAATATCAAACACCCTACCTGGGCCTGTATTATGCATGCGGTGCATTTTTAATACTCCTCTCCTGGTTCTCGTTAAAATAAACCATTCTGTCCAAGTTTTTTCGCTAATCGATCAGCCCCAACAATTAGTACAATACCAACTACTGATTTAAACAGCCCAACTGCGGTACTATAACTAAATGCACCTTCGGTAATACCGACAAAGTAAACATATGTGTCAAACACATCCGCTACACTTCGATTTAGCGAATTCGACATTAAGTAGATTTGTTGGAAACCTGTATCTAAAAAGTTTCCTAATCTTAGGATTAATAGAATTACGATGGTACTCCGCAATGCTGGTAACGTAACATGCCAAAGTCTTCTAAAACGACCTGCACCATCCACAATTGCAGCCTCATATTGCTCCTGATCTACACTTGCTAATGCCGCAAGAAAAATGACAGTTCCCCAACCAGTTTCCTTCCATATAATTTGTCCAATAATCATTGGTCTAAACCAATCAGGACTTGATAAGAAATTGACTTCTTCACCGACGAATTTGGCTAATAACTCATTCACTACCCCACCACTTGTTGTTAAAAATACATAACTGATACTTGCAATAATTACCCATGACATAAAGTGAGGTACATAAACTAATGTTTGAAGCGTTCGTTTATAAAAACTTAGACGTATTTCATTCAACATCAATGCTAAAATAATTGGTGCTGGAAAGAAGAATATTAAATCATACAACGCCAAAATAAATGTATTTCTTAATAGACGTAAAAAATCAGGATTGGTAAAAAAATACTTAAAATGCTCTAGTCCTACCCACTCACTGCCAAGCACACCCAAAAATGGAGAGTAGTCCTGGAATGCAATCACAATTCCCCACATCGGTATATATTTAAAAATGATAAAATAAGCTAATCCAGGCAAAATCATAAAATAAAGCCATTTCTCTTTTAATATTTGATTCCATTTACTTTTTTTCTTTTTAGTATCTAAAGTATTTAACTTACTTTGTTGGACATTTTCCATCTAATCCCCCTCTTAACATTATTGTTGTAGACAAATTCGATCCACCTGCTTCAATGCAACTAAAATTAATCTCTAGTTGAAGGGACTAAATAAGGGAAATCCGAACAGTTCTCAATCAGGAAATTATTCGGATTCCCTATTTAGTTATGCCCTAGTCACTTTGTCATGTGTAGGAATTCTAGACATTGTCAGTAATTCAAAGTCATTACACTCACTCTCTTGCCTTAAGAGATCCTGCGCAATTTATCGATCACTTTTGAGCTTCTTGATGTAATTGATTGATTTCGTCAATATAATCGGTACCACCAGATTGTTTCCAAAGCTCAACAGCTTCCTCCAAACCAGATTCATCAATTTGGCCAACAATATATTTAATACGTGCATCTAAAATAATATTGTCAAGCTGTTGTCCTTTTTTAGAATATACTTCGGAAATATACGCCTCTGCAGGGTTACCGACCACAATATCTTCATTTTCTAGCTTCAATTGCGTTTCTAATTCACGTAATGGTGTGGACTCAGCTGTTAATGATTTAGGCTCTGGGAGGTACATCAACATTTGATTAAACCCATCAACTTCTGCTTTAAGTGCAGCATCCTCGTTGATGTTTGATTGGTATACTCCATCTACTATTTCATAATGGCGACCCTCAATACCATTTTCAGCAAGAATTTGTGCTTCTTCATCATTCATTTTGTCAAGAAAGTCGAGAACCTGCTTTAATTCTTCTTCTGATTTAACCGATGTTTTGGAAACTGAGAGCATGCCTGAGTAACCAGAAGTTGGTAAATTATGCAGTCCAGTTGGACCTTCTACCGCTTTAATGACTGTAATTGGATCTGTATTGTTAGGCTCTGCTTCAATAATTTTTTCTTGAATACGGTGGCCTTCATCCAATACATTTACTTGCACACCAGCTTCTCCTCCAATAACTGGCTCTGACCATTGAGCAGGGTCCATTACAGCAAAGTCTTCATTTACGAGACCTTCATCGTAAAGCTTCTTAAAGAAGTTTAATGCTTCTATATAATTGTCATCCATAAAGAATGGATATAGCTCACCATTCTCATCCTCGCCCCATTTGTTCGGTACACCGAACCATGTTTGCATCACATCCCAAGGACCTTCATATTTAGAGACGACCATACCATAAGTATCATCTTCTCCATTTCCATCAGGATCCTCTTCAGAGAAGGCTTTTAACATGTTATAAAATTCGTCAATCGTTTTAGGTTCTTCTAACCCTAGGTTTTGTAACCAGTCTTTTCGGATAATAACTCCATTTCGACCTAAATCACGTGAACGGTAAATCCCATAGATTTTTCCATTAATCGAACTATTATTTAAGACAATTTCATTAGTTTGACTTAGATTAGGATAATCCTTTAAATATGGACCTAACTCCCAAAACGCCCCATCCTCTACTGCACTAATAAAGCTCGGAGATTTATTCGGAACATACATGACATGTGGCAGGTCACCAGATGATAAAGTAATGTTAAACTTATCTTCTAAATTACTATTCGGTACCCATTCCATCGTAATTTCCTTATTTGTATAGTCTTCAATCTCTTTTAACACCGGACTATCATCTGTTGGGGGTTCGGTAGAGAAGGTTGGAACAAACACTCGCAAATGCATTCTATCCCCTGCATCATCCCCACCTGATTCGCCTTCCTTCTTTTGACCAGATGATTCACTATTACTACATCCAGTAATGATTATCATCATAAATACAAATAAAGCCATGCATAAATAACGGTAATTTTTTGTTTTCATCTTGACCCTCCTTCAATTTACTCACATAACTGACATGGATATGCACCTTTTTCACTCCACTTAAAATAGGTACCCCTCCTTTTATTTAGTTGTCCAGGTGCAAACTTCCTTGTCGTTAAACCAAATATAAAACGCTTACATTTTTCCTACAATATTCAATTTTTGTCCATTTTAATCTCATTGCTTTTATCTCATGGCTATCAATACTTTTCACCAGAAAATTATCATTTTATTTCTGATTTAATACTTTTTTGCAAGGAACTTTTTGGTGGATAATCCTTCAATAATTCAAGGCATACTATCACATTTATCGACCATTGCGAAATGGTATTCGTTGTCACCCAAGGAATTTCATTCAAGGTTTTCCAGCTCGTTACTTTATGCTCTACTATTGGTAATGGCGTGTGATTTTGTTTAGGATCTAACAATAATCTCCATGCTGTTTGTGCTAATTCATGATTCTTTTTTCTTCTCGCTGCATATGCGATCATTGCTGCGGAAAACATTGGCCAATTAAACATCTTATTATGAAGAATGCCACTAGTTCTGTCTTGTTTTTCTTGGTCAGAGAGTGCATAAAATTCCCCAAACTCTGCGAGCATCTCTTTCCATACTTCATCATCTAACAATTCTGCAAGCTCCATCCACACTTGGGGGGCACCAAAGGCAATGATCATATGGAAACCACCTTTGTTGCCATCACCTATATGAAAAAGATGGGATGTTTCTGGGTTATAACCGTATGTTGGGCCAGACAACAATCGAAATGGTGTACTCTTTATATCCTCTATGCCTGTAATGATTTTTTGGAAGTAGCTCTTATCCTCGCTGCGTTCCCATTCACATAACCAGTTAGAACAAAATGCTGCCCAGTCAGGACCTACCCGAGTATGTGTTGGGTGTTCATCCTTCGGATAGAATTCACGCATCGGATCCAGCTTTACGGTAGCTTCATCGGCATCCTTGAAATCTTTTAAAATTTCACCTGTCCGTTCATCAGCTGTTAAGTAATAATAAGTTTTATATAAATTTGCCATACTAATCCGGGCTTCCTTACAACCACATCCCCAATGAACAACATTATGTCGAGAGCCTAATCCTTTGTATTCCCCTAAATGATAACAATCCACCTCACTTGTATGTCTAGTCATTGCCTCTGCCATTTCAAAAACAGCTGGATCACCTGAGCGGAGAAAGGCATACCATAACCAAATGTTAGGGGCTAGTTCCGTGTTTTGCCATGCAAAGCCACCTAAATCATAACGCCATTGATGACGCACTGGATCATATGTATGCATCACATCGCCATAATTCCAAAAGCCATACCAGCTTCGTTGATCGATTTCCTTTCGATAAAAACGCAATGCTTTTTCAAGCTCCCTCTCCAGAAAACTTGAGAATTCATTTGACTTATCTGGCAAGCTCCAAACTCCAGTCGCCTTCGTTTGATAATAATAGGCTGGATCACATACTAATAAATTTGTATTCTGCCAAGCCAAGGCTTTTTCAAATAATTGATGAGTAGATGGGGTAGATGAGTAAAGTGACAAAAACAGCTCATTCGTATTCGCAATTCCAATAGGCGATGCTCTCATTTCTTCAAAGCCTTCATAGGCACTCTCCACATGGGTTTCGTTACTATAATGACGAAGATCCATTGCCTCACTATCTGGCGACCATAACCAACAGATAATGGATGATGTGTCCTTCGTTAGACCTTTTACTTCAAGGGAACTCGGGAACTTTTGCCAAAATTTTTTCTGACCGATCGCAATACCCCCACTATCGCCACCTGCATATAACAGGCCTTGCGAACGACCACCATGTAACACATCAATCCATGCATTTTCTTTTTCTCTACGTTTCATAACTTTATAGTGAACAGCACTATCTTGTATTAGCTTGAAATCATTCCATGTAGCATTTCTTTTCACCAATTTTTTTAAGTCAGGTGTATCGTCTAAATTCACTTGTTCATTCTCAATCTGTTTTTTAAATAGTCCATCTGCATTACGGTATTTTCTAGTTAATAATAATTGTCCTGGTTCGCTATATACTCCTTCATCCCCCGCCATTTGCACATGCCTTTTCCATGCTTCCCCTGTGAAACTAGTTGTTATCTTTAATCCAATTCCTTTTATATAATAACGATCTGGATCACTATCATGAATGATCGTATGCACTATTTTGAGATCAGATAAATCACGATAGATAGATAGTCTGACAATAAAAGGTAGAAAACGCTCGCCAGCTTTTGTGTAATGAGCTCCTTTCACCTTTATAACAGTGCGAATCTCTCCTTTATTTTCTAGCTCGATTTGCTCAATATGTCCGATAGCCATCGTGTGTGAGATAACTAAATGATCTCCTTGTTCCTCTCGCTCTTCTACCAATGTTTCTAAAAAACCTTGATATGATTGACTATCCTTTTCTAACTCAAGCATCTTAGCACCTTTTGCATAAACGGTACATACCATGGTTCCATTACGGATAATCATTTTATCCTTTTTTTCCTCCACTACAAGACCTTTGCTTTCAAAAGGTACCTTATCCGTAGAAAGGGACAGGCTTTGTTCCTGACTTAAGTTCGCGGAGTGTGCCGTCCATTTCACACTTCCATCAGGCCAGTAGGCGAGAGGCCAGGTTTGGTGTGGTAGCATTTCTTCATGCTCATTGAGCAAGGTTATAGCTTGATCTCTATTTATTTTACCTTTTGGCCACGGGACCCCCCATGTAATATTTGTTGGTATATTCGGTTTTTTTGTTAACCATTTAAGGTCTAGTTTCATTTTTTATTCATCCTTCCCATTCAGTTTATAAACTATTTTCTTAGACGTTTCATTTAATAAGAAACTCCCCATACTGAATAAGTACGGGGAGAGGCTTCATCAGTTGATATGGTTATGCTTCTATGATTAATTGTAAGGAGCTTGAGAGGATCTTTGCCATTTGTTTTGCACCTTTTTCAGTAAAATGCGTGTGATCGGTTCCATTTATGTCCACCATATAATACGTGGTTGCTTCTTGTATCCCCACTTTAGTCAGATGTTGAACGGAAAGCTTCATTAAATCGATCACATGACATTTTTCCTCTTCACCTACTTCCTTCATCGCATTACAATAATCCCCAAAATCTACTAAAAACTCTCCGTTTACGTAGTGTAGGCGAGAAACTGGTGTCAACAATATTGGTATTGCGTGATGTTTTCTTGCTGTATGAATATATTGCTGTAAAAATTTCTTATAATCCTTATACGCTTCTGTATAACGCTCTGGCTTTTCCTTTGTCGAATCATTATGGCCCATTTGTATTAGTAGATAGTCACCTTCTTTCAATTCATTTGCAATAACTTCTAATCTACCTTCCTGAATGAAGGTTTTAGAGCTCCTACCTCCGATTGCGTGATTGATAACGGTACAATCTTTCAAAAATTGTTGTAAAAACTGCCCCCATCCAGCCTGTGGGGCCTCTTTTCTGTCATAACTCTGACAGGTTGAATCACTCGCCAAAAATACCCTGTTCATCTTTTACACCCTTTACTCGTCATATATTTTCCCAAGCACTTTAACTGGCCCGATTAAGCCTGATGGCAAGTGCTGTTTATCCATTTTCACTGCACTATTATTGGTAATTCGTATGTTAAGGGAATTTTCCCCGTTTACTAGACTTTCCCCGGGAACATTAACCTTATAAGGAGGCCACATTTTCACTACAGGTTCACTATGATTAAGGGAAACCTCTGCTATTTCATAAACTTCCCCCAAATCAATAGTCACTTCATCTACCTTATCTCCCTGATAGTCGAAAACAAACGGATATGTCATCGTTCCTGAAAAGTATTGTAAACCATCCGTTTTACTCCAGTCAGAAAGTGTTTGCTTATCCCAGTATTCTAATTTATTGGATTCTGGTTGTAATCTTGGATTTATCTCGATCCATTTTGCTGGTCGTGCTTCCTTCTTCCTTTCTCTCTCTCCTTGACTAGAATCTACTATCCAGATCACTGACTCTCGATACGGAAGCTCTAGCTGATATTCTCCATTAGTTGTTGCCAATTTCTGTCGTGAACCAGTCCACGGATTCCACTCTTCAACTGGGAAATCATTCGAAAATTTAATCGTTCCTTTATAAAGCTCCTCGCCTTCGTTTGTCATAAAGTAAAATAATTGGCCTGATTTATTCCCTTTCGTTATCCGAATATTCGGACATTCATTAGAAAGCTTTGCATATCGATAATGGGAGAAATAATGATGGATTGATGCTAGATCATCAGGTGAAACAGTGATAATATCAGGCATGCTCTCTGCTTTACTTTTAGTAGTCACCCAATATACCTTTCCACCATTTTGGGTGAATTTGGTTAAGGTTTGCTTCACTGCCTGATCCACTTCTAGCCATTTTTGTTCATCTATAACGACAGCTTGATAAGAATAATTACCAATGTTCAAACGATCACCCGAAATCATGATCTTTTCCTTAGTAAATAAAGATTCATGCAAATAATTAAACTCTATTTGGTGTTGAAAAAAATATTTGGCCATTTTCCATGGTAAATGGTTATTCGATGCTAATATCGCAATTTCCGCTTGATTGACACTATCTGTCATTAACCAGCTTACACGTTTTATATAAGTACTAAAAAAATGGTAATATGGCCACCATGCATTATTTGGTCCTACATCTGGTGGACGCTCATGACTTCTTTCTCTACCCTTTATAGAGTAATAGAAGGCATGTGGACAAAATAAGTTAACACCTCTAACCGCAAGCCAATCTGTATACCATTTCATATCAGCCGCAGATAAATTCCAGGAATTATCAACACCACATACTCCTAGATACTCATTTAAATTTCGACGACGATCAAAATGTCTAGCAAGATCTGCCCCACATTTTCCGGCTGTAGAATGTTCTCCTATCAATCCTTTTTCGTCTTCAGGTGCTACCCATCTCCACACAACATCCTGGCCTGGAATAGTAAAAGGCTCAAGAAGCTCTATATCATCGCTTTTGGCAGGATGACCAGTAAGATGAAGGTTATTTTGTTGACACCAATTGGCAATAGGTATGTAATACGTCTCCATTAATCGTTTATTTACGGCTTTTTCATATTTTTGACGAACATCATCTGTTTTTTCACCGACAGAAAAAAATAATCCAAGAAGATCCTCCACATGTACTCCCTCTTGATAAACATACCTTTCAAAATTGTTCGTCCAAGCAATACCTCCTGACTGAGCGTTTCTTCCAGTTATGTCGGGTTCGTCAGTAAACATAGCAAAAATTGTCCCTCCGAAATATTCTCCTACCACTTGCCGATATCGCTCATGAGTAATCTCCATAAAACTCTCTACAGCTTCGGGGTTTAATAGGTCAGCAGATCGAGGCGCATTAACTTCCCCATCATCTTGATTGGCATGTATTCCTCGAATCGTTCCGAATGTATAGCTTTCTATTAAGGCTATGCAGCGGTAATCTTCCTTATTGCGTTGGTTAGTTTGAAAGAATTGATCCATCACTTCATTTGGAATAGTAGCAATATTCTCTCGTAATTGAATGATCTGAGCATTAAGTGGAAAAATACAGCTAATTTTCTCTGGATTATAGTCTTGATCAGAATCTTTACACGCCAGGTACACTGCTACAATTCGATCCTCCGGTTTTAATGGTATTTCCACTGTGCTATCAAATATGTCTGTCTCCAACGCATATAATCCTCTACTTCCATATTGAGGATTCTTCTCGACTACTTTTCCATTGGCTGCTCCTGAAGGATACATGGCTTCATCATATAAGATAACATGCATGCCTCGTTTGTCTGCTTCCTCTACAGCAAATTTTACATAATCCATAAATTCATCGGATAAATAGGGGGTATTATTAGGAATTCCTTTACGTGGGTGTAGCACAAAACCTTCTACACCTTTAGACTGGAAATCGATTAATTGTGACCGCAATTTACTTTTATCAAGCTGGTCATTCCAAAACCAAAACGGCATGGCTGAAAATTCTGTATCAGGCTTCAAAAATTGTTGATAAGAAAAACCCATATTTAATTTCCTCCTAAGAACTACTTGCTCTTGTTTTTCGGTATTGACTAGGTGGCAAGCCTACATGTTTTTTAAATATTCGATTAAAGTAACTATGTCTATACCCTACACTTTCTGATATTTCATTAATTTTCATGTTCGTGTACAATAATAACTCTTTTGCTTTATCCATTCTGATCGTAGTAAGATAATCTATAAAATTGACGCCATGAATCTTTTTAAATGCTTTACTTAAGGCATAAGGCGTGATATCAACATATTCAGCACAACTCTCCAGTGAGATATCCTCCATATAATGTTCCTCAAGGTAAGAAACTACTTTTTCTACTATCACTTTCATTTCCATATTCATGTTATTCTCTAAAAAGGTTATATATGGTTCAATCACTTGTACAATTAACCATTTCACTACCCATTCCATTTCCCGAAGCTGTGATAGCTCCTCATACATATTTCGTCCTTTATATAAAACGACAGGATCTACCCCTGATAGTAAAATTTCGTGTTGAATCGTACTATAAAGCTGCATAATACCTGCATGAACACTTACCTCTTTTGTACTATTGTGTAAAAGTTCATCAAAAAATTGACGAATCAACTCTTCTGATTCATTAATTTTACCTCTTCTAATGCTTTGAATGATCTCTTTTTCTGTTTCAAATGGATAAAATAATTTTTGTCCCTTCACTTCTTTCTCCACTTCATTTAACATAAGAATCTGATTCTGGTTATTGAAGTCTCTAAACCTCCTCGCCCTCCCTATTTCCTCGAAAAGAAAAGGAATATCTTTGATTCTTGTTGTTTCAGAACTGATCGTTATTGTCACATAGCTTGATAGAATACGATTAATTGCTGTCATAATATCCTCTGCTAATTGATTCAATTGATCTGACCAATTCGACATGTCATCTGGAATGATCAAAAAAAGGCTTGCCGTCAAATCATATTGATTTAAAACCGTGTACTGATCGAGATATTTTGCTGTCATATCATCCGCAATATTTGCCATCGCAAAAGCAATCAAGCTATCATCCTCATATGTTCGTTGGAGATGTTCATTTCCTCTTGTTAGCTGGATATCTAATAAAACAAAGGAATGATGATGGACCTTCCAGCGATAATTTTCCATTCTTCTTCTTAAGGCATCCTCATCAAAATCATATAAATACCCTTTAGTAAGCTGAATAAGAAAATTTTGCCTTAACTGCGGTATTTGGTGATTTATACGCTTTTCCAATTGTTCACTTTCAAATGTTAAAGAATCTAACCTGTCTCGAATCTGCTTAAATTCATCCTTCCTTCCATTAGAGGTTAAGTTACTTGTTGCTGTAAAACTACTGGCTAAATTCTTCACAGGCTGATACAAACGGTTTGAGGCAAACCAGGTTAAGAAAAAGGCTAATCCGAGCACAATTAAACTTGCGACAAGTATGACCTTTGAAATCGTGATAATAGGTGTTGTAATTGCTGAAATAGGTGCAGCTGATATGTAAGTCCATTTCGATCCAATTCGATCAAAGGTGCCATACGAAACAGAATAGGTTTTATCCTTCCAATCCATTTGAAATGATCGATCCATCTTATTATTATTCGTAAATACATTAATTAATTCTTTTGTGAATTCCTTATCTGAGGATCCTTCTGTCGATAGAAGTAATTCATTCTCTTCATTGATTAACATTGTTACTCCGTTGCTGTATGGGGTTAGTGTCTCTAGTGTACGAACAAGACTTTTATCATCTATTGTAACAACGATGGCACCAAAAGGATTATTAATCACCCCTGGTATTTGGTGGGTTAATATTAAGTTATTTCGATATCCTGTATGTTGAAAAAAGTCTTCCGTATGATCCCAAGTTATATTTTTTGATGTTTTTAATAAGGAATGATAGCCCTCTTGTTCCTTTTCATCCTTTATGTATTCTATGTAAGGTGTGAATAAAACAGGGCCTTCCTTTGTTTCCACAAATAATTCCACCTCACCAATAAGTGGCTGGCTTCCTTCAAGGATCATTAACTTCTGCATAATTTCTCTTGTTTTTTGGAACTCATAAACAAAATCAGTGGTAATTAGTTGATAATTAAAACTTGGATCAAATGCCCAATAGGTTAAGGACTCTTCCAAGTAACTAAATTGTGTATCAATATTTTGAGCACGATCATCAATCTCCTCTACATGTACTTTACGCAACTCTTTTTCGGTAGAGCTTAATCCGAATGTATAAATAGCAATACCTGAAATAATCCCTGGAATAGAAGTAATAAATAAAATTAATAGAAAGCTTTTCCGAAAATAATTGCTCTGCCAACGATAGGAAAACCATTTTTTCATATTGGAGAAAATTTTTTTATCTCTCATATTCTTCACCTCACTTGAATAATTCTATCACAAATGTAAGCACTTACAAATAGTGTGAGGAAAAGAGTGGAATGAAGACTTGCTTTCACCTCCAAACTATATGGATAATATATTATGTTGGAATTTTTCCTGCAATAATAAATTTTTGTATACAATCACAACTAGTTATTATATAAGGATCTAATAAATTAGCACTTTTGAGTAAAATTATCACTTTTTTGCACTACTACATAAGAAAAACTCGCATTCGCTCGTCCTTTAGCGGATGCGTTAGCTTTTCTTATACTTTGGACTTCAAAATTTTTGCTTCATCGCATTCCTTCCTACAAAAATTTTATATTTTCCTAACGTATAAAAAGGGGTAATGGTTATACCATTACCCGTAAACGGCTTGGAAGAATTCTTATTTTTAATGGAGTTTCTTCCCCTTCATCGCCATCAACATTTATCACTTTCGTTGTATTAGTCTGGATGATTGCTTCCTTAGCTTTCCTATAAATGACATTGTTTTGTTCCTTTAACGAACCACTCATTAATTTTGCAATCATTGCTATGCTTTTTATACTTGTTAATTCTTTAAAAATGAATAGATGCAAATATCCATCGTCTATTTCCGCTTCCTTGATCATATTTTTCCAGCCAGCGAAGGTGTCTGTCACCGCCACTAATACAAACATCGCATCAGTGTCCAAGGTGTCTATATCTGTTTCTATTTGTACTCGAAATACGTCTTTTTCGGAAAACTTCTTTACACCTTCGATAAAATAGGCAAAAGATCCATATTTCGATTTTTGCTCAGCAGTTACAGAATAGGTTGCTTCTGCTATCACACCTAAGTTGATTAAGTTCATAAAATACTGATCATTAACTTTGCCAATATCGACATTTTGGAATTGACCTTTTTCTATTATTTCAATAGCTTCATCTGGGTTTAGAGGAAGTTCTAATGCTTTTGCAAAATTATTCACTGTACCAAATGGAATAATGAGTAATGTCGGATAATGATTAGTTGGAGCAATTCCGTTGATCACTTCATTTATTGTACCATCTCCTCCCATGATTACGATAAGATCCAAGTTACTCTCACAAGCTTCCTGCGCAAAATGAACCGCATCCCTTACTTTTTGTGTGATTCTACTAGTCACTCTATACCCCTTATTCTGTAATTTATCTAGCACTTTATTACGATAATTCTCACTTTCTTCGGAACCAGAACTCGGGTTTACAATGACCATAGCTGTTTTCAATTAGAGACCTCCTTTCATAATTACCATAATAAATCCTCATGCTCGTCTAAATACATTGGTGAAATATCCATAAATACGTATAAATTTTCGTCGATAGGATAAGAAAATGTACGAATTCTTTCTCCTGTTTCGATATCATTATAGATGTCTGAAAGTATCCCCGTTTGATCATGATTCATTCGAATGACATTTTCAATAAAGTATGGTCGCCAACTCCAGTTTTTTCCCTTCACTGTAAGATCCTGTCTCCAAGCATCCTTGGTATAAATATAGTTAGCGGTTTTTTGAAAGCCATCTGCATCTGTCACATAAATACGGAAAAACATCTCGTCCCAATTGGTAATAAAACGATCAATCTCTTCCTCTAGGTTCTTTTCTAAACTTAACATTTTAATATTTTGCTGTAATTTTTCATTTAATGTTTCGGTTAACTGATATTTTGCATTAATTTTTGATCTTTCAATATAGATAAATTGTTGGATATCCTTTCTAAACCTAGTTTTTAAAAGGTCTCTCCTTATAAAAGCTTCACTCGGGGTCGATAGAAATGGGCCCTGGTAGTATCTTCCGTTATTTCGCCATGCATAATGAAAATGATAGTTAGATTCTATTCCATCAAATAACAGTTCTGCTCCCACTCTTCTTGCTAAGATAGATAAGGAGTAAATGGTATGCTGATAGTTAACAGAAAGTGATTGGTCTAGTAAGGAAGCTAGGTTTATTTTGATAATATCTGGTTCAAGTGTGCTAATACGATCCATATTGCTTGAACCCCTTCCGGCATCATTAATCGCAATTTTGACGCCAAAGGTTTTTAAATATTTTAATGAGTTTGATAGGTTATCCATTTCCTCTACTGATTCTTGTTCAACAATTTCTAAAATAACCTTGGATAAATCCAATCCCTTTTCTTGATAAGAAATCAGCTCTTGAACAAAGTCCTTTTCTTCCTCTGTTTTTGTTAAATAGCTTTGATGGACAATGAGGAAAATACTTGCATCCACATTATGCTTCAGATATATATCTAATGCTCTTCGATGAATATGTCGATCCATATCTACTTTGAAATCATCAGGGACATTTTGGTTCTGAAAGAAGGCACGAATACTTTCTCTTTTTCTCTCTGTTTCTAAATAACCAAGTACTTGGTAGCCGACGACCTCATGACTATCAGCACTAAACACTGGTTGATAATATGGTTTAACTCGTTCCATATCAAGCATGATATCTAAAGGATCCATTTTAAACACCTCACTATACATTCACCTATAATTGAATTATATCGATTTTCTAAATTAATTGAAAAGAATACGAGTTTTATAGGAATTCAATCCGTTGTAGAACGCTTATCAAAAAAACAACCCGGACCTTTTTAAAGTTCGGGTTGTATATCAACTAAAAGTATATAATTAAGCGAATAATTAGAATTTACTTTGATAGCTTGCCAACTCCCAATCGGTCACAGCGGTACGATAACTGTTCCATTCTTCTTGTTTTAGTGAAAGGTATTCCTTTAATGCGTATTCTCCAAGCACTTGTTTACCTATTTCACCATCAACTAATGCTCGAATGGATTCACCTAAGGTTGTTGGTAGATTCTGAATGCCTCGTAGGATTCTTTCATCGTCGTCCATACTAAAAATATCGTCGACTATTTCTGCAGGTGCGTTCATTTCTTTCTCTATTCCGTTAATACCAGATTGTGCAATAGCTGCGAAAGCATAGTATGGATTTGCTGATGGATCTGGGCATCTAATTTCGACACGTGTTCCAGCACCACGGGTTGCTGGGATACGAACTAATGCAGAACGATTGGAAGCAGACCATGCGATATAGCATGGTGCCTCATAACCCGGAACAAGCCTTTTATAAGAATTTACAAGTGGATTAGTAAATACCGCAAAGGAAGAAACATGTGTCAAAAGCCCTGCAATAAATTGATAAGCTTCTTCTGACAATTGTCTTGAGTCCTTTTCATCGAAAAAAGCATTTTTCCCAGCTTTTTGATCAAATAAGGAGATATTTACATGCATTCCATTTCCGTTTTCACCAAAGATAGGCTTTGGCATAAATGTAGCTCTAAGACCAAATTGCTGAGCAATTGTTTTTACTACCCATTTAAATGTCGTTGCATTATCAGCAGTGGTCAGTGCATCGGCATATTTAAAGTTAATCTCATGTTGACCAATGGCTACTTCGTGATGGGAAGCTTCAATTACAAAGCCCATTTTTTTCAATGTTCGATAAATTTCCAAGCGTACTTTTTCTCCTAAATCATATGGTGCCGGTTCAAAATAACCCCCTTGATCGGCCACTCTGTTGGTAGGGTCTCCTTTGGCATCTGTTTCAAATAAGAAAAATTCAAGCTCAGGACCTACCTGAATAGAAAAATTCTTCTCATTCGCCTTATCTACAGTATTTTTTAGAATCGTACGGGGATCTCCTTCAAAGGGAGTTCCATCTGGGTTCGTCACACTACATAAAAATCTTGCCTCTGCATATCCGTCTTCCTCTGTCCATGGTAATACAGCAAATGTATTTAAATCTGGTAATAAATACAGATCTGATTTGTTAATTGGAGTGAATCCTTTAATAGAGGAACCGTCAAACATTGTTTTTCCTTCAACCACGTCACCTAATTGCTCCGAAGTGACGGTTACTTGTTTTAAGGAACCTTCAATATCGACAAATTGTAGATGTAATAGTTCTACATGTCTTTTCTCGATTTGATCCTTGATCATCTCTAAGTTGGTCTTGTGAACCTTCGTTCTATCTGGTGCTAATGTCGCCATTTTTCATATCCCCTTTTTTATGTTAAATCATTTAACATCTTTTGTTATTTACCATCCTACTATTTACGAACATTTAACGTCATGTTTTCTGTAAGGAAATCTAACAAACTTTTTTAGAGGTTTTGGGAATATCGAATTGGAAAATTTGATGATAGTGAAAAAGCTTGATATGAGTGTCTAGCACCTCATATCAAGCTTTTTTAATTTGACTCGACCATAAAGTCTTTTAATGCTTTCCATTCTTCCATTGTTAACGTAATACCTTTACCCATTTTTTCATGATCTGGTGACCAATCTCTTATGTCATATTTAGGCTCGCGGTCATTCCAGCTGATCAAATTCACTTCCTTCGTCCAACCAGAAGGTGATTCAGCTAATACAGCAATGTTCTCCACGATTTCAAATTTAATCCCTGCCATCATCTCACCTCATTACATGCTATAATGATTCTATTTTACGTGATTATAGATGATGATTCAATCTGCACTCATCATTTGGAAATGGTATAACGGTTAATAATGTTACTAAGATCTTGGTTTAACCCTGTTAAGTTTTCTGCTGATTTTGCCACATTGGCAATCGCGTTTATCTGCTCGTCAACGGATGAAGTGATCTCCTCCACAGACGCAGCTGTTTCTTCAGATACACTGGATACACTTTCAATATTTTCATTCATTTTTTCTACTTCGTTCGTAATCTGATCCATCTCTGTCTTAACAGAACCGATTGCTGCCACAATTTCCTTAACAGCTTGCTGTAAGTCCACAAAGATACCCTCTGTTTCCTCCACATCGTTGTTTAACCCTTCTGAACTCTGGACGTTACTCCGAACAGCCTCAACGGTTTTATCAGTTTCTGCAACAATGGTTGAAACAACCTGTTGTACTTGGTGTGTCGCATCCTTAGACTGTTCTGCAAGCTTTCTGATTTCATCAGCGACTACAGAGAATCCTTTACCGTGTTCCCCCGCTCTTGCTGCTTCAATACTTGCATTTAGTGCCAGTAAGTTCGTTTCTTCCGCAATATGCTCTATCGTATCCATAACAGATGTAATTTTTGTAACTTTTTGATTCAATTGTTGGATATCTTCTGCAATTGCCCTAGATGCATGAACGGCTTCACTATTTGATTTCTGTAATTTTGAGACGATTTCTTGGCCATTACTTGATAGCTCTTCTGTCTCTGTAGTGATCGTATCCACCTTAGTGGTTTCGCCTTGCATTTTTTGCACGGCTTGTGATAATAGATCTACTCTATAACTAATATCCTCTAAATCATTTGCTTGTTCTTGAGTGCCTCGAGAGATTTCCTCCATCGCATTTCCAACTTCCTCACTGCTTGCAGAGGTTTGTTCCGAGATTGCTGATAAATCTGTTGCTGCATCAAGTAATTGATCACTTGATTGGTGAACATTTGTTACTAATGTAGTTAATTGATCAGACATTTTATTAAATGCTGCAGCAAGTAAGCCTATTTCGTCCTGAGACTCTTTTAAATTTGTCTTTTTAATATTACCTTCTGCAATGGATGTGGCAACATCTGCCACCATTGTAAGAGATACTAATTTTTTTCTTGTTAACAAATAAAAAATAATAGCACTAATAACGATAATTACGACAACACTACTAATAATAACCAACAATAATTGATGTAACCCTTCATAAAACTCATCCTGATATACAGCAACACCTATAGTCCAATCCCATGGCTCAAAATATCTCATATAAGCTGTTTTGTCTTTATAACTTCCATCCTCTTGGAGATCACTGTATTCAGCAATTCTATCATCAGGTTCTGATGCTTTACCTGCTTTTACAAGTGATGCGCGATTACTCCGATTTAAATCATCAGCAGGCTCGCTACCTATTTCGGTAGGATGTAATTGCAAGACAAGCTCTTCATCATAAGCTAGAACATATCCATTGTTTTTATAAACAAAATTTGTTTGAGAATAGTCATATTCTTGCTTATTATTTTCTGGTCCATTTAATAGGAGACGAGCCTCATCCTTCGCCTCTTCTAAGCTTAATCTTCCCTCTTCCACTTCTTGATTTAATAATTCTAGAATGGAATATGCCCCATCTGTTATCTTCCTTAATTCACTTTCTCCTGATTCTACTAATTGAGCTTTTGCTACATTATAACTAAATATTCCAATGACAATTCCTGTTATGGCAACGATAACGGTAATTAATGAGATTAATTTAGTTGATACACTAGATTTCCACTTCTGTTTTTTCAAGCTGTTTCCTCCCCTTCTAAATAGTTATATCGACATTAATTGCGTATTATCAATACATGTTTTAAAACTATTTAAAAGGGAAAAATTAGCACTTCTTTGGATTTATCTAGAGTTTTTCTTCAACTTAACCTGTAAATAATCGATAAATTCATTGGCTTTGTCTTCAGGGGCTTTGGTTATGAAACTTGTGCTAATAAAGAGAATAGTAGAAATAATAATCCCCCAAATACCTGACTTCAAGCCTAAAGGTAAAAGTTGAAAGGCTTCAAGAATAATCACAAAAATACTTCCTATGATAACACTTATAATCACACCACTTGCTGTTCCTTTTCTCCAAAAGAATGCGCCGATAATTCCTGGCACTACAACAATTAAACCAGCAGAAGATGCTACTGATAATACGGCAATTAAATCTAGTTGTAATTGTGCAAATAAATAGGCCAGAATTGCAATTATAGGTATTACAATTTTTCCTATTTGCAATTGTTTTTGGTCTGTTGTTTGTTTATGCTTCATAATATTACGATATACATCCCTAGAAAATAAGGAAGAGAGTGTCAATAAAATCGAATCAATGGTCGAGATAGCCGCAGCTAATATTCCTACCATGACAATAACGCCTAGGAGATCTGGAACCAATTCGGATGATAACAGTATTGGTGTTGCTAAATCGGCATTATCTAATTCTGGAAAAAGAACTGTCGCAGATAATCCCCATACAACAGATACAATCGTATAAATAAATCCAAAAATTAAAAAGCCTAGTAGCATATGTCGCATACTTTTCATCGATGATGGCATAAATAAACGCTGACTTACCTGTGGATTAGAAATACTAAAGAAAAACCAAGGAATAGTTAAACCTAAAAATGTCCAAAAGTTAAAAAATCCATTTCCTGGTACCGCTAAGGCTTCTGGTTTTGTCTTTTCAATGGAGTCAAAAAATCCATTCCAGCCCCCTAATCCATCTATAATCAATAAAACCACAATGGTAGACGCGATGATCATAATTAACGATTGTAATGAATCAGTCCAAGCAACTGAGCGAATTCCCGCAATATATGTGAAAACTAATGCTAAAATGGTTGCGATAATAACGCCTGTTGTATAGGAAATTGCACCACTTGTTACCCCTTCTAATAAATAGCCAATCCCTGTAAGTTGTACTGCACTATATGGAATTAAGAATAAGCAGCTGGATAAAGCTGTCACAATTGCTACCCATTTATTTTGGTAGCGATCACCTAGCATTTCTGATGGTGTCACATAGCCATATTTTTTTCCAACTAACCAAAAGCGTGGGCCAAAAATAGCCACCAAAGAAACACCCATGAAATAAATAATCTCAAATCCAAATGCTCCAACGCCACCATTGTAGGTTAATCCTGCAAGACCTACTAGCATGAAAGCACTATAGGTTGTTGCACTATAACTAAGTGCAGAAACAAAACCATTTAGCTTCCGGTCACCGAGAAAATAGCCAGCCATACTGTTTTGTTTTCCTACTCTAGATAGGAAAGCAATAAATATTCCAATTAAAATGTAGAGGGTAATGGTGATCCAAACCATTGTTGTGCTCACTCTTCATCACCCCACTCTTTTGTCAAGATATAATTGATGATAATAACTATTATTGCAAGAATAGTCCATAACAAAAAACTACCATACCATTTTTCTATATTAGAAAATAAGGTATATGGGAGAAAATATCCTAGAAATACGATAAATAGAATGATAAGTCCCCACATTTTTTCTTTTTTATTCATTTAGCTCCCCCTCATTTTTCTTCACATCATTTTCATTATACACATTATATTACATCTGTAAAGACACATGTTCAAACGCCTCTTATAGCTCTACTGCTTCAAATAAAAAAAGATCCGACTAATGAAATCGGATCTTACTCTAACCTAGATTAATTCTTTTTCTGATGTTGTCTCGAAATATTTCTTCTGATATAAATATTATAAGCAATTAAAGCAAAAGCAATAATAAAAATAACTATCCCAGGAATATAAATTACCCCAGTCAAATCAAGAATCATTAAAATAACTAATATCGTTAAAAGTGGTATACGAATTTTATTATAATACATCAAAGACCCCCTTCTTTCAAACGCTTTCATTCATTATATCTTATCACACCAAATTCTTTTATACTAGAAGGAATTATTGATCGCAGGTGCTACTTCTGTTGCAAGTAAATGAATTGTTTTTTTCACTTTTTCAATAGGCAGTCCACCGAAATCGACTTGAGCCAAAAAACGATGATGACCAAACAGCTCTCTTTGATAATGGATCTTTCTAATAATTTGTGCAGGTGTTCCAACTAAAAGTGTAGATTGTTCACTTGTTATGTATGCCATATCTGTTCTCGCAACCCCCATCGCTCCTCCAATTCCGTGACTAGTGAGATGGCTCCAATATTTCCCATAGTATTGGTAAAATTCCTTTTCAATTTCTGCCTCTGTTTCTCTAATAAAAGTATGAGCTGCAATCGAGATATATGGTGAATTTCCTTGAAATGATTGTTTATATGTTTCGATTAATGGTAGATATTTTTTAACTATCCCACCAATCATCA
This sequence comes from Gracilibacillus sp. JCM 18860, assembly GCF_055395245.1. NCBI lineage: Bacteria > Bacillati > Bacillota > Bacilli > Caryophanales > Bacillaceae > Gracilibacillus > Gracilibacillus sp. JCM 18860. Next base: position 1,162,796 of record NZ_AP043868.1, read on the forward strand.
CAACGGTTAAACCACAGCCATTCTGCCCTGCTCGTTGAGCACTCTCTATCGTTCCACCAACCCCAATTGAAATTGGTAGTTTCGCTTGCTTCGGTCTAGGCGAGATCTCTGCATCCTGTAATGCTGGTCGAAATTGACCTTCCCATGTCACGCGTTTTTCTTCATTTAAAGTAAGAAATAGCTGTAAATGTTCCTCAAACAGTTCATCATATTTTGCTTCATCATATCCAAACAAAGGGAATGCCTCGACAAACGCTCCTCTTCCTGCAGTAAATTCAACACGACCATCCGACAACAGATCGAGTGTTGCAAAATCCTCAAAAAGTCGAACTGGATCAGCTGTATTTAGTAAGGATGTGAGTGCAGTGAGTTTAATTTGTTTTGTTCTTTGCGCAATGGATGATAGGACGACTTGAGGTGAGGAAACCGCATAGTCAAGACGATGGTGCTCACCAACTCCAAACAAATCAAGGCCAAGTTTATCTGCATAATCAGCCATCTGAATCATTTCGTTTATTTTTTGACTAAAGCTAGGAATATAACGGCTGAATGGATCCTCTAATATTTCTGCTAATGAATAGATACCAATTTCAAATTTTTTCATTTCACTCTTCCTTTATTTCAGTGTATATCCACTAATCTATTTTACCATAATTCTCTGACCTTTCTATTCTACTATTTACCAAAAAAATAACCGAGCATATAGCCCGGTTCAAAAAATTATTGGACAACTAATGTTGCTACCATTTCGTCATGACCTGTTCCACAAGGGATGCTACAACGAATAGTATATTCACCTGCTTCTAAGTTTGCAGTAGCTGTGCCCTCATTTTCTATTGCGATATCTGTATTATCGATCGAAATTCCATGGTACCCATCTTCACTTGTAAGTTGGACAGTTACTTCTCCTGCTGGAACTGTGTATTCTTCTTTGTCAAATTCCCAATTAGATGCTTTTATATCTACTACTTCACCATTCTCACTTGAAGCTGATTCATTTGTGTCAGCTTTATTATCTTCTTCACCGCCACCGCAAGCTGCAAGTAGTAATACTAGAAATAGGCTTGAAACTAGTAATAAAGTCCACTTTTTCATAATTATTACTCCCTTTCATATGTGTTTCTATTACTAGTATATACCAAAAATCTATTTTTTATAGTGACTTATATCAAGCTTCACAAATTTTTCACATTATGACAAACGCATAATTGTTCGGTTTGCCATTGTCTGGAATTATTTTCTATAGTACACTGTTAAGGAATATAAACAACATGGAGGGAACTCATGATCTTTCGAAAGACAATCATTTGTTTGATTACACTTTTATGCCTGCTTACTGGATGTGGTATGTCCGTAGATCAATCAACTGTTCAAACTAATCATGTAACAAATAAGGAAGAAAACTTAGTAACCGCATCAGTCTTACGAGTTGTTGATGGGGATACATTAAAAATAGAAATAAATGGAGAGGAAGAGACGATGCGGCTTCTTCTTGTGGATACACCAGAAACGAAGCATCCCGACCTTCCCGTTCAGCCATTTGGTGAAGAAGCATCACGATTCACGGAGAATTTGTTATCAAATCAGCAAATCCAAATTGAATTTGACGGTCCACAACGTGATAAATATAATCGATTATTAGGTTATGTATGGATAGATGGAGAAAACTTCAATAAATTGCTATTAAAAGAAGGTTTAGCGAGATATGCCTACGAATATGATCCTCCTTATACACATCAAGAAGAAATGAAGATGGCGGAAAAACAAGCAAGGCAAGAAGGGATAGGTATCTGGAGTATAGATGATTACGTTTCAGAGGATGGATTTCACGCGGACTCAGAAGACAATGTTATTTATGGGAGTTGTGCGGAAGCTAAAGAAGCAGGGGTCACTCCCCTATACAAAGAAGACCTTGGATATCATTTAGATTTGGATGGTGATCGAGATGGGATTGCATGTGAATAAGAAACAACCAACGAAGTATATTGGGCTGTTTCTCCTATCCTTGCTTATAACTTATGAGCAAGGTCACCATGGAACAAAGCAAGATGATAAGCAGATTGAAACAATGATAGAATACTAGCTCACTAGTATTCAATTGTGCGAAGGAGGAATAATGAATAGGTGACAACCAACGTGGGATCCATTCATATGTTCGAAATATACACAAAATAACTAGTAAAACCGTATACAATAAATAAAAGATCTGATTTTTTTGAAATAGATAAGTTCCCAAAATCGCGATTGCACATAATGTCATGAGGCCAGAAACGAGAATAAGATAGCTACCTGTAATATTTAGAATGAATTCTCGGTTAAGATGAACCTCGAAAAATAGGGAACCAACCAACATATGTAAGATAAACAGAGAAAAAGTATAGAGAAGAATAAAGAAAGTAATAGCACTTGCTTTACAAATGAGCATATGTGACCACCGATGAATTCTTAACAATACCAGTTGATCGTATTTAGAGAAAACACTCATTAGAGAGTTTATACAAATTAAAATAGGTAATAAATTCGCTAACCAACCAACCATTCTAATAAGGTGATCAGGAGATTTAATGCCAGCTAAAGAATAAACTAGATAATCCATAAGGTTGACATTATTCTCGATCGACAAATCAGAAACAAGGAAGATACGAGTCATGGCTAAGCACAAAAAAAGAAACAGAAGAGAAAAAATAGTCTTCCCGTTTAGAAGATAAACAAGATTTGCCACAAAGATTTTTCTCATTCTATTGTCACCCTCTTCAAAACTGTTTTTTTCTAATGTGTATAAACATTAAAATAATAGAAATAAATAACACAATAAGGTTATAACGAATCGACCAATCGATCGTAAAGTTCTCTACTTGCTCACTGATTTTATTTGGATATAGGGAGAAAAACATCATTTGTGCAATGGGCGTAAATTTAAACATTGTTCGTATCGGATAAATCATCCAAACTATGTAACTCAATAAACAAATGAATACACCGAATCCTAGTGCTATCACTGAATTAAAATATCTTAAAGAAATAAACATCGTAAATGTACCAATTGAAGTTAATGTCACGATATATAAGGTAATTAACGAAGTAAGGATTGTCAGTGGGTTTTGCTCCTCATAAAAAAATTGTGCACTATCCCAGCTCAATTCCACATGCATCCCTTGAACCCATCCAGAAATAAAAAACAGAATAAAACAAAGAACGGAAAAAGTGAATGCTGCAGCAAAATGAACTACAATAAAATAAAAAAGAAGTCTGACCTTTGATCTAGCCCTTATATAAATAACATTTGAAGCCATTATTTTAGGAATAAAATCCACTATTAGAAGGAAGTAGAGTAATGGAATAACAATTAACGTTAGATAATGTTGGGTTAGCCCCGTGACGATAAATTCAAATATATTTTCAGACTTCTGCACTCCTGTACGATCAATAAAAAAGGTGAGACCAAATAGTGTACCTGTTACAACAAGCCAACGCCATCCATTATGAATAAACAGCTGAATCAATCCGACAGTTAGCATAACACAACCTCTTCCTCCATCATAATCTTTTCTGGTATTATATGGTAACTCATTAAAAAAGCTAATAATTCTTGCTTACTTTCCCACTCCCCTTTACACTGGCCAGTTGCAAAGCCGCCAACCCGTTTGATGATACGGAAATCAGTTAAGACATAACTTAACTGTTCTAATTCCTCAACTGTACGAACAAGAATAATCCATTCACGTTGTTTTTGTTTCTGGATCAGTTCTAATTTTCCGTCCTTTAACAAATAAACTTTGTCGCAAAACCTGCTTATTTCTTCTTCAATGTGAGAGACGAGAATGATCGCAACATGATCATTAATTTGTTTTTCTAAGATCTGGCGAAATAAATCAACTCCATCCTTATCCAATCCATTTGTTGGCTCGTCCAATAGTAAAATTTTCGGTTCTTCCATAATTGCTTGTGCAATACCTAAACGTTGTAGCATACCTTGAGAATATTTCCTTACCTTTTTCTTATCCATAGGTTCTAAACCAACCATTTTTAAACTTTTTTTAATCGTTTCTTTACCGATTTTTTCTTGGATTCCTGCTAGTAATGCTAGATTTTGAAAGCCAGTAAATTGTGGTAAAAATGTTGGTGTTTCAATCAGAGCACCTATTCCTGCTGGGATTTTCCCAACAAGTCCTGGCTCTACTATTTCATTGGAAACGATCACTTCTCCTTGATCAGGGTATAAAAAACCACATATTTGTCGTAGTATCGTTGTTTTGCCAGATCCATTCGCACCTGTTATACCAACTACTTCACCTGCCGATACAGAAAAATTGATTCCATCCAAAATCATCGTTTTTCCTAGTTTCTTCTTTACACCTTTAAATTGAATTAATCTTTGTTTTTCCATATAATTGCAGTCCTTTCTTAAATTTTAATGAGAAACGAAAATACACTAAAAAAGAAGTAATGAGTAAGGAAAAGAGTAGTATAATCGGCAGTTCTAATAAAGAATATTCGAAACTATTCAGCATATATCCTCCCACTAATTCAAATGGAGCGAATTTATTAATATGAAGAGCAAAGAACAAAAGCTGACCAATGATAAAGATGAAAAAAGGAGCAAACATTACGATATAGACATTTTTTGACCATGTTGCCAATAATATAGAGAGGAGCGATATAAACACCGCCAATATGGCAGTATTTAACACGATGAAGAAAATATAAAGAAAAGGTGATTGAGTAAATAAGTCATGACCGAAGCTTGGCACATAGCCCTCCATTTCGGTTATAGAATTGGGTGGATGGAAAGATATTCGGAGATATAAAAAGCAAAGTATCTCCACAATGAAAACGAATAGAAAACTAATAATCGATGCAGCTATCATTTTGGAGAAAATATATTTTTTGTATGTCGTTCTTAATAGGATAAACTCTATATATCCTGTTTTTCGATCCAATGCTAAAGATGAACCAGATAAAAGGGCAATAATGAAGGGAAAAACAATTGGCAAAATGGCTTTTGGGCCAACGCCATGTGTATATAGGAATGCCGAGAAGTAATTATAGCTATTCCTTTCTAAGCCTAATTCCGTATTTGGGCGGAATTTTTCGGCACCTAAAACAAATAACGCAACAAATAATAGAAAGGCAATGAGCGTACTCCATGTAAACAGATTTCTCTTCATCTCCGTACGGATTAATTTGACCATCATCACTACACTCCATTCACCATCAGAATATTTGAAAAATGGGGGAGCCTAAGAACTAAGGGCAGTTGATGGAACTGCCCTAATGGAAGTTACCATCTCACACGATATTTTGTATATACAGTAGAGGGATTAGTAAGCCTTGTTTCTAGCATTACTCGGATTGCTCTTAAATTCGTTGCATTGCTGCGTACACGTCGCCATGTTGCTATCGCTAATGGCACTTCTTCTTGTCCAAGATGAATACGTTTATTATCGTCCACTACTGTTGCATATAGTGCGGCATTATTTTCAACAGTAAGAAGGTATACCTGTTGTACTTTTGGATCCATTGCAGGATGAATAGGAGTGAATAAATTTCCGCCAAATCGGGGTACATTTCCTGAGTAGGTATGATATTGGCTAGCAAATGTTATCCCACTAGTTACCAAGATTCCCATTAGAATGATCAAGGAAGCACCAATAATCTTAACCTTTTTCATTTAGTTCAACTCCCTTATAAAATTTGACTTTCCCTAATGACATCACTACCCTCCCTTCTTTTAGATTAATAATTAATTCGATATCCCTTATATAAATTCCTGCCAAAAACAGAAAAATATTACCATATTTTTCTTGATTGCGCTTTCTATAAAACTAAGATTGTCTCGCTTGAATACTATAAGGGACTCATCTTAAATAAGATGAGCCCCTTAACAAAATTTGATAGAATTCCTTTGTGTTCTCTAATATTTTCCTTTCTACTTCAGGAAGAGAGACCTTTTTTATTGTTGCGATTTGCTTGATAGATTCGGCCATCATTACTGGATGAGTCCTTTTATTTTCAAAAGGGCCATGGAATTGCCATGGTCCATCAGTCTCTACCATGGTAAATTCTAAAGGATAGATATCTATTATCCTTTGAATTTCTTTTTCATAAACACAATCTGGTGTGACAGAAATACGATATTGGTTCTTAATCATCCGCTTCATCGTATCGCCAGAGCCTTTGAACCAATGAAAATGTGCTTTATTGTGACCATGTTTTTCTAATAGGTCGCACACAATGTCAGCATCCTCATATACAGCATGAAGCACAATCGGTAAATGATATTCTTTTGCCAAATTGATAAATCTCTCCAAAATATGAATATATGGATTTATATCTAACGTTGGACGTTCTTTTTTTAGATAATAAGGTAAACCCACTTCTCCAATTGCGACTATAGAATGATGGTGTTTTCTGATTAACTCTTCCAATTCAGCTAATTCTTTCTCATCTGGCAATGACTGCTCAGGGTGCCATCCTAAAGCAGGAAAAACTAGCTTGTTTTTCTGAGATAATGACAATACTTTTTTGCAAGATGCTAAGTCACTTGAAATGGCGATAAGACCTGCAATCCTTTTATCCTTTAAGTCCTTTAGGATAGTTTCCCGTTCTTCCTTTTTATACCAGTCAAGGTGAATATGTGCATCAATCATCAGTTTATGAGCCCCTTAATATTCTGTAAATTCGTTTCTTTATTTCTAATAATTCAGGTGATAAAAGTAAGCGATCTGTTCGAGGTCGTTCAAAAGGGATATGAACCTCTTCGGTTACTTTTGCTGGGCGTTCGCCTAAGACTAGAATGCGATCGGATAAAAAAATTGCTTCTTCAATATTATGTGTAACAAATAAAACCGAAGGACGTTCTTCCTCCCAGATGGATAATAGCCATTTCTGCATATCTACCCTAGTAAACTCATCTAGCGCAGAAAAAGGTTCATCTAGACAAATAAAGGATTGTGGACTTAATAAGCTTCTAACAAAAGCTACTCGTTGCTGCATCCCACCAGAAAGCTGATGAGGATAAGCATCAATATAATCATGAAGTCCTGCACGTTTTAACATTTTCTTTGCCTTTCGTTTATCAGGTCTTTCAAAAAGCTCTGCGGCCAATACTACATTTTCAAGAATCGTACGCCACGGAAAAAGGGAAGGACTTTGAGGCATATAGCTAATGGCACCTTTCTTTCCGATAATATTTTCGCCGTTTAAGAGAATGGTTCCTTGATCTGGCTCATACAAGCCTCCAATTAAATGAAAAATCGTACTCTTTCCACTTCCAGATGGACCTAGTAATGACACAAATTCTCCTTCATTTACCACTAGATTCAAATCTTGAATAATGGTATGTGGTTCAAAGCTTTTCGTTAAGTGATTAATTTGTAATGTGCTCAAGCCTACCCCTCCTTTCTCCATTTGATCAAAGCTTTTTCACAGATTAAAATGATCGCAAAAAAGAATAAGCATAATATCATGATAAATAATATCGCTACAAATACTCTATCTGTTCGGAATGAGGAGGATGCTAATGTCATATAAACCCCAATACCTTGATTGGCTCCTAACCATTCTGAGATGACGGCCCCCATCACACTATAGGTTGCTGAAATCTTTAGTCCTGAAAATATAGCAGGCAAAGCGTGTGGTAGCTCTAACTTTCTAAAAATCTGTTGCTTGGTCGCACCTGTCATTTTCATATAATGAATAAGCTCTGGCGAAGTTTGTCTCAATCCATCAATCGTAGCTACTGCAATCGGAAAAAAACACACAAGGATTATAATCAATAGCTTTGGTGTCATGCCAAAACCAAACCAAATCACGAGTAGTGGTGCCAACACTATAATTGGAACATTTTGTGAAAGGATCATAATTGGATATACTGCTTCTCTCACCTTTGGCAACAAATGTAGAATAACCGCTACCGTTAGTCCAACCACTATCCCCATAACCAAACCGAGTATCGTTAGTTGAATTGTTGAGAAGATATGATGACTATAGTTCGGCCAGTTGTTAAGTGCCTCCTGTATAATGACAGTGGGTGCTGGTAGTATCCAATCTGGTATTTGAAAGATTCTCGTCGATAGCTCCCAGATAAAAAGCATTATCGCAATCACTGAGATAGGAAGCCATGATTTTTTTATCATGTGCTCAACACCGTCCTTACTCTGTTATGTTGTTTCCACTACTTTAGTGATATTTCTCTGTTAATTTTTCCATAGACGCCTGATTGTCCGCCCTTGTATAAATTTTAATTTGGGATATGTTGCTCGTACAGCCCATATCTAGCATACGTTGATTCATTTTTTCAATAATCACTAGTAGTGCAGATAGCTCCCCTTCCATTGTTGTTTCTAATGGATTCACTTGGTACTTCACTCCAGCAGCCTCGATTACCTCAATTGCTGCATCTACAAATGGAATCACATCTTCCCCATTTGGTGTTTTCGGGATAATTTGAATACTCACTAATGCATTTGCCATTTTTCTCTCTCCTTTTTATTCAGGTAAAAATTCATTTGTAAACGCTGATTCTACGTCTAGCTCCCTTTCTAATAGACCATTTTCGAACATCCAATCAGAATAATTTCTCCAAACCTCTGGACGTTGTTCTCCCCATCTTGTAGCATCGTCCTGATATTTTGGAGAGAGCCATTCTTGACTTGCTTTTACCAATTCTGGGTCTAAATCGGGTACTTTATCTATTAATATATCTGCTGCTTCAGCTGGATGACTGATAGCATATTGATAACCCTTAGTTACTGCTGCTAACAATGAACGAACCGTTTCAGAATTCTCTTCTAGCATTGTTTCATTTGTTGTGATAACAGGAGTATAGTAATCTAGTTTTTCTGAATAATCGGTTAAGTAGAGCATATCTAGGTCGATACCACGAAGCTCTGCTTCAACACCAGTCCAACCATAGTAAATCCAGGCAAAATCTACATCTCGCTCAACTGCAGTAAAAAAGTCGGTATTGCCAATATTCGTAATGGTAACATCATCTACGGATGCACCCTCTTGTTTCATCAAGGAATCGATTACTGCTGATTCCACTGGTGCACCCCAGCCTCCATATGTCTTTCCGGCAAAATCGGCAGGGGATTGGATTCCTTTCTCTACTGGGGCCGCAAAACCAGAAGTATTATGTTGAATAACAGCTGCTATCGATACAATCGGAATATCCTGTACTCTTGCTTCAGTAACCGCCTCCTGTGCACTTATTCCAAAATCGGCCTTCCCTGCAGCTACCGTTTGATCAGCACCTGCTTCACCCGGAAGCACAATATTGACATTTAATCCCTCTTCCTCAAAATAACCCTTTGCTTGGGCGACATATAATCCGGTATGATTTGTATTCGGTGTCCAATCCAAAACAAACGTGACTTCTGTTAAATTCTGTTTGTCTGTTTGAGAAGAGTCTTGGCCACATCCTGTTAACATAAAAAACATACATGCTAAGACAACTAATAGTTTGTTCAATTTGATTTCCCCCTTATGTCGTTTTTAAGGGATACATATAGAAAAAGCGCTCTAGACAGAAGCCTAGAGCGCATATAGATTCATAATTCCATATGTTCCCTACGCTGGTGCTAACCAGATCAGGTTCTAAGGGTCAGTATCTTCCGGATACAATCTCAACTGGCAACACCAGTCCCCCTACATGTCCATATCTTATTGCTATCACATTCATACTTTGACATATTTATCGTAATTATTCAAGTTTTGTGTACTTCATTGGAGATATGAAAAAAACGAGGCATTCTCTCTACTTTAACAAGTACCTAGTTTTTTTTACTTGTTACCTTAAAAAACTTGGTCGAAGCTTCTGCTGTGTAGAAATTTTATATCTTCCTAACGTGCAAAAAAAAGCAGACCTTCATTGCTGAAGATCTGCCTTCTACAATTATGATTGAACTATTTTTGAAGCTACTTCCACTACACGAGTTGCTTGGTGCTTCACTGCTGCTTCTACATCCTCCAGCATTTTACCATCTGGAGTTTGTGTGACACTAGTTCCATAAGGGTTTCCGCCTGCCCCATAGATACATTCATTTGTATATCCAGGAGGGACGATGATCGCACCCCAGTGCATCATAGAGGTATATAAATGTAATAAGGTTCCCTCATGACCACCATGCGCATTAGAAGCAGAAGACATGGCTGTTACTACTTTATTCATCGTTTTTCCTGCAGCCCATAATCCGCCTTGTGAATCAATAAATTGCTTCATTTGAGATGGAACATTTCCAAATCTAGTCGGAATACTGAAAATAATCGCATCTGCCCATTCTATATCATCAGAGGTTGCTACAGGGACATGTTGAGTTTCCTCTAAATGCTGTTTCCAAGCTGGATTAGAAGCTACTGCAGCCTCTGGCGCCGTCTCTTGCGCACGCACCACTCTTACCTCAGCATCTGCTGCTTTCACCGCTTCTGCTGCCCAATTAGCAAGTTGATAATTGGTTCCAGTTGAACTATAATAAATTACTGCTACTTTTACCATATCCTAAAACTCCTTCTTTCCTTCCTTTTTGCATGCCTAGTTCAAACTTCTAGGCCTACATAGCATATCAAGTAATTATCTCTAATTCAAGACAATTGCTTATGACTAAGTGGAACTATCCGAACAGGCTTTCAACAAGTAAAGAAATAATAACCATTAGGAAATATTTAAGCATATAATCTTAATATTTCCTAATGGTTAACTTTCATTAATAATGAAGCGCTTGTTCCAAAACCTCTAGATTTCGTTCCATTAATGTGAAATAATTCTCTTCCTTCTCTATATCTTCTTCCGTTAATACAGATAAATTGTGTAATTGGAGTGACTCAATATTAGCTTCATTTTGAATCACCTTTGCAACTTTAGGCTCTACATTTTGCTCAAACAACAAATATTTAATTCCTTTCTCATCAACTTGATGAATAATTTCTTCCAGCTGCTTTTGTGATGGTTCATCGGTTGGTGATAATCCAGAAATCGCAATTTGTTCTATTCCATAGCCTTGTTCCCAATATCCGTATGCAGCATGTGTTACTAGGATTTCTTTGTTGTCAGATTGTTCTAATTGCTCATGGAAGCTTTGATCAAGTGCTGTTAGCCTTTCTTCTAAATCTTGAAAGTTTTCTTCATAGCTTTCCTTTTGTTCAGGTCTAATCTCCACAAGTGCATCCTTAATATTCTCTGCGAGCTGTACCGCTTTTATTGGATCTAACCATACGTGTGGATCCACATCACCATGATCATGGCCTGCATGATCATGCGCCTCTTCGGTTTCGTGGGAGTGTTCGTGGTCATGTCCTTCTTCATCACCATGATCATGTTCATGTTCATGAACATGTTCCTCTAAATCAATCCCCTCTGCTGCTTCTATCATTTTTACATCTTCTCCTTGCAAGGCTTCTTCTATCTCACCTGCGTACGCTTCTAAATTAGCACCATTAAAAACAAATAAGTCCGCAGTAGCAATCTCAACCATCATTTTAGAGGTTGGTTCGAAATTATGCGGATCAGCACCAGCAGGTAATATAGTGGAAACCTCTACGTCATCTCCTCCAATTTCGTCTGCAAAATATGCTAATGGATAAAGTGTTGTATAGATCGACAGACTGTCATCACTTTCTCCATTTGCTTCTGAACCCTCTTCTCCACAAGCTGTCAATAATAAAGCGATCAAGATAAACAATCCAATACTTAATCTTTTCAAAATAATTCCCCCATAATATGTAATAAGAATTTGAAATAACTTATTAAAACGTAATTAATACGATTTGATTTTATTATAAAGGATGAATACATTTTTGTAAATAGTAATTATTACGATTTGATTATCCGATGTTAAAAAATGTTCAAATATTATCCATTGATTCCAAATATATTTCAGCGTATAGTTAACAATGACTAATGAAGAATATGGAGGAAAATCAATGAAGCGTTTTAAATTTGTCCTAGTAGTAATCATTGCAATAATGGCTTTAACTGCGTGTGGCTCTGATAATAAAAAAGATACAGAAGAAAAAACACTAGAAGACCTAAAAGTTGAATTTAATTTACTTCAAACAGCGGAGGTAGGGCAAACTGTTCCATTAGAAGCTAACGTTACTTCTAACGGAGATCCCATAACAGATGCAGAAGAAATGACCTTCGAATATTGGAATGTTAACGATGAAGAAAATACGACAAATGTAGAATCGACCAATCAAGAGGACGGAACATACACTGCTGAAGTAATCTTTAATGAACCTGGGACCTATGAGATTTATGCTCATACAACAGCAGGTGGACTTCACACAATGCCAAAGAAATCGATTACTATTACTGGTGAGAAATCAGCTCATTCCGAGGATGAAGCGGCTCACGACCATTCACACGAGGCAACAAATTCAGAAGATGGACATACCCCTTCAGCGGATGTTTCTATTCAATTTGATAAAATTAACGAAGCCAAATTAAAAGAGGAAACAAGCCTAACAGTAGATGTTGAATTAGGAAATGAACCCCTCACTGATGCTACCGTGCTCTTTGAACTGATTGATCCAGACGAGAACCATGAACTATTAGAAACAGATCAGGTACAGGAAGGCACCTATTCCACTCAACATACTTTTCAGAGTAATGGAAACTATCAGGTTATCATTCATATTTCAAATGATGAAGGATTACATGAACATGAGGAACACCAAATAACAGTTACAAAATAATTGTGCGCAAGCTTAAGCGCACTTTTTTTATTTTATAAAACTCTAGGGTATAATGGAAGGTAACTGAATATGGAAAAAACAAAATCTTCAGCTAGCCTGAAGATGACGACATTTTCGAAAGATTTTTATAATAAGTGAGGGAACATAATGGGTAACTCGACAATGTACGATGTTATTGGAATTGGAATAGGACCTTATAATTTAGGACTTGCAGCTTTAAGCTATGAAAGAAGCGATTTAAAAACAATCTTCTTTGATCAGAATGGCCAATTCGCCTGGCATCCTGGCATGCTAATCCCCGGGACGGATCTTCAGGTTCCTTTTCTAGCAGACTTAGTCACTTTTGCAAATCCTACAAGTAAATTTACATTCACTAACTACTTACATCAAAAAAACCGTCTATATAAGTTCTTTTTTTTTCAAAAACTCGAAATGCCTCGTGCTGAATATGCAGCCTATTTAAAATGGGTTGCAGACCAATTACCAACCTGCAACTTTCAATCAGAGGTGGTTGATGTGATTGATCAGAAAGATCACTATGAAGTTGTAGTTAACCATTGGGGTAAACAGACTACAGAGTCTTATTTCACAAAACACGTTGTAATGGGAACAGGAAGTGAACCGAATATCCCTATCGAGTTAGAGGGAGCAGAAATAGAAAATGTCCATCATTCGAGCCAGTATTTGTATCATAAGGATCGTACTATAAAAGCGAAGAACATTACAGTAGTCGGCTCAGGGCAAAGTGCTTCGGAGATTTTTTATGATTTATTAAAACTACAGGAGCACTTCTCTTACCAATTATCATGGTATACACGCTCACCTGGATTTCTTCAGCTAGACCAGTCAAAATTAGGACAAGAAGTGTTCACACCTGATTATGTGGATTACTTCTATCATTTAGAATTTAAAGAAAGAATCGAATCATTAGATTATCTTGGACAGCTGCGTAAAGGAATTGATGGAGATACCTTACACCATATTCATGAATGGTTATATCATCATTCTGTTGAGAATAAACCATTACCAATTACCATTCAACCATTAACGGAAATCCATAAGGCAAGTTACACTGGTGATCAATTAAAGGTTGAAGGGGAGCAATGGCAGAAAAAAGAAAGCATTACATTCAACACGGATATTCTCATTCTAGCCACAGGATATGTACCTAATATTCCAGATTGGTTTTACAATCGATTCCAAGATAAGATTGAATGGGAGGATGAAAAAAGATTTAAGGTTCGCAAAAATTTCCAATTGGCATTTAAGGACAAAAATCGTTCCCATCATTTCTATACATTAACAAATTTGGAGCATTCTCATGGAACAGGGGCAACGAACCTCGGCTTGGCTGTTGATCGTAATATTCAAATTATTAACGATATTGCAGGCCGAACCGTATATGGAAACCAACGTGGGACGATATTTTCTCAGTTTTCACCTAATAATAAGTAAGTTACAAAAGTCAAAAATAGCTAGATCTCCACAGTGTGATCTAGCTATTGAATTTCTGGCACGACCTTCTTACTTATCTGCAGATAATTGCCAAATGACTCCAAATTGATCGGTTACTTGTCCATATGCATGACTCCAAAATGTTTCCTGTAGTGGCATTCCAATGTTGCCTTTTTCTTTTAAAGCATCATAAAGCTCCCTTGTTTCTTCCACATTATCTAAAATTAAGGCAATGGTAACATGATTACCAGATTGATGCTCTTGCCCTGGAAAAGTATCAGATAACATCCAATCTATATCTCCAATCTGTAGATGTGCGTTTAAAATCCTACTTTCAGCTTCTTTTGGAAGTGGCATTTCAGGATTTGGGGGCATTTCTCCAAAGGTTTGGACATTTACTATTTTCGCTTTTAATGCCTTCTCGTAAAATTGAATTGCCTCCTGTCCATTTCCATTCATAACTAAATACGGATACATCTTTTTAATCATTTTTAAGCTCCTTTTCTTTGAAAATTCTAATTTTACTAGGTCTCCTCTTAAAAATTTGTCCCTGAATTAAGGAAAACTCCACTTTTATCTTAACTATTTAAACGATTACTGTTCGCTAAATCTCGATAAAGTGGATTGATCTTATTAATATGTTGTTGCATTAAAGCAGAAATCGAGATGAGAATAGGTGGATCATCCATTTTAGGTGAGCGAAGTGTGAGTTCTATAGCAGGCACTTCATCTTTATGATTAACAAAAATCGGTTCGCTTCGCTTTGCCCGTAAATTTGTATTTGTCAAAAGGATATCCTTTGAGTTCATCTCCATCGAAACCGATGTAGCTAATAAATAATACCTCCCCGGCTTCACATTCGAGAAATAAAATTCTCCTAACGAGGGAAGGATCAAACCATATAAGGGAAATCCTTCTGGAATCGGCTTCGAAAACAGTCCAATTAATACAATTCCAAGAAAGGGTTGAGTAGCATTAATATGCCCATAAATGGTATTATGTAATACTTTTCTAGTCTGTTGGGTGAAATCCGGCATTTTTGTTATTTGTTGAAACTGTTGTTCTGTTTTAGTAGTTGATTGACGAAAGACGGACGGAGTTACCCCAACCTTCTCAGTAAACCGTGAAGTAAACGTCCCTAAGCTCTGTTGCCCAACCTCTAAACTTATATCTCGAATACTAAAATTAGTTTTTAATAATAGCTCTTTTGCTTTTTGTAATCGAAGTGCTGATAAATAATATAATGGAGGTAAACCTATTTCCTCTTTAAACATCCGTGAAAAATGATAGGGACTATAGGAAACATAACGAGCTAGCTGCTTCAGATTAATTGGTTCATGAAGGTTTTGATGGATAAATTTAATAGCTTCATCAATCTCAATATTTCGTTTTGCCATAGTGTATCTCCTCTGCAAAAATGGCATGATAACTTGGAAATTTTTCAATGATGAGTATTCTAGTTAGAAAAAAGCGGATTCCTAACAATAGGGGAATTGTCCTCGTTGCAAGTGATTGTGCTACGATAAACCACGCTCTCTTAACATTAACACAGAATGTATGTTCGGTCAATAATATTTAGAAAAATATTATATTTATTAAATAATTCGACAAAATAACTTTAATTCCTCTATTTATGTAAAAACGATTGAATTGACATCTAGGTGGATGTGTATTATAGTACTAGAGGCGAATATTTTCGCCTTAATCAATTAAATCATTCGTCTTTAGGAGTGTAAACAATGGAAAACGTATTTGATTATGAAGATATTCAATTAATTCCTGCAAAATGTATTGTAAATAGTCGTTCAGAATGTGACACTTCTGTTACTTTTGGAAATCATCGATTTCGATTACCAGTAGTACCAGCAAATATGCAAACAATAATAGATGAAAATATAGCAGAATTTCTAGCAAAGAATCGTTATTTTTATATCATGCACCGATTTGAACCAGAAACACGAAAGGCATTTATTAAAAAAATGCAGGATCGTAAATTAATCGCTTCCATTAGCGTTGGCGTAAAAGAACCAGAATATCGTTTTGTAGAAGAATTAGCAGAAGAAAAGCTTATCCCAGATTATATTACGATTGATATTGCTCATGGACATTCTAATGCTGTCATTGATATGATTAAACACTTAAAAAGACATTTACCAGATAGTTTTGTCATTGCAGGGAATGTCGGTACACCTGAAGCTGTTCGTGAGCTCGAAAATGCAGGTGCTGACGCAACTAAGGTAGGGATTGGACCAGGAAAGGTTTGTATTACTAAGATCAAAACAGGTTTTGGTACAGGGGGTTGGCAGCTTGCAGCTCTAAGATGGTGTGCGAAGGCAGCAACTAAGCCTATCATTGCAGATGGCGGTATACGTACCCATGGGGATATCGCAAAATCGATTCGATTTGGTGCATCTATGGTAATGATTGGATCACTCTTCGCTGGTCATGAGGAATCACCAGGAACAACTATTGAAAAGAACGGAAAGCTTTATAAAGAATACTTTGGCTCTGCCTCTGAATTTCAAAAAGGGGAAAAGAAAAACGTCGAAGGGAAAAAAATGTATGTCGATTATAAAGGCTCTTTACAAGATACATTAACAGAAATGGAGCAAGACTTGCAATCCTCTATCTCTTATGCAGGCGGAAAAAGTCTTGATGTCATTAGAACCGTAGATTATGTTATAGTGAAAAATTCGATATTTAATGGAGATAAAGTATACTAACACAAAAATCCGGACTTTCAAAATGTCCGGATTTTTACGTGGAAATATGCAAGGGATATTTATAACACTCAGCTTGTAGGAGAACTTAACCTAATTTTAATTTCGTCTTACCCCTTCTACCGCAAGCAAATACATAGACAGATATTCTCCTTTATTTTGGGTCCATGATCGATATTTCTTTTCAGCAATCACTCGTTCTTCTTCGGTTAGGTACCCATCTTCAACCATTTGCTTCCCTTTTATCTCAGCAACTTCAGACCAGATGTTAATTTGACTTTCAAAGGTTTTCTCTCCTTTTCGTACAAGCTCATGCTGAGGGTAGATAGCTATGTTATCTAAACCTATCTTCTCAAACAGATAGGCTAAATGATCTGCTATGGTATTTACCATTCCTGCATCTTCCCTCCACTTAAGAAACGATGAATAAAAAGCTTCCATTTCTTTCGGTATTTTAGGCTTCCAAATAATCTTTTTATGATTATAGTCTAGAACAAGTACTTTACCGTTTAATTTCACAGTATTCTTCATTGAGCTTAATGCTCTTGTTGGATTTTCCAACCATTGTAGTACTCTAGCTGAGGTAACGATATCGAACTCCGAATCAAATGGTAATGCATAAATATCGGCTACTTCAAAACTAAGATTCGGTAATGAGTGCTTTTCGTTAGCTTTTCGAATCATGTCTTCATTATTATCAATACCTATTACCTTTCCTTTCTCACCAACAGTCTCCGCTATTCCCCTAGTTATCGCACCAGTACCACAACCAACATCCAAAACTGCCATGCCTTCTTGAAGTATTTCTGCTAATCTTTGATGGGATGTAGACAATTTTCGATTATCAATAATCGTCGTCTTCGGAAGTTCCACCCGCTTCTTTGCCAAATTATTCAATCCAGCTCTCTCCTTCCACTATTTTCACAAAATTCTACTCGATTCCATTTATAAATTCAACTTGAATTTATTTTTAAGTAAAAATAGTTTACAAATATTTAGATACACTTTACTTACAATTATACGTTGTTTCGATTATGATTAGATTAGGAATATAGATAGATCCAAATGGTTTGGGGGATAATGCGATGAAATTAATTGCAACAGATTTAGATGGAACATTACTTAGCAAAAATCACGAAATTAGTGATGCAAACAAGGAAGCACTTAAGCTTGCAAGTGAACAAGGCGTGGAAATTATTGTCGCAACAGGCAGATCCTACTCTGCAGCAAAAATTCCACTTGATAAGGCAGGATTGAATTTTCCAATTATCTGCTTAAATGGCGGAAAAATTTACAATGAGAGAGCACAACTCCTTAATTCTGCACCACTCGATAAGGCAACTTGTAAAAAAATCAAACAGATTTGCACAGCTCAGCATGTTTATTTTGAAGTGTTTACAAATAAAGCTACTTTTTCAGAAAGTAGAGAAAAGTTTATCCAAGTAATGGTAGATATTATGGCGTCAGCCTTTCCTCAACTAACACGAGAAGAAGTTGAAGCTCAAGCAAAAAATCGTTTCCAAGATGAAGAGGTCGAAATCATTGACAACTTTGATCAATTATTCGATCGTGAAGATATCGATGTCTATAAAATATTAGCGTTCTCGTTAGACGACGAGGTCTTGGAGCAAGTCGAGCAAAATCTTAAGGATGATGCAAGCATTGCCATTACTTCCTCTGGTTTTTCCAACCTTGAATTTAACCATCCAAAAGCGCAAAAAGGCATTGCAGTAAAAGAATTTGCCGCACAACTTGGCATCGAAATGAAAGATGTGATGGCAATTGGCGACAATTTCAATGATGCATCCATGATCGAAATGGCAGGCTATGGCGTAGCAATGGGAAATGCTGCAGAGGCCATTAAAGATATGGCAGACTTCACCACGAAAACTAACCATGAAGATGGAGTCGCCCATGCCATTCAAACATTGCTATCTAAAGAGCTTAGCTAGTAATGAAAAGTGGAATTTATGACATTAGGAATATTGCTGAGTTCCCCATTAATGGAGAACTCAGCTTACTAAAAAGTATTGTTTTAGTCCTTGCCACCGACATTTTAAACACTTCCTCAGAAAAAATTTTCTAGAAAGGAAATAAAAAAACCTGAGCTGATAGGAACACATGATCATCATGTGTTCCTATCAGCTCAGGTTATGCCCGTGAATGGTAACAGATAATTCAGATTATAGTATCCGTTTTCAAGGATTAATTATATTATTTTTTTGAGGAACTTTTTACTTTTAATAATTTCTTTTGCATTTCATAAATTAACTTGTCCATTTCTTCACTAATCATAATGGTATCCCTATGCTCAAGCCCTTTTCGAAGCCCCGATTGAATTAACTCTTCTCGTTTCTGTTGAATTTGATGTTTTAAATTATTCTCATAATCGTTTTGCAACATATACTGTCGCCCCTTTTTGTTCTCTAACAATATCTTCGATTCGAGGGATAATGTTTATGTCCGCCTTTTTAGTTAAAAATTGTCATTATGTACATAATACCTATTTTTTTTGCATTTGCCAACAATTATTGTCAGAATATTAAAAAATGTGGCAAATGGTTACAAAAAATAAGGTTAGGGCAAGCTAACCGCATAAAACTAATGTTTTCCATCCTAATTAAAAAGTCTTACAATATAGAAGCCAACAGAAAAAAATAGAATAGACCCAAATATACTTAACAATACATAAACAATACATAGGGAATAATTCCTTTGTTTCCACAGTTGCATAGCTTCTACACTGAAGGTAGAAAAAGTAGTAAAAGCACCAAAAAAACCGACACCTAAAAAAATGTATAACCGATCATTGATACCGATTGGTAGTACGGTTTGGTAGGATAAATAATAAAATACACCCAAACCAAAGGATCCGAGAATATTTACAAGAAGCATCGCTATTGGAAATGTGGAATTGTTCCACCATGTTGCAAAGCGTAAACCAAGCCAATAACGACACCCGGCACCGAATGATCCTCCGACTGTTAATAATAGTATTTTCATTCAGCTTCACTGCCTTCTGTAACTGAGTTTTTCCAAAATAGGTTTCCAATTAAATAACCAAGTAAGGCACTCCCAATTCCACCTATCACAGAAAGAGTAACATAGCCGATGATCATAATGGTAGAGTTGTGGATAAAAAAATGAGCTACCTCTGCCGAAAAAGTGGACATCGTTGTAAAACCTCCACAAAACCCAACACCTAATCCAAGCTTCAACCATTCTTTTGGAATGATTCTTGTAAAGATTGATGTAAAAAGACCTAACAGAAAGCTTCCCATGATATTGCCCACTAGTGTCCCGAGTGGAAAGAGGATATTATTCATCCATATACTCAAACTATATCGACAATACGTACCGACAGAAGCACCAATACTTATAGCTAGAAGATTCTTGCCCTGTGATCCCAATAGATTCACCTTCTCTTTATTTACTATGGTATAGTATACAGCCATTTTCAAAAGGATTACAAGTCGATCCTCTAAAAAGAAAAAGACCATCGAAGCAAATTAGTTCGATGGCTGATTCGTACTTTTTTTTGATATTTTATTTCTATCTAATGTCCCAGGTGGTTGTTCTAACCAATTATTTTTGATCATAATATCTAGCCCTTTTTTGGCAAATAACGCTATCTCCATAGAAAGTTTCTCATAGCTTAAAACTAAATCACTCCGTTGACTTGCCGATGCTGCTGTAGAGTAATTCCCAATACCTGCAGCACTAAGCAACGACATTTGAAACATTAACAGCTTATCTGAAAAAGTAGGTGTAGTCGAATTCATAATAGCATAATCGGGTAAATGTGGAGTTTCGATGTCTCCATCTAATAGCGTTTCTGCGAATTTCTTAAGATGCTTTTTGGCGATCTCTTTCCCCTTTAGCATATAATCGCGTACTTCAGGATTATTCGTTGTTTGGGCAAAAGCGATACACAATTTTACACCGACTGAATTTGTCATCGAATTTAAGTATAGATGGGATATTTCAACAGCATTTAAAGGTCGCTTTTGTTTAAATATACCAAGACCACTTAAATAGCTCTTATTATCGATAAAATCGATTTCCTTTGTTGTTTCAATATATGGAGCTCGTCCAAGAATTCCTTTCTCTAAAGCAACTTGAATCGCTTCATCGTAGAGTAATGATGTTTCACGTAATCCTTCAATAAAGTGATTGCGTATATCTGCTCGCACACTCGTTGAGACATACCCACTGTAAGCAACCATTCCGACCCGAGCCATTTGTGTAACATACGTTAAACCAAAGGTATCCGTACTTAGTTGTGGTGCATCTAAATCAACATCATCTTCTGTAAAACCAACTGGAGTAGCAAGATTTTCTTTTTGAAAATATTGCTTTAATTCTTCCACATGTTTTTTAGCCATACTTAGGCTAGTTTGTACTGGCCCTTTTAAATCTTCGTCTTCCATATATTTTATCATATGTGATAATACACAGACTGCCATACTATCATTCATATAAGCTGTCCATATTGCCGCTATTTCTGAAGATGTAAGGCTTATCTTAGAATGTTCCATGGGTTCCCTCCGTGTTATTTATGTTCCTTTACTTTTTATAAAAAGCATAATTAATATTTTTCTTACTATCAAACCAATTGTGACCCCTACTCCTACAAATAATATTGGTAACCAAATCGGTCCCATTAATATCCCGAATATCTCTAAAGTAGAGGAATAAATAAGCCCAACCGTTACAAAGTAAGCGGATGTCACGAATGGAATGAATTCAAATGGGCTTTGTCCTCCGCCAGAATCTTTGTATGCATCCCAAATCGCAAACAAATAAATACAAGGATAGAACATCAGCCATTGATAATTGGTAATTGTAATCGCTTGATCAATTTCTCCATAGAAACTATAAAGAATAGCTTTATTAAAGTTAGATTGTAGGTTAATTATCACTTCCAATATAATAAGAATAATTCCTTTTATCATTCTTCCGTTCAAAAGTTGGCCAAAACCTGGAAATGCTATACTCCATAAAATCTTTTCTAATGAATTTTGCTTTTGATTATTTTCCATTCCTCATTTCTTACCTTACATAAGTTTTTTCGTTTGACATTTCATTTCCCAATCCAAACACCCCCAAATACATTTCATATGTTTAACATAAATGATAAATAATATGCATTAATAAATATTCATGACGAATGATGTTACATTTGTCATCATTTTTTAATATAAAAATAAGTTTATATTCTTTTTCTAAAGTGAATATAAAAAGCGAAGAGAATTTGAAGGAGGTTATAAAATGAAAGAAATATTATCCAAAAACATTACTATAGAAGGCAAGCTTACCATAAAAGAAATCTTAACCCTTTATCAATATGAAAAATCTTACGAAGGTAATATTTTACTCTTAGCGAACCATGAGATTGTACATTTAAATCAAATAACAAACCTAGTATCATTTTTTCTTACTTATCACCAAATGAATGAAATCAAAGTTGTAGTTGAAGGTACTGAAGTCCAAAAGACGATGGAAGAAATCGAGGAATGTCTACAAGGTCATTGGAACAAGGTTGCAGGAAATTTGATTTAAAAATAAGGAGTGATTTTTGATGGTATTTAGCCAAATTTTAGTCGCTTTTGATGGTTCCGAGGATAGTGTACTTGCCCTTCAGAAGGCAAAAGAATTGGCTTTTGAATGTAAGAGTAATTTAACCATCGCTTACGTTCATGATGAGAACTATGCTGCACCACTTGCTAGTGAACAAACTGTCATACCAGCACATTCTCACGGTTTTGTTGGTACGGCACCATCTCCTAATCGGATGGAACGAGAAGCTTCTAAACAGATGGATCATACTCCTGAGAAAGTATTGGAAAAAGCAAGAAACTTATTAGAATCTATTCAATACAATGCTGATTACGAAACACTTTATGGCAATCCTGCGAAGGAAATTTGTGACTTCGCTAACAACATGAAAGTAGATTTGATTGTAATCGGTAGTCGAGGTCTAGGTAAAATCAAAAAAATGATGATGGGAAGTGTAAGCAATAAAGTAACAAATAATGCCCATTGTCCTGTATTAGTGATTAAGTAATATCGTTTTACACCTGGTTTCTCATAAGGAAAAATTGTATCAGCATCGAATGGCTGATACAATTTTTTACATAAAGTCAAAAAAGTAACGAATGATATGAAAAAAGACTGGAGAAGTATAAGTAAGACTATCTATCCGACTTAAATAACGTCCCTGTAGCTGTTTTTGTTTTGCTGTGTTACCAATTAACAAATCTCGTTTTAATACAGAAATACTCAAAATCCCTACAAAACCTGCCACACTTATAATGACACCTGAAAAAATTCCAAATATTAAATCAAATGGTGTTAAATACTCATAGAGTAAGTAAGACGCCAGTGTTGTTACGATTAATGCTCCGACAAAACCTTCTAATGTAATATTGGGATTTGCAGATGGTATTAATTTTTTCTTTCCTATATACAAGGAGATTAAATATTGAACCACGTCTCCCGTTTGGGTTAAAACAATGAGAAATAAGACCAAATTCGATCCAAATTCTGGTGTTGCAATTTGATAAAAGGCTAAATGACTCAGACCAAAGACCATTAGCATTAATCCCCATTGAACAAAGCTGACAGAACGAAGAAAACCTATCGTACCCTTCCCAATGATCCTTGGTAAAGGTAAAAACAAGAAAACGTAGACAGGAATAAAGACAATAAACATTCCATACCAACCAATGTAAATCCAATAAAACTGTAAGGGTATCATTAAATAAGACCAAAGAAATAAACGTCGATCTGATTTTCTTGTTTTCATCATGGAGAAGTATTCTTTTAACGAATAGAAACAAAGGATCATGACCGCAAGCAAAGAGACAATAGGTGTAAACAATGTCGCAAAACAAAATACGACATACATTCCCCACCACGCCTTTACGCGAGAATGAATATTAGAGAAATCTTTATTTGGTTGCTTCATTCTAGTAAACTTTAATAAAAGTGTTGCAACTAGTATTACGATAAAGATAATCGCTAATATGGACAGTTTTTCTTCCATAGCATCACCTAACTTTCTTAAAAGCTTCCTTCATTTTACAAGATTTTGTGTATAATGAGAAGGTGAAAGAAATTTGTAAGGTGGGGAAGACCGATGAATGATCAGAAATATATTTATATTATGCTATCCGATACAGGTACTCTATTTACAAGTGTAATAAAAAAATATACAAGAGCCCCATACAATCATGCATCCATTTCATTTGATTCTGAATTAAAAGAGATGTATAGCTTCGGCAGGAAAAAACCCAAAAATCCACTTTATGGAGGCTTTGTAAAAGAGGACGTCTTAACCGGTACCTTTAATCAATATCGAGATACTACCTGTGTTATCTATAAGTTAAAAGTAACTAATCGAGAAATAGAGAAAATGAAACGTATCCTTCATATATTCATAAAAAATGATGATAAATTTTTATATAATATTTTAGGAGTTATCGGTGTCTCACTCAAAGAGCCAATTGAATTTAGTAATTCTTATTTCTGTTCACAATTTGTTGCAGAAATTTTAAAACGTTCCGGAATTCATCTCTGGGATAAGCTACCAGCAATGGTAACACCAGACGATTTCCGAACAAATGAACGAATGCAATTGATTTATGAAGGGAAGCTTTATGAATTTGAACCAGTTAAGAAGCGATTAAAATAAGCTTTAATTCTTTAGTAAAAAAACTATCTTCACGAAAAGGAAAATAGATAAAATACAATAGGCAAAAACGAATGATCAGTTTATAATCATTCGTTTTATTTGCCTTAAGCTCACCTATTTCTGTGGAAGTTATGTCATTCGTTTTGCCATCCTTTGATTAAGGCATGGGCATCTTGCTTTAATTTACTTTTTATCGTTTGAGTGAAGCTACTTCTTTCTAAGTGTTTAAGATAACCACGCATGTGTTTAATTGCTTGTGCAGGACGTTCCTTGTTTAAATGATGCTCTACTTGTTTTAATTTATTTAAAAGAACTTTTTGATTTTGTTTTGTAATTTCAAGGTTTGTCATATGCTTTATTGCCGCCAAATTAGGTGTATAGTCAACCTCTGGTAAATCTAAATCATTGGAAAGCACTTTTTCTCTGATGTCTTCTCCTAAGTAATAGCCTAAATGAGGTGGTTGATTATAAGTCGTATTTTGCCAAGCAATGCCCATTCGATAAACAGAATCGTGCATCAAGGTTGGTAAGCGATATTCAGTCGGAATAGTTGTACTAAAGATTCTAAGCTCAGAGCTATCCTCGGTTGGATAGATTGCTTCCTCTCGCCAATCACCCAAAATATCAGCTTGTAAAGTTGGGTTTGCTTTAGTCCCATTATTACTCACTACACCCTCAAAGCTTTCCATGACATTAACACTACCAGATTTTTCATCATATTTGGATATTCTTGTGCCATCCAAAAGTTCGTTTAGCAAATCACCATCCCAATATGTGACAAAATTGACTGGTAATCCAATATTTCGGAAGCTATCTGCTATAACATCTCCTTGAACACTATATACTCCCCCACCAGTTTCTACAGTCGAACCTCCAGTACCCCAGAATTCGTAACCAGGTCTTGATGTGATATTTGCCGCTACACCACGTCCTGCATCTTTATAAGCATAAAATGCTTGTAGCGTTTCTCCAGTAGCGCCATCATGATATTCGAGTGATGCAACTTCAGAAGATTCCCTTACCCCAAAGACATGTAATCCTTCTCGATTGGGGTCAAAAGCACCAACATGTAAAGCATCACCGTGGGAGCCTGCTACTCGACCCATTTCACCATCCATTGCATAAAGAATGGATCCATCATGATCAAGCGTTAGTGAACCGGCGATTATTTCGTCAAAACCGTCATTATCTACATCACCTGTTGCTAGGTTATGATTACCTAAACCTCCTCCTCTACCTGCTTCATCTGAGTCAAAAGTCCAATCCTCTATTAGTTCACCATTTTCTAAGCTATAGGCGGCGAATGCTGTTCGCTCATAATAACCCCTTCCATAAATAGCACTTGGTTTTTCCCCATCAATATAGGCTACACCTGATAAGAATCGGTCCGAACGATTGTAGAATGTATCACCCCATGATGCGCCCTGATCTCCTTCTTCTTTTTCAACAGGGAAAGCAAAGTCAATGGTATCAATCGCCTCACCTGTTTCTCCATCAAAAACAGAAATATACTCAGGACCATCTACAACATGTCCACCCTCATTAATCCACTTTCCATCATCTTCCGCATTTCCGATGACACTGATTACCTTATTGCTATCATATTTCCCATCAGTCGCTCCATATACGGTAGTAGCATCCGCAGTTTTGATTAAAAATTCTGATTTTCCATCACTATTCATATCTGCCACTACAAATTGATGATATTGTGGACCAGAGGTTAAGTTCATGCCCATATTCATTCTCCAAAGCATCGTGCCATCTAACTCATAAGCATCAAAAATAGTCGGCCCTGTAATAACATCTTCTAGTGCAGTCATTGCATTAGATGGACGCCATTTTAGGATGATTTCGTATTCTCCGTCCCCATCTAAATCACCAACACTAGCGTCATTTGCACTATACGTATAATTTCCTGTTGCCGTAGTTCCTCCAGAAGGCTTTTGTAAAGGTAAAGATAAATAATCCTTTTTTTCTACCATTACTTCATTTTGCTCTGAAGGCTTACCATTAACGATAGTTTCTACCTTGTATGTCGCGTTTAGAGTTCCATTTTTATCAGTAAAATTAGTAACATTTAGTGGTTGTTTATTTAATTTCTTTCCATCACGATAAATGTTAAATGTTACATCCTTGCCGTATTCATCCGCTAACAGCCTCCATGAAACAAAGATACCATCATCTGATTGTAGTGCTATTACACCCCTATCTAACCATTCTGTGCCCCGATTCGTTTCCGGTGGTGTTAATCGATTATAAACAAAGACCGTTCCTTTTCGATTAAAAGCATTATCCACTGCCTCTGATTCAGCAATCGTTCCTTCGAATTCATATATACCAGGTTCGTTCGGATTCCAATCCTTATCTACTGGCTTCCATTCATGGACAGGAGCATCTACTGTCGTATGGTCTGCAAGAGCTACTGGAATTATCTCCGGTAGTCCGATAGAAGTTATATCCTCAGTCGTTTCTCCAACATATACTCTTTGATATGGTAATGCTGGGATACTAGTAATCGTATTATCGTTTATCGGTACATGATAAATCCCAACATTGTCTAAATAAGTTGTCCATGTAAGATTGTTTCCAGAAGTTCGGATTCCAACTAATCTTAATATTGAAACACTGCCATCAAAATCAACCTCATCAAGTGAAGACTGATAGGTTTCCTTCACATTTGTAGCTTGATTTTTCATTTCAAGAGTGACAGCATTTGTAGCTAAATTGAATATTACAGAAATACTATACCATGCTTCCTGGTCTGTAAAGGAAGTGGATTGAGGTTCATTTTTTCCTGCAAAATAAGTAATAGGCTCTTTATTTGTACTATTTAAGGTAAAAATGGTTTTTCCTTCACTATCAGCAATTCGAAATTCTCCACCATTCTCATATAAATGATCACCTTTGTCATTAACTATTCCTGGATACCAATCAAAGGATACAAGGATCTGTTTTCCCATTACCTCAGAGTCTAATTCCTTTGTAGCAACTCTACCACCTGACTGATCTAAAACATTAAATTCAAGTTTCGGTGAATCATTCCCTGCAATATCTTCATCATGAATAGAAAGGTTTGCTCCAAAAGTAGTAAAGCCCCAATTTTCAGGAGATAATTCCTCGGTATCACCGAAATCGCTATAATACACACCTTGATAGCCATCGACCTCAGGTATATCAGTTGCTGCCATTGTGGATATTACTGGAAAATTCGCAAAAATCAAAAGAAATACTGCCATTAATATAAAATACCTCTTCAACTTATTATGCGTATCCTGCATTCATTTTCCTCCTTTTAATCGACCAGTTGCGTAAAAGTTTAGTTTTTAAATGACCACTAATCTCCTAAGTCTTTATACCATTACCACCTTCCTTCTAACTGTAAGCGTATACAATTTATTGATTTAGTATAGCTCTCACATATAGACTAGCAATTATTAGCCTAGAATGTCTATAATACTTTTTTGCATCTTGCCTTAAAGTCATGTAATAACAAGATTTAAAATGGAAAATGGTATAATTTTTGCAAGCAAAAATATTGGAAAAAGACATTATTCAAGAAAATGATTTATCTAAAATACAATAAATAAGCCTTTTCTTTCGCTTTAAAGGTATAGACAACTATACTAAAAGTTGATAGACTATTATTAAAGAAACTCTTTTTGTTAGAAATAGAAAGAATGGTAACACTTTATTAAAGATAAGGTATTACTTATAGGGAGGACAGTTCAATTGCAAATAATTAAAGGAAAAAACTACGAAGATATCAGTCAAAAAGCTGCCCAATTTATTCTTAAACGAATTCATGAAAACAACCGACTTACACTTGGGCTGGCAACAGGTGGGACACCACGAAGGACATATGAGTATTTGATAAAGGATTACGAAAATAATCACACTTCTTATCAAACAGTCTCATCATTCAATCTTGATGAATACATTGGGTTAGCGCCATCAGATCCAAATAGCTATCATTATTACATGTACAAGCAACTGTTTAGCAAAATTGATATTCCAAAGGATCAAATTTTTCTACCTAATGGTTTAGCCACTGACTTGGCAAATGAGTGCTTATCCTATGAAAGAAAAATAAAGGATTATGGTGGAATCGACTTACAACTACTTGGAATCGGAGAAAATGGCCATATAGGATTTAATGAGCCAGGGACTCCATTCAATCAAAGGACCCATGTTGTTTCATTGACCGAATCAACTATTGAAGCAAATGCACGTTTTTTTGACAGTATCGATGAAGTCCCTCGAAAAGCGATTACTGTTGGCATTGCGACGATTCTAAAAAGCAAGGAAATACTGCTACTTGTTACAGGAAAAAGTAAACAAGCTGCTTTAAAGAGACTAATTGAATCAAATGAGGTCAGTGAAGATTTCCCTGCCTCCGCTCTTCGAAAACATGAGAATGTTACCATCATTGCCGATGAGGAAGCTTTGTCGAAGTTAGAATCGTCATAAGCGAGCCTGGGCTATATCGTAATATTACAATATAGCCCAGGCTATTGTATTGGTAGTATAGATAGTTATCCCCCTGCTCCTTGATAACGATTAAGATTCGACATCCAAAATAAATAGGCAATATAAAATAAAATAGGACCGATAAAAGGAGATAGGATATAGGTTATATTTCCATCGTATTGAAATTCTTTTGCAAGAATAAAACTACTTGGAACAAAATTAACAAAAGCTAAGGGGATAATAAACACGAGTAATATTTGAATAAACAAACTATATATAGAAATTGGATAGGATATAAACTCTCTCAAACGATTAAATAACCGAAATAAAAATTGCAGTCGAATTACTCTAAAGGTTAAAGAACCTATAATAGTTAATAATCCTGCAATTACTAATGAACCACTTGCGATATTCAGGCAGAAATAGATCACTTTCAATAGATTCCATTCTATTTTTAATTGAGAGAGAGACCATACAAGAATAGTACCTGATAATAGTAAATGAGCAATATAACCATTATTAAAAGTACTCGTTACAAAATAATAAAAAGGATTTCTTGGCTTAATTAAAATTATGTCAAACGTTCCATCACGAACCATTTCTTCAAGTGACTGCATTTGAACAAAAGTAAAAGAAGCACCAATTGCATATACAAATAAACCAATACTATATAAAAATGCTACCTCAGGCCAGCTCCAGCCATTAATTGCCCCAAATTTTTGCATCAACATCCAAACCACCAAATAATTTGCTGCATAAGCTAATGTTTGAGCACAAACACCTACAATAAAAGCACTCCTATATTCCATTCTTTCTTTAATATGGTATTTAAAAAACACAAAAAACAGCTTCACTTCATATCAAACTCCCTATGTACCATTATTAACCACCTTGAATAATTAATCGCTTCATTGCTTTTTTCCATAATAGAATGACCATTATGACAAGCAGTATTGTCCAGCTGCAACCAATAAACAACGTCTGAAACAATTGCTCCTTCGGAATTTCACCAAGATAAATAGCTGCAGGAATAAAACCTAAAAATTGAAAAGGTAATATTTCCGCAAAGAATCTCCATGTCGGTGGGAAAAACCAGAGTGGAAAAAAAGATCCTGAGAACACCGTCATTAAAGCACCCAAAGACCAATCAAGTGCAAAAGTTGTCAAGAACCAAAATGAAACTAATGCAATGAAATAACCTATCAAAAAAGAAATGATGATACCGAGAAAAAGAGCAATGATAAAAGCGAAACCATGCATGAATGAAAACGGGGTATGAACCTCAAAAATAAATATACAAATGATCATCGTGGGAATAGCTGTAAAAATAAATCGATACAATGCACGTCCTATATTTTCAGCAATTAAAAAAAGTGGATATAGAACGGGTTTAATTAAATATATCGCTATCTTCCCTGTTTTCAGTTCGTTATCAACAGACTTAAATACCTCTGTTAATAATAAGGTTGCGATAAGTGTATTTATTACACTATACGTAATCATCTGTTCTAGAGAAATTCCTTCAACTTGATCATTCCCTATCACTGCCTTCCAGATAGATACTTGTATTAAGATCAGTAAGAAATTACCTAACACTTGCAACCATACTTCTGTTCTGTACGATATTTGTTGCAAGAAAGCCTTTATTCCATAAGAGATATAACCCATCAGCTAATCACACCTCTATCTAGCTCATTCATATTTGAGGCACCTAATTGATGATATAGCCTTCGTATTACATCCTCAATACTAGCAGCTTCAATCGATAAGTCGATAACGGTATACTTCTGAGAAAGGTAATCAATAACCTCTAAAATATTTGTTAATTCTCTTTCATAAATCAAATATTTTATATTTCCATCACCATTTTGAAATGTAAGATCATTTATCACCAATTTATCCAGATTTTCTTTTAATTCTACGCGTATTTTTCGTAAATTACCTAAATTCTCTCTTAATTTCATGGTGGTACCATCATAAACTAGATTACCTTTATTTACGATTAACATTCGGGAACATACTTCTTCAATATCTTGTAGATCATGTGTAGTTAATAAGATGGTCACATTTTTTTCTTGATTCACCTTTCTTAAAAATTGGCGAATATTATCCTTCGCTAGTACATCTAATCCAATTGTCGGCTCATCTAAGAATAAAATTTCTGGATCATGTAATAAAGAAATGGCAATTTCTGCTCTCATTCTTTGGCCTAAACTAAGCTGCCTAACGGGACTATTTAGAAAAGAACCCAAATCTAATAACTCTGTACAAAAATCAAGATTTTTTTTATAGGTTTTTTCATCAATTTTGTACACGTGTCGATGAACCTCAAATGAATCGATCATAGGTAACTCCCACCATAATTGACTTCTCTGTCCAAAAACGACCCCCATTTTCCTAGCGTTCTCCATCCTAGATTGATGAGGAATTTTACCTCTGACAAACAATTGGCCAGCAGTGGGAACTAAAATACCTGTTAACATTTTTATCATTGTTGATTTTCCAGCACCGTTAGGGCCTAAATAACCCACTGTTTCACCTGCATTAATTTTAAAGGAAAGATCATTTACTGCCGGAACTTTTGAATACTGTTGTGTCATTAACGTGCGCATTGCCCCCCAAAAACCTGGAAATCGCTTGAACCTTTTGTATTCCTTAGTCAGATTTTGAGCCTCAATAATATTCATTATCAGTCCTCCTTTATTATTTAATCGCTTTCATTTTTTGTAAATATAAGGATAATCTTAACACTATCGGCTTCAAAAATATACAATACTTTTTAGAGATAAAAACACGTAAAAACTCTAGTAGTTCATATAATTAAATAAAAAAGACCTTTCTCCTTAATTTCCCATAATGAAATGGATAAAGAGAAAAGGTCCTTGCTTTTATATTCTAAGTAATTGTTTAAATTTGTTCCCTTATTTTCTTCGTTTTTCGTTGATCGATCTCTCCATCTTGGATTACGACACCATATTCTTTTTCAGCAGCTTCTAAGGAAACAAATTCATTTTTCACGTCCTCTAGTACCAGCTCTGGATCCCGTTCCAAAGGATTGCCCCAGCCTCCACCACCGGCTCGATAAAACTGAATGATTCCTTCCGCAGGCATTTTAACTCCAAATGCTGTTTCCTCCACAATTTGAGCATCTTTTGTTCCGTAATTTACGATAACCTTATTACTTGGGGCATCGTGACCACCGGCA
The DNA here is from genome assembly GCF_055395245.1 of Gracilibacillus sp. JCM 18860. Classification (NCBI taxonomy): domain Bacteria; kingdom Bacillati; phylum Bacillota; class Bacilli; order Caryophanales; family Bacillaceae; genus Gracilibacillus; species Gracilibacillus sp. JCM 18860. The sequence goes on from NZ_AP043868.1 coordinate 1,195,035, forward strand.
AATCCTTTTGTCGTATTGCGAACACCTGCCATCATGACACTTGTCGAACTATCCTCTAAATGTTGAATTTGGACGACAAGTCCGGGAGTGCCTCGCCACTTACCTGCACCGGTGAAATCCTCCACATATTCATGAAGCAAAACTCTACTTGGATACTGAATCTCATTCATCTCAATAGAGGGTAAGGTAACACCTGTCATCACAGGAGGGTATAACCCCCATCCATCCGTTTGATATGCTGCCCCCGCTCCACCTGTGTAGCCAAAGAAATTCAAGTTTACCCATTGGTTTCCTTCTTTATCAATACCGTTTGTATAAGCTAATGGTAGCTTGTGTGCATTGACACCTACTCTTTTGGGAGCACACCTGGAAATAGCTAATAAAACAGCTTCAGCAATTTCAGCACCCACACATGCCGTAGCATGTCCACATGGAGCCGGGAGTTCTGGATTGACTACTGTTCCAGAAGGTGCAGTAACGGTGACAGGATTCATATATCCCTCATTAATCGGAATATCCTCATCACAGCAAGTAGATATGCCGACGAAGGCAAATGAAGTCGTATTCGATAATGGACTATTGATAAATCCATCAACCTGTGGAGAGGAACCAGTAAAATCAATTTTCAAATCACTACCTGCTACTGTGACAGTAGCTTTGATTTTTATATCACGATTCCCTTGAAAGTCATGATCTGCATACGTTTCAGCGGAGTAAGTACCATCAGGCCAACTGGCTATTTCATCTCGTACTCTTCTCTCTGTATATTGAATACGTTCGTCAATCGCACCAATCATTGGTTCAGAGCCATATTGATCTAGCATTTGCTGAATCCTTCTACTAGCAAGTTTACATGCCCCAATCATGGCATCGAGATCACCTTCCAGCCAATGTGATAAACGATTATTGGCGACAATCATATCAAAAACATCCTGACGCTTTTCCCCTTTTTCATAAATCTTCAATGGAGGAATACGCAAGCCATCATGCCAAATATCCTTTGATTTAGGATTATATCCACCAGCTACTGGCCCTCCATTATCCCCCATATGACTTCTCACTGCAGGAAGTAGTATTGGTTTTCGATTATAGAATACCGGCATCACCATCGTCCAATCCAAACTATGAGATCCACCATGGTAAGGATCATTTACAAGTAGAATATCACCAGGGTGCAGGTCATATCGGAATGTTTCGATTAAATGATCCACCGCTCCTACGACTGCATATAAATGGAGTGTACAGCCTGGAGCTTGTGCGACAAGCCTAGACTTCCTACCAGATAAATCAAAGATTCCTGTTGTAAAATCATGTGCTTCATTAAAAAGGGGAGATCGTGCTGTTCTCGTTACAGTTGCACTCATTTCCCGGGCAATTGCATCCAAAGAACCACCAACTACTTGTGATAAAATCATACTTTGATCCATTTCTATTGACCTCCAGTCCTCTCATATACGAATTCCAATCTATTTCCTGGACGTATAGATATTCCCGTACTGCTCTTATGAAAGGTTTTCCTGTTTTCATTAGTTTGTATCGTAATATTTCCATAAGTGTTATTCTCTACTTCTGGAATTATGGTAATCACATTAAAGACAAAATTCTCATTAATTATTTCCACAATCATTTGATTTGCTTTTTTCTCCCGCTTAACCATTTTAAATCCATAATTAAATTCAAGTTCTTCTGCTGATACAAGTTCTCGATCGCCAAACAATGCTGATGGCCCCCAGCCTTCACTAGATTCGGGGTACCCAGGTACGAGAAAAAGTGGAACTGTTTCTTTTAACATTCCGAAGGGCGAAAACAAAATGGCCTGTGGTCCAGGTCCATGTATCTTAGAATAAAGCTTGGTAGAAGTATTTCCTTGTTGTAATGCTTTTGTGATTACACCAGATATAAAATGGCCTGTTATAAAAGTACTAAACCCTACAGAAGCTGGGAAATCTGGATTTAGCAAGCTACCTTTTGGTACATGAATCTCAAAAGCCTCTAATACACCTTCATTAATAGCTATTTCATCTGCTAATGGTGCGAGAATTGGCCAAGTAGCAAATGCCTTTGTTGTAGATAAAGAGGCATTGACCGGTGTATTGACTTGCATTCCTGTTCCATTAAAATCTATTGCTACTTGATTTGTTGATGTATTTATCGAGACATAAATTGTTATATTCTCCCCATTACTCGCAAATGTTATTTTAGAATCCATCGTTTTCTTAGGATATTGACTGATATGTTCTACTATTCTACGGTTTGAATAGTTAGTCATTGTATAAACTGATTCAATCAGCCTTTGTCCATATTGCTTAATTAATCGTTGAAGTTCTTTCTGGGCATAGCGCAGGCAAGCATACATTGCATCTAATTCTGATTGATAAAGGCTTTTGACACGACTATTTGCTAATAAAAAACGTAGAACATCCTGTTGTAATAGTCCCTGCTTATATAATTTCACTGGAGTAATGCGCATGCTCTCCTGCCATATTTCGAATGCATCGGGATTAAAACCACCTGGGAATTCACCTGCCAGATCAGCTATTTGAACGCGAACTGCCGGAAACAGAACAAGCTCTCCATGATAAAAAAGTGGTGCAACCATTGTTAATGTTTGACCTTTTGTTCCTCCATTATAAGGGTCTGCTACAAGTAAAATATCTCCATCGGAAATATCAAATGAAAAGTAATCAAATAAATGATCAACACTATCTTTCATAGCATATAAATGCTCAGGCTCATACTGATGCTGGATAGCAAGCTTCAGTTCATTAGTAAATATAGCTGTAGCAAATGCTCGATCCTGTGAAACTAATGGGGAACGTGATATTCTTTGAAGGGCTTCACCCATTTGGCGACAAACGGCTTGAAGTTTAGAATAAACGATTTGGGCTTCAATCATTGCTGATTCCCCCTCATCTGCTGTACTTCGATAATACAATTCCGATTCGCATCAATTAATGCTTCTTGCCCTGGATAAACAACAATGGTTGTTCCCCATTCCTCTATGACGGAAGGACCTGCGATTAAATTACCAGGTGCTAATAAAGAACCATCATATATAGGAATAGTCATTGGATTATTTTCAAAATATACCGTTCTTTCCGCTATTTTTGCTAGGGATGGATCTTCCTCTCCAAATGATTCATCAGTGATAACAAGCTTTTTACGAACACCAATTAGATCTAGACGAAGGTTTAGTATTTCGATCGTTTGTTCCGGGTCTTGATGGGCATACAGCCTTTCATGCATTTCATGAAAATCCTTCACCGTCGCATCTAAATTAAGACTAGTAATTCGTTTTGTTCTAGAACGAACCGGCACGGTAACTTCATGTACCTCCCCTTTATAACGCATGTCCATATAGCGACGTGTTTCAAAATGATCGACTATGCTTTCCCCACCTAATTTTTCGCGGGCTATTTTCTCCATTTGTTCAAAATCTTGATTTACTTGCTCTAAATTTAATGAAGGAAGATCTTCGAACCTTGTTTTTAGTTCTGTTACTTTTAAATTCGCCGCAACATCACCGAACGCAGAGAATACGGGTGCTAAGGATGGTACAATAACGGTATTAATGCCCAAATCCTCGGCTTGTCTTCCTGCATGAATAGCACCTGCACCACCAACTGCCATTAGGGCAAAATCACGAGGATCGTAGCCTCTTTGCGATGATACATACTGTACGGCATTGGACATATCACTATTGACAATCCTAGATATCGCTAATGCTGCTTCTATCGGGCTAATTCCTAACGGGTCTGCAATATGTTTCATTATCGCTTGCTCCGCTAAATTCCGATCAAGTTTCATTTCTCCTCCAAGAAAATTGTCTGGATTAATATAACCTAATAAAACATTCACGTCTGTTACAGTTGGTTCTGTCCCACCTCTACCGTAACAAGCAGGGCCGGGAAAGGAACCAGCACTTTGTGGCCCAACTCGTAAGGCGCCCCCGCTATCAATCCAAGCAATACTTCCACCACCTGATCCAATGGTGTGAATATCCATCATCGGTAGAGCCACACGATATCGACTAATCCAGCTTTCTGTTGTAATGGTCGGTTGGAGTTGTTCAATAACCGATACATCGTAGCTAGTACCGCCCATGTCTACTGTAATAATATTATCATTCCCCGATTTTTCTCCGATGAACGCACCTGCTGATACACCACCTGCTGGACCTGATAACAGGCTACCTGCTGCTAATTTTCCTGTCTGCTCCACATTTTGGACACCACCATTTGATTGCATGACAAATAATTCTCCACGAAAACCTTGCTCCTGTAATTTAGATTCAAGGTGATTAAGATATGATTGTAAGCTTGGACCAGTATAAGCATTCACAATGGTTGTTGATACTCTTTCAAACTCACGAATTTGAGGTAGTACTTCACTGGATAAAGAAACAAACAAGTGAGGTGCCTCTTCTTCTATGATCTCTTTCACTCTTTTTTCATGCATCGGATTAACAAAACTAAATAAAAAGCAAACCGCGATTGCTTCGATACCTTCTTCAACAAGGCGTTGAACAGCTTGTCTAACTGCTTGTTCATCCAATTCTTTTATTATATTTCCGTCTTTATCTAATCTTTCCCTTATTCCAATCCGGAATCTTCTTGGCACAATTTGATGTGGTGCTTTTAGTCTAACGGAAAATACACTTTCCTTATATGCTCGACGGAATTCAATTTCATCTCGAAAGCCTTCCGTTGTTAATAAGCCTACCTTTGCCCCACTATATTCTAACAAGGTGTTTGTTGCGACAGTGGTCCCATGAACAATTAACGGACAGTTTGCTAGAAAATCTTCTATACTAATATCCAGTAAATCAGCAATTTTTTGTACTCCGTTTATTACACCATCTGATTGATCGGGGGTGGAGGGGGTTTTTGTTGAGACTAGTTGGCCATCCTCTGTAGAAGCAACAAGGTCAGTAAAAGTACCTCCCACATCCACACCTAACACCCATTTTGTTGCCTTATCTTGATTCATATTGATATCCTCCCTAAAAACCATTTGATTCCTCTGATTTTTCACCAATTTCAAATTGAATATTCCATTTAGTTAAAAGATAAGCAATGATGACATAAAGGACAAATCCAATGACAATCGAATTAATTGCGGTAATGCCAAACATTAGCCTTGATCCAATAATTCCTGCTACTACGGTAGCGATAATTGCAGCAACATTCCATTTAGCATATTTCGTCCCTTCACCGAATTGGTAGCTTTTATGTAAAATCTTTGGTTTTACAATCCAATGATCAGCTATCATCACACCCGCAATCGGAGGTACATAGGTCCCTAGCGCATTTAAAAATGGAACGAAATAATCTTGAATGCCGATTAAAGCAATGCCTAATCCAAGTACTCCAAGAACGATGACAATCACTGTCTTTGATAGATTAACCACATTTCGAAGTCCGAGTGAACCTGTATATAAATTGTTATCATTTGTTGTCCATTGTGCAAACACTAAAATTAAAAAGGCAAAAAATCCAAGTCCAATTTGACTCATTGCTGCAGGAATATTTGGTGTCGAACCAATTGTTGGTACCTGAGCAGCTAAAGTCATCGCTGCACCCGCAATAACACAGAACACTCCTCCTAGAAAGTAACCGACTGCTGCCCCAAATCCACCTTTCGCTGCTGTTTTTCCATACCTAGTGACATCTGCAAATACGACTGCTCCTGCTGCAGCATTTCCGACAACAATTGTAATACCAGCAAATATGGATAAGGGTTCTCCAGTTGGCTTGGTGCTAAGAAGTGCTTCCCAGCTACCTAAATGATTCACTGCTTCTGCAAGTCCCCAAATAGATAGAATAGCAACTAGTGGTACGGCAATCATACTTAGGGTGGACAATCCTTTATAGCCAATAAATGCTGTTAAGATCATCAAGATCCCACCCCAAACCATTGCAATCTTTGGCTCCGCAAACCATTGATTAGGAAACATTTCTGCAATCGTCATTCCAAAGAATGCAATCTGCCAGCCAAACCAGCCTATACCCATCGTTAGTGCCAAAAGGATACCGAATAGATTCGCTCCATATCTACCAAAGGCTTGTCTTGTTAGCATGGTAGTAGAAACCCCGTATTTTGCTCCCATCCATCCTTGAAAAAATCCTAAAATAGCAAGAATCAGCATACCAAAGACAGCCGCAAGTACAGCGCTTTGAAAGTCCATTCCTGCAACAAGTGCCCCTCCAGTAAACAATGTGGATAAAGAAATAATCCAAGCACAGCTTGTAATAGAGACATTGAATGTATTTTTTCTTTCTTCGATTGGAACCGTACGAATCGAAAAATCCTCTAGCTGTGACTTATGACTCTTACTCATTGTTAGTCTCTCCTTTCTCTACAATGGATATGGTCGTACTATTTTTTAATGTATTACCAATTGTACAAGCTCTTTCAGCTAGTTTAGATAATTTATTTTGATAAGCCTTATCTAAGCCTTTTGGCCATTCTATTTCTATCATAAATTGTTCCACTCTAGAAGGACCTGTTGTTGCTTTTTTTGCATCAACCGTAACGGAAAATTCCTCTTCTTCTAATTCTAATTGGTCTCGCTCAAACAATTTGGAAATAGTAATAAACATACATAGTCCCAGTGAGCTTGTTAATAACTGGATTGGTGTGTAGCCATGCTTATCTGAAGTTGTTCCCCCATTAATCTGTGTCCCATTATCATTAGTGATAATCATTGTTTGATTCGTTGATCTAACGGTTGTTTTCATTGTCTGCCTCCTTGTCCTATCAGACCAAAAAATTCATAGCGGACCATTTCATCCACCACCTTATCAATGGAAAGGCTTGGTTGATAATTCAGTTCATGCATTGGGCCAAATAACCATCGTGATATCGTTCCGGTTACAAGGCTTGTTAGCATTTGTGCCTGAAATTCAACACAATCCCGATCTTCTAGCATTTGCAATTCAATCGCCCTTTGAATATTATTGGCAAATTCTTTTTCAATTGCGACTAATGTTTCCGAAATGGCATTTCTTAGTTTTTCATCACCACCTTGTCCTTTTAACAGTAGTAAAATCATTAGATTACGATTATTGCTCGCAAAGCTTAGTAGCTTTTTCATTAACCTTTTGGATGAATCCACCATATCGCGGATGTTACCCTCTTCTTTACGATAACCACTATGGACAACTTCTAGTAATTTTTTTCTTCCTTCTGCCATAATTTTTAAGACAATTTCCTCTTTGCTCTCGAAATACCAGTAAAAAGTTCCTTGTGCTACTCCAGCTTTTTTTACGACATCAGATACCTTAGTCGCATGATATCCTTTGGTCGCAAATAGCTCTAATGCCACTTCTAACAGTAGATCCCTCGTATCCTTTTTCAAAGAACAATCCTCCTCGATTGACAGTTCAGTCAGTTTTGAACAAAACTATTCCGATAGATTTACTATAGTTTCTGGATTCCTAATTGTCAATCTGCAAAGCTTCTTTTAGAAAATAAAAAAAAGCACACTTCAAAGAAGTATGCTTTATCGGATCTTACTCATCATTGCGTAATTTTTCTCTTTTTTCATATGCTTCGTCTCGAACCTTTTCGCGATTTTCATAACCTTTGTTTCTTAATTCTTCTCTATACTGATAAGCAGTATCACGTGCGTATTCTCTCAGCTGATAGCCTAGATCGCGTGCTATTTCTCGGATGTCATAACCATCAATTTCTAAAGTTTCCTCCATATAATAGGAAAGCTCTATAATGCGGTTCTCTTCCTCTTGAGCTAATGTCACCATTTCATTTTCTACTTCGAATAGCTTGTTGACTCTTTCGGATTCTGATTGAAAATACTTATTAACATTTTCACTTTCCCATTCAAACCATTCATTGATTAAGCTAGATTTTTCTTTTTCAAAGTAATCCTTCAATTCTTGTTCATTTCGTACCGTGGAATACTTCCCTTTTCCTGCTTCCGCAACTTTTTTTAATTGCTGTTGTCCTTCATCGTCAACATCAAAGCCTATAATATTAACGATTGCTTCAATGTCTGATTCATTTAGATCTTTTGCTACTTTTACGGGATCTCCATCACATGTCTCTACACCGTCACTTACGACATAAATAATATTTTCAACATTTTCACCAGTTTGCTTACTTAAATCCTCTTTCGCTATTTGAATGGCACTAGCAAGAGGAGTCCAGCCAGCAGGCGAAAAACTATCTAATGCTTGATTGAATGTTTTTTCATCATAATGACCCAATGGATAAATCTCTTCGGTACTACTACAGGAAAGCTCTTTATCCTCATCACTTCCAGTACCCTTATGTCCATAAACTCGCAATGAAATATTTACTTGTTCTGGTAGTTCACTGACAAAGGTGTCAATCGCATTTTTGGCAAGCTCCATTTTTGTTTTCCCATTAATTAATGCGCCCATACTTCCACTTGCGTCAAACAATATTTCTATATTTACCTTGTGTTGTTCCGCTTGGTCTGGTGTCTCTATTTCGCCAGGCTGTGAGCTTGCCGATTCAAAAGATGTATCCACATTATTGAAAAATTCATAATAATTCCGATAATCCTCAGCTGTTAATGCTAGTAAGCGAGAGTAATACTCCTCACCAGATAAATCCTTAGGAAACTGATTAATCAAATCTTTTATCTTTTCTTCCTTATATTTCTCTCCACTATAGTCACCAGGTTCTAATTGCATCCTTTCTTCAACGGTTGATACTAAATATGTTTCATAGTTTAAATTATCGATCTCTTCGTTCGTTCCTTCTTCTGAGTTTTTCTTACTAGGTTGTTCCTCCGAGGAAGCATCTTCTTTATCACCACAACCTGTCATTAGCAATAAAGCAATTAGAAGAGAAATCCATTTGACATGCTTTTTCACACCAATCTAACCTCCACTTTAATTAGCATACCAACATATTTTCTCATAACTTGGTAATATTGTTCAATGGTTCTTATCTCCCTTCATTTTACTTTTTTAGGTGTCATTAGACCTATAATTTGTGAAAAAGCCTTCTTATGAAACAAAAAAAAATCACCAGAGTCCTCTAACCCCTGGTGATAAGCTATTTATGCTGTTTTCTTTTCTGCTAGGATTGCTTTTTTTGATTTTCTGACATTAAAAACAATATTTAAACATATAGCAGTTAAACTGCCAAGCACGATCCCACTATCTGTCAGGATTTGTACACTTTCAGGAAAATCTGCGAAGATTTCTGGAACCACGGTTACACCTAGCCCCATTCCGACAGAACAAGCGACGATGAGAAGATTCTCCTGTGACGAGAAGTCCACCTTACTCAACATCTTTATACCGTAAGAAATAACCATACCAAACATCGCGATCATCGCTCCACCTAGTACTGATTTGGGAATCACTAAGGTTAAGGCACCGATTTTAGGAACAAGTCCAAGTAGAACAAGCATGAATCCGGCAGTATAAATAACATTATTCGTTCTTACACCAGATAATTGGATTAAGCCAACATTTTGAGAAAAGGTAGTATATGGAAAAGAATTAAAGATTCCACCAAAAATAATCGCTAACCCTTCTGCTCGATAACCTCTTTCCAAATCTTTATCTTCAATCTTTTTATCACAAATATCACTTAATGCAAAGTATACACCAGTAGATTCTACTAAACTAACTATCGCAACTAAGATCATTGTTAGGATTGGGGTAAGATGGAATTCTGGAACACCAAAGTGAAACGGTGTTGGCATATGGAACCAGGAGCTTTCCGCCACTGGACTTAAATCGACCTGTCCAAAGAAGGATGCTACTATCGTTCCTAGGAGGATACCGATTAGAATCGCAATCGCTTGAACAAAACCTTTACCAAAACGAAAGATAAGTAAGATAATCAGTAATGTCCCAAAGCCTAGTGCTAAGTTCGTCAAACTACCAAAGTTCTCGCTTCCTTCTCCGCCTGCTAAATCATTCATGGCAACAGGTATTAATGTAATCCCAATAATTGTCACAACACTTCCTGTTACGACAGGTGGGAAGAACTTAATTAGTTTACTAAAAAACTTTGCAATAACAACCACTACTAGCCCTGAAACGAGAATGGAACCATATACAGATGTAACCCCATATTCATTTCCTATTGCAATGATTGGTCCAACCGCTGTAAAGGTACAACCGAGTACCACTGGTAGTCCAATACCAGAAAAGCGATTTTTCCATACCTGCAGAATACTTGCTACTCCACACATTAAAATATCAATAGAAATTAGATAAGTAAGCTGTTCATTTGTCAGCCCAATACCTGCACCAACAATTAATGGAACAATAACAGCACCAGCATACATTGCCAATACATGCTGAAAGCCTAGTGAGGCCATTTTACCTTTTGATAAATTCATATTTTTTCCTCCTCATTGATGAATTGAATCGTGTTGTTTTCTAAGGATTTGATTCTTGCTAATGACTCCACCCGATATCCTTTCTTTCTTAAGAGCTCTCCTCCGTCCTGGAATGCCTTTTCGATGACAATTCCAAGTCCCACAGCTTCTGCTTCCGCTTTAGCGATAATGTCAATTAAGGCAAGTGCTGCCTGTCCGTTTGCTAGAAAATCATCAATGATTAAAACTCGATCATCTTTGTTTAAAAATTTACTCGATATCGAAATATCATTCGTTTCTTGCTTCGTATAGGAATAAACTTTCGAAGTAATCAAACCCTCTGTTAAAGTTAATGACTTTTTCTTTCGAGCAAAAATCACGGGTACATCTAGGATTAAGCCTGTCATCACAGCTGGCGCAATACCAGATGATTCCAGTGTGACAATTTTGGTTAACTTTTCATTCTTGAATCGATTAGCAAACTCCTCCCCAATTTCTTTCATTAAATGAGGATCTATTTGATGATTAAGAAATCTATCGACTTTTAAAACAGTATTAGACAATGCTATCCCTTCTGTTAAAATCTTTTGTTGTAGTTTTTCCACGATGCTCACCTCTTCTATATTTTTTCCTTAAATTCTTGCAAAATAGAACGACAAAAAACCCAAAGATCGAAAACTCATCCTATGTGATGAGCAATGATCTTTGGGCATCGATTCGAATAGAATAGCATAGCTATACTAGTAAAACCTTCATTGCTCACTCATAGTCAGATCATTTACGGTAATCTGGTAGAAACTTGTAGGCCATATCCCTACGATTATACGAGTGATTTGTATAATGATATTCTATATTGTAACATGTTATCAGCTGTTGACAAGCGATTTTTTGTAAGATTTATGTGGTTTATTAGAATTCTAGATACTAGTCTCATTTAATTTTTTTATGATGTACGCCATTTATAATTGCGATCATTTGAATTGCAATGGAGGATCATGTAATTTATTCTTATATATTTTTTTCAATAAGGGAGGTATTTTTTTGAATAAGCCTAACCTAAACAAAAAAGATCCTCGGTTTAAAATCGCCAACAGAGAAGCACTGGTAGGAATTGGACTAGTACTTTTTAATTTTATCTGGTGGTATGGCTTTGCTTATGGATTAGGAAGCCAAGATGTTAATGAGTATAACTATGTCTTTGGTTTCCCAGCTTGGTTTTTTTACAGCTGTATTATCGGGGTAACCATCATGGCAATACTTGTATTTATTATGGTAAAATTTTTTTTCGTGGATGTGTCATTTGATGAGGAAGGGTTTGAAGATAAATGAATTGGCATGCGACTATTTCATTATTTGGTTCTGTTGCTATTATTTTTATCATCGGATTATTTGCTAGCAGAAAAAGTAAAACAAGTACATCTTTTATACAAGATTACTATTTAGGTGGCCGTAGTTTAGGTGGGTTTGTGCTTGCCATGACAATGACTGCAACCTATGGAAGTGCCAGTAGTTTCATCGGAGGTCCTGGTGTCGCCTATAATGAAGGATTAGGATGGGTATTGCTTTCCGTTACACAAGTAGCAACCGGTTATTTTACCTTAATGATACTAGGAAAAAAATTCGCGATTATCACCAAACAATATAATGCGGTCACCATGGTCGATTTTCTGAAGGAACGCTATCAATCAAAGTGGGTGGTTGTATTATCGTCTTTTAGTATCGTAATATTCTTATTCTCTGCAATGGCAGCTCAATGGATCGGTGGTGGACGTCTAATTCAATCCCTTACAGGACTCTCTTACGATGGAGCGTTATTTATTTTTGTTATCACTGTACTTATTTATGTTACATTTGGTGGGTTCCGTGCGGTTACTTTAACAGACTCGATCCAAGGAACGATTATGTTTATCGGTACACTAGTCTTGTTAATCGCTGTGATTATTGCTGGCGGAGGAGTAACAGAAATTATGACAAAGCTTCAAGTAGAGAATCCAAATTTAATTACACCTTTTGGAGCTGATGGAACCCTGACCAAGGCATATGTCTCCTCCTACTGGGTTTTAGTAGGGGTCGGTGTCGTTGCTTTACCACAAATCGCCGTTCGTGCTATGTCCTATCGGTCAACGAAATCGTTTCACCGAGCATTAATTATTGGAACAATTGTTGTTGGTTTTATTATGTTGAATATGCACTTAATTGGTGTCTTTGCACGTGCTGTATTACCTGGCATCGAGGTTGGAGATAAGGTGATGCCATTAATCGCTTTAGATGTATTGCCACCTTGGGTAGCAGGGTTTGTATTAGCCGCACCACTCGCTGCCATTATGTCTACGGTAGATTCACTGTTATTATTAGTTAGCTCAACCATCGTAAAGGACATTTATATCAACTACATAAATCCCAATGTAACTAGAAAAAAAGTTCAAATACTAAGTATGTCGATCACAGCAATTTTAGGTATTATCGTTTTTTTACTTGCTATAAATCCACCTGATTTAATTATATGGTTAAATCTATTTGCAATAGGTGGACTGGAGGCTGCTTTTATTTGGCCAATCGTTATGGGACTTTATTGGGATAAAGGAAATCGTTTTGGGGCACTTGCTTCGATGATAGTGGGGATTAGCTCTTATATTTTATTTCAGGCCTACTACCCTGATCCATTTGGAATGCATACAGTGGTAAGTTCTATTGTTTTATCATTTGTGTCTTATATTGGGTTTAGTTTAGTGATGAAAAACCGTATTCAATGATAACAAAGAACCTTGTATTTTTCAACAGGGTTCTTTGTCATTTACCTATAGATTTATTCGTTATGCTCTATTGAATAATTTCTATTTTTAATAATTCTCCCCATAGCATATCAACAATCGGATACAATCTATCCTCTAATTGATAGGTATAGCGAAGGCGCGGTTGTTCTGTTATCTCTTTTTTTACTAGTTTTAGATCACAAAGCTCATTTAATCTCATCGATAAGATTCGTGGTGAAGGGTTACCTAAAAGTCTTTGTAAAGCTTGAAATCGGGTGTAATCGTGGTATAAGGAAATCATTAGTGGCCATGTCCAGGATTTGCGGTGTAATGGACCAGCTTCTATAGTCTCCTCTGCTTTTTGAAGGCATTGTGTAATCACAAATAATAATTCCCCATATTCTGTCAATTCATATTCAGGTAACAAAGGATGTCGCCTTTCATATGGAGATAACCGCTTCACAATTTGTTTCGAAACAAGTCTAGAAAAATTATCACTTAATCGAGATGGCGATATTTGTAACTGTTTTTGCAAAGGAGTAAAACGCCCTCCTGATGACTTTAGATGAAGTAAAATGGGCATTATCCACCGTCCAGATAGTTGTTGTGTATGTTGAATCGCCTCTTCTAAATTCATTTAATCCACTATCGTCTGGGATAATTCAAAACTATGACCATCTGGATCCTGAAAAGTAGCAAGCTTTACAAAACCAGGAATTACTTCTATGTCCCCTGTGAACTGGATACCCTTCTTTTTCAACTCAGAAAATGCTAAATCAATGTCTTCTACTTCAAAAACGGCGGAAGAAGTAACAGGAACAACTGTCTCTGACTCAGCAAAGCCAATACAACAATCCTTTGTATTAGTTGTTACTATCGCTATTCCTTGATCCTCATCCTTAAAGTCTAATGAAAATCCCAAACCTTCTGTAAAATATTTTACAGATCGCTCAAAACTTTTGACATTGTACCAAATCGTTAGACCAGGCTTATACATATTTCCCACTCCTCATAGTTAATACCTATATTATATTAACTATAAAAACGGAAGTCAATGAATAAAATTGATAAATGAAATACCATTCCACTATTATTCTTCTGAAAAGTTTGTTTTTCGACTATACAAAGTTCTGATCCTCTAGTATACTAGCATTATATCTAATTATTTATGAAACAGGAGGAATACGATGACAAAGCCTAATAAACCTATTGTGACACATATTTATACAGCAGATCCTTCTGCACATGTTTTTGAGGGAAAACTCTATATTTATCCTTCACATGATTTGGAGCATGATCGTCCATCTAATGATAATGGTGATCAATATGCGATGGAAGATTATCATGTTTTGTCAATGAATGATGTAAGCGCTGCATGTGAGGACCATGGAGAGGTACTTCATGTTAAAGATATACCATGGGCAAGCAAACAGCTATGGGCACCAGATGCTGCCTACAAAAATGGCAAATATTATCTTGTCTTTCCTGCTAGAGATCATGAGAACATTTTCAGAATTGGTGTTGCCACAAGCTCTAGCCCTGCTGGACCTTTTAAGGCAGAAGATAATTATATTCCTGGAAGTTTCAGCATTGATCCAGCTGTCTTTATTGATAACGATGAGAAAGCATATGTTTATTTCGGGGGATTATGGGGCGGTCAGCTAGAAAAATGGCAAACAGGAAGCTTTAATCCTGATGCGGAAGGGCCAGCACCTACTGAACCTGCTTTAGGGCCACAAGTTGCAGAATTAAGTGAGGATATGCTTACATTTAAAGAAGAACCGAAAGAAATTTCCATCGTCGATGAAGATGGTCATCCAATTCTTGCAGGCGATGAGGATCGAAGATTTTTCGAGGGACCATGGGTGCATCAATATAATGGCCTCTATTATCTTTCCTATTCAACAGGAACGACACATAAAATAGTTTATGCTGTTAGTGAAAATCCTCTAGGACCATTTGTCTTTAAAGGAACGATTCTGAAGCCTGTCATTGGTTGGACCACTCACCACTCTATTGTAGAGTTTAAAGGAAAGTGGTATCTGTTCTATCATGACAGCTCCTTATCTAAAGGATTGAATCATCAGCGCTCTGTTAAATTTACTGAATTGACTTATAATGAGGATGGAACGATCCAAACCATTGATCCCTATCCAGAAGACTAATTCCAATGATTACACCCTGTCCATTTACTGGAACAGGGTGTTTTTGTACCAACTACCGATGCATTAACTGCACTCTCGCGTAATCACTCATGTTAGCTGGTGACCATGCTGGTGTCCAAACTAAGTCTACCTCGACATTTTCCACTTCATTTACTTTTTCGATAGCTGTCTTTACCCCTGTAACAATGGTTGCATGGAGAGGACAGCCTGGTGTAGTAAGTGTCATTCTTATTGAGACATTTTTACTCTCTACACTGATATCGTACACGAGACCAAGATCCATGATATTAATATTCAATTCTGGATCGATGACCTCATAAAGGGCTGCTTCTACCTTATCTTTTATGCTCATCGCTTCTGTCCTTTCTACTATTTCCTCAAAATTTGAATAATTGTGATACCATATAAAACAATGGACACAAATAATAAACCTTGAAAAAACTGCATAAGCAGAATATTTTCAGTCAAGAAAGCTATTACTGTTCCAACTATTCCAATGAGAAAGCTACAATAGATGATGATGTCATTCTTTTCATTTATTAAATCTTTTAAGGCTGGAACTTGTTCTTTGCCTATTTTTTTATCATATTTTAATGTCCACCATAGAACGGGAACGATTTTCTTTAAATAACCTAATATACTAAAAATAATCCATGTCATTATATATAGATAAATAAGCACTCCCCATATAACGGCATTTGCTTTCATTAAACTAACTATAAATGCTAGGAAATGAATAACCGAGCCAAAATATATTGCCATTAAAGCAAATCGAAAGGATCTATCTAATTGTCTTCGTAATCTTTTTGCAAGCATTTCTCGAATATCTAATAAAAATAACGTAAAGCCGATCCATAGTAATAACCAACCGATTTGGCTTAAGGTTGAATCATTCATCCAAAAGGATAGAATTAAAAAGAACATACCAAGAAGATAGATAAAATAAGCTTTTTTTATCCACCTCATCGAAAACCCGTGAGCAAGGCTAAACATCGGAACAAGCTTATAGGAAAAACCAATAATTAATAGAGTAAACCACCCGGTAAGCCCAAACAATAAATGGGACGAAAAAATACTTTCATGACGTAGAATCTCCCCATTGCCAATATTCCAAGCAAGCAGGAATCCAGCTATTATCGTGAGAAAAAGGAAAGTAAGTGCCCCAACCACTAGCCCTGTTATCCTATTTTTTTGTTTCTGTGCTTTTATTGTCAGGTACATTTGAAATAAAAACATTAGAATTCCAATTATCGTTATTGCCCCGCCATAGAAAGCAATACTAGGCTTAAGACCAAGCTGAATACTTAATATTAGGATACCGGATATAGTGATAATGTATTGATAAAATCCGAAACGTTCATTCCAAATGGGCGTCAACAGTACCACTGGAATCATTTGATACATAGCGCCCATGACAACCATTACAGCAAAGCCTAATATTAATAAATGAAACGCCATCCATAAGCTCGGAATTCGAAAATAGCCATGGATCAACCATTCTGAATTCCAAAATAAAATAAATTGCGAAGCTACCAGTCCTAGAAAACTTGTTAGAATAAAGGCTAGTGCTAGTTTTATATTTACATGAGAAAAGGAATTATTCATCGTTCATCACCTTTATTTATAAATCGTGATAATGTAGCTACCATCCGATTGTGCTTCACATTCATAATGGATTCCTTGTTCATCCAATTCTTGAAACAAAAACATTGGTCTGCGATCATTGATGATCATAAGCTTTTCACCAGATGTTAATTCCTCTAATTTTTCCAATGTTCGAATCATCGGCTGAGGTGGTTGAAGACCTCTGTTATCTAATTGAATCATTCCCCTTCACCTCCCCTATGACGAAATGTGACAACCCAATGCTTATGACCGATTTTTTCTGCCTCATAGGTAAAACCTCTTCTCTCCATTATCTTAAAGAGAGGAAATGGTTTAAATGGGGCATGTAAAATAAAAGCCTGGTCGTGATCTAACGACTTGACGGCATTCATAATCTTTTGAAAGGGTTCTTTATTTAATCGAAGATCTTCTCTAACATCCAGTTCAATATAGCTATTTTGATTTTCCCTCATCATTATTCCTCCAGAAGTTCTTTCATTAATGATAATCATTCTCGATGAAATTCGATGTGATTTTTGTCACTTAAAGATGACATCAATATCATCATACTTCTAAAGAAAAAAGAGACTTTCCTAAAGGGAACAGTCTCTTGATAACACATTTCCAGGAAACTTTTTAAATAAATCGAGATATTCTACCAACACGGTTTTTTATCATTTACTTGCTAAAATACTTAGTATTTATTTTAGATAAACTTGTAAAGAAACCTTTCCATTGGCGTAAGACCAAACAGTGTTTTCTACTTTTAAGTTAGCATGAAATGCTTCAATCCAAACTTGTTTTGAGTTTAATAATGCTAATAGTTGGGCAGAATGAAGTGTCAACTCTTCAGTTTGTTCATTTTTTTGATACACAAATACAACAGTTATGGAATCTCCTTGACTAGATACAATACTCATTTACTTCACTCCTTAATATTTATACTATTGCATACGAGTAGCCTAAGCATCAGGTTTCACAACAAATATGTCCATAAGAGCACAAATCCTTGATTGTTAATAATCTCCTGTTATAAGAAAAATAATTGGAAGTATACTAAATGCGATGTTTACAATAAAATGACAAATGATTAGAGGAAATAATCTTTTTTGTTTAAGGTAAATAAACCCACTGCCTAATCCCCATACAAAGAATGCCACTGCATAGACAATAGCACCCTGTATACTTGCTGCTAGCATAACGTGCTGTAATGCAAAACCAATGGAAGGAATTATAATACTAATCCATACTCTTTTATATTTTATTATAAACTTTCGTTGTGCATATCCACGGTACATTAGCTCTTCAATCGGTGCATTTAGAAAAGGGAAAATTAATGATATACATGCGGCAAACCATATAAGCCATCTTGGTCGTGTGAAAGAATAATTCTCCACATTTCCAGCAAAAACCGTTTGAAAATGGTGGATAAACTCAGTGCCATACATAATAAACATGGTTCCAATAACAGCTATCACAAATGGAATATACAAAATAAAAAGCCAAAATAAACCGTACAAAATATCTTTCCCTATACGATTTGGATGAAAATCTAATAAATTTTTTATAGAACGTCCTTCTTTTTTAAGTATTCGATATAAAAGCACGTAGCAAATCAAATTGACAACAGTAAAGTAAATGACCGATAAATCAGGTAAAAAGAAAAAATTAGGTTCAAAGCCCAATATTTTTAATAGTATGAAAACAAAAAATAACGTAACAATCAACAACGGAATTCGAATAAATGAGATAATCCATGCATTTTTCATGAAATAGACACCTGCTCCCCTGCTTTATTTATACATCAGCCTCTACTCCTACAATTGGAAGAATTACTCCTAACAAAGTTAACGGAAGAAGACTAGAAAAATAATAAAACCCACGACCATAATAATAAGAAGAATACCAGTCCCTTTCCAGCCCAAGCTTCCGACCAAATCAACCAAACTTCCATTCTGCGCTCTACTAAAACCATCACTCACATTAGTTGTTGGATTATTCTTTAATTCCGATTGCCTTAGCCTTTCTCTTTTTTGTTCAGCTGTTTCTCTATTGCTCATCAAGTCCTCCCCTTTACTTAATTCTGATTTATATCATTTTCATTATATAATTATAAAGATCATTATTATTGGGATACGAAGTTAAGTTAATTGAGCTTTTATTTTCTCAATAATGAATCGATAAAAAGAATCTTGATGTGGAACGAACTGATCTCTTCCTACATATTTTTCCATCCATTCCTTTTCTCCTTTAGTAAAAACAAATCCTGTAATTTTAATTTTCTCTTTTTTACCTAACCAGAATTGTTCAAAATCTTTTATTCTAGCTTTCACCATACCGGACACCTCTTCAGCTTGCAGAATAAAATCATTCAGATGATGTTCGCTATTATATAAAAAAATATTAGCAAATTCGTTATCGATTAGGTTTCCATGCTTGACACTATAGGAAAATTCGCCTAATGGAACCAATTTTTCATAAGCTATATCCATACCTAGCTCTTCCTTTATCTCCCTTACTCCATCCTGAACGGTTTCATCTGCCAATAAATGACCAGCTGCTGTAATATCTAAAAGGTTAGGATAGTCCTTCTTTTCTTTACTTCTTCGTTGCAAATGAATATAGTGGGTATCTTCTTCTTTACTGACAAACCAACAGTGGAATACCTCATGCCAATAGCCGAATTTATGTACATTGTCTCGAGTAGCGATACCTATCTCATTTTTATTCATATCAAAGATTTTAAGCTGTTCTTCTTCCAAGCTATTTCCTCCTTGAGCTTACGGAATTTTATATAAAGGTTAACATAATATTCCAACAAAAGACATAGGAAAAGCCAATCAAATTTTGAACTGCCCCCTGTCAAGTAGACAGCGGAAATAATAAAAACTGACCTAAGCGGCTTTAGCTCTATATTCCTAGGGCTAAGGCCGTTTAGTCGTTCTTGATATCTTTCATTGTTATAAAAGTGAATATATTCATCAATTGCTTTGAGAGATCCTCAAATGTCTCATACTTATGTATATAATACTTCTCGCATTTAAGAGTTCCCCAAAATGATTCCATCGGACCATTATCAATACACTTTCCAACTCGAGACATACTATGTGTCATCTCTGCACTATCTATCCTTCTTTTAAACCCTTGTGAGGTATACTGAAATCCACGGTCACTATGAATTAGAGGATGTTCCCCATCTAATAGATTAATAGCTTGATCAACGGTTTTAAATACAAGTTTATTATTATTAGAATGACCTAAAACATAGCTGACAATCGAACCATCATACAAATCTAGTATGGCACTTGAATACGCTTTCTTTGAGGAACCATATTTGAATTCGGTGACATCGGTTACCCATTTTTCATTCGGCTTTTCAGCTCTTAGAACGTCCTCGTCTATCCTGTAAAGCACCCATCCACCATTTTCGTATTTACGTACCCATTGATAAACTTGTTAATAAGAAACTCGATATTTCTCCGCTGTTTGTTGATAGCTCTTCCCGTTCGCTAAAGTGTCTTGTACAATTTCAATACGTTCTTCCCAAGTCGTTTTTCTTCCTTTGGTCATAGAGCTCGTCCTTCTTTTTCCCGTATCTTTTAATTCCCTATGACCATTATACTGCTTTATCCATCTACGTAATACCGACCGACTCGAAATTTCAAATTTTCGAACAATCTCTTCTTGGGAAAACTCTCCGGATACGTAACTCTTTACAGCTCTTACCTTTAATTCTTTAGAATACCTTTTCCATGTTTTTGAGTTTTTTAACCCTCTTATACCTTCCTTTTCAAATTTCTGTATCCATTTATAAAGAGTATATTTTGAAATTTGATATCTTGAGCATAATTCCTTCAATGTATAATTTTCGTTTTGATAGTCCTTTATTACTTCATATTTAAATTTGCTTGAATAAGATTTATTTGACATAGAAACTCCCCTTAAGGCAAAACAGATTTATATTTTTTAATCTGTCTACCTTAAGGGGAGCATATCATTTATTGATCGACTTTTTACTCCTTCTATTTAACAATCGTAATGTTGTAGACAATCCATATCTAATAATAGATAGCCTTGTTTCGTGCCTTTGACGAGTCCCTCTCTTTTCAATTTATTAATTGTTCGACTGACGGTTTCCCTTGAGGAACCGATCATGTTCGCTAGTTCTTGATTCGTAAAACGAGTGGTGAGGATCATATTTTTATCCGTACATTGCTTCCCATGTGTCTTGGAAAGGCGAATTAATAACATGATAATTTGTTCTTCCGTATTATGGAGTACTTGTTCTTCTAAGCGTTTTTGTAAATCTACAATAATATCACCCATTACTCGGAACAATTTAATGCTTAATGATGGGTATTGTAATAGTAATTGCTCAAATGCAAGAATTGGTATTTCCACTAAAGTAGCTGACTCTATAATCTCGGCATGTGCCGGATAATTACCTTTTCTAAAGAAACCAGCATGTGGAAACATATCCTCAGATTTGAGGATCGATACAATTTGTTCTTTTCCATTAATATCTGTTTTATATATTTTGACTTTACCTTTATGGATGAAATGAACTCGTTCTAAGGACTCGCCCTGCATAAAAACATAACTATTGGTTGCATATTGTTTAATTTTAGCAATTTCCGTTATAGCCCCAATTTCTTCTCTGGTCAATTCTTTAAATAATGGCACATTCCATAAAACATCCTGAATGATATTTGTAGACATCCAAACCTGCTCCTTCCCACAGACATTGTCTTAGCTAAGTAACCAATTGATGGAGATCTCTTCTTTATTGTAGAAAAGTTTATCAAATAACTTTGTGATTCAAATCACAATCTAACACTATTATTATCGATTCTTAGGGCTAATTCAATAAATTGTCATAAAGTTTTCCTTTAAAAGTGATTTTTTCCACTATTATGACATCCATTTCGGATTACACTGCATCTATATTTTAAATTTTTCACAAGAAGGAGTTCATCAATGTTTACTCGAGATTATCATAAAAATCCATTTATCGTTATATGGGAACTAACTCGCGCCTGTGAACTAAAATGTCTTCATTGCCGAGCAGAAGCACAATATAAACGCCATCCTCTTGAACTCAGCTATGAGGAAGGTATAAATCTAATTGATCAGATTCACTTGATGGATAATCCACTTTTGGTATTTACTGGTGGTGATCCCTTAATGCGTAACGATGTTTATGCTCTAGCAGAATATGCCGTAAAGAAGGGTGTCAGAGTGTCGATGACACCAAGTGCAACACCAAACGTGACGAAAGAAGCTATTCAAAAAGCAAAGGTGGTCGGCTTATCAAGATGGGCATTTAGTTTAGATGGTCCAACTGCAAAAATTCATGACCATTTTAGAGGAACAAATGGCTCATTTGACTTAACGATACAAAGTATTCAATACTTACATGAATTAGAAATACCTGTTCAGATCAACACGGTTATCTCCAAATATAATTATGAGGTACTAGATGAGATGGCAGAATTAGTAAAAAAACTGCAATGTGTGCTTTGGAGTGTCTTTTTTCTTGTCCCGATTGGAAGGGGACAAGCGAAGGATATGATCTCTCCTGCAGAGCATGAAAAGGTTTTGCGCTGGCTATACCAGTTAAGTAAAAGAGTGGATTTTGATATTAAAACAACAGCAGCACAGCATTACCGACGAGTTGTAATCCAGCAAAAAATGAGGGAACATAAAAATCGGCATGACCATATTGATTATGAGGATGCCTTAATAAAAGGGGCAACTGGTACAATTGATGGTCTTGGACGTGCACCTAAGGGAGTAAATGATGGAAATGGCTTTGTTTTTGTTAGCCATATTGGAGATGTTTACCCAAGCGGTTTATTGCCGATAAAAGCTGGAAATGTTAGATCATCATCTCTTGCAAATATCTATCAGAATTCCACCATTTTCAAAGAATTACGAGATCCTGACCTTTACAAGGGGAAATGCGGTGTTTGCGAATTTCGACATGTATGTGGAGGATCACGCTCTCGAGCGTATGCTGCCACCGGAGACTATTTGGAAAGTGAGCCATATTGTGTATATATTCCCAAAGCAATAAGAAAGAAAAAACCCATCTAAAAAAAGCTCGGTGAAAAGCCGAGCTTTTTTGATTATAGTAGAGCTATTTCCTTTAAGTAAACGAGCACCAGCCCTGTTCGACTAAGAGCAGGCTTTCATCAAAATCTTCATTCATAATCTCCTGGATTGATGAACCATTTCTGGATTAAATAAATCATGATACATATTCCCATTGTTATAAAGCCCCATCCTAGTGTAACTTGTTCTACTAGCAAATAATTATTACAAAGCTGAACAGGGGATAGAATATAAAGAACTCCCATTACTGTAAACAATACTAATATAAGAACAAACAACCATTGTTTAGCTGATGAAGGGACCTTGGACCAGCTGTCTCGAAGTGGGATTCCTGCAAAAAAGGTTAAACTAACAAATTTAAACCACTCGACCAAATAGTTTTGTAACGCATCATCCATTGTGCGAGGAATTGTCCAATATACAATAATCAATAAAAACAATAACAGTCCTGGCTTACCATTTTTGTTCCATTCTAAAAAAAAATTTGGAGCCTTCTCACGCAGGAATGGATACATTAAAAATCCTGACAGGATAAATAAGGGCATCTGCATATGCATGTGTAGGATCATAATCGATTCAAAAAAACGAGCAATTGGCGGTATAATTAAAAATATAAATAACAACATACCAATGAATGGTTGAGTCATACTTGTTCCCCACCTTCACTATTCAAGATATGCTTTACCTTTTGTATCGCTTGTTCGACATTTTTATAATCCAATACATCTAGTAACTCACCATGTTGATCTATCAAATAAAAAGCCGAATTGTGTGCAAAATTTCCTTGATCATCTGGAATGACAATCACACCCAACCTCTCCAATAATCGCTCTTGCTCTTCATGATTATTAATTCGGGCCATTCGCC
This sequence comes from Gracilibacillus sp. JCM 18860, assembly GCF_055395245.1. Classification (NCBI taxonomy): domain Bacteria; kingdom Bacillati; phylum Bacillota; class Bacilli; order Caryophanales; family Bacillaceae; genus Gracilibacillus; species Gracilibacillus sp. JCM 18860. The sequence goes on from NZ_AP043868.1 coordinate 1,218,869, forward strand.
ATGAGTCGTGTTCATCGGTAAAATAATCATGATACGATTTTAATCTTGCTGGTAGATCTCTTGTTGGATCAAAGGTAATGCTTAGAAAAACGATATCCTTACCTAAGTACGTTTTAGGAATTGCCTCATAAACCTTTGCCATATTCCCTTCCAATTCAATACATATGGAAGAACATGATGCATAAAAAAAGGTGATAAATAAGTATTTTCCCTCAAACTGATCAAATCCATAAACTCGATTCAGATGATCCTCTAACATAACCTCCGGCAATTTTGGTTGTTGATCCTTTAATTGATTCACCCTTGCGGTCTCGGCAGTGAAAGCACGAAAGCCATCCGTCCCTAAAAAATAAATAAGGAAACAAACAATAAGAACTATAACATAGGAGAAAGTGTTTTTTGATTTCACAATATAATTCGCCTCCTGATTTTCGGAGTCGCTCTTACCATGTTTTAAAAGGGGGTGAGCCTGGTGGTGCATTGACAATAAATTCAACGAGTGGAATTACATAGCCCATGGCTACTGTTATTAATAACAGGAATACCCATGTTCCCCATCTTTCCGTCCAATAAGGCGTAGGTGTTGCATGTTCTTCCTCTTCAGCGATTGGAAACCCTTCCTCTCCTCTAGGTGAGAGAAACATCATATGAAATACAGCATAGACCTGAATGATTACCGCAATAATTAATAAGGTTCCTCCAATAGCTAGAATAATTAAATAAGGATCCCAGGATAAGGCCACCTCATGTTCCCCATAATTAGAAAATGAAGTACGCCTTGGTGAGCCAATCAATCCAACTAAATGCATGGCTATAGACATGAGTGACATACCGACAGTCCATAGAATAGTTTGCAAGATCCCTAATGTATTAACTTTTGCGGTTAACTTTCTACCAGATAAATAGGGTATAAGCCAGTAACTAATTCCAAAGAAGGTTAAAGCAACCGTCATCCCAAGCGTTAGATGAAAATGTCCAACAACCCAAAGTGTGTTATGGATCACTTGATTTAATTGATGCATCGTCTGCACAATCCCACCAGCTCCACCAGCTATAAAAGCAACCATTGCTACAAACGGTGCAAAAAAGCGAACATCCTTCCATGGCAGCTTGGTGAACCAGCCAAATAGCCCTCTACCACCTTTCTTCCGGCCTGTGCGCTCGAAAACGGCAAACATCGCAAAGGCGGTCATTAATGATGGAAATCCTATCGCAAGACTCATAAATACATGCATATATTTAATTGGTTCTGATATTCCCGGATCCACAATTTGATGGTGAAATCCACCTGGAATATTTAAAATAACAAGTAAAATAACTACAACTCTAGTTAACGTATCACTAAATCTTTTTCCTCCAATAATTTTGGGAATGATCACATACCATGCAGATATAGCCGTGATATACCAAATATTAACGAGTGTATGTCCAAACGCCCAAAACAGTGTCCGACTTAGCATGACATTGATGGTTTCTACCCATCCGATAGCCCATGGGATAATCATGAATACTTCGACTGCAACAAAAATACTGGAGAAAAATAATAAAACAAAAACACCTGTAGCAAAAAAAGCTAAGATCGGTATGTTTTGACCTTTGTGTTGTTTTCTCCATTTTGCCACACTAATAAATACGCCAAATGCACTGACCCAAATTCCTAATACAATCAATACAAGCCCAATATAAAAAATCGGAGATGCAGCCATTGGTGGATAAAAGGTATACAAAACAGATGCTTCATTTTGCAGAATAGGAATTAGAGCGATAATAAAGCCGATTATCTTTAATCCAAAGGCGATCCAAGCCATTTTTCTTACCTTTGGTGATAAACCACCTAAAGTATGAGACAAACCAGCATAAAAGTAACCAATAGTAAAAAATGCAGTAAAAATGAGAATTAATAAAATACCGTGTGCTGTGAGAATTTGATAATAATTGAATCCATTCGGTATTTCGAGTAAACCTGCACGATTTAAGCCTTGCACTAATCCGAGTATTCCACCTACAAGTAAGGCAATGAATGTGACCACCATGTAGGATTTTGATATTTTAACATCTTCTGGAATTGCACCAAGCTTGTTCTCTACTCTTTCTATCATACTTTTTTTAAGTACAGTCAATCCTCTCACCCTCTCTACTAACTAATCTGAATCGTTGTTGACATCACTTGATGGCCAGCTCCACAATATTCATTACAAAGCACTAAATAATTTCCTGGTTTATCAAAGGTTTGCGTGATTCTCTGGATATAACCTGGAACCACCATTGTATTAACATTGGTATTGGCAATCTCCATTCCGTGAACCACATCCTTAGATGTCATGACAAAATGCACGGTTGAACCAGCTGGAAACTCTAATTCCATGGGATCAAAGCTAAAAATTTCTAAAGTCATGACAACTTCATATTCCTTTTCCCCGATTTTTTTTACGCCAGGATTATTAAAGGGCTCTTGTTGCTCGACTTTTTGTGGATCAATCGTCTCTTGATTGCTGGGAGGACCAAGCTCATCTGCAAAGGCTTGATAACCGATAATAAACATAAACCCTAAAATCATAACAGAACTTAAAATTAACCATATTTTTTCATAACGATGCACGAGATTCCCTCCTCTAAACTCTTGCCATAAATAAGCTCCAAATACCTAACCATAATAATGCAATGAAACTACCTAAAAATAATACAGATACGAATGCACCTTTTAATGAAGCTTCTTTATTATTCTCCACTTGTTTTCCCACCGTATTTGCCTCCTTTTTCTTATTTAGCTTCATTGTATTTTCACTGATAATCATTCGCAGTGAGGTAAATCACTTTCCTCTAATGTTCATTTTTTAGACAAAGAATTAGGATAATATATTTAAATGTGATTTTTCTCACAGAGTCTACTATTGGATAACGATATAGTTAGCATGAACAATTAAATTGGAGGGATTTTCATGAATAGATTTGATTTAGAAATGAAGACAGGAGACATAGTTACACAATTCCCAAAGGCTAGTTCCCTATTCAAACAGTATAAAATAGATTTTTGTTGTGGAGGGAATCGTCCGATTGGAGAGGCTCTAGAAAAAAGAAGGCTCGACAAAGAAGCGGTTTTGACTGAAATAAACCAGCTATATGAGGAAACAAATAATCAAGATGAAATCGATTGGACAAGCAAAAGCAATCTAGAGCTCATTGAACATATAGTGGAAAAACATCATGGTTATTTGAAACAAGTTCTACCTGAATTAAGCAAATATGTGACAAAGGTTCAACGCGTGCATGGAGAAGCACATCCAGAGCTTACGACCGTTTACACCGTATTCCATCAATTAAAAAGTGAACTAGAATCACATCTTGAAAAGGAAGAAAGCACGCTATTTCCTAAATTAATGGATAATGATGTAGAGGCAGCAGCTGCAATCATTCATCATTTCGAGGAAGAACATGAGCATGAGGGCAGATTGCTAGAGCTGATGCGTGAAGTAACAGACGATTACGCTATTCCAACAGGGGCATGTAATACGTACCAGCTAACTTATTTAAAATTAGATGAATTAGAGTCAGATCTATTTCAGCATATTCATCTAGAGAACAATATACTCTTCCCACGTTTTACTGCTTCATAAAAGACGATATATAGCAGGGCAATCTAGAGATAAGGTGATAACAATGGCAAAAACAAAAATAATTTTACCAAAAGAACATGGTTCGTGGGCCATGTTCCTTCTTCCCACATTACTTGGCATCTTTTTATCTAACCCTAGAGGGCTACATGTTGTCTTTTTGATTGGCTGGTTTTTTCTATATTTAATGTCAACCCCATTACTTAATGTGGTAAGGAATAAACGCAAGAAGAAAAAGATGCTTCCATGGATGCTGTGGTATGGTATACCATCCTTACTATGTTTGATTCCATTAGTGATCATTATGCCAAGTCTTCTACTATTTGGTTCGTTTATGCTCCCACTCTTTGCAGTTAATGTGTATTTTATTAAGACTAAAAATGAACGATCACTGTGGAATGACTTAAGTGGGATCATTATTTTTGCGATTGGGGGTATGGCGAGCTACTACATCGGGATTGAACAGTTCACTATGGACCTATTGATCCTTTTGTTCATAATCACTGCTTATTTTATGGGTAGTGCCTTTTATGTGAAATCATTGATTCGTGAGTTAAAAAATCGATCCTTTCAATACAAATCTAATATTTACCACGCCCTGTTATTACTTCTACCGATACTCCTAAATTGGAAGTCCTTAGCGATTGCTTTTCTTCCTGGAGTACTTAAGGATTGGCTGACACCTAGAGATGGCCAAGTCAAGCCGATCCATTCTGGAATTGTTGAAATTGTTAATTCCATTCTATTCTTTATTCTCGTTCTAATAATGTAAAGAGGAGCTGTCACAGGGACGACTCCTCTTTTTTGTTTGCATTTATTTTGTAATAAGTGAATGGAGATTAGCTGTTAATTGCTGAAGGTCGTCTATCTTCATGACTTTATCGACCATTGGAAACAAAACGGTTTCTTCTTTAACAAAATGAATCATGATCACCTCAAACGCTTCACCAGCATCCTGGACCACTTTTTTCAGCTCCTGATATGACATCTCCTCTATATTTCCTCGGGAATGATAGAAGAAATGTCCAATATAACCATCAATTTCTTGATGCTCTTCTTCGATCGATACAATCGGACCTTGTTCTTTACCTATATACATGCCAAGAGCAGGAAAAAAATACTTCTCTTCTTTATCCGTATGTTTTTTCCATGGCTCAATGAAATCCTTTAATTTGTTTCTCAAAGCTTGAAACGCTAGCACAGCATCCTCTTTTTCTTCAAATCGATCATTCTCAAAGTCTAATACAATCGGATGCCATTCTTCCATTAAATATCTTAAATAGTGGTGTTCATTTTCGAGCATTTTCATTGCTTTATTACGACTATTCAGATCTCTTTCTGTCCACATGTAAACACCTACTTCTGTATCATTTGTCAACACTATTATAAGAAAGAAAGACCTAATACAACATTGGGGAATTCCCTTGATTTAATGATTTTATTCTCTCTAATTTTCCTTTTTATCTATTTCATTTAAAACAAATTAGGGATTCTCCTCATTATTTTATGATGAATTATTTGCTAGGATGGTAACAAAGAATTCATTTTAGAATTTTCGATCGAGGTGGGAGTATAGATGTCACAAACAAGCACGCCTTATATCCATTTTCCTTTATTTCAAAATCTTACAGAAGATGAATTAATTCATTTGAGCGAGATTTCAATGGAACGCAGCTATAATCAAGGCAAAATTTTGTTTCACCAAGACGAATCCCGAACCAATGTATATTTTATCTTATCAGGATTAGTCAAGATGATTAAAATAAATAGAAACGGCCATGAACAGATACTACATGTTCTTCACACTAATGATATGTTTCCATATGTAGGTTTTTTTGAGAATGTTCCATATCCATCATCTGCTATTGCTCTTACCAATGTGCATGTGTTATCTATTCCGATAAAGGAATTCGAGCTTTTACTTATTCAAAAACCAGGGCTATTAATAAAAGTGATTCGTATAATAGAAAAAAATTATCAAGAAACACAGGATCGATTACTATATAGGCAAACTCAGGATGTCTTTCATCAAGTTGTGCTCATACTAGTCCATTTTGTCTGTGATCTCGGGATTAGGCAGAAGGAAGATACGATTCAACTTCATCTACCAATTACAAATTCTGAATTAGCCAATATGATCGGTGTTTCGAGAGAAAGCGTTAATCGAGTCTTTAACCAATTAAAAAAAACCGGGATAATGACTTACAATCGAAAGGAAATACTAATCTATGATTTTTGGCAATTGAAGCAGTATCTTCAAGATTAGTGGTTCGTTTGCAGCAAGAGCTTTCAAACTAAAGAGGCCCTTTCAAGCACCTCTATATCCAAATGCTTTTTCAGGGCCTCTTACTGATACATGCCCTAATGGGGCAAAAATTCATTTAAGAAATAGGGGACTTCACTTTGAAAATATGCTTTTCGTTCTTCAATATAATCTCGAATACTCTTAAAAAAACCATCATCTAATATGGGATATTTAACGGTTCGAAGTTGATCAAGATAGGAATTATGAGCAATTACTAAATCAATACTGGTAAGTAAATTCTCTATTATTTTCTTAGAAGGAGATATTCCCATAATATCTTGATAGATTTGCTTGTCCTTTTTCACATCAAGAGCATGATAGGGAAGCTTCATATCTATATGAATGCCATCTACAAGATTTTCATCATATAATTGTTGAACCTTCTTTTGATAGATACCGCTTGTTGTCACAATAATCTTGCCATCAAATAGCTTTCTAGTTTCCAGAAGCAATGGACGAATCTCCTTCATACTATCGATTAAAAATTCTCCTCCGCTAAACATAACTGCATCAAACAAAAACCCACTTTTTTTCAAGTATAGAAAATAATCATCGGTAGTTTTATACACACTCGGTGTCTGGGCTATGATTTCGTCATAGTTATGACATCCAAAGCAATGCAGTGGACAACCAGATAAAGAATGAACGAGTAATGTCGTATGATTTGGTAAATCCGAAAAGGTTCGGATAAAATTCTGATAAAATTTCATAGTGTTCCCCCTACTATTGACGGACAACCTCTTCCAATGTATGGTCTTTTACACGGTTTCGTACAGTCCAGTCATGTCTTCTCGCTTTAGACCAAAAATTATATTTCCCTTCATAATACCCTTTTTGATCAACATGGATATTATTACGTGCAATCATTTTCAAATATCCAATAACTCGACTAAATGTAGCAATATCAACGGAATGACATGTAGGACATTTCTTTATATTCTTCGCATCATCTGCAATAATCTTTTGACCACAGCTCATGCAAGAAGTAATGGTTGGAGTTAATGTAATATAGTTAATGGGCTTTTGAAAAATTTTATCGAGATAAGTGGCTAAACGTTCAGGTGTTACCTTTGATTCTAGGAAATGGTGAAGCACACTTCCCGATGTAGCATAGCCTTGGAATTCCGCACTATTTTCCAATTGAGCTAGAAAATTCTCCTCAGAAAATGGAGTCATACACCCACTCGTTAAGTATGGATTCTCCCCTTCTCCTTGAACAAAAATTTCACGGTCATGTTTAGCTGCCCACTTCACATCATGACGTGCCAATTTGATTGCCGCATTTTCCGCTGGTGCGTATTCGATTCCACATGCAACCTTATCCCGTACAATAAATTCATTAATGATCTCTGTCATATATTGCATCCATTCATGGGCAAGCATCTTCCCGTCTTCGTCTTTTATTCCTTCTGTAAATCCAAGGTTTATCAGCCCTTCATTCATGCCTGTTATAGCAAAAACATTAAAATAGTTTTTCAGATTATCATTGTAAGCAAAAAAGGTAGGATATAACTCTTTATTCTGTTCAATCCAATGGCGTTTTGCCATATGGGCCGCCTGCATAATTTCTAAATAGTCCCTCATTTTCTTCTTCAACAAATCATGATCATGACCAAACTCTATTAGCATTCGATTCATATTTAAGTTTAATACTTGAACTGCTCCAGTAGATCCAGTAGAGGAACCAAAGACACCCCCACCGGCCTTGGACAATGTCTCAAGGTTAATCTGAAGACGGCAACAGAGACTACGACTAACCTCTTGATCCTTCGGTTGAATCAATGGATTGAACTTTTTATAATAAGGATCCTGGAACGGACTAGTTTTAAAATTTTCAAAATAAACTCCACCCCAGTTGTACATCTTGTCCAATAGCTCGAGAAACAGAGGATTTTGATAATTGAATGCATCATCTATTTGTACGGTTAATAAAGGAAAAGTAAATGGAATACCCTCACTACCTGTTCCCTCACTCATCACATCGATGATGGCTTGATTGATTCTATCAAAATAGCTGCTTGGAATGTCCTTGTACTGGATAAATCTTATTTCCCCACCAATGATAATATATTCTTCTTTAATTTCTTCTGAAGGCTTTCCAAATTCCAATGTTATATTAGAGAAACTACTTTGAGCCCCTGAACGAAGAGGCATATTCAATTCCCAGATTAACCCTTGAAACAATTGCTTTAATTCATCATCTGAATAATTTACTCCACGTAGCGCTTCATCATGTAAATAAGATGCGGCAATCGTGGATAACTGTGCTAGCATCACTGCACCTGACACTTGCTGTGAAATTAAAGTGACAACATTGCTAAAGTGGCGAAGTAATGTGGCTAATCGTTTTGTTGGTTTTGATGAAATCATATTCTTAGCAAGAGATGGAATACCTTTCGTTGCGATATCTAAACAGCTAATCGATACACAATACGGGGCAAGCTGTTTGTCATGAACATATACTACCCCATCATCATAGAGTGTTTTTATTTCTTTCGGTAAAATATGTGTGAACAAATACTCCTCCTCAGCATAATTGTTTAAATTATGTCGGAGTAATGGGAGGGAATACACATAATTGCTATTTTCATGTTTCAAGAAATCGGTTTGCTTATCCTCCCCATTCATGGTGAATTTTTGGATGATTTGTTCGGAATTTTTAAACATGACTCTCTTCTCCTTTTTTCATTATATGTACCATTTCTTCTAGCTCCATAGGATTAACACCTATACATCTGTTCAACTCCCTATTGAGATTGTCCAATAAAATGGTAGTTGGTACAGACATTACTTTATAGCTTTCTGCCATTTCTTGTTGATCTACCAAATCGATGACTTGAAATGGCACATCCATTTGGCTTAAAAATCGATAGACTACTTCACATTTTGGACAGGCCTTTGTCTTTAGCAACATTAGCTTCAATCCTAGAACCCCTTTCTATAGCATAATATAAACACAATATATAGTATTTTAAAACAAATAAATAACTATATATAGATATAATAGACGATTCATAATAGATAGGAAGTGACAAAAATCACTGCAAGATCGAAAAGGAAGGATATAGAATGAAATGAAATCATTAAAGGAGTCGAAATAGGATGCAACGAGTGGAGGAAAGACAATATCAAAAATGGGAAGAACTCTTCATACAATCCTTAGAGAAACAACATGTCGATACAATTTTTGGATCAAGAAGCCATCCAATGTTTACTTCTAATAAGAAGGATTTCACACAATATTTGTTAACACATGAGCAAGCCATTCTTCATGCCGGTGATGGTTATGCAAGAGCTACAGGTAAAGTAGGTATTGCTTTTATCCCAACAAAATACGGAATCACCAATGCTGTGACGGGTATAGCAACTGCTCAATTAGATAGTGTACCAATGGTCGTATTTATTCAGCAGGAACATGCTCTAGATGTAGAAGCAATAATGAATCCTATTTGCAAGCACTATTTTAAGCTCCAACAATTAACTGAGCTTCCCCCTATTGTAGAAAAAGCATGTACGCTTGCCAATGCTGGTAGACCTGGAGTCGTTATTGTCGAATACGATAACAAGCTTTTTCAGCAAGAATGGAAGGAAAATGGTGCGATTAAACAAATGCACATAATACCACCTAAATCACTCACTATACAAAATCATCAAATCAAACGGATAGTTGAGAAGATAAAAAAAGCGAAAAAACCAGTCCTATTGGTCGGAGGTGGTACCATAATATCTGGTGCTAGCAAAGCATTAAATGAATTTCTAACCTTGACGGAAATTCCCTTTGTCAGTACGCTTATGGGATTAGGTGCAATAGATGTGGGAAACCGCCTTCATCTAGGAATGGTGGGAATGCACGGAACCTTTGCAGCAAACAAAGCTGTCCATCAATGTGATCTTCTTATTTGTCTCGGTGTCCGTTTTAGTGACAGAATCACCGGTAAGACCAAAGGATTCTCTCCACATTCAACGAAAATTCAAATTGAAATAGATCCGGTTGAAGTGAATAAAAATATTATGGTCGATCTACCTATCATTGGGGATGTTAAAGAAGTTTTAGAAGCCGTTAATCAACAACTATCCACCTTGAAAGCTGGGCATTGGCAAGAAGAGGTAGTAACTTGGAAAAAAACCTCTCCTCAATTTAGTTATTCGACGAGTGAGTTAAAGCCAGATAGCATTATCCAGTGTTTGTACAAAAATGCGGAGGATCATGTCATCGTTACAACAGATGTCGGGCAGCATCAAATGTGGACAGCACTTCATTTTCCTTTCCAGCAGCCAAGACATTTCCTTACCTCTGGTGGTTTTGGGACAATGGGCTATGGATTACCAGCAGCAATAGGGGCAGCAGTTTGCCAACCAAACCAACCTGTTGTGTGTGTATCTGGTGATGGAAGTATCCAGATGAATATCCAAGAGCTTCTCACTGTTGCAAAGTACCGATTAAATATCAAAATTGCGATTCTAAGAAATGGCTATCTCGGCATGGTTCGCCAGTGGCAGCAATTATTTTATAAGCATAAATATTCTCAAGTAAAAATAGCTTCACCAGATTTTCTTTTATTAGCGAAAAGCTTCGGGATTAAGGCCTTTCAAATAACAGCTAAAGATAATCTGGAAAAAATAATGGAAGAAGCTTTTCAAATCGATGGACCTGTACTATTGGATTTTCTTATAGAAGAAGAGGTCAATGTTTATCCGATCGTACCTCCTGGGGGAAATAACACGGATGCGATTAGTGGAGAATAGAGCTGGGGTCTAGCACTGACCCCACCTATTTATTTCCTTAACAAGGATAACACTTCATTCATAAAGCTTTGATACACATACAACCAAAGAGATTCATCATGCTGATATTTTTCTGTTAATATAGTGATTACTTCCTTGTTTTTTTCCTGAAAGGTCGGATCATCCTTTGGTGGTAATGGTGCTCTTAATTGATCGACTAATTTCTGTACTTCTGGTGCTCTTGGCCCCCATTTACCAATTAGTTCACCCTTAGCATCTAGTATTAAAACAATTGGAATCGCCCTCCCACCATTTGTTAAATGACGGTCAATTAATGCTGTGTCTTGGTCTCTTAAAGTGACTCTTGAATCAATATCAGCTTCTTCTGCAATTTTGCGAATAACTGGATTAATCATCATCGCATCTCCGCACCAATCCTCGGTAATCGTTAAAAAATGAATACTACTCCCTTTTAATTGTTCGATTAATCCGTCATTTGGTAGCTGGAAATTTTCATATACGTAAAAGCTTTCCTCTTTTAATTTACTCATTTCATTCATATATGCTTGAATGGTTCTACCTTCTTGAAAATATTGCTCTTCTGTTTTCATCATTCCATCCCTTTCCGATCGTTATGTCCAAAAAGTAGCACATTCAAGCGAAAAAGTACAGAGGGATGCCTGTTACTATTTTTTATTATGAAATGGACATTTTGCTAAAGTAATGTTCTCATCTCGCAGAAAATATTGCTTCCATTCAAAATTGTCTTCATCTCCATAAGTTCTTAATTCCGGATGTCTTGAAATCGTATCATATTCTTGTAATCTTGTTCTTACTTGATGAATGATCTTATCTGCATGTTTTGTTTTATTAAACTTTTGGAAAACCCATCTTGGAGTAATTGCCAGCATTAGTGTAGGGAAGGATCGACTATTTCTATTACTATGCGCTGGGGTTGCACAATACATGAAATATCTTTCTCCATGAAAACAAAACTCCCACAGTGGATGCTGAGCTTCTCTCGGAATTTCATTTGGCCACTCTATCTCATCATATTCTACTAGCTCGTTAAGCTGCTGCCAAAATAATTGTTCATATTGCTCCACCGTATATGTTTTCTTTACTTCTTCTGGTAAATCATAAAAAACAATCAGTGATGTATAATCCCCGTATTCATCTGCATGTTCAGTAAAATTCCCTAATAGTTTTGCCAGTTCCTGCACCGTATTGTGCTTAATTGAATCTTTTAAAAAGCCATATCTTAACTGATTCAATGAGAATCCTATTGTAGCAGGAATACATGGGAAAAGATCGTTCTTATCAGTCATTTTCGCTTTAAATTGTTCGAGCACTTCTTTTTGCCAAGTGGAAAGGGACTCTTCTACAGCAATATCCTGACAATTTAATTGCTTCATTTAGATCACCTCACGCATACTCCACTATATTCGTGCAAGTTCGTTTGGGTGAATGTCTCGAAAATAATAAAAAGACCAGTTTAGCTTATTCCAGTTAAACCGATCTTTTTCTAATATTATTTAGAATCATTTTGTTTCTGTTGGAGCTGTTCTTGGCCCATTTTAATTAATTCCTTGACCATCTTACCACCAAGCTGACCTCCGACCTTCCCAGCATCCTTAGCTTTTATATTACCATTGTATCCTTGATTAAGCTCAACATGCTGTTCTTCCGCTATTTCATATTTCGCTCGTTGAGGATCATTTGTATTGGCAACCTTTGCTTTGAGCAGATCTAAACCTTGACGGGCTTCTGGAACTAAAATTTTATTTCTCCTAGCCATTTTATTCATATCCTTTTCTAGGAATTTCTTCCCCATCATGACTTGTTACTTCATCGTTTTCATTAGTTTCGTCAATCTTAGCGTCTATTGTACCTTCCATGTAATTGTCAGATGCTTGTTCATGAGTAATTGCTAACCCTTTTTCTGTTTGATCCTGGCTATTGTAATGGTTGACATTATAATGATTGTTCGCTACTTTTTCACTATTTGATATTGGCTTCCTTTTATTTTTCGACATATCAATCCCTCCATAATTAGCATTTGCAATTAGACTAAAATTATGAATGATTATTTGGAAGAAAAAATTTAAAGGAATAGTTAAATAAAGAACAGGCAAAAATAACCGATCAGATATTTGAACTGATAGAAGTGTCTACAAGATTTTAATAAAGGCAGAAAACAAACCCCATCCAATAAATTCTGATGGGGTTTCATCTGTGTTTTTTATAGTAAACTTCTTGAATGTAATCTAGACGCCGTTATTCTAGACTTTCCATTTCCTTTACTAATCCAAGTGCTTTTGACGTCTTTAGATGAATATCTTGAATCAACTCGGGATGATCCAACAATCTCACTCCATAGGATGGGATCATTTCTTTGATCCTTGGCTCCCATTGTTTGATTTGTTGAGGGAAACAATTTTCCAAAACCTGTAGCATCACGGAAACCGCCGTTGATGCACCAGGTGAAGCCCCTAGTAAGGCCGCTATCGAACCATCTTCTGCACTTACTACTTCCGTACCGAATTGGAGCGTTCCTTTCCCTCCTGCTTCCGTATCTTTTATCACCTGTACTCGTTGGCCTGCAATAACTAAATCCCAATCTTCACTTTTTGCATCTGGAATAAATTCACGTAATTCTTCCATTCGTTGTTCTTTAGATAGCAACACTTGTTGAATCAGATATTTAGTCAATGACAAGTTTTTCGCACCTGCTGATAGCATGGTGAAAAGATTATCTGGTTTTACTGAGGTGATCAAATCAAACATGGATCCCGTCTTCAAGAACCTAGGCGAAAAGCCTGCAAAAGGTCCAAACAATAATGATTTTTTGTTATTGATGAAGCGTGTATCAAGGTGCGGAACGGACATCGGTGGTGCACCAACCTTTGCCTTTCCGTATACTTTAGCATGATGTTTGGCAATGACCTCAGGGTTTTTACAGACCATAAATATACCACTTACAGGAAAACCACCCATATGTTTCCCTTCAGGAATACCAGATTTTTGGAGTAGATGTAGACTTCCGCCTCCTGCTCCAATAAAGACAAATTTCGCAGTTTGTCGCTCAGTCGTACCAGTCTCTAAATCCCTAACCTTTACTTCCCAGGCCCCATCTTCCGTCCGTTTCAATGATTCAACACTATGCTTGTATTTTAAATCAACATCATTTGCTTCTAAATGTTCGAATAATTTACGGGTTAAGGCACCAAAATTAACATCCGTACCAGATTCGATTTTGGTAGCAGCTATAGGTTGATCCACCTTACGCTCTTGCATCATTAATGGAATCCATTCCATCAATTTGACTGGGTCATCAGTATATTCCATCCCATAAAACAAAGGATTTTCAGAAAGCGCTTCATAACGTTTTTTTAAAAAATCGACATTGCTTTTCCCTTGTACGAAGCTCATGTGAGGTAGGGACACAATAAAATCTTGTGGATTTTCGATCAAATTGCTATTAACAAGATGAGACCAGAACTGTTTCGAAACCTGAAACTGCTCATTTACCTTGATTGCTTTTGTCATATCTATGGAACCATCGGGTTTTTCCGAAGTGTAATTAAGCTCACAAAGTGCAGAATGACCTGTACCTGCATTATTCCATTCATTCGAGCTTTCTTCTCCTGCCTTGCCAAGCTTTTCAAATACTTTGATTTTCCAGTCTGGTGCTAGCTCTTTCAATAAAGCACCTAAAGTTGCACTCATGATTCCTGCACCAATTAAGATAACGTCTGTTTTTGTCTGTGTGTTACTCATTTTTACCTTCCTTATCCCCTTTTAAATTGCAGAAAGGATGCATGAAGCATCATGTCTCGCTAAGATGGTATTTAGTCACACATCGTTTCTGGACCGGTTTATCTTGTCATAGTGTAACACTATGTTTTCGAAATTAAAATGCTTACCTAATATTATATAATAGATGAAAACTATTTAAAAGACACAGGGCAAACTTAATAAGATAGGTCTTTTGCAAACTTAACCGAACAACTAATCAAATATATCATTATATTTACCTACATATCTGCATGAATTTATTTTGACAACGCTTACAATATATTGTTAACATATATTAGGAAAGGAGGAAAAATAAGCAATATAGTGCCCTTCCATTAATAGGGTATGATGACCGTAACGATTAAAAAAGCAAATAATAAGGAGGAAAACGATGGTGCCTAAGCAAAATTTAAAGGTTATTTGGAAAACTTTATTTTTATCCCTTTTTATGACTATCACATTTATTCCTGTTGTCTCAGCGGATTTTTGGGATATATCAGGAGATACCATGCTACACGATCCTTCCATTACACAGGAAGGTAGTACTTGGTGGGCGTTTGGTACCGGAGAAGTTGATAAAAATGGTGTACGTGTTTTACGTTCTTTTGACGGATCAAACTGGCATGCAACACCAGTAATTTTTCCTCAATCGCTTAGCTGGTGGAGTACTTATGTTCCGTTACATGCAAGTAATCAATGGGCCCCTGACATTCAATATTACAATGGTAGGTATTGGCTTTATTACTCTGTTTCCTCATTTGGCTCGAACAACTCACTAATTGGTTTAACTTCTACGGATAGCATCGTATCTGGAAACTGGAGAGATGATGGTTTAGTTATACGTTCAACTACAGCAGACAACTTTAATGCCATCGATGGAGACTTAGTCATAGATGAAAATGGCCAACCATGGCTTTCATTTGGCTCATTTTGGAGTGGTATTAAACTAACGAAATTAGATCCTAATACAATGAAACCTACTGGTCAAATTTATTCCATTGCTGCAAGACCAAATGTATCAGACCATGCCATTGAAGCACCTAACATCACTTATAAGGATGGTTATTATTACTTATTTGTATCCTTTGATCACTGCTGCCGCGGTGTAGATAGTGACTACAAAATTGCCTATGGCAGATCTAAAAACATAACAGGACCTTACTATGATAAAAATGGTGTGAACATGCTGAATGGGGGAGGAACCATCTTGGATGCTGGTAATGAACGTTGGATCGGACCAGGTCACCAGGATGTTTATAATAATAATGTAATTGTCCGCCATGCATATGATGCCAATAATAATGGCGCACCAAGATTATTAATAAATGACTTGTATTGGGATTCTAATGGGTGGCCAACCTATTAAAAGGATTGATATGACAATGTAGCAAAAACTGGTCTATATCCCAAAAATAGACCAGTTTCACTTTTCATTATTTTTCAGGTGATAATTCGATTGCTTGGTGTATAGCTTCGATCATACTTCCATCATCAACCATGCCTTTTCCTGCTATATCAAATGCTGTACCATGGTCAACACTTGTACGAATAATGGGTAGTCCGACCGTAATATTCACTCCTGCTTCAAGGCCAAGCACTTTAATTGGACCATGTCCTTGGTCATGATACATTGCAACTACTATATCGAAATCACCACGTTGCGCACGGAAAAACAGCGTGTCTGCTGGTAAAGCTCCTTCGACATCAATCCCTTCCTTCTTCGCACGTTGGATAGCAGGATCAATTTTTTCTTCTTCCTCTCCATTTCCGAACAAGCCATTTTCTCCTGCATGTGGATTAATGCCACAAACGCCAATCTTCGGTTGCTTAATCCCTGATTTATAAAGGGTATCATGCGCTAACCGAATAACATTGTATACACGCTCGGGTTCAATGCTGTTGATCGCATCAATAAGGCCCATATGAGTAGTTACATGGATCACTTTTAACTTAGGCGATGATAGCATCATAGAAAAATCTTTTGTATCGGTTAACTCCGCAAGAATTTCGGTATGGCCTGGATAAATATGGCCGCCTTTGTGCAGCGCTTCTTTATTTAGTGGGGCTGTACAAATCGCATCAATTTTTTTCTCATTTGCTAGTTCAATGGCTGTTTTCAAATATTGAAATGCTGCATTACCTGCATCAGCAGAAACCTCTCCAAACGGAAGGTTTTCTGGCAGTAAATCTAAGTCTACACATGCAATCTCGCCAAAAGCTGTTTCTGTAAAATCTGCTTGATGATCGAACGATTTTACTGTAATCTCCACATCCAAAATATCAGCAGCTCGTTTTAGCATGTTAGCATCACCAATTACTACTGGATGAGCTTGTTCATAAACCTCTTTATGTTGCAGACTTTTCACGATTACCTCAGGCCCTACACCTGCAGCGTCTCCCATTGTAATCCCTATAATTGGCTTTTTACTCATTGTTTAAAACTCCCTTCAATACTTGCATTGCATGATAAATAGACTGTTGGTTGCCAAATGCGCCTGCTTTAGTTACAATTCTAAATTCTTTCTCTGTTCCGATCAATGTACCAACCGGGATTCCTGCTTCCAATTGTTTCAACAAACGAAAGCCAATTCCACCTAACTGACGAGCAACCTCTTTTGCTGTATCACCGCCAGTTAAAACAAGTCCGGATAGATTCTTATTTCTCTCAGATACCCCTACAACAATTTCACCAATTGATTGTGAGATGTGTTCTCCGATTTGATAGTCAGACAAATCTCGTTTTCGTCCAATTCGTTTCACCTTGTCACGAATTTGTTCATTCGAAGGCACATAAACGACAATATCATCACCTGACTTAATCACATCTACACATTTTTCAATATGATTGTCTTTTAGCATTTCCCAATCATTCGTAAACATTTGAATTGGATCTAATTCAATAGCTGTAACGTCCGCCTGTTCCGCTGCAAACCGTACTTGATGTTGTGTTACTTGAGACAAACTTCCGCATACTGTCATAACATGCTCAGATTTAGTCAATGAATGTTTCCCCATCTTTTGACTAATTCCTAATACTTCTGGCAGTACTTCAGCTAAACCTGCTGAACCTGCCCAAATGATATTTTCAGAAATCTTTACAACCTTTTGTGCCATTTGTAATAATTCTTCTTGAGATTCTGCATCACAAACAATATATTGAATATTTTTTACTTGATAAGATTGTAGTTTTGCCTGTAAAGTAGATCCTTTTATATCTTCTGTAGTTAATAAACCTACCGCTTCATCAATTTCATCTTCTATCAAACTTGGTATATATGATTGTCTAACAGGGTGCTTTGGATCTTTGGCAGCTTCCGTTTCTGATAGCTTTATGCCATTCACATAATGAACCCCATCCTTAGTTGTTCTTCCATATGCAGGTAAGGCAGGAGCAATGATAACAAACTCTGGCGAAAACACTTCAGATAGTGCTTGTAACTCTGTAGCAATATGACCTCTTAATGTCGAATCCATTTTTTTATAGACATAGCGATAACCAGCTTCTTTAAGAAATAAAGCGGCTTGCTTTGTAATTGACCTAGCTTCTTGATTCGATAATGCTCGTGAATTTGTATCGATCACTAATCCACTATCTAAATTATGAGAGTGCTCAGGGATATCAAACAACACCGAGGTTTTGACTCCTTTTTCAGTTAATTGTACGCCACTATCATTTGCCCCAGTCAAATCATCTGCAATAATTCCTAATAGTCTACTCATGTTGATCCCTCATTCTATCGATATTAAACTCATTCATTGATAACGTAATCGTCTGGTAAACGTACCCCTTTTTTCTCTAGTCGTTTCACTAAAAAGGCAATATAAAATGGTAGAAGAACGGCAGTTGTCACCGTTGATGCTGCAACCTGTACAGTTGCAATATCAACATTTACTGCAAAGCTTGCACTAGCAGCTGCTATTGCTGCAGGCGTTGCTACGGCATTACCGGCTGTAGATCCTTCTGCAGCACCTGCAATCGGATTCCATTTTAATGCTTTAAATACGAGGTATCCAACTGTACCAGTAACAAACACAGTTAATAATCCGAGAATAATTCCTGATAATCCGCCTTCAATAATACTTTTAAAATCAATTCCCATACCTAATGAAAATGCAAAGAACGGGATTAACATCGAGCTTCCTTTGTCTAAAAACTCCCTCATCTCAACGTCTAGATTACCTAGTACCATACCAACTAAAATTGGTAATAGGACAGAAATAAAGGATACAAATGAGAACATACCATCAACAAATCCCATTGCGCCAAAAATAGCTAACGCTACCATTGTAAAGAATGGTCCATCATTTAAAGCAAGTAGCGAATAAGCTGCCCTATCTGTCTTATCGCCATATTGACCTACCATTGCTACATAAAGTCCTCCATTACTGTTTGTCATCGCTGCAATTATTGCAATTGGCGCAAGACCTAACCATAATCCATTGTCTCCAGCAAACATGTAAGCAATCAACCCTACAGCAGCACCTACTATCCATTTTGTTGCCAATAATGTTGCGCCTTTTCCAAGACTAACACCAACACTTCTTACGTTTATTTGAGCACCAGTACATAGTAAGAATAATGCGATTAATGTACTCGCCCCATCTACAAACAACGCTTGAGTAAAGTTACCTATTCTTAATAAATCAGGTACAAATGTATTTAATACTGCAGCTAGTAATAACGGAACAACCATCATTCCACCTGGTATTTTCTCTAAGGTTGCTTTTATTCTCATAGTAAATCCTCCCCCAACAATTAATTTGTTATCTTTTGCAACACACAAAAAACATAAACCGTTTACATTTATGATTATATTAAAAATAACTATAAATTGCAACACTTTTTTCGTAAAAAAGGCAAATTACTTAAATTTTAAAAAATAAGTGTTTTATTTTGCAACAAAAAAAGACTCAGTATTATCTCCGAGTCTTTTTTTATCTTTATAACATAATAAACATTATGACTTCAGCTTTCTCCATAATGTTGAACGATTGATCCCTAAGCGATTAGCAGCTTTTGATTGATTATGATTTTCTTCTGCTAAGATAGTTTTTATAATTTGTTGTTCAATTTCCTTTAATGTTCCTTGTAAGGATAATTCACTTATCTCTTCGTCTTCATATTGAGCTAACAATTGATCCACTTGTGAATATTCAATATAGCTTCCATCTGATAACAGCGTTAATTCACGTACAACTTGTTTTAATTGACTGAGATTACCTTTCCAATTATATTGTTGCATTAGTTCCACTGCCTCTTGTTTCATTCCCAATGTCTCCATTCCTTCTCGCGTGTGAAACTCCGTAATAAAGAAATTAACATATGCCTGGATATCGTCTTTTCTCTGCCTTAATGGTGGAATATGTAACGGATACTTCATAATCTGTTGATAAAGCTCTTTCGAGAAACTTCCCTCTGCAACTAAATGATCCAATGTTCGGTTCGTTAACGTAATTACTTTCAAATGAGTGAATAAACTTATGACTTCTTCCATCGTGGCTGATAATGCCCCAGTCAATTTTTCTATATTTTTTATCAACAGGGTCCCTTTATCCAATCGATTTATTTTACTTTTAATCGTCTTTATCTCCGAATCTGTTACCTTTTCACCATCAATTATCATTAGAGGTGCATCCAGACCAAACCGTTGAAAATGTATTTCCTTTGCAAGAGTAAGCTTTCCTACACCTTGTTCACCCATCACACACATAGGTTCATCAATACGTACATAATGTCCGATATTTTCCTTTAATCTTCGAGCAAAGGAACTATCACCAAGGATAGGTACATGACCTACACTATTATAAATAATTACGGATTGGATTTTTTTATTTAATAAAGGGGAATGGAATATTAATCCGACAATTCCTTCAATTTTATTAACGATAAACGCTTGAACATCATAGCAATTATCCCCTTCTCTTAATTCAGTCCAATGTGTACCTTCACCTGTTATTACTCGCTGAATTAATTGCGCAATAGTAGAAGATTTGGAGACTTGTTGAGGTTGAATATCTTGATCGAATTTGGCATTTTTTGCAATGATGTTCTGTCGCTGGTCCAATAGTACGATTGGCAATGGAGTATTAGTAAAAGCATTTCTCAAGTAATTAAAATGACGATTAACCTTACGAAAGAAATGATAAACGCGCTTCCCTTCCTCGATAGCATCCATAAGCGCCTCCCTTCCAGATGCTATTAACACTCCCCGCAATCCAAGCTCTTCCGCAACTTGAACAGTAATAACATCCCCTATAACAACGGAAAAGTTAGCTTGTTTCAATCGTTGTAAATGTCCTCTAACTTCTTTTCTATCTTTAATCGTAATCATTTTGACATTAAATTCTAAAATATTGCAAATAGTGTTAGCGCCTTCTGATATATTAGGATAACCGACTAATGCAACACCACCTTCAAGTCCACGTAAAAGGGTAAACACTCGCAGCATATCATAACCAGTAATATCGATATGAACTACAGGTATAGAAATAGCATCTTGAATCATTGTAGCCGTTCCACCACGACTAATCACCAATTGATATCCTTGTTTTTCAGCTTTTTGAGCTATTTTTAACCCTTCTTCCAAGTTTCCGATGACAACATCTAATTGAACATCATTCGGTAAGACCGTTTTTTTCGCTATTTCTGCTAAACCTGAGTATGGTGCGATCAATAGTGCCTTAATCATTTCACATTACTCCTAACTTGTTGCATTATTCAACACTATTATTATGTCATAAACTCGTAAAAATGTCATCATGAAGAAGGCAATGTATGAAAGTTTTTATATTCACTCACATCCTTAATTAACCCTCTTTAATCATCGTCACAAAAGCTGCAATATCCGTAGTAAATTCATCCTTTTTTACAAATCCTAGTTTTTCATATAAATGAATGGCTCTTTTATTAAAGGTTGCTACAGTTAATCTTATGGGGACCTCTAGGTATTCATCTCTTATGTGTTTCATGATAAATGTGCAAAATTCATTCCCATGACCTTTTCCAACATAGTTTGGATGCATACCAAGCCCTAAATCTACATTTTTATCATTATAGACACCATATTGATGTCCGACTGGTACCTGAGCTGCTTCACCTATACATAAAAAACCAATCATATCACCATTATTATCTGTTATAGCTTTATATGAGCCATTAAGTATTTCCTTCAGCTCTTCTTTCGTCACCTCATTATTATAGAAATCATAAGGTTTTTCATATTTCCAGCTGAGTATCTTTTTAGCTGATGTCACATCCATTCCAATAATAGTTAATTTCATTATCCACCTCATCTTAGTTAGGCCTAAATAGAAATGCCCCTCTTAATGCACTGTCATCGGAGCATTTCTTCTATCGTTTTCAATTCTTATGCAAAATCAAGTCTGTAAATTTCCCCTTCACGAACGGTAAGCTCATATAAACAAGCATCAACCTCTGTTAATGGAGATCCATCAATAGAAACACTATAAGATGAAGGAATCCTTATTCGACACTTTCTTGATTGGCTGGAAAAGATGGAAGCATATCGCAATCGATGATTCTCCCATTTTAATTCTATTTCATAACCACCTCTTGCTTTTAACCCTTTTACATAACCATTTCTCCATGCCTTTGGAACTGATGGCAATAGATGGATTTCTTGAAGGTGACTTTGGACGATCATCTCTACAATTCCAGCAGTTCCACCGAAGTTTCCATCAATTTGGAATGGTGGATGATTATCGAATAAATTTGGCAAGGTAGATTGCTTTAATAGTTCTAGAATATTCTGATAGGCATCCTCACCCCTAAATAAACGTGCCCACATATTAATAATCCATGCCCTACTCCAACCGGTATGGCCTCCTCCGTGTTTTAATCTTCTATTTAAAGTTACGACCGCTGCATTGGCTAATTCCGGAGTAGTTATTGGCGAAATTTGATTGCTAGGATGTAATGCAAATAAATGAGAAATATGACGATGACCAGGCTCCGCTTCCTCATAATCCTCTAGCCATTCTTGAATTTGACCATGCTTTCCTATTTGGATTTTTGGCAATTTTGCCCTAATATCGATCAATTGTTGACGAAAAACCTCATCACTTTTCATCAATTCACTTGCTTTGATACAGCTAGTAAATAAGGCGTAGATTATTTGACTATCCATAGAAGGTGCCTCACATAGATTCCCTTTCTCGCCATTTGGAAGTAAATAAGTATTTTCAGGTGAGACAGATGGTGTAGTAATCATCCATCCTTCGCTATTTTCTACTAAATAATCAACAAAAAATAAAGCAGCTTCCTTCATTGTTTCATAAGCTTCATGAAGAAACTCGATGTCACCTGTATATTCGAAATGCTCCCAAAGATGGAGACAGATCCAGGCAGCACCTAATGGCCAATAGCTTGCTGGTGTATAAATATCCTGTGGAGCTGTATCGCCCCAAATATCGGTATTATGATGTGCGGTAAATCCTCGACAGTCATACATCTTTTGCGCTGTCATTCTTCCGGTCTCTTTCATTTTCTCAATATGTTTCAGTAAAGGTGCATGGCATTCTGAGAGATTACATACTTCTGCTGGCCAATAATTCATCTGTATATTAATGTTGATGGTATATTTACTATCCCAAGGTGGTAGCATTTGATCATTCCAAATACCTTGTAAGGTCGCAGGTAAAGAGTTTGGCCGGCTACAAGCAATCATTAAATAACGTCCAAAATGAAAATACATACTGATTAAATCTAGGTCTGTTCCTCCTTGTTTAAGGTTTTCTAACCTTTCATCAGTAGGTATAAATTCAGCTGTCTCAGAATGATCGGTGATATCTAATTCGACACGATGAAATAGCTTTTGATAATCCTCTATATGCCTCCTTCTCAAAAGCTCATCATCTATCACTTTCACTTGTTCTATTGTTCTCTTGCATTGCTGTGTAGGATCCTGGTATCGAAAAGTGGTAGCAGCACTTAATAAAATCGTGACTGCACTTGCATTATTAACACATATTCGATTACCAATCGTGTTCACTTCTCCATCCTCTGCAATAACCTTTACTAAAGTAGAAAAAGAAATACCACCTTTTCCACCTGTCTCCCCTGTCATTAAGATACTAGTATCAGAAAGAGCACTGTTTTCATCTAAGTTCCTACTATTTCCTCTGTCTAAATTCAACTGGAAGGTAATGGAATTAGTTTCTGTACAAGTTAATCTTGTTACCATAATCTGATCAGGATAGCTTGTAAAAACCTCTCTTTTGTAGGTACGATTATCTACTGAAAAGGATGTCTTAACGATGGCTGTATCGAGATCAAGCTCTCGCTTATAATCTTTGAAACCTTCCAATCCTTTGAAAAGAATATTCAACTCACCTAATGGCTCATAATGACGTTGACTCATAGGAATACCCGAGAAACTTAACCTAGCTAATTCCTCCGCTTCCTGTAGTTTTCCTTCAGATAGGAGTTTTCTTATTTTAGGCAAATGATCTAGAGCATCTGGATTCAATCTATCTCTTGGTCCTCCATACCAAACGGAATCCTCATTCAATTGAATTTTTTCTTTTACTACTTCACCATATACCATACCACCAAGTCGACCATTTCCAATTGGTAATGCTTCGTTCCAATTAGAAGCGGGATTATTGTACCAAAGTATCTTTCCCATTGAAACACCTCACCTTTTTATGGAAATGGGTGAAAACATCATCCTGTTAAATTGATTCCACCCATTCATTATCCATTTTATTGATTTTTCAAACTCTCATTAAATTCCTTTAATACATCCGATCCTCCGGCTTCTTCCCATTTTTTAATGGCTGCCTGGAATCCATCTTCATCCATTTCTCCTAGCATATATTGATAGGTTGCATCTGAAATAATTTGATCTAGCTGTCCAGCATTTTTCGCGTAAGTTTCCGAATCTAGGGTGACGGTTGGATCTTTAATAAGATAATTTTCATTATCCTTTTCCAACTCTATTGCTTTTATAGCTGGTTCATATTCATTATAAGGTTCATATTTTCCACTTGTTTCTGGTTCACCAATCTCAAAGATCTTATATGGTCTAACCTCTGCATCATACTTTGTTTGATCAATTACCTTAGCTCGACCATCGATTAATTCATAGTGAACCCCTTCTTCTCCCCACAGCGCTAAATTAGCTACTTCGGGTGTCATGAGATAATCATAAAACTCCAATATGTTTTTCAGCTCTTCTTCTGATCCAACTGATGATTTTGGAAACAGCATTAAACTCCCAAATCCAGGTATCGACCAAATACCATATTCCCCATGAGGGCCTTCTACATAATTTTGAACATCATATTCGACATCGGGATTAATTTTTGATGCATCATCATACATTGCTTTGACATCAGACATGGAACCAACGTATAATCCAGCCGTTCCGTTTTTAAACATCTCGGTCTGATCTTCCTTACTTGTAACAAGGAAATCCTGATTCATATATCCATTCTCATGCAATTTTTTGATAAAATCCATTGTCTCGATATATTCAGGATACATGAATTGAGGCACTATTTCTCCATCCTTCTCTCCCCAATAATTCGGTGTACCAAACCAGGAAGCTATCGTTTTAAAAGAACCATAGATTAAATCATTTCGGTCTGTTAAGCCGATCGTATTATCTTTTCCATCACCATCTGGGTCATCCTCAGTAAATGCTTTAGCCATTTCATAGAACTCCTCTGTTGTCGTTGGTGCTGAAAGACCCAGATTATCTGCCCAGTCCTTTCGGTAAATAATACCAGATCTTGATAAAGGACGCCCCTGATATATTCCATAAACTTTTCCATCTACTTTGGAATTATTGATGATTTCTTCTTTTAATTTACTCAAGTTCTCATATTCTTCAAGATATGGACCAATCTCCCAAAATTGACCATCACGAATAGCATCTTTAAACTGATTAATTTGTTGAAATCCGATACCTACTACATCAGGAAGGGAATTTGTGGCAAAAGCAGAATTTAATCTTTCATTATAATTATTATCAGGAACCCAATCAATTTCTAAGTTATAGCCTGTGACCTCTTCCACCTTGGTCAAGATTTTGTCATTAGGGACATTTGGAGTTAAAAGGTTAGTCATAAAGTGGATCGTTGGACGACCATCACTGTCCCCATCATTACCCTCTCCGCTTGAAGCGCTTTCATTATTGCATGCAACTAACAACGACATAAGACAAAATACTAACAATAGCTTAACTTGAAGCTTCCTCATCCATATCACCCTTTCTTAATTATACGTTATCGATAACATTACATGTATTGTACATAATATTATTCCATATAAAAATAGTTTATTTTGATTATTTTATACTGTTTTTTGATATTTTTAGTGAGAATTTCTAAATAGTGTTAGCTATTCTCTTTTGTTATAATAGTATTATTATTTATAAAAGCGATGAGGTAACTATGCAACTAATACATTGGATAATTAAAAGAATTCGGCAAGCATTTATGGACAAGGTATATCCCGCTAACTTTCTCTTGGCCGAACGTTATCAGGTTGAAAAGGTATTAGGAGAGGGAAGTTATGGGATTGTTTATTTATGTATGGAAGTAAATACAGGACAGAAATTTGTGGTCAAACAATTGCGTAAAAGTAAAAAGAAAGAGAATGAAGAATTGTATAAGCAAGAAATAGTCATACTTAGAAAGCTAGACCATCCAAGCATCCCTAGCTTACTCGAAACATTCACTTATGAAAATAATAAATTTTTCTCGATGACATTTATGGATGGAGTTAATTTGGAGGATTCATTATTTAATAAGAAAAAGAAATTTAATGAAAAAGAGGCTTTGTTATTTTTCAAAAAGTTAGTGAAACTTGTCTCATTTATACATGACCATGGAATTGCTCATCGAGATCTTAGAATTCCGAATGTCATAATCCATCACAACCAACCATACTTAATCGACTTTGGGCTAGCGGAATTATTAAAATCTGATAATAAGAAAGAAATGGTCCAGGATGATTTCTATGACTTAGGAGACTTTTTACTATTTATTCTATACTCCACCTATGATGGTAAGTCTAAAAAAAATCAGCCATGGACCGAAGAATTAAATCTACATATCCGCACAACGAGAATCTTGAAAAAGTTACTGCAAATTGAAAAACCTTACGTTTCTGCTGAGGAAATACAAATAGATGTAAACCAAGCATTGGAAGAGTTTAGTAGTTAGCTACTGCTACTTCCAAAGAACCCGCGTCGCTTATAACGGTGTGAACCTGAATAAGGATGGTGGTGACGACGACCACTGCTGCTCCCGTAATAGCGATGTTTTCTTTTACTAGAGCTGTAACGTTGGTATCTATGTCTTTTACTACTACTGCCATACTTTTTCATCTCATGTGAAATCTTTCTCATAAATTTTTTAAACATAACATAACCTCCATAATATTAGTTACGATTAGGTAGAGCTAATGGTTTCATTATAATAAATCATTTCTGAGAAGTATCTTCAAATCTTCCTTTAACCTTTTACGGAACCTGCTGCAAGACCTGTAACAATTTTCTCTTGTGCTATAAAGTATACTAATAAAAGTGGTAAACTTCCAAGGGTAAGGGTAGCCATAATTCCTGGTATATTTACAGAAAATTCTCCATAAAATTCTCGCAGACCAATTGGAAGTGTGGCATTTTGGCTCGAATTCGTTAAAACTAATGCAAAAATAAATTCATTCCAAATATGAATGAAATTATAAATAGCAACGGTTGCGACAGCAGGTGTTAGCAATGGGAAAATAATATTCCAGAATAACCTTAAGTGACTGCAACCGTCCATCTTAGCTGATTCTTCCAGTTCCTTTGGGATATCACGCATAAATTGTGTGAAGATGACAATGGAAACGGGAAGAGCAAATGCGATATAAGGGCCAATTAGTCCAAATAATGAATCATATAGCCCCATTTTATTGGTTAAGATAAAAATCGGTACAAGGGTAGTATGAATCGGAATCATCATTCCAACCATAAATAAGATAAAAATGGGACGATTTAAACGGAATTTTAACCTTGCTAATGGATAACTAGCCATTGCTGCGATAATAATCACAATGATTACCGATATCACAGATACTATTAGACTGTTGGCGAAATATCCGAAAAAATTAAGTTCTACTAATAATAAGTAATTTTCTAATGAAAAACTTTCAGGAATAGACCATGGGGAAGTCATGAATTCCATTTGTCCTTTAAATGATGTTAAAGTCATAATCAGAAAAGGAAGTCCGGTTACCATTAAAATTACGATTGCCAGACAATATAACGGAATACCCTTTATCACTCTAATCATCATTCATTCCCCCCGTTCGATTTGTCACCTAATAACATGAAAGCTGTCACAATAAAAGCAATAATAAACATCGAGAAGGAAATACTACTACCATAGCCCATATTAAAGTTTGTAAATGTTTGTTTATACATATAAGTGGCCATTAATTCTGTAGAATTGTTCGGCCCTCCACCAGTCATAACATAAATTAAATCAAAATATTTCAAAGAACCTATTACAGATAAAATGGCAGAAGTGATAATGATAGGTCTTAATAATGGTAACGTAATGTTTTTAAACCTTTGCCACCCACTTGCCCCATCTATATCTGCCGCTTCATATAATTCCTCAGGTATTCCAACAATAGTTGCTCTGAAAAGAATCATATAAAACGGCGCAAACTGCCAACAAACCGTTGCGATTACTGCCCAAATAGCTGTATTTTCTTTACCAATCCAAGCAGTCTCTAAGGATTCTAGACCAATAGCTCCCAATATAGAATTTAACAAACCGTAGTTTCCTTCATAAATAAAAATAAATAGGATACCGATGGCTACCGTTGACATTAAAAAGGGCATAAAATATACTGAACGGAACAACCTGATTCCCTTAATTGGACTAAAAAGCAATAATGCCATAATTAAACCAACCGGCAACTGGGTTAAAAGTGATGCAATAACTAATAGAAAATTGTTTTGAATCGATGTCCAAAAAACGCCATCCTGAAACAATTGTTTGTAATTTTCCAAGCCAATAAAAACCATATTAGCATCAATACCGGTCCAGTTAAACGTACTATAATAAAAAGTCATAAAAATCGAGTAAATGACATAGACACCATAAATAATAAAAGCAGGTGCAATAAAGCCTATAATTGCCCAAGTATCTTTGTTTTTCTTTCTTTTACGAACACGTGCCATACCATTTATACTAAATTCCTGTGCTTTACTCACCCTATCACCACCTAGATAATATAAAGAGAACTACATGATAGACATCCTTAATGTAGTTCTCTTTCTGATTATTCTTCTAATATCTCTTGCGCTTTTGCTTCCACTTCTGCCATCGCTTCTTTCGGAGTCATCGACAATCCAAATAATGCTTGCGTCGTATCCAAATGTACCTGTGCAAGCTCTGGTGGTAATGTCTGGTCATAATAGGTTTGCATAGCTTTCGAGTTCTCTAATACCTCGCTCATCTCCTGGATGTAAGGATCGTCATATTCCACCCCTTTCACGGCAGAAATAGAACCTGCATTATTGGACATTTCTGTTGCTGTTTTCAAGCTCGCTAGTTCCTTTACTAACTCAGCAGCTAATTCTGGATGTTCCGCTTGTTTCGCCACAGAAAACACAGGAGATACTCCACCGACGACGTGATTCTTCGCGCCTTTTCCACCATCCACTGAAGGGAATAAGAAAAAGCCTAATTTCTCTTCAAACTCTGGCATCTCCTCACGTACGTTATTTACTAGCCATCCTCCCATTGTCATCATCGCTGCACTCTCTGTATAAAGCATTTGCCGAGATTGACCAGTGTCATAGTTCATGCCATTAACACCTTCAGGGAAAGCTCCCATTTCTACTAAATCTTGTAGTTTACTACCTGCTTCTACATAAGCTTCATCATCAAAGGTTCTACCAGAACGCTCAAAAGCTTCATTAAATAACTCTGGGCCTCCTATTCTTTCTGCTAGATACATTAAGTAAAATGAACCTGTCCATTTTGTTTGATTTGCCAGTGCAAATGGAGTTATGCCATTCTCCACTAGTGTCTTGACAATTTTTAATAAATCTTCATACGTCTCTGGTTCCTCCAAGCCATATTCCTCAAATATGTGTTTGTTATAGAAAACAGGTACAACATCCATACTCACTGGTACACCATAGATCTTGCTATCAAATGTAGATACAGATAAGGCTGCTTCGTTATATAGACTAGCATCGACAGAATTTGTTATATCGACAACTTGATCGGAATCAACAAATTGCTTCAACCAACCACCACCCCAGGAATGGAACACATCTGGTGGATTACCGCCACCCATCGCAACACTTAATTGAGATTTATATGGGTCATTCTCTTGCTGTGAAACTTCTACAGTCACGTTTGGATGTTTTTTCTCGAATCGACTTACTGCTGCCTCGATTGCTTCTCCAGAAGGACCTGTTTCAATATGCCATAAAGTTAAAGTAACCTGTTCTCCACCCTCATTACCATCTCCCGCTTCTTCGCCTCCATTTGTTTCATCAATTGAATCCTCATTACTCATAGAATCAGTGGGTCCACATGCCTCAAGAACAAGAAGGATAAAAACTAACATGAACCAAAGTATTTTTTTCTTGAACATCCTATCAACTCCCTCTTATTTGTCAACGCTTACAATAATGACTAAAATCTAACGATCCACCCTTTTCATCCCTCAAACGATGTTATTATTCAAAACTAGCTTTGTTATTATAAAACTATGTTTAGTTTACAGTGTTTATAACTATATTTTTTGTTTGGTGATAAAATTTCACGCTTATTGTTTTATAATATAAAACTTTCTTTTATATTGTTGACACATCTCTAGTTAACTTCTATACTTAATTTACGAATGTAAACGCTTTAAAGAGAGGTGTCTCGATGAATAAATTAGAACAATTAATGCATCATTCCGAAAAGATTTATGATATTAAGACCGTGGCAAGAGGTCCGGTTGGCAAGCTACCACTGACTGATCAAATGCTTAGGAAATCCCCAAGCGGAAATTTATTCGGGTTGTCACAAAATGTGGGAATGGGTTGGAGTCCTAACATGTTAGATGGTAAGCAAGTATTATTATTAAGTACACAGGGCGGACTAAAGGATGAAGATGGTAACCCTTTAGCATTAGGCTACCATACAGGACACTGGGAAGTAGACATACTCATGAAGGAAGCAGCAAATGAAGTTAGTAAACAAGCTGGCATCCCTTTTGCTGCCTATGTTAGCGATCCGTGTGATGGAAGATCTCAAGGAACAACAGGTATGTTCGATTCTTTTCCTTATCGCAATGACGCGGCAATGGTATACCGTCGCTTAATCCGTTCATTACCTACTAGGGATGCTGTTCTCGGTATTGCTACATGTGACAAAGGCTTGCCTGCAATGATCATTGCACTAGCATCTATGCACGATTTGCCTACTGTTGTCATACCAGGAGGAGTTACTTTACCCCCGCTATATGGGGAGGATGCTGGGAAGGTACAAACGATAGGAGCAAGATACTCTAACAATGAATTATCATTGGAGGAAGCTGCCGAATTAGGTTGTATGGCATGTGCTACCCCTGGTGGAGGATGTCAATTTCTTGGAACAGCTGCCACAGCACAAGTAGTTGCGGAAGCATTAGGTATGACTGTTCCTCATGCAGCACTAGCACCATCAGGGCAAAAGGTATGGAAAGAGATGGCTCGTCAATCTGCCAGATCGATTATTGCAATGGAGAATAAAAAAATAACAACAAAGGATATCGTCACAGATGATGCTATTCATAATGCAATGGTCGTACATGCTGCTTTCGGTGGATCTACTAATCTATTATTACACATTCCAGCAATCGCACATGCTGCAAAATGTCAAATACCATCATTGGAAGATTGGCATCATATTAACAAAAAAACTCCTCGTCTTGTGAGTGTGTTACCAAATGGTCCTACTCCACACCCAACCATACGTGCTTTTTTAGCAGGTGGCGTTCCAGAAGTCATGCTACATCTTCGTAATTTAGGTTTGCTACGTGAACATGTCATGACGGTGACAGGACATACTCTTAGTGAAAATTTAGATTGGTGGGAACAATCGGAACGGCGACAAAAAATGAAGGAAAAACTAAAGAAAGAGGATCAGATTGATGCGGATGAAGTCATTATGTCAAAGGAGAAAGCAATAGAACGAGGACTAACCTCTACCGTTACCTTCCCCACAGGTAACCTTGCACCAGAGGGAGCTGTTATTAAATCTACGTCGATCGATTCGTCTAGATTAGATAAAAATAAAGTTTATTATCACAAAAGCGAGGCAAAAGTATTCACTAGTGAGGCAAACGCGATTGAGGCAATCAAAACACAACAAATTAAAAAAGGCGATATCATGGTTCTAACCGGCTGTGGTCCCCTAGGTACAGGAATGGAGGAAACCTATCAGGTTACCTCTGCGTTAAAGCATTTATCCTATGGAAAATATGTAACGTTAATTACAGATGCTCGTTTCTCAGGGGTATCGACAGGTGCTTGTATAGGTCATGTTGGGCCAGAAGGATTAGCTGATGGTCCTATCGGTAAAATACAAGATGGCGATTTAATCGAAGTACGAATCGATGCTAAAAACTTGGAGGGTTCGATTAACTTTTTAGGCACGCAGGAACGTGAAATCACACCAGAAGAAGGTGCTCGCATCCTTGCATCCAGAAAAATGAATAAAGAGATTAAGCCATCTGACAATTTACCTGATGATACACGTCTTTGGGCTGCCTTGCAAAAAGTAAGTGGTGGTACATGGAAAGGTAGTGTTTATGACGTCGATCGTATTATCGAAGTATTAGAGGCTGGAGAGAGGGTATTAAGGGAAAATAGGAAGACGAAAGAATCGACTTATTAAACCCAAACTATTAAGCAGAAACCCATATGAAGGAGTTTCTGCTTTTTTTTCTTTGTTATCCTTTAAGAAAAACTGTTTTTGTTGTCGTAAAGAATTCTTTTGCTGCTTGCCCTTGTTCTCTTGAGTAGGAACTGGATGCCTTCATTCCCCCGAATGGCGCTTGCAATTCTACCCCTGCTGTTTCAGAATTGATCCGAACCAATCCCGCTTCGATATCATCGATAAAGGATAGAATGTGGTCAATATTTTTAGTAAAAATCGATGCACTCAGTCCATATTCCACATCATTTGCTAAATCAATTGCTTCTTCCACTGAATCTGCTTTCATCAAAGCCAAAACAGGACCAAAGATTTCTTCCTGAGCTATTGACATATCAGTAGTTACATCTTCGAAAATAGTTGGCTCTATATAGTAGCCTTCCTTTAAATCTCCCTCTGTTAGTTGTTTACCTCCTAGTATTAAGCTTGCTCCTTCTTCTATTCCCCTATTAATATAATGCTTGACTGTCTTAAACTGACCTTCACTTGCACATGGCCCCATCCAAGTTGATGGATCCATTCCATCACCTACTGTAATTTTCTTTGCTTTTTCAATTAAACGGTTTTTGAATTGCTCATAAATACTGGATTGAACAATAACACGACTGCTACAGGTACATTTTTGCCCGGTTGATTTCAATCCACCACTTAGAGTGGCATCTACTGCTGCTTCTATATTCGCATCTTCAGCTATGATAATGGGATTCTTACCACCCATTTCTAATTGATATTTCCCTCCTCGTGCTGCAACAATTTTCCCAATATTTTTTCCTACCTTATTCGAGCCAGTAAATGTAACTGCATGAACATCCTTGTTTTCTGCCAATCCTTGACCTATTACGGAGCCACTTCCTGTTACAAAATTCACCACACCTGCTGGGAAACCAGCCTTTTCAAAGCATTCGATTACCTTAGCAGCTGTCACCGCCCCTTCCGTTGCAGGCTTTAAAACAACCGTATTACCATATATTAAAGCTGGTGCCATTTTCCAGATTGGAATAGCGACTGGAAAATTCCATGGAGTAATCACACCGACAACACCGATAGGTACTCTTTTACTAAACATAAGTGCGCTAGCGTCTGTAGATGGGATGAGATCTCCATCAGATCTCATGCCTTCCCCTGCATAGTATTTGAGTATTTGAATACCTCTAGTTGTTTCTCCTTGTGCTTCAGGAAAGGACTTTCCCATTTCCTTCGTCATAGTTGTCGCAATTTCTTCCAGATTTTCTTCTAAAAACGTCGCTGCTTGATACAAATAATTTCCTCTTTCTGCTCCGGATAATTTCCGCCAAGCTTTTTGTGCATCTTTGGCACGGGCTATTGCCTCATTTAAATCAGACCTTGTAGAGTTTTGCACGCTTCCAACTACTTCATTCTTTTTTGAAGGATTATAGCTTTCTAACAATTCCCCAGAGGATGATTTCTTCCATTCTCCACCGATATAATTCAAGAATACATTTCCACTCATATTAGACTCTCCTTTTTATGAATATTGCTGGCTAACTTAACTGGATTTCTTAAGATACCAATTGATTCAATTTCTATTTCAATAACATCTCCCTCTTCTAATGTAAAGCTGTCATCTGGAATAATACATGTTCCTGTCAATAACGTGGTTCCGTCTACAATGTCGTTATCTTTTATTAAATAAGAAACTAATTCTTTAAATGTCCTTTTCAACATAGACGTGTTGGCAGACCCTTTCGATATTATTTCACCTTCTCGTGTAATTCGACATTCTATATTTAAGTTATAAGGATCAATCATTGTATCCGCTAACAAAATGGACGGCCCAATAGAACAAGAGTGCTTCCACATTTTCGCCTGTGGCAAATACAGTGGATTTTCTCCCTCGATATCACGACTACTCATATCATTACCTATTGTATAGCCTAAAATCTCTCCTTCAGCTTTTACGACTAATGCTAATTCAGGTTCAGGTATCTGCCAATTTGAATCTGTTCTAATACCTACTGGTTCATTAGGACCTATTAACCTTCTAGCAGTAGATTTCAAAAAAATCTCAGGCCTCTCCGCATCGTACACCTTATCATAGAAAGAATTGCTTTCTACCTTTGCTTCTCTATTTCTTGCTTCCTTACTTTTTAAATAGGTAACGCCTGCAGCCCACACTTCTTCTGATACAATAGGAGTCAACAATTCTAATTCTGTTAGATCCTTATTCATTGGCTTTTTGCTTATTATTTCTTCTTCGATAATCTGGCTACAGCTCTTGCTCGCCTTATCTGCCTGACGAATTAGATCCTGAAAAGAATCTGTAGATAACTCATAGATTTGATTGTCATCATTCACAACAGCAAGCTGTTCTACACCCGAATCCTTTTTAAATCTGATTATCTTCAATTGAATAATTCCTCCTTTTTTCTCTTTAGTTTTATAATATAAAACTAAGTTCATTAATATAACTATTAAAAAATTTATCCTTTTACAGATAAAATGAAATCCATATCAGTGGGTTACTCTTTCTCCCACTGATGGTCTATTTAAATTTTTCTATTTCCCAAAGCTTTAGAAATATCCGTACACGTTTGTTGAAGTGTAAGGACAATTTTTTGTTCCAGTGTTGGTGTAATAGTTTGTTTTGTAGTAGAGATACTAATAGCCGCCACTACATTGTTGGTATGATCAAATATCGGTACGGCAATACAATAGATGCCAGGTTCATTTTCCTCATTATCAACCGAATAACCTTGTTTCCTAACCTTTACCAGCTCATCTAGATATACTTGCTTGTCTGTGATAGTGTTTGGTGTTTGAGCATAAAACTCATAATTCTGCAAAAGTTCCACTGTCTCTTTTTGCTGTCTAAATGCCATTAGTGATTTCCCTACAGCACTGCTGTGGATGGGGACTCTTTTTCCTATTCTGGAGTATACAACTGCTGAAGCACCCTCTACCTTATCAATATAAACACCGTACATATCTTCTAATATCACTAAATGTGTTGTTTGACCAGTTGTTACAGATAATTCAATTAAGTACTTTCGAGCAATTTCTCTTATATCCATACTATTTAACATAAACTGGCCACGTTCTAACAGCTTTAATCCTAAGCTGTACTTGCCACTATCTACATCCTGCTTAATATAATCATGTTCCTTTAATGTTTTTAACAAGGAATGAGTGGTACTTTTGTTTAGATCTAATTTCCTGCTAATTTCGGTAATTTTCATTTCACTGTTATGTTCATTAAATAAATCTAGTATTCTTAAAGCTCTATCGACAGACTGGATGATCGGCATGTGCATGTAACCTCTTTCATTTTTTTGCTTAGAGAAAGTATATCATATATGTTTTATATCATCAAAACTATTTTGGAATAGATAAATCTTTTTTAGTTTAATAATACATGAGGAATATATAAGGAGATGCCCTAAAGATAAGTCTTTAAGACATCTATACTTATTATGTACTCTTACATGGTACTAACGTCGATAACAAATCGATACTTCACGTCTGAAGCTAGTACACGTTCATAAGCTTCATCAATTTTATCAGCAGAAATTATTTCAATTTTTGGAGCAATGTTATGCTTCGCACAAAAATTTAACATCTCCTGTGTCTCACGAATGCCTCCAATCATGGATCCCGCAAATGAGCGTCGATGGCCGATAAGAGAAAATACATTTACTGCCAATGGCTCTGCAGGGGCACCAACATTTACTAACGTACCATCAAGTGTTAACAACGAGAGGTAAGCATTCATATCAATCTTTGCACTTACAGTGTTGATAATTAAGTCAAAAGTGCCCGCAAGCTTGTCAAATGTAGCTGGATCACTAGTGGCATAGTAATCATTTGCACCGAATTGCAAGCCATCTTCTCTTTTACTCAACGTTTGTGATAGTACGGTAACCTCTGCACCCATGGCATGTGCGATTTTGACCGCCATATGACCGAGTCCGCCCATCCCTACGACCGCTACCTTCTTACCTGGACCAGCATTCCAATGATTTAATGGGGAATATGTTGTAATACCCGCACAAAGTAATGGTGCTGCTTCATCAAGTGAAATGTTCTCTGGGATGCTAACAACAAAATCTTCCGTTACTACTATATGTGTAGAATACCCACCTTGAGTTGGTTCACCATACTTGTCCACTCCCGCATAGGTGGGGACATTACCTTCTAAGCAATATTGTTCTTCTCCTTGACGGCAGTTTTCACATTCACCGCAGGAGTCAACCATACATCCGACACCTACTCGCTCGCCAACCTTGTACTTTGTCACCTCGGAACCGATGTCTGTCACAATACCGGCAATCTCGTGTCCTGGTACAAGCGGATAGTTCACTTCTCCCCATTCTCCATGAGCGGTATGAATGTCCGAGTGACAGATACCCGCGTACTTAATCTCAATTAATACATCATGTGAATCAAGATCACGACGTTGAATTTCCGCTTTTCGAAATAATTTGTCAGGTCCATCAACAGCCCGTGCTTTAGCAATTACCATGAATAAAAACCTCCTAGTAATTTTTTGGTTATTCAAGAGAAAATCTATTATTCGTAATATTTCCCTTGCAATATTATGATATTACCTATAGTTAACTCTAGGTCAAGCATTATTTGATTATTTGGCTCATTTCATCGATCACGTTTGTCGTAAACATTGATTTGACAATAACGAATGGGTGTGATAATATTTTTGGACTCTTAGAGTTAACTCGAAGTTTAAATGAAACGAGGAGAGAAATAATGAGAACCTATTCTATTAGCGAAGTGGCACATGAATTAAATCTTACGGTATATACATTACGTTATTATGACAAAGAGGGACTCCTTCCTTTCGTAGAACGTACCGACAGTGGAATACGAAGATTTAAGGAGTCTGATATCGAAGCATTAAGAGTCATTGAATGTCTCAAATCGACTGGGATGCCTATTAAAGAAATTAAAAAATTTATCGATTGGTGCTCTGAAGGTGATTCTACTTTACAGGAAAGATATGATATGTTTATGGAGAGAAAAGCTAGCGTAGTAGCACAAATGGAAGAACTTAAGAAAACGATGGAACTCATCGAACATAAGTGTTCCTACTATCAAGAAGCATTAGATGCTGGGACAGAAGATATTCATAAAAATAATAAAATAGAAATTTATAGTTCTAATTAAGATCATATAGCTGAATCCTGTTGAGGATCTCAG
The DNA here is from genome assembly GCF_055395245.1 of Gracilibacillus sp. JCM 18860. Classification (NCBI taxonomy): domain Bacteria; kingdom Bacillati; phylum Bacillota; class Bacilli; order Caryophanales; family Bacillaceae; genus Gracilibacillus; species Gracilibacillus sp. JCM 18860. The sequence goes on from NZ_AP043868.1 coordinate 1,256,426, forward strand.
CATTTTTTTATATTCTTCATTCATCGTACTAGAACAAAAAATTTGATTAGTCATATAGTGTAGTAAATCAGCCTAGTGAAAGAGGGATTATATGAATTCGTTACCAGCAATTGATCTCGGCCTGATGTCGGAGCATTTATTAGCACATGATGGAGTCATTCATAAGTTAGTATACTATCAAAATTTAGTAACTAGCACTGAACTACAAAACATCCTAAAATTACAAGAAGAAGTAATGCGCACTCATGTATGGATTATGTTAGCATTTATTAATCCGAGCTATCATAACGATATAGAAGTCCCGCAATTAAGTACTTTTGAACAGAAATATAATTTCCAAAGAGCAGGGAATGATGAAAATAATAAATGGGTTGCATTAGAATCACATAGTACAGCAAAAAATATGTCTATAGAAAATTACCAATCTGCAATGTTAATGAAGAATATGAATGTAAAAAATGCACACATCGAAATGGCATTACAACAAAATCAAATAAAAGAAAAATACGCAAATTATATAAAGAAAATGGGTTGGGATTTTGTACCTAAAGCAACTACAGAGGCGCAGATTAGCACATTTCTGCATTTTAATTATTTACTGAATCGTCATCTAATTTGAGCCTTCTATTTTCAAAAAAAAGCCATAATCCTTTATGCTTAAAGGTTTATGGCTTAGACATTCCATAATATCGTTCTATTTAGCTATTTATCAATGACAAATTCCTTCTTACTATAAATTTCATAAGCAATGTATCCAAATAAAAAGCCTAATCCAGCTCCTAAACTAACGGTAAGGTGTAAAAACACTGGGAGAAATATACCTAGTATAACACCGATAGCACAACCAAAGAGCATTCCGATTGGTATTAAACTATCTAATAAATATTGAGCATTTTTTGACTTTTTCTTACCTAAGGTACCTTGATTATATTTAAGCTTAAGCCTTGTCAGAACAAACACTACAATCCCACCGATAATAACAACAGGAGCAATTGCCATAACAAACCCCATATAAGAACCTCCTCACGCTTTTAATGTTCATACGTGCTACTAGAAATTGCTTATAAGCTCCACACTTTAATGTAATTATACCAAAATTTTTACAGCATATCGATCTTTGCATAAATTCTCCAGTTTATATTTTCAAACAAGATGTCTATAGGCAAGGAAAGTCTACCTTCAAAAGTTTATTTTCAACCCTTCTCAACTATTATTACTGTGCTTCAATTGGTAAAGTAAACCAGAATGTATGTCTATTGCCATTTGAAATTAATCCTATGCTGCCTTTATGCCTTTCCACAATTTCTTTTGATATTGCTAATCCAAGTCCACTTCCTCCAAGCTCACGACTTCTAGAGTTTTCTATCCGATGAAATCTCTCGAATATTTTTGCCTGCTCTCCTTGAGGAATAGTTTGACCTTCACTTGTAATGGAGACTCTGTACACTTGATCGAGACTCTCCCCTTTAATTGTTACTAGACTATTCCCTTTATGATATCGTATTGCATTATCGATTAGGTTGCTAATCACTTGTGAAATTCCCCCAATATTGAGATGCAACTTCTGATATTCTGCTTGCATCTCACAACGAAGCCCTTCTTTATTCAATAACCAACGAAACATTTCTATCGATTGTTCAATTAAAATTACTATATTTGTAGACTCCTTTTCAGACAAGGGCTGTTCTGAATCAACATCCCACTCTTTTAATTGATCCATTTGTTCAACTAATTTTATTAATCGTTTGGATTCCTTCAGAAGAGATTCATACAATTTGCTATCTCCTTCAATCAAACCGCTTTTCAATGCATTTAAATACCCATTTAGGTTGGATAATGGTGTGCGAAATTCATGTGATAGATCAGATACAATTCTTTGACGTTGCTGTTCTTTTATTTTTAACTGTACTACCAATTGATTGAAGTGATCAATAAATTCTCCCATTTCATCTGAAGCATGGTTTTGGATTGGTTCTGGATAGAAACCTTCCTTCATTCTTTGAGTCGATTGAATTAATTTTTTTAAAGGCTCGATCAATTTATTCATAAAATAGAAATGAAGTAAACTTCCAGAAACAACAGTAAAAAGGCTGAATAATAATAAATACTCTAATAATGAGGCTCTAAACTGTTCCTGTCTATCGACTTCATTTACCATTCCTTCAACTAAAAAACATGCGGTATTGTAAATCCCCCAACCAGTCAACAAAACGAATATGGTCACAACTATTGTATTTAAAATCGTCAGTCTTAATATAAACTTTTTTGGCAACCAGTTTCTTTTTTTACGAAACAAACTTATACCCCATTCCCCTTACAGTCTTAATTCGTTCTGGTGATCCTGGGTTATCTTCTATTTTTTCTCTTAGCTTTTTAATATGGGCATCAATGGTTCGATCTAATATAGTACGATCTGCATTAGGATATAAATGCTGAACTAATTGCTCTCTCGATAAAACCATATTTGGATTTTCCATTAGATAATATAATAGATTAAATTCATGCTTCGTTAAATTAACCTGGTTATCATAAAGCAGTACTTCTCCTTTTCTTGGCTTAATGCATAATCCGTTTGAAGTAATTTTTTGACAGAATAAACCCGACCTTCTTAAGACAGCCTCAACATTGGCCACCAATTCTTCTGGCTCAAATGGCTTAGTTAAATAACTATCAGCTCCTACCTTCAATCCATGAATCTTATCTGCTGTTCGGGCCTTTGCTGATAGCATGATAATCGAAACTTCGTTCTTCACTTGTTCCCTTACCCATATACAAAACTCCTCACCACTCCATCTAGGGAGCATTAAGTCAAGTATAATCAAGCATGGATGATACGTAAAAAAAGCCTCTTTAGCCTTTTCTCCATCTTCTACCTGTATTACGTTATATCCAACCCTATTCAAATAGATACTAATAAGCTCTCGTATCATCTTATCATCTTCCACTACTAGAATGGTTTGTTTCATTGAATCACCTATTTTTATTCCATTTTTTCAAATTCTGATACCATCATTTCATAATTTAGTGCACCAAGCGCTTTATACTGAATAATTCCATTTGAATCAATCATATATGATGTAGGAATCGGACGTATTTGATAAGTATTAGCTACTTCAATTTTTTGATCTAATAAAATAGGAAATGATAATCCAAATTCGTCCACAAAATTGTTTATATCCTTTATAGTAGCCTCTGTTTTTGTTAAATTAACAGCTAAAATCGTAATATCCTTCTCTTGATGAAATTTTTCCATGTCAGGCATTTCAGCGCGACAAGGTGGACACCAGGTAGCCCAAAAATTTAGCATTACACGTTGTCCTTGAAACTCTGAAAGTTTTACCGTTTCACCAGCTAAGGTCTCCAGCTGAAAATCTGGTGCTAAATCACCCTCTTCTAACCCTATCTCAACATCAATTGAATTAGTCTGGCTATTTGTTTCATCATTCTCTTTCTCTGTCTTTTCATTTGTGTTTATAGTGGCATGATCACTTTTTTTATCCTGTACTACTAAATCAAATACAGCATAGCCAAACATCGCCAATAATACAACTGTAATGATTATTTTTTTCAATTCGAAAATCCTCCTGTCATCCTAAATTAACTAACCAGCTATCTTGTACTAGTCTTAATAAGAAATTTGAGATTTTAGCTAATTGGCCTGTAAATAATAGTAATCCCATAATTACCATAACTGCCCCACCGAATTTCATTATTTTTTGACTATAACGGACTAGCCATCTCGTTGACCCTATGAAAAAGGTTAATACAAGAAATGGTATGGCAAAGCCGATGACATACATGATCGTATAAAAAGTCCCTTGTGTTGGATTACTACCTGCAATGACTAAAATCGATGCAAAAATCGGACCAATACAAGGAGTCCAGCCCGCCGCAAAGCCGATTCCAACAAATATTGTCCCAAAATATCCGATAGGTTTTTTGTTAAAATGTAACCTCTTTTCTTTCATTAGTCCTTTCCATTGAATCCATCCTGCGACAAATAAACCCATAATTATTACAAAAATTCCTGTTATTCGTTGCAAAAAAACACCCGATTGTCCTGATAGTAAATCTTGAAGCCATTGTCCCAATACAGAGACGCCTACCCCTAATCCTATAAAAACAATCGAAACTCCCATCAAAAAGAAAATGGCATGTATCAATAATTTACTGCGCACTTTTGTGTTATGTGTACCTTGAATTTCTTTCACTGTCATTCCTGTGATATAAGATAAATAAGCAGGAAAAATTGGAAGAGTGCATGGGGAAAGAAAAGAAAGAATTCCTGCCCCTAATGCAATCCATATCGTAATATCCGTAGCTGCGCTCATTAATTCACCCTCTTTCTGAAAATTAATAAAAGAATACTTGTTAGAAAAATAACAACATAAAACCAATGATCTAGGTTAAATTGAAAAACCATCGTAGAAGAAAAAATCGACAGAAACCACAGTCCACCACTCCAACATAATAATCCGATAAACACTAACGTTTCTCTAGCCCATATCTCCTGTTTCATGATAAATATGATGATTATTAAAACAAGCAATCCTAGATACTGCCATGAAATTTCTGATCTGGATATGACTTGGATAAATTCATATGTAAAAGATGCGGTGAAAAAAATGTTCAAAAACGTATACAGTAAATCAATGACTTGCTTATCTCTCTTAGTTTTTCTATAGGACTCAAATATCACCGTTAGTAAAACAGCAATGTAAAACGCCTTCGAATCACTTGGGTATGCTAATATAGAAATTGGATCACTGATAAAGGAGTGAAGATTGGTAAAAATCTTTCCAATCCATAAAGTAATAACAAATACTACCAGTAGATTACTGGCCTCTTCTATCCACTTTTTTGTTTCCATTTTTGAGTGGGGGCTCATAAACCAAAAGAAGAGAAACCCCACAATAAAACTACCAATTAATACAACTAAATCACTTTTTATCACAAGCGATCCAATCATCCAAGCAGATGGCATATTACTCCCTCCTTCCTTTAGGATAATAAAGTATTGTGAAAATTTAATGAATATAGCAAAAAACGATAAAGGAAAATAATATCCTCTATCGCTAAGATTGGTAACGAAAAACACATTTATCTATACAGTTAATTAGTCTTGTTTCAATATCCTCATCATTCAAATTTACTGCTAAGTTTGCTAAAATTTTTTCAGGTGGTAATAATGATCTTCTTTCTTCACTTATTATCTTATGTGCGTTATCGGGATTAATTTTTTCTCAGACATAAGTCTACCTCCTTATTGGATAATTATTATTAAATGGAAACCAGTTTTCTATTATATTTTCACCTAAATAGTGTTATATAAACAAAAAAACTATTACCTACTTGTCACAAGTAAATTTACTGCTTCTTTTATTAACGCTTCTGATTTTTCACCAGTTTGTTGTTCCTCACGAATACACTGCTCAAGATTTGTACTAACAATTAATGCAGCTGTACGGTCTAAAGCACTTCTTACAGCCGTCATTTGTATCACCACATCTCTACAATCCTTTTGTTCTTCCATCATACGTAATAAACCTCTGACTTGGCCTTCTATTCTTTTTATTCTATTTTTCAATTGAGCATTATACTCCATAGATGCCTACTCCTTTCCATTCACAAAATATCCATCCAGATATTAATGGCTGTACCTGCAATAAGGATGGCTAAAATAATCTGCAAGTATTTCGTGTTGATTGTTTTGCCTGCATTCGCTCCTAAGGGGGACGCGATTAAGCTAGCAATAATCATAATTACAGCTGGTAAGTAGTCTACCTGGCCTGTCGTGATCTTCCCTATAGTAGCACCAATAGACGAGATAAAAGTTATCGCTAATGACGAAGCGATCGTCATACGTGTCGGAACTTTAAGAAAGACTAGCATGATCGGAACTAATAAGAACGCCCCAGCTGCTCCAACAATTCCAGCTCCAATCCCGACAACTAAAGCAAAGAATGCTGCCAACCATTTATTAAATGTAACTTTTTCTAGAGGGATATCGTCAATTCCCTTTTTCGGAACAAACATCATGATGGCAGCAATTAGTGCCAATATGCCATATGTTAGATTAATTTCACCTCCGGATAATAGCTTCGATCCATACCCACCTATAAAACTACCTATTAGAATACTTATCCCCATATAAGCAATCAGTGTTTTATTTAAATATCCTCCTTTTCGATATGCCCAAACGCCACCAATTGTTGCAAACAAAACTTGGACTGCGCTAATTCCAGATACCTCATGTGCTGAAAAAGTTGCCACACCAAATAATGGTGGAATGTATAAAAGCATCGGATATTTGATGATCGAACCGCCTATCCCTAACATTCCTGAAATATATGATCCAACAAAACCGATTAAAAATACGGTAATCATAAAAGCAAAATCCATTTTCACACTTCCTATCCTAAATAAAAGGGAACCATCCTCGTGGTTCCCTTTCATTAACTTTTCTTAATCCAAAACAAAAATACATCATTTTCTTCTGAAAAATTTAGTAGCTCATGTCCACTAGATTTCGCCCATGCTGTTAAATCACTTTTAGCACCTTTATCTGTAGCTTGAACTTCTAAGATTTGGCCAGATTCCAATTCATCCATCGCTTTTTTTGTTCTTACTATTGGCATTGGACATGCTAAACCTTTTGCATCTATTACTTTAGTTACATCCATTTACCTCTTCCTCCTTTAATTGTTATTTAACGTACCGCACAACGATTTGGCCCGATTTCCATTTCTCTTTGCTCCTCTTCCTTAGGTGTTATTTTCCCCATATTTGTTTCACGTATTTCTTGGTATGCATTTGGTTGTGGTGGTAAATTTTCTGTCACTATTTTGCGAAAATCAGTTTCATCTTCGATATTTAGTCCATGATTCTTTGTAAAGAGAACATCTAATTTTTCTGCAACCCTACCATCGTCATTTAGTTCTTCCATCCTCATAAAGTGTGCTGGTAGAACTACTAGATCTCCTGACAGTTCTTTATAACGAGAATATAAAGTCTCCCTTAAATCTCCAACCCAATCTTCTGCTTTTCCAGCTAAGTCAGGTCTTCCAATCGAATCAATAAACAGAATATCTCCAGATAACAAGAATTTCTCTTCTACCACAAAAGATGTAGAACCGATCGTATGACCTGGTGAATGCAATGCTTGAATTTCTATCGCTGTTTTACCGATTTTTACGACATTTCCATCTTCTAAAGCATTGTACTGAAAGGTTACCTCGACGGCATCTTTAGCAGGTAACCAATAGCTAGCACCTGTTAATTCTGCTAGCTTTCTACCACCTGATATATGATCTGCATGCAAATGTGTATCGAGCACGTTCGTGACACTTACCGCTTTCTTTCTAGCAAAATCTAAGAAAATATCAGTCATTCTTGTAGCATCAATAATAGCAGCTTCTCCATCTGAAAGGATCATATAAGAAAGACATCCTTTACCGATACGGACAAACTGATAAATCTCTCCACCGTCTTTTAAGTCACCTACTTTAACAGGCTCTAGGTGCTCACTCCACGCCTTCATTCCACCTTGAAGATAAGATACATTTAATCCTGCACCAGATAGCATTTCTGCTACCATGACAGATGAGCCTTCCTTGGCACAAACTACTAATATATCTTTATTGGAAGGAATTTTTTCAAAGATTTCATCTACTCCGTCTAAAAGTTCGAAATAGGGAATGTTTAAATATTCAATGTTTTCTCCTTCAATCTTCCAATCTTCAAATGCATCTTCATTACGTACATCCAAAATAAATAATTCCCGTTTATCTATTATTTTTTGCGTTACCTCATGTGCAGTCATCCTATTTACTGCCATCACCAATTACCCCCTATAGTATCATTTGTTGTAAAAAAATTTAACTTCCTATAGTCTATAGTGATATTAGCCATCTAGTTTAGTTGTTTTACCAGTCCAGTTGCTCATACCTGGTAAAACATTTAATACATTCAAAAAACCATTTTCTGCTAATTTTTGTGCAGCTAAATCACTCCTGCTACCGGTTCGACACACCACATAAATTTTATCCTCTTTATTCAACTCATTCATTCTTTCCTCTAATTCACCTAATGGAATCGATACGGCATCGGGAATATGATTAAAGGCATATTCTGCTGACTCTCTTACATCGAGAACCACAATATCTTTATCTAGGTTAGATTCCAATTCATCATTAGTAGCAGTTACTGGATGGTTCCTTTCTACAGTATCTTCTTCAGACGCTTTTCTTAAATAATGTTTTAAAGCGTCACCTTCTTCCAGCGTCCCTAAATATTGGTGTCCAGAGCTATTAGCCCATGCTTGTATATCAGCCTTAGATCCTTTATCTGTTGCTTGCACTTCCATAACTTGCCCTGCTTCTAAATCCTTCATCGCTTTTTTTGTTTTCACGATAGGCATTGGACACGATAGACCTTTTGCATCTAATAACAGATTTGCTTTAATTGCTCTCATATTAATACCTCCAAATACCCATTTAGGTAAATTTATGTTTAAAATTTCTTATTCTCTTGTTCTTTCAAGTATGGCATTCCAGATTTTTCTAGGGATTTTTCCAATCTATCACTCTCGAAGAAAATTTAAATAAACAAGTTTACATGACCATCTTTCGCATCAGCTAGATAAGCTGCCACTCCTGCGTAGTCGATGTCATCTAGTAATTCTTCTTTTTGAAGTCCTAATAGATCCATTGTCATTGTACATGCAACTAGCTTAACCTCTTGTTCTTGAGCCATTTCAATTAAGTTGGGTAAGCTCATCACATTGTGCTTTTTCATTACATTTTTAATCATTTTAGGTCCAATTCCAGCGAAATTCATTTTGGATAACCCCATTTTATCTGCACCCTTTGGCATCATCTTTCCAAACATTTTTTCCATAAAACCTTTTTTGACATCAATCTTTTCATTTTTTCTAAGTGCATTTAAGCCCCAAAATGTATGAAAGATGGTAACTTCATGATCATATGCTGCTGCACCATTCGCAATAATATAAGCTGCCATTGCTTTATCATAGTCACCACTAAATAAAACGATGGTTGTTTTTCCCTTTTCCAACATGTTAATCCTCCTATATTTATTCACTCAACAATTACCCCTGCGGGTATAATTGATATTAAAAAAATAAAAATGAGTATAATCCCATTTTTATTATATATCAACTGTGATGTCGATCTGACGAAGTCTATAATATACCCTTATAGGTATTTTGTCAACAAAAAATTATTATTTTTTTGATTAACTAAAGCCCTAAACCAGTGTTATAAAGGTTTAAGGCTTATTTTTATGATTCCGAATTTGACTCGAACCAACGATCTCCACCCTGTCAAAATAAAGTGAGGTCATCTATCAAAAACATACTCGCATTATATCCTTTATTTATAAGGATTTACGTTTGCTACTAGGATTCGGTAACTAGCAAATGGAGTTAATTTCACTTTATCTATCAACTCGAGAAAAACTTAATGGATATTAACGCAAATACAAATGCACTAACAAATCCGCATATAAAAAATGGCACTGTATCTAATGTGAAGTATTGCCAGTTGTCTACTAATGAAATAGTACTTGCACCCAACATGATTGGTACAGCCATGATGAAAGTAAAGTCTGCTGCTGCACGATGACTGACACCTAAAATAACCCCTCCAGATATTGTTGAACCAGATCGTGAAAATTCGGGCCATAATGCGAAACACTGAAAAACTCCTATGATGAACGCTTGATTTAAAGTTAGTTGATCTATAGAATTAGTTTTTATCATACGCTTTGATTTCCAGTCCGCTATAATCATCAAAATCGCACCAAAAACTAACCCTACAATGACTGTCTCAACTGAAAATAAATATTCATCAATATAATCATCGAATAGAATTCCTAGAACACCTGCAGGTAATAGCCCAATGACAATATGACGGATTGTTAATCTTTTTACAGATTTATATCCTGTCTTCTGATTCAGATTAAGTAATAGCTTCATCCTGTCTTTGAATACAATCACAACGGCTAATATGGAGCCTAACTGAATAACAATTTTGAATGTATTTGCTATTTCAGTTGAAAAAGTTTTCTTGGATTGTAACAGAAGATCATCCACAATAATCATGTGGCCGGTAAAGGAGATGGGGGCAAATTCTGTCAACCCTTCTACAATTCCCAATATGAATGCTATAAAAATTTCCTTCAATATCCATTTCTCCCTCTAATTTAATTACTTTTATTTTTAATTTCATCCCATGTATTTATCATATCCCAAGAAAAGTCAGGTAGTTCAGAAAGCATTTCATTACTTCCCGATATTTCGCCCGCAATATAAATAGAGCCAAAAAATACTAGAAACAAAAGCAGCATAACTAAGTAGCACTCCACCGTTTGTAAAAACTCTTTTTTATTTTTCATTATCTATTCCTTCCACACTTCTTTTTGATTATAGTTTTTAAGGCATAACAAAATAAGCCTAAGCAAGGCAAAAATAAAAAAAATAAATTTTATGGTCGTGAAAATAAGCCTAGAGAAGAGACTAGACTAAGTAGATATGTAAGTTAGAGGTAGTTTGAGGTGTGTTGAACGATTTTACAATTCTCTAAAAATTGTTTGTTCTCATCTGTCAGATTAAACTTGTTTTTCTCTAAAGAATTGATGTTTTTATTTATCGCTTCGTTATCAGCTTTCAATAAAATAAACAACTTAAATTTCTGCACGGTATAAGAAACACTATCAGTTATTGCTTCATCATTAATAACCAGCTCTTGTGCAGAGACAGCCACATCGTTAGCATTTCCATTGACAGATATATCATCTGTTGTGTTGACTACCAATGTCGCAGTTAAGAAAAAAGATACTAAACACAGTAAAAAAGAACTCCTCACTTTTTTTCACCTCCATTCATCTTCCTTTATTATAAAATATTAAGCAATAAAAGCAAATTCAGTGATAAAGAAACGTAAAAGCTTAAATATTATTCGAGTACGTTAGAGGGAATATGGGTGCATATAGTCTTATATCGAGTTGAATTTTCATCTTCCTTTTTGATATTTGTATGTAACTATTTTCGTTTCGTTTAAATAGTAGATTAACATTTAAGATTAATATTATGCTATAAATTATTGAGTTGAACGATAATACGTATTTAATTGATGGCAAAACTTCAATTCAAGTTGTAAATGCTTTCTTTGAAATTACTTTATTAAATGAAAATGTAGATACTATTTCAGGCTGGATACTTAATAAAAACATAGACGAAAAAGAAGAAACAGTCGTACCACACGATACACTAAAATTCAAAGTAACTGAGCGATCAAATAAAAAAAGTAAAATTATATACTAAGTAATCGCTAACTAATAACATTGTACGGGAGACCACTTTATTAAGCGGTCTTTTTTTGTCACCAAGTGTAGGTGTACCCCTACTGTCTATTAAGACGTACTCACGCAACGTTAGTGCAGAAACTAGGTAAGGCCCAAGTTACTAAGCAAGAACTTGCACCAAAATAATCTTACCATGATGTGATGCATTTAGTCAGAGTTTTCATAACCATTAACAACACGATATTTTTTTGTTAAAAATGTCGAGTACTTTTATACTTGCTTTAGTATGATGTATTCATGAAAGGAGGGATATGTTGTTAAAAGAACTAAACGAAGTGATTGACTATATTGAAGTTCATTTAACCGATGACCTGTCTCTTGAAAACATTTCTGAATATGCTGGGGTTTCGGACTATCATTTTAGAACAGTATTTTTTCATCTTTCAGGGTTGACCCTGAATGAATATATAAAAAACAGAAAACTATCTGAAGCGAATAAGGATTTATTGAGTGGAGAAAAGGTTACGGATGTTGCTTTTAAATATGGTTATCAATCAGTAGATGGTTTTACAAGGGCATTTAAAAAATGGTGTGGTTTTTTACCTTCAGATGTAATAAAAAAAAGGATAAGCAAATCATTTCCTAAACTTTCATTCGTAATTACTGTTAAAGGAGGAATTTCTATGGAATTTAGAATTGAAGATAAACCAGCGTTTAATTTAGTTGGTGTAAGTAAACGTGTTCCAATGCAATTTGAAGGTGTAAATAACGAAATTGTAAAATTGGCAGAAAGTATAACAGAAGAACAAAGAAAAGAAATGCATTCACTTCAAAATATAGAGCCCTATGAAATTGTTAATGCTTCTTATAATGCTGACGCAAATTTCTTAAAAGAAGAAGGGGATTTAACACACTTGATAGGAGTTTTAACGACTAAAAATCAAGTAAGTGATCAATTAGATAAAGTAGCCGTTGAAGCATGCACTTGGGCAATATTTCCAAACGAAGGACCATTTCCATCTACTTTACAAGAAACAATGGCAAAAACATATTCAGAATGGCTTCCTTCTTCTAATTATGAAGTAATCAATGCTCCTGCTTTTTCATTTACTAAAATGGATAATAATGATAACTATGCTTATAGTGAAATTTGGATTCCTGTTCGGAGCAAGTAAAAAGCATAACCAATAATATATGAAGAGCAATGCTAATCTTTCGGCATTGCTTTTTTCTTTTTTTGACCATTCAAACGTACTACCATTATAACTCTTATGTGATGTCCATTTTCCTTTAAAAAGCCTTCTATGTAATAATTTTAACGCTAAAAGGCGGAACACTTACGACTTAGGTACCACAACACAATGTAAAAAAATAGTGTTAACACTTCGACCTAAAATGCTGTAACCATGCACGGTGTATGATTCCGATTGTGGTTTAGCTTTATAATGAAAAAAGCTGATTTTCATTACTGAAAACCAGCTTCTCCTTATATTAAGCTTCTATGTCATAGCCTTGTTCTTCAATAGCTTCTTTCATGACATCAATATTTACTTTAGACTCATCATAAGTTACATCTACACTACCAGCTTCTAAATTAACCTCAGCAGCTGACACGCCATCTATTTCTTTTAATGCCCCTTCAACGGACATTTTGCAATGGCCGCATGTCATGCCTTGTACGATTAACGTTTTTTCCATGACCATTCACCTCCTTTAAGGTGGACTTTATAACTTGACTCGTTTTAAGCGTAATGAGTTAGAGACAACACTTACCGAACTTAATGCCATTGCTGCACCAGCAATCCAAGGCGCCAGTAGACCTAATGCTGCAATCGGGACTCCTGCTGTATTGTAACCGAAGGCCCAGAAAAGATTTTGGCGGATATTCTTGATTGTGGCATGGCTAATTTTGATTGCTTTTGGAATAAGTAATAACTCCCCACCAAGAATCGTGACATCGGCAGCTTCAATGGCTACTTCCGTTCCCGTACCAATAGCAATTCCAATATCAGCGATTGCTAATGCTGGGGCATCATTTACCCCATCACCGACCATTGCAACCTTTTTACCCTTATCCTGAATTTCTTTCACTTTATCTGCTTTTTCTTCTGGTAAAACTTGAGCAATTACTTTGTCGATGCCAACCTGTTTGGCAATTGCTTGTGCAGTTCGCTCATTATCACCTGTTAACATGATAACTTCTAAGCCTTCTTTTTTTAACTCTCTAATTGCTTGTGGTGCTGTTTCTTTAATGGTATCAGCGACCGAAACAATTCCACGAAACTGTCCATCAATTGCTATTAACATTGCTGTTTTTCCTTCTATCTCATAATCAATCAATTCTTGTTCAGCTCCACCAACGTCGATTTGGTGATTCTGCATGAGTTTTCGATTACCAACAAGAATTTGTTTATTTGATATCGTTACTTCGATACCATGTCCAGGTATTGCAGTAAAATCATCTACATTAACTAATTCGATATTTTTTTCGGTTGCATACGCTACAATAGCTTCCGCCAGCGGATGTTCTGAGCCTTTCTCCGCACTAGCAAGTAACTGTAATGTTTCCTTATCACCAGTAAAGTTTGTAACTTCGGGTTTTCCTTTTGTGATGGTACCTGTTTTATCGAGCACGATTGCATTTAATGCATGTGTACGCTCGAGATGCTCTCCACCTTTAAACAGTATTCCATTCTCTGCAGCCTTTCCTGTTCCAACCATAATGGATGTAGGTGTTGCAAGGCCTAAAGCACAAGGACAGGCAATAACAAGGACAGCAATTGCTGCAACTAGAGCTGGTTCAAACTGGCCAGGTTGGACAAATGCTATCCATATGACAAATGTGAGAATGGCTATCCCCACAACAATCGGTACGAAATAACCTGAAATGATATCAGCTAATCGCTGGATTGGTGCTTTAGAACCTTGGGCATCCTCTACAATTTTCACAATCGATGCAAGGGCAGTATCTTTACCAACTTTTGTTGCTTCCATTTCAATCGAACCATTTTTATTGATCGTTGACCCTATAACAATTGCGTCTATTTCTTTTTCAATTGGAATAGATTCTCCTGTAATCATCGATTCATCGACAGATGTTCTTCCTTTTACAACCATACCATCAACAGGTATTTTCTCACCCGGTTTTACAACTAAACGATCCCCAACGGCAACTTCTTCCACTGGTATCATCGTTTCCTCGCCATTTCTTATCACACGTGCTTCTTTCGCTTGTAAATTAAGTAAAGAAGACAGTGCATTCGTCGTTTGACTCTTTGCTCTTGCTTCCAAATACTTACCAAATAATATCAAAGTGATTAAAACAGCACTTGTTTCAAAGTATAGATGAGGCATATATTCAGGATTACCAATGGTCTTAAATGATTCATATAAACTGTAAAAATAAGCCGCACTTGTACCTAATGCAACAAGCACATCCATGTTCGCTCCACCATTACGAAGGTTCTTATATGCCCCAACATAAAATTGCCAGCCGATAATAAATTGGACAGGTGTTGCTAAAGTAAACTGGAACCATGGATTCATAAAGATGGCCGGTATTGTCATATTAAATAAATGAACCAGCATCGTAACTAAAAGCGGTGCAGCTAAAACGGCAGAAATTATTAATTTTGTCTTCATATTCTTAATTTCTTTTTCTTTATGTGTTTGTTTTTCTGCTGCTTCCACTTTTGGCTTTGCATCATAGCCAAGCTTTTTAATTTTCTCAATGATTGCTTTCGGGTTTACCAATCCTGGATTATATTGTATTGATGCAGATTCTGTTGTTAAGTTTACAGAAGCAGACTTAACACCCTCTTGTTTATTC
Source organism: Gracilibacillus sp. JCM 18860 (assembly GCF_055395245.1). Lineage (NCBI taxonomy): Bacteria > Bacillati > Bacillota > Bacilli > Caryophanales > Bacillaceae > Gracilibacillus > Gracilibacillus sp. JCM 18860. The sequence goes on from NZ_AP043868.1 coordinate 1,271,580, forward strand.
AAGACTTTTTCAATTCGGGTTGAACATGCAGCACAAGTCATTCCAAAAACATCTAATTCTGTTTTTTCCATTAAAACCCCGTAGCCAACTTTTTCAATTTTTTTTGTAATATCCTCAATGGAAGTCTTCTCAGAATCGTAATCTACAGTTGCTTTTTCGGTAGTTAAATTGACTTGTGCCTCGACTCCATCCATTTTATTTAATACCTTTTCAATTCGCGTTGAACAAGCAGCACAGGTCATTCCCGTTATACCAAGTGTTGCATGATTTGTTTCTCCCATAATCGTTTCCTCCTTACTTGGAAAACTGCTTCATCACACTCATTAATTCATCAATCGTTGCTTTCCCGTCACCTTGCTTAATCGCATCACTAACACAATGGTTAAGATGTCGTTCTGTGACAGAGAAACCAACATTTTTTAACGCGGACTGTATTGCACTAATTTGTACTAAAATATCAACACAATACCTGTCTTCCTCAACCATTTTCTGAATTCCGCGTACTTGTCCTTCGATACGTTTTAAACGGTTGATTACTTTTTGCTTTTCATCTTTTGTTCTAGGTTTACTTGGGTGATCCTGTAAGAACTTATCCAAATAAATCACTTCCTTTTTATTTTATACTTATACTATACCCCCTTATGGTATATTTGTCAAAAAATATAGAACTTTCGTCTCCTATCAATAAAGCTTGAAACTTTTATAATATTTGTGATTAATGGGTACTATTTGATCTTCCGCCCTTTGAAGATCGTGTGAACAGAAGTGCCAACACAAATCCAATCAATGCAATTATTCCAATCCAGAAAAACCCCTGCTGAAAGCCTGCACTCAAGGCACCTCTCTGTGATCCGGCTGTACTTGAAGCAGTTGTTGCACCGGCAATAGCCACTATTACAGCTAGTCCTACCGCTGAGCCAATTTGGTAAAAAGTATTATATAAACCAGATGCAATGCCAGACCTTCCTGATTCGACTTCTGATACGGATGCCGTTGTAGCAGGTAAATAAGCAAGTGCATTACCTAAAGATGCTATTAAGGAAGCTAGTAATACATTTGTCCAATAGTCTCCAACTACACTCGCCGTTTGCGAAAATAAAATTCCCGCTGTTCCGAGTAAAATAAATCCAGTTACCATCGTCTTTTTAATACCAATTTTTTCCATCACTTTTTCCGCAATGGCGACCATGAAGATTGCCATAAAAATTGGCATCGGTAGCATTGCCATTGCCGCAACAAATGGAGAAAGCTGTAAAATCTGCTGCAAGTATAAAACTAGAATATATACTAGCGGGAACCATGATGCTGCTATTAAGAAAACAGAAATATTTCCTATCGCAAGATAAGGTGTCTTAAAAATACTAAGTGGCATGAGTGGTTCTTTTATTTTAGACTGTACGATGATAAATACAAGTAACAATACAGCCCCAATTAATAATGGTAGGATTGTATTCATTGAATGCCAGCCACTATGCTCTGCTGTTACAATGCCATAAACAATGAGCATGGAAGAAATGGTCACTAATATCGCGCCAATATAATCAACACGACCAGTTGCTTTACTTCCTGCCTTTTGTAAAAGCTTTGGAGACAGGAGAAGCACGATGATACCAAGTGGAACATAGATCAATAATGTCCATCGCCAGCCGACAAACTCTGTAATGACACCACCCATAACGATACCCAAAGCACCACCTGCTGCCCCGGACAGACCCCAGAATGCAAGAGCTTTCCCCATTTCTTTACTATTGGAAGAAAACAGGATCATAATCAAGGAAAGTGCAGCTGGCGCAATGAACGCAGAGCCTAATCCTTGAACTGCCCTCGATACGTTGAGACTCATTTCACTCCAGGCTATTCCTGCAAATAAGGAAGATATTATTAAAATGATAATACCAAAATTAAATATGCGCCGATTTCCGAATAAATCGGCTAACCTTCCGCCCAATAATAGAAACCCCCCAAAGAAAATAAGAAATGCACTCATTACCCACTGTAAATTTTGCTGACTATAACCGAGTGTTTCTTTAATAGATGGCAGGGCAATCTGAATAATCGCCGAATCCATCATCACAAGGAAATTCGCAAAGCATAACATTGCTAGTGCTTTCCATCGATTTGGATCAAGTTGTGAATTTGACTGTTTATTTGCTGACATAATAATATCCCCCCCAGTATTACATTAGTTTGTTTTTAGTTAAAATGCTGATTCTTAAATAAAGCGATACTATGATCAGCGAGGGATTTTTGACCTCCACTGATCTTTAGCGCCTTCTGTAGGTGAAATACTTTATCTAACTTTTAATCTGCAACAGAGTAATTAGCTAATTGATCTATATCAAACCTCTTACAGAATTTATAGAATGCCTCTCGTTTCTTACCCATTTGTGAATATGCTGCAATGAGTTTATCTACAGTATCGTACAACTCTTCTGGTGTGAGATTTTCCTTCAGTAAATAACCAACCTCGGCATCTTTACCTTTCGCTTTTCCCCCAATATATAAATTGTAATGGTCTTTGAATTTCATCACACCGATATCACTAAGCATAGGTTCACCGCAACCTACTGGACATCCTGTATAGGCCATCTTTAGTGTAAAAGGGACTGGTTTTCCAGCAAATCGCCGGTTTAATTCTTTTGCTATCGGCATCCCTTCTCGTTCTTCCCCTTTACAAAAATTACAAGTTCGCAAACTTTTTACAAAATTTCCAACTGAGTAACAAGCTAACCCAACGCTTTCCAATTCCTCTATGACTTCGTCTTTTCTATTTTCCGGAATTTCTAGATAAAGCTGTTGGAATGTCGTTAATTCCATTTCATCCTCTTCATTCATGTATTTGGAGATGGTTACAAGCTGTTTTGCGTTCAGCTTTGCTCCAAAACCGATTCCGCCATTTATGGCAATTTTTATTTTTGGTGCATCTGTCTCCATATTCATTCCCCCTTCTTTCCTAAATCATATATACTATACAAGGGGAGGGTATTTATCTGAATAAAAAAATACACACTAAATTGTATTCAGGTTTTATCACGTGACCTAACCTACATTTAGCAGTTTCTTTATTTCATTCTTATTCCTCTCGAACCCTATCATGCTTTTTGACTTTTTCATTATACCCAAGAAGGATCGACGAGAAAATACAAGTGCTGGTACAATTCTATTTCCTGTAATTTTTTTAAGATCCTCTTCTTTTGATGGTTGTTGTGCTAAATCGTATTCCTTGTGAGGAATATGATGATTTTGCAGGAATTTCTTTAAGTCCTGGCAATCTGAGCATGTTGGTCTTGTGTAAACTTCAAGCTGATAGTTTTTCATCTCTAACCATACCTCCTTGTTTATTCTTTTACTTTGATGATAAATGGATAAACTTGTACGTTTTCACCGAACTTAAATTCGGCCCAAATTTTGTACATGCCCGGGGTTGGGAAATATGCATTAAACTTAGTAGTGACTTCTGTTTCCGGGTGAACATGAATATACTGTTCAACGTTTTCGTCAATAATAACCACATGACCTAATGCACCGAGATATGGATCTGATTTTTCTCCTTGTGTATCAAACACTAATGGAACTTCTTTTCCAACCACTGCGTTCCCAGCATTTAAGGTCACTGTTTTGCCTCCACTTTCTTTTGTCCAGCTATCCTTTTTACCGAGAGTGACTTTACTTGTTGCCCGTATCCCAACCTGAAGAGTATTTGGCTTTATCTGATAAGCCTTATTTTCTGGTGTAATGTCAACGAATGCCTGGTAGGTACCATCACTCAATACCTGTTCTACCGAATAGATTCCCTGTTGCTCCTTTACTGGATGCAGATGATAATACTTCTCTAAATCATTAGAAATAATGATAAAATGCATCTCTTTCTTATGTTGTATAGCAAGCTCTGGCGGCTTTCCATTATTATCTTCCAGCTTAATCAGAATTTTTCCATTTTCATAGGTCACATCTGTCTTAATCTCTGATTTGGCATGATGATGGTGCTGATGAGCATGGTGGTGATGATTATGTTCACTGTGGTTCATTGTTTATTCCTCCCTTTGAATTTCTGTGTTGATAAAACATTGTTATATATAGATTGTGCTATATAGTGAGATTTTAATCAGCAGGGTTTTTACCCCACTGATTATCAGTGAAACTTACCGGGATGCTTCATGCTGTAATTAAAGTACGACCGTTCTAAACAACCTCGTAACCTTGTTCTTCAATCGTCTCTTTAATCACTTTCAAATCCACTATTTCAGAGTCAAACGTTACGTCAACTTTCGCATCATCCAAATGAACCTTAACTGCCTCCACACCGTTAAGTTCTCCTACACTTCCTTCAATGGAACTTACACAATGCCCACAAGACATACCTTCTACATTAAGTGTTGTATTTGTCATTTTAATTACCTCCTAATTTTTATTTCGTCCACATCATACCATACCCCCCTAATGTATTGTCAAGCTATAAAATTATTAACACATATGTTTTTCAAAATAAAAATCAGGTAGAAATAAAAATTTCCACCTGATTTTCTGGTTTTCAAACATGTAAACAATTTGCCTATAAGTATCTCTACTAGGCTATTAAGTTTAATTAGCCTCTTATCATATTAAGCAACAACGAGACATCGTTTGTAGAACCGACAGATATGATTTTCTTCTGTGTGACATCAACAAACTCCTTTAATCTCTCAGCAAGGTCGGACCGTGTTACAATTACATCTGCATCGCGAATGGACTGCATAATACGATCTTTAGGAGACTCCTGTACATCAATTGTATCAATTTCTGCGGAAGCCACCCGTCTCAATTCATCTAAATAGAAGATACATGAGCTGATCTTGCACTCAACAAAGAGGTAGTGTGTCTTCTGCTTCTGGGGTTCTCCAAACAATTGGGTGTAGGCAAATCCAGCTAATAAAACATCGTCGATTTTAAATCCTGATTCGTAAGCATCCTTTATTGTTTGTTCCACAAAGTTGAAATAGGAATGCTGTGTTTTAAATCTTTCAATTTCTTCTTCGCCGGCAACTTGCGTCCCTCGTCCCTTTTGCATCAATAACAGGCCTTCTTCCTTTAATTGAGAGTATACCCCCTGAATCGTATTCCTGTTAATGGATAATTGATCCGCTAACTGATTGGTTGAAGGAAGTATATCTCCAGAATTAAGTAATCCTTTCCCTATTAGCCACTTTATCTGTTCCCTTATCTGCACATTAATTGGTAAAGGAGAATGAGCATCTATTTTAAAAAGTAATCCTGAATGTTCCATATTTAATTCCTCACCTTTCATACTTAACTAGTTATCTAGGTATATTTAGATTAATGAAGGAAACAAAAAAATGCAAGTATTATATGAATTAGCTAAATTAACTAAGTAAGAAACTAAAGATTGACAAGCAATACACTATTTAGTACAATACGCTTCACAGTTAACTAATTAACTAGTAAACTGTATATCATTAATTGTGTAGGAGTGGTACGAAATGGCTGAAATAAAAATGGTTTGGAACGGAAATACCAAAGGTAATGGTAAAATACAAGGGGAAAATCTTAAAACTGATATCGCTATACCCCAATCTTTAGGAGGAAGTGGAGAAGGCACAGATCCTAAAGAATTACTGTTAGCTTCTGCAGCAACATGCTACGCAACAACACTTGTCTATATGCTGGAGACAAAAGATCTGCCTGTTATTGAATTTACGATGAAGTCGAAAGCAAATGTTTCAAGAGAAGACGGCATTCAAATTATCCATCAACCACATATTGTTTTATCAAGTGAAGCAACAGAAAAGCAAAGTCAAGCAGCTGATAGAGCATTTATATCCGCTGATAAATCATGTGCAGTCGGAAATATATTAAAAAAAGCAGACGCCCAAATAACTATTGAAGGAAAAGTAACAGTAAAGTAAAAGCTTCATAAGGAAAATAATAAATTGTCCTTATGTTCTATTCCTTCCATCTTAGAAGGAGGAGCAATTTGAAAAAGATAAATGAGTTAACTTCAATTAAAATGACAGAGGATTTTCTTAAAGATAATGAGCTAAGTTTCCTTTACGTATCCACCCCAGATTGTAGTACATGTCATGCTATTCTGCCCAAGCTAACGGAATTGCTAGATCAATATCCTCTCATTCAGCTTGGTCACATTGATGCTACGAAAGTGGAAGAAGTGGCCGAGAAATTTTTAATTCTCTCAGCTCCTGTATTGATTCTGATGATTAATAACAAAGAATATATACGAGAGGGACGTTTTGTTCGCTTTAAACAACTAGATGAAAAAATAAGGAAGATTTATGAATTGTACTCAAAATAATCAAGTATGCAAAAAAAATGTATAGGAATAAGGCTCTTAGATATTCATTAACACGGGTGCAGTTCTTAGAACTATACCCGTGTTTTTTATTAGGACAAGGGTTCATTAACTTCTTTCATTAATAAAGTCAATCAGATAAAAGACTTTATTTATTCTATGTATCGATTCACAAGTCATCGTTTAAAATATACTAAGTACGGGAAAATTTTCATAGTAAAGGAGTTGGGTAATATGAATATTCAACACATTCGTAACGCGACATTAGTTGTAGAATATGCAGGTAAAAAGTTTTTAATTGATCCAATGTTAGCAGACAAGGGGGCATATCCACCGTTCCCGAATGCACCAAGAGATGATCAGTATAATCCTTTAGTAAGTTTGCCAACTTCTATTGAAGATATTATCATAGATATTGATGCTGTCATCGTCACACACCTACATTATGATCATTGGGATGAAGCAGCTAAAGAAGCATTACCAAAAGAAATTAAACTATTCTCTCAAAATGAAGAAGATGCTGCAGAGATTCGCAACGCCGGTTTCCAAAATGTCGAAATTTTACAAGAAGACACAGTCTTCGAAGGTATTCAATTAGTTAAAACAAAGGGTGAACATGGAAGAGGAGAAATTTTAAAAGTTGCTGGTCAAGTTTGTGGTATTGTCTTCAAACATTCAACAGAAAAAACATTATATGTTGCTGGTGATACAGTGTGGTATGATGCCGTTAAGGAAGTAATGGACACACATAAACCAGAAATTATTGTGGTAAATGCTGGAGATAATCAATTCAATGAGGGCGGTTCTCTAGTAATGGGTAAAGAGGATGTCTATGAAGTGTATAAGGCTGCTTCTAACGCAAAAATTATTGCTGTTCACATGGAAGCTGTTAACCACTGGACATTATCAAGAGAAGAGTTAAAGACATTTGCTGACGAAAAAGGATTCTCCACTAATATTTCCATACCAAACGATGGAGATTCCTTCTCATTCTAATATATTTTAACAGACAGAATTGTGAAAGCATTTCTGTCTGTTTTTCATTACTATTAATAAAACAATCGCCAATCCACAAGTCTACGGGATTGGCGATTATTCAGAAATTGCTTTCACTTGATTAAAGCATTCCATTTTTCTAACATAAGGCCTGGATTAAACCCAAACACCCACTCTCCATTTATATTGGTCTGCGGTACTGTCAATCGAAATGTTTTGCTCACTAGTTTCACCATTGCTAATGGATTAAAATCTATATTCACTTCTTGGAAAGGTATATTCAGATTGGTGAAAAATGTTTTAACCATCGCACATACTGGACACAGTGTTGTTGTATATATTATTACTTCTTTTTTCATGTGAATTTCCTCTTTTTACTTTTAATTTAAGCTATAGGGTTACAAGCTCGCTCGTTCATGTTTAATTCACAGAGGTTTAAGCCCAGCAAACTGAATAACATGTGATAAACCATTATGAAATTCACCTTCATGTCTAACCACTTCACCTATAAAAAAGTGAATAATATGCCAATCTGAGAAGGTATCCAGAAATTCCTCCGGTCTATATAACATCCCCAAATCTTTCGGGCCACCACTTTTATAAGGAAGTTGATAATGTGAGTAAACTTCTGTTATAAAATAGCCACCTGGTTTCACTGCTTCCTTCACACCCTGAAGCGTCTTTGTTCGTAATTTTTTAGGGAAATGACCAAATATACAGACTATCTCATCCCAGTTTTCTTGTTTCCAATCGACATCTTTTAGATCAATCAGCTTTGTATTTACACTTACACCTTTTGTCTTCGCTAATTTATCTGTTTTTATTAAACCTGATTCGGCATAATCCCAAGCTGTCACTATCAAGCCCTGCTCAGCTAAAAAGGCTGCATTACGCCCTTCACCTTCCGCTATGGCTAGTACCTTGTCACCAGGTAATTTCAATTTATTCTGAATTCCAGCCAAGAACTCGTTCGGTTCTGTTCCATATACATATCGATCTTGGCTAAAGCGCTCATTCCATTGGTTCATTGTTTATTCTCCCTTCAATTCAAAATTAGGATACTTAAAGAAAGAGATCCATGTCATAATCGTCTTATAGAAGGATTGCGAAATTGTATTATTTAAAGTTATATGTTGTTACAATTTTCTCTCTATCTGTTACAAGGTCATTATAATACTCGTATAGACTAATTCCTAAATAAGAACCAGATATATTAAATATGTTCGTAAATCCTAAGTTTTTTAATGCCATTACCATGTTATAGCTGCGTTGACCTGAGCGACAATGAACATATACGGCCATATCTTTTGGAATTTCATCAAGTCTGTCTCGAAATTCACTTAACGGAATATTGACAGCATTTTTCAAATGTCCAGCATTATATTCATTCTGCTCGCGCGCATCAATAATAAAGGCATTATTTTCTACTAATTCACGAACCTGAGCAACTTTGACTTCGCGGTATTTTCCATATAATTGATTAAGAGCAACCAGGGCAGCATGGTTTACAACATCCTTAGCTGTACCTAACATTGGAGAGTAGGTCAGTTCTAAATCTTTCAGGTCTTCTAATGTCCCATTCATTGTAATCATTGTTGCAATTACTTCAATACGTTTGTCGACATTCCCTTTACCAATTGCCTGTGCACCCAAAATTCTGCCTGTTGGATTTTCATATACTAATTTAAAGTGCATCACATTACTGTTTGGCATTAATCCTACCTTATCAGCCGGCAAGATATAGACGGAATCCCAGCTGTATCCTGCTTTGTCAGCCGTTCGTACATTTAATCCAGTAGAAGCTGCGTTTAAATCAAATAAGTGAATGGAGGATGACCCAATCACTCCTAAGTTGCGGTTAGGAATGCCATAGATATGATCTGCTACAGCCCTTGCTTGTTTTTGTGCAGGCCCAGCTAAAGCAAGGAGTGCTGGCTTATGCAATAATCGATGATAGACTTCAATAGCGTCTCCTACTGCATATATATTAGAATCACTAGTTACATAGTTATGATCAACTTTGATCGCACCAGTTTCACCGATTTCAAGCCCGGCATCCTCCGCCAGCCTTGTTTCAGGCCTTACGCCGATCGCTAACACAACTGCTTGTACCTTTATTTGTTTTCCAGATTGTGTTTCGATTGAACCATCATTAATCTTTGCTAAACCATCATTAACAATTAAATTCACCCCATGGTCGACCATTTCCTTGTGAAGGATTTGAGCCATGTCATAATCATATGGTGTCATAATCTGATCAGCAAATTCAATGACAGACACGTTAAGTTTAGCTAGACGGAGATTTTCCGCTACCTCAACCCCTATAAAACCTCCGCCGATTACTGCAACATCTGTCAGATCGTTCTCTTTTATATAAGCATTAAGTTGCTCGATATCCACAACATTTCGTACTGTAAATACGTTCTTATTGTGAATGCCTTCAATTGATCCAGGTCGAATTGGTGCTGCACCAGGGGAAAGAATTAGCTTATCATACCCTTCTTCGTAAGTGTTGCCAGTTACAGCGTCCTTAACCATAATTGTTCTTTTTTCACGATTAATGTTGATTACTTCACTATTTACCCTTGCTTCGATATTAAACCGTTTTTTAAAAGTCTCTGGAGTCGATAATACAAGAGATTTACTATCTTCCACCATTCCACTTAAATGATAAGGTAACGAACAGTTAGAAAAAGACACATGTGGGCCTTTCTCAAACATAATAATCTCTGCATTCTCGTCTAATCTTCTCAGTCTTGCAGCAGCAGATGCTCCCCCAGCTACACCGCCAACAATTAAAATTTTATTTGTCATATTGCACATCTCCTTTATTTATATATTTTACTTAAATCACCAAAAGAAAATCGTTCATATGCTTCTATTTCTCATTACCTTGCCATGCAAGCATGCCGCCACGTACATTAGTTACTTTTGCACAGCCAGATTTTTTTAGTATTTTAGATGCCTGCTTGCTTCTCATCCCGCTTTGACAAATTACAATTACTTCTTTTTCCTTAGAGATTTCCTTTGTAGCTCTTTGAGCCAGTTGGTCAAGAGGAATATTTTTGAAGCTTTTTATATGTTTTCTTTTAAACTCAACAGGTGTGCGCACATCAATAAATTGCTTGTGCTTTTTATTTAGTTCTGTTTTCAATTCTGTTGTGGAAATATTGTTCACACCTTTTATTGGCAGGAACCCTCGCAACAGAAAAAATAACAAAATTGCAAGAACAACGTAGTATATATATTCCATTTGTTAATCTCCTTTTTAAATTACCCCTATAGGTATACAGTGTTTCAAAAAAAATGAAGAGAATACCCAAATCTATCTACTTTTCACAAGTAAGTTTACAGCTTGGTTTACTAATTCATCTGTATTTTTCCTTTTTTATCAGCATCCCGAACACACTCTATTAAATTGGAACTGACAATTAAATCAATGGTTCGGTCAAGGGCAGTTCTTGATGCAGATAATTGCGTAATCACTTCTATACAGTCCTGGTTCTCCCCCATCATTCTTAATATCTCTCTCAGCTGCCCTTCATTTCGTTTTATTCTATTTTTGATATGATCGCTATCATCCATTTATTTTTGCCTCCTTCATCAGACAATTGTTTTCCACAACCATAATATACCTATATGGGTATTTTATCAACTGAAACTACTTAGATCATTTTGATTGATGCATATCTGAAATATTTAACATTTAGTCAAATCCTTTCATAATGAAAGTCAAACCGTTGATGTAAATGATATCCTTCGTCAGATTAATGCGTAATTATTTTTAAAAACGCCTAAACAAATTGGCCCTTTTTGGATCTTTTTTATCCAGTTATTCTTAATAAAAGTTTTTATTAAACTACATACTATGGAGGTTGGACAATTGGAAGTACATAATATTGGGTGAAGAACGAGCAATCAAACCTTTTGTGATTGAACGCAATAACTGGATATTAGCAATACTCCAAAGGACCTACTTTTGTGTTAGTGAATTGAATATATCATCAAAAACGATATCCTCTATGTAAAACCTCGATATTTTGGAAACAGGCTTTGGTATTTCTGTTTCATCAGCAAAATTAGAAAAAAATGGCCTTGTTCAGGGGAACATCATTAATGTTAATCAAACTTGAAGAATTTTTGGAAGATTTAAGTAAATATGTGAGCTATAAATTATCAATTATTATTAATAATAAAAAGTGAACAAAACAACAGTACACTTTATCAAAATTCTGAAGAGCTATAGTATATAAGGTAGTGATTGTGAATAAGGAGGTTATTATAATGACAAATCAAATGAAGCGTTTTGAAACAAGGTGGCGCTAGTGACAGGAGGACGTTCGGGGATTGGACGGGCCATTGCTCGCCGGTTACGTGACGAAGGAGCGACTGTGATCACCGCGCAACGCGGGGAAGACGAGGATTTTGAATCAACCGTGGCAGATTTCTCCAATCCGCATACACCGGAGCAGATTGTTAAAGAAGTCATCGTCCGACATGGGCGGCTTGATGTGCTGATCAACAACGCTGGTATGATGCAAGAAGCCAGAATTGAAGAAATGAGTCTTGAAGATTGGCAACGCAACCTCAATCTTAACCTGACAGCCCCATTCCTGTTGATTCGCGCAGCATTAACTTACCTTCGCAAGACACAAGGCAGTATCGTCAACACCGGCTCCGTTGAAGGATTGGGCGCAAATCCGGGGCATGCAGCCTACTGCGCCTCCAAGGCTGGGCTACATGGGCTGACCCGTTCAGTGGCGGTGGACCATGGAGATGAAGGAATACGTTGCAATGCGGTGGCGCCTGGCTGGATTGACACCGATCTAAACCTCGATATGATCGAAAGTATAGCTGAAGCAGAGACATTCAGACGCGACCTCGCGCGCATCCATCCTGTAGTTCGCACGGGATCCCCTGAAGAAGTGGTTTAGCATTGGTGGCTTTTCTCGCAGCTGATGAGGCTGGGTTTATCACAGGCCAGGTTTATACAGTGGATGGCGGCAGGATGAACAAGTTGAGTCTTCCCTAAAAGTTATCTTAATTAACTTTATTATCGCGGATTTTAGATATTTTGCGGTCAACTTTAAAAAAGATTACCAAGTTAATTACCAAATAACATCGATTATGATACTAGATATTCAAAAAATGACAAACTTTGATTGAAATGTAATTGCTTAAGAAGAAAGAATGTATAGCTTTAGTGTCCATAGTTCACCAAGAAATGCTCAAATCACTAATACAATAGTTATTCAATTAGAAACCATATAAAATAATGAGGCTATTGGAAAATGTGTTTTGTAAATAAGAAAGTCTGTACCTCTTGATATAAAAGGGATACAGACTCCTGTTCTAGTATGATTCCGATTGGGCTCGAACCAACGACCTCCACCCTGTCAAGGTGGCGCTCTCCCAGCTGAGCTACGGAATCATGATATGTAACTGTATTATAACTATAGGGAATTATTCTTATTTTGTCAATTAACTCTGCCTTACTTTATTTGCGAAATAAAAACCTGATCCAGAGAATCAGGTTTCTTCATATATTTCACTTGGGATAACAATTTCTTGATTGCCTGAGACATAAGGGGCAATTTCGTATTGCTGAAATACTAATGTGATGCCCTGATCATTAAAATAAAATGCTGTCTGTTTTACTAATTGTATATCCTCTTTTTTAAGATCTGGGTAGAAGATTTCCGGACGTTCAATTGCGTATTCCCACACATAATCGGTAACAGCTTTAATCTGTTCATCTGTTGTCAGAATATCAGTTAGATAAACCCTTTTACCTGTGTCTACATTATAATTAAAGGACTCAACAGTCGTGTTGCCATGGGCTCCACCACTAAAGATATATTTACTCATTAAGATACTAAGCCTTGGGAATTGATTATATTTCACTTCAAATTCTGTCTGAAAATCTGCTGCAAACCCATGCTTTTCTGCTTGTTTTTCATTTTCTTTATATTCCTTATAGGCTTTCTTAATATAGTTTGTAAAATCTTGATTTATCCTTTTTTCCATCTTTTTATCAGTAACATCACTTACTTGAGGATATTTTAGTTGTTCGTTATTTTTATAATATTCAGCTTGAACGGTGGCTGTTTTTCCTGTTGATTCATTAGCATTTACCGCTAATCCAGTAACACTAAACAGGACAAGAAATATCGATAAATAGATGGCAGTTGTTTTTTTCCAATTCATTCGTTGACACACCCTTCTTTTTTCATTAGGTTGCACATCTTGAACCGTTTCATGCAAATTTCTTCTCTTTTCGAGCAATTATGATACACTTTTTAAAAAGTACTGTTTATATGGGGGAAATAGAATGAAGCGTAAAGGAAAAATGGAGGATTTAGTGATTGAAAGTCAATATTTACAGGAAGCTCTAACGGTTAAAATTTACGTTCCAGAGGGATTTTCACCTTTTCATGATTACCAGCTATGTATCATGCAGGACGGTGATGATTATTTCCGAATCGGACGTATAGCAACATTAAGTGATCAGCTTCATGCTTCAATGGAGATTGAGCCAACTATTTTTATTGGCATTCATTATCAGGATCGATATGATAGATTGGATAAATATCATCCTGACGGGAAACTACAAAAGAAGTATATCGATTTCCTAATCCGTGAGGTAATACCATCACTTGAGGAAAAGTTACATATAACCCCTCTTTCCTATACATTGATGGGAGATTCACTTGCTGGTACATTAGCCTTTATGATTGCAAGTAGTTATCCTAGTACGATCAATAAAGTGGTTATGCAATCCCCTTTTGTCAATGAAACGGTATTAAAAAAAATTCGTGAAACCAATCAACTTCAGCGACTAAAGGTATATCACTCCGTAGGTACAGAAGAAACAGATGTAAAGATAACGACTGGGGAGGTGCTGGATTTTTTAGCTGAGAATCGTACCTTTCAGCATTTATTAGCTAATAAAGTATCGGATTATACTTATGAGGAATTTAATGGTGATCATACATGGACATATTGGCAACAGGACTTACGCAAAATACTAATACATATGTTGGGAGAGTGAAGGAATTGGAAATCAAAATAGTACAAACAGATGAGCAGCTTCAAGATGCTTATCAGGTGCGGAAAGAAGTATTTGTCGAGGAACAGAACGTACCAGTTGAATTGGAAATTGATGAACTAGAAAAAATGGCCACTCATTTCGTTGGTTACAGTGAAGGCAAACCTATTGCAGCAAGCCGGATTCGCTTTCAAAATGATTATGGTAAAATGGAACGGATTTGTATACGAAAGGACTTTCGTGGAAAGGGCTACGGAAAAGACATTTTATTGTTTATGGAAAATTATGCAAAAGAAAATGGTTTGAATAAGGCAAAATTACACGGACAGATTCAAGCAGAAAAGTTTTATCAAAAACTTGGGTATAAAACCGTATCAGACCAATTCATGGATGCAGGAATACCTCATGTCGAAATGATCAAAAGCCTTACCGAATGGAATAGATAGGTATGTATACTTCCTAAATTGGCTATCCTATTGTTAGATTAAAGATAAAGGCAGGGATAAGCCTAATGGAGTATGGTGCCATTTTACTGGAAACCTTTTTTGGGTTCATTATCTTATTTATTTTAGCTAAAAGCCTTGGAAAAACACAAATTAAGCAATTAACCGCCTTTGACTTCATTTCTGCTTTAATTTTGGGAGAATTAGTTGGAAATGGTTTATATGATAAAGAGGTCGGCATTCTCCACATGGGTTTTGCCGTTATTTTATGGGGAGTTTTGCTTTATGTAACAGAGATCATTACCCAAAAATATAAAAAGTCTCGTTCATTATTAGAGGGTAGCCCCTCGATCATGATTCATAAAGGAAAAATACAGCGCGAGCAAATGAGGAAAGCAAAATTAGATATGAACCAGCTCTTGCATTTACTTCGCTCCAAAGGGGTATTTTCCGTTAAAGAAGTCGAATATGCTATTTTGGAAACAGATGGGACGGTATCTGTATTGAAGAAGACAAATTATCAGTCACCTGTCCGTAAAGACTTCAATCTTCCTTTGGAAAGTGTTGCCCTTACGTTTATGATCATTAATGACGGGGAAATTCTTTATGATAACCTCTCCGAGATTGGCTATGACAAAGCTTGGCTGGAGGAAGAATTAAAAAAAGAAGAAGTGTATTCGATACGAGATGTATTTTATGCAGAATATGATAAAAATAACGGACTGTATATTCAAGGATTCTAGAAAACAAATATAGCCAGACATCACGGATGTCTGGCTATACTTTTGCAATGAATTGACGACCCTTTCCCGTCATTTTTGCATATATCTGATTGTTTATCGATTTCATGTATTCTAAATCCTTTTGCTCTTGTTTTACTCTCGCTTTTTTTAGTAATGCTTGTTCTACATCCTTTTCGCGAAGTCGGTCATAATTACTGTCAAGTTGAATTGGGTATAGTCTTTCAATTGGAAAAGGATCACGTTCTCTTTTCGTCACTCGCTGTTGGTACTGTTGATATTGATAATTCTCAACTGGAATAACATACCCCATCGAAAACCCTCCCCCATTCACACCATTTTAAAACTATACCCATATATTCGTTTTCTTAAACATCTATTTGGCTGTTTATCCGCATTATAACCAGGAAAAAGGTGGGCGATCGTCACGATCCTTGTGATCATCATGCTCCTCATGATCGTGTCTCTCATCTCTCTCTTCTCTCACATCATCATTGTCATGATGGTGTTCACGCTCATCCGCTTGAGGTTCCTGCCTAGCACCCCCGAATAAAGGATCGCGATGACGTGTTGGTTCGATTCGGACATTATCTGCTTTAATAACCAAATCTTTTACATAAATCACTTTTTTCTTTTCTGACAATTTGTTTCACTCCCTTTTACCCAAAATCATTATCGATATATCCTATGCAGCTTTACCTATTGGGTGTCACACTCCTATTTAGAAGCCAATAAGGTTTATTTCCGTAATCTGCTCAATAGGAACAGAAATTTCTTCCTCTTTACTGACAGTTTGGACTAGTGCCATATTACTTTTACTACCTAGAATATATCCATAGTATTTTTTTCTTTCTGTTATGATTTCACATCTTACTCTTGGTAAGTATGAAGGTATTCTTGAAAAGTGTTCTATCTTCTCCAATATTGTCATATCTTTAAATCGTTTTTTAGAAGAACTTCTATCTTCCACTATTTCTTCACCATGATCCTCTGTAGACATTTCGTCACTATCATTCAATGGATGCTTTGCATGATAAAAGCTTTGCATTTTACGATCGGGCTTTGTTAATTTTGGCTGGTGTAAATATAACTTAGGTTCTTGGTTATTACTTTTAATGGAACTCACTGTCCATTCCTCCCTATCTCACCAATTCATATATTAATCATATGTGAAGAGCCCAATAAATGTGCGAGAAGAATGAAATTTACCTACAAAATAGAGACATTCGTCCATACACATTCGCTAATTCTCCATAGATTATTATTGTTAAGGAAATCTTATAAAAAGGAGTGTAGTAATTTATGGGAAAACACCACGATAGCTGTAATGATAACGAAGTAGGTGGCATCCAAAGCGGAAATTGTGTCTGTGACGTTGTTCGTACAATCGCTGATGCTCAAGATGATGTAGCAGATAGAACTTGTGATGTTAGCTGCGTACGTTCGATAAGAAGCCTTGTCTCTCCCGTAACTACAAATGGTTTAGACACTGTACCATTTATCCTATATGGAAAAGATCATAAACCATTTAAAGGATTTGGTGCGGAATTCAAATCCCACGGAAATGGTCCAGCAAAATTTGACTGTGTGGAGAGCTTTATCTTCCGTGTAAAAGAAGTCGGAGATGACTGCTGTGCTGTATTAGAATTGTTAGTATTCGACAATGAGCATGATGCTTGCCACGATCCTTGTGAGCAAATCAACAAAGAGGAAGTAGCAGATCTTGAACGTACTGGAATTTGTATCACAGTAGATCTTAACTGCTTCTGTGCAATCACTTGTTTACCAGCTGTATCTTTATTCTAAATGAACCCTTTTCTCTGATTAGAGGACTGCTGCCTAGCAGTCCTTTTTCTATTGCCAATGAGATGGTTTATTTCCAATATATAAGGGAAACATATCCATATCATTTGCATTTATGCCATATCATCTGTTAAAATTCGTCTTTGTATGTGAAATGCGGATACTCCAATAAGGAATTGGAGAATATAGTCTTATATTTATCAAACTTAATATCAGAAAGGATGGTTGTGTGCGAAAAACGACTAAAGTATTTTACATTTCTTTAATCATATCATTATTATTTATCATTTGGGGTATCGTCCCGAAGGAAGTTTGGCCAACTTGGAATCTAGCAAGCATTACTACTAATATTCAAGGATTTTTAGTAACACGCTTTGGATGGTTTTACTTACTCGTTGCAACCACATTTTTAATCTTCGCGATCTTCTTAATTGTCTCAAAATACGGAAATATCGTTCTCGGAAAAGATGGCGATAAGCCGGAATATAATTTCATAACATGGTTTGCTATGTTATTCAGTGCCGGTATGGGGATTGGACTTGTCTTCTGGGGAGCTGCAGAACCTATTTCTCATTTAACTGCTCCACCATATGCGACAGAATCTGAAGCAGAAGCAGCAAGAGTAGCAATGCAATATAGTTTTTTCCACTGGGGCTTCCACCCATGGGCTGTTTATGCAACACTTGCTTTAGCGCTTGCTTATTTCCAGTTTAGAAAGGACGAGCCTGGACTTATAAGTAGTACACTTAAGCCATTATATGGTGATAAAATGAATGGTGGTTTAGGTACTCTCATTAATGTCATTGCCGTATTTGCAACGGTATTCGGTGTCGCAACGTCACTAGGTTTAGGGGCACAGCAAATTGGAAGTGGTATTGAATTTTTAACTGGAAATGTTGTGAATAATATAACACTTCAATTAATTATTATCGGTGTCGTGACAGTCTTATATATGTCATCAGCGCTTACTGGTCTAAACAAAGGAATCAAATACTTAAGTAATACTAATATTGTCTTAGCTGTGTTGTTAATGCTTTTCGTTTTGTTCACAGGTCCGACGAACTTTATTATGAACTTTTTTACTACAACATTAGGCTCCTATTTAGCCAACTTACCTGAAATGAGTTTTCGAATGGCTCCGTTTAATGAGGATAATGCTACATGGTTAGAGGGATGGACCATATTTTACTGGGCATGGTGGATTGCATGGGCACCGTTTGTCGGTATGTTTATTGCAAGGGTATCTCGTGGTCGTACTGTACGTGAATTCGTGCTAGGGGTACTCCTTGTTCCAACCATTTTTAGTGCATTATGGTTTAGTGTATTCGGTGGATCCTCTATTTCTTTACAAATGAATAACGGAATCGATGTTTCTGGTGTAATGGATGATTCAGGTACAGAAGCCGCTTTATTTACTGTGTTAGAGAACTTTCCATTAGCTACCATTACCATTACTTTAGCTGTACTCTTAATAAGTACGTTCTTTATCACCTCTGCCGACTCTGCGACATTTGTTCTTGGTATGCAAACAACAAATGGAGATTTAAATCCTGACGTAAGAATTAAGGTTGCATGGGGAGTTGTCCAATCAGGTACTGCGGCCGTATTATTATGGCAAGGTGGCTTAGAAGCCCTTCAAACAGCGTCTATAATAGCCGCATTCCCATTTGCCATTATATTGATCCTTGTGGTCATCTCCGTCTTCAAAGCTTTTCAAGAAGAAGGTAGAAACTATACATTGAAGCGAAAAAAGGCAGAATAGCTCATCAAAAATCCCCATTACTGCAAGAATTGCAATAATGGGGGTTTTAATCTAAAAATCGTTGCTTATCTTCTGGGTTTGGTATCATACAGGAGGTCCTTTTCCCAAACCATCTATAGCGGTTTTTGGCCACGATTTGATAAATTTTATCTCTAATGGGCTTTGGAATTATCAGTAGTACATAGAGTCCTTTGTACAATCCTTTTAACTCTTTTGCAATCCGAAGAGCAGCGGTTGATTTGGTATAAGCTTTTTCCTCGTCTATTAATACGATACTGTCAATATGATGTGGGATATGATAATCTTTTTTAAACTGCTCACCTATCTTACTTTGTAATGAGGCAAACTGAAACTTTTGTTTTGGATCATGCTTAATAATAAATTGAACACTGTGATTACAAAAGTTACATACACCATCGAATAGTATCACTTTCTTCACTGCTTCCCCTCCCTATCTTTAACCTATCATGGTCTGAAGCTTTCTTAAAGAAAAAATCCCCAAACCAAATGTTCGAGGATTTTCCACTTATATTAGGATAAACCTAAAGTATTGTAGCCAGAATCGACATGAATCGTTTCACCTGTTACTCCACGTGAAAGATCACTTAACAAATAATAAGCAGTATCCCCTACTTCCTCTTGGGTAACCGTACGTCGTAATGGGGCTTCTTCTTCGATTTTTTTCAATACACTGTTGAAATCTCCAATCCCTTTTGCCGAGAGTGTACGGATTGGTCCAGCAGATATGGCATTAACGCGAATTCCTTTTTTACCAAGGTCGTTTGCTAAATATTTCATACTTGCATCAAGACTTGCTTTAGCCACACCCATCACATTGTAATTTTTAACCACTCTTTCTCCACCTAAATAAGTCATTGTTACAATGCCTCCACCATCAGTCATTAATGGGGCAGCTTCTCGTGCAACTGCAACCAAGGAATAAGCACTAATATTGTGTGCTAGTAAGTATCCATCTCTACTAGTGTCAATAAAATCTCCCTGTAGATCCTCCTTATTTGCAAAAGCAATGCAATGAGCTAGTCCATGAATCGTGCCAACATCTTGTTTCATTTCTTGAAAAGTTTTTGCCACTGCCTGATCGTCCGTTACATCACATTCATAGAACAGTGCATCTTGACCTTCTAATGTAGAGACAAGGTCCTTCACAGGCTGTTCAAAGCGATCATTGGCATAAGTGAAAATAAGTCGAGCACCAGCAGCATGTAAGGACTTCGCAATCCCCCATGCAATACTTCTTTTGTTTGCGACACCCATTACAACATAAGTACGCCCCTCTAAGGAAAAATTCATCATAAAGCCTCCTCATCCATTTATTACTTATTATTAGTACCTACTAATATTTTATCTGAATCGCACCTATTACTCAAATATAAGAAGACTACCAGCTATACATATTCCAATAAGTCTTGTAATTCTTCCACATATTCCTGCGAGCCTGTAACAATAATTCGGTCTCCATACAGAAGCTCGGTATCTCCATGAGGGACAATCGAATCCTTCCCGCGGAAAATACGTACGATGATAGCATCACCTGTAAATGGAAATTCCCGTAAGAACACACCTTCATATTGTGTATTATTCATATTAATTTCATATAAAGCATGCTCTTGTCCTGTCAAAATATCTACTACACTTGGTGATTCTATTAATGCTTTCAGCAATGTTTTCGTGGACATTAACACGGAAAAGACATCTACACCTATTTCCTTCAAACGTTTTTCCACATCTGGTCTTTCGATTCTAGCGATAACTCGCTCCACACCAGCTTCTTTTGCAAATCTTGCAATTTGCTCATTTCTCTCTTCTTCTCCTGTCGAAACAACCACAATATCATGGTCAAACACCCCGGCAGAGGCTAATGTATTCAATTCATAATTATCTACATGATGAATATCAAAGATAGAGCGTGTACCGTTATTATTTTCTTCAAGTTTATCCTGTTTCGTATGGTAAAGATATGTTTCAAAATCTTTTGGTTCTAATTCTCGTAAGACTGGAATCGTAGCTTGGTTAACCCCAACGAATGAAACCGTCTGTTGATATTCTACTTCTTCTTTATTTTCATAATACTTCTTAAAGAAGGATGGGGTAATGATACAAGATAGGACAGCAACCATAATTAAGGCACTATGCATCTCACTAGTAATAACTTCTAGCCTTTCACCAATAGTTGCAGCAGCAATCACTAATGACAACGTAGAAGTTAATAGCATACTTGCTGCAAATACCGTTTTCGTATCATACCACTTTTTCAATATGGCGATTGGCAATACCTTTGAAATTAACAAGGCAATAAAGAGTAATGGTATTAATGCCAACACCTTAGGTTCATCAAACAATGCTCGTAAATCTAAGTCGACCCCTACCATAACAAAAAATATCGGAATAAGAAATCCGTACCCAAAGCTGTCTAGCTTTTGAACGAGATCTTGATTTGGCGCTAATAAGGAAACCAGTGCTCCAGCAATAAACGCACCTAATATATTCTCTGCTCCTACAGACTCTGACAAGGCAACTAGAAATATAATTAAAGTAAAGACTGCCCTTGTACCTATTTGGATCGTTCCTTTTGACATGGCTTCAATGAATGACTGGTTTCTAAAATATTTACCAACAAAATAAAGCACAAGTCCGACACCAAACAAGATTAATAACAACCACATATTTCCTGCTTCTTCTCCAAAGAAGGAAACAAACACTGCCAGTAAAATCATTGTTGCTAAATCGGCAATCACTGCTATCAGCAGGATAGTTTGTCCAACAGTTGTTTGCATTGCTTGTGTTTCTTTTAATGTTGGTACAACTACA
The DNA here is from genome assembly GCF_055395245.1 of Gracilibacillus sp. JCM 18860. Classification (NCBI taxonomy): domain Bacteria; kingdom Bacillati; phylum Bacillota; class Bacilli; order Caryophanales; family Bacillaceae; genus Gracilibacillus; species Gracilibacillus sp. JCM 18860. The sequence goes on from NZ_AP043868.1 coordinate 1,293,505, forward strand.
CCTAATGAGATTGTGGAAATGATCAATGTCATTAAATAAATATTGTCGATAAAACCAAACAATACAAACAAATAGGACAAACCAAATGACAGTACTAATATCCCTACAAAAATTAAACTAGCAATTAAAACAGGGTTCGGGATGGTGTTCTCTGTTTTCTTTCTATTTTTACTCGAGAAAAGGGTAAAATCTATTTCTAATCCACTTAAGAACATCAGGAAGATAAATCCTAATGTGGACAATGTCTCTAGCCAACTACTTTCTGCAACTAAGTCCAATCCGGTGTTACCAATAATAATCCCAACGATGATCTCTGCAACGACGACAGGTATCATCTTTAGTCGAAATCGATGTAATAGGATTGGTGTTAAAAAAGCTGCAATGATCACAATCAAAAGAGAAGTGATTGATCCTCCATGCTCCATTCATTCATCCCCCTATCAATAAATCCATAAATACTGTTGCCAAACCAAAGTAAATCAACATCGATATAATGTCGTTTAATGTCGTAATAAAAGGACCTGATGCAACTGCAGGGTCTATATTAAAACGGTCCATCACGATTGGAACGAAGGCACCTGCAATGGTTGCAACAAAGAGGGTAGCCATAATCGAAATCCCGACAAGGATACCTAAATAAAGATCTCCATACCAGAAGCCGACAATACCAGTGATTAGGATACCACAGACTGTTCCTGTTATAATCCCTGTTTTTGCCTCTTGCCAAATGACAGTTGCTTTCCCAATTTTATTCATATCACCTGTTGAAATGCTGCGTACTGCTACCGCTAGTGCTTGTGTCCCAGTGTTACCGGCCATACCAGCAATAACAGGAATAAACACAGCTAATAAGGCTACTTTATCTAGTGCTTCTTCAAAACGACCAATAATACTAGCAGTAAACATACCGAGGAAAAGTAATACAATCAGCCAAGGTAATCTTTTCTTAGCAGATTGTATTGCTGTATCTCCAAAACGTTCTACCTCAGAGATACCGGCTAGCTTGGAATAATCATCACTAGCCTCTTCTTCCATGACATCCATAATATCGTCAACTGTAATGATCCCTAATAAATGATTTTGAAAGTCGACAACTGGCAAGGCAAGAAAGTCATAATCTCTCATCATTTGAGCGATTTCTTCTTGATCCTCTCCAACAGGAACAGAGACTACGCGCTCACTCATTACCTCTTGAATAAGCCAGTCCCCTTCTGCAATAATTAAATCTCTTAAAGATATAACACCTACTAGCTTTTTATCAGAATCTACCACATAGATGTAATAAATCGTCTCAGCATCTGGTGCTTCCTTTCGCAGATGTCTCATTGCTTCCTTTACGGTCATCTGGTGGTGAATAACAACAAATTCTGTTGTCATGATACTACCAGCCGTTTTTTCTTCATAGTGGAGCAATTCTTTTATTTCTTCTGACTCTTCCTTATCCATAATAGTAAGGAAGCTTGCCACTTTATTTTTGTCTAATTCATTTAGAATATCGACGGCATCATCTGTAGACATTTCTTCTAATATCTTGGCAGCAAACGCTGGTACCATCTCAATAATAAACTCGTTAACTAAATCACGATCCACATGCTCGATAACATCAGCCATTTCGTTTGGAGATAGATACGTGTAAATGAGAAAACGAATATCTTCTTCTTGCTCCTCAAATATTCTCGCTTGATCATATGGATGTAATTCTAAAAATTCAGCCCTAAATTGATCAATTTGTTCATTTAGTAGGGCCTTTTGTATTTTCTCCCAAACTCGCTGTCTCTCTTGTTGTTCTAAATGCTCCATCACACTACCTCCTAACGCTGCAAAAATCCTCTATGACGTCTCGATCTTTTGCCTGAAGCAAAAATAATCATTTTCTGTTTTTAAAAGAATAACATATCCTTCAACCAATTGCGCCAATTTTACACTATTTTTTCAAAAACTTATCTAAATTTGTCTTATACGTTTGCTAGTCTCTATCAGAGGTGGCTTGCGGACAACTAACACGATGATAAAAGAAAAATCGGGCATATTTTTCATTTTTGTTTCTCAAATTACACATTTTCCACTATACTAGGAAGAGACAATAATTTACGAAAGAGGTATGGTTCTGGTTTATGGATCAACAAAATTATAATTCAAAAATTGATTATACACTTATCTTCATTATTATATTATTAGCGATCATTAGCATTTTCACGTTATATACATTAAATCCCTTCCTTGATCAGTCGTATTATATTCAACAAATTGTTTGGTATATTGCTGGTTCTATGGCAATTGCCGTAATTATGATATTCGATTATGACCGTTTCAGACAAATATCATGGATTCTATATGGATTAGGTGTCATCGCCTTATTAATGTTATTTTTTCATTTCCCACCAGGTATTGCGAAATCCGTTAATGGAGCATGGGGTTGGTTTCAAATTCCTGGCTTTGGTTCACTCCAACCAGCCGAATTTATGAAGGTGTTCTTAATTATTTTTCTTGCCCATATCATGGTGACACATAATGAAAAATATCCAGAGCATACCGTGAAAATGGATTTGTGGTTACTAGTTAAAATAGGCATTGCAGCAGTTATCCCTATTTTTTTCTTAGTAAAACAGCCTGACTTAGGTGGTGTACTCGTCCTAATCGCCATTACTGCATGTATGATTCTCGTTTCAGGTATCAAATGGAGAATCATTCTATCCATCCTTGGAGGTATTATCATTGCAGGCTGTATAGTGGTTATTTTATATATTAGTTTTCCCGAACAGACTGAAACATTTTTGGAAAGTACTGGACTAGATCACGTCGAAGGACGGTTTAATGCATGGCTCAACACTGATGAAAATACTCAAGGGGATGCTTATCAGCTTATTCGTGCCATGCTAGCAATTGGTTCTGGTCAGTTGACAGGGAAAGGAATTGGCGGCTTTGAAGTATCTCAAGATATTCCAGAATTTCATACAGATATGATTTTCACTTCCATCGCTGAGCAATTTGGATTTTTTGGTTCTAGTATTGTTATTACCATTTATTTCTTATTGATTTATCGTCTTATTCATATTGCAATTAAATCTAAGGATCCCTTTGGAAGCTATATGATCACAGGAATTATTGGAATGTTTGCCTTTCAGATTTTTCAAAATATCGGGATGTCCGTAAAACTACTTCCAATCACTGGATTGCCACTACCTTTTATTAGCTACGGTGGGAGCTCTACATTAACCTATATGATAGCAATTGGAATTGTTTTGAACATTTATTACCGTATAAAAACCTACATGTTTGATGAATCCTAACAATACTTATAACAAGTGAAAGGGAATGATTTCATGAAGGTAGATATTATAGGAGATATTCATGGTTGCTATCAAGAGCTTTTGTCTTTATTAAACCATTTAGGTTACCATATTGATGAACATCAAAACTTATCTCACCCCGAGAATCGGAGAGTAGCCTTTGTCGGTGATTTAACCGATAGAGGACCTGATTCTATTCATGTTATTCGTTTTGTTTATGAAATCGTGAGGAACCAGCAGGTAAGCTATTATGTACCAGGAAATCATTGTAATAAATTGTATCGATATTTCCTTGGCAATAATGTGAAACAACAGCATGGTTTAGAAACAACGGTTGCTGAATTACAGCAATTATCGAAGCAGGAGCAAAAAGAAATCCCAAAAAAAATGATCGAATTATATGAAAATGCTCCACTTTATCTAGATCTCCCTGAGATCGATGCAATCGTCGCACATGCAGGAATTCGAGAAGATTTAATTGGCAGAAAAGATAAAAAGGTCAAGACCTTTGTGCTTTATGGTGATATTACGGGTGAGACTTTACCTGATGGAAGACCTGTCAGACGAGATTGGGCTCAGCATTATCATGGGGATAAATGGATTGTTTATGGACATACCCCCGTCCTAGAAGCGCGATTTGTTAATAAGACCGTCAATATTGATACAGGCTGTGTGTTTGGAAATAAATTAACCGCCTTTCGCTTACCAGAGGAAAAAATTATTTCTGTGCCATCAAAGCAACCCTTCGTTGAAGAAAAATTTCATTCATACTAGTCGGTTGCTTTTTATTCTCTTGTTTAGCAACGAATTTGTTTTTCTAATACTTATTCTTAGCTCCAATTCTATGATCATGAGAATTCATTTTGGTACTTATACCTATTTTAAATACCAAATTGGCAGCAATCTTTCTTTTTTTGGCATTTAATCCTCTCGTAAGTACTATTTTGACTTTGTTCGTTTTTATTTTAGTATTTATTAGGTAATAAAAAAAAGAGGTTAGGATCTCGACTCCTAGCCTCTTTCTTACTATGTTAGTAATGGCGCCATATCCTTAGGTAGATCTAATGTAAAGTTCATTATCTCCTTTGTCATAGGATGGTGGAACGTCAATTTATTGCAGTGTAATGCTTGACGGGCCATTTTATCCATAGCTCCACCATATAAGGAATCCCCAATTAATGGGTGCCCAATGGAGGTAAAATGTACTCTTATTTGATGTGTTCTGCCTGTTTCGAGTTGAACCTGTACGAAGGAATAGCCATGGCATTCCTTTACCACCTTGTAATGAGTTATAGCCTCTTGTCCTTGTTCACTCACCATTCTTTTTAAAATAGAGCTTGGATCTCTTGTAATGGCTGCGTTGATCGTACCTTCCTTCTCCTTCAGATGCCCTGCTACTATCGCAACATACCTACGATTCACTCTTCCTGTTAACTGGTCCTGAAAAAGGGTAGCATGGCTATAACGATGTTTGGCAATTAATATTAATCCAGACGTATCTCGATCTAGTCTTGTAACGACATGTACTGTATAAGGCAATTTTTGTTCATCATAATGATATAATATAGCATTAGCAAGCGTTTGATCCGGGTGATGCCTTGATGGGATTGTTGCCATAAAGGGAGGTTTATTTACCACTAGTACATCGTCATCCTCAAAAATAATTGGAAAGGAGATTGGTTGGGGCTTCATGAATTCACTGCGAGTTTCAGGGGGGAAAATAACCTCCACTACATCATTTCTCTGAAGCATGTAACGGACGGTTACTTCCTTACCATTGATTAACAACTTTCCACCCTTATGCTTCACTGCTGCAAGCGTCCTTCTTGAAAATCCCCTTACACTATACAAATATTCCCTAAGCAATATTTGCTCCTCTTTCTTGTTAATGATCCATTTCAACTTAATTTCGTTTCCTTTCTGTCATCTCGCCTGAGAAGTTTTCTTTCATCTTTCATCTGAAATAAAGGAATCATGCACCCTTTTCCAGAATGGTAATGCACGGAATCGAGCAAAGCGGATGTTTTTCTCCGAAACTTTGCACTCTATTGTATCTATATTAGAATACGTATCGGTATAATGATCAATCGTAATGAGAAAGTTTTTTTCATGATGTAATGGTTTTAATTCACACACATGATGCTTTGGCAGTATTAATGGTGATCCAACGGTCCGAAACACACGATTATTAATGGAAGCCATCTCCGTGATTTGAAGTGCCTTTAATGATGGATGAATAATTGCCCCTCCAAGTGCTTTGTTATAGGCTGTGCTACCCGAAGGTGTAGATATACACAAACCGTCCCCTCTAAATCGTTCAAAGTGAGCTCCTTTAATAAATACATCAAGAACCACTGTGCCATCTGCTGACTTAACGGACGCTTCATTTAACGCTAAAAACTGCTTTGCCTTCTTTCCACCAGCTGGATAAATAACTATATCTAATAAAGGATATTCGACGATTTCATAAGGCTTCTTCGCAATCTCAATAATTAATTTCTCCACCTCATCAGGTAACCAGTCTGCGTAGAATCCTAAATGTCCTGTATGTATACCAATAAAAGCAGTATGCTCTAAACGATCCTGATAGGTATGAAAAGCCTCTAAAAAAGTACCATCACCCCCAACAGAAATAACTAGCTCTGGCTCCTTCTCATCATACTCAAGGGAAAATCCTTCTAAATACTGCTTCATTCTTCCTTTTATTATATCTGATTTATGGTCACCTTTTGAAAGGATGTAAAACCGCATGACTGATACCCTCCATCATGTATGATTATGTTTTTTCGTATGATATATTCTTTGCGCTTCTTGGATTTCGTCTTTTATCTTGGCCATTTCCTCATCTAACCTGAATGCCGCTTCTGCCGCTCGCTTTAATCGTGTTTGTATCTTCTCAGGGATTTGCCCCTCATATTTATAATTTAAAGAATGCTCATTGGTTGCCCAAAAATTCATGGCTAAGGTTCGAATCTGAATTTCTGCAATAATTTGACGCAAACCATGAATCGTCTCAACTGGATATTGGATGATTAGATGATAGGATCTGTATCCACTCTCTTTTTTATGATTAATATAATCTCTTTCTTCCATAATTTCAAAATCTTCCCTTGATCGAAGTCGGTTGACGATGTCATGAATATCATCAACAAATTGGCAGACAATTCGTAGCCCAGCAATATCCTGTAGGTCTGTTTCTATCTTTTCAAAAGGTATATGTTTTCTTTTCATTTTCTCCTTGATACTGGAAATCGGCTTAACTCTACCTGTTACAAATTCGATTGGTGAGTGATGAGACTCATATTCAAATTGTGCACGCATTCCGCGAAGTTTAACCTTTAATTCATCGACCACCTGTGCATAAGGTGCCAAAAATGTTCTCCAGTCCATGCCCTGCACCACCTTAGTCTACTTTCTCTTATAAGTATATTTTACCACATCTTCCTTTCAATTTGATAATAGATTAATTTTTTGCAATTTTACGCTATAACAGCGAAAATATTTAAGGGAAAGTATTATAGACCATATAGGGGGCTTCTTATGTCACAAGAAATCGAGATTGAATTTAAAAATTTACTTACTAGCCAGGAGTATCGAAAGCTTGATCCACTTTTTCATTCCGTTACACCTATTGTTCAAATCAACCACTATTTTGAAACACCTGATTTCGCGCTTAAAAGACATGGTGCAGCCCTTAGAATTCGTGTAAAACAAAATCAATATCAACTAACCTTAAAGCAGCCCAATCCATCTGGTTCTGGTTTATTGGAGACCCATCAATGGTTGTCTGAAAAGGAAGCAGGCTTATGGCTATCCGGTAAAATGACACATGTAAATGAAATAACTCCATTGTTAGAAAAACTATCTGTTCATTGGAAAGAGCTACGATATGGTGGCAAGCTACAAACAACGCGAAAAGAAACAAACTATCAAGAAACAATCCTTGTTCTAGATCACAGTGTATATAATGGAAAAGAGGATTTTGAATTGGAGTTAGAAGCAACGGATGAGCAATACGGCAATCAAGTCTTTACAGAGCTGCTCGATGCATTTCAGATAGAAAAAAGAGAAACTCCTAGCAAAATTGAGCGATTTTATCATACACTAGAATAAACAATGTACAAGACATACACATAAGGATAGGACAACAGTTTCTATAGGTTAAAACTGTTCAATAACAGATAAATGCTTACCTTTAAAGGTTTAGATTACCAAATCACTTTATTTGCTTGTTCTTACTGTTCACTGTTACAATATAGTGAAAGAATTTCTTTAAATGATCATGAAAGGTATGGAATAGCATGAAAGAGGCAAGCTCCATTTTTGAAGCAATTGGTGGTCAAGCAAAAATTAATGAATTGGTAGATGCGTTTTATGCTCGAGTTCAAAAGCATCCTGATTTAATTCCGATTTTTCCCAATAATTTTACAGAGATAGCTCGAAAGCAAAAACAATTTCTAACTCAATTCTTTGGTGGGCCACCGTTATATATACAAGAACATGGGCATCCGATGATGAAAAGACGACACGCTCCTTTTCCCATTACACCTACAAGAAGAGATGCCTGGCTAACATGCATGGAGGGTGCATTGGAAGAGGCGCAAATAGAAGAACCGTTTCGAAGTGCGATGTTTGATCGGCTTATCTTAACAGCCAATCACATGATGAACACACCTGAACCTGAAAAAGAGAAAGGAGAATCATTGTGAATTGGAATTCTGCCGGTTCATGGCAACCACAAGATCGTAACCAAATAGCACAATATCACTTTATTGATGTGTTAAAAAAACCGGTTGAGATTTATGTATTTGTTGATCCTCTATGTCCTGAATGCTGGTCATTAGAACCTTATTTAAAAAAGTTGACCGTTGAGTATGGAAGGTTTTTCACCATTAGACCTGTATTAAGCGGGCAACTAACCGATTTGCATAGGGATAAATTTGAACGCCCCAAAAAACTAAAGGATATTTGGGAAAAGACGGCAAAGCGAACGGGAATGAGCTGCGATGGTGACCTATGGATAGAGAACCCGATTTATTATCCATGGCTAACCTCTATTGCGATTAAGGCAGCAGAGCTTCAAGGTAAAAAGGCGGGAAAGAAATTTCTTAGAAAGATTCAGGAATTGGCTTTCCTAGATAAACAGGATATTTCAAGCGAAACTGTCTTACTCCATTGCGCGGAAGCTGTTCATCTTGACATCGAAGAGTTCCGAAATGATCTTTATTCCAAATCTGCCAAAAAAGCATTACAGTGTGATCTGAAAATCACGAAAGAAATGGAAGTAGAATATATTCCAACAATGGTTTTCTTCAATGAATCAGAAAATGAAGAAGGCTTGAAGATCTCTGGTATTTATCCATATGATATCTATGTAAAAATCTTAAAACAAATGCTACAAAAAGAACCTTTACCAGCAAAAAAACCGAAATTATTAGATTTCTTATCCCATTATGAATTTGTTGGTACAAAGGAAGTAGCTGTTGTCTATGACTGGACAATGGATAAAGCCGAAAAAGAAATGAAAAAGCTCCAGCTTCGACAAGATGTAGAAAAGGTTCCTGTAAAATTCGGATCCTTTTGGAAATATAATAAATAATGTCTAACTAACACAATGGTTGTTCTACTATTGTGTTAGTTTTTTAATCGGATGGTAATGAAGAAAGAGGACTAGTTTTAGTCCTCTTTCTTCAGGTTCTAGTTTTCTATATAAAGATAAGGGATGGGAGAAAGTTTCAAGTCAAACAAAGGGGTTTTGTTTGTAAAACGTCTCATATAGAATATATCAAGGACAAGTACAAATGGCAATAGTTATGTGCAACATTTCACAAAAGTGTCACACTTCTAAAATGGTCCTATTCTTCATACATTATTTTTGGGTAGAATTATTTATAGAGGAGGCTTGACAATGCTAATGAGGTTAATATTTATTCTACTTGCCGTATTTGCTGCCTTACTTAACCTTTTAGGATTACTGCGATTTATTCCAATGTACATAACCATCCCTATACTATTTGTATCCATTTACCTGGCTGTATACTTTTACCATGATCGAAAGCAATTTAAAGGGTTTCACTCCTAATTAACGACTACAATTTAAAATAACGATTATCTCACTATATAGTGGCTGTGACATGACTGAAAAAAAGTAACACACAATAATAAGCACCGATTATCCTTATTTAGATAATCGGTGCTTATTTTTGATAGAAAGAATCGTTTAGTCTATTAAATGAAGAGGGCATTTTCTGCTTCCATCCTTCCTTGGACGGAATGTGAGTGAACATCAATTGGTTACCGTTACTTGATAGTATGATGTGATACTAAGCTTTAATTAAATTTAGATTTTTTTCATAACCATACATTGTAAAATCACCATGATAAATATCATCTACTAATTTTTTTGTTTCCTCATCATAAAAACTGATATAAGTCGGGAATACGGGGAACGATGGATCGGATATACTCATCTCTGCATAATGACCTTCAAAAATCATATGATTAGAGGTATTATGGGGGGAGTATAATTGGGTTATATCTGTTTTTTTTAATTTATATTTTTTTTCTATTTCCGCAATTTGATTACAAAAGTCCTCCAAATAAATATAATGGTCTACAAATTGTTCCTCACCATCTATATATTGTTCCGCAAAGTGCGGATCAGTTGATGAAATATTTGAACCTGTATCCTTGATATAGTATAAAAATTGTTTGAAAGAAATACCCTTATTGTTATTACTTGATTGATGCTCTCTAATCGCTTTCCAAACACTGTACCAATAAGGGTCATCGTAGTAGTATAACATGAGAAATGCACTTACTGCTCTTTTATAAGGATTCCGTACTAGTTTATAAACCTCTTTTTCTTTACTGAATAACTGATCAGCTAGTTCTGAAACATAATTATCTCTTTTTTTGAACACATTAATTTCGTATTGATGAATCCATGGATGATATTTTTTGGCTATATCAAGCGAGCCAATATGGTGAAAGAACCAACTAAGCAAGCTAGTACAGCCACTTTTTTGGCTCCACATCAAAATGATAGGAAATGACTGATGGTAATTTGGCAGCCTTTTGAAAATTAGATTCATCGTTTTCATCTGTTCCATTATTTCAACTCACCTTTCATTTAAAATATTATATGCAGGATGTAATCTTCTTTGATTTGCTTTGAGAAGCAGGGACATACTACTGAAGGGTAAATTATTTACTGGGATAACGAAAATAATTTTTTGGATCATGCTTTTTCTCTTGTTCTACAATAACTTGAAAGTTTACATCCTCCATTTGAGAGAATCTAATCTGTTGAAGATGCTGGATATAGGGGACATAGATATAGTCTATCATCTCTTTGGTAAAGCTTAATCTCTCTATTTGCCACAAATCGAATTCTTCCTCGTTCAAAATTAACAAACTCCCAAAATGGTAAATAACCAGCTCTACTTCGTCTAACCTAACAACATCATCATTTTTATGGATATTATAAAGGTTATTCATAACTAAATTCCACGGAGCAGCATTAACACCTATATTTCGGATAATTTTTATATTCTCAAACAAAAAGGGAATGTGCTCCAAGTATTTCTGGTCCCCCCAACGATTCCATTCCAGATCCTCCTCGTCAAAACACCATTCCAAACAACGATCTTTCCACCAGTTGATAATCTTCTTGCTGTTCTCATCCTGTCTAAAGCCAAGCAATCCTGCCTGGTAAATTCCATACCTACGAGTCAATTCTGGAGTTCCCCGTTGCGAGCACATGAATATAGAATATTTCCCCCACTCATCAAACAGTGGCTTTGGATGAGAAAAGAAATAGATATCTGCGTCACAATATACTAGACGGTCAATTTCCTTAAAATTGTCCAATACATAAAGCGAAAGCTGAGGCTTTAATGTCCAACAATATTCTTTTAGTGTCCTTGTTTGTTTTACCTGTTGGTATTCAAGTGTTTCAATTTCGGCTACAGAAAGTATTGACGCATTACTCAACTTCATATTAGAGAGTATCAAGTAACTTGGGTCATCAACACAACATATCCATAAATGAAAATTATCACATTGATTCTTTAATGATTCATATAGTGCTAAACCTTTAACTAAATACTCTTCGCTTACAATAGTACAGAAATGATAAACTTCGTTCCTTCGATTCATTATTCGTTTCAAAGGAGTAAACTTATACGGAGTTTTTGCACTTGAAAAACCATTTTCATCTGAACGAGTAATCCCTATTCTATTTAATATTTTTGGCCTCATTCTCTTAAACATTTTTATCACGGCTTGAAGTTCTTCCAAATAAGGTGCATAAATTTCTCTATTTATTACGTCTTGGATAATTAGTGTGTCTAGTGACCAAAGGTCGAATTCATCTTCACTAAATATCTGGAGGCACGCGAAGTGGAAAGCAATCAAGGGGTCTTTTTCAATATGCAAATGATTGCTGAACTTCTCTATTTTATAATCATTGTTGTAAATGCAATTCCAGGGGGCGGCATTGATCCCAAGGTGGTTAGATATCTTAATATTAGAGAAAAGGGTTGGTAGCTTATCCAAATATTTTTGATCACCAAACTTATCTTCAACTGGATTGGCAAAGCACCAATCCAAACATTGGGATCTCCACCATCTCAAGCTCTTCAAACCATCCTTATCGTTTTTAAATCCGATTAATCCTGCCTGGTATAGCCCGTAATTCTTTTCTACCCAATCCGAATCCCTCTGTGGACAAAGAAAAACAGAACTCTTCCCCCACTCATCAAACAAAGGCGTTGGATCAGAGAAGAAGTATATATCTGCATCACAGTATACAACTGAGTCGAGCATCCTTGTTGTTAAAAGGTAATGGATGAGAGGAGCTTTAAGTGTCCAACAATACTCATTGATTTTACGTTCTTTCTTAACCTTTAGGAGTTGTCTGTCTTCCACTTTCTCTAATTTAATAAGCTTTGCATGGCTTAAATTCATCATTTCAAACGTATAGTAGGTTAAATTATCTATACAACAAATCCATAAACGGAAATTGTGTGCATTTCTCTCAAGGGAATTATATAATGCAATGGCCTTGAATAAATAGTTCTTTCCTACAATGATACAAAAATGTTGACATTTTGATTCAACATTTTTTATTTTAGAATCATGACTGCTCATCTTCCTGTTTTTCCTCCCTTTGATTATTCTTAAGAAAAGATTTAATTCCTTCCTTTAAGGATACTCTTGGATACCAATGAGGAAGTGGTGTTCCACGTCTCCACGGAATCATGATTTCCCTTGGACGATAATCAATGCCACCCCAGGTAATTGGTAATTCCTTTCCTATAATGCTTTCAAATTCGGTAACTAGCTGTTTCAACTGGATTAACTCTCCACTCGACACAACAAATTTCTCTTGAGTTTTTGAGTTCCCATAAAGTAAACGATTAGCTGCTACAATATATGCATCTATAACATCATCAATAAATACAAGATCAAGATATTGTTCTCCTGGCGTCATAACCAATGGTTTATTATCTACATAGGATGAATAGAGTAAATTCATGATTTTAGGTCTCGGATCAAAAGGTCCATAATTATCAAATAAAGTTAAAGTTAAAGCTTTCAATCGATTTGTTTCAGAATAGTAACAAAGTATATCCTCAAAAGCTTGCTTCGTCGCAGCATACAAGCTGTTAGGGTTGTAATCTTGTTGGTCAAAGTGCTGTGAAAACGTGCCTGTATTGATGAAATGAGACGTTCCTGATGAAGAGATTGCCTCTACAAGTTCTGTACCGAATGTTACATTGCAATCAAGCATATTTCTAATATTTTCGGGGGTATAATGGATTGTCGCAACAGAGGCTAAGTGAAAGGTAATATCTGGAGATACCTTTTCAACAATCTGAGATAAACTGGTAAAACTGTTGGTATAATAGTGGATTTTAATCTTGTCTATTACGGAATCTAATAAGTTCAAGTTGGATGTTGGTCTAACAATAGTATGCACATTCCAGCCATTTCGGACCAGTCTCTGAGTTAAACGAGAACCGATAAAACCGGAGGCACCCGTAATTAACGCCGTGACGGGTTGCGAATTACAATTTGTTATAATGATCACCTCCAGATATATAATCATGAATTTGTTGCAAGCTAAATAAACGCATATTTTCCTTTTTTTCATAAGCTTTAGTCCATTCTACAATCCGATCCAAGGATTGATCCAAGTCCCAAGTCTGTCTCCAACCCAGTTCCGATTTTGCCTTAGAGCTATCCAGTTTTAAAAAAGTTGCTTCATGTACAGCTGACAGATCATCCTTTACTAGATAACTCACTTCACCTTCCCATTTTTCACTAATCCGTTGCACAATCCAGCGAACAGGTTTACAATCTGCTTCATCTGATCCAAAATTCCACGCTCCACTATATGCAGATCCTTCTGTTACAAGTTTTGAGGCAAGCATTAGGTATCCCTTAAGCGGTTCAAGGACATGCTGCCAAGGGCGTATGGAGTAAGGATTTCTAATGGAGATGACCTGATGGTTAAGTATAGCTTTTATACAGTCAGGAATTAATCGATCATTGGACCAGTCGCCACCACCAATTACGTTACCTGCTCTGACAGTTGCCACACCTAATGCATCTTGCTCGTTGCTTTGGCCGTTAAAATAGGAATTCCGATAAGCTGATGTAATCATTTCTGTACAAGCTTTACTGCTGGAATATGGATCATATCCCCCTAGACGATCAGATTCTCTATATCCCCACACCCACTCTTTGTTCTCATAACATTTGTCCGTCGTCACGATGATTAATCCTTGGACATTCACTTCCTTTTGTCTGGCTTGGCGGACAGCTTCTAATATATTGACCGTACCCATTGTATTAATCTCATATGTTTCAACCGGATCAATATAAGAAGTCCTTACTAATGGCTGTGCAGCCATATGAATGACCACATCTGGATTACATGTGATTAAAGCATTAGTCAACTTCTTTCTATCTCTAATATCTCCAATGATAGAATGTAGCATTTCATCAAGACGGCATAAGTGGTATAAATTTGGATCTGTCGAAGGAGTCAAGGCATAGCCTGTTACCTCCGCCCCCATAGAGGCCAACCAAAGGCTCAGCCAAGTACCTTTGAATCCCGTATGACCAGTAAGAAATACTTTTTTACCTTGCCAAAACTTTTTATTTATCATCTATCCCACTTCTTCCATGGCGCTTTTCCAGTTTTCCAATAATCTTCGAGAACATTACGATCTCTTAGCGTATCCATTGGATGCCAAAATCCGAAATGTTTATAAGCCATCAGCTGACCGTCCTTTGCCAAATTGCGGAGTGGTTCCTCCTCTAAAACCATTTGATCCCCCAGGATATAGTCAAAAACTTGTGGTTGCATGATAAAAAATCCCCCATTAATCCACTGGTTGCCACCTTTAGGTTTTTCTTGGAAGCCGTTGACCTGTGAATCACTTCCCAATTCAAGGACTCCAAATCTTCCTGCCGGCTGAATCGAAGTGACTGTAGCTAATTTTTTATGAGTGTTATGAAAATCGCGAAGCTTTAACAAGTCAATATCTGCCAAACCATCACCGTAAGTTAGCATAAACGGTTCATTTCCAATATATGGTTGTATCCTCTTCAATCTTCCTCCAGTCATTACATTATCACCAGTATCAACTAAAGTAACTTTCCATTGTTCAGCCATCGATTGAAGGTAAAACGGGTGGGATTGTTTAGTAAAATCAAATATTAAATTGGAGTTTTGTACATAATAATTATTAAAATACTCTTTTATCACATGTCCCTTGTATCCAAGACAAATAATAAAATCGTTAAATCCATATGAGGAATAAATTTTTAAAATATGCCATAAAACTGGTTTTCCTCCTATTTCGACCATAGGCTTTGGTTTTAAGTGAGTTTCTTCGCTAAGACGAGTACCGTAACCTCCCGCTAGAATAACAACTTTCACAAATATCTATCCTCCTTTTTGCCTAATAACAACTTCAATAATCTCATTATATGTAAGACCATATCTAGTTCTTGGACAAATAACTCTAACCTTACAAAAAAGATAAGAGTGTATCCGAAACAGAACGAGAAAAATTCGTTACATTAGAACAGAAAAATGGCTCTGATTATCTTATAAAGATAATCAGAGCCATTTTAGTAGGAGTAAGAAATCAAAAAAACTGGTTCTATGTGTATTTTACTTTCTCCTGTAATGGTTCATAGGGACACGCCGCCGAAGGTTATTGTGTGGTTTCTTTGATTTTATTGTGCTTCGTGCTTTTGTTTACAAATAAACGATAATTAAAACGTGATACCCACCTACAGATTGTTGGTGAGTGTCACGTTTTTGATTTTAATCTAATCGGTTTTGTCCCAGCCGTTTTTCCTTTATTTATTGATTTCCTCTAACAGATTTTCCATCTCTGTTAATTTCTCTTCAAATACTTTTAAGGCATTTGTTACTGGTGTTTTTTCTGTCATGTCCACACCTGCTCGTTTGAGGACTTCAATTGGATAATCACTACTTCCAGCTTTTAAATAATCTAAATATCGCTCAACTGCAGGCTCTTTTTCCTCTAAGATTTGATTTGCTAATGACTGTGCTGCTGCATAGCCTGTTGCATATTGATAGACATAATAATTGTAATAGAAATGAGGGATTCTTGCCCATTCCAGTCCAATTTCTTCATCCACTATCAAATCATCGCCAAAGTATTTTTTATTTAGATTATAGTAAAGCTCCGTCAGTTTATCTGCGGTTAATGCTTCACCATTTTGGGACAGAACATGTATCTCGTGTTCAAACTCTGCAAACATTGTCTGACGGAATACTGTTCCTCTAAATCCCTCTAAGAAATGATTTAATAAGTATAACTTTTCCTTAGGATCAGAGGTATTTTCCACTAGATAATCGTTTAACAATGCCTCATTACACGTCGAAGCAACCTCTGCAACGAAAATAGAATAGTTTCCATAACGGTATGGTTGACTTTCATGTGTGTAATAGCTATGCATGGAGTGTCCTAATTCATGAGCAAGAGTAAATAAGTTGTTTAAATTGTCCTGCCAATTCATTAAGATGTACGGGTTCGTACTATAGGATCCAGAAGAATAAGCACCACTTCTTTTCCCCTTGTTCTCCTCTACATCAATCCACCTTTCCTCAAAGGCTCTTTTCATTACATTTAAATAGTCTTTACCTAATGGCGATAATGCCTTTAATACCGTTTCCTGTGCCTTATCATAAGTAAAGGTCATATTAACATCCTTAACAAGCGGGGTGTATAAATCATACATATGGAGTTCATCTAGTCCGAGCACTTTTTTACGAAGTGCCACATAGCGCTGTAGTAATGGCAAACCTTCATGAATTGCTGCAATAAGGTTATCATAAACAGATTCTGGAATGTTATTACGATTTAGTGCAGCTTCACGAGCAGATTGGTAATTTCTAACCTTCGCATAAAAATTATCCTTTTTCACCACACCTTGCAGAGTAGAGGCAAAGGTGTTGCGGAAGCTACCGAATGTATCGTACATCGCTTTAAAAGCATCATGACGCACACGTTGATCCTTTGATTCGAGGAAGTTAATATAACGACCATGTGTCAAATCCACTTCATTGCCATTTTCGTCCTTGACTGCTGGAAATGTCATGTCAGCATTGTTCAACATACCAAAGGTTTGAGAAGCACTATCTGTAACTTCTGATGCTTCCGCTAGCAGTGCCTCTTCTTTCTCAGACAAAACATGTGGTCTCTGACGATTAATCTCATCTAGTGTGTGCTGATATAATTGAAGCGGTTCATATTGTGCTAAATATTCTTTTAATGTTGATTCTTCTAGCTTTAATATTTCTGGGGTGATAAAGCTCATGACACTAGATGCTTGTGTGATAAGATTTTCTGCTTTTCCGTTCATCGCTTGGTAGAAAGAATTGGCTGTATCTTGATCATAGCGCATATGAGCATATGTATACAACGTACTTAGACGATCAGAAACCTCATCTTGCAACTGAAATAATTGATATAATTTCTCTGGGGACTCATGCAGCTTACCTTGAAAGGTTTCAAACTTTGGTAGTAGCTCCTTTACATCCTTCCACTCTTTTTCCCATTCCTCGTCTGAGGCATAAATATCTTCTAATTTCCAAGTTAATTCTACAGGAATTTCTTCACGAGTTGGTAAAGATTTTTGTGCTTTTGCCATTTTGCTTCCTCCTTTATTTCTATCTGTTTCTTTTATTATAACTTATAATACCATTATTCATACAGTATGATGTTTTTACATCTTCTCACTATGAATTGTTACCACATAGCTATCTTCTGTTTCCGCCTTTAAGATACCTATACGTTTCAACAACTGTAAATATTCTTCGATAGGGTTGCTCGGGGAAGAAATCAACGGAAATTGTGAAGGGTCTAAATGATGGTTTTGGAGGAGATCGACGGCCTCTTGTAGGGAAAAGCATGATCTTTTCTTCATTAAATCAATAAATAATCGTGTCTGCCAAATCCATGGAGCAGATTTCATTAAAAATTGTGAACGAACAGGGAGATAAATAAAGGATGGAAGGTCTTGTACTGTAAACTGATGTAGGTAAAGCCACTTTCGCCAAGCAGTTTCTTTAGAGTGATGCATTGGTACTGGTCTATTCCTCCACTTTTTTCTTTCATATTGCCAGTTAGATTTAAGAGCTGACATATCTAAATACATTCGTTGAAATAGTAGCCGAAAATCAAGTCTTGCTAATGGAATCGCTTTTAATTTACCAATCGCTTTTGTTCTCGTCAAGAAATAAAAATCCTGAAAAAGAATAAATTGTCTTTCTGTACTACAATAAAAGTATATCGTCAACGGAAATGTAGAATGAAATTGATGAATGTAGGATTGGTCGTTCAAGGTTAATTTGATGGTTTGAGAGGAAAGTCGTTGGAAACGATTCGCACCAAGGATCCAAATTGGATAATAACCACTTCTCCGATAAGCATTTGTTCGTTTGATCAGTTCGCTCGTTGTAATATTCGCACATTGGTATTCAATGGGTATTTGCCTATTCTCAATCTGGATTAACAAATCTGGTCTTTGTTTTATTTCTGGCAAGTATTGTTCCAAACTTACCTCAATCCCTTGGTTCCTAAACCTTTGATATAAATCTATTTTACCTTTTTCATGATAAGCGCCTTCTCCGCCTTGGGAGCATGTCGTATTCGACCGATGTGCAAAATGAGGGATCAGCTTTTCTCCTGCTTTAATGATTAATTTCTCCCCACATTCTGGGCAGATAAAAGTAGTGGTTTCTTTATACTGATTAATTTCTTCTATTGTACACGTATAAAGGGAGATATGCTCTCCTTTTTCATTTTGGGCTTGTAACATACAAAAAACACCTCCAGTCCACATAGTTCGACGTAGAGGTGTCTTTATCCTGCTTAATTAGATAATTTTCCTGGAATAGAATTTTTAATAAAAAAGGCTAAAACGAAACCTACAAGTGCGAATACACCAGCAACAATGAACGAGAAATTTACTCCATGAATCATTCCTTGTAATCCTCGATCTGGATTGGCTTGATTCATCATCACGGATACAAGTAATGCCGTACCTATTGCTCCAGACATTTGACGCATTGTATTGTTCATGGCTGTACCATGAGGCATTAGTTCAGCTGGAAGCTGGTTTAAGCCTGCAGTTGTAACTGGCATCATGACCATAGCAATTCCAAACATCCTTATTGCATTCACAACCGTTAAATAGAAAAACGTTGTTTCAGTTGTTAAAACAGCGAACATGAAGGTTGTAATCACAATAAGTCCTAGACCAGTAATGGCAAGCCATTTGCCACCAAACTTATCAAATAGTCGTCCGGTAACAGGATTCATTAACCCCATAAGTACTGCTCCAGGCAATAAAGCTAGTCCTGATTCAAAGGCTGTAAACCCAAGATATTGCTGCATCATAATAGGTAGGATGATCGCTCCACCAATCATAGCAAAGAAGGAAATCATTCCAATAGCAGTAGTTAATGTAAACATTTTATATTTAAATATTCGAAATTCAAGAATTGGCTTCTCAATTCTTAATTGTCTCATGATGAAGAAAAATAACGTAATCGCTCCAATAATTAATGGTATATACACAAATGGACTTCCCCATCCATGATGCTCATCCCCTGCATAGCTAAATCCGAACAATAATCCACCGAATCCAACAGTAGAAAGGGAAATAGAAATTGGATCAACTTTCGGAAAGGTTTGTTTTGTAACATTAACGAGTATTTTGTACGCTACGATAATATCCAAAATCGCAATCGGTAGCACAATATAAAATAAACTTCTCCAAGGGAAATGCTCTACTAACCATCCTGATAATGTAGGACCAATCGCCGGCGCAAACGCGATGACGAGACCAAATAACCCCATTGCAGAGCCTCTTTTCTCAATCGGAAAAACAAGAAACATAATCGTTTGCATTAATGGCATCATAATACCTGCTCCAGCCGCTTGCAGAATTCTACCTATTAATAAGACCGTGAAGTCTGGCGAAATGGCACAAACAGCAGTACCTAATGCAAAGCTACCCATCGCTGTTAAAAATAGTGCTCTTGTTGTAAATCGTTCAATTAAGAATGCCGTAATTGGGATCATAATACCATTTACAAGCATAAAAATAGATTGTAACCATTGGGCGGTAGCAGTCTCAATATTTAAATCATCCATGATATGCGGTAGAGCAGTACCTAACAATGTTTGATTTAAAATAGCTACAAAAGCACCCGAAATGAGCACAATCATCAGTGGAGTACGGTTGATTGTTGAAGTGTCACTCATAAAATTGTATTCCTCTCTTTTTTGCAATATCCTTCATCTTAACATAATATATTTCGAAAATCGAAATATATGCACTTAGCCTATTCTGATGATTGTAGTTTACCCAATTACCTTTCTAGTAAACATAACCAATGAAGGAATACTATACAGACGGCAAAAAAAAGAAAGCTAGGTATTCCATAACTGAAATACCTAGCCTATAAACTAAAGTGCTCTTTTACTTGAGCTAACGCATCTTCTTCAAAAATTTCCTTACCATACTCCTGAACAACAAACATAGTTAGAGGCGATTCTTGGCCAAATTCAAGAATTTGACTAATTAAGTCCTCTTGTTCATCATCAGACAAATAATCCTCATCAAAACGGGTGATCAGCATATATTTGTCATCATAATAATATAGCTCTTCTCCCATTCCCTCTACAGGTTCAAAGACATGACTTAATTGAATAATATCTTCTAAATCCTTAAAGCTTACTACAACTACAAAATCCTGACCATACTGCTGCTCAATCTCGTCCGCCTTATTCATTGGACCAAACTTTTCCTCCAGCAAAGATTCTATTTTGTCATCAACTGGCATATCAATCGTTTTGCCAGACTCTGTTGGTAATTGTAGATTTTGACCATCCTTTGATATCTGTGCTTTTGTTACAACAATTTCTAAACCTTTCTCTAATGCTTGCACTTGTATCCATAATGGTCCATCTATTTGAAAATCTTCTTCATTATAATTGACTTCGTCCATCACTTGCCAGAAAAGCTGTTCACTTTTCTCACGATTATACCAAATATCTTCGCGATCAAAACCACGATCTTCTATATCCATATATGAGATATAAAATTTAATGGTATTCTCATTAATTCTCTCGATCTCCATACATTAACTCTCCCTTCATGAATAAATGGTTGGGTTGGAAGGGAATCACCTTTTCTTTCTAAACCCTCTTCTTTCTTATACCCTATTGTTATAAGCCATACCTGATGGAAAAGATGCTATTACTATTGTATGACAATAAACACTTATTTGGAAACATAACAACTTATTTTTTTCATTTTTACCCTTTATAAGTATAAGGTATTATTTTAGATTGTAGCTTATTCTTTGTCATTTGTCATTAGATATATACATCATTTTTCGTCTATTTTTCTGTAATAACGAATTTACTGTAACGAGATATCCTTCTTTGTGAAAAAAAGCAGATCTCATGTAAGATCTGCTTTTCCTTTAATTAACCATTCGTTGGGCTTCACGTAACTGAAATGTTCTTACAGTACGTGGTAAGAAACGTCTTATTTCATCTTCATTATATCCAACTTGTAATCTTTTTTCATCCAAGATAATCGGTCTTCTAAGTAAGCCAGGATTATCCTGAATCAATTGAAATAAATCTTTTAAAGGTAATTGGTCAAGATTCACATTCAATTTCTGAAAAACTTTGGAACGTGTAGAGATAATCTCATCAGTTCCATCCTCTGTCATTCGTAGAATCTCTTTAATTTCATCAAGCGTCAATGGTTCAGAGAAAATATTTCGTTCATGAAATGCGATATCGTGCTCCTCTAACCATGCTTTCGCTTTCCGACATGATGTACAACTTGGCGAGGTATAAAGTGTTACCATGTAACTTCACTCCTCAAATGGATAAATTTATAATATTGATGCCTCTTACATCATTTATTACATTAAAATCAATCTAATTAACTTGGATATGTTTTCATTATACTACATATTGTGTTTGAAAGATAGAGTATTATGTGTTTTTCTTCACTTTTTACATATTTCTATCTTCAGTAGATTATACCCTATTAAGGACAGACTAAACATCCTAGTCGACTATTTCTTTTCATTTTCTTTGTTTTGCTCCAATGAATGGAATATGTCATCCCCATCAATATCTTGTTCATAGGTGAGCACCTCGTCAACAGGCTGATAGGACTTCCCATAGATTTCTTCATCTTTATATGTATGTATATCCTCATACATTTTTCTCATTTGGTTATAGATTTGTTCCTCATTTTCACCACTAGGTGACCAATACAAAATTTCTAATGTATTGCTTTCATCTGTTGCCAAGGATTTGCGTGTATAACCAATCGATTGTGCATGCTTAAACCCTTCACGACGATAAAAACGTAATCTCTTTGTCGAATCTGTGTCCTTATAATCAAAAGGTTCGACCTCTAAAATAATTGGCTTATTCTTCTGCTTAAGCTTTTGCATAAGCTGATGTCCAATCCCTTGTCCTCTCGACTCTTTAGATACATAGACATAATCTATAAACAGAAAGGTTGGAAACTCCGCATACATTAGTACGTGATGTGGACCTTCATCCTTATAATAGACGTCCCCTTTTTCTTTTAAAAGAATTTCCATATGTTCCTTTGACTTCATTTCTTCTATCGGAAAATATTGCTTCAATTTATCATACCAATTCATTAAATCTTGAATCCCCTTTTTGACAATCTGTTTTCACTATATTTACTATACCCTTAATTTTATTGCATTAATCCTAAAAAGCTAAGAAAAAACATTAGTGGAAAAACCCCACAAAATTGTGAGGTTAATCTAATTGCGTATAATCAACATTTTCTGTGTAGCTATTTCCTGCATTCCAAATAAGAAATTCCTCGATACCATTCTCATTTAATGCCTTTATTTGTGCTTCTACTTCTTCTTTACCATATTGGAAGGTAGGTCCACTGTAAAGCCAAGGAGCTTCAAAATCTTGAATCCAAGGTCTAGAAACAGGAGGCGACTCCAATGCTCCAAGCACTTTATTTTCTAATTTGGCATATTCATTAACGAGTTTATAAGGTTCTTTATCCGGAAAATCAATTCCGAAATAAGGAGTCCAATGGCTAGGATATATCATGGATGAAATAACATCAACATTACTAGATATTCTAGAAAAATTTTGCCCAATTCCAGGGGCTTCCTCAATCGTCGCTGCATAACCAAATATGTCCACAGACACATCCACATCATAATTCGACAATTCCTTCTTAGCATATGCAACAAAATCAGTTACCGCCTCAACACGTTTTTTTACCTCATTTAATTCCATATCCTTATAATCACCTTGATTATATTCGAGTTCTTTATCTCTCGTCTCAAAACCTTCAGGGAATCGCACATAATCAAATTGAATTTCTTGAAACCCCATTTTCGCAGCCATCTTGGCAATTTCTAGATTGTATTCCCAGACTTCCTTCTGGAAAGGACTAACAAATGCTTCACCTTTACTATTTTTCCACACTTTACCGTTTTGCGTGAAGGAAAGTTCCGGTCGTTTTTCAGCTAAAACGGAATCTTTAAAAACCACGATTCTTGCAATTGGATAAATTTGTTTTTGCTCTAATGTTTTTAATAGCTTCTTCATATCACTTATGTAATTCAAGGAAATATCCTTATAAGGAGAGTCGTTCTCTGGTGTAAAGGTTAAATTGCCATGATCCTCCTTCACATCAATTACCATAGAGTTTAAATCTGTTGAATCTACTAGATCCACTAACTGGCTAAATCGACTTCCACCTGCAGACGGTCCTGTCACATAAATCCCTCTTACCGCATCAGGATACTTAAACTCCAATCCGGATTGATAGGTGAATAAAGGAAAAGTTTCTGGAATGTTATATAAAGCACTAAATAGTTTTTTACTTGTATGGGGGTATGCAAGTAATGGATCTGACGATGCCGCTTTCGTCTCTTGATATGATGGAAGAACAATAAAGCCAATAATAATGAGAAGAAGTAGTTTTTCCATGATGCTCTTTCTTTTCTTCATTTTTATCAATCTCCTACCTGTTTTTACTTTTATACTCTCATTATATAGAAAAAATAGAGTTTTTTGTTAAAATATCGGTAATTTCCTTGAAATTTATCAAAATTGAGTCATTAGACTTAATTAGTAACGTTTATACCGTGCCAAAGTAACTCAATTAGTTGTTCAGCCGTCTCTTCCACAGAATAAGTTAAGGTAGGGTGCTGCTTATTCATATAGCCGACCTTTAACAAGGAAACATAGGAATGAGTCAAAAAGGCAGGATGAAATGGACGAATCTCTTCACTATCTATCGCTTGTCGAAATGCGCTCTCTAGCACTTGATACATTTCTTCCTCTGACTGCTTTATTTTTTCAAGCTGACTTTCGGATAATTCCTTTCTAGCTCCCTTTAAATAGTTCTCTACATCGATATCAATTGTTTTCTCTAAGTGAATCTTGGTTATTTTAACTAGCCGAGACTTTAATGGTAATTCCTCTTCTAAAAAAATTTGTATCTGATCTCGAATACGGATCATTAACATAATCATGGCTTCCGTAAATAATTCTGCCTTACTAGCATAATAATAATATACCGAAGCTTTCGTTACATCACATTTATTTGCAACACTTGCAATCGATACATTAAGATAACCATTTTCAAGAAATAGCCTTAATGCCTCTTGTAATATTAATTCATTGGTAGGTTGTTTTATGTCACTATCCTTTGGCCTACCCAAGCGTCTAAATCCCTTCTCTTTCAAAGATTTTCTCTCCTTATAAAACTTTTGTGTTCTACAATTATAACATAATTTTCATAAGTAATGTTTGATAATTAACCGACCAGTATATATAATTAATTCTATAAAGCAGACTAATTAAATACATACAACGAGGGAGAGATTATTAGATGAAGTTACTAGAAAATTGGGGTAATTTAGTCGCTAACAAAAAAAGCCGGTTTGTTACATTCATTATTTGGCTAGTCATTATAGCTTTACTTTCATCTATATGGCCACAAGTCAATGAAGAAAAAACAGGATCTAACCATTTATTACCGGAAAATACCATGTCAGTACAAGCAGACCAAATAATGGAGGAACAATTTCCAAATGAAAATGGAATTCCGTTATTACTTGTATGGCACCATGATAATCAGTTAACAGATGAGGATTATCAATTAGTCCAGCGCATATACCAAGAATTAAAAGAGAACCCGCTTGCACATCAATCCATGGTTCCTCCATTTGCGGAAATGCCACTACAGGCCTTAAAGCAAAGTGCATCAGGCGATGGATCAGCCCTTATCACTCCAATTTTCTTTGAAAAAAATACAGAAACAGAAGCATTAGCGGAATCACTTACTACTTTAAGAGATAAAATAACGGAGCAATTGGACTATAATCCATTTGATGAGAAATTATCTAGTAACAATCTTCATATTCGTCTAACAGGGCCAGTAGCTATTTCTACAGATGCAGTTGAATTGTTTAGTGAAGCCGATATAACCTTATTAATTGCAACGGTTATTTTAGTTTTAGTATTACTCATTATTTTATATCGATCACCTATTCTGGCAATCGTTCCTCTAATAGGTGTCGGAATAGCATATGGTTTGATTAGTCCCCTACTTGGTTTTATGGCTAACAAGGGTTGGATTGAAGTCGATGCACAAGCCATTTCCATTATGACTGTACTATTATTTGGTGCTGGAACGGATTATTGTTTGTTCCTTATATCAAGGTATCGTGATGAACTTCAGCACATTCATAACAAGTTCACTGCATTGCAACAAGCTATTAAAGGTTCTGGTGGAGCAATAGCCATGAGCTGCCTTACTACATGTATAGGGCTATTATCACTTGGGTTAACTAATTATGCTTCCTATGACCGATTCGCTGTTCCATTTAGTTTAGCAATATTTATTATGGGCTTTGCTGTTCTGACCTTCCTACCATCGATTTTATCTATGTTAGGACGTGTCGCTTTTTTTCCTTTTATTCCAAGAACCGAAAGTATGGTAGAAGATCTTGCTAAAAAGAAAGGAAAAGCGGTTCGTCTCCCAAAAGAACGAAGTAAGCTTCGTAAAGGTATTGGGAAATTAGTAACGGAAAAACCTTGGCGCATCATTGTCATATGTAGTGTCTTTCTTATTGGTTTAGCCCTGATCGTCCCTAAAATTTCCTATACATTTGGAGTACTTGATTCCTTTCCAGAGGATATGCCTTCAAGAGAAGGCTATACCCTAATTGAGGAGCACTATCCACCAGGAAATATTGCACCTGTTCAAGTAATAATGCAGACAAATGGTAAGGATATCGATGTAAAAGATGAGCTTTCCAATTTGGAAATCGTAGAGAGTGTATCTGATATAGCAACTGGCGAAAAGGATCCTAACTATCATTCCTATGAAGTCACCTTAGCTATTGATCCTTATTCCGATCAAGCAGTGAATGAAATTCCTGTGATCAAATCAGTTGTAGAAAAGAAGCTACGTGCTGCCGAAATGAATAATGCTAGTGACCATGTCTGGATTGGTGGAGAAACAGCAACCTTATATGATACAGAAGAGATCACGACAGATGACCAAAATCTTATTATCCCAGTTGTACTATTAATTATCGCTGTCCTTTTACTTGCGTATTTGCGCTCTATTGTCGCAACAATTTACCTGTTACTAACCGTCGTACTGTCTTATTTATCTGCACTAGGTTTAGGATGGCTAGTCATTCATTATCTTCTGGATGCACCTGCCATGCAAGGATTAATCCCGCTTTATGCATTTGTGTTTCTTGTTGCTTTAGGGGAAGATTATAATATTTTCATGGTATCAAGTATATGGAAAAATAGAAAGAAGATGCCATTGAAACAAGCTATTGCAAAAGGTGTCAGTGAAACAAGTAGTGTCATTAGCTCAGCTGGGCTAATTTTAGCAGGTACATTTGCTGTGTTAGCAGTACTACCAATGCAAGTGCTTGTTCAATTTGGAATTGTTACAGCAATTGGCGTATTATTAGATACCTTTATTGTTCGACCATTGCTCGTTCCTGCCATTACTACCGTTCTCGGGAGATTTTCCTTCTGGCCAAACAAACTATGGAAGAAAAAGTAAAAAACCGGGTGTGAACCCGGTTTTTTACTTCATTTTTTTAAACTCTTCTTCTGTACATAACACCCAGTGACCATTCTTTATCTCTCTTAAAGTGGCTCCTTCGGGATTGTAGCTATCATGATCAAAAACAACTCTTTGACGGTTTCTCTCATAATCTGGATCTGGAACGGGTATAGCTGAAAGCAGGGACTTGGTATAGGAATGAAGTGGGTTGCTGTATAGCTCCTCACTATCCGCTAATTCCACAATTCTCCCAGCAAACATAACTGCTATTCGATCACTAATATATTTTACCATTGATAAATCATGAGCAATAAATAAATAAGTGAGCCCTCGTTTTTGTTGTAATTCCTTCATTAAATTAACAACCTGTGCCTGTATCGATACATCTAATGCAGAAATTGGTTCATCCGCAATAATAAATTCAGGATCAACCGCTAATGCTCTTGCAATTCCGATACGCTGTCGTTGTCCACCACTAAACTCATGAGGATAACGAGATGCATGCTCTTTATTCAAGCCAACGGTTTCTAATAATTCATGAACTCGATCAGTTTTTTCTTTTTCATTTTTGGCTAATCCATGTATATCAATACCTTCTGAAATAATCTCTTTCACCGTCATTCTAGGATTTAACGAAGCATAAGGATCCTGAAAGATCATTTGCATCTGTCTATTGAAGGATTTTATTTCTTGCTTTGATTTCAAGCTATGGACATCGACACCGTTAAATTTCACTTCACCACTTGTTGCATCATAAAGTCTGATTATCGTTCTTCCAGTCGTTGATTTTCCGCAACCAGATTCGCCTACAAGTCCAAAAGTTTCCCCACGGTAAATATCAAAACTGATACCATCAACTGCTTTTATGACACTTTTTTTATTTGTGCGAAAATGTTGTTTCAATTCTTTAACTTCTAAAATCTTATCCTTATTCATTCTTGTTGTCCCCCTCAGTCGAGAAGCCCTTCATCCGTCTTTTTACAGCCTCAGGTGGCTCGATATGTGGAGCATCTTCATGCAATAACCAAGTCGCAGCATAATGAGAATCAGATACTTGGAACATTGGTGGCTCCTCTTCGAAATCAATCGCTAGGGCAAATTCATTTCTTGCTGCAAATGCATCTCCTTTTGGTGGATGAATTAAATCAGGGGGTGTACCTGGTATGGCAATTAATTTTTCCTCTTGACTATCGACTGTTGGCATTGAACCTAATAATCCCCAAGTATATGGATGTTTCGGATTATAAAAAACGTCATCGACTGTTCCAATTTCAACTATCTTCCCCGCATACATTACCGCAACACGGTCTGCCACATTGGCAACTACGCCTAAATCGTGTGTAATAAAGATAATGGATGTTTCCATTTTTTTCTGAATATTCTTCATCAACTCAATAATTTGTGCTTGAATAGTCACATCCAATGACGTTGTTGGCTCATCAGCAATTAATACCTTTGGATTACAAGCTAGTGCAATCGCAATAACTACACGCTGACGCATCCCACCTGAAAATTGATGTGGATATTGATTGATTCTTTTTTCCGGATCAGGAATACCAACTAATTGTAATAATTCTAGTGCTCGTTTTTTTGCTTCTTGCTTGGACTGGTTCTGATGAAGAATTAAGCCCTCCATAATTTGTTTTCCAACCTTCATTGTTGGGTTTAAGGAAGTCATCGGATCTTGAAAAATCATCGAAATATCCTTACCACGAATTTTTTGCATTTGTTTATTTGATAATTTCGTTAAGTCTTTTCCTTCAAACAAAATTTCCCCTTTAGGGATTTTACCAGCTGGCTTTGCTACTAACCCCATTAATGCTTTTGTAGTAACAGACTTACCTGAACCAGATTCTCCAACGATTGCGAGAGTTTCTCCTTTATTTAAAGAAAAATTCACACCTCTCACGGCCTGTACACTTCCACCATACGTATCAAATGTAACATGTAGATTGTTTACATCTAAAATAGAATCCAACTTTCGTCCACCTCCCTTTCTATTTTCTCATCTTAGGATCTAATGCATCCCTTAGACCGTCTGCTAATATATTAAAACCAATCATCAATAGAGATATAATCACAGCAGGAAATAGTAACATATAAGGATATACACGATAATCATCAAATGCTGTATCGATTAAAGTACCTAATGATGCGACTGGTGGTTGTAGACCTAATCCAATAAAGCTTAAAAACGATTCAAAGAAAATCGCACTTGGTATGGTAAACATCGTGTTTATAATAATGACACTTGTTACGTTTGGAATTAGATGTTTCATTAGAATTCGTTTATCATTAGCACCTAAAGTCCTTGCCGCAAGCACGAACTCTTGATTTTTTAATTTTAAAACCTGCCCGCGTACAATACGTGCCATGCCAATCCAGCCTGTGATCGTTAAGGCAATTGTTATCGCTAATAAACCTGGATCAAGTAACATGATCATTAAGATGACGACAACCAAATTAGGTATACCTGATAAAACCTCAATGACACGTTGCATATAATTATCAACACGACCACCGTAATAGCCAGAAATACCGCCATATAGTACACCAACAATCATATCAATCATGGCTGCTAAGATACCAATGTATAAAGAGATTTGTGTACCTTTCCAAATTCTTGTCCAAAGATCTCGACCCATGCTGTCTGTTCCAAACCAATAATAGCTATCCTCTTGTCCTCTTGCTGCATAAATGTCTACTTCCATTGCAACAGTATAATAATTATCATTATCTTCACTTGGTTCTTGAACTATTTCAACATTTTCCACATATTTTTCTTCAATATCATAGCTTTCTAGACCACGTTTAAGTGCTTCTTCCTCTGATTTCCCTTGTACTTCATACGTTTGAAGCCCATCTAGTCCTAGCCACTCTAAGCCTTTTACTTTTGCTGGTAAATATGCTGCATCATAATTTGCTTCTTCCATCGAATAATCGTTCATTAAAGGACCGATTAATGCAAGCAAAACAATAAATACAATGACTATTAACCCAGCAATTGCGCCTTTATTTTTCGTTAAACGAATCCAAGCATCCTTCCAATAGGAGAGTTGAGGACGAGTAAGCTCTTCACCTAAATCCTCTTGCAAATGGACACGTTGAAACTTTTCTTTGTTAGCTCCTTTTGTATCTTTGTCCATTAATCCTTCCCTCCTGCAATTCTAATTCTTGGATCAATCAAGCCGTATAATAGATCGACAATTAAAATAACTAAAACAAATAGTATCGCAAATAAAATGGTTGTCCCCATAATAACTGGATAATCATTCGTACTAATTGAAATAACAAATTGCTCCCCAATACCAGGTATAGCAAAAATTTGTTCGATAACTAAGGTTCCTGTCATTAAGCTAACTGTCATAGGTCCTAACACTGTAATCACAGGGATAAGTGCATTTCTTAAAGCATGCTTAAACATAACGATCCTATTAGATACTCCCTTTGCTCGTGCCAATTCAATATAATCAGACCCTAATACTTCTAACATTTCCGTCCGCATAAACCTTGCACATATTGCCATTGGGAAAATCATTAAAGCAATTGTTGGAAGGACAGAATAAATCGGTGACTCCCAGAACGAAACAGGAAAAAGTCTCCATTTTACCGCTAAGTAATATTGAAGTAAACCAGCAAACACAAAAGACGGTATTGATATTCCAATAACCGCTAAAATATTGGATGTATAATCTACCCAAGTGTTATGTCTTATTGCTGCAAACATCCCTAAAATGATACCTAGTATGGAACCAATAATTAATGCTTGTGCTCCTAAGTGGGCAGATGGCCCAATTCGATCAAGTATTATGTCTGTAACAGGACGATTATCATATTGAAATGACACGCCTAGATCACCACGGAAAATACCCGTTATATATTTTACATATTGAACAGGGACAGGCTCATCTAAGCCATATTGTTCCATTAAGAACGCCTCTTGCTCCACCGTCAATTTCCCGCCGATATTATTAAAAGGGGAGCCTGGCATCATTTTCATTAAGAAAAAGGTTGCCGATATGATTATAAATAGAGTGATGACCATATAAATCACTCGTTTTGTAATATATTTTGCCATTCCAACCACCTCCTATTTTATTAGAATGAAAAGCACAAAGCACCAGATTAAAACGTAGCGACTGCACCAGTATCCTACAGGTGGATCGACTTTGTCCGTCGAAGTGACAGTTTTAGTCAATCAATTCACAAAGCCGAAATAATACAAATTGATGTGACTCTTCGTATTACGGATTCGGGAAGTCACTTAGTTTTGGCGCTTGGAGCTAGTCATCTCTCTTTATATTTTCTTATCTTATTTAAAATTCAAAATTTTCCAAATTTTTTAGATAACAGGGGAAAAGAGAGTATGCCAACAATATGTTCGCTATACTCTCTTAATTAATTAAAGTTAATCAGTGATTTTTATTTGTTTAGTTCCACGTATTTAAAGCTGTAATTATTAGCAAACGGATTTCGAACATCTAAACCTTCTACATAATCCTTAACTAGTACAGATGTTTTTCTTTGCATAATTGGCGCAATTGCTGCATCTTCTAGTAGAATTTTTTCAGCATCTTGCAATGCTTCAAATCGTGCAACAGGATCTAGTGCTAAATCAGTTTTCGCTGATTTAACAAGCGAATCGTATTCTTCATTTGAATAGCCAACATCATTGTTCTCTCCACCAGTTACGAAGACATCAAGGAATGAAACAGCATCCAAATAGTCTGGCCCCCAACCAGAAACAGCAAGTTCATAATTCTTTTCGCGCATGAGGTCTAATTGCTGTGCCCATGGTACATTCTTCGTTTCGATTGTTAGACCTTCTAGATTTTTTTCTAATTCCGTTTTCATTACTTCACTAATACTTTTCGCCGTATCTGTATCACCACTTAAGAAGCTTAAAGATACCTCTTCAAAACCTAATTCTTCTTTAGCAGCTGCCCAATATTCTTGCGCTGCCTCTACATCAAATGATAATAAATCACTTCCAGCTTGGAAGTCTTCTTCCGTTTCTGGATGTTGAATAAATTCTGTTGGAACATAAAAATCAATAGGAGTTGAATCATTACCATAAGCCACATCTATATATGCTTGTTTATCAAAACCTTTAGCCAATGCCATTCTAAAGTTTTTATTTTGCATATATTCACTTTTCTCTAAAGACTCTTGATTCATCTTCATATAAAATACAGCAGTTTCTGATAATACTTGGTATTCTGGGCTTGTTCTATTCTCACTTACTTGTGAACCTTGTAAAGTCACTCTATCTAATTCTCCAACCTCATAATTAGATAGTCTCGTGTCTGCCTGTTTAATTACTTTAACAGAAATCCCATCTAAGGCTACATTTTCAGCATCCCAATATTCTTCATTCTTTTCTAACTTCCAACCACTATCAGCTTGCCAGCTTGTCATTTTAAACGGTCCATTCGCTAAAATGCCCTCAGGAGATAAAGAAAACTGATCTCCCTGTTCTTCAACAAATTCCTTATGTGCAGGTAAGAAGTTAGAATTAATAACATATGAATCAAAATAAGGAACAGGAACTTCTAATTCAACAACGAAAGTATAGTCATCTGGTGCACTTACACCTAAATCTTCAGGAGGTAATTCACCTGCAAAGATTTGTTCTGCATTTTTTATTTTTCCACTCATTAAGTAATTACCATAAAAAGAACCATTATCTGGGTTCACAGCACGTTGCCAACCATAAACAAAATCTTGTGCTGTTACCGGATCTCCGTTTGCCCATTTCGCGTCTTCACGTAAATGGAAAGTATATGTTAAACCATCATCACTTACTTCTGTCTCTTCTTTTTTCGCAATTCCTGATACAATTTCGCCACCTGGAGCTTGTCGATAAAGACCTTCATAAACAGTATCAATCCAAAGTGTTGAAACATTGTCCTCCGTCATAATCGGATCCATTGTTGGAATATCTGCAGTTTCTGCAATTCTTAAGACATTCTCTTCCTCTGAACTACCTTCTTCACTTTGCTTGTCGTCTGAACTGTTATCGTTTTCAAACGAGCAAGCCGCTAAGACAAAAGTTAAAATGGTAAAAATTAGTAGCAAAAGCCCACTTTTTTGCTTCATCTCATAAATCCTCCTAAAGTAATTTGATTTGTAAAGTAATTGTAAACTTGCAATGACTATTATACAGAGAACCCTTTTTTTATTCAGCATTTTTTTACTTAAACCGACTAAATTGATTCATAATACCTATTTTTTATAATCTTAATGAACTATATCTCAGTAAATCGTCCGAATACTCCGATTTTTTCGAGTTTTCTCATTTTTCAGTTAATTTACGAAATTCTATTTTATTATTTGCTAAATTCGTGTTAATTTTTAATAATAGGAACAGAACCAGAAAGGAGCTTCAATAGATGAAAAAACATTTCTTCATATTTTTCCTCCATGTAATACTATGTTCCATTCTGACAGTTTTACTCAATAAAGGGCTTACATTACTGCATTTGATTAATAGTATTTTTTATATAAGCAGTTTTTACCTGATTATAGGGCTCCTATTATTCGTTATTTCTAGACGATTCTTTGATATTACGGCAAATAGTTTTCGCAAAGTATTCACTCGAATAACCAAACAAAAAAACTGGGCGTCCACGTGGAGTGACGATAAATTACCTTCAGAAAAAATAAACCAAAATTGGATGATATTTTTCCTTTTACAGGGAAGCTTCCTATTATTACTAATGATTATTCTGCTAATCCTCTTTTATTACTAATTCATTGATTTAGATATGGAAAAAGCAAGTGAAGAACTTCCTGACCATTTCTCACTTGCTTTTCTTTGCAATCCTGCTATTTTTTTATAATATTTCTCCCTTTAATTACTAGATAGGGTAACATTCGCTTCCTGTAATTCGCCTTGACGATAGAATTGAATATTCACAACATCACCGACTGAAAGCTCTGAATATAAATATTTTCTTAAATTGCTTGCTGTTGCTACATTTTGATTGTTGATTGATACGATAATATCCTCGATTTGCAAACCAGCTTGAGCAGCTCCTCCATTTTCATCGATTGCTGTAATGATAACACCATCTGTAATTTCACTTGATGTAGTATTTGTGTAGTACGGTAAATCCGAAATATTTGCCATTGTTATACCTAAATATGGACGAATAATTTGACCATTTTCCATGAGCTGGTCAATTATAGTAGTGACATTGTTACTCGGTATCGCAAAACCTAAGCCTTCCACATCATTATCTGCAATCTTCATACTGTTAATCCCTACAAGTTCTCCAGAAGTATTGATTAAAGCACCACCACTATTTCCAGGATTAATTGCTGCATCTGTTTGAATTACTTCCATATCCCACACTCCAGCTGACGTAGATGCCTCAATTGTACGATCCACTGCACTAACAATTCCTTGAGTTACCGTCCCATACAAATCAAGACCAAGTGGGTTTCCAATTGCAATTACCTCTTCTCCTGCTCTTAGCTCGGAAGAGTCACCAAAAGCTAACGAAGTTATATCGTATTCACCTTCTACTTTTAATACTGCGAGATCTGTTAAAGAATCAGAACCTATTAGCTCTGCTGTTACTGTTTCCTCCGTATAAAGTGTTACTTCAATAGTAGATGCATCCTCTATTACATGGTGGTTTGTAATAATATATAAAGCGTCGTCAGTTACTTGATAAATAACTCCAGAGCCTGTTCCGCTTTCTATCTCTTCACTTTCTTGATTTTGATGCTGTCCAAATCCCTGACTATAAAATGGATTGGACTGTTGCACTTGTATATTCGTAATACCTACAATTGCTTGAGAAGTTTGTTCTACAATGTCAGCAGTGGTTGAACTAGAATTTGTTACTTGCTCGATGTTTATATCCGATGTTGAATTTACCGTTTGTTCCTCTGCAATAGGCTCCTCAACAGCAAGATTCGCTGGCTCTTCTGTCTGAAGAAAACCTGTCTGAGCAACTATCGTTAATGTGAGAACAGAACCTACGACTCCAGCAGAAATAGATTTAAAAATCCCTTTATATTTATCGTTTTTCTTATTTATTTCCCTTTGTACATCTTTATTTTGATTTTTTTTATCTTGAAACATTTCTAGCCCTCCATATTCGATAGTTAATGGTGTTTTTCTGTCTATTACACTTTTTACTATAATCCGCGAATATGTCAGGAAGATGTCTAAACTAGATTTATCTGTTTCACAAAAAAATAACAATTGAAAATCAACTGTTGTTTTTTGGTAGATATATTCGAAAAGTGGTACCTTTCTGTGAACTACTTAGCAAGGTTAAGTCTCCCCCCTGTACTTGGGCAATCATTTTACTTAAAGGTAATCCTAGTCCAAGTCCTCTCATTTTATATTTCTTTTCTTCTCCTCGGTAAAAGCGTTCAAAAATAAAGGGTTGTTCGTCTTTCGGAATTCCCCTTCCACAATCCTCTACATCAATATTAATTTGTGAACTATCCTCTTGTAACCTTATATTAATTACTGGTTCTTGATGATTTTCCATCGCCTGCTTTGCATTGTTTAAAAGATTTGTCATGATTTGCTGTAAACGAATTGGATCAACATTTACCTTAGTCGGTGATTTTAGCTTGGTAAGGTTAATCTTCATATCCTCATGTAGTATATTCCAGCTATAAACGGCAGTTTCCACAACATCATTGATATCGTGTACCTCCATATTAACATCGAAAGCATTTGCAGCAAATTGATTAAAGGCAAGTAAATCCTCTACCATCTTTTTCATTTTATCTGCTTCGTTTAAGGAAATCGTCAAAAATTCCTTTGCCTCCTCACCTGTAACCACCTCATCCTTCATCGCTTGGAGTAATCCACTAATAGAGGTAACTGGTGTTTTTAACTCGTGTGTAACACCTGCTAATAATTCTGTTCGTAATGCTTCTAATTTTTCAAGCTTATATGCCATTTCTTTAAAGGAATGAATTAACTCATGAACTTCTTTTTCTTTACTTTCATTTGGCAAATCAATCTGATAATTCCCTTCCTCCACTTGTTTCGCAGCCTTTGCCACTTCTTGAATTGGCTTAGATAACCGCTTAGACAAAAAGTAGATAGCAGCCCATCCAAGTATAGCAAGTCCGATGATCATAATGGCTAGCTGAGTGTATTCCTGATTTACTCGTGATAGATTTTGCTTTGACTCAAACATAACGACCCAGCCCAATGTGGATCCATCGATTTCTATCGGATATTTAACTACATAAAAACGAGTATCGCTAAGTGTAAATTGTTGAATCGTATCATCATTTTCTAAAACTGAAGAATGAATTTCCCCTGCCATCGGCCCTCCAGGTCGGTTACTTGAAAGGATAGCCCCTGAAGTGTCGATAATATAAGTAAACGGGTCAATCTCGAAATGTTTTTCTCCTTCTTTCTCTCTAAAAAAGTCATTTCTACCTGGTTCTGGTCCCTCATCCTCTGCCGATACAATACGATCAGCCATACTTTCCGCCATAATCGTCATCATATTTAGTCGATTTTCTAATGTCGTATGCCTAATCCAAAATGCGGAAATAAGGGCAATGACGATTAGTCCAATGCAAAGTGTTAATAAATATCGGCTGGTCCAGTACCGTCTCAGTGAGACTCTTCTCTTATTTTTGATTAACACGTAGCTGATACCCCAATCCTCTTAATGTTTTAATTTCTCCTTCAGAACTTGGCCAAGTATTTAGTACTTTACGAATTCGTTTAATAGCAAGATCGACTGCACGATCACTACCTTCATAATCCCAGCCCCATACATGTTCAATTAACTGCTCTCTTGTAAATGTTTGGTTTGGATTTTCTGCTAAGAACATTAATACAGAAAGATCGCGAGGCGTGAGTGTAACATTCTTTTTATTAAGGATTACTTGATGTGCTCTTATATTAATCTCTAACTGTCCATACCGTTTTATAGGATTTTCATGGTCTGCCTGTGACCGTCTTAACACAGCTTTTACCCGAGCCACTACTTCATCGGCCACAAAGGGTTTCGTAATATAGTCATCTGCCCCTTCATTTAACCCTTCTAATCGATGATTCACTTCTCCTAGCGCGGTTAACATAATAACGGGACAGTTGCTTTCCATTCTTATCTCTCTTAATATTTCC
The DNA here is from genome assembly GCF_055395245.1 of Gracilibacillus sp. JCM 18860. NCBI lineage: Bacteria > Bacillati > Bacillota > Bacilli > Caryophanales > Bacillaceae > Gracilibacillus > Gracilibacillus sp. JCM 18860. Next base: position 1,330,621 of record NZ_AP043868.1, read on the forward strand.
CAGCCATCCTTACCCGGAAGCATAACATCTAATAGAACTAAATCTGGATAGATGGTATGGAACTTATTCAACGCTTCTTCTCCATCATAAGCTTGTTCTACCTGATAGTTCACTTTTTGTAAATATGCCTTTAAAACTTGACTAATTGCAAATTCATCTTCAATTATTAATATTTTGACCATTAATTTCACCTTGATTTCTTTATATTTGGCGAGTTTATCCTTAGATTACCACATAATGAGAAATCGAGAAACTTGCCATACTTCTTTTTATCAGATCCATAAGTCAGCCATATGTCTAAAAACCAAATGAATATTCACAAAAAATTTACTTGACATTTTCCTGACACATTTCCTTTATAAACTAAAAATTGTTCCAGCGATTAACATGATAACAAAACGAACAGAAGGAGGCAGCTCAATGACCTTTCAGACATCCTTTCATCCTAATGGACGTCGTGAACGTAAGTACGCAATATCACAAACAGAATATCATATCCTGCGCGGCAAGCTACTTCATTTTATGAGCAGGGATCCCAATGCAGGGTCAAGCGGAAAGTATCGCATTCGTTCTACTTATTTTGATAACTTTTCCAATCGTATTCTAAATGAGAAGAAGGAAGGTTATTTAAATCGAGACAAATATCGAGTTCGCATTTATGAAAAAAGGGATCACTACATTAATCTTGAAAGAAAGAGTAAACGTAATAATTTAACCTTCAAATCAAAATGTATGGTCACCCGTAGGGAATTTGAAAAATGGCGAATTGGAGATATTGATTGGATGGAGCATGACGAAAGACCACTCATTCGATATTTATACACAGAAATGAAATATAACCAAATCAAACCTACAACAGTTGTCGATTACGAACGAGAGCCGCTAATATACCCATTTGGAAATGTTCGCATTACCTTTGATAGCAAAATACAATCCAGTCTTTACAATACAGACATGTTTCATAAGCAGCTACCGATGGTCGATGTTCTCGAGCCAAATCTTATCATCTTGGAGGTGAAATATGATGAATATCTACCTGAAATAATAAAACATTTGCTACAGCTATCAGATACAAGACAAGAAGCCTACTCTAAATATCAATTAAGTCGGATGTATGGCTAACGATAAAAATATTAAATCATTAGGAGAGAAAAAATGAATTCTATCACAAATTTTTCAGATATTTTTAAATCAAGCTTTTTAGAAACAACCTCATCCTTTTCTATTATTGATGCTTTACTTGGAATTGGTGTGGCATTTATGGTCGGGTTGTTTATCTACTTCATATATAAGAAAACTTTTAATGGGGTCATATATTCCCATTCCTACAATATCTCTTTAGTAATAATGACAATGGCTACTGCTTTAGTCATTATGGGGATTAGTCAGAATGTTCTGTTATCTCTTGGTATGGTTGGTGCTTTATCGATTGTTCGTTTCCGTACACCGATTAAGGATCCAATGGATTTAGTATACTTATTCTGGTCCGTCATAGCTGGAATATTAAGTGGTGCAGGTTTTATTCTATTAGCAGTAATTGGCTCTGTTCTCATAGGATTAGTGTTACTTATATTCGCTAATAAGATCAAAGTCGAAAATCCCTATCTATTAATTATAAAATATGATCAAAATGCAGTTAATGAAGAGTTAGAACAAATTGTCAAAACCTATACGAAGAGGTTTAGCCTAAAATCAAAATCAATGATAGAGGACTATGAAGAGATAACCTATGAAATTCGTGTGAAAGATAATGATTCTAATATCACTTCTGAACTTGCTAGAATAAAAGGAGTCCAAACCGCTGTAATGCTTAGCTATGATGGAAACTTTACAGCCTAAAAAAGGGTGAACATTATGGAAAGAATTATTAATTATAGGTGGTTTTTAACCCTTTCTGTGATCTTGATTATCACCATAAGTGGTTGTAGTCAGGAGAACGGAGAAGCTACGGATGAGCTTATAAATAATCTGGTGAAATATGACACGGATGATGCTTATACGAGCTGGGAGGACCAAGAGGCCATCTCCATTCATCTAGATGGGAAAGAAGTAATCGCAGAAGAAAATGATTCTGTCCTTGTCTCTCAAAATCAAATCAATATATACACTTCAGGGACATATGTAATAGATGGAACATTAGAGGATGGACAAATTGTAGTAGATGCAGAAGATAGTGGAACAGTACGACTAATATTAAATGGTGTCTCGCTCCAATCCTCGACGAGTGCACCTATTTACATTAAACAAGCAGAGAAAACAGTTATTTCATTAGAAGAAGACACCCAAAACACATTAACTGACGCAACAGAATATGTATACGCGGATGAAGAAACAGATGAACCAGAAGCAACGATTTTTAGCAAAGATGATTTAACAATAAATGGTTCAGGTACTCTAAAAATAAATGGAAATTATAACGATGGTATAACGAGTCGTGATGCCCTTAAGATTATTGGTGGTACTATTAATATCACTTCTATAGATGACGGTATCGTTGGTCGAGATCTGTTTGCAATGAAGAAGGCTTCGATCACGATAGATGCAAAAGGTGATGGAGTAAAGTCATCCAATGATGAGGATGAATCAAAAGGTAATATCATCCTAGAAAATGGAGAGCTTAACATCAAGGCAGGTGGGGATGGTATTCAGGCAGAAAAATCTGTATATGGTATAGATGGAAAGTATTCTATTATATCTGGTGGAGGAAGTCCAGAAGAAATAGAAGGCACTACTACAGATTTTGATCGAATGGGAGAAATTCCTAATGGAGAAAATCCTCCCGAAAATATGCCACAAATGCCAAGCAATACTGATCGATCGGATTTACCAGAAGGAGACTTTCCTTCTAATGGTGGGGATTCACCTCAAGCTTCTAGTCAAAATAAAGATGAAACAGAAGATACAGAAAGTACAAAAGGAATAAAGGCAAACGAAGAAATTCATATTCTTAATGGTTCTTTCACAATTGACTCCTTTGATGATGCTCTACACAGTAATAAAAATTTGGTTATATCTGACGGAGATCTTTTTCTATCCACTGGGGATGATGCAATTCATGCAGATGGTGATGTACAAATAGAAAATGGAACGATAGATGTGAAGAAAAGCTATGAAGGATTAGAAGGATTAAATATTACAATAACCGGTGGTGATATTCATATTCATGCTGAGGATGATGGGGTTAATGTGAATAGTAGTAGTAATTATGCTAACATGCCGGGAATGAGTAACACAGATACCGAGACAACAAGTGAATCAAACGAAGAGACTACAGAAACTGGTGAACTTCTAATTGAAGATGGTTATTTATATGTTGACGCAAATGGTGATGGACTAGATTCAAATACCTCGATAACCATGACAGGTGGAATAGTGCTAGTTTATGGACCATCCTCATCTGGAAATGGATCACTTGATTATGATCAATCGTTTAACATCGAAGGTGGCACACTAGTGGCTGTTGGTAGTAGTGGCATGGCTCAAGGAGTATCAGAAGACTCCAGCCAATCTACTATTATGATGACATACTCAGAAATTCAAAACGCAGAAACTACCTTATATCTGGAAAATAGTAATGGGGAAAAAATACTTGCTATTGAACCTGAAAAAGATTTTCAAACAATTTTAATAAGCTCAGAGGACTTACAACAAGGTAAAAATTACATCCTTTATAATGGTGGAAGCATAACAGGAGATAAGGTAGATGGTGTATATGAGAATGCTGACTATCAAGAGGGAACTCAAGCAATTGAATTCACTTTAAACACTGCTATGACCTATTTAAACGAGGAGGGTGTCACTGAACAACAAACCAATCCTAAAGGTGGTAGATGGGGACAGAGAAAAGATTTTAATCAATAAGGATAGAAATTCTTTCAGTAAACATAAGATCAAGCTAAGAATGTAAGAGACGTTCTTAGCTTGATTGTTTTATATTCAAACTTTTATGCCATTATAGAATTATACAGTCCCTATTACTTTTTGTTGTATTCACTGCTTTTCTCATTCACACTCTTTACTCAGGGATATACGGCAAATCTAACTGATCAGGAACATTTATGACATGTGTATCTGTATAAGCTAGAAGCCCTTCTTTTCCATATTCACGTCCTATTCCAGACTGCTTTACACCACCGAATGGAAAACGTACATCAAGTCCTTGAACGGCGGCTGTATTAATCATCGTCGTACCTGCCTGTATACGTTTGGCAACCTCAATGGCATGTTCTTCTTCTCCCCATACAGAACTAGTCAATCCAAATATACTGTCATTAGCAAGATGGATTGCATGTTCCTCATCCTCAAAAGGTAAAATAGGAACCGTCGGACCAAACTGTTCTTCAACAACGATTGGATCATCCTGACTTGCTCCTAAAACGACGGTAGGCTGCATAAAGTAACCTTTCTCATAAAGAGCTTGATCAAGTATTTCACCAAGTTTCACAACTTGAGCCCCTTTACTTTTAGCATCATCAATTAGACTTTGGACATACTTTGCTTGCTTTTCATTATTAACAGGACCAATCGTCACATTTTTATCAAATGGGTCTCCTACTCGAATCCATTTATTAGCTGCCTCAATATACCTTTCAACAAATGAATCATAGATTGATTTATCAACATAAATTCTTTTAGCAATCATACATATTTGTCCAGCAGTAAGAAAATTAGATATGACAATCCGCCTCATTGCTTTCTCATCATTTACATCAAAATCATTTAAAACAATTGCTGCATCATTACCACCTAATTCAAGTGTCATATGTTTGATTGTATCTGCCGCTGCTTTCATAATATGTTTAGCTGTTTCTGTCCCACCTGTAAAGGCAATTTTGGCAACCTTTGGATTGGATGTTAACTCTACACCAACGTCCGCTTCCCCGTGAACAAGATTTAACACTCCTGGTGGAAATTCGTTTGCAATTAATTCAATTACTTTACTTACAGCTAACGGGGCTAACGGACTCGGTTTTAAGACCATCGTGTTACCTGCTAATAATGCTGGTGCAACCTTAATTGTCGAAAGGGAAATCGGATAATTCCATGGTGTGATAGCAGATACGACGCCAATAGCATCTTTGGCTATAATAGTTTTACCATTATCATGTCTTTGCACTTCATTTTTCAAAACTTCTTTTACATTATCACACGCAAATTCCATCCACATTAAAGAGACAGCTATTTCTCCTTTAGAATCATAAAGTGCTTTGCCATGTTCCCGTGATAATAGTTGTGCAATTTCTGGGGTAGCATCTTTTATTTTTTGGATCGCCCTACTCATCCGTTCTATTCTTTCATCCATAGACGATCTTCTCCAAGTAGTAAACGTTTCATATGCTACATCAATTGCCTTTCTTGTGTCTTCTTGTGTATTTACTGGTGAAAACCCAACTATTTCCTCTGGATTTGTTGGGTTTTCACGTGGGGCTTGTTTTTCCGTTTTATACTTTTCCCCATTGATAATAGCATCAATTACAATCGGATTTTTAGACATATGATTCCTTCCTTTCGTTAAAATTTTTTATAGTATGCTCTTCCACTAAATATCTAATTCACACTATAATTTGTAACTGGGAGAGTGGTTTCGTAAAATCCTACAGAGGTAGTGAACTTTATTTTAGCCAGATCTTGGGTTTGGAATACGTTTTATTATATCTATAAACTTCATTTGGTGAGGAAAGTAGGTTTGATATGCGTTTTATAAGACCTGTAAACTTCATTTTCGGGGAATCTGTGCTTAAAAATGAGTTTCAATCCATTCTATTTTCGAAAGAATTTAGTACTTTTTGTGTCTATGCTATAATGCTGGGGAGGGTAGGAACAAAATACGTAATCAATGCCTCAGTTCAGTAACAAAATCCAACAAATAAGAAATTATTTAAAACATATGATAAACTCTATTTAGCCCGTTTTATACCAAAAAGTGATCTTAACTATATATCAAGAGGTGACGATAATGAAAACAATTTTTTCAGGAATTCAACCAAGTGGTACTTTAACACTTGGAAACTATCTAGGCGCAATGAAACATTTTGTCGATCTACAGGAAGAAAACAATTGCTATTTTTGTATTGTTGATGAACACGCCATTACTGTTCCACAAGAAAGACTAAAATTAAGAGAAAATATAAAATCTCTTGCTGCATTATACATAGCTTCAGGTATTGATCCGAAAAAGTCTATTTTGTTTATTCAATCAGAGGTACCAGCACATACACAGCTCGGCTGGATTTTACAATCAATAAGCTATATCGGTGAGTTAGAACGAATGACACAGTTTAAAGATAAATCGAATGGAAAAGAAGCAGTTTCTTCCGCACTTCTTACCTATCCCCCATTGATGGCGGCAGATATATTACTTTACAAAACAGACATCGTACCAGTAGGTGATGATCAAAAGCAGCATTTAGAGCTAACCCGAGATCTTGCTCAACGATTCAATAATAGATATAACGATATTTTCACGATTCCTGAAATTCGTGTCCCTAAGGTAGGTGCACGAATAATGTCCTTACAGGAACCAACAAAAAAAATGAGTAAATCTGATGAGAACTTAAAAGCATCGATTCTTATGTTAGACACAGATAAGCAAATCGAGAAAAAAATTAAAAGTGCGGTTACTGATTCGGATGGGATCGTAAAATTTGATAAAACAAATAAGCCTGGAATTAGTAATTTACTTACCATTCATGCTAGCTGCACTGGTGAGAGTGTAGAAGATCTTGAGAGAAAGTATGACGGAAAAGGTTATGGAGAATTTAAACAGGAAACAGCAAATGCGGTGATGGCAACATTACGCCCTATTAGAGAAAAATATGAGGAATTAATGGCTTCCGATGAGCTAGATAGACTTCTAGATGAAGGTGCGGAAAAAGCGAATTTTGTTGCTAACAAAATGCTAGCAAAAGCGAAGAAAGCCATAGGTCTCGGACGAGTGAAGAAAAAAAGGTAAACGTAAAGGATTTCTTCCTCTCTGTTGTTCCAAATTATCTCTACAAGAAAAACCGGACTTTGCTAAAAAATAAAGTCCGGTTTTCAACCCCTTATCGCACAGATTTTGTAGTTGAATTATCATGTTCTTGATCCCAAATCGTTTCATAATAGGTTTGACCTTTAATGATTTGCTTGCAGAAATATTCGTGTTTTTCCGACCATCCTTCGATTAATTCTTTATATAGTGTATTCCATGCCTCTTGAAAACTCATCCGTTTAATAGCATGATATTGATCTGGCTTCCATTCCGTTAGCCAGTACCTTATTTCCTCGAGACATTTTGAAACCTCTAACTGGTCCAATGCAACCATTAGCAATTGCTTGAGCTGTCTTTCTTTTCTAGTCAATCCCTTCATTCTTTCAGGTGGAAGTGAAAGAATATGATATTCCTTTTCTTCTTGATAGGGTACTTGATATACCGTGGGTTCTCGACTCTCAATTAATTCAAGAACCAATCTCTCTTGCCTTGGAATTAACCTGCTCTTTCGGACAGGAATTTGAAAACCCATAGTATCAAATGCCATTATTGATCTGCCGTCAGATATGATGGCTGCATATTCCAATACTTTTCGTTCTTGATTTTTTCTTATGTAAGCTCTTTTATAAATGGTGTCAAGCATCTTTTTAGGTAAGTCCTGTAAGTCGTTTTCAATGTATTGATAAGTCTTGGGATCAATAAGTAGAACAGGAACTTGATCTAGTATCTCAATACCATCAGAGGTTCTCCATTCATGAAATGGACATACATTATAACCATTTTCTTCACCCTCAAACCAATTTACCCATACATCATGCAAATATAACATATGACCAAACCTCACTTTATGCTTTTTCTTATCAAACAGTATGACCAAAATGGAATGAATTATTCTTTTCTTCTATTATTTAACAGATAAAATGGTCAGCTTCTGGATCGATAAACCCATGAGAATCAGACCTATGATAAAAAAATAACATTCTACTTTTGTTTGAATAAGTGCGATATAGTCATATAAAGTGAGCCCAGCCGGTATAAAATTCAAGTACAATATAAGTGACATGCCTCCAGAGACTGAAAAACCGAATCCTATTAGAAATATTAATGCATAGATCAAAACTACTCACCCGCTTGTCCACCTAATTTATTTCATTATATGTACAAGTATCCTCACATATGAGTGGATCAATATAGAGTGTAAATTCCCACCCATCATTTCTGCAATTGGAAGGCTATAAACATAATAAATCCTGTTCCCCAATATGGAAACAGGATTTATTGTACTTGTATTACTGATATTTTTTAAAAATTAGAGAAACATTATGCCCACCGAAACCTAATGAATTACTCAAAGTAATATTCACTTCTTTTTGTTTTGCTTTATTCGGAACATAATGAAGATCACAATCTGGATCAGGTGTTTCATAATTAATGGTCGGAGGTAAGATCCCATCTTGAATAGCTTTCACACATGCAATGGCTTCCACTGCACCTGCTGCTCCTAATAGATGTCCAGTCATTGATTTCGTCGAAGAAACATCTAATTGATAGGCATGATCTCCGAAAACTGTCTTAATGGCTTGAGTTTCAAATGAATCATTATATTCTGTACTAGTACCATGTGCATTAATATAATCTATATCCGTTACTTGTATATCCGCATCTTCAATCGCTTGTTGCATCGCTCTTGCGGCCCCTTCTCCCTCTGGAGCCGGTGAAGTAATATGATAAGCATCCCCTGAAGCACCATAACCAACAATTTCCGCATAAATCTTTGCTCCACGTTTTTGGGCGGATTCTAATGATTCTAAAATAATAATTCCTGCACCTTCTCCCATAACGAATCCATCACGATTTTTGTCAAATGGTCTACTGGCCGTTTTTGGGTCTTCGTTAAAAGATAATGCTTTTGCTGTGGAGAATCCGGCATATGCCATTGGTGTTAGTGGAGCCTCCGCACCACCAGTGATCATGTAATCTGCATCCCCACGCTCAATGACTTTAAAAGCATCTCCAATGGAGTTAGCTCCAGATGCACATGCAGTAACAGAACAATTATTAATTCCTTTTGCACCTAACTGAATCGAGACTTGACCAGCGGCCATATCCGGAATAAGCATAGGTACGAAGAATGGACTGACACGACGATAGCCTTTGTCCATAAACCTTCTAAATTGTTCATCATATGTTGCCATTCCGCCAATACCAGAACCAATCCAAACACCTACCCTTGGCGCAATTTCATCGGTAATTTCAAGATTGGCATCCTCTACCGCATTTTTCGCTGCAGCCACTGCATATTGGGTAAACAAGTCCATTCTTTTGGTTTCTTTTTTGTCCATATATTGTGTAGGATCCCAGTCCTTCACTTCGCCTGCTACTTTTGCAGGAAAATCATCTTTATTTACTTTAGTAACAATATCAATACCGGATACACCATTTTTTAAATGATCCCAAAATTGATCTACTTCATTTCCTAATGGTGTGATTGCTCCTAATCCGGTCACGACAACCCTATTTTTACCCATGAATATTCCTCCTTTTATCTAATTTTACGTTATTTTCCCCATCTTAAAGCAACGGCTCCCCATGTAAGACCACCACCAAAACCTACTAAGACAACTAAATCATTATCGTTTATTTTACCTTTTTTTACAGCTTCAGACAAAGCAATTGGTATCGAAGCAGCTGATGTATTTCCATAATGATTCACATTGACTGCCATTTTACTTTCATCGATTCCTAACCGTTGTCTTGCAGCTTCCATAATTCGAATATTTGCTTGATGAGGTATTAAATAATCAACATCCTCTTTAGCAAGTCCGGCTTTTTCAACCACCTTAACAGATGATTCTGGCATTTGACGTACAGCAAATTTAAATACTTCTCTTCCATTCATTATGATATGCTCATCCTGTTGGGCTAGATGCTTTCCACCACTTCCATCTGCACCTAACTCAAAGGATAAAACGCCTTTGCCATCACTTACTGGACCCATAACCGCAGCACCAGCACCATCTCCAAATAAGACACATGTATTACGATCTTCCCAATCGGTAATTTTGGATAATTTTTCGGCACCAACGATTAAGATATGCTTATAATCACCTGATTCGATAAATTGCTTGGCTGTAATCATCCCATACATAAAACCAGCACATGCTGCACTTATATCCATTGCAGCTGCTTTTGTTGCACCAAGCTTCTCCTGCAAAATACATGAGACCGTAGGAAATGGCTGATCTGGTGTAACAGTGGCCACAAGTATTAAGTCTAGTTCTTCAGCAGTAAGATCTGCTTCTTTTAAGGCATCCTCTGCAGCTTTTAATGCCATATCAGAGGTGTTCTCATCATCTGAGGCAATTCTTCGCTCCTCTATTCCTGTTCTAGTACGAATCCATTCATCCGTAGTATCTACTATTTTCTCTAAATCTTTATTGGTTAAAATTTTCTCTGGAGCATAATGACCAGTTCCTAAAACTCCTGCTTTCATTATTATCCTTCCTCTCAAAGGAATTAATATCAATTATTAAGACTTGGTACTAATTTTAAGCGAAAACAAGTAAATTTTCAAGTATCAAATCTTCTCACAACTGGTCTATTTTTCATGATACATAACGAAAATGTTCATCCTTCCCTACAAATTGTTATGGCTATCCATTCCAATGAGGCTCGGACACAAAAGTAAATAGAAAGGTTACCACACCTATTCGTGATCTGGAAGTAGTCCTGTCTCTATATATTCATTTAATTGTTCATCTAAATGATCTTGAAAATCTTCTGGTATTTCATCACTGTAAGGTCCCATTGAAATTACTTCTTCTGTGAAGCCGTAATTATAAATACCACCTTCTAGCTCGCCTTTTTCAATCTGTTCTACCGCATAAAGATATAATTTATCTACATGCTGAATGGTGCTTGTTAAGACAGATTGTCCACCTATCGACTGCTGATCATTAACATAGCCAATCGAATAAATCTGGTCATTTTGAGCTTCCTCTACTACTTTCATACTATAGGCATCCCCAGTCGGATAAATCACATCTACCCCATTATCTACCATATTGCGATAGTGATCCATAGCAATTTCTGACTCATCCCAACTATAGACATATTGAATATTTATGTTTGCATCAGGGTTCTGATAAGCTACTCCCTCATAAAAACCCTCTACTTCTGGCTGCCATTCATATGCTGCAATAATGCCTACATGATCAGATTCTGTCATTTTACCCGCTACCATTCCAGCAAAGAATCCCATCGACATAGAGTTGAAATTTAAGCTAATAAGATTGTCATCTGAATAAGCACCATTGACATAAACAAACTGAATATCAGGATAAGAAGAGGCAATCGTATGAAAGAATTGTCCATATGTACTGCTATGACCAATTATTAACTGGACTCCTTGATTCGCAAACTCTTCGATTGCACGATTTACCTGTGGTTGGGTTTGTACACCTTCTTTAAAGTATACTTCCATATCCAATTCTTTCTCTATATCGAGTAAACCATGATATCCTTTACTTCCCCATGTTTGATCATTTATCGAGTGCTCAATGAGCATACCCACCTTCTCAATATTCTGGGACGAATTTGATGGAAAACATCCCGTTAAGGTTAACATGGCTAATAATGTGAATAATATAATTCCTAGTCGTTTTTCCAATATACGCACTCCTTGAAATGCATAATGATTCGTACAAATGTTCAATTTATAGGTATATAACTATTATTTTACCGTTTTCAGCAGATAAGGTAAACCAAAATTGTCCAGAAATGAAGTGTTCAAAGATTACTCTTTATTTTCTTCCAAAGTTTTGATAAAATTAATTTGGTGTAAAATAGATTATTAAATTATTCAAAATACATATTGGTCCTATAAAAGTGGGGTGAATGTTGGATGAAATATATTATGACAATTGTTTGGGCGGTTATCATTTCTTTCGTGATAGGATACGTACTTGCAAGCATGGCTGGTGAGACTTTACATGTACCTTCTGTATTATCACTTGCTGCCATTTTTAGTATTATTGTTATCTTGCTCGGTGATGGCGTATTAAAAGAAAGTAATTAAACAAACAGATCCATAATAAAACCCTTGTCTTCGATTAAGACAAGGGTTTTATTTAAGTAATGGTTTAATCTGGAATACCTAGAGCGATTTTAGCATAACGGGACATACGATCCTTGGACCAAGGTGGACTCCAGACAATATTTACTTCTGTATCCTTTACCTCTGGAATATCTTCCATTACACGCTTGACGTCTTGCTCAATATGACCTGCTAGCGGGCAGCCCATTGCTGTCAGTGTCATCGTTACTGTTGCAATTCCTTCTTCATTCAGATCAACGCCATATACTAATCCTAAATTAACAATATCTATTCCAAGCTCTGGGTCAATAACATTTTCCAAAGCTCCCATTAGATTATCCTCAAGTGCTTGATCCATTATAACCCCTCCTTAAAAAAAGTAAAGCATTACTTAATAACATTATAACAAAATGAAAGAAAATTTAAATCATTTACGTCTTTTGTAACAATATCTCCATAAAGTAAAAATGGCTTGCTCTGTTATAAATGCTCTGATGCTAAAGCATGTATTCTAACCAATTAGTAAACTCCACGATAGCAAATCGACTAACCTTGTGTCCACGTCCCATTTCTCGGAAAAATCGAATATTTTCCGGGTTTTTGTAATGATCGATAGCTTGCTCATAAAAATTATATGCATGGGCAAATGGAACAACGTTATCCTCTTCCCCGTGCCAAAAGAATAATGGACGTCCGAAAAGCTTCTCCACTTGCAGGGATAGATCCATTTCCTTCAATTCTGATAATAGAAGGTTGATTTCTTGCTCAGGAATAGGAAGCTCACCCATTTTCTTTTCCATCAATTGGATTTGTAATTCCGCATAGGCTGTCAATTTAGGAGAACCCATTAGGATCGCTGCTGCTTTCACCCAAGAAAATTGGGTAAGGGCTGCAGCTGTTGTGATCCCTCCCATGCTCGTACCTGCAAGTCCAAAACGATCTTTTTCCAATAAATGCTTTGTAACTAACGTCTCATAAATACTTTCCACATCATCTATATTTTGTTTTACAATCTCAAAAAAACGTAATTCTCGTTCCTCTGACTTTATATCTCCTTCTCTTTCCCCATGAAGTAAGCAGTCTGGTAAGAGTACACGGTAGCCCTTTTCAGCTATTATATAAGCAATATCTAGATTATGCTCCTTTGCACTCGTATAACCGTGTATATATACTAAGGTAGGTAAAGGCTGTTCTTTTTTTTCCGCTTCCACTACATGAAGTAATGGGATCTCATTCCAGGATTCTCTATTTACGATGATCATAACATTTTGTCCTTTCTATATCTATTCTATCTTCATGATAGCTTTTTCCAGAAAAACTTGCAAAATATAGAAACGAAAATATACAAGAACTTTACAACCATATGTTTCCCATTTAGACTATACTTACAGAGTGGGGGGATAAAAATGAGTAGTAGTAAAAGACATCTTATTGCACTGGATTTGGACGGTACTTTATTAACGGAACAGAAAAAAATTAGTCCTTTTACCAAAAAAGTAATTCAGGAAGCAATAAACGAAGGACATATTGTCGTGATTGCAACAGGAAGACCTCATCGATCCAGTATTATGTATTATAAGGAGCTCGGTTTACAGACTCCTATGGTTAACTTTAATGGTGCGTTAATCCACCATCCATTTGATTCCAATTGGGATGCGATACATTCCCCATTACCAAATCGTTCAGCAAAAAGAATTATTCAAACATGCTATGATTTTGAAGTAGAGAATATTTTTGCCGAAATTCAAGATAATATGTACCTAGATAGACATAGTGATAAAATTATCGATTTCTTTACGGAACCAGGAGATAAAGAACTGATTACTGTAGGAAGTTTGAAAAACCAATTAACGGAAGACCCTACTTCTTTGTTAATCCATCCGAAGGAGGAGCATATTGACGAATTGAGGCAATATTTAAGTGACGAACATGCTTCTGTCATTGAGCACCGAAAATGGGGAGTGCCTTGGGAAATTATTGAGGTTGTACGGAAAGGCGTCCATAAAGCTGTCGGATTAAAGAAAATAGCCCATTATTTCCATATCCCACAAGAGAACATTATTGCCTTTGGAGATGAGGATAATGATCTAGAAATGATTGAATATGCTGGGATTGGAGTCGCTATGGGGAATGCTATAGTGGAACTAAAAAAGATCGCGGACCATGAAACGTCCACAAATCAAGAGGATGGAATCGGTACATTTTTAGCGGATTATTTAAATTTAGTGAAAAACCCAGTCATTGTTAAAGAATAAATCGAATAACAAACGAATGATTAGTCATAATAAGTATGAACATCCCCTTGAGGTGTTCGTGCTTATTTTTCTTTCAACAAGGAGGGCCTTATGATGCAACAACAAAACAGAATGTTTGAACAAGCTAAAAATGCTGTCAATCGTCTTATGGGTGGTAACAGCATGAGTGAGCAGGATAAGCAAGCTGCTCAAGATGCTATTCAATCAGCTTATACAAATGCTACTGCAGAAGAGCAACAGGAGTTACGTCAATTAGAGCAACAGTTAAAGCAAAACAATCGTTAAATATAAGGCTAGAGGACTTACACAACCAGCTGAGCTCATGCTCAGTTGGTTGATTTTCATGTTTTTTTGTAAAGGGGTGGAGTTTAGATCTTTTTTTCTTTTTAAATTCCATGATTTCTGATATGATAGAGGCGAGTACGGATACATATAGGAGGGAAGATTATGAGTATTCACATTGAAGCAACTCCAAACCCGAATGCAATGAAATTCACAAGTGATAGAATGATCTTTGAAGGTAATAGTAGTATTTCGGTTATGCCTGGTCAAACAAGTGAACATGATATTTTAAATGATCTAATGAAACTTGATGGTGTTGATAATGTTTTTGGATTTCAACATTTTATTACCGTTAATAAAAAACCAGATGTTGAGTGGGATCTATTAACAAAACAAATTGAAGAAACCATTACAAGCTATGGTTATTAGTGATTGAAGGCAAGGACATTCATCCTCGCCTTTTTTTATTGCTGTTCAAGAACTACAGGTAATTGAATAGAACGGTCTTTGTTAAACAATAGAAGCATTAATGTACCGTTTTGTGGAATTAAATCCTCTGAAATGATAATATCTAACTGAAATTCCTGCCATGTCTCACCTTCTACCTCTATTGGAGTTTGCTCAACTAAATATTGATGACCATCTTCAACCTCATAGTAGGCTTCTCCAATAGAACCATGGACTTCTCCTTTTAATTGATAATTTCCATGCTTACCTGAGACCTCTATATTCCGAAAAGGCTCTTGTACTTCCTCTAATTCCTCTTGTATGTCGGAAAGCTCAAGAGTAAGCTTTTTTGTAAAAGCAGATTGGTTTATTTTTTGACGGTTTATTTCTTGAGGTAAAAGCATTATTTCTACTTGATACTTACCTGGTTCTAACTCCCTTTTAGGCTGCCATATCTCTTTCCAAAATAGCTTTTCCCCGCTTCTTATCTCTTTATCAATTAATGCTTGTGTAAACATTTTTTCTTCAGAATATCGATAAATATTTTCGCCATCTTTTGTTAATAATATTTCAAACTGTTGCCCTGAAGAGAAAGTTAAGCTAAGATCTTCTTCATTTTTATTTTGTAATTCCATCGTAAAGATAATTCCTTCTTCAGTTTGCTCTGCCCCAGCCGTCATTTCGAAATTTTCAATTAATTGTTTCGTTTCCTCGTCCATTACTATCTCCTCGCTTGCCATTTCTTCTTGTGTCTCCCCCGTTGCTGTCTCCTCTTTATCACTTGTTCCACAACTGGTAAGCAGGATAATCATAGAAATTAATAAAACGATTCTCTTCATTGGAAACTCCTTCCTATCCCACAGATTTAGCCAACCCCGTAAGGCTTCCTTAATGGAATAGTCGTTTTTCTCTGATAAAAGTTTCAATCATTTCTTCGAAAGAAGCCATAGACCCCTGCGGTTTGGATAACATTCGTAAATGCATTCTCATCCACTTCTTGAATAATTCTTTCTAAATCATAGAGCTCATATCTCGTTATTACTAAATATAGCATATTTTTATCTTCCTTTGTGTAAGCTCCCTTTACTGGCAAAATCGTAATTCCACGTATCATAGTGTCATGAATGGCACGTTGTAGCTCATCGGCTTTCTTTGTCACAATCATAGCTGTAACCTTTTCATGTCTTGTATGAATACCATCAATCACTCTTGTAGTGACATATAAACCAATTAATGTATAGAGCGCATTTTCAGGTTCATTTAATAAACCTGCAATGACAATAACAGCCCCATTTATCGCCATCAAATAGCCACCGATCGGTTTATCCTTCATTCGAGAAAGGACCATTGCTATAATGTCGGAGCCACCTGTTGAAGCACCCCATTTTAGAGTAATCCCTACACCGAAACCAGCAATCACACCACCAAATACCGCATTTAAGATAATATCATTCGACAATTCGATAATCGGGAGAATTTCAAGAAATAATGAAGTAAAAATGACGGAAAGAAAACTATAAATCGTAAATCCCTTCCCAACTTTTAACCATCCTAAAATCGCAACAGGAATATTTAAGATAAAGAGCATAATACCAGTACTAACATTTTCAAAGCCAAAATAGTCTGTAAAAATTGTGGATAGTATTTGAGAAATACCAGTAAAACCACTTGCATAAACATTTGCAGCTATAAAGAAGAAGTTCAGGGCAATCGCATTTAATAAAGCACCTATAATAACAATAGCAATTCTTTTAGATTGAATTAAAAACATATGTACACCTCCCATTTATCCTATTTGTTCACCTAATTCGATCAACAGACGCTAATCACCCCTTGCCTAGTAAGCAAAGGATGGCTACCTTCCCATACCCTATCCTAACACTTTTAAATCATGCTTTACATGAAAATATTACATAATTTGTTTTGACGGATGACCCTGTTACGCTTAAACTTATATTAAGCAAAAATAGGACATCCATACATGACCTATCTATCATAAAGGAGGGCAAGGAAAATGACAATTAAAATTATTGCTGACTCTGCATCAGATTTATCCGTAGAAGATTATAAACAGTATGACATTGAGATGGTGCCACTTACGGTTCAATTAGATGGAGAAAACTACGAGGACGGGATTTCCATTTCACCGAAGACTATCTATGAGGAAATGAGAGCTGGAAAATCACCCAAAACAGCACAAGTGAGTCCACAGGTATTTCAGGATACTTTTGAGAAGCACGCCAAGGCTGGTGATGATGTAATTTATTTAGCCTTTTCTTCAGAACTTTCCGGAACTTATCAATCTGCGAAATTAATGGAACAGCAAGTAAAGGAGAACTATCCGGATTTTAATCTTCATATCTTAGATACGAAGTGTGCTTCTCTTGGTTATGGATTAGTTGTAATAAAGGCTGCTGAGATGGTAAAGCATGGAGCAACTCTAGAGGAAGTGCTCGAAGTAAGTCAATATTATTACGAAAACATGGAACATATTTTTACTGTCGATGATTTAGAATATTTATATCGTGGTGGACGTGTTAGTAAAACAGCAGCTTTCGTTGGCACCCTACTAAAGGTCAAGCCATTATTACATATGGAAGATGGCAAACTAATCCCTCTAGAAAAGGTCCGTGGCTCCAAAAAGGTATTGAAACGTATGGTGGAAGTCATGGAAGAGCGTGGTGTTGATCTTGAAAAGCAAACGATAGGTATTAGTCATGGAGATGTAGAGGATGTCGCTAACCAGCTCGCTGAATTGATTCAAGAGAAATGGAAAGTAAAGGAAATCAAAATGAATATGGTTGGCTCGTCTATTGGTGCTCATTCAGGGCCAGGAACACTCGCCTTGTTTTTCTTAAATCAACCTCCAAAAAATTAGCATTTTTCGTTCGAAATAGCTCATACTAGGAAAAACAATAGTATGAGGTGAGTAAAATGACTAAAAGTCAAAAGAAACCAATTCTCCCAAAGCAGCATCAAAACCGCCAGCCAGGCTTTGAGTATGAGATGAATCCTATTCCAATAAGCATAACGAAAAATTATGTAGGCAGTAATAAACTGAAGGGTAAAGTTGCGGTCATTACTGGTGGAGATAGTGGAATTGGCAAGGCAGTTGCTCTGCATTATGCAAGAGAAGGAGCAAATATTGCCATTATTTATTTTGACGAGGATAAGGATGCAAACGATACAAGGCAATTGGTTGAGCAAGAACAGGTGACATGTCAACTATTCAGAGGAGATATAGCAGATCGTAATTTCTGTTATCAGGTAGTGGAGCAAGTCATCGAGCAATTTGGAAAAATGGATATCCTTGTAAATAATGCTGCCATGCAATTTCCACAGCAAAATTTTCTAGCGATTACAGAGGAGCAATTAGAACGGACTTTTCGAGTAAATATTTTTTCATTTTTCTATATGACACAAGCAGCTCTCCCTCATTTACAAAAAGGGAGCTCTATTATTAACACCTCTTCTATTACCGCATTCAAAGGTAGTGAAAACTTAATTGACTATTCGAGCACAAAAGGTGCGATTACTACTTTTACCAAGTCGCTAGCGAAGTCACTTGTATCTAAAGGAATTCGTGTGAACAGTGTTGCTCCAGGTCCAATCTGGACACCACTCATTCCTGCTACCTTTGATGAAAATGCTGTTTCTACCTTTGGGTCAGATTCTGAAATGGCGAGACCTGGTGAGCCAAGTGAAGTCGCCCCAGCCTATGTCTATTTAGCTAGTGATGATGCCAACTATGTAACTGGACAGACGATTCATGTTAATGGTGGGCAAATTATCTAAAAAAGAAGCTGGGACATAACTAAATAGGAAGAAGGAAAATCCGAACAACCTTCTGACTGAGCGTAGTCAAAATACGGAGACTCCTGTGGGAACAGCACGAGCTGAAGATCCACTTTGCAAAGTGGTTTCCTTTGCAAAGTTAGCTGAGGCCGTGCCCACGGAAAGCGAAGTATTTTGACGGAGCGGTTACAGTGCACAAATATTAACGTTCGGATTATTCCTGCTTTACTACTCTTTTGTCCCAGCCCCTTTTTTTGCTCTTCTATTTAGTGCGATCACAAAAGCAACAAATCCTCCGAAAATAACGATCATCATTGCAATAAAGAACCAGTTTAATCCTGTGTTTTCCTCTAGGACAAAAATATTGCTTGTCTCCCGGTTTAAGGTGATTTTGTAGCTTCCATCTTCTTGTTCTCTTATCAAGTTATCCTCTAGTAAACCTTTTAACTGCTTATTTGATCCCAAATTCTCAATCGTAGCCGTTTGCGTTTGTGTATCATTATTTATCGCAACATACAATGTCTCATCTTGATAAGTCCTTTTAAATACTGTCATCTCCCCGACTTGTTCAACAAATTCCATATCTCCTTCTGATAATGCCTTTGATTCACGATGAATAGTTGCAAGCTTTTCCAGATGTTGCGTAATCTCTTCATCCTCTTTATTTAATTCTGCCATTCGGTGATCAGGCTCAGCTACACCATTATCCATTGGCACTTCGAGACCCTGATAAAAGAAAGCAGAGCCTGGTAATGCGTAAAGAAGGGTTGCGGCAAGCTTCCACCTTGTTACAGGATGGTATTCTTCTTGCATTGATTCGAAAGCGAAACGATTGGAAAAGACTGTTTCCATCGATAGAATTTGGTCAGATTGCAGAAAATCCTCCTCATCAAATAAAGGCTTCAAGGAAGTTCCTGCCTGTTTCAATAGAGCAACAGCTTCGTTTTGAAATTCATGATTTACTACTAAATTTCCTTCTTCTGCTCCATCTACTAGAACAATGGCATTTTCTTTCTCCTCTTTTACTTGGTGTTCAAATGCTTGAATAAAGGTTTCGTCTGCCTCTCCATCTAGATAAAGGTGAAAACCATCTATATTCGCTTCTTTCAGCCAATAACTTGCAGCTTCTAATAAATACTGCTGTACTTGCTCATTTCTTGTATCGATAGTAGCTACTTGCTCACCGAATAAGGTGGAGTCTTGATCGGAAGCTAAAGGATGATTTGGAGCTACATTATCTGCAACAAAATCTAATATTACCTTCATCTCTTCTTTATGTGCTTGCTCGACTAATTGTTTCAACCTGACAATACTTCCGAATGACTTATGGATCGTTTGGTGGTCTAGTGTGCTAAAACCATGATAGGTATTAGTACTCATTATTGGACTAAGATTAATCGTGGTAATTCCTAGCTTTTTTAGATCAGGTATTTTTTCCATTACCCCATCTAAATCACCTCCATGAAACGCTTTTGAATCTTCAATATTCAATTCTCCATCATTAGAACTGTCCCCATTGACAAATCGATCTACTAGTATGTAATAAATCGTCTCATCCCTGACTTCCTCAGCCTTTGTAACATGAAGTGGGAGAAACAAAGTGACGATCATAAGCCCGATTAGTGAAATGATGCTATATTTTGTTTTTTTCATCTATTGTCCCCTCTTTTTCATAGTTCGTCTTCTATTATCCTAGACAACAGAGAAATGTCAAATGAGAGAGAGAATAAAGAGAGTAGAAGTTTTTTCATCTGTTTAGCATCGGTCTTAGTAAATGATGCTTCTTCTCGAGCTAAAAAAAGTGGTGGTTAGTTCTGTCTAAAAATAAAGAAGAAAGCTAATCAACGCTCTCTTCTTACTTGCTTTCGATATTTTTCTTTCCTAACGTGTAATACAATTAAACAACCTAAAAATAAAAATGGAATAAAATTATATACTAGTGTACTCCAGTGAAAAGGGATATCCATTTGATAAATCGCCTTTTTAAATTTTCCATCATCTGCGACTGCTAATACCTTTCTCGGATCCGTGTCGTAAATGATATGATATTTTGTACCAACTGGATAAAAATTAGAGGCATTGCCCTTTATTGAATCCGATTCGTCAATCAAAGCGGACACTCGACCGACTGATTTCCCAATTAAATCTGTACTTACCTCTTCCTCAACCACCACCCGATATATCCTTCCATCCATTACAATAAAAGGATAATCGAGATTTACTCCTTTTATTTGGAGGAATGGTTGAAGTAGAAAAACAATAAAGATAATGATCCAGCTTTTTCGCATATTTGTCACTACTTCCCTTTACCAATCTATCTTATAGCCTTAATTCAATATTGTATTCTCTTAACCAAAAATCCATTTGACCTAAATGGGCTAATAACTGTGGGCCTGTCATTAATTGACCAAACCATGGTACTTGAATATTTGTCGCTTTTTGCTCGACTAATTGTTTGACCTCAGATTTATCTAATATTTCAAACAAGCGCGCATCTTTATCCTCTAATATTGTATGCATCCATTCGACAACAGCTTGTGTATATGCCGGATGATGTGTTTTAGGATAGGGACTTTTCTTACGGTAGAGAATATCCTTAGGCAAAATTCCCTCTAAAGATTTTCTCAAAATTCCTTTTTCCCGATTACCTATGGTCTTTATTTCCCAGGGAATATTCCAAACATATTCAATTAGTCTATGATCACTAAATGGAACCCTTGCCTCAAAGCTCGCTCCCATACTCATTCGATCTTTTCTGTCTAATAATGTCGGCATAAACCATTGCATATTCAGGTAAAACATTTGTCTACGTTCTGTCTCTTCCTTATCCTCTCCATCTAGTAAGGGGGTTTCATCTATGGTTTCTTTATATCTATTGAGTGCATATTCTTCTAAAGAAAGCTTCGATTGTAATTCGTTTCTAAGTAGCTGCTGTCTTACCTCTGAAGATCGAATCCATGGAAAGCCTTTTCGCTCTAAATCTTCTTTTCGATAAAACCATGGATATCCTCCAAAGATTTCATCTGCACATTCACCGGATAATGCTACCGTCACTTGTTTTTTTGTTTGTTCACAAAACCATAATAAAGAAGAATCCACATCTGTCATTCCAGGCAGATCTCGATATTTCACGGCATCTTTTAACAGTGTAGCAAGTGTTTGATTATCCATTTCATAATTGCTATGCTTCGTATTTAATGCATGAACCATTTTCCCGATATAGGTTTTATCTTGATTTGGCTGAAAATCACTACTCTGAAAATAGTGATCATTACCGATATAATCAATAGAAAACGTTCGCAGGCTTTGATTTTGACTTGCTAAATAATTGGCTGCAATCGCACTTATTGCACTAGAGTCAACTCCTCCTGATAAAAATGTTCCAAGCGGCACATCGGAAACAAGCTGTCTTTCGACTGCGTCCTCTAGTAATTCCTTCACTCTTTGTGCTGTTTCCTCCACTGACTCTGTATGTTTCTCACTAACAACATTCCAATATCTAGCTGTTCTCCAGCCATTTTTATCAAATATTCCAACATGTCCTGCTCGCAATTCTTCAATTTGATGAAACACGCCATTCCCAGGAGTTCTGGAGGGCCCTACAGCAAATAACTCTGCTAATCCTTGTTGATCGATAACCGCTTTGACTTCATTATTTGCTAAAATAGCTTTTATCTCAGATCCGAATAAAAGTCCATGTTCGTGTTTTTTAAAGAATAATGGTTTCACGCCTACTCTATCTCTTGCTAGAAATAATTGTTCCTTTGCTGAATCCCATATTGCAAAAGCAAATATACCATTTAGCTTCTCTACATGAGATTCTCCCCATTCTATATAGCTCTTTAGCAAAACTTCCGTATCAGAATGAGAATGAAAGGTCCAGCCTGCTTTTAACAATTCCTTTCTTAAATCTTCTGTATTATAAAGCTCGCCATTATAAATGAGCACATATCGATTTTTATCCACCATTTCTTTCATTGGCTGTTTTCCGCCTTCTGGATCAACGACAATTAACCGTTGGTGACCAAAGCCTATATGTGTATCATACCAATAACCCGTTTCATCGGGACCTCTATGCGCTACTGCTTCAACCATTTTTTCAAGCTTATGGTGCTCCTTATGCACGTTACGACTAAAGTCTATCCACCCTACAATGCCACACATACTTCGTCTCACACCTTTCTTCACTGCCTCGCTTTTATTAATTTATGCTTACTTAAAGGGAAAATGATTGAAAAATTTCTCTATATAGAAAGGTGTGTGGAGAATAATAGGTGGGACAATAACGAGGATAGGAAAAAACCCTGCTTCAGCAAGAAGCAGGGGCTACATTCTATTATCCAAAATAAAAACCATTTGGTAAGCGGAAAAAACCTAATACTAAAACAATAATAAACGCAATCACGAATTGTATCCAGAAGCTTTTCGCTGGCTTTTGCTTTGAGGCTTTGACTAAAATCATCTCAATTGAAGAAATCACCCATAACCCTGCAATTAGCTTCACAATTAGCTCGCCTAATAGTGGAAATTCAGGCAAGCCTGCTGTTGCATAA
Source organism: Gracilibacillus sp. JCM 18860 (assembly GCF_055395245.1). Taxonomy (NCBI): domain Bacteria; kingdom Bacillati; phylum Bacillota; class Bacilli; order Caryophanales; family Bacillaceae; genus Gracilibacillus; species Gracilibacillus sp. JCM 18860. Next base: position 1,354,018 of record NZ_AP043868.1, read on the forward strand.
TCCGCGAACAATGATCCACCTGAATATAAGATTAATAAGTAATCCAAGCGAACAATCATGTGTATTATTTTGCCTACCTTGTTATTCCCTTTTTTATACATGGAGTACGAAATCACTAATAAAATTAGTGCCAACACCCATGCTGTAATATGTAAATGTGTCAATCTTCCTTCCCCCAATCATTTCAAAGTTTTTAATAAACTCACTAGATAAGAGTATCATACCATGTAATCTTAAATTTTTCATTTCCGAGCCTACACTTCACTCAATTGTCATACAATCCTTAGCTAGCAAGCTCTTGCTTTCTTTTATTTGTAAGTTTTTTTCGATATGTCCAGCTCCGCCATACCCACTCGAGTGGTCCTCTCTTATAACGTTTCAGCCAGAGCCAACTGAGTATTATTTGAATAGGAAATACAAAAAATGCTATTAGTATTGTTTGTAGTGGACTCAATTCCCCGTACAAACCAAAACCGATCGAATAAAATAATAGTACCCCTACAAGTGATTGCAAAATATAATTGGATAACGCCATTTTTCCCACGTATTCCAATCCTCTGAACAATGAAGGAATCATTCGATATAGTAAGGTGATCGTGGTGATATAAAAGATGGCCGAGCTCACTCCACCAACAGTATCCTGTAGCATCGAAAGCCATAAAGGATTTCCTATAAAATGGGGTCCTGCTTTAAAAATAAAAAATAACGACAACGAAATTAGCCAAATTCGCTTCAATATCGGTAAATGGACGTCCACTTGATGTAACCACTTCTTACGTGCAAACAGTGTACCAAGTAAGAATATCGGTAAGAGATTACATGCAATCAAAATAAATGAATAAACATTATTGGCAAAAAGCCAATCTGCAAGGTTTTGCTGGAGGATATCAAGTATCGAGCCTGATCCGTAATGTTGGTAGGATGCCTCAATTGCAGCCTGGTTTGTTATATCTAAAGTAAACTGACTTGCTAAATATAATAATCCAGTAAATAGTACTACTGGTGCAAGTAACAAGGAGACACTCCAGATGATTAACGTTGTATTTGTTCTATTTAGAAAGAAAAGCAGAAGAAAACCGATAATGCTATAGCTAATTAATATATCCCCGTGCCATATAAGAAAAGCATGGATAACTCCAAATACTAATAACATGGTTAATCTACGTGACAGCGTATGGGTAGCTTGAATTCCTTTAGAATGCAGATTTTCTAACATCATTTGAATCCCAAAACCAAATAGGAAGGAAAATAAAGAATAAAAGCTAGCTTGAAAAAAGATATCAATAATCATCGAAAGGATACCAGATTCTTCATTTCCCCAGTAATTCGTACCATTTCCATATAAAAAGTAAGGACCATGAAACGATGGAAGATTGACGATAAATATGCCAAAAATTGCAAAACCTCTCGCTGCATCTATCCAAGGTAATCTTAGTTTTTCTTGAACTGGTTTTAATTGATTCATGATTACATCCCCCTTAGAAAACTCACATTCGCTTGTGCTTTAGTGGAAGCGTTAGTTTTCTTATACTCTAAAAAATAACATACTGTGTTTATTTTATCCTATAACCTTTGCAGAGACTAGTTTTAATGTCATTTTCACAAACTCTTTACTTTTTCATAAACTAATCATGGATAACTTTAAATGTTAGGAGATTGTATATGCCAGCCATCGTAGGTGCTGTAAAAGTGGTAAGTATTGGTTCATCGGGCATCTTTCATATTGGGGATGTCTATCGAGTCCAACCATATAGCCAAGTTAAAACCTTTGCAGGTGGTGGATCCTTTAATACGGGGGATGGCATCCAAGTACATCTTGAAAATGCCTACACAAGTCTTGTCGATGAGGATCAATTTGATCAAAATATAAATGCTTTGTAATAAGTGAGTGATTCTATGCAGTTAACAGTACATCAATCCATTTATATACATCTTCTAAAGGTGGGCAGTGTAACTAATTCATCAGTATTACAAATTGGAAGCACTGGTCAAATACAAGCACTATCTCAGCTATATAATACAGGTGGTTATGAAGAAAAAGCGGAGCCTGCTGAACCACAAGGATTGAGCGCGCCTTTAGTACCATTAGCACCACCTTAAGCTTTAAAAAAACCTAGTCTAGTCTTAAGGAGTGATCGAAAATGGAGTATCAGCAAATGTATTTCTACATTCAACAGCTTGAGCAACAGATCCATTATCTACAAAATGAAGTGACCTCCTTAACGAATCGTCTCCAGCAATTAGAAGGCCAAACAAACCAAAAAACAACGATTGAGAAATTAGAATATCATTTTGATCAGCTGAAAATCGAACGATTAGACGGTACCTTGCATATTGGAGTAACCCCAGAAGAACTAAAGCAAGCAGATGATCTGTCATTGCCAATAAAACAAGCTAACCCATCACCTGTTCATCAAAATTTATATCAGTATATAGATCAAGATTTACCAAGCTATATCGAGCAATTAGAGAGAGAACACCAGTATCCTTTAGAAGAGGATTATCGTCAGCTATTATTGGAAGATGTCAAAAAACAATTACCACAACGTATTTCCTTTTATGAACAACAACAAAACCCAGCCTCCACACAATATGTATACAGTCAAGTTAAAGATGAACTAATGAGAGGTTTAAAAAAGTGGTTTGATCAACAAACGAAAAAGGAGTAGAGACTTATGCAATTTGATGTCCATAATTGGAATTTAGAAGTCGGAAATGTATCAATCCTTGGTATATCTAGCTCTTCTTTATTTATCGTTGGAGATACGAATGAGATTCAGCTTTCTTCTTTATTTGATACACCACCTGAATCTTATATTGTTGGAGCTAATATTCCAGCACCGGTACAAGGAGCAACGAATGTCCAATCAGCGGGTGACTAAAGTTAAAGCAATAAAGGTAATCAATTCATCTTATAGTTCGGTATTCAATATTGGAGATATCCATACACTCCAGCCTAAGACAGATGTATTAGCTGTTCAAAGAGAAGGAGGAATTTCTTCAGATAAAGGATTTGAACTAGAAAAATACCCCATATTCCAAACAGAACTCCCTTTCCTGGAAAAAACACCAATGACCCAAGCTCATTCTCATCACTGTTCATCCATTCATGTTCCTAATATTCGTGTCAACGGTATCTCTTCCTCTGCCATTTTACAGCTAGGGCAAGTAAATCAAACTTTTTCAAGATCAAGAATTAAGCATATTCGAATTTTGAAAGATTAAAAAAGAAGGGGTGTGAACCTACATGCCATCCATTGTAGGCCCGATTAAAATTACAAGTGTTGACGGTGGAGTAGTTAATTTTGGAGACACCTTTTACCTATCACCTAAGAGTGCCTCCAAATCTGCATCTGGCTCAGGATCCATTAATACAGGTGATCTGCATAATACAAACACTGGATTTAATATTACCAATGCGATTGATCCTGATGCTGTAGATCAAGTGATGAATGCAAATGCGTAAGAGAGAGATCTCCCTTACGCATTATATTTCTATAATCAATTCCTTATCAAAGAAGTACAAATATTTTCGATAAATGGGTTCATGCCATATATTTTCTAACGCTCTAGCATATAATTCAAGCTGAATATTATATTTTTCTTTTAGCTTATCCCTAACATGGTCATCGACTGTTTCTTCGATTCTATCAGTCTTATAATCCAACATAATCCATCCCTCTTCTGTTTTTATTAAACAATCAATCACACCTTGAAGGAAGATGCGCTCTTCTGCTTCTGACCAGTCTGGATATATGTCATTCGCGGGTAGTGTTAAACTAAACGGAACTTCTCTCTCTATACGTTTCGCATAAAGGGCAAGCTCCCCGAGCTGGCTTTTAAAAAAGGCAAGGATGGATTGTGTGTCAATGACCTCTGTTTCTTCTCTTGTCAATATTTCTTTCTCTTCTAATTGTACAATAAACTCTTCAAGTGCATCTATGTTCCACTCTCTATTTAGAGGGATATGTTGCATAACAGTGTGCATGGCTGTTCCAATTTCTGCACGCGTCCATTCCTTTTGACGCTGCATAAAACGTGGTCTGCGATTAATAGGTGCACGGAACGGATCGATAATAGCAGAATCACTGTACATATCTCTTACCTCTTGTTGTCGCTTTAATTCGGTTACCGACTGTTTAGCCCGAAAGGAAGTAGCATTTAGGTATGGATATTGATAGTTCAAATAGTTGTCGACTATCTCTCGCTCCAATTCATCCCCTGTCTCTATAGGCTTCCATTCAAATATTGCCTCTTCTAACGCTTTTATAGTTTCTTTATTTGTTTCTTCCATATTTTGATAATGGCTACTGTGGACTCGAGCGATACTCCATTTAGACGAATCATACAGGATCGACTCAGGAATATGGGTAACAGTGGATTCATTTCTTAAGATCTCGCCATGTTGATGTCTTGTCAAGACTGCTCCTATCCAATCAAAATAGGATAATGCCTCTAATCGATAATAATGTGGAAGTACCCAATCATTATGATGGAGCATCATTTCCCATTTTCTCTTCTTCTTATCTAGGGACGGAACGGTACCAACCATGACCAGCTTCTCTCTTGCTCTTGTTAAGGCAACATACAATACACGCATTTCTTCTGCCAGCATTTCTCGTTGCATTTCCTTCTTTAAGGCATGATAGTGCAAGGTTGGATACATGATTCTTTTTAATGGATCAATATATTTCGTTGCAAAGCCAAGCTCTTTATGGAGCAAGTACTTTTCTTTTAAATCCTGTTGATTGAACTGCTTATTCATCGCACCAACGATTACGACTGGAAATTCTAGTCCTTTGCTTTTATGAATAGTCATAATTCTCACTACATCTTCCTGTTCACCTAATGCCTTTGCTGCACCAAGATCCTCTCCTCTATCCTCCATTCGTTCAATAAAGCGGAGAAAACGGAAAAGTCCTCGAAAGGAAGTCGATTCATAGCTCTTTGCCCTGTCGTATAGTGCTCTTAGATTTGCTTGACGTTGTCTACCACCAGGGATGCCACCAACAAAGTCATAATAACCTGTTTCCTGATAAATTTGCCAAATTAAAGCAGATAGCGCCCCCTGTCTTGCTTCTTTACGCCATTTTTCTAAGTTTGTCATAAAGCCATCAAGCTTGCCTTCTGTTTGCCCACCAGCTGTTTTAGCCAAATATGCTTTAGTCGCTTCATAATAGGTACTGTTTTTCTTAGTCAAACGAATCTCTGCTAGCTCGTTTTCATCTAATCCAACAATTGGTGATTTCAGCACTGCTGCTAAAGGAATATCCTGTCTTGGGTTATCGACTATCTTTAATAAACTCATCATTACTTGAATTTCGATTGCAGCCAAATAGCCGGTAGATAGTTCAGCATAGACTGGAATTCCTTGTTTTTTGAATTCCTCCATAATGGTCGGAGCCCATGTCATCGAGCGTAGTAAAATAACAATATCTCGGTACTCAACTTTTCTAGGCATAGATGTTTTTTTATCCATAACTTGAAGTGGAGGTCGGTCATCATGTCCAATAAAAGATTGTATTTTTTTAGCATACGCTCTTGCTTCAAGCTGTGCTTTTTCCAGGTCTTCCCTATCCTCTAACTCCATATCTAGGGCTTCTCTTTCTGCTTCATTCGATTCTTGATCAATAATGATGATCTCTGTGTCAGGCTGAGCAAGTGGTATGTCGTCATAACTCTTATTTCCATAAATGAGCTCTGCATCTTGATCATACTCTAAATCTCCTACCTCTTGATCAAATAATTGCCTAAACACATAGTTTGCGGCAACTAATACCTCTTTTCGACTTCTGAAGTTGCGCGCTAGATCAATTCGATAGCCTGGATCTTCTTCCTCAGAAAATCGAGTATATTTGTCAATAAAAAGTGATGGCTCAGCATGGCGAAATCGGTAAATACTTTGCTTCACATCCCCTACCATAAACATATTGCCATTGTCTTGATCTGCAATACTTGTAAGAATCGTTTCCTGAACAATATTTGTATCCTGATATTCATCCACCATAATTTCACGGTATTTTTTTCTTAGCTCTAGAGCAATTGAAGAAGGAAGCTTATCGGACTTGTCTTCTAATAATACATCTAAGGCAAAATGCTCCAAATCACTGAAATCGACGAGTCCTTTTTCTTTTTTGGCTTCTTGGTAGTGGAAACGAAAGTCCTTAATCATTTTAGTTAAATGATTAATTATTGGATAAAGCTCCTTCATATCAGCAAGGTGGAAAGATAAATCTCGACTAAACCAATCAGAGGCAACCTTATTCCACCTTTTTTTTAGATCATCTCGAAAAGCTTTGACCTGATCCTTTTTATCCTCACTACATTCCACCTTTTTTCTAGATAATGCTTTGAATTTTCCATTAGTAAAAACTGCTCGTGCTTCTTGCCATGATAGTGCAATAGCTCCTTTTGCCTGCTGTATCATCTCTTTGTCCGAATCTAGAGCTTCTGCGTAGTGATATGGTCCATCTGCCTCTTTCGTTAACTCTAATGCCTGGGTGATTTGCATCTCCATTACTTCTAATTGACGTGCAACCTCTTTCTTCAAAATGGTTAGCCAGGTTAACGTAGACTCATCTGTTGTTTCTTCTACAGCATAGGTTTCTGCAAGCTGCTCTAACCATAAATCAGGATTAGGGTGTTGAATCGAAAATTCATATAAAGTCAAGATTAAACCTTCAATTTCCAAATCATTCCGATCATTGGAGAAACGATCGACAACTTGGAAAAATGCCTCCTGTTCCGCGTCCTCTTCTAATCCATACCACTCTTCAAAAAGCTGCTCTAATACATCTTGGCGAATCATATCTGCCTCAACCTCATCTGCAATTCGAAAACTCGGGTCGATATCTAAACGATAAGCGTATTTACGTACAAGCTCCATACAGAATGAGTGTAAAGTAGAAATCGAGGCATGCTGTAGCAAGGATATTTGCTTCTTCAAATGATTCGATCCCGGATCTGCTGCTAATGCTTCTTCTAAAGCTTCACCGATTCTGTTACGCATCTCTTGAGCAGCTGCGTTTGTAAAAGTTACCACGAGTAACTGATCAATATCAACAGGAGTTTCTTTGTTTAATAGTTTTTGAATAATTCGTTCTACTAGGACTGCTGTTTTACCTGAACCAGCTGCTGCAGCAACGAGAATGTTGCTTCCAGATTGATAAATTGCCTCTTCTTGTTCCTTTGTCCATTGTGGCATTACAACTCACCTCGCTTAATTGCCTCTGTTACTTCTTCGTCTTGTAAATCCTGCAGTCTACGATAATTATTTTCGGGCAATGTTGAGTCAAACTGACAAACTGATCGAAAGGAACAAAATGTACAAGCTGTTTGATCTTGCTTTTGGAAAGGATTTAACTCCAAGTTTCCTTCTATCATCGATAAACCTGCGTTTTTCATTAATTGCCTTATGTAGGCTTGCAAATCTTGAAATACTTCTTCTTCCGCCACTTTTGATCCTTTATAGAATTTACCTGACTTACTAAATCCTGCTGGAATAACATTACTTCTACCAGACTCCAGTGAGGTATCCATCATTTTCACAACATTCTCTTGATCTAGTAGTAAACCTTTCATTTTAAATTGCTTAAAAAGCTCTGCATTAATTTTCTCATCCGCTAAGCTTTCAGATAGCGAAAGCATGGGATTATGCACATGAAAATATAATACACCACCAGGAGTTGCTTTTTGACCTAACCATTTTTCCGCATTCAGTAAGACAACATCCAAATAAGTAATCATCTGTAAAGCTAATCCATAATAAACCTCTGCTAAATTCAACCCTTTGGCACTTGACTTATAATCAATAATTCGAAGGTAGAGCTGCTCTTCGTCTGTCGCTTGATCAATTCGGTCAATTCTTCCTCTTAGTAAAAGCTTTCGCTCATCTGTTAATGGAATTTCTAGAGGATCCAACTGGTTTGGATATCCAAATCCAACTTCTAAACCAACAGGAGAAAAGTTCGTTAGTCTTGATTGTTCACTAAGGATAAAGGTGGCCCTAGCGACAATACCTTCCAGCTTCCTTTGTATATATTGATAACGTTTCGAACTGTGTAGGATTTGATGCTGCAATACTGGTGCTAAATAACTGATCGCTTTGTTCGCATAATTTCTCGCCTCTTGTTCATGAATATCTGCAAACCTCAATCCATCCTTTTGGATCCATTCGGTTATTTGTTTTAAAGCTTCATGAAAGAGTTGACCTATATCTGGAGCATCAAGCTTATAGGTTTGTCTCTCTTCTAATCCTAAACCATATCTAGCAAAATGTTGGTAGGAACAACGGTAGAACATCTCTAATCTAGAGACACTCGCCTTTATTTTTTCTGGATACATTTTCTCAACCGTAGTAGAGGAAAGATTAGTTGGTTTGTTTTGATAGAATAGCCCTCGCAAAACTCGCTGATTCGTGAGCTTGTCCTCTATATTTTCTATATACCAGTTCAGCACATTCTGCCATATTGGATCAATGGGATAGCCGCGTAGCTGTCTTGCTAATTGGGAGGTTAGAGCACCTCTTGTTTTTCTTGGTGTCGTAACAAATCTTCTAGCATCTGTCATCTCTTCAGGATCTTGAAGTAGGATTTTATCCCATTGTTGTGGGAAAAGCTCCTCCATTCTCTTAATTAAAGAAGAAGCCACCTTTGCTTTTCCTTCACTATTACTTATAGGATAACTAATCCAGAGATAATCTTCAGGCAGTGTAAACGCAAGATAAACGTAAAACCAATCATCCAATAATTGCCGTTTACTTCCTTCTGCTAGTTGAAAACCATTATCCTGCAACAAAGCACGTTCTTCCTCCGTAATAATTCCATCACTACTCTGCTTCATTGGCCATGTACCTTCATTCACTCCAAGTAAAAGTGCACATTTTACCCCTTGCATTCTTGAACGGTCAATGGATCCAACGACGACATGATCAAGACTTGGTGGAACATGAGAGAATTGTAGTGATTCAAACCCGGATTCCAAGATACTTCGAAATAGCTTCAAATTCGTTTCTTCCTCGCCTGCTATTTCCGTAATTTCCTCAAGCAATTGAATAACCGCATCCCATACTTGATCTTGCTCACGTCCTTTTTCCACAAGACCTTCTTCATCATATTGTTCACGAATTTTTTCTAAATGCTTTGGAATTTGCATTTCCTCAAGCCATTGATAAAGTACAATCGCTTTTTGCTCAATAGTTTTCGCTTCTTTTATCGCTTGATCTATCGGTGCTAGTGCGTCCACTACTTGCATTCGGTATGCATTGATTCTTTCTTGGATAGCCATTTCTCTATCTGTTTGTGCTGATTCATCAAAGCCTTTAAAGCGCTGAAAAACCCAAGGCTGATCGTTTGTCCATCTATTTTTCCCTCTAATTCCGTACTCTAAGACATAGTTTTCGAGCTCATCAATCGCTTCTTGATCTAATCTTGGTTGCTCTTTTCCTTCTGGAATTAGACCTGTCTTTAATACACGGAAAACAGCGTCATAACGCCAATCTCCTTCGATGAGATCTAATAGTGATCGTAAGCATTCAATTAAGGGATGGTGAAGCATGGTTCGTTTCTCATCCACAAAAATGGGAATCTGATAATCATCAAAAACCGTCGTAATTAAGTCATGATAAACATCAGGCTCACGAAGCAATATCGCGATATCTCGATATCTATAGTTTTCATCACGCACAAGTTTAATAATTTCCTGTGCTACACCTTCTACCTCTGCCCTTGGGTGGACTGCCTCTGCCATTCTAATTGGTGCTTTTTTTTCATATGGTACTGCGGGTCTACTATCAAAATGTTGATCTAAATGAATAAAGGCAGTGTTTTCTTTTGTTTGTTTACTGAGTGTTTCCTTTTCTATTTTAATACTATGCTTCTGTGCTAGTTGCTCCAATTGTAAGAATGTTTCTTTCGTTTGGTAAAAAAGATCTAATGGCTCTGCAATAATCTCATCTGCTTGATCCATAGTTAAGGTTATCGTCACATTTTGTGCCTTTTGAAGCATTGCTTCTATAACAAGCAATTCCTGTGGAGTAAATCGATGGAATCCATCAATGTACACTTCGGTTTCTTCTAGGAAGTTGGATTCCACTAGCTTCTTCGTTAAGAGCTGGAGCTGATCCTCACTATCAATATAATTTCCTTCTAGTTCCTTGACTAAATGATGATAAACATAATATAAGTCATCCAGCTTATTTCTTAAGGCATGTTCCCCCATTGATTGATGCTTAAAGCGATCCATTTCCATCAATTGTGCGGTGACTTGCTCTGGCGTAATACAGTAACGTTTAAATTCTATCATCATTTCTTCTAACTGTTCGATAAAGCCTTGTTTTTCTACTGCCTTTTGAAAAACCTTCCAATCTGATGTTCTTTGTTCGATTATTTTACGTAACATCATTTGAATCCCTGTGGAAGTAATAAATTTCTTTGTTGCCCCTCCTGTTTGTTGCATAACCCTCCAAGCTAATCTTGAAAAACTATAGATTTGGGCACGTATGGATCCATTTAGCTCTGGATCGTTTAGTAAGGCATATTCTTGTTGGAACGTCATTTGGTCTGGAACTAAATAAATAATTGGCGATCCCTGAGGGTTTTGCTGAAGCTTATTTTTTATCTCCATTAAACATTGTTCACTTTTATTTACAGTAGAGCTACCTACAATAAAACGTAACATTCAAGCACCTACTCTCTGTCCTCTCTTTTACTCATTATACCAAACTAATGTTCTTTTGTTTAGTGGAAAAATCTCGGCTGTATTCTTTGGAACAAAGAAAAAAGTAGAGGGCCAAGTAAGCTTGTGCCTTCTACTTTTTGATTTATTATCGTGCTAACGGTCCGTAATATCTCTCACTTTATTGGATAAATTGAAAATTAAGATCTGACATCGGCCAATAAAGGACATCTACTTTACCAACGACTGAACTTTGATCTATAAAGCCTATTTCTCTACTATCAAAGCTTTTGGTGCGATTATCCCCTAATACAAACAGCATATTTGGTGGAACTTTACTTTCACCTGTTAACTCCTCTAAGGTAAACTCGTCCGTTAATGGTCGTTCTTCACTTTCACGGAATGGTTCTAAATATGGTTCTTCTACTGGATTTCCATTTAAATAAAGCGTATCGTCCCGATAGGCAATGTGATCACCTGGTATCCCAATTACACGTTTAACATAATCCTCTTCTTTATTCGCATGAAAGACGATGACATCAAACCGTTCTATTTCTTTTAAGTCATATATCATTTTATTCACCATTAATAGATTCCCATCATGTAAAGTAGGTTCCATTGACTTGCCATTTACCACATAACTTGCAAATAAATAGGAGCGAAAGAAAAAAGCAAGTAAAAGTGCAAATAACACAACTCTAACAATCGGCCATATTCTTTTTTGTTTCATAATATTCCCTCCAAAGGGATTAATATTACTAATTTACCCCCATTCCATCAACTTTAATCCTTTTTATTTCCAATTTTTTCGTTCTGCACGTTTTTGTAATCGTTTCTCTAAATACTTTCCAAATATCCAAATAATTGCAATCCCTATGGCTACTAAAATAGTCTTTACCGGATTTTGCGCAAAGGAAACGATACTATCTCCAATATAGGATACAGTGAAAATCATTACCGATTTCCCTAACAAAACCGCTAATGCAAATTGATAAAGACTAATCCCCGACAATGCTGCAACCAAATTAATAATGGCCGAAGGCGAAAACGGAAAGCATAGTAATAAAAACAATGGACCAAATCCATGCTTTTCTAACCAATTCATGACTTTCTTGACTTGTTTATTTTTTCGAATCCATTTCAATAAACGTATATCCTTAAATCTTCGGACGATCATAAAAACTACGATAGCCCCCATACTTGCCCCACTCCATGAAAGGAGAAATCCCTCTAACAGTCCGTACGCTGCAGCATTCGTCATGACAAAAACAACTAAAGGTAAAAATGGCAAAAATGCCTCCAAAAATGGAAGTAAAAAGCCTGGAATTGGTCCTAGGCTTTCATAGCTTCTAAGCAGGAAGGAAACAAGTCGGTCAAAATCATTTGCTTCAATTAATTGTTTGATTTCTTCTATATTAATATTGTCAATATTACTTATATTATATGTAAACATAAATAAATGAACCCCTCTTTAACAAATCTTTGGAAAAAAGTTTGCTGGAATCATATTTATCCTTATTTTAATACTTTTTAACTGATTTTCCTAACAGAAAATGTTAGTGTGTTTTTAATTAAGCACCATTATCTATATACTTCCTTCTCTATAATTTATATCGGGGGTATCTCACTAATTTTTATTTTATTTGTTCTATTGCTTTTATCTCGGTTCTTTCTCGTGGTATTGGTATTATTGCCTAGATATAATTCTTTACCTCTGTTTTCTCTCGTGGTATTAGCATTATTGCCAAGATATAGCTCCTAATCTTGATTAGCTCAAATTAACATTTATTCTATTACCATGATACTTACTATTTCTCATTTTACTTCATATAAAAGAAAAAAACCTCCACAGCTGTGGAGATTTTCACCATCTATAGACACCTTCACACGTATTAGCTTCCGGTTCATAGTAACAATGTTGTTTAAATTGGCCGGTAAAAGGTTGGCCATACCAAGTAGGTGGACATACATCATATGGATTAAAATACCATAGTGCAAACTTAGAAGGATGTTGACGCCAATAATCTAATGTTTGTTTGGCTAGTCTTTTTTCTTTACTCCTTGCTCTGTTGTAAAAAACATTTCCTTTTTGTACCGCTTCGAACGAGTAATTTCCTCCCTGTACTTGATAAATAACATCTGGTATAGATGTTAAGCCTTGGAAATCTAAGCAACCGGCTTTTAAGCGATTTACAATAACATTACCGACCATAAGCATTCCTAAAGCACCTTCACCTTCGGCTTCAGCCCTCATCATCCTTGCCATCAAAGCAACATCACTATCGGTATATTTAACTCTTGGCATCTTTTATCACCTCTACATGATTGTATGAGGAAAGCCTTGCAAAAATGTAGATTGTATCAACTGAGTCAAAATTGAAAGGTTGCCCTATTCTGCTTGATTAACCAGTCCATTACTTTGGTATCGAGTTTTCAGCATTAATATAACCTGCTCCATATATATTATGGTCACGGTCTTCCCATAAATCGGTACCGTTTTTCAGTAATTCTTTTATTTCATCTGGCGTTAATAGAGGATTTTGCTCTTTGATCAAGCTCACAATTCCAGCACAAATAGGGGTTGCCATCGATGTACCTGACATGACAAAGTAATCCCCATCGACGCGATTGTATTTTTGCAATCTGTCTATATAAGAATTTGGTGAACGCAATGATATAATGTCAACACCTGGTGCCAAAATATCTGGCTTTTCTTGCCCATAAATGGTTGGACCTCTGCTTGAAAAGCTAGCTACCTCATCATCACTTCGTGTATCTCGAGTATCACGATCATTTAAGGCTCCAACAGTTATAACAAGATCACTGAGGCCAGGACTTGAAATACTCTGTGGATCTGGACCACTGTTGCCAGCTGCTGCGCAAACAATAATCCCACTGCTCCATGCTTCTTCAACAATTTGTACGAGAGGATCCTGATCCTCTTCCCCATAATCATACGGTTCGGTTCCTAGAGACATACTAATAATGTCTATTGGACTATCGGAATTGCTTTCATTATATTGAATGCACCACTCTACACCTTGCATAATGGTATCTAAAGAGCCCGCTCCCGTGTCATTTAAAACTTTTACTCCCGCTACACTGGCTGCTGGAGCGGGCCCCCTATATTTCTCGGATGAAAGAGATCCATCTCCTGCTGCATCCCCAGCACAATGTGTTCCATGGCCATTATCATCATAAGGTTCGGAACGATAATTAATAAAATCTACAAAATCAGTAATTCTCCCTGATAAGTCTTGATGTGGGTAGATTCCAGTATCTAGTATCGCTATCTTTGTCCCTTTACCAGTTAACATGGTATTATTGCGAACCACTTGCTTTGCATTAGCTGATTCCACTGCGACGTCTAGTAATGCATGAACCTCTCTATTTTTATAAACCTTCTTCACATGTTTACAATTAGTTAGCAATATCTCCAAACTGTCTGGAGTCATATCAGCTGAGCAACAAGAAATTCTAGAATAATATTGGTATAACTTATTTTTTCTATGACTATTGATAATTCCCTCTATTTGATGACAACCAGACTCATAAGCCTCTTGATGAAACTGTACAATGACAGATATTTTCTTCTTCTGTTTTAACCTATTCTCTAATACTCGGTGTAAAAAGCACGGTGTAAATTTTAGAGGCTTATAGAGATTAACTAACTCATTGCGCAGAGGACGATCTAATTTACTCGCATAGTTTCGTACTGTCTGAATCATGGAATAGCCAAACAAATTATCCCCTCATTTCTACCTTTTTTACAAGCTATGAGAGCATAGAGGGTTTGGCATTTATGATTGTCTATAAATCTTTCAAAAAAGGCAAATGAACAAAATAGGATTGAACGTACCACTCACATCTGCTCATCCTCTAACGACCCCATCGAGTTTCATCCTTGCTATAAATTCTCTTTAAAGTGTGTGCAGAAAGAGTCGCTACCTAGATGATAACGACTCCTTCTTTCACATATGTCTATTTTTAATACCTGGCTCTTTTCGTTTCCATCCAGATTCAGCAACATAGTGAGATAATTGAAGGACATCCTCCATTTTGTTCCCTAGTAAGTATCGGTATTGAGCAGTACGGTAAATTTGATTAATGATCGTTGCATAGGAAATATCTAAGGTGATGGTGCGGTTGTTTTTAAAGATGATTTTGGAGCGATTTCGTTCAAGCTTTTCTGCTTGTTGAACATGAGAGTGAGCAATCCATGAACAGGATTTCCTTAATGGAGATTCGACAGGAAAAAAATACATGCCACTCATTCGATCTATGGCAATGGGTGGCTTATGTGTAATACCTGTGAGCATTCGTGAACCTTCAATTAACCCTCTTAAACTTATACCGAATTCTCTACAGGTAATATCCATAACTTTCTGAGCACTATGAGTTGTTTCATAATCATCCTCTTCGTCATATTCCATAACCTTAGTTAAATAGTCTCCCTCCTCTCTCTCACCGATAACGGCTAATGTACTTGGACTAATTTCCGTAAGTCTCTCTTGTAATGTTTCCATCATTAATTCCTCCTTTTGTGTGGTTTGGTTTAAAACCACCTATAATGTACCAATATTTGATAAAATATGATAGAAAAATTAGGTAAATTTACTTAGACTATTAAATTTTCCATGAAATCGATCAAAATGTGATAAAATCTATGTAGCAATTATTCACTCATTAAGGATGTTTTCAAAAATTTGAATCAAGTGTGGTGAGAAATATGTGGAGAAAGATACTACTTAAAAAGAAGCCAGAAGATAAGCACCCTGTAAAAGAAATATCTTATGCTCAAATGAAAAAAGCCATCCAAGAATATAGTCTAGAGCTACCGAAAAACATCCCTTTACAAGTTCTGATTAAAGATGACTTGTCGGTTGATCACACGCTTCTTCTTCCATACCTTAAGGCGATACCGAAAAAAACATTTTACATGTCGAAGGAAACATATGATTTATTTGAAGAAGAAGAACGACATATTGCCGTTGCATTGGATCAAGTCCAACGAGCAGTAGATCAATATATTGCACAAAAGAAATCGTTACCAATTATTGATCATGATCCGTATCGAAAGGTTAGCTTCTTCAAGCTTGAGCAATTGAATCTCATACAGGAACGACCAGAAATTGATTTTTTCATAACAGACCAAGAATATTTAGTCACTACAAAAAAGCCTCAGTAATTTGTACTGGGCTTTTGAACTATATGGAACGAATGCTTATGCCTGAAAGATTAAATTCTCCCACTCGCTCTCTGCATGTGTAATAGTATGTACAATATCTTTTTCAAGTTTCTTTAACTGTGTCACTGTTTGTGATACCTTTTCCCGCATACTATTTACTTCATTAGCAGATTGATTAATTTTATCCTGTACGAACCAATCCATTACTAAACCATCTAAGAAATAATCAGCAAAGGTGAGTCCACCTGAGATATTTATATCTGCTTGAAAAGATTCACCGATATCTGCTAATTCGTGAGAAAATTTCCTTAATAAACGCTGGGCATTGTGACTAGAACGTCTAGCATCATCTATGTGGCTATGCTTTAGAGAAGTGGAGATAAAACCGCCACCAAACATATCCGCAGTTCCCCAATTTTTGGCTTTATCTAAGGATATGCTAGCATTATTTAGTGCGGACTTCACTTGGTCACCAGCTTGAATCGCTTCCGCTATTTCTTTTTTCTCGTCTTTTAATGTACCTAGATGTTCTAATAATTGAAGGGCTTCTTTTCCCTTTGGATCATTTGTATTTAATAATTGTTCGTATTTTTCCTTTAACAGTTGATGAAATCGAGTGTCAGGATCACCTAATTCACGAATTTGTTGATTAATGACCTCCAAATCCTCTTTCAAGTCATTAACCGCTTCCTTGGCCTCTTCATATTGAAGCTGGGCGATTGCTAGCTCCTGTTTTTCTTTATCTAATTTTTCAAGTTTTTTACCTGATAATGTATAAAATAAATTCGCTACACTAAATCCTTCTAGCTTCTCAACATCTACTTTTTCCTCTTGTAGCTTGTGATAGAGATCCTCTTGTCGATTGGTTAATTGATTTAATTCTTCTGTCAATTTCTTCTTTTCCCTTTGAAGGCGCATTACCTTCCGTTTCTTTTCTTGTTCTTCTACTAGTTTTTGATCATATACGTCCATCTTTCATCACCTCTATTCATTATACGAATGAAATCATGGATTGGTTTCACGTTTAATCATTTCTTGCTCTATTCGAACGATTCGGTCTGCTATTGATGGATGGGACGAGCGAAGTAATTTTATCCAAGTAGCAGGAGATATATCTGTCTTTGATTGCTCTGCTAATTGATAATAGCTTGCTAAGGCTGGATTTAAATCTTCTGTATGTTCTATTGCATATTGGTCTGCTGCTTGCTCCATATGACGTGAAATAAACAGGGATAACGGCTCTGTAATAATAAGTACTATATTGACAGTCAAAAATAATTTCAACAGCACTGTTAAGCTCGGTGTTTGTTGTTGTTTAGTCCAACGAGTGCTAAATTTTTGCAGGAACAATAATAAAACTAATCCGAGTAATAAGTACAAGCCCGTACCAATGTAAACATGGTTATACAAGTAGTGGGCAATTTCATGTGCCATAATAAATAATATTTCAGCACTTTCCATTCCTTTGAGCATCGTATCCCAGATCACAATTCTAGCATTATCAAAAATACCCGTAACATAAGCATTGTAGGTGGATACCTTCTCACTTTTATGAACAACTAATAAGTCGACATCATTTAATCCCGCATTTCCCGTTAGCTCTACTATTTCATTGCGTAAATTACCTTGTTCTAAAGGAGAAAAATCATCAAATAATGGATCAATCAACACTGGTTGAATAAACACCATGAAAATAACCGCTGGAATCAACCATAACCAAAGCATAAACCCCCATATTTTTGGCCATTGCTTCATGATTATTGAAGCGATATAAAAAATAATAACAAGCACAAGTAAAGTGATGAATGAGCTAATGAGACGTTCTAAGAGCCATGGCCAGAACAACTGTGTTCGTGTGCCCTCATTTCTAGAAATCATATACCAGAGCACACGAAAAGGGAGATGAATGAGAAAATCGATGAGCATAATCACTGCAGCAAGGAAAAATGTTCGGAGAAGCAATGAATAACGCTCCATCCATTGGTAGGAAGCTTTTCTTTTCAAAAGTAAAACAGGTACAAGAAGCTGTAATGGTAGCATGGAAAAGTAAAAGGCATGTGAGAGAGCACCATAGCGAGAATTACCGAAGGACTCTAGTGGATAATAAAAAAAGAAATAAACAAACAGTACGGATACATACAAGCCATAAGTAATGATTAGCTTCTTCATCTACTTCCTCCTTTCCTATCCTCTTACGCAAAAAGGCTGTAGCCAAGAATGGCACAGCCTCTTGTATGCTTCCATCAATCGCTAACTAGATGCCATTAATAAATTAATCCTAAAAGCTCTTCTTTCGAAATTTTACCTAAGTAATGAGATACTTCGATATCTTCTAGTGCATCATCCATTGCTTGACGATCATATCGTACCCCTTTTAACTTGTCCTCTAATTCACTAACATCTCCAACACCGAAAAAGTCACCATAAATTTTGCAATCCTCAATCATTCCTTTATGCACATCCAAGCGTACGTCAACTAAACCAGCTGGGAATTTGTGTGAATGCTGGATGTTAAATTTCGGTGATTTTCCATAATTCCATTCCCATTGCTGATAGCGTTCTTTCGATAATTGATGAATATTTTCCCAGTCTTCTTCTGTTAATTCATAACGTGGTACCTCTTCTAGCTTACCAACATGAAAGACATGACAAAGTATATGCTCCTTTAATGCATCCATTGATAGCTTATTTTCCATAAATTCTGAAATATTTGCTACACGACTTCTGATGGATTTTATTCCTTTAGAGATTATCTTCTCTGTTTTTACATTGAGTGATCTTACCACATGTTCAATTTCAGAATCATACATTAATGTTCCATGACTAAACATTCGACCACGTGTTGTAAATTGAGCATTTCCTGAGATCTTGCGCCCCTCTGCAACTAAGTCATTACGTCCACTTAATTCGGCAGGAACCCCCAGTGCCTTCAATGCATCCACAACGGGTTCTGTGAATTTTGCAAAGTTATGAAAACTGTTACCATCATCTTTTGTAATAAAGCTAAAATTCAGATTTCCTTGATCATGGTAGACTGCACCGCCACCAGAAAGACGACGGACAACGTGAATACCTTTTTCCTCTACATAGTCTGTATTGATCTCTTCAATTGTATTCTGATTTTTACCAATAATGATCGAAGGTTCATTTATGTAGAACAGCAAATAGGTATCCTTCTCTCCGAACTGTTTTAATATATATTCTTCAATAGCTAAATTAATGTGTGGATCTGTAATTCCTTTATTATCAATAAATTTCATTTGATAGTGACACCCCTTTTTATCTAAGCTTTTCTACCTAAGTATAAAAGAAGAAAGAGGATAAAACAATTTTTTGAAATTGTACTAATACAAAGTATTGATTTTTTGATTTTGTTATAATACAATAAATGTACGACACGATTTTTGGAGGGATTTGTCTATGATAAACATCTTAGAATTCTTTCGTAATATCCCTAGAAAAAAGTGTGTAAAGTGCGGAAATGATATTGTAGAACAAGCAGATTGTTATCATAACATTTGTGACAGCTGCAATCATCCCGCCATTTAACCTATACGTCTTTTACCCTATATCTTTCGTTCCTTTCATCCTTCTTATCCTGCTGAATAAGGATGACGAACATTCCCATCCAATTAATCAAGATATATGTGAAAGACAGACACCTGCAGCTTCTAAAGCTGCTCTTTTTTTATATATGGTATAAACACAAAAAAAAAGTAGAGTGCTTTTCTAAGCAACTCTACTCGGCTAAAAACTCTAACATTTTCTTGACGGTCTCTTCCCCTTGATCAATACAGTCCGGAATCCCAATCCCTTTATAGGGACTACCAGCTACATATACGCCAGGGAGGTGTTCCATCAAATCTCCTTCTAATTTTTCTACCATCTGCTTATGCCCAACACGGTATTGGGGCATTGCATTTTCCCAACGTGTCACAACAGAAAAAAGAGGTTTACCATCAATCCTCATAATCTTATTCAAATCGGCAAGAACTAGCTCCTCTAATCCATCATCTGATAGATGAATCACTTCTTCATCACCAGGTCTTCCTACATAACAACGAAGCAATGCTTTTCCTTCTGGTACAGTGGTTTCCGGCCATTTTTTATGTGTCCATGTACAAGCTGTTATACGATTACTACTATTGCGTGATACGACGAAACCAGTACCATCAATATCTTCTTTAATAGCAGACTGATCAAAGGCTAACACAACATTTGCTACAGATGTTGCCTTCATTTCCCCTAGCTTTTGGATAAAATCATAAGAACCTAACATTTGTTTCATGGATGCAAAAGGTGTTGCCACCATCACCGCATCAGCATTCACTATTGAGCCATCTGATAAGGAAAGTTGGTAGTTACTATTTATTTTTTCCAATGATTTAACCTTTGTATTTTTATAGATCATTTCATCCCCAAGAGCTTGCTCTAATGCTTCCACGAGTGTTTGTAAACCACCTTCAAGACTGTAGAACATGCTTCTCTTTTTGCCCGTATTCTTCGTCTTTGGCATCGACTTTTGCAAGCCCCTTACAATACTGCCATACTTTTGCTCCAGTTCGTAAAAATTTGGGAAAGTAGCCATTAAGCTTAAATCATCGATATCTCCGGCATAAATACCAGATAGTAATGGTTCTATTAAATTTTCAACCAATTCATCACCAAATCGCTTGCGAAAGAATTTTCCTAGTGATTGATCGTCTTGAGGCATTCCTTTAGGTCTAATAAAATCCATCCCTGCTCGAAGCTTGCCCGCTATACTAAATAAATCGGATAATAAAAATGGTTTGACTTGAGTAGGAATACCCATAAATGATCCTTGAGGCATACTATGGAGTTCATTTCCAATTAGTATATAAGATTTCCCTGTCCCATTTGTTACTAGCTTATCCCCTAAGCCAACCTCACGGACAAGACGCTCAGCAGACTGCTTTCGAATGAGAAAGGAATCAGGCCCACGTTCCATTGTAAAGCCATCCCGACGCTCTGTTTTAATTTTTCCACCAAGACGATTGCTCGCTTCTATTACATTCACTTCATATGGTAGATTTTCTTCTTTTATCTGCTTTTTTAAGTAAAAAGCGGCGGTAAGTCCCGCAATACCACCGCCAATGATTACAATCTTTTTCATGATCGATCATTACTTTTATATTTATTTAACACAACGGTTGCTAAAGTATCGATAAATTTAGGATGAGCGTTCGGCATGGATGGACGATAGTAGTTCGCACCAAGCTCCTCACATACAACCTTACATTCATAATCATTGTCATAGAGAACTTCTAAGTGGTCTGCAACAAACCCAACCGGGGCATAAATAAAGCTGCGGTATCCTTTTTCATTATATAACTCACGGGTTAAATCCTGTACATCTGGACCTAACCAAGGATCAGGCGTATTTCCTTCACTTTGCCAGCCAATTTCCAAATTTTTGATTCCTGTTTTTGCTTTAATAAGGTCTGCCGTTTTTTGTAATTGCTCTGGATATGGGTCACCATATTGCAAAATTTTCTCAGGAAGGCTATGGGCAGAGACAATAAGCACCGCGTTCTCTTTTTCTGTTTCTTCCATTTTTTCATATTCTGCTAAGATGGCTTCCTTCCAATAATCGATAAATCCTTCTGCATCATACCAGCTTTCCACAGAGTTTATCGTGATACCAAATTTAGCTGCCTCGTCTTGAGCACGACCATTGTAAGACTTCACACTAAAAGTAGAATAATGTGGGGCAAGTACTATAGAAATAGCTTCTGTTATCCCATCATCAGCCATTTTTTTCACTGCGTCTTCTACAAATGGCTCAATATGCTTTAAGCCTAAGTAGTGAACGAATTCCACATCATCCTGTACTTCATTTAAATGGTCTTCTAATGCCTTTGCCTGATCTTTCGTGATTTTAGCAAGTGGAGAAATACCACCGATTGCTTTGTATCTCTCTTTTAAGTCTTCTAACATCTCTGGGGATGGTTTACGTCCATGGCGAATATCTGTGTAATAGCGTTCAATGTCTGCTTCCTCATAAGGAGTACCATATGCCATTACGAGTAGTCCGATTTTTTTCTTTGTCATCATGAAACATCCTTTCTATGCTTGCTTGGAATAAGTATGAATAAATTCAGTTAATTTTTTTAAACGATCTGGATTTATTTCTGGTGTCACTCCATGTCCAAGGTTAAATATATGACTCGGATATTGTTTTCCTTCATCAATGATTTCTTTCACTTTCTTTTCAACCGTTGCCCAATCTGAGAGCAGGAAGGCTGGGTCTAAGTTCCCTTGTAATGCCTTTGTTACATCTAAGCTTCTCGCCTCACGAATAGATAAGCGCCAGTCTAATCCAAGCACATCAACAGGGAGATCATTCCATTCCTTCACTAAATGACTTGCACCTACTCCAAATAAAATAAGAGGTACATTATTTTTGCTCAATTCTGTAAAAATATGCTGCATAATTGGTTTGATGTAGGTACGATAATCAGCAACATTTAACGCACCAACCCATGAATCAAAAATTTGAATAGCTTGGGCACCAGCTTGTATCTGGGCGTTGACATACGTTATTGTCATATCAGCTAATTTGTCCATCAGAGCAAACCATGCCTTCGGGTCACTATACATCAATGCTTTTGTTCGATGATAATTTTTCGATGGACCTCCTTCAATCATATAGCTTGCTATGGTAAAAGGAGCACCACTAAAACCGATCAAAGGTACTTGAAGCTGTTCCTTTGTTAATATTCGAATCGTTTCTAATACATATGGAACGTCACTTTCGGGATCGATTGTTCCTAATTTCTCCACATCTTTTAATGACTTTATAGGATTCTCAATTACTGGACCAATGCCAGATTGGATCTCTACATCTACACCAATTGCCGGTAATGGTGACATGATATCCTTGTACAAAACAGCTGCATCGACATTATACATGTCTACAGGAAGCTTCGTAACATAGGCACATAGTTCCGGCTGGTGAGTAATTTCAAATAAAGAATATTTCTTTTTTAATTCTCTATATTCTTTTTGGGACCTTCCAGCCTGACGCATATACCAGACAGGCGTATAGTCTGTTTCCTCACCACGAAACGCTTTTAAAATCGTATCATTAAATGCTGTCATATCTATTCCATCCTTTTTCCTCATTCTATTTAACTATAAAATGTTTAATCGTACATGTATAGCATTTTTCACAATTGTTCACTAAATTGTAATTATTATAACTAAAAAACAATTATAAAGCTAAAATTAATTCTTATTCTCTAAAGGTTGTGATATTCGATGGTTGTCCCGATTGCTCTGTTAACGGATTATATGGAACTACATAATACTGCTTTGATTGAAAAACATCACCTAATCCAACAGTATAATTCCCTTTCCCTTTCACTTCTCCAACTAATTTATCCTTTTCTTCCCTCTGTTCATAAATTTGATAAACAATTCGTTCATCATCAGCTACTGTCCAGTTTAATTCTCCTTGAATTACGGTGAAACCGCCAAATTCTATCGATGTCGATAAATCCGTAATGACAGGTAATTCTCCGATTGGCTTAGGCAACTCCTTCACTTGATTAGGTTTTTCAAAGTTTTGCTTTAACGAATAATGTTTATCTATCTCTTGTAAAATCGATTTTGTCAATCGAGTCGGTGCTTCACTACCAGTGGTGAGATAATTTTCTGCTGGAGCTTCGGAAAACCCTATCCATGCTGACATCACATAGTCAGGAGTGAATCCCGCAAACCAGGCATCTTTTATATTCCCCGGTGAGTGTGGATGCTCTGTCGATCCTGTTTTTCCTGCTAATGCTTTGGAAAAATCTCCATTTTGTGCTGTACCCGTTTGGACAACCCCCTCTAACATCCGTACCATATTCCATGCGACCTGTTGGTTAAAAATCTCCGTTGTTTTTTGTTCTTGTGGAGTGATAATCTCTCCTGAGGAATCGGTTATGGATTGGATACTTCTCGATTCCGTCCATTGTCCTCGATGAATAAAGGTACGATATGCTTCTGTTATTTCTATAGGTGTTAATCCTTTTTCTAGCCCACCTAATGCGATAGCAAGTCCTTTATCTTTTATAGTAAGATTCATTTTTTCTAAAACAGCTTTACTATAATCAATTCCGATTTGATCTAATAACCAGACTGCTGGAGCATTTTTCGATTGGTTGATCGCCTCATACATCGTGACTTGCCCATCATATTGACCGTCTGCATTTTTAACGTGATAGCCATCATAATCGATATCTTTGTCAAGGAGTAAATCGTATGGTTTATATTCCCCTAATTGCATAGCTGGACCATAGACTGCTAAAGGCTTCATAATAGACCCAGGCTGTTTAGCAACATGAAGCTGATTAATTTCCGAGAAGGAAAAATCACGACCAGCAATTAATGCCTTTAAATGTCCTGATTCTTGTTCCATTAATACGAAGGTCCCATCCACCTTTTGATTAGAAGCTTGAAAAAAGCTATCGTCCTGCATTTTTTGATAGGCAATTTTTTGCATTAGTGGATCCATATATACCTCTATCGTATAGCCACCACGCTTCAACGCCTCCCTACTGAGCCCATATACATACTCTACTTCCTTCAATACATGGTCAAAATAGTCATCTAACCATGGTTCCTCCTCCTGCTCATGTGTTTGAACGTTTATCGTTTTTGCTTGGAAGGAGAGCATCTCTTCTGTTGAAATTTCTCCATACTTCTCCATTTGAGAAAGGGCAAGGTCTCTTCTTTCTTTTGCCTTTTCCTTATCAATATAAGGAGAATAAGTGTTAGGGGCTTTTACCATTGCAGCAAGGAGTGCCCCTTCATCGATCGTAAGCTCTGAAATATCTTTTCCAAAAAAGTAATCCGCTGCTGTTCCGACACCATAAATTCCATGCGCAAAATACACTTCATTTAAATAAAGCTCAAGAATTTTTTCCTTACTATAATTACGTTCCAAATAGATGGAAGCCATAACCTCTTTCGTTTTTCGCATCCATGTTTTATCATTAACTAAGAATAAGTTTTTCGCTAGCTGTTGTGTAATCGTACTTCCGCCTTCGACTTTGCTCATGGCGAGAATGTCACGATATAATGCCCGTGCAACTGCTGGAAAGGATATTCCGGAATGTTCATAAAAATCCTTGTCCTCTAATGATAAAAAGGCAGCTTCCACATGTTCAGGTATTTCATCTATGGAGACATACTCACGATTTTCGCTATAAAGTTTTCCTAGAATTGTCCCATCCTCAGTTACAACCTTAGAGGTTTGGGGTAAATATGTAGCAGCTTCATTAAAAACTAAACTTCCACCAAATAATAAGAATAAATAACCACAGAAAGCGAAGAAAATCATTGCAGTAAAGATAATAACCAACACTTTAAAGCGTTTTATCATTACCCAGCTGTTCTGCATCCATTTATGGAGAAATCCCAACAGTTTGCACCACCTTTCATCAAATTTTGGCATCTACACTTGCATCTTTTGTCACATTTTAACACACAATATTTTTATTTTATCACACAACATACGGGAAAAACGATTTTAAAGAATTGATAATCGAGGAGGAAAGAAAATGAAGGCATTTATGACAAATGGTACTTTTGAATACTTATCGAAGTTAGAAGAACAACACCCCTTTATTCTAATGCATAATGCGGATACAGCCATTGCATATTATGAAGATGATAAAAATTCTTCTATTTTCAAAACAAGCCGAAATTATGAAGTAGTCCTATCACAAAATGATTTGCAAGAAACTGGTTTTATCGCTCTTACACATCTTCCCATTACAGACGAAGGTGCTCCTATTTTTGAATTGGAATTAAAGGAAACAGCTAAGAACATAACAGATCACCCAGGATTTATCGCACTTAGACTCCTACGTCCTTCCAAGGGGAAAACGTATATCTTACTAACAGAGTGGCGAAATAAATATGCTTATCAAAGATGGAAAAATGACAAAGGAATGGCAATAGAACAAAAGCCATATAGTGCAGGCCCTGCCTATACTAATGTATATCAAGTAGGAGAAGAGGAAGCGTAAGTACTTGGAGAAATAGGGACTGAAGGATTGCATGGGTGTTGGGACGTGTATCATCGCTTTGATAACAGAGTTTTTAAAATGTGGAATCGCCCGAAATGTTACTTCACTAAAAAACAATCCAGACTTTTCTAACTAGATAAAAGTCTGGATTTATACCTTTTTTATTCCATTATTCTAATACTTCTGTTTCAAAAAATGATTCGAATCTTTCATTTTCTTGTTCCCCAACAATACGGGCAGATTCTTCTCCATCTTCAAAATGGACAATGGTTGGTGTTGCCTCAATTCCATATGCATCCCATTGTGATTCAAACTCTAATAAATTTAATTTAACTAGATCAATCCCATAGCCTTCTGCCATTGGAACGACAACTGGGGTAGTACGTTGGCAGTGTACACATGTAGGACTATAGAAATAAACCGTTACATCTTCACCATTTTCAAGCTTGTCTGCTAGCTCATCTGGTAGAATTTGATTTTGATAGTTTTCATCATCTAATTGTTCGATGGTTGCAGAATGAAGGTCTGATTTATCGTACGGATTTCCTTCTGACGCCTTGTCCTTTTGATATTTCACGACGAAGAATAAGGCTAAAAAAATTACTACTAGCACTATGATAAATATAATCATCTTTTTCAAAATTAAGCTCTCCTTTGTTGAACAATTAATGCAAGGTGTAGGCTAAAAATGACTAAAAAAGCTACAAATGCTTGAAAAGGAATGGTGATAAACCCTAGAAAATCTACATAGATAGCATTACAAGGAACCACTCCACATGCATCCCCAGCAGATTGTAAGCTTGGTACATTTTGAATTAAATAATGATAGCCAGAAACGAGAATACCGATTCCACTCATTATGATTCCAGGAAATGCATATCTGATATCTTTTTTATAAAGAGCATACCCATAAATAAGAACTAGTGGATACATTAAAATTCGTTGATACCAGCATAGTTCACAGGGTATATAATCCATAACTTCTGAGTAAAATAGGCTGCCTAGCATAGCAACTAAACTTTGCGCCCAAATGATAAACAATAGCGTATCTTTCTTACTATCCATTATCCACCTCTCTCCTCTCCCATCTTATTATACAGATAACCATTCTATTTACAAAATAGATTGAGCGATTTTACAAAAAATTTAAACAGAGGCTAGCCGTGAAGGTAGCCCCTGTAATTTTTAACCGATAAATTGATAATATAATTTTTTAGCTTCTGTCAAATCTTTTGTGCCATGAATCAATGTTCTACCATCTTGAAAAACGACCATACGATGGTTCTCTATTTCAAATGAAAGAAGGTATGGATTCTGAAAAACCTTTAATGATTGTTTTTTTTGTAAATGTCTAGCGATTTCTTCTAAATGTACTTGTTTATGTGGGGAACGAATTTGAACCGTATTTCTTCCACATAAAACGGCGGTTTTTAATTGTTGCTCATAAGAAAGATTTGGAAACTGTTTATTTTCGGAGCACGATGGGCAATCTTTCTTTCTTAAAGATTCGACTGCTAACTCCATTCGCTGATTTTGCCATAGATCAAACGCTATTAGTTTTCCTGATAATTGTTGCTTGTTACCAGTTAAAATCTTGAATGCCTCGATCATTTGATGAGATACGACCATTTGTACTACAGGGCTAACAATACCAACAGTATCGCAGGTTGCGCCATCCTGTGGAATATGTTTCATTAGGCATTGTAAGCATGGGGTTTCATTAGGTAAAACGGTAAATGTGATGCCATAGCTAGCAACACAGCCACCATAAATCCATGGCTTTCGATATTTTTGACAAAGGTCATTTATAAGCAAACGGGTTTCAAAATTATCGGTCGCATCAATGACTAAGTGAACCTTTGGTATGATTTGTTCCAGCTTACTGACATCTGCATCCATCACCATTGCGTCAATTTTGACCAAATGATTAATCGACTCTAAGCGTTCCTTAGCAGCAATTGCCTTTGGAGTTTGATTGATTACATCCTTTTCAGTGAACAGCTGCTGTCTCTGCAAATTACTCTCTTCCACATAGTCACGATCTACCAAGGTTAATTTTCCAACTCCAGCACGTGTCAATGTCTCTGCACTAATAGATCCTAAGGCACCTACCCCAATGATAAGTACATGGCTTTTAGAAAGTCGCAATTGCCCCTCTTCCCCGATTGGCTCAAACAATATTTGTCTACTATAACGACTAGCTTCCAACACTTATCCCATCCTTAGGACTACTGGCTACAGCATAATTCTTCTTTTCTATCCTACCTGCTGTATAGCCGAGTCTTCCTGCGTCAATCGCTAGCCGCATAGCCTCTGCCATTTGTACTGGATTATCCGCCCCAGAAACTGCCGTATTTAACAAAACACCATCTGCTCCTAATTCCATTGCTAACGCTGCATCACTAGGTGAGCCAATACCTGCGTCCACGATAACTGGGACCTTTGCTTGTTCGATTATAAATTGCAAGTTTAATGGATTTACAATGCCTTGGCCACTTCCAATTGGAGAAGCTCCTGGCATAATAGCGTGAGCACCTAATTCCTCTAATTTACGTGCTAGTACAACATCATCCGAGGTATATGGCAATACAGTGAAGCCTTCTGTCAATAGAGCTTCTGTTGCTTTTAATGTTTCTACTGGATCTGGGAGCAATGTTTTGGAGCATCCAATAACCTCTACTTTCACCATATCACATAACCCTGAAGCATCAGCTAATTTAGCGATTCGAACTGCCTCTTCTGCATTACTTGCTCCTGCTGTATTTGGCAAGAAAGTAAATTTTTCAAGGTCGATTTTTTCAAGAAAATTGGGTTGGTTTGGATCAAAAATATTCATTCTCCGAACAGAGAAGGTTAATACTTCTGTTTGGGACACCTCCACCGCTTTTTTCTGCACATCAAAATCCGAGAATTTACCTGTTCCTAAAAATAATCGTGAGTTAAATTGATACTTTCCTATTGTAAGCATTGCTCATCCTCCTCCTACAAAATGAACGATTTCGATTCTGTCACCATCGTTTATGATAGTCTTCTCATGGTCCTCTTTTTTCAATATTTGCTGGTTATGTTCTACAATCAAAGATTTGTTCCTTAGCTCTAAATGTTCGATCAATTGCTGTATGCTATTCACACTGCTATTAACTGTTAAATCATTTCCATTGACCAAAAGCTTCAATCATTTCACCTACCTTCATGTAAATGCTTTTTGAAATCGATGAAGAGAAAAATTCTCCTTATATGCTGCCTTTACTTCTTTTCCTTCTATTAAATCGGCCATAAACTCACCCGTAATAGGTGAAAGCAAAATACCATTTCTAAAGTGAGCATTTGCCATATATAAACCTGCTATATCGGGTACTTCTCCTAGAAAAGGGAAGCCATCTGCTGATTGTGGTCGTAATCCCGACCAAAAGCCTTCCATTTTTGCCTTCTTCAAACATGGCAAAATCTTTTGAGCACGAGTTAATAATTGATAAATCCCTTCAACACGCACTTCTTTATCCCAATCGTTAGGCATAGAAGTCGCACCAATGATGATTCTTTGCTTACTCTTAGGAACGAGATAACAGCCATTGGTAACTATTGTTGATTCTACCTTCAGCTCTTCTGTGATTATCGATAAGCACTCCCCTTTTACAGGTGAAATAATATACGGATCTGTTAAAAAAGGAAGCAAATGATTTCCACCTACTCCTGTTGCCAATATTATTTGATCTGCATAATAACAACATTGATTTGCTCTTACTCCTTGAACTTGCCCATCTTTGATCAGAAGTTTAGTTACAGCCGTATATTCCTTTATTGTTGCTCCATTGTTTCTTGCAGCAAGAGCAAATGCTTTTGTTAGATCTGGTGCTGACACCTGACCGTCATTCGGTAAGTATAATGCTGTTAGAAAATGAGAGGTAATATTTTTTAGTTCCTTAACTACCTCATCACGCCCTAAAATATATGCCTCTTCGCCTGCATCAACTTGGAAACGAGCGATTTCCTCTAATTGCTGCCATTCCTTTTCATGGAAGGCAAGCTTATACATCCCATTGTTCATATAATGGATATCCACGTCACTTTGATCCTTTAGCTCTGTTGCTAACCCTGGAAAAAGGGAGCGACTATCTCTTGCAAATCGAAACAAAGGAGAATCCTCTGAAAATTCCGCTTGTGCTCCGAGCATTCCAGCAGCAGCACTTGATGCCTCACATCCTATTTTGTTTTGTTCCAATACTAAAACGTTATACCCCCTTTTCGTTAATTGATACGCAATTGAGCAACCTATGACACCAGCACCGACAATGATTTGATCATAATTATTCATACCTATCCCTCCTTGCTTCCTTCAACACTTTCCGGTATGCCTTTACAGCTTGAAGAGGTTGAGCTGCCTCCCATATTCCAGACATAATCGCAATGCCACTCGCATTACATTTCAGTATATCCCGTGCTAGAGCTGGAGTTATTCCGCCGATTGCATAAACTGGAATTGCAACACTGTCTATTAACCTATTAAGTGCAATTAATCCTTTTGGAACCTGGTTAGGTTTAGAATTACTAGCAAAAATATGTCCATACAACAAAAAATCTGCACCTTCTTCTTCTGCTCGCTTTGCCTCTTTTACGGAATGAACAGATTTCCCACATAACATGGATGGAAAATGTTTTTTTACTGCAGATACACAAGCACTATGGTAAGCAAGCTGCACCCCAGCGCACCTCATCATGTATGCTACATCGATCCGATCATTTATGATGATTTTGGATAGAGGGAACCCAATCCCTATTAATGAATTAATAGAATCCATTAATTGTTTTGCAGTTTTTTCTTTTTCTCTAATATGGAGAAAGTCAATATCATGTTGGATTTCTTTAAGGATAGGGAGATGTTGGTTAGAAAAATTCCCATTAGATATTAAGTGCAGATGTTTCTCGATCAAAATCTTTCACTCCTTTGTCACACGCAATGGGAAATGGAAGAAAAACTTAAATTGAAACGTAAATAGCCACTTATCTAATAAAGACAAGTGGCTTGATTATGCTAAAAATCATGCAAAGCTTTTCTACCACTTCCCTACGCTAGTGTTAACCAGATCAGGTTCAAAGGGTCCGAAATAATCCGTCTCAGCCTTAAAGGCTCCCCTAGTGTTCGTTATGAAGTTAGTTGCTTACAGGAAAAGAATAGCATAGATTCACGGATTTGCCAATAAGGTAGTTTTTATATGTTTAATTTTAAAATTTAAGGGTAGACATATAATGGAAGATTAAAACGTGAAAGGATGTTAGCTAACATGGCACAAGATGAAAAAAAATTACAAGAATTAATTGATGGATTAAATGTAGACTTAGCGAATGAATATGCTTCTACTATTATGTATACCTATCATGCATCTGTAGTATCTGGGTTGTATCGCTCCTTATTAAAGCCTTTCTTTGAAGATGAGATTGATGATGAGATTGGACATGCCCTATATTTGTCAGACAAGATCAAAACATTAGGCGGGACTCCAACTACGACACCAGCTAAAGTAGAACAATTAACAGATGTAAGAGCAATGCTTGAAGCAACATTAAAAGCAGAAACCGAGACAATTGAACGCTATGAAAAAAGGAAACAACAAGCAGAAGAATTAGGTTTTACAGAGCTTGTCGTTAAATTAGACGATATGATCGCAGATGAAACAGGACATAAAGAAGAAACGCAAAGACTTCTAGCTGATAAAAGCTTCTTTTAGGAAAAACCTGACTTCTTGCGATGCCTTTATGCTTTTCTAAAATGTAAATACCCCCCTTTTTATATAGATTAATGTTAGCCCGGGCTCACAAGCTCGGGTTATTTTTTTTAGCTTGAGTCACCATGCACATCTAGAATACTGTGATATAATGAGAAAAAATGTAAGAGGATGATGCATATATGCTAAACAATCTTTTTATAGAAATAGACCAACATTATGATGAGATGGTAAATATGCGAAGATATTTGCATCAATACCCTGAGCTTTCCTTTTATGAATACAAAACCGCTGCCTTTATTGCAGAGCACTATCAGAGACTAGAAATACCATACCAAGCAAATGTCGGTGGAAACGGTGTTGTCGCTACACTAACTGGAGGCAAACCTGGTAAGACCATCGCATTGCGAGCAGATTTTGATGGACTTCCCATCCAAGATGAAAAAAAGGTGGAATATCGTTCCAAAAGTCAAGGTGTGATGCACGCCTGTGGCCACGATGGTCATACTACGACACTGTTAACCATTGCGAAAATATTTAAACAATATAAAGAAGTTATTCCTGGCAAAATTGTTTTTATCCATCAGCATGCTGAGGAAGTCGCACCTGGGGGCGCAAAACCAATGATTGATACAGGAATATTAGATGAGGTGGAGCTTGTATTTGGAACACACTTATGGACAAATACGCCATATGGAGTTGTGCAGACAGCACCTGGAAATTTTATGGCTGCTGCCGATAAGTTTACGATTAAAATTAATGGAACCGGTGGTCATGGAGGTATTCCACATCAAACAAAGGATCCTATCGTGATAGGTTCCCAATTAATCGCAAATCTTCAGCAAATTATTAGTAGAAAGCTTGATCCATTAGCCACAGCCGTTCTATCCATCGGTACCTTTCATGCAGGGAATGCTTATAATGTAATACCAGATTCCGCAATCATTGAAGGTACTGTAAGAACGTTTGATTTAAAACTACAGCGGTTCATCATCTCTGAAATGGAAAGGATCATCAAAGGTACTTGTCATAGCTATGATGCTTCCTATCATTTTGATTACCAAAAAGGATATCCACCTGTCGTGAATCATAAGGAACAGGCAGCATGGATTATTGAAGCTGCCCAACAGGTTTCAGAGGTTAAAAAAGCTGAAATGGTTGAACCAAGCATGACAGGAGAGGATTTTGCTTATTATTTAGAACGTAAACCTGGGGCATTTTTCTTTACGGGCGCACAAATAGAGGATGGATTTATACCACATCACCATCCTAGGTTTGACTTTGATGAACGAGCAATGAAAATCGCAGCAAAAACTTTGATTTCAGCAGTATATCGTGCCAACCAGTAGATAACTATTACATAGTTAACCACCATTAAAAATGGCTATCCCCTAATAAAAAATGGGATAGCCTCTCCTATTATTTGTTTACCTGTTTCGTTTTTACCCCTTCAACTTCTTATGAACATAAGCAGGGATAACAAATTGAATAAATAAAATGCTAAAAATAAACATGAACAGACCAAGCTCTAGATTTCCGACAAAGAATAAAAATACAGCAAATATAACGAGCTGGATAATCATTAATTGCTTTAACCACTTAATAAAGGACGCTTCCCTAACTTTTTCAGTAATTGGATATAGATCCAACCATACTAATGTAGAATGATGTTTCCATAATGGCATTAATTGTATGAATGTCATATAACCAAAGAGAATCGCAAAGATGAGCTTGAGCCATGGATTTGGTACATAGTAAACGAGTAGGCAGCCAATAACTAGTAACCGGATATATATTCCAAAGTATTCTCCACTTCTTGCCGTAGTTAAACGGAACAAGAAGGTATAGCTATTATGTTGTTTATGAGGAATAGAGCTTGTTAGTAGGCGCGCCAATCCATGTCGCTTCTTCACTGTCGTTTCTAAGTGTGGTACGTCTGTGAACATGTTAGCCAGACGATAGAAGGAGCGCATTCTTAAATAATCCCGTTCTATTAACAAATCCCATTGGATACCAGGCTGCTTTTTTGCTAATAAATAATTGTATAGGAACAAACCAACAAGTATAGCCGTCACCATAAATAAATACATCGTTTCCCTTTCCAAAAAGAAATAAACGATAGCAATAATAAGTAATAAACGCACAAGCTGATCGATAACTCGTGAGGATCGCTCCCTTATCTTTAACATCCACCAATTGGCCAGTATACTCCATGCTTTGATAAGTAAAAGTAAAAAGAGTAGAAAGAAATAAAGTGATCCATCGGAAAAGGATGCAAAATACAATGGTGCCATTACAGCATAAACAAACAAGACAAGGTAGATTTGAGTAAGATAACTATAGATTAGCGTACGAGTAAAATAACTAGCAAGCTTCTGTTCAGCAGGTATTAAAAAAACCATATCTGCCTTTTTTAATAGTGTTTGAATCGGACTATACATAGTAAAAAAGCCTAACAAAAGGGCAATTACAATGGCTACTGGAAAGTTTTCTGGAAGCTCTTCTAACCATTTTTGGTAATAAACAGCCATAGCAGAGAAAATAAAAAACATCGCGATTGCTAGGTGACCTGTTAGAATATAACGCAAATAGCGATTCAATTCTTTTACATGTGCCTTGAGACGTTCGAAAAAAAACTCCTTCGCGTTAAGCATGAGCATCTGCTTCCTTTGTTAATTGAATATATAAATCATCAAGTGTCGCTTTAGGGCGACCGAAGGCATGTCTTAATTCTTCTAACGTTCCCTGTGCTCTGATCTTCCCATCATGAAGAATGACAAAACGATCACAATACCGTTCTGCAGTTGCTAAAATATGCGTTGACATTAGTACGCCTGCCCCTTGCTCCTTCATTCGATTCATCCATTGCAAATAAGACTGGATTCCAAGTGGGTCTAAGCCAACAAACGGCTCGTCCACTATGTATAAATCGGGCTCCACAAGAAAAGCACACATGATCATCACCTTTTGACGCATCCCTTTAGAAAAATGGATTGGAAACCATTTTAACTTTCCATCTAGTCGAAATTCCTTTAATAAAGGCTCTACCCGTTTCTTGAAGATTTCTTCTGGAATATCATAGGCCATAGCTGTTAAGCGTAAATGCTCTTCCAATGTTAGCTCATCATATAAAACAGGCATTTCTGGTATATATGAAAACTGTTGTCGATAGGCTTCTTTTTGCTGATTAAAGGTTTTTCCATTGATCGCAACAGATCCTTTTTTCGCCTGCATTAATCCAATGACATGTTTAATAGTTGTACTTTTCCCAGCGCCATTTAAACCGATCAAACCGACGATTTCGTTAGGAAATACATCAAAGGAAATCCCGTGCAATACATTCCGATGAGTATATCCACCTTCTAATTGTTCAATATGTAATAGTGGCTCCATTTCCAACCATCCTTTCTATTACCTTACATGCTAAAATATTATCATTTTACTGGTGTTATGCCAAAGAATTTCACTAGATGAAAGAAATGTGATGGTCATTGTTGCGCAACCTAATATTTATTTATACAATAGAATTAATGATTACATACTAAATGAATATGCTAAATATAAAATTAAAAGGAGCGATATCGTTGGCTACACACAGTGATTGCATTTTCTGTAAAATTGTCAAAGGAGACATACCGTCTGCTAAGGTTTATGAGGATGAATTGGTTTACGCCTTTTTAGACATCAGTCAGGTAACAAAAGGACATACATTAGTTATACCGAAAACACATGCGAAGGATATTTATGAAACAGAGGAAGATATCGCAGCAAATGTGTTTAGCCGTGTTCCAAAGATCGCTAATGCTATTAAAG
Organism: Gracilibacillus sp. JCM 18860; assembly: GCF_055395245.1. Lineage (NCBI taxonomy): Bacteria > Bacillati > Bacillota > Bacilli > Caryophanales > Bacillaceae > Gracilibacillus > Gracilibacillus sp. JCM 18860. The sequence continues at coordinate 1,389,456 of NZ_AP043868.1, forward strand.
AATCGTTTTCACCAATTGGATTAAACATATTGAATAATAACGAGGCACCTGCAGGGCAATCTGTTTTTCATTTACATATCCACTTAATTCCCCGCTATAATAAAGAAGACGGATTTGGTATGAAATGGGTAACACATGATGATCGGTATACACGAGAAGACCTTTCATCGATTGCCGAACAGATAAATCAAAAGATTTCATCCTAGAAGATTTGAAAAATATAGTTTGATCCGATAATAAATAGAGAATAATAAGAATAGAAAGGACGTGGTTGATCATGATTAATACGAAATCACTTATGCTTGGAATCGTTGTAGGTGGTGTAGTTAGTGCTACAGCTACATTACTAAGCACTCCGAAGTCTGGTAAAGACCTTCGTAATAATATGAAGCATTATAGCAATGAAGCCATTGATTCATTCAATCGCTTTCGTGAAGATGGGATGGATATTAAAGAACAAATCACCAAAACCTCTAAAGAAGGGGTATCACTAATTAAAGATCTCTCTCTTGATGTTAAAGAATCGATTGAATCATGGAAGAAAACCGTCGAGCCCCATCAGAAAAATATCCAGAAGTATTTAAATCAAATAGAAAAAAGCTTAAAAGAACTAGAGGACAAAACCAAAAATCGTACGGAAAGCTACTAATTATCAAAAATGGCTCCTGTCAATGAACTGCCCCCTGTCAAGTAGACAGGTAAATAAACAAAATATTTTGTGCCATGTATGGTTTCCATGCATGGTTTTTTTATGCTGGAATTCTTAACCCCATCTTCAACGTCACGCGCTTTGTATTATAAAATTCAATATAAGCCTCAATATCTTTTTCTAATTCCTCAAATGTGTTATGAGTGGTTAGTCGATACATCTCTTCCTTGATGATCCCCCAAAAGTTTTCCATCGGACCGTTATCAATGCATTTACCAACACGCGACATGCTTTGGGTAATCTGGTGTTCTTCCACAAAACGTTTAAATCCATGGGACGTATATTGAAAGCCGCGATCACTATGAAATAATGTTTTCGCTGGTATAATGGTATCTTTAATCTGAGTAATCGTATCTCGTACTAAGGCATTGTTATTATGTCGGGATAATTTATAGGCTACAATTTTATTTTCACCATAATCTAAGACGGCACTTAAATAAGCTTTCGAATGAACTCCGTACTTAAATTCAGTGACATCTGTTAATAAGACCTCCATCGCGTTATACTCTGCTTGAAATTCTCTATTTAGGACATTTTCAGCCACGTGTTGCGGTTTATGTGGTCTATAGTTGTAACGTTTCCGACGGATAACGGCTTTTAAGCCTACTAAGCGCATCAAGCGGTACACACATTTATGATTCACTTGAGCGTTAAGGAAGTGGTTGAGATAGATCGTGATTCGACGATAACCATAAACCCCTTTATGTTCGTCATATATCTTTTGAATGCAAGCGCTCAAGTGTCTTAAGCGCTTCTCTGTTTTTGTTGGTTTCCGATGGAACCACTTATAATAACCCGAGCGACTCACACCTAATGCTTCACAAAGTATGGTTATTTTGAATCCCTTTTTTTCGAGTTTTTTAATGGTTTGGTATTCGGCCTCATGCCGCGTTTGCGTAACATCAACTCTCTTTCCTCTTCTTCTAACTTTTTTAACGCAGTATTCTCTGTTTCAAGGTACTCATTTCGTGCTTTTAATGCCTCAATTTCCGTTCGTAACTTTTCTTCATCTGTTTGGATCTTGTCTGGCTTTCCGCGACCTCGTCCATCTACCAGCCCGTCAGGGCCATGCTCTTTGTACTTTTGAACCCATGAATAAACATTATTATAAGAAACTTGATATTTTTTAGCTGTTTCCTTATACAATAAACCAGTATTTAAACAATCTTTGACGATTTCAATTCTCTCTTCTTGTGTCGTTTTTCGACTCTTCATCGTATACACCTCGGGTTTGGGAGAATAACTCCTATTCTTTTCCCCTCTAGTATACTTGATGATCCAACTTCTTACAGTATCAGGATTTGGAATATTATATTTCCGAGCTAATTGTTTAAAGGGTATACATTCTACGAGGTACTCGTTAATAACGGACTGTTTAAACTCTTCACTGTAATGATTATTTTTTGATGTCGTTTGAATTCCTTTTAGACCATGATTTTGGTATCTCAGCACCTTTTGACGAAAGGCCGATTCACTTAATAATAAACCAAATGTTTCACGTAATTCTTTAATACTTATTCCATCTTTCAGATACATTTGAATATACCATTCCAACTCTTCAGCTGTATGCTTACTATTTAAACGCATAAAAATCCCCCTAAAGTAGTTTTACTTTTTTAAGTGTCTACTTTAGGGGGAGCATATCACAATATAATGACAGGAGCCATTTTTTTATTTGAACGGGTATTGCTTTTCTTCGTAATTCTACATGACATAATCATTCTTCTTATACTTAAAATGAAGCTTAATAAACTGGTTCATCATTTTTTTATACATTCCCTCATCTCTGAGTGCAATCATCGTTTTTTCCGGCTCCAATTTCTCACAAAGTGCTCCAACGAATTGGACGAGTAATGGTTCAAAATGAAGGTAGCCTTCCTCTATCCATTCCTCAAATTGACCCTCTAATCGTTTTAAAAGATCTAGGGTTTCTTGATATTCATATTCTGTTACTTCATTTTCAAATAACATTTGGGTAAAAGGATGGTCATTTAATTTGCTTATAGAGCGCAATAAATAAAGTTGAAATTGTTGTTTTTTCAATTCTGCCTCCATTTTTGACACGTTTCCTACCACCTTTCCAAAAACCATTGTTCTATTCTAAATTTTTGCAGGCAATTTCACTCAAAAATTCTTTCGTAATTTTTTCGTAAAACCTATTGATTTTTCTTATGAAACATACTATATTCATGAGGTGCTTTTTTAAAATGAAAATAAAAACCCAATCATCCTATGTAAGAAAGAGGTGATCCAATTGAATTGTTGGGATTCCATAAATGTTACTAAGCAATTAGGGTTTTATCGTAGTATGATCCTTTCGTTATTATTCGGTTTCTTATCCTTTATATTATTATATTTGCCTTTTAATTTTATACATGAAAATACGTCGATTCGAGAATATGGACTATTCCCATTGATTGTTGGATTAGCTATACTACCATTATTACACAAATTCTTGCATATTGTACCTCTAAAATGCGCAAATAAACATCTGAAATTAAAATGGTCTTTAAAGCTGAAGGTACTTCCATATTTTGAGGTTTGTAGCAATACTAAGACATCAAAGCCTGTCTTATTAATTGGTCTATTAGCACCGACAATCTTTATTACCATTCCTTGTGTTATCATGGGATACCTTTCTTCTGGCTATTATCCATATTTTATCTTATTTGGTGCCATTAATTTGAGCCTCTCCTATGTTGATTTTGTTTACGTCAATAGATTATGGCGTGCACCGAGACACTGTGTGATTGCAAACGATGATCGAGGCTATGATATACTAATTCAGAAATAATACAAGGATTTTTATCCTTGTATTATTTCTATTTTACCTAAAGGACATACTGTTCAAATATACAATTTTTTGATAAAGTAGTAACATGAGAGAAGGAGGTAAATGCATGATTTTTGTATTTATAGTATTTTCTGTATTTGTATTATTTATTTTTAATTCTTTAACATATAGGTTATGTCTACAAACCGATATGGCGAAAGAGAAACAGCCAAACGTATTTCGAACGATTAATATTCTAATTACCATCCTGCTTATTTCATCCTATGTGGAAGTAATCTATACATAATAATATTAAAATATGTAAAAATAGAGTAATCTTCTTTTTCTCTATTTATTTTTATAAAAAGTATGTTATATTATTGCAAGAACGAAAAAATAGTCTTAGAAAACAGTAGGAGTGTATGTATTATGAAAAAGTTAGCAATAACAGCAACTCTAGCAGCTAGTGTATTAACCCTTTCTGCCTGTTCCTCAGATCCCGAAACAGTGGTAGAAACAGATTCAGGTGAAGTGACAAAAGAGCAATTCTATGAAGAATTAAAGGCAAACAGTGGAGAGCAAGTTCTTCAGCAACTAGTGCTTGAAACGATCTTAAATGATAAATATGAAGTTTCTGATGAAGAAATTGATGCACAAATCGACCAAATGAAAGAACAATATGGCGATCAATGGGAAACAGCTTTAAGTGGTAGTGGTTATGCAGATGAAGATGCATTACGGGAGGATATCCGTGTTAGCCTACTTCAACAAAAAGCTGTGACCGAAGATGTGGAAGTAACCGATGAAGAGATTCAACAACGTTATGATCGTATGGGTACAAAGCTAGTGGCAAGTCATATTCTTGTTGCAGATGAGAAAACAGCGAATGAGGTTATTGAGAAATTAGATGCCGGGGAAGATTTCGCTGCCTTAGCAGAGGAATACTCAACAGATACAGCAAGTGCCGCTAATGGTGGTGAACTTGGAGAGTTCGGACCAGGGGAAATGGTACCAGAATTTGAAGATGCTGCTTACAATTTAGAAATTGATGAAATTAGTGAGCCAGTACAATCTTCTCATGGATGGCATGTCATTAAAGTAACTGATCATGTAGAAAGTGAAGAAGAACTTGAACCATTAGAAGATATCAAAGATCAAATTCGCCAAGAAATTGCGCTATCTAAAGTAGATCAAACGGCAGGTCAAGAAAAACTTCAAAGCCTAATTGATAATGCTAAAGTGGATGTTAAACTCGATGAGTTTAAAGATCTATTCAAGAAAGAAGAAGCACCTGCTGAATCAGGAGGAACAGAGTCTGGAACGGATGCAGAATCTGGAGAAGGTGCTGAATCAGAGGAAGGAACAGAATCCAACAGTGATTCTGCAGAGGAAGAAACAGAATCAAATTCTGACGCTGAGAAAGAGTCTAATGCAAATGACGGAGATGAATCTTCAGCTGAATAATTTATCTTTTCGCCCTATCTCTCCACACGAAGAGATAGGGTTTTTCTAAGCATCGAAATTTAACTCGGCTCGGTAATCTTCGAGTTTTCTATATAAGGAGTGTTATCATGACTCAACTCACCTATTTTTATGATATGATTCCCATTCAATATGAGGTAAGCGATGAATTAGCAGCACATATTACTTCCACATTCTCACTACCACCACTCCCTGAAGAAACGGCTAGTTTCGATTTAAACCAATCAAAAAAGGGTACAACGATAACAACTAGAGTATTACTGAATGAGTTTGAAATAAGACAAACAAAGACAAAAAAATCCTTTCTCAAGATCACCTTCAGTAATCAAGCTGGAAATATTCCTGCTAAAATGTGGGATAATAATGGTGCTGTACTGAATACAATACCTTTACTAGAAAAGGAAGCTATTTTTGATATTCATGCACAGGTAGATGAGTTCAATGGTTATAAGAGTCTCACCATTAATAGCTTAGCACCTTGTCAGGATCAAATCGATCCATTTCAATTGCTAGCATACACGAAGCAGGATTTATCGCAGCTCCGATTGGAATTATTCGCCTATTTATATGAATTAAAAGAACCTTTTCAGCAAATTTCGATACAAGCAATGGAACAATTATGGGATGCCTTTCGACTGAGCCCAGCTGCTAAAGGGCATCATCATAATTATCTCGGTGGTCTATTAAAACATACGGTTGGGTTAATGCGATTTTGCCGATATATCGTGCTACAAGAGGAAAATCCTTTTAAAGCAGTCATGAAACTAATTAACAAAATTGAAACACAATATAAATTGGAAATCTGGGACTCATTAAAATCAGACGACCAAGTCTCCTCCTTTGTCTGGAAGGATACGATCGACCATTTATACCATATGCTACAAGGAATGACAGCACATAAGTTTGATGATGTGCATTACGATGCCTTGATAACAAGTATTCTTTTCCATGATATTGGTAAACTAATGGAATACGACTATGCCGGAAAATCATTAGATATTTTTCGTTATTTATACCCAACTGCACATTTTGCTGAAAACGATACGCGTAAGCAAGCTGGGATCACCATGGATCCATTAGGTGTATTGATTGGACATATTCCTTATGGTGTACTTCTATTAACAAAAATTATCGAGGAAAAGAAGATATCGATAAGCATGGAAGAAATTCATTTAATGTCACACTGTATTTTGTGTCATCACGGCTTACCAGAATGGGGTAGTGCTGTCCGAAAACCTCTAAATCTAGAAGGCTATATTATTCACATAGTAGATTATTTAGACAGCCGTTATGAAAATACAGAAACATTTGATCAGAAGTAAGTTACATCTATGAATAAAGGAGTTTATTAGAAAAATGAACTGGAGATTATGGGAAAAGATTAGTCTCGAAGATTGGATTCAAATCGCCATTTCGATTGGGATTATCCTTTTCTTCCTAGTATTACGCAAGCTGTTTACAAAGTATGTATTCTACCTACTTGTAAAGCTCTTCAAAAAAACGAAATCAGATTTCCTCAATCAAGTATTAGAGGCATTTGAACGACCATTAAGATGGGTGTTTATTCTAATTGGTCTTTATATTGCAGCCATCTATTTTCCGTTTTTTAATCATAGAAATGAATTATTTGGTGATTTACTTAGAGCTGGCTATATTTTACTTATTACTTGGGGACTGTTTAACTTATCCTCCAAAACTTCCATATTATTTATGAAAATTAGTAATAACTCAGCAATCGAAATCGATCAGATTCTCATCCCATTTTTATCTAAGACGGTTCGAGTGATCATCATCCTCATCAGTATTAGTGTGATTGCTGAAGAGTTCGATTATGAGGTCAGTACATTTGTTGCTGGACTTGGTCTTGGTGGATTAGCATTTGCTCTAGCTGCTCAAGAGGTGATCAAAAACTTATTTGGTGGAATTGTCATCATAACCGAAAAACCTTTTTCGATAGGGGATTGGGTTCAAACACCAAGTGTCGAAGGGGTTGTTGAGGATATTAATTTCAGAAGTACGATTATCCGAACATTTGCCGATGCCCTAATCACCATTCCAAATTCCACTTTATCCAATGAACCCATTACGAACTGGAGTAAAATGGGCAAAAGGCAAATTAGTTTCCATTTAAGATTAGAGTATGGCACCCCTAAGGAAAAAATAGAAGCAGTGACGAAAAAAATTCGAAGCCTGCTTGAGAACCACGAGGAAATTCATAAGGAAACTATATTTGCCAGATTTACTGATTTTGGCGAGAGTAGTATGGATATTATGCTATACTTCTTCACGAAAACGACAAATTGGGGAGAATATTTACGAATTCACGAGGAGACCAACCTTCTCATTCTAGAAATATTAGAAGAAGAAGGAGTCAAAGTAGCAGTTCCTGTTAGAGCAATCCATGTGAATGAACAGGATGAAAGACCAGATTCTCTGTAAACCAATTATTAGAAAAACTCGTATTCGCTGGTCCTTTGGCGAATGCCTAGTTTTGCTTATACTTGGTACCTTAAAATTTCAGCTACGTCGAAACCCTACTGTGTAGAAATTTTATACTTTCCTAACGTATAAAAAAAGCTCCTTCCTTCTGGAATGGAGCTTTTATTCTCTAATTTATTTTTATCATACTGCCACTGGAAACCTCAGTAGTGAAGTATAATATTTGGTGGTCCTCACTTAATTCTTGTAATATTTCTAAAATGGACTCCTTTCTGTATTGATCGAAGTGGACAAAACCATCGTCTATTAAAAAAGGTAACGATAAATCCTTTGCCATCACATTACTCAAGGCTAGCCGAATGGCAATATATAATTGGTCTTTTGTCCCTTGTGATAATTCATCTACAGTATAGAAAAATCCCTCACGATCCTCTACTTGAATCCAATTACTCTCTTCTAGTAGTACAAGCTGTTGGTATCTTCCTAATGTTAGTCTGGAGAAATAATTACTTGCATGCTGAAAAACCTTTGGCACATAAATTTCGTAGTAACGATTTTTGGCTTGTAGTAATCTTTCTAAGGCAATTTGATCAATGGCCCATTCTCCTGCTAGCTTTTCTAATTTCTCTTTTTTTAAGGCAATTTGATGCTTTAATAGTGACACTTCTTCTCTATCTTCTAGCATTTCTAGTGCTGCCCGTTGATCACTTAGCTGCTGACTTTTTTGTTTCCATTTCTCTTTTACATCGTCTATTTCCTTGCTTATTTTCGTTAATTGTTTCTTAAGCAGAACTTCATCATCATATTCCCCTGCTCTAATTTTTTTGATTTCTGGCACGTCCATCCAAACAGTAAGACTATCGAATAATTGGCTAGCCTTTTTTTCTATTTCTCGTTTCTCATGTGTTCTTTCTCCTTTTTCAATAAATTCATGCTCATCCTTCGTATTAGCTGCTTGGAATAAAAGAGAAATTTCCTCCAAATAAGGTTGCTGTCTGTCGATACAATGATTTTGTTCATCGACTAATTGTTGATAGTGATTTCGTAATTGTAAATATTCTTTTCTTTTCATCTCTTCTGCCGTTAGTTTTTCCTCTATTTCTGTAGCATCGATATTTAGAGGATTCAATGCTTCTGCTTGTTTGCTTTCTAATTGCTTAAGCTGATCCCTACAAGAGGAGTTTTTTTCCTGTTCCTTATACCTCTCTATTATTCTTTCCTGTAAAAGCATTAGCTGTTGATATAACTTTGGCCAGTAGGTTAACACGATATTTTCTAAAAAGGGATATGCTTCGATTTGATCAGTTATTTTCTCCTGTAACTGTTGATACCGACTTTGAATAGAGCTTGCTCTCTCTTCTAGTTTTAGCTTTTCCACTTGATTTGCTGTTAAATCCCTTTCTACTTTATCTAATAACTGTTGTACCTTTTCTTGTTCGGAAATTATTTCTTCCCTTTTGGTGAGGTCTTCATCGGTTAGGAACGTCTCGGTAGGATTCATTTGAAGCATCCATTTATTAAATATTCTTCGATTTAATTGGAAATAGATAAATGGTAGAGCGGTCACAATGACTAGTAGGCTTCCCCAAAGCAATTCATTTTTCCAAAAAACTAAGCCTATTGCAATAATGAGACCAACAATTAAAAGCATCATCGATAGTAGATAGCTTGTCTTTCCTGCTTGTTGGTTTGTCATTTGCTTTATTTGAGACTGTTGTTCTCTGTTTAGTTTGGATTTTTCTACCTCTTGTTGATATTTTGATATAATCGCTGCATCGACTAAGCTTGACTGACAGCTCTGCTTTTTTTCCTTTAACTCCTTGATTATTTTATCCAATGCTTGAAGTTCGTTCCTAATATATTGATTTTCTAGTTCTAGCTGATCCTTTTGTTTACTTAGGTCTGTCCATAATTCTTCTAAGTAAAAAGGTAATGTTAAGGCTTCTAATTCCTCTACTGATAAAGTAATTTGAAGTGATTGTAGTTTCGTATGCACTTCCACTTCGATATTTTTTATTTTCTGCTCGTGCTCATTCTTTTGTTTTTTCCATTGCTTTATTGCATCTGATAGCTCCATTGCTTGCTTTAATAAGCCTATATCTTCTTCTGAAAAAACGGTGTCAGAAAGTGTATCAAGTTTATGCTTGATCTCTTCTATGTTCCTTTGAAGCATGAGGTTTTCACTTTTGTATGGGAGCAGCTCTTCCTTCAATTGTTTATACCGCTCTAACCCGTGTGCAGGAAAAGCAGTCAATCCCGTTAAACGATCAAGCCGTTGGATCGTTAAATAATACTCTTCTATTTGTGCATAATAGGATAAGATCTTCTCAAGCTGTAATTGATGAGCTTGCTTTTCTTCGATTGACTTTTCCAATTGAACGATTTCTTCTTCTAATGCTCTAATTTTGGTTAGCCTGTCATTGTAAGTTGCTTCTTCCTCTTTCGCTACGCTTAACTTCTTTTTCAGCAGGCTTAACTCTGCTAATACTTGATTAATAGCTGGCTTTTTTCCAAATGGTTTAAATAAATCTGAGCGGTCTTTTTCTAGTTTTTTTTCTGCATAATAGATCCTGTCAGATCCTGTCATTCCCACTGCTAGTAGTACATCATTTAGACTATCATTATTCAATTGATGAATCTGTCTTAGATCTGCAGAATCAAAAGAGTAAATAGCTTCATATTGTGCTCTATCTATACCTCTTATGTGTTGTAGTAACCAGGCTTCCTCTTCTCTCTTCCCATTTTCCAAGTAGATAACGGCCTTTCCTTTATTTTTCCCCTGCACACGTTCAACCGTTACCTCCTTACTTGACAAAGCTGATATCACCATTCTACCACCAATTTGTGCTCCTTGTTTTGGAAGATATTTTTCGAGCTTTTTACTAGGTAACCCGAACAACATATATAAAATAAACTGTCTTAATGTAGACTTTCCAGCCTCATTTTCTCCTGTTATTTCTAGCAAGGAAGAATTATTTAAATAGAACTGTTTATTTTGCCATTTTCCAAAACCATAAATATGTACGGACTCTATTCTCATCTTTTTCACACCTCCCTCTCATGGAGCATTTGATAGACTTTCTCCTTTGCTTGTTTATTCAGATCTTCTTGCTCTTGATCGGACAGATTTTTTAACCATTTTCGACCCTCTGGATGTTGCCAAAGCGATGAAAGCAATGTCATTGTATGATTACTATCTTCAAATGTAGCTACTAATTGCTCCAAAAATTGCTCTCCATGGTGCCATTCATGAAAGCTAGCAGGTTGTTTGCTTTTGACTGAGATGATTTGCACCCAATTTTCTTGATCAATAAGAGTCGAATTGATAATTTCTATCATGTCTGTTATTAAACCTTGCCTTTGCCATACTTCAAACATTTCGGTCGTATTCGTCCATTCAATTTCAAGAAATACCTTGCCTAATTTGTTACAATGACGACGAATAACTGTTACTAATTGCTCAGTTGCATCCGCAATGTCTGTCCAATTTGTCGTATCAATGTCTAGTCTTTCAAAACGAATTTGACCTAAAGGGCAGAATTCCAATCTTGAATGGTCACCGGTCAAGATTACATGGTAACAACCTTTTATGCCCCTTTCTTTTATCGATCTACCCTGCATATTCCCTGGGTAGATAATGGGTGGTTGATTCGATAAGTGCTCCCTCTGATGGATGTGACCTAATGCCCAATAATCAAATCCTGACTCCTTCAGTCTGCTTAATTGGAAAGGAGCATAATTTGCATGATCTTTTGATTCCGAAGCTCCGAGACTACCATGAAGCATTGCAATATGATAACTAGCATTTCCTGTTTTGATGAATTCTCTTGATTTATCGATATCGACTGCTCTTTCTATATAACTAAAACCGTAAATTGTTGCAAGTATTTCTTCATCCTTTCTATAATGATATGCCTCCACTACATCCTTTTCAAAAACAAATACATTACTTGGATAATTTCGAGAAAAGGTTTGACTATTTATATAATCATGGTTTCCAAAGGATAAATAGACTGAAATATTATAGTTTTGTAATGTTTTAAACGCACGAACTAATGCGATATGTGCTTTCATACTCTGCTCTTCCTGATCAAATATATCTCCAACCATTAGAACAAAATCAACCCGGCGTTCGATAGCTGTTTGTACTAATTTCTCTAGTGCAAGAAAGGTACTATTTCTAACTTCATCAAAAAGATGTGCTGGCAAATTGCTCAATCCTTTAAATGGACTATCTAAATGTAAATCCGCACAATGGATAAAAGAAATACCTTTGCCCATTTGATCACCTACTTTCTGTATACTAGTTTATCAAAGGCAGAAACAGAATGCACGTTCGATCATTCTATCAAGAAGCTTCATTAGAAGCTATGCCTTCGATCTTCTTTTGTGAATGCCTAGTTTTGCTTATACGTGGTACCTTAAAATTTTAGTTATGTCGAAACTTCTGCTGTGTAAAAATTTAATACTTTCCTAATGTGTTAAAAAAGCTATTCCGCTTTAAATTGCGAAATAGCTTTTTTGTCTAGTCTTTTTTAGATAATTGTAAGGCTTTTTTGAAATCTTTTAACGAGGTTGATGTTCCATACATGAGTACACCACCACGATAAACTCTTGCACCAACAATAGCTAGAATAACTATGGTGATGATTAAAATAGCTATACTTAAACCTACCTCCCAGAACGGAATATTTAACATTCCGACACGTAAGAACATTGCCATAGGGGAGAAAAACGGTATATACGATGCAATGGTAACAAACTGAGAACTCGGATTGGATAAGCCGAAGATCGAGATCATAAAGGCGACTACAATTAATAAAATGACTGGAGTCATCAATTGCTGGACATCCTCTGTTCTACTTACAAGGGAACCGAGCATAGCTGATAATGTCGCATATAGAAAATAGCCTAACAAGAAAAAGACAATGGCATAAACAAATGTAGAAGCACTTGTTTCGGAAAGTCCGAAAAATTCAAAAAATCCACCGACTAGCTCTTCTTGCTTTTGTTGAATGACAATATAACCTACTCCTAAATAGAGTAACATTTGCACTAATCCAACACTACCGATCCCTAAAATTTTGGCAAACATTTGGCTAACAGGAGAGGAGCTTGATATTAATATTTCCATGACACGAGAAGTTTTTTCATTGGCAATATCTGTTGCAATCATATTGCCATATGCAATGACGGCAAAATAAAGGAGAAAGAGAATAACATATACTAATCCTCTGGCACCACTTAATTCTTCCTCTGTTTTGACACTTCCCTCTTCACCCTCAGCTACAATTGGTTCTTTCTCGAAGCTCATTGGTTCATAAATTGTTGCAATAGTTCCAGGATCTAATCCAGCCTTGTTTGTAGCTATTTCTGTTTTAATTTGTTCCAATGCTTGATTCAGAGTGGATTCAATAGAAGTACTACTCATATCCGCTGTATAGTAAACAGCTGCTGGTAATTGTTCTTGTTCGGTAATTTCTAATACTGCACTATACTCTCCATCTATAACCTGTTCTTGGGCTTTCTCTAGCGTACCATTATATCGTACAATTTCAATATCTGATTCAGCAGCCTGTAGGCTGTTATCTAAAGATTCATAAAAAGAATCCGTTTCCGTTACAACAGCCACTTGGTCGACCTCTTCTTGATCAAATATATCCATAATTGATTGAATGTTTGACATAATAATAATAAAAGCTAGAAAAAGTGCAGTAGTAATAATGAAGGATTTTGCCTTTATTTTAGACATAAACGTATGAGAAAAGACAATCCAGAATTTATTCATAGGATTCACCCGCCTTTTCAATAAAGATATCATTTAAACTAGGTTCATCTAACTCAAATTTTCGTATAAATCCTTTACCTATCAATTTTTCTAATACTGCTTGTGATACTGCTTCACTCTCGATCTGGCAAACCATTCCTCCAGAATATGGGGTTGTTTTTAGAACACCAGGTATTTGATTAACAAAGTCTAAATCACAATCTGCTTCAATGGATAAATTCTTCTTCCCAAAGGAACGTTTAATTTCTTTTAAATTCCCATGTAAAATCGTTTTTCCTTTTTGAAGCATACAGAGATGCTCACAAAGCTGTTCAACATGCTCCATCCTGTGCGATGAAAACACAATTGATGTACCACTTCTTCCAAGCTCCTCAACTGCTTCCTTAAGCATTTCTACATTAACTGGATCGAGGCCTGAGAAAGGTTCATCCAGAATTAATAGCTTAGGTTTATGTATCACTGCTGAGATGAATTGTATCTTTTGTTGATTCCCCTTGGATAACTCTTCTACTTTTTTGTCTAGATATTGTGGTACTTTTAATCGATCTAACCATTTCTTTAACTCATTGGAAGCATCGTTCTTAGATAGACCTCTTAATTTACCAAGATAAATTAACTGGTCACGCACCTTGAGTTTAGGGTATAAGCCTCTTTCCTCCGGTAGATAGCCAATTCTGTCACTATTATTGTAGTTAATTTCCTCACCATTCCACGTAATCGAGCCATCAGATTGATCGATTAAATTCAAGATCATACGAAATGTCGTCGTTTTTCCAGCTCCATTCGCTCCTAAGAAACCGAATATATTGTTCTCAGGTATTTCCAACGATAAATTATCCACCGCTGTAAATGAGCCAAATCGTTTTGTCACATTTTTTAGTTCTAATGTCAATGCTCTACACTCCCTTCTCCTTTAGATACGATTAAATAATGAAAAAGTTTCACTTATTCCTAGAAAAACTCGCATTCCTTTACAGAATGCATTCAATTTTATTATAATTTAATGCTTAAATTTGTGCTATTCCTAACATATAAAAAATGACGAGCCTATTCAGTAGGAATCCTTTCACCGAATAGAGCTCGTATTTTTGTATTGTCCTATTTTACTATTTCTTATTGCTGTTCTGCACTATATAATTCTTCTAGTGGCTTTGTAATAATGCGACTTATGTCATTAATGAGCACATTCACTCGTTGTTCCTGCTCCATTAATTTTGAAATATCTTCATGCTGTTGAACAAGTTCAACGACTTTCTTTGCCTTTTCTACTTCTTCTTCTGTGATTTCCATTCCTTGCATTTGCTTTTGCTGCAACTCTAATTGTGTGTTGCGGAAATTATCAAACATTTGTTTAGATGATGGATCTCCCATTACTTTATCGTAAGCGGCTTTTAAGTCTTGGAACTCCTCACTTTGCTCAATCGCTTTTTCTAACTCTTTTGCACTATCCTGGATCGTTGCCATAAAAATAAATCCTCCTAATATTTAAGCTTAACTAGCTGCTATTTTCTTGCGTGCATCTACCACTATAACAGAGATTATTATCATTATCCAACTAAGATAAAGAGAAGTCCTTGAATTAGTCCAATTATCCCGCCTAAGAGTGCCCCTAAGTAAGTAATTAGTTTGAATTCCTTCCTAGAAATTGACAAGATAATTTGTTCAATTCTTTCCGTTGGGAAGGCTGCCACTTGCTTTTCCACCATTTTCTCCATTTCTAAATGCTTGAAAGCTTCTGGTATATTCTTTACCATTTTCTTAAAAATAGCATTCACCACATCTGGAACTACTTTTTGCTTTATTGTAGTTGCAAATGGTCGTAAAAGGCTAGGCGCATTGGTTTGAAGCCATTTTTGAATAGGCAGATTGCTTCTAACTAATTGGTTAATCATACTTTTTATTAAATCCCTTTCTAAAACATGACGATAATCAGAGAGCGTACTATCCTTTAATTTAATCCATTCCTGTTGGACTGCTTGATGTAACCATCTATAACCATCTGCTGACTGTATATATTGAACGAACAAGACTTGTACCTTTGTGGATAAATCCTCACTACTAAACATAGATAGAACCATGTTCCCAAAAAAACCTTTTGACTGTGCATACTGGTTGATAACTTTTTCTATTTTGACCTGTGTTGATGGTGCTTCTAGCATAGAAACAATTCGTTTGTGCAAATAGGTAGAAACCTTTTCAAGTACTTCCTCTATCTCTTTTTCTGCTTCGGTATTGAAAAAATCTTTCAACTGGGTAGATTGGTGTTGATCAAGTCTTTGTTGGTATAGTTCCACTATCCACTCACCAACTCTTTTTTCTACATCTTGCTTCGATATTGACAAATGGAATTGCCGTAACAATTGATCAATGGTTATTTGTTTTTGTAAGAATTGATCGAATTCTTTAGATAAAAGCTTGATCAGTTGATTCCTTAAACGTTCTTCCTTTAATTTTGCTTGAATACTTTCCTCCGTAATTAAATGGTTGACGACAAGCTGTCCCAATTGTACAGCTAACTGATCACGCCTTTTAGGAATAAGACCTGGAGTAAATGGTATTCTCCACTTACCTATATATTTCGCTTCATATGGTCGGAAAAGCATTTTTATTGCTAGAGAATTGGTTAATCCTCCAATCAACGCACCTACGACGATCATCATACATAATGTAAGGAATATATTCATTTATAGTTAACACCTTTCTTAGATATTTACTACCACTAACCAAAGGAATAGAGCATCATTTAGTATCATATAATGGATTAACTTTTCCACATTTTAATATGTAGTCTACGGACAATTACTGTGATAAAGAAAGGAAGTATGATCATGGATCAACTTCGAATTAAGGAATATACGAACCCAAAACCACGCATTATTGTGCCACACGACATTTATCGATATAATACTGTCATCCGCAAAATTAAAAATGGACCATACTCCACTACTTGTGAATGTCTAAGTCATTACCAGCGAACGGACACCATATATATTTCCTCTGCACTGATGCAACAATTGCATCTCCAAAATAATCATCATTATTCTATGCGATTTATTGGAGATACTTGTGTGATTACTTATACCTTAGGCATATTCATCGCCAATTCGAGACAATTACATCGAAGTGCTCACCAATTAAAAGAGATTGTCCAAGTAGGGGAGAAATATGGTTTTATCACTTATGTTTTTGGATATAAGGATGTAGATTTATCGAAACAAAAAATACAGGCTTATCAATATTATAAGCAGCAATGGTTAACAACTAATGTTGACATCCCATTCGTTATTTATAACAGAATTCCAAACAGAAAATTAGAAGCTCACCATCAAATTAAAAAAATAAAGCAAGGATTACAATCCACTTCTATTATATTTAATCATGATTTTTTTAACAAATGGCAGGTGTATGAATATCTTTTCCAGGATAATGAATCAAGACATCTTTTACCACAGGCAATATTCCAGCCTTCCGAACAGTCGGTTAAGGACTGGCTAAATTCTACCTCCATCTATTTGAAACCATTACAAAAATATCGTGGGGAAGAAAGCTATTTAATAGTAAAAAGAAAGGAGCAATTTATTCTTATTCAGACGGATGCGCCCCCTAATAGCAAAGAGATGTATTTTCCTTCATTTGATCTATTAAAAACTAGACGTTTTCCCAAAGGCTTTCAGCATTATGTCATGGAGGAAGCACATGCTCTATTTACTTATCATGATAGTGAGATTATGTTTCGTGTAAACAGTAATAAAAATGAAAACAATAAATGGGTAACCACGCTAATTGCAGCTTATCAAGTTAGACATTCTAATCGCTCAAACTTAGTCCCATTGTCCAACCTTTTTACCGAAAAAGAGGAGGAAGCCTTTCAAATAAAGATTGCAAAAATGGCTGTAACATTAAGTAAAATCTTAGAAAATCGGTTAGATAAAAACCTTGGTGAGCTTGCTTTTGATGTTGCTATCGATAAAGAAAAAAGAACATGGTTACTTGATGTCTACTCTCGTCCGAGCTGGAGAATTCTAGACCACGGTACGCTATATCCATTTGCTCTGGATATGATTGAGCACCTCTTCCGCTACTCCTTCTATTTACACAATCAAAAAAGAATGAACCTTTCCTAGTTTGTGCAAAATAAAAGGCAAGGAGGGATGAATATGGCAAAACCATCTTCAAAGAAAGAAAAAGATCCAAGAGAAACACATGAATTAGACGTAGATCGCATGATTAATGAAGGAATGGCAGGTGGTACTACCTATTCGATTCATGGAAGAATGCAAATCGAACAAGCTAGAGAATTACCAAAGCAAAACGACAAATTTCCATCAGAAAGCGATGATTAAATAAAGTGACTGGAAGGAAAAATCCTATGTGCACTGAAACCGCCCAATCAGAAGTTTACTCGGATTCTCTCTACTCTATTTAGTTATGTCTCAGCCTCCATGATGTTTGGTCTCCGCTTGCACTACACGAAAAGCGCACACTCAAGTGCGTTTTTTCTATTTATCATTTATGCAATCACTGTACACTTTGTTATACTAAAGTTAAGACTGAATGAAAGAGGCTAGAATATGCTTGTGCAATTACAACAAATGTTCCCTAATTTAACCAAAGCAACAGAAGAAAGCAGCTATGATTCTGCAGAGTACAAATGGTTTATAACGAAGGATAATGAAATTATTGGTATACCTGCGAGTGATTTATCCGATAGAGAAAAAGAGCTACTGGAGATTTTGTTGACACCATATTTTGCAAATGAACCTCCTACAAATGCTCGGGAAAAAAAATGGATGGATGTTTTATTTCATCATGAAATTCCTAGAACATTAATGGAGGATAGTTTTGAGAAGTATTATTTTGTTTATTTCTCCTTTTCAGATGATACCGTAGACCCTGAAGCATTTCGTGAAGCTATTTATGGGTTATTTCCTGTACAAATACCGATTCTGTGGGAAAATAATCATGAAGGAATACTTATCATAGAAGGAGAACAAACAACGGACGAGGATATTTCCTATTCTGAGATTATTGAAGTATTAACAACGGATTTCTATATGAACATCCAATTATTTATTGGGCCTACTCTCTACCATATCACAGAGGCAGCCAAATATTACCAATGGTTAAAAAAATGTTATAAGCTAACGAAAAGTCAAAACAGAGAAGTAATGTATTATATTAAGGCTATTCCATATCTTGTCATGCAACATTTATCTGATGAGGAGAAACATCTTCTTTATCACTCCATTCTTCATACTGTTATAGAAGAAGAGGAATTACTTAAGACGATACAAGTGTTCTTGGAATCCAATTCAAACACGACTCTTGCAGCTAAGAAAATGTTTATGCACCGAAATAGTCTCCAATACCGTGTAGATAAATTCATTGAAAAAACGGGGATTGATGTGAAGAAATTTGATGGTGCGTTAGCGGTATATCTGTGCCTAATTTTAAGAACACAATTGGCTTAGTATTTTTTGATGATTCTCCAACCGTGAAAGGTGGATCTCTAGGTCGATAAGCACGCTGTGAAAAGCTTGTATCCGTTTTCTGTAATCGTGCACAAAGCCCTCGACATTTTTTGTGCACGATAGCTATTTACGTTTGGATACTTTATTAGTAAACTATAACCTATAGATGAAACGCTTTCAACAAATTTAGGAGGGAATACAATGGCAGAACTATCATTAAGAAATATTGACAAAATCTATAACAAAGATGAAGGTAAAGCAGTAGATAACTTTAACCTTGAAATTAAAGACAAAGAGTTTATCGTTTTCGTAGGTCCTTCAGGTTGCGGTAAGTCAACCACATTACGAATGATTGCAGGTCTAGAAGAAATTTCAGGTGGAGAATTCTATATTGATGATAAATTAATGAATGATGTAGCTCCAAAAGATCGCGATATTGCGATGGTATTCCAAAACTATGCCCTCTATCCTCACATGAATGTATACGATAACATGGCATTTGGTTTGAAACTACGTAAATTTAAGAAAGACGAAATCGAGCGTCGTGTAAAGGAAGCTGCTCGTATTCTTGGACTAGAAGCATACCTAGATCGTAAACCAAAAGCACTCTCCGGTGGTCAACGTCAACGTGTTGCGTTAGGACGTGCGATTGTCCGTGATGCAAAGGTATTCTTAATGGATGAGCCTTTATCAAACTTGGATGCAAAGCTCCGTGTACAAATGCGTGCAGAAATTCAAAAGCTTCACCATCGCCTTCAAACAACTACTATTTACGTTACACACGACCAAACAGAAGCGATGACAATGGCAACTCGACTAGTTGTTTTAAAAGACGGAATTATTCAACAAGTTGGTGCACCAAAAGAAGTATACGATAAGCCTAACAACATTTTTGTTGGTGGATTTATCGGTTCTCCAGCAATGAACTTCTTTACTGGAACATTAGATGAAGGTCACGTTAATCTTAGTGATACTAAGGTAGCAGTACCAGAAGGTAAAATGAAGGTTCTACGTGAGCAAGGTTATGTTGGTAAAGAGATTGTTTTAGGTGTTCGTCCTGAAGATATCCATGATGAGCCAGTTTTCTTAGATGCAAACCCTGGTTCCAAGATTACTGCAACTATCGACGTTTCTGAATTAATGGGTTCTGAGTCTTACCTTTATTCAGAGGTAAATGGTCAAGAATTTGTAGCACGTGTAGATTCTCGTACGGACATTCATGGTGGAGAGAAAATCGATCTTGCTTTTGATATGCATAAGTCTCACTTCTTTGATAAGGATTCAGAAGAACGTATTAAATAGTCTGCCAATTTTCAACTATATGAGTAAACGCATAGCAAGTGGTGCTATGCGTTTATTTTATTACATTCTATAACTTAGATTGTGTCTTCTTCAATACTAACTTCTTGGACATAACTACATGCTGGACAAACCCCGAAATGTATACACCTGTGTTCATCACTACTTACTGGATCACCATCAATCATTTTTCCGTCTTCTATCTCTATATAAGGGGAATAATCTCCATAAAAATCAACGACCTTCCCACCATCCCGCATCTCGGTATGACAAGCAGGACAAGTATAGGAAAAGGATTCCATCCCATTACAAACTAAACATACAAACATCATGATCACCTTCTCGAATCACATTCTATTGACGACTAGTATTGTGACAACTTATCAGTACAAAAAGAGGCGCATCATTGCGCCCCTTTCTTCATATCAAACAATTTTCGTTATTGTGGTCTTCCGCCAAACTGTTGTTCAGCCATTTGTACTAGTCTTTTAGTGATTTCTCCACCAACAGAACCGTTAGCGCGAGAAGTTGAATCTGCACCTAAGTTTACTCCAAACTCTTGTGCAATCTCATATTTCATTTGATCTAGAGCTTGTTCAACGCCAGGAACAACTAATTGATTGGAATTGTTAGTTGCCATTTATAATCACCTCCTGTACACCATATTGTGAACAAAAAGGAAATCAATATGCCAAAATCCCATTAGTAATTTCTAGCAATATATCCATTTAATAAAGGTCATTTCTATTTAGGGTAAGTCATTTCTTCAGGCTTAATCCACTCATCAAATTGTTCTGCCGTTAATAAACCTAATTCGATTGCCGCTTCTTTCAATGTAGTATTATCATTAAATGCCTTTTTGGCAATTTTAGCTGCATTCTCGTAACCAATATGAGGATTTAACGCCGTTACAAGCATCAAGGAATCATTAAGATTTTTCTTGATTTGCTCATAATTTGGTTCAAGTCCAATTAGACATCGATCATTAAATGATAGCATACTATCAGCTAAAAGTTGGGCAGATTGAAGAAAATTATATGCAATAACTGGTTTGAAAACATTTAGCTCAAAGTTTCCTTGACTTGCCGCAAAGCCAATTGCTGCATCATTCCCCATTACCTGTGTTGCTACCATTGTTATTGCTTCACTCTGTGTTGGGTTAACCTTACCAGGCATGATTGAGCTACCCGGTTCATTAGCAGGGATAGCAATCTCACCAATTCCGCAACGTGGTCCGCTTGCTAACCAACGAACGTCATTTGCGATTTTCATTAAATCTGCTGCTAACCCTTTTAAAGCACCATGAGCAAATACTAGTTCGTCATGACTTGTTAAAGCATGGAATTTATTCGGAGCTGAAATAAATTGTTTTTCCGTATATGCACTAATTTTTTCGGTCACTCGTTCTGAGAATTCAGGGTGGGCATTTAAACCAGTTCCTACTGCTGTACCACCAATTGCTAATTCCTTCACATGTGGGAGGCTGTTCTCGATCATTAACTCCGTTTTTTCGATCATACGATGCCAGCCACTAATTTCCTGACCTAACGTTAATGGTGTAGCATCTTGAAGATGTGTTCTCCCGATTTTCACAACATCATGAAACGCTTCCATCTTCTCTTTTAATGTTTGCTTAATAATGTGTAAGGCAGGTATCAATACATCCTCTAATTTTCTCACTGCAGCAATATGTAAGGCGGTTGGATAAGTATCATTCGAGCTTTGCGACTTATTTACATCATCATTTGGATGTAAGGTTATCTCACTATTTTGTTCTTTTAACCATTGGTTACCAACATATGCAATAACCTCGTTCACATTCATATTCGATTGAGTACCACTACCAGTCTGCCAAACAACTAGTGGAAAATGCTCTGTTAGTTCACCTGCTAATATTTTATCTGCTGCATAGGTTATAGCCTCAGCTTTTTCTTTTTCCATTAATCCTAATTCACTATTAACGATAGCAGCACTTCGCTTTAAAATAGCAAAGCCTTCAATTATTTCAAGTGGCATTTTTTCGTTGCCAATTGGGAAGTTTTCCTTGCTACGCTGTGTTTGTGCCCCCCAATATTTATCACTTGCGACTTTGATTTCACCAATCGTGTCACGTTCCAAACGATAATCCATTTCCACTCTCCCTCTCTAATCTTCATTCCCTTTTATTGTACCAAAAAAAGCGATAATTGTATTCTTCTATCATGTGAAAACTTTACGTCCGCCACTTGTTAATTTAAGTAAAAAAAAATAGTGACATCCATGCCACTATTTCGTCTCCACATATGGTAAGCCTGTTCGAAACAAGCCTTTTGTTTCCATGCCACCTAATCCTTTTTCTCCTGTCATCGTATTCTTTAAAACATCATATACATTGACCTTATCCATAAACGGCGTATAAGCGATCTTTGCAATGACATATACGGGGTCTAATGCATGAATATTAATGCGTTCCGGAGAACTAGCAAAATTTGCTCCAGCACGGATGATCGACTCAAAATGGGATTGACAGGCACCAGCAAAAATGATTAATTGATCTAGATTAGGCTCCCACATTCTTGCTTTTCTTACCGTTTCCACAAAGTATTTGGAGTTCCGATAGGCAGTTAGTTCCTTTTTTGCCCCTTTAGATTTGGAATAGGCATCATGTCCTGTTACTACTAAAATCTCTGGCTGTATCTTTCGAATAATAGTATCTATTTCTAGGGGAAGTTCATTTTCTTGAAGATAGACACCATGGACTTGCAATCCAAGTCTTTGATATAAATCAATACATTTTTTTAAGTAGAGCCGGTCTCCATCGATATGGAGAACTTTAACAGGTAGCTGAAAGCGAGCAATATTACTAGGCTCATCCCGTTTATGTTTCATATCCTTCTTTTCTTTCATTAATTGGTAATCTTGACGGAACATACGATAAGAATATTCCTCTTTATCCTTCATCTCCTCTTGTCGCTCTCGTATATCATCCTCAGGTAGAACTCTAACATCTTCAATAGGAGCATCTGCTTCTAAACGTAAATCCTCACCATGGAGAATTACTGTATTCTCAACGATATTCTTAATACGAAAAACAATATCATGTTGATGGGAATATCTCGTTACTAGCATTCCAGTCATCAGTTTCACCAAATCACCAGCTTCCTTCAAAACATTGTATGTTATAGGCTATGATCATAAGTGATGTTTGGTGAAATGACATCATTAATTTTTACGGATATAACCCAAAAAATTCCTCCAGCGTTGTTTGTTGTTCATACACTTCTGTTGCAATTTCTTTTCCGACATATCTGACATGCCACGGCTCATAGCTATATCCTGTAATATCATCCTTGCCTTCTGGATATCGAATAATAAAGCCATATTCATGGGCATGTTCCTCTAACCACTGTCCTTCCTCCGTCTGGATAAAGCTTGGCTCAAGAACAGAAACTAAGGCTGCTGAGGCAACATCCATCGCAAGACCTGTTTGATGTTCACTTGTTCCAGGTCTTGCAGAATATTTATCCGCATGCTCCTGACCGTTTTGTGCCACATTGTTCTCATATATTGCTTTTTGTCTATCATAGGAACGATAGCCTGAAACCGCCACTAACTCTAAGCCATCAGCTTTAGCACCTTCAAATAACTTCTCCAAGGCCGTTGCAGCTATTTGACGTAATTGACGTTTTGGATCTCCTTCTTCTGCATAAAAAGAAACATTTGGTTCCACTAAATCTGTCGGCTCATACCCATCAGGCAATCTTCTCTGTTTATTTACAATTACTTCTACACTTTTTGGATTATCAACGATTAAAAGCCCATTCTCATCCACCTTGAGCTCTTCTTCATCTGAAACATTTTTATCTTCTGTAGTACTTGCTTCTTCTGCTTTATTTTGTTCCTCTTGCTGATCATTTTTTTCTTGATCAGAAGGGGTTTCCTCCTGTTGGTTGTTTTCCACAGTAGGTGTTTCTTCTTTCTGGTCTTTATCTGTTGAATTCTCTTGTTGACATCCTACTAAAATGGTCCCCATTAGTAGCATAACGAAAAGCTTTTCCTTCATCAAATTTCTATCCTCTCTATTTTTTCACTTCTTCTACTATAACAAATATAATAAACCTCGTCACTCAATTACGGACGAGGTTTATCTCTATGCTTCCCATATATAACTTTTATAAGAATCGCTTAAGCGCTTAAATGATTCGATGTCCTGTTGATCAATAGCTTCATTTAATTTCTCTTCTAAGCGTGCTTTGTTCCAACTAAAACAAAGATCATCAAGCACTAACTGTGAAGCAAGCTTAATTTCAAATGGTATTTCTCTTTTGGCGATCAGCTTTTTATCACCGTTTTGTTGAAATGATTTTAAACGATAACTTACCTTCTGCTTTTTCATGGAGCACGCCTCCTTTAATTCTTTGTTACTAAGTAATTCCCTAAATAGAACGCCATTAAACCTCAAGAGATGCTGTGTATTTCAGTTCGTGAAATTTATCACCGATCATTGTTCTGTAAATCTAAACAATTAGGTAATACTAATCCGTAGAGAAAAGAGTAAGACTAGACATTACTTTCATACATTTGATAAGCTTATTATACCAAAAACCGAAAGTGCGGGGACGATTCATGAATCCATATGAAAAATATAAGAAGGCGGAAATAGGAGCATGGATAAGCATTGTTGCCTATTTATTGCTTGCTACGATAAAATTGATTGTTGCTCAAATTGGGAACTCTTCTGCTCTAAAAGCAGATGGACTAAATAACGCTACAGATATTATTGCATCTGTCGCTGTGTTAATTGGTTTAAGAATCTCTCGAAAACCTCCTGATGAAGATCACCATTATGGTCATTTTCGAGCAGAAATGATTGCATCTCTTCTTGCAGCATTTATTATGATGACAATCGGTTTACAAGTATTATATGATACAATCCGGTCAATTGTTATAGGTCATTACACAGAGCCTAATTTACTTACAGCTTGGGTTGCTATCGGCTCTGCAATCTTTATGTATCTCGTTTATTTGTACAACCTCCGGCTTGGCAAAAAAGTGAATAGTACGGCACTATTAGCAGCAGCACAAGACAATAAATCAGATGCTTTAGTCAGCATTGGTGCTTTTATTGGTATAATTGGTGCACAATTTCAACTATTTTGGCTTGATCCTTTAGCAGGCTCTATTGTGGGAATCATTATTTGTAAAACAGCTTGGGATATCTTCCGCGAAGCCACTCACACGTTGACAGATGGATTTCAGCCGGATGATCTTGAGGAAATTAAACAAGCGATCTATTCTCATTCTGAGGTTCTGGAAATTAAAGATGTGAAAGGAAGAATGCATGGAAATCAGGCTCTTATTGAAGCAACGATTTTTGTTGATCCTCAGCTTACGGTTGAGGCGAGTCATCGTATAACAGATCATCTAGAGGATATGCTTAAGCATAATCACAATGTGCCCCATACGCATATTCATATTGAGCCCTTTAAGAAATAGTGAGGATCCAGTGGGGTTATTCACCCCACTGAGATCGTAAGAACCACAACGGTGAGGATGCTCAACAGAACAACGAAAATAATATGTACCCTAAACCATGCTAATAATATGGCAGCAACTCCTGCAACTAACCCGACGAAAGGCTTATCAGGAATGACAGATAGAATTCCTGGAAAAATGAGAGCACCTAATGCGGCATAAGGGATTGCCTTTAACCATTTATTTACCCACTCAGGAAAATGAATAAGATCTACGATAAAAGCCGGGATTATCCTAGGAATTATCGTCACTAATGCCATCCCAATAATAATCACCCAAATCATACCTTATCCTCCTCCAGTATAAACACTCCCGCAAGACCACCAAGAATGGTGCCAACAACAATTCCCCATCCTTGTCCAATATACGGTGTGACTAAATAATTGATAAGCATTGCAACAACACTAATTACTGCAACACGTTTATATTTCCTAACTGAAGGAATTAATAGTCCAATGAACATCGCATAAAGTGCAACTCCCATACTTTGACTAAGCCTTTCTGGAATAACATCACCTAAAACTCCTCCTAATAATGATCCTATTACCCAAGATAAGTAGGAGGTTAGTATAATGGTTCCATAAAAGTAGGCTCCATATCTATGATCTACTTGCTTTTTGTAAATGGAGGAAACGGAAAAGGTTTCATCGGTTAGCCCAAGGACAAGAGGTAGCTTCCATTTTAAAGGATATTGCTTGATTTGATTGACAAAGGAAAGACTTAAAACAAAATGCCTAAAATTAAGAACAAAGGTTGCTACAATAATCTCTAAAGCACTTGCACCTAGGCCAATCATCCCAGCTCCCATAAATTGAGAAGCACCAGCATAAACAAGAATACTCATGCCAGTTAACTCAAATAAACTCATACCTGCTTGTTTAGCAAGTACACCATACGCTATCGCTATTGGGATATAACCAATAACAATTGGGGAACCTGCTATAAAGCCATCCCTTATCTGTATTCTTTTTAGTGATCGCTTCTGTTTGTCCATTTTAGCTTTCAGTCAATTTCTCCTTCTTGGTCTGTTAAAATCAATGGACCATCATTAGTAATAACGATCGTATGTTCAAATTGCGCAGAACGACCTCCATCAATAGTTCGAGCTGTCCAATTATTATCATCCATTTTACTTTTCCAATCACCTTCATTAATCATTGGTTCGATTGTTACGACCATTCCTTCTTTTAGACGAGGGCCTTTTCCCGGTAGTCCATAGTGTGGAATATGTGGATCCTCATGAATTGTTCGACCAATTCCATGACCGGTAAAATCTCTAACGACTGAGTAACCTTCTCCTTCAGCATATTGCTGTATAGCATGGCCGATATCTCCAATACGATTTCCTGGCTGTGCTTGTTCTATCCCTTTGTACAAAGAATTTTTTGTTACATCTAATAATTTTTTGGTTTTATCGTCCGCTTCGCCAACAACATAAGTCCATGCAGAGTCGGCTAATCCACCTTTTAAATTCACTACCATATCAATTGTAACAATATCACCTTGTACTAGTTTTTCTTCCCGTGGAAATCCATGACAGATTTCATCATTCACAGACGCACAAGTAGCATAGGGATAGCCACTGTAGCCTTTTTGTTCTGGTGTTGCCCCATGTTCTGCAAGAAATTCCTCAACAAAATCATCAATTTCCTTTGTTGTTATTCCTGGCTTTATTCTTTTCGCGATTTCTTTATGGCACTTAGCAAGTAATTTTCCTGCATCGTGCATCATTTCTATTTCACGTTTACTTTTTCTTGTAATCATTTCAAACTTCCTTTCTACCGATACCAAAAACTTATATCATTCCTTAAACAGTTTATCATATTTTGCTAAGAAGTTGTGTACTGACCTCTTCACCTACAAAAAACTGGCGTGGAGCTTTTAGCCATGCCAGTTTTTTCTTTATTAAAGATAATATATAGATGAATAAAACGCAGGCTCCCGCTAAATTGCGAGAAGCCTTGTGTGAATAACCTTAGTATCCGCCGTAACCCCAAGAAGCACCGATAATGATCAATAGAATAAATAAGACAACGATTAGCGCGAAGCCTGAACCGTATCCTCCACATTGTTGTGCACCCATGATTCATCCCTCCTTTAATACTTACACTTATAACGTATGTAAAAAAGGGGAAAATGTCCTTCGTTTTTTAAAAAATGGGTTGTTACCTATACTCGGCTATAGGATGTCTTTTACACTTAAGTACTCTCCATTTTTGACCAATGTAGGATTCAATAGACGATCTACTAATACTTTTGCTACTTTACTTGTATCACGTAGATTGTTTTCGGTTTTATATGCTTTAAATTTCTCTACATCTATAAATTGGCTTTTATCAGCAGATCTAATCTCTCCCTGCATATCTGTATCCATGATGCTTGGATCAAAAAGGAATACTTTATTTTCTGTTTCTAACTCTTCTTGCTCTAATGCAACTGTTTTAGTATATCGATCGAGAGCTGCTTTCGTACTTCCATAAGCATTCCAACCATAAACGGATCGATTTGCTGCTCCAGAGGTTACATTAACGAGAATAAGTGGAAATGTTGTATTTCTCCAAGCATCGAGCCATATGTTAGTGACGATCATCGGTGATGCTAAATTGATATGAACATGATCTATAATTTGATCATTGTTCTGTTTACCAACCTGTTCAATCGGTGTCACAACTGCTGCATTTTGTACCAGTACTAACGATTCTAGCTCTTTATCTTGTAATGAATGAATGATTTGGTTAAAAGTAGCTTCTGTTGCTTTTAGATCTGACAAGTCTGTTTGATAATGCTGATAGCTCCCATGTGTTGATAATTGCTTCAACTCATCATTTTGACTACGTGCTAAACCAATCACATGATAAGAAGCTTCCATAAGCAATTTTGCAATAGAAGCACCTAATCCTTTAGACGTACCAGTAATGACCGCATATTTCATTAAACTCACCTCATTTTTTAGCAATATTTAACGCATGTGTTATTGCTTCAATAATATCAGATGCTTCCTCAATTCCTACAGAAATCCGCACTAAACCTTTTGTAATTCCTAACTCCTTTTGAGCAGCTTCAGGCAAGTTTCGGTGAGAGGTTCCGATTGGATAGGATACCGTTGTTTCCACCCCTGCTAATGTTGCGACAATTTTAATCCATGCTAATGATTGGAAAAAGGTATCAATATCAGCATTTTCTGCTAATTCTATTGTAACAATAGCACCATTTCCCTGTTCAGACACAAATGTAGGATAATAAACCCTTCTAACAGCTGGATGTTCCTCTAACGATTTTGCTAGTTTTTGGGCATTTTGTACATGACGTTCCATTCTTACCCCTAATGTCTTCATCCCTCTTACTGTTAACCATGCTTCGAACGGACTCAGGTTTGCTCCTAGGTTAACACACTTCTTTTGTGCGTTCGCTATTAAATTCTCGCTGCCAACCACAACACCAGCAGTAATATCACTATGCCCACCTAAATATTTCGTAGCACTATGGACAACTAAATCTACTCCTAATACATATGGTTGAACTAAGTAAGGTGTTGCAAATGTATTGTCTATCATTGTTTTCAGCTGATGTTTCTTTGCGATTTCGACAACTTTTTTAAGATTTTCCACACGTAATAACGGATTCGTAATGGATTCTGTATATAATAAGACAGTATTTGGCTGAATATGCTCTTCTATTTCTGCATCAAAGGATATGAAGCTAACCTCTATTCCGAATTCCGTCAATTCATTGGCAAGTAGCTCATAGGTACCTCCGTACAAATCATTGGATGCTAATACATGATCTCCTGATTTCACTACAGAAAGTAATCCCACAAGTATAGCCGATAATCCAGACGATGTTGCTATCCCACTCGGAGCACCCTCAAGCTTCGCAACTGCTTGACCGAGCTCATCTGTGTTAGGATTTCCAACACGTGTATATAAATAATCACGTTCCCCTGTATAAAAGTTTTCAATATCTTTTAAATCTTTAAATGTAAAAGCAGAGGTTTGATGAATTGGTGTAACCTTTGTTGGAATTCCGTCTCGTTTCATTGTAATATGTACAGATTTTGTATCAAATCCTTGTCCCATTCTCCTCTTCCTTTCTATTTGTCTATGTATTACTTTAACGCAATCTCAACCTATTTCCAAATAAGAAGATGTCAGAGAGCTACCTCTGACATCTCCTATCCTTATTGATCGCGTAACCATGCCACACACATTGTTCCATGACCTGTGTGTACACCTGCTACTGGTACTAATGTTTGTATTTGAATTTTCAATTCCTGATAGAGCTGTTCAAGCTCACTCTTCCATTGCTGGGCTTGGTCGATTACCCCACCATGTAGAATACATATTTCCTTTAATGAATAAGCATTCATCGCTTCATCTATTAAATGAAACATTTTCTTCTTTGCCCTTTTTTTTATTCTTACTTTGTCCTTGATGACCACCTTACCATTATCAAATCCAAGAATAACATGTATATTTAACAAGGAAGCAAATATGGATTGTGTAGTGGTTACTCTACCACTTTTACGCATTTGCTCAAAGCTTTGTGGCATTAAGTACATTTGAGCAAGCTTAGGCAAATCGCGAATCTTTTCAACAATTTGTTGAAAGCTCTTACCATTTCTGTGCATTTCCAGACCATTTTTAATCATTTTCCCTAAAGCAAAATCACCTATCTTAGAATCAATGACCTCCACTTCAAATCCGGTTAATTCAGATGCAGAAACAGAGCTTTGGTACGTGCCTGTTAGTTGACTTGAAGCATGGAGAGCAATACCGCAGTCATACTCTTTTTTAAGTTTTTCATATAATTCCACAAAATCACCAAAGGCTGGCTGACTTGTTTTCGCCTCGTCCCCATGCTTTTGTAAAAGCTGATAGAATTCCTCTTTCGTTAAGTCGACATCCTCACGATAGGTTTTCCCGTTTATAATAACATTAAGTGGAAGGATGTATATATTATGTTTCTCCGCGAATTCCTTTGATAAACCTGAAGAACTATCGGTAATCCATGCTATCTTTTTCATCTAACCGCCCCATTTTCTGCAATTATTTATTACCTTATATTTTATCGAACAATATATAAGAAGTAAAATTATTCGACAAATTATCACAGTATTAGTCTTTCACTATTTTTTATTTTGTATAAAGCAACTTAGATAATTTCGCTATGTTCGACTTTCTCCATTGTTAAAGGTGTAAAAAAAGCGAAGAGGTCTCCCTCTCCGCTTTTTTAGTGCGCTGCATGGCCTGATGTTAGAACCCAAATGGATCCAAATACAATAACAAGTGCTAAGAACACACTATAAACAATATTTACAATATTAATGACCCCTTCTTTACCTTCCGTTACGTGCATGAACATAAACAACTGAATTAATGCTTGGAAAATGGCAAATGCACCAATAATCCACAAGATCACCAAACTTGAGAAGTCTGTATAAAACTTAACAAAAACAGCAAGTAATGTTAGTGCAATCGACAGAAGAAACCCAATTAAAAGATTCCATGGAAAATGATTTGACTTTGCACTCATCTATATCACCATTCCTTTCAGATAGACGAATGTAAAAATAAAAATCCATACAACGTCTAAGAAGTGCCAATATAAACTTGCGATAAACAATTTACTGGAAGTCTTTTCAGTAATTCCACGGCGAACTAATTGCACTAGTAATAAACTAATCCAAATAATCCCGAAGGTTACGTGAGCACCATGAGTACCTAATAACGTGAATAATCCAGCAGTAAAACCACTCGTTTGAATGGTTGCACCTTCATGAATGAAATGAAGAAACTCATTAATTTCAAAATATAAGAATCCTGCACCCAATAATAAGGTCACAATCATCCAAGTGAGTAAGCCTTTTTTATCGTGATTTCGCATAGCGTGAATAGCAAGGCCTGAAGTGAAGCTACTAGTTAATAGTAAAAAAGTTTCGATCAAGACATCCTTTAAAACAAAAATGTCTTGACCTGCAGGACCACCTGCTGTGTTATGCTCTAGAACGAAATAGGAAGCAAACAAGGTAGAGAATAGGACAATCTCAGCACCTAAAAATATCCAAAAGCCTAATATATTCATTTGACTCTGTTGTGATTTATATTCTAATGGTGTTTCTGTGTGTGAGCTCATTTTAATTCACCCCTCCATTCTCGTTCTTCTTCCTCTAATTCCTCAACAGGTATATGATACCCATCATCGTAATCAAAACTATTCGCAATTAATCCAATAATAATCAATACACTTGATATAATCGCTAGCGTAAACCATTCAAATACTAGGAAAAATCCAACAATGCCAAATGCTACACCAAGGAAAACTGGAGTCCAACTATTACTTGGCATATGGACAGGCTTCAATTCAGATTTTTTCAGACCTAGCTTGCCTGATTTCTTCTTGTGCCAGAAATCATCTAAACGATCAACTTTT
The DNA here is from genome assembly GCF_055395245.1 of Gracilibacillus sp. JCM 18860. Lineage (NCBI taxonomy): Bacteria > Bacillati > Bacillota > Bacilli > Caryophanales > Bacillaceae > Gracilibacillus > Gracilibacillus sp. JCM 18860. The sequence goes on from NZ_AP043868.1 coordinate 1,421,360, forward strand.
GGAACTACTGAGAAATTGTAGTGTGGCGCAGGTGATGCTGTTGACCATTCTAGCGTTCGAGCATTCCAAGGATCATTGCCTGCATCACGTTTTGCATAGCGGAAGCTCCAGTAAATGTTATAGCATAACGCTGCAAATCCTGCCGCCATAATCAGTGATCCTACTGCAGAGACTCCTAGCCATGCTCCCCAGCCAGTGCTTTCCGCATAGGTGTATAGACGACGAGACATACCATCTAATCCGACAAAGAACATTGGCATAAAGGTTAGGTTAAAGCCTATAACAAATAACCAGAAATGCCATTTTCCAATTTTTTCATTTAATTTAAATCCAAACATTTTTGGCCACCAGTAATATAGAGCTGCAAATACAGCAAATACGACACCTGGAATCAATACATAGTGGAAGTGTGCCACTAAGAACATGGTATTGTGATATTGGTAGTCAGCTGCTGCCATCGCAAGCATTACTCCAGTTACCCCACCGATTGTAAAACATGGAATAAAGGCCAAAGCCCAAAGCATCGACGTTGAAAATTCAATTCGACCTTTTCTTAAAGTAAATAGCCAGTTAAATATTTTTACTCCTGTCGGTATGGCAATCATCATGGTAGTTAAGGAGAAGATTGAGTTAACTGCCGCACTATTACCCATTGTATAGAAATGGTGTACCCATACGAGCATACTTAGAAATGCGATACCCGCAACGGCAAATACCATAGATTTATAGCCATATAAATTTTTACGTGCAAAAGTAGCAATAACCTCAGAGAACATACCGAAAGCTGGTAGCACAACAATATAAACTTCTGGGTGTCCCCATAACCAGAACAAGTTGAGCCATAGCATTGGATCTCCACCACTCGCCACAGTAAAGAAGTGTGTACCGAATAAACGGTCCATGGACATATATAGTAAAGCAACAGTGAAGATTGGGAATGCTGCCACGATAATGATGGATGTGATTAAACTAGTCCATACAAAGATAGGCATCTTCATCCAAGACATACCAGGTGCACGCATTTTTATAATTGTCACAACAAAGTTAATCCCTGACATCAATGTCCCAATACCGGCGATCTGAATGGCTATTGCATAATAGTTATTTCCGACGCCAGGAGTAAATTCCTTACCTGCTAGAGGAAAATAAGATGTCCATCCTGCATCTGGCGAACCGCCAATAACAAAGGATACGTTAAATAGCATCGCTGCAGCAAAGAATAGCCAAAAACTTAATGCATTTAATTTAGGGAAAGCAACGTCTCGTGCTCCTATTTGTAATGGAACAACAACGTTCATAATCCCGATTAACATTGGCATTGCCATAAATAAAATCATGATCACACCATGTGTTGTGAAGATCTCATCATAGTGCTGTGCATCTAAAAAGTCTAACTCAGGTCTGGAGGTTTGAGCCTTCATTAATAGCCCATCAACTCCCCCTCTGAAAAACATTAAGACACCTGAGATAATGTACATAATTCCAATTTTTTTATGATCAACAGTTGTAAACCATTCATTCCACAACCATTTCCATCTCTTTAAATAAGTGATCAATGCTAAAAGCCCAATCATCGTTAAGCCAATTGCAATTTGAGATCCTAGTATTAATGGATCACCAGTTACAAAAAATTCATCTAAGGACATGTTCTTCACCACCTCTTTTAATGATTAGAGTGATCTTCCATATGGGAGGAATCACTATGTTGTTCGGACTGGTCGTTTTCTGATTGATGCTTAGATTCTATTTCAGGTTGACCATCTAATTCTTGCTCTTTTTCTTCTCCATGCTGAATCTCATAAAGTTCAGGATGAATATAATCGGCTGATCCGCCTTTAGCATGGTCTATCCAATCTAAATGAGTATTATTAAAGGTCATACGACCAACCACTCCAGGCTCTAACAACTCATCATATTGATCCTCTGTTAGTTTGTTTGCTGTTTTCTTCACATCATGAATCCATTCATTAAAGTCCTCTTTAGATTGTGCTTGGACTTCGAAATCCATATGGGCATAACCTCTACCATTGAAGTTAGTATTTCTACCATAAAAAGAGCCTTCTTGGTCTGCAACTAAGTAAAGGTTTGTTTGCATATTTGCCATGGTATATTTTTGGCCACCCAATTCAGGTACCCAGAAGGATTGCATCGTTCCAGCTGAGGTTAGTTTAAATTGCACTGGATGATCCTTCGGAATATTAATATAGTTCACTGTTTCAATATTTTGGTCTGGATAGCTAAATATCCATTTCCAGTCAGCTGAAGTTACATGGATAACAAGTGGTTCTTCCTCTTCATATCCTTGCGGGATATCTTCCACTTCATAGATCGTTTTTGTTGTAGGGATCATCAATGCAATAACGATCAATACAGGGATACCAAACCATATGATTTCTAAAATATGGTTCCCTTTCTCTTCTTTCGGTTCAAAATCTCCATCATTTGGTCTTGCCCGATATTTCCACACAATGACAGTGAACAAAATGAATACTACTGCTACTATAATGAGCATAAAAATAATAGAGAATATAATTAAATCTGATAAATTTCTAGCTACAGGTCCCTTCGGATCAAAAACTATTAATTTATTTTCACAACCAGCAAGTATTAGCGGTGTGACTAATAATAAAAATAGACCATAGACCTTTTTCAATGCCTTCATCTTATTACTCCCTCCATAAAGCATCTATACAAAACAAATCCAGTTCAGTAATGGGAATGATTACCCCTCTTTCTTCTCCATTGTTACATCTAAATATGATGAAATTATGATGAAAGAAAATTTGTCATAGAAAGTTCAATTTTGAACCAAAGAGGGAATAGAAAAGGAAGTGAAAGTGTTTTACGTAATGCACAAATAGGAAATAGTGAAAAAGATCACAGACATTGATAACATAACTTTTATGATTAGATGGTTAGCACTGTGATACAACAAATTGAAAAAGACTGGAACCTTTACTATTCCATCAAATTTCTATACTATTTTAATGAGGATTATTTTAGCTAAAGAGGGATAGACATGATAAAACCGACAGTTTTAATTGTAGATGACGAAAGGCAAATGCGAACAATGCTTAAGCTACATCTTCGCAATAAATATGAATGGATAGAAGCTTCCAATGGTAGGGAAGCCATTGATAAAATGAAAGAGAACGATGTAAGTATTGTGTTACTAGATATTATGATGCCGGAATTAGATGGGATGGAAGCATGTAAGAAGATGAAGGAAATGAGACCAGATGTACCTATCATCTTATTGACCGCATTAAATGATACATCACAAAAGGTAGAAGGGTTAAACATTGGTGCAGATGATTATATCGTCAAGCCATTTGAGCCAGAAGAGCTGATTGCACGTATGAAAGTACAGCTCAGACATTTTTCCCATACAAAGGAAAAGACGACGAATCAGCAGGTAAACTTTGCAGAATGGTCTATTGATCCTCAAGCTAGATCTGTGAAGGTAAAAGGAAATGACCTGAAGTATAGCCCAAAAGAATTCGATCTTCTATACTTGCTTGCCTCCCATCCAAATCGCGTATATACGAGGGAACAATTATTGGATATGATTTGGGGAATGGATGAGATTGTCGATATAAGAACAGTGGATTCACACGTTCGCTATGTGAGAGATAAATTAAAAAAAGCAGGACTTCCTTATCAGCCAATTCAAACTATTTGGGGAGTTGGTTATAAATTTATAACGGAGGATTCCAATGAGGTTAAATAGTGTGGTTTTTAAAATTGGTGCGACGATTTTATTTTTGCAATTAATCATTTTAATTCCATTTGGATATATTGTCTTACAGCTTATTCTAAATTATTCCATTAATCAAACAGAAACACAGCTTGTGCAATTATCGGAAAAATATGCTGGGGAAATTAATGAATTAGAAGATCCTGAAAATATTCAGTTATTAGAGCATTTAACAGAAATGACGAATACAAGTGCTGTCATTGTCGATCAAGATGGTAAAATTATTACAAAGGCAAATTGGCATGATGAATTAACGAATCAAATAGTAACAGACGATCAATTACAGCATCTTCATAAAGGCGAAACAGTTATTGAGGAGGTCTCCTTTAATGGTTCTACCTATTTAAAGGTCGGTCAACCGATTGTGAAAGAAAATAAAAATGAGGAAAATGCTAGTGTGATCTTATTCTCGTCCTTTGGTTTAATCAGTAATTCTATTCATAATATTATCATCCTCGTAATTTTAGCAAGTCTAGGTGCAATTGGTCTGGCAATAGGCTTTACTATCTTTATTTCCAAAAAAATTGGTGGTCCACTAATAGCTATGGAGAAAGTCGCAAAACAAATAGCGGAGAAAAAAGATTTCTCTCGAAAAGTAGACTATCAAGCAAATGATGAGATTGGATCACTCGCAACTGCCATAAATCATCTGTCACAAACTCTTGAGAGATATCAGACAAACAGAAATGAATTTTTTTCTAATATTACCCATGAGTTAAAAACACCATTAACCTACGTAAAGGGATATGCTAATGCAGTAAGACATGAAATGTACCAATCAGAAGAAGAAAAACAAGAGTTTCTTGAAATTATTGAAAATGAAGCAGACCATATTAGTAATTTAATGGATGATTTAACCGATTTATCCAAAATTGAAGAGGGTAAAATTGATTTAAACAAGGAAGCATTTAATCTCAATATGCTAGCAGAAGAAATGATGCGTCGTTCACAATTTAGAGCGAATCAAAAGGGTTTAAAGCTAAATGTCCATACACCGAATACCCCTCTTCACTTATATGCAGATAAGAATCGGATGGAGCAAATTTTTACTAATCTTATCGAAAATGCAGTCCGTTATACAGAAAAAGGAGAAATAAAAATAGAAGTAACCGATATAGGAAATCACATTCAGGTAAAAATTATCGATACAGGTATCGGAATAAAAAAACAAGATATTCCGTTCTTATTTGAACGGTTTTATCGAGTCGATAAATCTAGATCTAGAGCAAATGGTGGAACAGGTTTAGGACTTTCGATTGTGAAGAATCTTGTGGAAATGCACGAAGGAACAATTGACTTTGATAGTGAATTAAACAAAGGAACAACAGTTACATTAACATTCCCTAAATAAATAATCGATGGAGTTCTATGGTTAGCCCCCCCTACACTTATAATAATCCTATCATTGGGTAAAATCTTACTAATGTTGTTGTGAAGGGATTGGCAAGCATGGAACTCCAATTAATCGAAGTATACATTCCTACTGACCGGTTTGAGGCATTTGAAAAAGAGATTAAGGCATATGAATATATTGAAAAATGGCATCACCAAGTCTCTAAGCAAGTACAACTAGTGAAAATAGTCCTTAATAAAAAACAAACAGAGGAAATCCTTGATTTTCTTGAAGTGAATGATGATCAAACAAATGAATTGAAAGTAATTCTATACAACATCTCCACCTATTTACCCCGAATAAAACAAGAAGTTGCTCCAAATGAAAAGGAAGAAGAAAATAGAGAAATCGCTCGAGCGAGTAGGCACGAGTTATATAATGTAGTTCAATCTTCTAGTAGAATCAACTTGAATTACATTTGGTTACTTATTTTATCAGCTATTGTAGCAACTGCAGGAATTGTCAAAGACAGTGCTGCTATTGTTATTGGTGCAATGGTGATTGCTCCCTTAATTGGACCATTTACTGCTATTGCATTTTCTTCCATCCTAGGAGATTATCAAATAATAAAAAAAGCTGTTACAACTGCGCTACTCGGTCTTGTAATTCCTATTAGTATTGCCATCTTATTTGGAGTCATCTTTCCATTACCAAGCCAAAGTAGAGAATTTCTAGCTCGAACGAATATTGAATTAATGGATATCGTTGTGGCCATTGCAGCAGGTGCCGCTGGCGCGTTGTCTTTTGCAAGAAGAGTATCGGAGGCGCTTGTAGGCGTTATGGTATCTGTGGCATTACTTCCCCCAGCTATTGTATTCGGGATGATGATTGGTTCTGCAGCGTTTGAAGAAGCTGTTACCCCTATTTTGTTATTACTAGTCAATATTAGTGCCATCTTACTTTCTGCTATTATTATTTTTTGGATTAGTGGAATCGAACCGAACAATTGGAGTGACCTTCAAGCTGCCTATACTTCTAAAAAATATGCACTGCTTTTTGTAAGTATTGTTATCCTCATCTTAGCTACTGTCATTTACTTTATAAATTTTTAATATCCATTGTAAAGAAAAATTTACAAAATATAGCCTTGTCGATTAATGTATCTATTAGTAGAATGAGAACTAACTATTTCATTTTAAGGAGGCTTTATGAAAAAAAATTTACAAAACTATCTTAATATTTTATGGATCGCGACAAGATTGGGATTCACCTCCTTTGGTGGGCCGATCGCACACCTCGGTTATTTTCACGAGGAATACGTGCGTCGTAAAAAATGGCTAGATGAAAAAAGCTATGCAGATTTAGTGGCACTATGCCAGTTCTTACCAGGACCAGCTAGTAGTCAAGTTGGTATTGGGATTGGAATGATACGTGGAGGTATCTTAGGTGGAATTTTTGCATTTATCGGATTTACTTTACCTTCCGTTATAGTCCTTATGTTATTCGCGCTTGCGCTCCATCAATTCTCTTTTTATGATGCAAGCTTTATTCACGGTTTAAAAATTGTGGCAGTTGCTGTAGTAGCACATGCTATTATGGGTATGGGTACGAAGCTAGCACCAGATCTTTCGAGAAAAGCCATTGCACTTATAGCGCTCATTATCATGGTTGCATGGCAATCCACTTTAACTCAGGTTGCTATTATTCTAATGGCAGCATTGATTGGTTTACTTTTTTTTAAGAAGAAGGATACAACCGAATCTACCTTTACTTCCTTAGTGTTATCCAAGAAAACAGGACTATTTAGTATTATACTATTTTTTTTATTCTTGCTCATTCTCCCTATCTTTAGTCAATTAACGAATTGGCAGTGGTTAGCTATGTTTGATAGCTTTTATCGCTCAGGTGCATTAGTTTTTGGCGGCGGTCATGTTGTTTTACCACTACTTGAGCAAGAATTTGTACCTACAGGTTGGCTTACAGAACAAGAATTTCTTGCAGGATACGGAGCAGCCCAGGCAGTTCCTGGACCATTATTTACTTTTGCCGCTTATTTAGGGACTGTTATCAACGGGATTCCGGGAGGACTACTAGCTACATTTTCCATCTTTTTACCTGCATTCCTACTTATTATTGGGGCATTACCATTTTGGCATGCATTAAGGCATGTGAAGGCTATACAGGGTGCTTTAATTGCTGTTAATGCAGCGGTTGTCGGAATATTAATTGCAGCCTTCTATCAGCCTATTTGGACAAGTACCATCACCTCAGGTAAGGATTTTATTCTCGCCGTCATCTTGTTTAGCTTGTTAGCTTTCTGGAAATTGCCTTCATGGATAATTGTCATAATCGGACTAATCGGTGGCATGCTATTACCATATCTACCCTTTTAGCAAATCTTATCATACTTATGAAAATGGTGTTGAAGATTTTAAACTTTTCTTGCACCATTTTTTATTAAGTATTATAATATGAATATATGTTCATATATTATATTATGGAGGTATTCTTATGGGACATTCACATGATCACGGTCATGGACACCACCATCATACGAATAATAAAAAAGCTTTAATGCTTAGCTTTTTTATCATTTTTGGTTATATGATCGTGGAAATAATTGGAGGATTATTAACGAATAGTCTTGCACTTTTATCTGATGCAGGACATATGTTCAGTGACGCATTTGCCTTAGGATTGAGTTTATTTGCATTTAAATTAAGTGAACGGATGGCAAGTCCATCTAAAACATTTGGCTATAAACGATTTGAGATAGTGGCAGCCTTTATCAATGGAATAACGCTTATTGCGATTTCTGTTTATATCTTTTGGGAGGCATATCATCGTTTCTTAGAACCTCCTACTGTTAGTCCGACAATGCTTTGGATCGCTATTGTTGGTTTTGTAGTCAATATTGTGGTTGCATTAATTTTGATGCTTAGTGGTGATACAGAAGATAATCTGAATATGAAAAGTGCTTTTCTACACGTATTAGGAGACCTTCTTGGATCTGTCGGAGCCATTGTAGCTGGAGTGCTAATTTTATTTTTTGATTGGTATTTAGCAGATCCTATAGCAAGTATTTTAGTAGCCATCCTCATTTTAATAAGTGGCTTTCGTGTGACAAAAGATTCAATTCACATCTTAATGGAAGGCACACCGATCAATGTTTCTTTTGAAAAGGTGGAAAATTCACTAGTAAAAATAGATGGTGTCATAAGTATTCATGATTTGCATCTTTGGACGATCACCTCTAATTTTCCTGCATTTAGCTGTCACATGATCGTTGAAAGGGAAGTCAACCGTGATGAACTATTGAAAAAAGCTTCGAAAATCTTACATGATCAGTTTGGAATTCACCACTCTACGATCCAGATAGAAGGTATTGACGCAAATATTGAGAACCATGAAGATAGCTGTAACTAAAGGAGGCAAACAGAGCAATGACTGAAAGCAAATATGAAGAACTTGATGAAGAAACGCTTTTCCTTGTGTCACAAACCTTTAAAGCACTTGCAGATCCAACTAGAATTCGTATTTTACATCTTTTATTTGAACAGGAGCTATCTGTTTCAAACATTGCTACTACCCTAGAACTAAATCAATCAAATGTTTCACACCAATTGCGCTTCTTAAAAAATTTACGTCTGGTTAAATATCGTCGCGATGGAAAAACAGTCTATTACTCTCAGGATGATGAGCATGTTATGAAGATATTACAGCAATCCATCGATCACGCCTGTCATCATTAAAGCTTTAATGCTTTGAATAAGGTTGTGGCAGTACTAAAGCCATCCAAAAGTTTAAATAAAAACATTTGGATGGCTACAATCTTTTAAACACACGTAAATGAATCAATACGTTCTAGATCTATACCAAAGTATATCCAATTAAATCCAGTCCATCGATAACCAGCTACTGATCGTCTCCCAACAAAAGTTGGATAAAACCAAAAGCCTTGGAAACGATTGAGCCAAATATACGTATATCGATATAAACAACCTCTTATTCCGCCTGGATCAACCGCTTTTACTTGTGGTCCTCCTAATGCTTGTGGCTGCTGTGGGATCTGCTGAGGTGGTGGTCCTAATGGAGCTCCACCAGGTGCTGCTTGTGGTGGAGGTCCAGGAGGTGCTTGCCCTTGACCTGATCCTGGGAATCCAGGGAATCCCGGAAAGCCTCCGCCAGGAAAGAAAGGAAACTGCCGATCCTGATAAACCAAATTACCATGATGATCATATACTTCAGAGTGAGATGGATACATATATTCCACTATTATAACCTCCTATCTCTTACACTATATGATGTAAAACAAAATAGGCAATTTGTCCATCACAAGATTCTCGGTCAAGTCCATGGCAGTTCGATATAAAGATGGTGCTCTAACTCTTTTCCTTCCACAGTATAGCCTTTATCTATTTTCATCTTTCCAGCTGATAAACCATTGAATTTCGCATAATCATACATTGCTCCAAAGGTGTTAGCGATATTTTCTCGTTTACCATTGTGAAGATGATACAAATAGTTTTTCTCTGGTATCGTTATCCTTTTCATATCACTTGGAATTTGACTTTCTCCTTCCATTTCTACACAAATAAACTGAGTATAAACCCCGTTCTCTTCATAAAGACTAATATCCATCATTACATCCGTTTTTCTGTTCTCTATCTCTGGCAACCTTTTTTTAAAATGCTCCCATTTCAGTGGCATCTCACGATGAAGTCCTTCCCAATTACTTTCGACAGTGATTCCTATTGCATGAAATTCTGGTAATTTAATCTTTTCCATATGTTTACCTCCGTTTACATTAGCTTATTAGTTCTATTATTCGATAAACGGAGACATATTCCTGCTTGAAAAGCCGAGAAAGCTCATTATGGAAAATAGCAATATATAATTCTTCTAGGCTAAAATATTATAAATACTTCTTTACTACTTTTGTTTCATGACAGGAAAAAAGGCTATCCCTGCCCTCCATAACCGTTTCTAAATGAACATCCCGCCCCCAGAGCCGATAAATATAGGGAAGCGTCTTTTCCAAATATTTTATATCTAATTCCTGACCTTCAAAATGGTGTTTTAAATAAAGCTCCCCATTTCTTGAATAATCCCCATTTTCTACTGTAATATATGGAAAACCACCATTTAATCGATCAGAAATCAGCTGGTCTCTTACCTCCTCCCAATTTTTATCAACTATCTTGTATTGGTGGTTTTGTTTCTGGAATAAATATAAATCTTCACGATCGACTAAATCCTTGGTTAAATAGTTTCGCATAAAAGAGATATCAGACTCTATTTCACGAACTTCAAATATTTTCTCACGACCTGTACCTGGCTTTATTCCCATCTTCTTCATTTCTTCTGTTGGATTATTGTAACGCGATTCTATATCCTCTAGAATCCTCACCCCGAGATAATACGGATTAATATGAGTTTTGGAAGGCTGAACCACGCTCGCATTTAATGAAGCAAACTCAATTATTTCATCACTCGTTAAGTCTAGTTCTCTTAAAATCCTTTGGTGCCAGAAAGTGGCCCAACCTTCATTCATGATTTTCGTTTCGAGCTGTGGCCAAAAATAGAGCATTTCTTCCCTCATCATTGTTAAAATATCTCGCTGCCAATCGTCCAATTCCTTGCTATGTTCCTCAATAAATAACAATAAATCCTTCTCAGGTTCTGGTGGAAAGGGTTTTTTCCGCTTTGGTTGGTTTGACGATTTATTTTCGGTGTCTTTATCTAGCTCCCATAGATCATCATAAGCTGTGATTCTAGGCTTTTGTACATTCTCCTCTTGATCCTTTTCCCAATTCAGCTTTGCTTTTAGCAATGTTGGATCAATATGCTCCTGAATGGCAAGTACTGCATCTAAAAATTGTTCCACTTCCTTAATTCCGTATTGTTTTTCATATCCATTAACCCTTTCAGCAGTTGCAGCCATGCTCTCCACCATATCCCGTTTCGTATTTTGGAAGCGAATATTATTTTTGAAAAAGTCACAGTGGGCCAACACATGTGCAACAATTAATTTATTTTGGATTAGTGAATTGGAATTTAGTAAAAAAGCATAACAAGGGTTCGAATTAATGACAAGCTCATATATTTTACTCAAACCGAGATCGTATTGAAGCTTCATCCGATGGAACTGCTTACCAAAACTCCAATGGGAAAATCGGGTTGGCATCCCATATGCCCCAAAAGTATAGAGTATTTCTGGTGGACAAATTTCATACCTCATCGGATAAAAATCTAGGCCAAATTCTTCGGCTACTTCTGTAATTTCACTGATAGCCGCTTCTAACTGCTTTTTTTCCTCACTCTTCAAAGCATCTACACCCCCAACTAACGATTGTTATAGTATATGAAAGAATGCTAAAAAAAGGACATCTGATTCCAGATGTCCTTGATCTACTATATATTTTTATTACAACACTAACTATTAGTCTGGGACGTACGAGCTTCTGCTGATGGAAATCTCTCTTAATGTCAATTATTAGTGTATTAATCCTAATCTTAAGCTAATTTACCAAATTTATCTTTGCATTTACCATTTGTTAAGCTGTAGCCTTTAATATGAAAGCCTTTATTTTTCAAAAAGCGAATGGCTACATTTTTTTCAAGATGATCAGATGCAATGATATGAAGAGAACGTCGTGGTATTTCCTGATAATACCGATGCAAATAAGGCACAGGCATGACCACTGCATCATGAATCTTGTCATTGGAAGCCTGCTGATAATCACGAATATCCAATAATACATTCTCCATCGAATCTTCCTTATGAAAATCAAGGCAAGGAATTCCTTTTATTGGAACATATCTAACGTATAACCATTGAACGATCAAAGCCAATATAGCCAATCCAATAATTGCTGTTATCAGCATTTTCTTATTCCTCCAAATTCATAGAAGAGCTTAGATTTTAACAAAACATAAGACATTACATATCGTATAAATTTACTGTTAAATTGTCAAGCTTTTCCTTTTTTGAAAATTTTATTGGCTTACTTTTTCCCAATATGTTGCGATGGTTTGCATACCCTTCTCAAAATGATCTACAGGAAAGCTTTCATTTGGAGAATGCAAGCGATCTTCTGGTGTTCCAAACCCTAGTAATACAACAGGAATATGATAAATACTATCAAGCCATTCAACTACAGGAATGGAACCACCCATTCGAACATAAACTGCTTCTTTTCCAAACGTCTCCTCAAAGCTTTCTGCTGCCTTTTTCATTAATGGATGATTAGGATCGACTCGATATGCCTTTGCAGATAGAGGTTCTTTTTTTATTTCTGCTGTAACTCCTTCTGGTAGATGATTCTCTATATGCTTAATGAGTAAATCCTGAATTTCCTGAGGTTCTTGTCCTGGTACTAAACGACAAGTCAATTTAGCGGTTGCGGTTGCTGGAATAATAGTTTTCGTACCTTCTCCCTGATATCCACTATATAATCCATTGATCTCCAGTGTTGGTCGGGCCATTGTATGTTCTTTTGCCGTAAATCCTTTTTCAGAAACCGTTCCTCTTGCTCCAGTCGTTGTAGCATAATCTTCACTAGGCGCTTGCGCCATGAGTTCCCTTTCCTCTTCTGTTAATTCTTCTACTTGATCGTAAAATCCATTTACCAATACGACTTCCTCTAAGTTCTTCATTGATGCTAAGACATGAGCCATCGCCATCGCTGGATTCCTTATTGCTCCACCATACATACCGGAATGCAAATCACTATCAGGTCCTTTTATCGTAAACTCAAGACCCGTAAATCCTTTTAATCCATAAAGAATAGTCGGTTGATCATTGTCCACCATGCCAGAATCAGAAATAACAGCAAAATCTGCTTGGAACTGGTCTTTTTTTTCATTTAACCGTTCATAAAGGTTCGCACTTCCAATCTCTTCTTCCCCTTCAATGCAGATCTTTACATTGATAGGTAGCCTTTCTTTTGTTTGAAGATAGGCTTTAAATACTGCTAAATGCATAAAGACTTGCCCTTTATCATCACTTGCACCGCGAGCGTAAATTCTCCCATCTCTAATTTCTGGAGAAAATGGTTCACTTTTCCACTCATGAAGAGGCTCAGCAGGCTGTACATCATAATGACCATAGAACAAGACAGTTGGCGCATTATCACTTGCTTCTAACCATTCTGCATATACTAACGGATGTCCTTTTGTTTCTTGAATCTCCACTTGATTAAATCCTGCTTCTTTTAAATAGCCTGCAACAAATGTTGCTGCATCCTTCACATCTTTTTTATATGTCGAATCTGTACTTACACTTGGAATTTTTAAGAACTTTAATAATTGATCGAGATTTTCTTGTTGATGTTCGTTCAAATACTTGATGACTTGTTCATCCAATCTACTCAATCCCTTCCTTTTCTATCCATTTCATAGTGTAACACGGATGATACAGAACATTCATGTTTTTTGCACTATAAAATAGCAAAAAACCATCCTTCCTAAGAAGAATGGTTCTTAAACTATACTAAAGCTTGAGATAAATCCTCGATTAGATCTTCGATATCCTCTATTCCAATGGACAAACGGATTAAACCGTCTGTGATACCTAGTTCCTCTCGTCGATCTTTCGGAATAGATGCATGGGTCATTCTAGCTGGTATCGAAATTAAGCTTTCCACTGCACCTAGACTTTCGGCTAAGGTAAAATATTTTACTTTACTTAAGACTTGATCAGCTTTTTCACTACTTCCTACATCAAATGCAATCATACCACCGTATCCAGCTGCCTGTTTACTTGCAAGCACATGGTCCTGATGCTGCTTAAGACCTGGATAATATACTTTCGTAACATTCTCGTGCTGATCTAAGAAAGTAGCGATTTTATTAGCATTTTTCTCAATAGCTTCCATACGTAGTCCTAAGGTTTTGATTCCACGTAGTAATAACCAAGAATCCTGCGGTCCTAATATTGCTCCAGCAGAGTTTTGGATGAAATGAATCCTCTCTGCTAGTTGATCATCCTGGACAACCACTAAACCTGCCACAACATCACTATGTCCCCCAATGTATTTTGTTGCACTATGAAGAACAATGTCTGCTCCAAAGTCAAGTGGTAATTGAATGTAAGGTGTGGCAAAGGTATTATCTACCACAAGAAGTAAATCATGCTTCTCTGCCAATTGCTTCATTTTATTTAAATCAGTGACTTTTAATAAAGGATTTGTTGGTGTTTCTATATAGAGAATTTTTGTGTTCGGTTGAATTGCCTTTTCCACTACATTTGGATCACTTGTATCCACGAAGCTATGGGTTAAATTCATATGGTTTAACACTTTTGTTGTTAATCGGTAGGTTCCCCCGTAAACATCATCCGTTAAGACAACATGATCCCCAGCCTTTAGCAGCATCATAACCGCATTAATTGCTGCCATTCCTGATGCAAACGCAAAGCCATGAGTACCATTTTCTAGTTCAGCTATAACCGTTTCAAGAGCGTGTCTTGTCGGATTTCCCGTTCTTGAATATTCATACCCCGTATGCTTTCCTGCTTCAGGTTGCTTGTACGTACTCACTTGGTAAATAGGGACAGAAACTGCACCCGTCCTTTCATCTCCGGTTATACCACCATGAACCATTTTCGTTTTTCTTCTCATTTTCTCCACCTCAATCAAATGAATAGATCTCTTTACTTAGATAACGTTCACTACTATCTGGGAAAATGGTGACAATATTACTGCCTTTTCTCGCGTTTTGAGCTTCTGTTAATGCTGCACACATTGCTGAACCAGAGGAGCTACCTACAAGCAACCCTTCCTTCAACGCCAGTTTCTTTACCATTTTAAATGCATCATCATCATTTATAGTATAAATTTGATCAAAATAAGAACGATCCATATATTCGGGGAGGAATTCCATCCCTATCCCTTCCGTTTTGTGGGGGCCTGGCTTCCCGTTAGCAATAACTGATCCTTCAGGCTCAACAATTACGGTCTTAATATTAGGGTCTTTGTCCTTAAAATATCGCGCAGAACCCATAAAAGTTCCACCAGTACCTGCGCCGGCTACAAAAACGGAAATATTCCCATCTAACTCTTGATAAATTTCTGGTGCGATTGATTTGTAATAAGTGTCTGGGTTCGCTGGATTAGCAAATTGCTGAACAGTATAACTATTCGGAATCTCCTTTAATAGCTGATTCGTTTTCTCGATTGCACCTTGCATACCCTTTGCTTTAGGTGTATGCACAATTTCTGCCCCTAAAGCTCGCATAAGCAATTGTTTTTCTTGGCTAAAATGCTCAGGTACACAAAATATAATGTGAAAACCTTTATTTACAGCAGCTAAAGCAATACCAATACCTGTATTACCAGCGGTCGGTTCAATAATCGTTCCACCTTGCTTTAATTCCCCAGATCTAATAGCTTGATTTATCAAATACAAGCCTAATCGATCTTTTATGCTACCACCAGGGTTAAAAAACTCTAATTTCGCAAAAAGTCTCACATCATCTGGGAGATCAAAGTTGGTGATTTCTAATAATGGTGTGTTTCCAATCAATTGCTGTATATTCCTATAAAGTGTCAACGTTAATCCCTCTTATTCAGCAAAAACAATATGCCATTCATCTTTACCTTCTAACATTTTTTTGGCGATGTCCTTCGCACCTTCTAGGCTATGATTAGCAGCCCAACCACATTGAACTTCATTACATGCTGGAACTTCTGTAGCATTTAGCACATCATGTAATGTTTTTTCTAATGCATCAACTACATCATCAAAGTTATCATTGTTAAGAATAGATAAATAAAATCCTGTTTGACATCCCATTGGACTAATATCTAATACATTATCAATATGGTTACGTATATTCTCAGCCATTAAATGCTCAATAGAGTGTAGTCCTGCCATTTCCATGTGGTCTTTATTTGGTTGACGGAAACGAATATCATATTTGTACACTTTATCACCATTTTGACCGGTAGTGACTCCGACAAGTCTCACATATGGCGCCTTTACTTTTGTATGATCTAGATTAAAGCTTTCTACATTCATTTTTTTAACCAAGTTAAACACTCCTTTTTCATTGTTTTCTTGCCATAATTAACCAAACATATTTGTTACACTGCTTTGCCTCAAATTGAAATCCATTTTGTGTAAATAGGACCTTTAAATCTTGAAGAAAAGGATAATATTCTGTTTGTAAATCATGTAATAAGTCCGTATATTCATTTGCTTCTGCTTCCTGATGAAGTTTTTGCTTCGCTGCTTGATTCTTATATACCGTATCAGCAAATACTATACGACCATTGTCTGCCAGTATTTCATAGAACTGTGTGATTGCCTTATTCTTTTCTTCATCTGTTAAATGATGAAAGGCATAGGTACTCACGATCGTATTGATTTCAACAGCTGGTTTATGATATTGAAGAAAATCTCCGTCTTTAATATCTAATTGTGGAAATTTCTTTTGAGCAAGCTCTCTCATTGGATCTGAAGGCTCAATGCCAAACACGGTGTGGCCTTTTGCGATGAGCTTTGCCGAAAGGTTCCCTGTCCCAACCCCAAATTCTAATACATTCCCTACCGTGAGCTTTGCCACTTCATTTAGTATTGTATCATATCCTTCGAATACATCTCTATATTGAGGGTCATTTCCAGTCACTGCATCATCATAGGAAGACGCCCATTCTTCAAATACATCCAAAAATTCTCTCCCCACTTTAAACCCTCCGTCAATATTATTTAATTCATACTATTTTACTCTGTTTTATCGGAATTGTTACCACTATATCATAAATAAGTAGAATATGCAAAAAAAGAACAGGTATCCATGTTCGGTACCTGTCCTTATATATAAATAATTAGGAAGCTTCTTCTTGCTCAGGAAAAACTCGATTTAACATATTTCCAATTCGATTAAAAAAGCCTTCCACTGGCTCGCCAGCATCTAAATCTTGTGCATAACGATCAGCTAAATCGAAGAAGTCTGGATTTGTAGTAATATACACATTATCGATATCTTTATTAACAGATTTCACAATATCGGTAATCTGTTTTCGGACTTTATCACTAATTTCGTTCCCTGTTTCACTTGTATCATTTCCATCTTTGTTCCAAGATGCAGCAACATAAGCATTGTTTTCAGTCGTTAATACATATACGCGATTAATTTCTGGAAGTTCTTCCTTAATACGATCCTGTGCTTTTTCTGCGACTTCATAATTGTCGGACTCTTGATTAGTATTTTGGTTATTGTTATTCGTCCCATTATTACCATTATAGCCAGGGTTTTGATTATTCATAAAGCTACCTGGATCTCGACCTTCTTGGTTTTGATATTGATCATTTGGTCCATGACCTCTGTTTATATCTCTATCGTTCATTGGATCATCAGAGGTCTGATTATATCCAATTGGCCTAGTATTATTATTTACATCATTATTACCTTGTCCGTAATCATTATTACCACAAGCAGCTAAAGAAATTGTCGTAGCACATGTGATGGCTAGAGCAGTTCTTTTCCAATTCATGACATTCCCTCCTTTTCATCAGAATTATCATTATTATTTGTTGAAAAATAAAGGTTTATCCTTGTATTCCATATAAAAATCTTGGAAAATCCACCATAAAAACTGATGGTTTCACAACCTAGAAGTCGTGCATACTATGTATAAAGCGAGACTTTCCAACGGTTTGGGCATGTCGGACCTGCCATGATCACGACGATGAGGTGTTTTTCTTCCATTCATCCTCTACTGTTGGTTAGCAAAAATTCACATGAATAATTATCGCCTATATTAACTCTTAATTTTGGATTATTGGGCGGTATGGAAATGATAAAACGAAGAATCCCCTCCACTAGATGAAATAAAAAGGTAAGAAAGGGGAATGAATGGTGCAAAATATAGACTATGACAAAGCTTTATACTTTACTTTATGGGGGCATTGGGACGATTTGTTAGTCTTAATGGTTCGAACAAATGATGATTTACTTGCAAAAAAAATTGAACAATTTCTCCACGCCTATCATTACCCTATTTCAAGGGAATGGTTATCGATGACACATGAAGAATTGTTACACTATATAGATCATGCCTTACTAAGCCAAATGACGGTAAAGTGAGACTTCCATCAAGGGGGTGATTTTTCCCCCTTGATGGTTAGCGAAACTTACCAGGATGTTTAGCGACCGTTTCCTCCTTAACTTCCTTGAGCTTCTCCATTTTTAAGGAGGATTACGGACGCTTTACGCTGTGGTAAAGTGAGACTTCCATCAAGGGGGTGATTTTCCCCCCTTTATGGTTAGCGAAACTTACCAGGATGTTTAGCGACCGTTTCCTCCTTAACTTCCTTGAGCTTCTCCATTTTTAAGGAGGATTACGGACGCTTTACGCTGTAATTAAAAGAAAGTGGCCACTAATTTGGTCACTTTCTATTTCTCATACATATAAAATTAAATTATGATGACATGACTGAAAACCATTCACAATCTGAACGGTTAGGAACAAATAAAGATTATGGATATGCCCTTCTCGAATTAGGAGCAGCGTTTGATTTTCCATTCTTTGCATTATGATTAGCTTTGGAATTAAATTTTTTTTCTTGTTTCTTCTTGTTGACATTTGGTCGACTTTCTTGTTTCTTTTGATTAGCTTTTTGCTTCTTATGGTTGTCTTTACTTTGACTGATCTGTTTAGTATAGCTATTGTTTTGGTTCACACGGCTTTTTTTCTTCGCATGCTCAGGTATTCGTTCGTTTATTGTATCTTTAACTTTGTTTTGGCTCATTGCAAGACCAGGCTTCTGGGAGTTCTGCCCCTTTATTGCGTTATTTTCCCTTGCTTGATCATTAGCTTGTGGAGGTAACAGAGTGGCAACAGAATCGTTTGTTTCTTTACTTTTTTCGCTTTCAACAGGTACAGGATCGCTATCGTCTTCGTCTTCCTCTAGATGATCTTGGTAAAAATTATGAATAAGTTCTTCTTCTTCTTCATCCAAATCAGGAAGTGACTCCTCATTCTCCTCTACCGAAGATGTCGAAATAGCCGTTGCCTCTTTCTCTAGTTCCTGTGCCGCAACCTCATTCATTGACTTTTGTTCTTTTTGAGCCTCGTTTCTAATTGCTTCCTTTACCTCATATATCGCCATCTCATGTTGATTCTCCCCATAATACTGATTAAGTTCATCCATCATATTCTTCTCATTTTTTTGATGAAGATAACTAATCGCCATTAAAACAGGAGAATCATTGGAAAGTTCAAAAGTATTTTGGGATAATTCAATAATTTTTTCAGATACTATAAAAAATGATTTGTTTTGCCAATTAATTTGACTAACAACCTGCTTTGCATCTTCATTTAGCGCCTCTAATTTCAAAACTTGAAAGTTTTGGTCAATCGACACATTGATACTTGGATTAATATCAATGCTTACTACTGCGTATACGTCTTCCTTCGAAACCCATAAATATATAGGACTTAAAAGTAAAACACATATAATGGCCATTGTAGCGATTTTGAACGGTACTCCTCTAAATAGTGGCAATATATGATCCCATATGTAGGATTTAGATTTAAATTGGATTTCCATCCCAATTTCTTCCTTTTGTAATGGCCTAACCTTGTGGAACAATCCTTGCCTGTCCATGACAATGGAATACCTTTTTTTATGTTCCACAATAATACCTTTTTTCACGGATCTACCCCCTCAAGGTATTCTCTCAAGTAAACGAAATCACCAGTTAAGATGATAAAAATAGTCAGAATATATTTTCTGTTTCTTTCTAGTGTTTTCTTACTTACTGGAACTTCCTTTAGTAATTTTTTTATTGGAACCCTTTTCTTAGTCAATACATATTCCCTTAAGGCTTCTTTTTTCGCTAGAATATTCGCAGCAAACATTGCTGATTCCCTTGCATCCTGGTGTTTCGGTGAAATAAGCGTTAATTCTTGAAACGTTATTTTATATGCTTTTAATTGCCTCGTTAATTCTAGTATTTCCTGTTGTCGGTTCCATGCATCCATCTTTAATTGATGAATACGTGTTGCTTCTTTAATCTCTTGAGGTGTCTGATTAAATTCTGTTTCCTCCATGTTTTCAAGGGATGGAACAATATACTGCCTTTTTTCTTTTCTTATATAATCAATTACTTTTCGCTTAATAATCACCTGCGAAAAAGCGAGAAAAGACGTTCCTTTTTCTCTTGAATACATATTCATAGCATCATGGAAGGCAATCATACCGATACTGAATTCATCATCACTCGATTGTTCAATATACCTTTTACATACTTCGGATACACATTTCGCGATAAAAGGCTGATATGCTTTAATTATATCATTCTTTAGCTGCTCATCACCTCTTTGTATCATTTCGATCTGATCTTCTAATGTTATTTCATTTGCTAACTGGTTCTCTAGCATTGTAGATCACCACCAGCATTTATAATTTTCGCTATATTTATATTATTTTTGGCTGTATTATCCATAATATTTTTGAGAATGTTATCTAGTTGTTTATATTGTAACAATTTTCATTCACCAACTTTTAATAAAAACTTTACACTGTTCTAGTTTAATTGATAACAAAGTTACAGTGCTACCATGCTTTCATTACAAATCATTAAATTTCATTTTCAAAACCTAGTATAAAAGTCACGTTGCGGTAAAACACTCGATATCTTTATGAAAATTTACCTACCTAACCGGTAATTGGTTGTTAATTTCTTCTATTGGAATTGCTAGACCTACTTTACTATACTGTTCGTGATTTATCGTTGCGAATACGACACCTATTACTTCTCCTGCTTGGTTTAATACTGGACTACCACTATTTCCTCTATACACAGGGGCATTTAACATATACACAGGGGTATTCCAATCTGTTAGTTGTGTTGTCCCAATAATTTGGCCCTTATTGGCAATTCCATTAAAACGTAGTGGATTTCCGATAAATAAGACATTCTGATAATCTTTTTCTGTCACTTTATCCGCTAAACGAAGAAATGGTAGCTTCTCCCCGTCTATTTTCAATAAAGCAATATCTATTTCTGGTAAAGCCTTGACTACTTCTGCATGATAAAGCCCTTGTTTTTCAAAAGCTACAGTTATAGTCGGCTGTGATTCTATGACATGATAATTCGTTAAGATATACCCATTTTCAGAAATAGCAAAACCTGTTCCCTTGTTGTTTTCTCCTTCGATAACAACAACTGCTTCGCGATATTGGTTCACTTGGTCGTCTTGCATTAATATAGTGGAGGTTCTAATAAAATCAATGGCGGGTATGGAGAAGGTCTGTGGAAAAATAGCGATAACCTGGATAAACATGGCGATAACAATAGACATTAATGCCCATTTTGGAATATGAAGTGTTCTTTTCTTTTTTTCGTTTTGCTCTTCTTTTTCTAATAATTGTCGTCGTTCTTCTTCTAATAATTCGAGCATTTCTTCGGCACTCAGTTCTTCATACAAATCCTCATCTATGATATCCCATTCCTTGTCATCCGAATTTCGCATTACATCACCCACCTTACACAACATACTTAGAATAGATTATAACACTTTTCACAGGAATAGTGGGAATTAGGATTTTTGGTAAATGCTTCTTTATTAAATGTTTAATACAGAAAAATCCGATCGATAATTCGACCGGATTCGTTCCTATACTTTTGTTATTCATTTACAGAGTTCTTTTCTTCCTTCGTATGAGAACCAACCCAACCAAGAGAAGGGCGAGTCCTGCTAAAATAAAATTACCAAAGAAGCTGGAGGTGTCTGGTAATTCGTTCATTTGGCTCTCTTTATTGTCTGCAATATTTCGTTCTCTTTCACTTTTTACTACGTCAGCGTCATTTTCAGGCTGGTTGGAAGTAGGTTCTGCATCTACTGATTCCTCTTCTTTATTGTTTACTATTGGTTCTACTGTTTGATTGTCTTCCCTCATTTCTTCCGGCAGAATAGTTACTTTTATTAGATGCTCAGAGAAATTATCTTTATCGTCTGTTGCTTGATAAAGGAATTGGTATTCTCCTGGTTTTTTGGTGGAAAAGGCATTCTTCTCTATTGTTTCTCCATCACTATTTTTAATGGTTAATAATAACTCAACATTTTCATCTATATTATCTACTGCTTGTACCTCTGGAAAAGTGAATTTATCTCCGTAAGCGATGGTTATGTGGTCCTCCTCCACGCCAGTGATCATCGGAGCCTCCGTATCTTCCTTGACGATAATATTTAGGACAAGTCGATCCGTATTTTTTACAGAATCAACAGCAGTAGCTTGAAGTGTATATTCTCCTATAGCTGGGGATTTGGAGAATTCCTCCCACGCAATTTCTTCCCCTGTCGCATTGTTTGTTAGTACATTCTCAACCGGAACCGTTTCATCAAAATCATCTGTTGCCGTTATCTCAGGAAAATCAAAGGGCTCGCCAACTGGTATTGTTAACGTATCCTTTTCCCCCTCATATGCAATCACTGGTGGTTTATCAGAGTAATGTACAAGTCCAAAACCGTATTCAGAATCACGACCTTGTGGCCCTAAGTCATTGGCGAGATTTTGTGCTAATTCTCTTAATTCAGTTGCCGAATGATTAGGCAATTTTTGTTTCAGAATCGCTAGGATTCCAGTTACATGTGGTGTTGCTTGGGAAGTACCACTGTTTTGGGTATAGCTATTTTCCGTAGACAAACTAGTAATATTAACCCCAGGTGCTGTTAGTTCATTTTCTGAACCTGTTGCAGAAAAGCTTGCAATACTTTGATCACTTTCCACTGCTGAAACTGCAATCACCTCTTCAAAGGCAGCAGGATACTCTACAGCTCCACCATTATTTCCACTTGCAGCAACTAGTAGGATTCCTTCCTCATAAGCTTTTACTATCGCCTCATGAACAGCTTCATCCTCTGTTGGTGTTCCTAAGCTCATATTGATAATATCAACCTCTTTTTCAATCGCCCAACTAATCGCTTGAATTAAATCAATCGAGTTACCTTTTATTTTTCCTTTTGTTTCATCGTATTCAAATACTTTTGCACCATAAAGATCTGCATCTGGTGCTACTCCATAAGTACTTGACCCGATAATTCCTGCCACATGTGTGCCGTGTCCCTCGTAATCAACATCATATTCCTCTGTGTTACTATTCTCTTCCTCATTCTCGTTAATGGCTGAAAAGCCCTCTTTTATTTGATAATCGTCATGCTTAGCAAAGCCTGTATCTAGTATAGCGATTTTCACATTATCACCAGTAAGCTTATGCCTATGTGCATCATCTGCCCCAATCATTTCTAAGTTTGTCTCATTTATCGTAGCTTGAGGATTTTCTTCCGCAATATCTATCGTATAATTTTGATTGATGGAAACAGACTTTACATTTGGGTCTTTTTTAAATTTTTCCATTTCTGTAGTTGGCACTGTGACTATTTTCATCGATAAATTATGGAGGTTACGCTCATTTTCATATTTCTCCACATGATAGTTTTTTGATAGTTCTTTATTATTAGGTACACTATCATTATATGTAACAATAATATCGATCATTTCTTCTTCTGTTTGTGCACTCGTCATAGGTATAAATAAATGAAAGAAAGCGAAAGCGAAAACGGACATTACGACCATTCTATACCAATTTACATGTTTCAAAATTTCCTCTCCTCTTCTGTGCAGGATCATTTGCCTACGAATATCTCTTTTAATATTAAAGTTTAATAGACAATTCGTCAATTTTCATAGAGTAATAGTTTGACGATTAGAAACAGGTTTGAAACCTGCCGAAAATTGTATTATGATATTTATGTATAGAAAAAAGGAGATGGACATCATGTTATTAGATGAAATTCTTTCATTCAACGAGAAGTTTGTAGTAGACAAAAAATATGAGGCTTACGTTACAGACAAGTTTCCGAATAAGCGTGCCGTTGTATTTACTTGCATGGATACGAGACTCGTTGAACTTTTACCAAAAGCATTAAACCTAAAAAATGGTGATGTCAAAATGGTCAAAAATGCTGGGGCAATTTTAGATGATCCTTATGATAGTACAATGAAAAGTATATTAGTGGCCATTCATGCACTTCAAGCAGACGAAGTATTTGTCATTGCTCACCACGGCTGTGGTATGACGAACTTCGATTCAGATGCTTTTCTTGAATTAACGAAGGATAGAGGAATTGAACAATCGGCCATTGATCAACTAAAAGTAGATCCAAATGAATGGTTGGTTGGCTTTGAGGATCCAGCGGCATCTGTCAAGAAATCGGTTGAAATTATTGAAAACCATCCATTATTGCCAGAGGATGTACCAGTACATGGTCTAGTAATCGACCCAGCCACAGGTAAACTTGATTTAGTGAAAAAAGGATATTAATGAAAAGCAACATGCGCCGGGATTATTCTAGATGTTTTGTATGAACGAAAAAGAAGTCCAAAATGAATCCATTTTAAAATGGGTCACTTTGGACTTTTTTTAGAATAGCTTAGCCTAAAAATCTGTTCTAAACACCATAATCAAATTTGTCAGGATGTTTACCGATTCTATTCCCGATATCCATTTCTGCGATTTTATCCATATCGTCTTGTGATAATGTAAAATCGAAAATGTCCACATTTTCTTCTTGACGATTTTTATGAACAGATTTTGGTATCGTGATGATCTTACTCTGATACTGCCAACGCACAATTATTTGGGCAGGTGTTTTCCCATGCTTTTTCGCTAACTCTTGAAGAGTAGGGTGATCAAAATACTGTGCTTTTCCAAGAGGTGCCCATGCCTCTATTAACATGTCATGTGCATGACAAAAGTCTCTTGTCTCCTTTTGTTGAAGCTGTGGATGTAATTCAACTTGATTTACAACAGGTTTAATTTCAGCTTCTTTCAACATATCCTCTAGATGATGTGGTAAGAAATTACTCACTCCAATCGCTTTTGCTTTGCCATCACGATATAATTCTTCTAGCGCCTTCCATGTCTCCGTAAATTTACCTGGTACGGGCCAGTGAATTAGATAGAGATCAACATAATCCATCTGCAATCGTTTTAAGCTGTTTGCCATTGCCTGTTTTGTGTTCTCATAACCTTGTTCATCATTCCAAACCTTTGTTGTGACAAAAATCTCATTTCTTGATATACCACTATCCTTAATGGCTTTCCCTACATCCTCTTCATTTGCATAAAGCGAAGCAGTATCAATATGACGATAGCCAATTTCAAGTGCAGAGCGAACCGCCTGATATACCTCCTCACCTGGCTCTGCCTTATAAACACCTAATCCGATGGCTGGAATTTCTGTACCATTATTTAATACTAATGTGTCTGTCAAACCCATCTATAAAACGCCTCCTTTTATTTTATAAAAAAACTTAGTTCTCTTCTTATTAGCAATTCTTTGCCGTCTGTTATAGGTTTAGCACTCTTTAAACTTAAATTAGAATTGCGGTAACACTGATTGCTTTTTTACTTATGATTTTGCTTGTTCTAAGATGATATCCATCACCTTCTGTTTTGCTTCACTCACCTTATATTCGTTCATCTTATCTTTTATATCGTATTTTTGTTGCCTTAAGTCTTTTAATGATTGAATTAATGTGGATTTCGTCACATTCTCTTCCTCTAAGACTTTGGCATATCCTTGCTTCGCAAATGATTGTGCATTAACAATTTGATCGCCCCTACTTGCTTGTAATGATAATGGAATCAAAAGCATCGGTTTATGTAATGCCAAAAATTCAAAAATAGCATTAGCACCAGCTCTAGAGCACACAAGATCCGTAATAGCTAAGAAGTCCTTTAGTTCGCCTTGTACATATTCGTATTGTACATAGCCCATTCGATTAATAGAATCATCGACCAAACCTTTGCCACAAATATGAATAATGTGAAAATCAGAAAGTAGTTCATCTAAGCCTTCCCGGATGGCATCATTTATCTTTTTCGATCCAGCACTTCCACCCATTATCAGCAATACATTCTTACGGCTATCCAGTCCAGTTAACTCATAACCTTTTTTCCGATTACCATTAAATAGCTCCTCACGTACTACTGCACCTATCCATTCCGCTTTTTTCTCGGGTAAATATTTCATCGTTTCAGGAAAAGTCGCCAAAATCTTTTTAGCAAATGGCATTGCTAACTTATTTGCAAGCCCCGGTGTATAATCTGATTCGTGAATCACTGCAGGTATTCCTCTCATTTTTGCTGCAACTAATACTGGTACAGAGACAAAACCACCCTTGGAGAAAATCACGGCAGGCTTCTTTTTCCCAATAATGCGATAAGCTTGTAAAGTCCCTTTTAACACTTTAAACGGATCCTTGAAATTTTCCTTTGAAAAATATCTTCGCAGCTTTCCAGTAGAGATCGGATGATAAGTTACTCCTTCTATTGTTGCAATTAACTCTTTTTCTATTCCAGTTTTTGAACCAATATAGTCCACATCCCACCCATCTTTAATAAACTCAGGGATAATGGCCATATTAACCATGACATGCCCAGCTGTTCCTCCACCTGTAAATATTATTTGTTTCCTATTCATTAGAGTTTCTTCCTCTCCTATCTTCACCATTCTGTTACATTTATGTATATAAAATAATGCTTTTTATAATAAACGAAGCTATTAATGATTATACTTATACTTATTCTAATCACGCAAGTAAGTATGTATGGGAGAACTGTAAAAACCTGCTCCAAATGATGGAAACAGGTTTCACTTTAATTATTTTCTCAAATTCATTACAATCAAACGTTCTTCTGTCATCTCTTCTATGGAGTATTTTGGTCCTTCCTTTCCGTTTCCACTATCCTTTACTCCACCATATGGCATTAAATCAACACGATATTGGGAACCATCGTTTATCATAAAACCGCCAACCTCTACATTTTTAGCTGCATAAAACGCTGTGTCAAGGTTTTGCGTGAAAATTCCGCCTTGTAAGCCATAATCTGATTGGTTTACTTCACGAATACATGCATCAAGATCATGGAATGGAATCACACTTGCGACAGGCGCAAAAATCTCTTCACACACTACCCTAAATTGAGGCTGCACATTCGTAAGAATGGTAGGCTTTAATAAAGCCCCCTCTCTTTCCCCACCAATAGCAATTCTTGCTCCTTTTTCTACTGCTTCTTGAATCCATTTCTCTGCTCGCTCTGCTTCTTTTACATCAATCATTGGACCGACATCTGCCTCGGGATCATTAGGATCTCCAACCTGTAATTGGTTAATCTCAGAGATCAATTTCTCTAAAAAAATGTCTTTAATCGTTTCATGCACATAAATTCTTTGTACTGAAATACACACTTGTCCAGCAAAGGCAAAGCTTTGACCAGCTAGTGTCTTAGCCGCATGATTAAGGTCTGCCTCTTTATCGATAATTACTGGCGAATTATTGCCTAATTCTAAAATGAGCCGATTAAGACCAGTTTCTTGTTTTAATTGAAGTCCCACTTTTGCACTTCCGGTAAATGTATAGAGTGCAATCCTTTCGTCATCCATCATTAATTTTCCAACAGTAGAACCAGAACCTACCAAGACTTGTAAAAGTCCAGCTGGAAGTCCTGCCTCTTCAAGAATTTTTGCAAGCTTCAAGGCGGATATAGGTGTTTTACTTGCCGGCTTTAATACAACAGCATTTCCTGCTGCAAGTGCCGGGGCAACCTTATGAGCTACTAAATTTAATGGGAAATTAAAGGGGCTGATGGCGCCAACTACACCTACAGGTACCTTTATAGTAAAAGCAAGTCGATTCTCTGAACCTGGTGCTGCCTCTACAGGCACTCCTTCACCATGAATTCTTTTGGCTTCCTCTGCGGCTATTAAAAAGGTTTGAGCTGATCTATCTATTTCACTACGCGCCTGCTTTAATGGCTTACCAGCTTCTAGAACAATCGTTTTGGCTAAATCCTCCTTATTTGCGAGCAATAATTCTGAACTCTTTTGCAAGATTTTATACCGATCATATGGAGATAGATTTTTTGTTTCGAATGCCTCCAATGCACTAGAAATTGCCAGATCCACATCGTTTTCAGATGCTTTTGATACTTTTGCAAATGGTTTCTGTGAATACTTATCCAGTACTTCTAATGTATCTTCTGTATTGATCCATTTTCCGTCTATGTACAATCCATATTTATCCATCATCTGACACCTCTTTTTTATTGATTACTAAGGTTATTCCACGTATCCATCCTTTCAAACATGCTTGATAAACCTATCTATTAAAAAAGCCGGCTCATCTTCTAACATCGCTAAGGATCGAAATTCCTCTTTCATAAATCCTTCTGATACCATATGATCTAACCATTTTGCCAATGGTTGGTAATATTGTTGTATATTTAACATACCAATTGGTTTTTGATGGATACCAATTTGAGCCCATGTAAAAATTTCAAATAATTCCTCTAAGGTTCCAGGACCACCAGGTAACGCAATGAATCCATCTGCTAATTCTGCCATTTTTGCCTTTCGCTCATGCATGGACTCAACAGTAATTAGCTCTGTTAAATTCTGATGAGCTACCTCCTGTTCAACAAAAAAATTAGGGATCACACCAATCACTTTACCGCCTGTATCTAGGACTGCATCGGCAACAGACCCCATTAATCCTGTACTTGAGCCTCCATAAATTAAGGTAATATTTCGTTTTGCCAATTCCTTCCCAAGCTCACGTGCCCCCTCTTCATAAGCTAAAGACTTACCTTTTCTCGAGCCACAATAAACCGCAATATGCTTCATCCTACCATCACTTCCTTTACTAGCTATAATCCTATTTAAAAAGCACAAATGTTTAGTAAACATTTGTGCTTTTTTAGTATATGTCAAGCTATTAATTTTATAAAAATAATCCAGCAATTGTTGCAGATAGAATGGAACCTAACGTTGCCCCGATCAATAGTTTGAAACCAAACTTCGATACGGCTGCTCCTTTTTCACTATCAATTCCTTGTACGGTACCTGCAATAATACCAATAGAAGAGAAGTTAGCAAAACTTGTAAGGAAGACAGTAACAATTCCTACAGTTTTTTCAGAGAATGTATCTACTGATGGCTGTAGCTGAAGCATTGCAACAAATTCGTTTGTAATAATTTTCGTTCCCATAATACTTCCTGCTTCGATTACTTCATTTGGAGAGATCCCCATTAATATGCCGATTGGAGCTAAGATATAACCTAATATTTGCTCTAAAGTAATGTCATTAAAAATAAATTGAATTACCCAGTTCACCGCTTCTAGTGATGCAATAAAAGCTATCAGCATTGCAGCTACGATTAAGGCTATTTTCCCACCATCTAATGCACCATTTCCCATTGCTTCAAAAAGGCTTTTCGATTCTGAAACATTCTTTACATCGATCTCATCATCATGATCCCCTACCTTAACTGGTGCAATAATGGATGCAATGATAAGGGCACTAAACATGTTTAAGGGAATGGCAACAAGAACATATTCAGCTGGAAGCATTTGCATATAGGATCCTATGATCGATGCAGAAACAGATCCCATTGCCGATGCACTTACAATATATAGGCGATTATTATTCAATTTTGAAAATTGAGATTTTACCGCAAGCAATGCTTCTGATTGACCAAAAAACATACTATTTACCGCATTGAATGATTCCACCTTTGGAAGCCCAGTTACTTTGGAAATGAGTCCCCCAAAATATTTAATAATAATTGGCAAAATTCGTAGGTAAGTAAGCACAGATAACAATGTGGCAAAGAAGATAATAATTAATAGAACATTAAAGAAGAAAACCCCTTCTCCCTCAATTCCTCCAACAACAAAATTAACCCCTTCTGTTCCAAATTCAATCAACTTGTTGAATACACTGGAAATCCAATTAATAATAGCTGCACCAATGGATGTCATAAACATAAACCATGTAGTAACTAGCTGTGCGATTAACATAATGACAATTGCACGATAATTAATGTTTTTCCTGTCATTACTCATTGCATAAGCAATCGCTAACACTAAAATAATAGCAATAATACCTAATAAAATTCCCAATTATAGCTCCTCCTTTTCTCTTTCTTCTAATCTTTCCCTTTATATTGTATGGATAACCATATCACAAGAAAAATGGACTTAAATCTGATCATTTTCATACTTAGAAGGTAAAGTCGACTTTTTCTAAAAAAGGTACACTTTAATTTATACTATATTAAAGTGTGCCATTGCAATGATTTTTATGATATTTGTTGAACAAGAGAGAAAAATGTTACACTCTCTTACATTTCGAATTATTTTCGCAATATTTGGGCAATTTTGATAATAAAATATATAAAAAAAAGCTACCCTATAGGATAGCTTTTTCTTCATGGAAAAAGTGTTTCATTGCATAGAATACATCTTCTTTATTTCGTAAAATAAATTGCTTAAAACGAGGATGATCAATGTCTTTAAAAGCCTGAGTTAATGTCGAATAACGGTTGTATTGATTGACCTCTCCATATCCAAATAAACTTGCATGCTCCAATAATTTTGAGACAGCCTCAAGGGATCTTCGGTTATCAGAGGTTAAATTGTCTCCATCCGATATATGAAATGGATAGATATTATATCTGCTTGGAGGATATTTTTCTTCAATTAATTCTAGTGCTTTTCGATAGGCTGAAGAACAAATTGTTCCCCCACTCTCGCCTTTCGTAAAAAAGGATTCTTCATCCACTACTTTTGCTTCCGTATGATGGGCAATAAATTCGACTTCTACTGATTCATATTTTTTCCGCAAAAACCGTACAGTCCAGAAATAAAAGCTTCTAGCTACATATTTTTCAAATTGGCCCATTGACCCACTTGTATCCATCATGGCAAGAACGACCGCTTTAGATTCAGGTTTAATAATATTATCCCAGGTTTTATATCGTAAATCATCAGGATAAATAGGAGTAAACGACGGATTACCTTCTAATGCGTTTCGACGATAAGAGGCAAGCATTGTCCTTTTCTTATCTATATTTCCGGTTAATCCTTTTTTACGAATATCTTTAAACTCAACATCTGTTATCGTAATATTATCCTTCTCTTTTTCTTCTAAATTAGGTAAAGCTAATTCCTGAAAGAATGCTTCTTCCAGTGTTTCAAAATCCACCTCTGCTTCATAGTAATCTGTACCAGGTTTGTCACCTGCTTTTTGCCCTTTTTGACCTTTTTGTGGTGTACCGTCTTGAGCTACTATGTCTCCTACCTTACTATCACCATTTCCTTGACCAACATGCTTATTCTTCGACTGGTTGTATCGTATTTTATACTCATCTAATGAGCGAATAGGAACACGAATAATGTCCTTGCCTCGAGACATAATAATGTTTTCTTCACTGACGATATCAGGTAAGCGCTTTTTTATGGCATCCTTTATTTTCTCCTGATGTCTCTTCTGATCGTCAAACCCTTTTCTATGGAGGGACCAATCCTCTTCCGCTATAACAAAATTATAATCAGTCATCCTTCCCCTCCTCTGCTTGTATTATTTTATTGTATGCAAGTTTTGGCAGAATGATTAAGTATTTCACGATATTTTTTCATCTATTCTAATGTCCAAATTATCAAAGACTTCACCAACCCATTTGCTGTACTTTAATCATTTTTATACGCAAAAAAACGCTCATTAACCTTTTCGGTTAATGAACGTTTTTACAAATCTATCCTTCTAGCAAGAGATCGTAAGGGTCTTCCAGCAATTGCTTAATTCGAACTAGGAATTGTACTGCATCTTTACCATCTACTATTCGATGGTCATAAGACAAGGCAATATACATCATTGGTCGCACCTCAATAGAGTCATCAGGCATGACCACTGCGCGTTTTTGAATCGAATGCATCCCTAAAATACCCACCTGTGGTGTATTTAGTATTGGTGTGGATAACAATGATCCAAAGATCCCACCATTTGTAATGGTAAAGGAGCCTCCTTGTAAATCAGAAATCTGAAGTTCTTTATTTTTCGCTTTGGCACCTAACCTACCAATTTCAGATTCAATTCCTGCGAAGTCTAGTCGATCAGCGTCACGTACTACTGGAACAACCAAACCATCGTCAGTAGAAACAGCAATACCAATATCATAGAATTTCTTGAGGACAATCTCATTTTCTTGAATTTCCGCATTTATATAAGGAAATTCTTTTAATGCTCCAACAACAGCTTTTGTAAAGAAAGACATAAAGCCTAATTTCACATCATGCTTTTCTAAAAATTTGTCTTTTCTCTCGCTTCTCAGCTTCATCACTGCTGTCATATCGACTTCATTAAAGGTTGTTAACATAGCAGCTGTATGCTGTGCTTCAACTAAACGATTAGCGATTGTTTGACGACGGCGTGTCATCTTTACTCTTTCCACAGGCTTATCAAATTCCTGCTGAGAAGAGTTAGTAGAAATCTGTTGTTTACTCTTACTGTCACTTGAAGCTTGCTTTTGCTTCTCCGCTTTTAAAGCATCGGATAAATGTTCTACGTCCTCAGGACGAATTCTACCTAATGGATCTGTTGGTACGACATCATTTAAATCAATACCTAATTCACGTGCTCTCTTTCTCGTAGCAGGGGAAGCGACAACCTTTTGCTCTTTACCAGACTTTTTCGGCTCTGGTGTAGAGGCTTCGTTATTATCTGTGGCCTGCTTCTCTTCCTTAGAAGGGGCAGTAGCTTCAGAGTCCTCTGACTTCGATTCCTCTTTTGTATCTACTGCTTCACCATTTTCATCTATTTTGGCAATAACTTCTCCTACTTCCACATCATCGCCAGCATTTTTTACAAATTCTTTTAAGACACCAGCATATTCTGCATTAACCTCAACATTTACTTTATCTGTTTCTAATTCACAAATTGGGTCGCCTTTTTCTACCGCATCCCCCTCACTCACTAACCATTCCGCAATTGTACCTTCTGTAATAGATTCTGCTAATTCTGGGACTTTAATTTCTTTCATTAGTTTTTTCCTCCTTCAGAAAGCTCTAATGCTCTTTTTACTAGGCTTCGTTGTTCTGCTTTATGGATATGTGGGTCACCTACGGATGGCGATGAGCGTTGACATCTACCAACATAATGTAAATCAATTTTCTTTTCTTCGAGCATTTTAAATAGTAGCTCTTTCACAAAATTCCAGCAACCCATGTTTCGAGGTTCTTCCTGAACCCACACTACTTCTGTTAGATTTGGACAACCTTCAATCACTTCTCGAATTTGTTGTTCAGGGAATGGGTAGATTTGCTCTAAGCGTAGAACATGAACATCTTCATACGCTGCTTGATTATCACTCATTTTGTCTTCAATATCTACCATTACTTTTCCTGTTCCGATTAGTAATCTTTTTGCTTTCTTAGAAGTCCATTCTAAACCTGGTTGCTGCATTAATGGTTGGAATTTACCATTCGTGAATTTATCAAGTGTGGAAACTACACGAGAGCTTCTTAATAGACTCTTCGGTGTCATGACAATTAATGGTCTAGCAGCTTCACTGTCCACTAATGCCGCTTGTCGACGTAATAGGTGGAAGAATTGTGCACTTGATGTAACATTTGCTACTATCCAGTTATTTTCAGCTGCCATTGTTAAAAATCTTTCCACCCTACCGCTGGAATGTTCAGGCCCTTGCCCCTCATAACCATGTGGCAATAGAATGACCATATTAGATCGCTCATCCCATTTAGCACGTGAAGAAGAAATAAATTGATCAAAAATAACTTGTGCTGCATTGGCAAAATCACCAAATTGAGCTTCCCATATTACTAGTGTCTTTGGTGCTTTCACACTATAGCCATACTCAAAGCCGAGTACAGCTGCTTCTGATAAAGGGCTATTATGAACATCGAATGTTGCCTTTGCTTCATCCAAACCATGAAGTGGACAATACGTGTCATTTGTCTCTATATCATGTAATACTAAATGACGATGTGCAAAGGTTCCTCGCTCAGAATCTTGACCAGATAAACGAATTGGAATACCATCTTGCAAAATGGATGCATAAGCTAAAGCTTCTCCAACAGCCCAATCTGCTTTTTCCTCATTAGCGAAAGTATTATGACGTTTTTGAAGAATCTTTTCTAACTTTTTAAATGCCTGAAATCCTTCAGGACGCTTCAATATTCCTTCATTAAGTGATAATAGTAATTCCTTTGGAACCGCTGTTTCAATATCATTCAAGCTTGTTTGTAAGGCTTTAGGTACAGGTAATGCCTCCGGATTCTCGTTCGTGCTCTCCGTCATTTCATCATAAATACCTTGAAGTTTATTGAAAACGGCTTCCTTCATTTCTTCAAAAGCGTTTTCTTGAATAATGCCTTGGTCCTGAAGGTTCTTCGCATACACAGTTGCACAAGTGTCGTGCTGATCTATACTTTTGTACAATTTAGGTTGGGTTGCTCTTGGTTCATCCATTTCGTTATGACCATATCTGCGATAACCAACTAGATCAATTAAGACATCTTTCTGAAACTTTTTACGATAGTCATAGGCAAGCTTTGCTGCCGAAATACAAGCCTCTGGATCATCTGCATTAACATGAATGATCGGTACCTCGAACCCTTTCGCTAGATCACTAGCATAGCGGGTGGACCTTCCTTGTTCCTGTCCTGTTGTAAAACCAACTAGATTGTTGGCAATAATATGCATAGTTCCACCGGTTTTGTATCCTGGTAATGCACTAAGGTTGAAAGTTTCAGCGACAACACCTTCTCCAATAAATGCAGCATCCCCATGGATTAAAATACTAAATGCTCTTTCAAAATTTTGTTCAGTTCTTCCCTTTTGAAATCGAAAATCCTGTGCTGCTCGTGTAAATCCTTCTACAACCGGGTTAACAAACTCTAAGTGTGAAGGGTTATGAGCAAGTGTAATTTTTGTTGGGGAAGGTTTCTCTTCTCCTAATTGGCGCTTTGCTCCAAAGTGATATTTCACATCACCAGTCCATCCATAAGTAATGGCTCTTGAGCCTGGCGATGATGGAACTAATTCCTTATCAGCTGATGGATGAAATTCAGAGAATAGTTTATCAAATGGCTTACCTAATATATGAGTTAATACACTTAACCTACCTCTGTGAGCCATTCCCATTAGAATCTCTTCTGTTTCATCATAGAAGGATTTCTGTACGATATGGTCTAAGATCGGAACCATCATCTCTAATCCTTCAATAGAAAATCGCTTTTGTGCAACAAACGTTTTAGCTAAGAAGTTCTCAAATCCTTCTACATCTACTATTTTACCTAGTAACTGCCTTTTTTCGTCATCACTTAATGTAAAACGATAATTCCCTGATTCAATATTATCTTGGAACCAGTAGCGTTCGTCATCATTGTTTACATGATCGTACTCAAAAGAAATTGATCCAGCATATTGTGCCATGAGATATTCTACTACATCATTTGCAGTCGTTACTCCGACCATGTTTTTGTCCCAAACCCAATCCGCGGGAATCGCTTCCAAAATCTCTTTTGAGAGATGATAATGTTCCGGGTTTACTAATGTAGTGTCACTTGTCTTCCCTGAACCAACTGGATAAATATTCGCTTTCAAGTGTCCATAACGCCTAATAGCCTCAACAAGCTTGATTGCTGAGGTTAACTGTTTTGCATTAAATTGAGAC
Organism: Gracilibacillus sp. JCM 18860; assembly: GCF_055395245.1. Lineage (NCBI taxonomy): Bacteria > Bacillati > Bacillota > Bacilli > Caryophanales > Bacillaceae > Gracilibacillus > Gracilibacillus sp. JCM 18860. The sequence goes on from NZ_AP043868.1 coordinate 1,457,007, forward strand.
GGCAAGCTACTCCCCTTAACGACCTCTGCTGTTCCATTGCCCGTTTCTTTAGGAGCTCCATATTGTGCAAACATTTCTTGAAGCGTTGCATCAACAGAGTCCCTGTCTTGTAAATAAAGCTCATACTGTTCCTCAAGGTATCCCATATTGGGACCGTAAAATTTTTTCCAGAATCTCTCACTGGATTCCTGCTGTGTCACGTCCTATACCCCCATTAGTAGTACTTTCTACTGCTTTACTTAACTCCCATCCAAATAAAGTAATGATTAATCATTACATCCATAATATAACCTATTTTACTATGGGAAACAACATAAAACTATAGATTATTTAAATTCTTTTTGTGTTTATTTGAAAATCTTGAAATATAGTCGTTACATTACTTAGAAAGGTGTATTTTCCTTACTAAATAATAAGTTGTCCCCTTTGACTTTAATTACTAGTGATAGCCTCGTTTATTTCATATTTCGCACTTATCTGTCGAGTTTGTTTATTACAAAAATTTCAAATTCCTAAACACACCAAAAAATTAGATGTCCTATTAATTTTGCTCAAACTAATAGAACATCGATATACTAATCACTATTTCAACCTTCTCCTGAAGATAATGGCCTCTATTCTCTCATTTTCTTTATTTCATCAGCAACAAATTGTACTTGTGTACCAACAATAACTTGAATACTATTTTTTCCTACAATATTGATTCCTGGTATACCGGTATTTTTAATTCGCTGCTGGTCTACTTTATCCATATCCTTTACCTCTAACCTTAACCTTGTCACACAATTATCTACAGATAAGACATTTTCATCACCACCAAGTCCAGCATAAATCTCCTCAGCCATTTCAGCGATTTTATCTCCTGAGGTTGTTGAAGCTGTTGAAGATTCTTCCATGTCTTCATCCTCTTCTCGTCCAGGTGTTTTAAAATTAAATTTTAAAATTAAAACCCTAAATAAAACATAATAAATGATCGCAAATACCATACCTTGAACCAATAGCATAAATGGCTGATTGGCTAAGGGAAGTCTTGAACTTAATACAAAATCAATAAAACCTGCACTAAAACCAAAGCCTGCTGTCCAATCAAACATAGCAGCAATACCTAACGAAAGACCAGTTAAAACTGCATGAACAACATATAGTGCTGGCGCTAAAAACATAAACGAAAATTCAAGCGGCTCTGTTACACCGGTAAAAAAAGAAGCAAATGCTGCTGCTAATAATAAGGCTGCAGCCATTTTCTTTCTTTTCGTTTTTGCCGTATGATACATGGCTAAGGCAGCAGCTGGTAATCCAAACATCATAACAGGGAAAAAGCCTGCTTGATACATACCAGTTACACCTTTTTCACCTTGACCAGACCAGAAATTAGCAATATCATTAATCCCTGCAACATCAAACCAAAAAACAGAGTTCAACGCGTGATGCAATCCAGTGGGAATTAGTAACCGATTGAAAAATCCATATAGACCTGCACCAATTGCATCTAAATCAATAATGGCCTTACCAAAAGAAACAAGTCCAGAATAAATGAATGGCCAAATAAAGAATAAAATTGCAGATGCCAACAACATTGTAACCGCCGACATAATAGGCACAAGTCGTTTACCACTAAAGAATGCTAGTGCATCTGGTAACTTTATATGACTAAAACGATTGTACATAATGGAAGCTACTATCCCAGATAATATTCCAATGAATTGATTTCCAATACTATCAAATGCAGCATTAACATCTTCCACATCTACTCCTTGTAATAGAGCAACCGTTTCTGTTGATAATAAGGTGGTCACGACAAGATAGGCAACTAATCCACTTAACGCAGCAGATCCATCTTTATCCTTTGACATACCAAAAGCAACACCTACAGCAAACAAAATAGACATACTAGGTCCTGAAACAATCGATTCACCCGCCTTAATTAAAAATGCGGCAACCGCACTTGCTTCTCCCCATCCTTCTGGATCTATCCAGTATCCAAGTCCCATTAAAATTGCCGCTGCAGGTAAAACCGCTACTGGCAACATTAAGGAACGACCAATATTTTGAAGATATTTCATCATAACATTCTTCCTCCCTTTTATTGTTAATTATCTGACAGAATTAAGACACCTATTTACCGTTATATTATTGAATGAAACAATTAATATTCATCTTAAATCATTTAATTAATTTTGTATCAATAACACTTACTACAACTAAATTAATCCCTTTTATATTTTCCCATGGTTCATATTTTAAGATTTCATTGGCTCCACTCCTTAGCATTTTCTCTTTTTTATTTCCAACAATCCAACCATAATGTACAGTTGTCTATACATATATTAACTTCATTTAAATTTTACGTCAATATGCTTTCTTCCTTCCATTTAATTTAGTGAAAATAAAGCGTGAACAGTTAACAATACTACATTTGTTAAGAATAGTGTTTCATTTTAATAACACCTGTATTTATGTATAGACAACTATATCTTAAATTGGTATGCTTACTATTGAATCTAAAACGTCGAATGAGGTGTGTAGAGATGAGTCAAAAATTATTGATAAAGAATGTTACGATATATACAGATACCGCTATTATTGACTCTGGTTTTATCAAAATAGAAAATACAAAAATAACTGAAATTGGAACTTTAACTGATTTGAGAACTCCAGATGATTTTGAAATAATGGATTTGTCAGGAAAAACGATAAAGGCCATTCCTGGTTTCATTGATGTTCATATTCATGGAGCAGATGGAGCGGATGTGATGGATGGAACTTCTGAAGCTCTTCATAAAATGGCAATGGCTTTGCCAAAAGAAGGGACCACTAGTTTTTTGGCAACAACAATGACGCAAAGTAATACATCGATAGAAAAGGCGTTATCTAATACTGTTAATTATATGAGCAACCAACCAGCTACACAGGCTGAAATAATAGGAATTCATTTAGAGGGACCATTTATCAATGAAACCCGTAAAGGTGCACAGCCAGCCGAACATATTCAAAAACCTAATCTGGAACTATTCAAAAAGTGGAACGAATTAGCAAAAGGAAAGATTAAATTAGTGACATTAGCCCCTGAAATAGACGGAAGTAGCGAACTGATTGAATACTTTAAAAATAATAGAATTATTGCTTCAGCTGGGCACACCGATGCAAGCTCCGAACAGATCAACCGTGCAATAAAACACGGCCTATCTCACATTACTCATCTGTACAACCAAATGAGAGGCTTTCACCATAGAGAACCTGGGGTAGTTGGTGCCGCATGGAACAATGATTCCTTAATGGTTGAAATTATTGCAGATGGTGTTCATTCCACAAAAGAAGCCGTTCAAATCGCCTATCAACAAAAACAGGAAAACAAGCTTATACTTATTACCGATTCGATGCGAGCGAAATGCTTAAAGGACGGTGTTTATGATTTAGGCGGACAAGAGGTAACCGTTAAAAATCAAGAAGCAACCTTAAAAGATGGTACCCTTGCTGGAAGCACCTTAAAGCTAGGAGATGGATTTAAAAACATCATCCAATTTACAGATTGCTCTATCGAGGCTGCTATTTGTATGTCCTCGCAAAATGCAGCAAAGGAATTAGGTATTTATGAGAAAAAAGGGAGCATTACGGTTGGGAAAGACGCTGATATTGTCTTGTTGAACGAAGACAATGATGTCATTACGACCATATGCCGTGGAAATATTGCTTACAGTAATGAGTAAGATAGTCTAGAATGATAAGTAAAATGGATATTTCAAAAATCAATAGTGCTATAATAAGATTACTTAAGACATGAATGTTAGCTGGAAGGAGTTATTTACTTTATGATTGATAAACATTCGCCAATCCCAATCTATCATCAATTAGAGGAACAAATCAAAACGAAAATTGAAAGTGGTGAGTATAAGGCTGGTGATTCATTGCCTTCTGAAAGAGAGTATGCAGAGCAACTTGGCATCAGTCGAATGACAGTAAGGCAGGCCATTACAAACCTTGCGAATAAACATTATCTATACCGAATAAAAGGAAAAGGAACGTTTATTGCAGAGCAAAAGCTTGAACAAAACTTAAATGGATTAACAAGCTTTACAGAGGATATGAAGGCACGTGGTATGAAACCTAGTAATAAGTTAATTAATTTTGAAATTATACCTGCAAACGAGGGATTAGCAGAACAGCTCCATATTCCTGTTTATACACCTGTTTACGAAATTAAACGTATTCGCCTTGCAGAGGACGAACCAATGGCGCTAGAAAGAACGTATATTTCTGCTAACTTGATCAAGGGCTTAACTGACGAAATTGCACAAAGCTCTTTATATTATTACATTGAAGACAAATTGGGATTAAGGATAGGAAAAGCAAGCCAAATATTTGAAGCAACACTTGCTAATGAAGAAGAAATTCAATATTTAAAGATTGAAGAAAATTCACCAGTGCTTTTTATGAAAAGAGTAACTCAATTAGCTGATGGAACCACCTTTGAAGTTGTAAAATCTTCTTACCGTGCAGATCGGTATAAATTCATGCTAGATTTAGAACGTTGAGAAAGGAAGACTATTAATGGAAACTCCTGTAACAGAATCTGTTAATAACAACTCTCTTACTATTGACGAGATGAGTTCATTGGATATTGTTAATTTAATGCACCAAGAGGATCAAACTATTCAAAAAGCAATACAAGATAACATAGAAAAAATTGCAGAAGCAATCGACCTAATCGTAAACAAGTGGAAGATTGGGGGAAGAGTATTTATCGTTGGTGCTGGCACGAGTGGTAGAATCGGTATTTTAGATTCCGTGGAACTCCCCCCTACATTCTCTATTAATCCTGAACGCTGGAAAGGCATAATTGCGGGTGGAAAAGAAGCTATGTGGGAACCACTTGAACAGCATGAGGATGATCAAAATAATGTTATCCAAGAATTGCAACACGATTCTTTCTGTGAAAAAGACGTTCTCATAGCCATAAGTGCTAGTGGCTCCACGCCATTTTCTGTTGCAGCTCTTCGTTATGCAAACCAAGTAAAGGCAACCACTATATCCATCAGCTGTAATCAACAATCGATCTCCTCCATAATGAGTGATATTGCGATTGAATTAGTAGTTGGTCCTGAGATTATTCGTGGATCAACAAGATTAAAGGCAGGTACTGCACAAAAAATAGCTATAAATATGATCTCAACTGTCACCATGATAAGATTAGGGAAGGTCTATCAAAATGAGATGATTGATATGATGCTGATTAATAAGAAACTGGTTAAAAGAGGAAATGAGATGCTTAAGGAATTAACCGGTATTAGTGATCAACAAGCAGAAAATTTGATGAAAGAAACGAATAATCAATTAAAAAATGCTGTTTTTATGGCAATTACAAATAGCAGTTTACAAGAGTCCGAAATGTATCTTCATAAAGCGGAAGGACATTTAAAGCAAGCGATTAAGAGTTATCTGAATGACTAAGTGTTTATTGGAAGGAAAATTCCTTTTTAGTAAATTCACTGCTTTCCTATCAAATATGAATACTATTTTCTAATCATAAAACAACTAATACCCGAACTTGAAAGAAAGTCCGGGTAAAGTTGCTATAACTTTGTTATCGATTCAACAAGCTACCTACATATCGCAATAGATCATTGGCAGATTGTGTATTGTAACCATACTCATCGACGAGTGTTGCCACAACCTCATTCATTTTCTTTAATTGTTGTTCGTCAGGTGTTTTGGTTGATGTAGTAATTTTAACGACATCTTTCAGATCAGCAAATAATTTCTTTTGAATCGCCTCACGTAATCTTTCGTGTGATTGGTAATCGAATTTCTTCCCTTTACGAGCATAGGCGGAAATTCGGATCAGAATTTCTTCTCGGAATGGTTTTTTTGCGTTTTCAGAAATTCCGATTTGTTCTTCAATGGAACGCATTAATTTTTCATCTGGATGCATTTCTTCCCCTGTTAATGGGTCTTCTAATTTCGTTTTATTACAAAATGCCTCCACATTGTCTAAATAATTATTCATCAAGGTTTTTGCAGATTCCTCATAAGAATAGACAAATGCTTTTTGTACTTCCTTCTTTGCAAGCTCATCGTATTCTTTTCTTGCGATGGAAATGAAATCTAAATAGTCCTCTTTCTGTTCCTTTGTGATAGATGGATGATCATCTAACCCGTCCTTCAATGATCGCAATACATCTAAAGCGTTTATTGCCTGCATCTCTTTTCTTATAATGGTAGAAGAAATACGATTAATAACATAACGGGGATCAATACCTGTCATTCCTTCATCAGCATATTCCTTCTTTAAAGCCACAACATCTTGATCACTAAAGCCTTCAACATCCTGACCGTTATAAAGATACAATTTTTTCAATAGACTAATATTATTTTGCTTTGATTCCTTCAATCTAGTTAATATGGTGAACATTGCTGCAATTTTCAAGGTATGTGGGGCAATATGCACATCCTGTATATCACTTTCTTCAATCATTTTTTGATAAATACGTTCTTCTTCATCCACCTTCAGATTGTACGGGATCGGCATGACAATCATTCTAGAATGTAAAGCTTCATTCTTCTTATTCGATATAAACGAACGATACTCTGATTCATTTGTATGTGCAACGATCATCTCATCTGCGGAAATTAATGCAAATCTACCTGCTTTAAAATTCCCTTCCTGTGTTAAAGAAAGTAAATGCCAGAGAAACTTTTCATCACACTTCAGCATTTCTTGAAATTCCATTAAGCCACGATTAGCTTTATTCAGTTCACCATCGAATCTGTAAGCTCTTGGATCAGATTCGGAACCATAAGTAGCAATGGTGGAAAAATCAATCGATCCTGTTAAATCGGCAATATCTTGAGATTTAGGATCTGATGGACTGAACGTACCAATTCCAACTCTTCTATCCTCTGAAAAAAATATCCGCTCTATTAAGACGTCTTCAATCCTACCACCATAGTCTTCCTCCAGTCTTAGCTGATTAAGTGGTGACAGACTTCCTTCTATCCTTATTCCATACTCTTTTTCAAAATCTGATCTTAAATGTTGAGGAATAAGATGAAGTGGATTCTCATGCATAGGGCACCCTTTTATAGCATATACAGCCCCTCTATCTGTTAACGTATATTCTTCTAACCCTCTTTTGAGAAGTGTAACTAAAGTCGATTTTCCACCACTAACTGGACCCATTAAAAGCAGGATACGCTTTTTAACATCTAATCGTTTTGCTGCCGGATGAAAATATTCTTCGACTAATTTTTCTAAAGCTTCTTCTAAACCGAATAAATCATTACGGAAGAAGGCATATTCTCTTACTCCATCTACTTCTTCTACCCCTTGATCTCGAATCATCTGATAAATTCTTGAATGGGCAGATTGTGCTAAATAAGGCCTCTCCTTTAAAAGCTCTAAATAATCGCTAAAAGTGCCTTCCCATTTTAATTGATTTTGTTTCTCCCGGTATGCTTGCACCTTTTTCAGTATATCCATTCCAAAACCTCCTGGTAAGCATTTCTTTCTATAAAAATGTTGGAACTAACGAGAAAATAATTAAGAGAAAATCTTCGGAGTGAGGGGTTCATATGCTGTTTAGCCATATGGACAATTACTGGCAGTTACCCCCCACTTACATTTCTTACTCGAAGTGAGCATCGTACCGCCAGTTTATGTGTAATATAGTAGATAATACTTAATCTAATGTATGTAAGTAAGCCAAAAAAAATGAATCACTTTCCCATACAGAAGAAAATAGACAAGCAGTTTACGAGTGAATGGAGAACGATTACAATATATATAATCGATTTTACTCAAATCCAAAGAAATAGTGCACATTATTCATTACTTTAAAAGGGGTTCATCCATTGAATAAATTATACAAGGTTCTCATTGTTGATGATGAAATGCTAATTAGGCAAGGGATCATAAATTATATTGATTGGGAAAAGGAAGGCTATCAAATAATTGGGGAAGCTGCCAATGGGGAAGAGGCTTTAGCATTGTTAGAGAAGGAAAGGCCTGACATTATTATTACGGATATCGTTATGCCAGAGATGGATGGAATCGAATTAGTGAAAATAGCAAAAGAAAAAAATCCAGCGGTCAACATTATTATCTTGAGTAGCTTTGAGAATTTTGATTATGTACGAACAACCTTCCAACACGGAATAGCTGATTATATTCTCAAGCCGAAGTTAAATGCAAAGGAACTTATTCAGACACTAAATAACATTACAATAGGAAGCAAGGAACCTAAACAACAAGAGATACAATCCATTGAAGAACAGTTAAAAAAAATATTACAAGGCTACCAACCGAAACTATCCAAAACTCAATGGAAAAAATCTTTACCGTACAATCAATTTTTACTTGTAAGTATAATCCTTGAGCAAGAGGATTCATTATTCAAGACATCATTACTAGAAGAATACACAAAAAAACCTGATGTAGCAGTATATGATATTTCGGTGAATGAGAAGGAATTCTTATTGTTATATAATTTTGAGAAATATGAATTATCATCTATTAAAAAATCGATCTTACATTTTAAAGATAAATTTATGTATACTAATCATACTTGGCTGATTGCTGCACCATTCTCTTCTTTAGAGAATCTTCAGCAATGCTATCAAGACCATCTAGGCAAACTAAAGCATTACCTTTTTTATTTACCAGAAAAAAAATACATCATCTATGATCAATTACCACATGACCATGAATCAGAGCTGAATTTTGATTTGAATCAATTTATTTTTCTCTTTAAAAGGAAGGAATTTGATGATGCATTTTCCTATCTTACAGAACATATTACCATCTTAAGGAAACAGTATAGTCGTGATGTCTTCGAGTTTAAATCATGGCTTGAAAATATTATCTTTAATTCTATTGTTTTACTAGGTAATATGAAATATGAAATAACGAACCTAGAAGAATCCAAGTACCAGTATTTTGCACGTATCAATGAAGCGAATGATGCAGAAGAGGCCATTGCCATTTTTCATGAATTTCTAGAAAAAGTAAAAAGCATCGTTCACTTAGATCGAGATGAACAATCTCCTAATATGCGGATGCTCTTAAATTATATTGATAGTCATTATGCAGAACATTTAACTTTGAAAATCCTAGCAGATCATTTTCATTTTAATCCTTCTTATTTATCCAATTATTTTAGCACCCATCATGAAGAAGGATTTAGTGAATATTTAAGCAAGGTTAGAATAAAAAAATCTATGGAAATTCTTGAGACAAGCAAGGTCTCAATAGCTATGGTAAGCGAAATGGTTGGTTATTCTGATCCGAGCTATTTCTGTAAGGTCTTCAAAAAATCAACAGGCTTATCACCTAGTCAGTATCGGCGGAATTCGACAGCAAGGAATCGAGGAAGCAATGATGAAAAAAATAGTCCATATCATTCAAGATAATAATTTATTTATAAAAATTTTCCTTGTAATGGTCATTAGCATCATTGCTGTATCTATTTTTATAACGATAAGCTCTATCCGTATGTCAAGCAATCTTTTTATGGAAACATTTAGCATTACCAATACAAAAGTACTAACACAAATAAAAGATCGATTCAATACTTTTAGTTATTCGGTTGTCTCCACCTCTATAAAAGTAGATGAAAACGGTACGATAAAACGACGACTTCAGGAAGAAACGTCTAATGATATAGAAAAATCACGCTCTTATTACCAAATAAAGACGCAAATGGAACGTATTTTTGCAGAAATTGATCCGAATGAAGCCAATTTAATTATTATGAGCTTGGATAATGAAATATTTAATATGAATTATTTTAATTGGCCAGTAAAAGGTACGGAATTAAGGAACCATGCGATCACGAAACAAACAGAAGCACGTCCAAATGAAATCATCTACCAATTTGATCAATCAAATTTAACCAATAACATCCCTATGGTAATTGTATCAAAGGCTTTAACAGAGCATTCAACTGGTAAAATCTATGGATATCAGTATGTTTCTATTCGAGAAAAGGATTTGAGAAGCTTCTATGAAGGCTATACGAGTGAAGGAAATAATGTTCTTCTCATAAACAGTTCCGGCCAAATCATCTCAAGTAATTTCCATCAAAAAATTGGAGAAAAAGAACCGAAGTTACTACAAACTGCTAAGAATATTGAAAACCAAGGAATCGAATACCTCAATGTAAACATTTTTAACGAAGACTATTTAATGTTAGCAGAATATTTGCCAACTTTAGATATGTATATTGTCAACCTTGTTGACAAGGATAAGGTGCAAAGCAATTTAGTTGATACAAATGAAATCATCTTGATTAGTATTCTCATTGTATTGATTGCTGTTTTCATTGTCTTTTTAATATTAAGGAAAATGACGGTTTCTATTAGTAAATTGGTTAATCAAATCTCCGATATGGCTAGGTATCAATTTACCAAGCCATTAGAAGAAACCGGTGGATATGAAGCTAAGAAAATCGCCAATTCTTTTAATTACATGTTAAACGAGCTCCATGACTATGTAGAGATACTGCTAAGAACACAGGAAAAGCAACGCAAGGCTGAGTTAGAAGCATTACAACATCAAATTAATCCACATTTTATTTATAATACACTAGCATCGATTAAATTTATGATCAAGCAAGGAAAGAAAGAGACAGCATTTAACACGATAGATGCCTTTATCTCCCTAATTCAAAATGCACTTGGTGATGTAGATGAATTGATTACAGTGGAACAGGAGCTGGGTAATTTAAAAAATTATGTACTCATAAACCATGCAAGATATGGCGATAGAATCAAGGTAAATTATTTAGTTTCACCAGATTGCCTCCATCTTCAGTTGCCAAAGCTTGTCATACAACCATTTATTGAAAATGCCTTTTTTCATGCTTTTACGAAAAAGAAGCATGGTTATATTCAGATTTTAATGGCCCAAAGAGAAAATTCACTAGTTTGTGAAATTGTAGATAACGGAGATGGAATCAATGAGGAAAAGATCGATCGTAAGGCGATTGGTATGAAAGGCAAAAGACAGCTATTTAGTGGGATCGGTGTGCGAAATGTCCATGAGAGAATCCAGTTGTTATATGGGAAAAATTATGGTGTGAACATCACAAGTGAATTAAATAAAGGAACAAAAGTAGTGATTACCCTCCCTATTATAGAGGAGCTGGAGAATCAGAAGTAACCATATCTACCTAAAAATAATACCATTTTCTAAAATAAATACCATTTTGTATTCGACAGAATAAAAATATCTAAAAATATTCAAAATATCAACTAAAGATCGTTCTAACGACCTTTAGTTTTTTTTGTTACGATAATGTTACAGCGTTGATAACGCTTGCAAATTTTTATAAGGGGGTTTTATAAAGTGAAACGTATATCAAAAAAATTACTCTTTTTCTTGTTCTTAGCTCTAATTCTTACACTAGCAGCATGTTCTGGAGGGAATGAAAGCGGTTCAGATGAAGGAGGATCTGATGGAAACACCATTACTGCTTGGGCTTGGGATCCTAATTTTAATATTGCAGCACTTGAATTAGCCAAAGAAAAATATTCAGGTGAGGAAGAAATTGAATTAGATATTATTGAAAATGCCCAAGACGACATTGTTCAAAAGCTAAATACTGGTTTAAGTTCTGGCACAATGAAAGGTATGCCCAATATTGTTTTAATTGAAGATCAACGTGCCCAAAGCTTCTTGCAGTCTTATCCAGACGCTTTTTATCCAATTGGTGACTATTTTAACAAAGAAGATTTTGCTAGCTATAAACTACCACCAACGAGTCTTGACGGAAAACAATACGGATTACCTTTTGATACAGGGGTAACAGGACTATTTTATCGAACAGATTATTTGGAAGAAGCAGGATTTACCAAGGAAGATCTTACAAACATAACTTGGAAACAATATATCGAAATTGGTAAAACAGTAAAAGAAAAGACTGGACATAATTTTCTATCATTAGACCCGAATGACTTAGGAATTCTTCGTGTCATGATGCAAAGTGCTGGTGCTTGGTATACAGATGAAGAAGGGAATATTAACCTCGTAGATAATGAACCTTTAAGATTAGCCCTAGAAAATTATAAAGCAATTATGGAAGCGGATATGGTAAAACTCAACTCTGATTGGTCACAATATATTGCAGCATTTAACAGTGGAGACGTCGCAACCGTTCCAGCAGGAAACTGGATTGCACCTAGTATTGAAGCGGAGGAATCACAGGCTGGAAAATGGGCAGTCGCTCCTACACCAAGATTGGACATCGAAGGAACAGTTAATGCCTCTAACCAAGGTGGAAGCTCTTTCTATGTGTTAAATATAGATGGTAAAGAAAAAGCAGCTGAATTCCTTGCCAACACATTTGGCTCCAATGTTGAATTTTATGATGAGCTTGTTACAGAGGTTGGTGCATTAGGAACATATACTCCAGCAGCTGAAAGTGAAGCATATCAGGTTGAAAATGAATTTTTTGGCGGTCAACAGCTTATTTCTGATTTTTCAAAGTGGATGGAAGAGATTCCTCAAGTTGATTATGGAATGAACACTTACGGAATTGAAGATATTCTAGCAGCAGAAATACAGAATTACTTAAATGGTAAAAGCTTAGAGGATGTACTAGCAGATGCTCAATCTCAAGCGGAAGCACAATTTAAATAAGTGAGTGAAGAAGCCCTTGGGTATGTGCTAAATCTCTTTACAGAAATAGTTCCCAACCAAGGGCTTCTTTTCACTACAGGTTCCATCGTTAATCCCAAGGTAAGAGGAGTGAGAAAATGAGTCAGGTTACACACGGAACTAGTTACCCGAGTAATAAAAAAAGTTTTTCCAATAAATTGCGAAAAAATTACATTGGTTGGTTATTCATCTTATTATCTGTCCTCGGAATCAGTTTATTTTATTTCTATCCGATGGTTCAGGCATTCATTCTTTCACTGAAATCTGGAATGGGGGCAAACCTTGAGTTCGTTGGATTTGAAAACTATGCTAGACTCTTTAATGATCCAACATTTATCTCAGCTTTAACGAATACATTCATTTATTTGCTTGTCCAAGTCCCTGCAATGATTATTTTGGCACTAATTTTTTCTGTGCTATTAAATGATTCGACTTTAAAGTTTAGAGGTTTTTTTCGTACAGCTATCTTCTTACCATGTGTTACCTCTCTTGTTGCATATGCGGTAATTTTTAAATATTTATTTGCTGTTGATGGTTTAGTTAATAAATTTTTGATGGATCTTTCCCTTATTTCAGAGCCATTGGATTGGTTAGCAGATCCTTTCCTAGCCAAAATAACGATTATTATTGCGATTACATGGAGATGGACTGGTTATAATATGATTTTCTACTTATCTGCCCTTCAAAATGTAGATAAATCAATGTATGAAGCAGCTAGAATTGATGGTGCTTCTAGTATTCAACAATTCTTCTATATCACCATCCCGATGTTAAAGCCGATTATTCTCTTTACATCCATCGTCTCTACAATCGGTACGTTACAATTATTTGATGAGGTCATGAATATTACAAATGGTGGACCAGGGAATGCAACACTATCGATTTCTATGTACATTTATAACCTTTCCTTTGAATATACACCTGATTTCGGTTATGCAGCTACTGTGTCTTATGTCATCGTAATCTTAGTTGTGATCTTATCCTTCATTCAATTTAAAGTGGCAGGTGATCGAAAATGAAGAAAGTAAAACGAATATTCACCTATTTATTTCTTAGCATCGCATCGATTATCTCCATCTTCCCTTTTTTATGGATGCTTGTAAGTATGACGAATAAATCGGTCGATGTTACCCAAGGTAAGTTGTTACCTGGTACCCATTTTATAGAAAATGTTAAAGGACTATTCAACACAGTCGATATTGGAACAGCGCTAATTAACTCAACTATTATAGCTGTTATCACTACGTTCTTGACACTATTAATTGGTTCACTTGCTGGCTATGGTTTTGAGATTTATCGCTCACGTGGGAAGGACATGGTATTTAATATTTTACTATTATCCATGATGATTCCATTTGCAGCAATTATGATCCCGCTCTATCGTTTCTTTGGTGGTGTATCAGCAAATGTTCCTTTTCTAGGTATTGATACATTAGCTGCTGCGATCTTACCGACAGTTATTACTGCGTTTTTTATTTTCTTCTTTCGTCAAAACACAAAAATGTTTGCGAAGGAATTAGTGGAAGCAGGACGGATTGATGGTCTCAGTGAGTTGGGAATCTTCTTCCGAATTTATTTACCAACAATGAAAACGACTTATGCCGCAGCTGCGATCATTGCCTTTATGAACAGCTGGAATAATTATCTATGGCCATTGGTTGTATTACAATCACCCGAAAACCAGACCATTCCATTATTAATTTCAAATCTTGGTGCAGGTTATTCACCTGATTATGGCTTAATTATGACAGCAATTGTTATTGCGACATTACCGACAGCCATCGTCTTCTTTGTGATGCAAAGACACTTTGTTGCTGGTATGATGGGTTCGGTAAAAGGATAAAGCGAGACTTCCTAAAAGCATAAGTTCCAAAGATAAAATAACTTCACAAACCAATAATCTTTCGGTATAATAGTGGAAAGTTATTGTAAACGGTTCGAACGTTTAAAAGGAGGATTATCGTGGGTCTTACATTAGTTATAGGTGTATGTATCACCTTCTTTGTCGCGATCTTTGCATCAGGCTATGAAGCAAAATAAATAACCATTAGAAAACGGGCTCTGGGAGAGCCCGTTTTTTAGTTGGAGAGAAAGTAGCTTTTCCCCACTTTTGCTATTTCTACTTCTCCTTTATAATTTTGTTTCGCTTCCGCAACTAACTGATTCAGTTCACCAAAATGTGGAAGGTGTGTTAGGATTAATTTTTTTACCTTTGCTTCCTTTGCAAGTAGGCCTGCCTGTCTACCACTCATATGACCGGGAATTTGACCTTCAAAAGACTTGTAAAGATTCGATTCACTAATTAATAAATCGACCATAGAAGAAAAGGAACCAAGCTCTACAAACCATTCTGTATCTGCAGTGAATACGACTGATTGACCCTCTACAGTTAGCTTTATCGCTAAGCAATATGCTGGATGGGTAGTTTTGATCGTATGGATCACAAATGGTCCTATTGCGTATTCCTTATTTTCTTCTAATACCTTTCCCTTTGTATGTTTATTAAATGTAAGCTTTTGAAAAAAATCCTTCTCATGATTGGGGGCATAAATAGGCAATGTTTTTACATCATTGTTCAATTGACTTTGTATCAACTTACTATACTGTAATGGACCAATATCGGCCACATGATCATGATGAAAATGTGTTAGAATGACAGCGTCAAGCTCGTCTATAGAAATATAGTTTTGCAGAGAGGATAACACTCCACTACCACAATCCAATAAGAGATGAAATCCTTTATCTTCAATTAAGAACGAAGAGGTTGCACTATTTGCTTTTGGATAACCTCCCCATATACCTAAAGGAATGATTTTCATTTTTAACACCTCCTATTTTCTCATCAATAGCCGTTATAGGTTATATCCTAATTAGAAGTCTCCCTTGTCCGCCTCGCCCGCATTTTTGCTCGCTGCTTCACGGTCTTGTGCCATTTCTTCGACAGTTTTGACCTTTCGTCTTGCTGCTCCTCGATAATCTTTTGTCGGTACTAAAGGACCTTCTGCTAATCTTATTTCTGCTTTCGTAATGGCATCACGGTATTGTGGTAACCACTTCGCTTGCGATACAAGCATTTCGTCAACCATTTGCCAAATTTCCTTTGGATTACAAACAGCCCCAACTAATGGATCCATCATCATTGCTTGTCGCAATAAATAATCATCACCATGAATAGCTGCTTCTACAGCTAATCTTTGAACAGAAATGCTCACATTACAAACTGCTGCTGGGCCTAATGGTAAGTCGCCAACAACGGGCATGCTTATACCATTTCGGTCTACAAACCCGGGCGCCTCAATGATCGCATCTTCAGGAAGATTGCCGATAACACCATTATTCACCACATTAAAATGGCCTCTATATGTACGTCCAGTCTCTAATCCTTCTAAAATATAAGAACCGTGCTCCTCTCCCCTATTTTCATGCTTAAATTCAAATGCCGGCTCTTTTAACCAATTAGGAAAATCTGTCTCGAACCAATTACGTCCTTCTGTACATACCCTTAAATATCCACCAGTTTCCCCGTTGATCCATGTTCCTAAATCAATCCAGTCATTAATTTCTTCTGGACGCTTTCTATACCATGGTAAATATTCACTTAAGTGGCCATTGGATTCAGTACTAAAATAACCAAATCTTCTTAACATATCAATTCTTACTTTCTCTGTTTTGCTATATTCTGAATGGTTTTCAAATGCTTCTAATAGTTCAGCTGTTTTATCCTCACCAGCTACTTTCACTTGAATATACCATGTTTGATGGTTAATACCAGCACAGATGATATCTACTTCTTCTCTTTTCTTTCCTAACACCTCGGCAATTTGCTTATGCCCATTTTGCACACCATGACAAAGCCCAATTGTACGAACCCCACCATATTGATTACATGCCCATGTTAACATAGCCATTGGATTTGCATAGTTTAATAAGAGTACCTCAGCATCTGCTACATCACGAATATCTTTACAGATCTCTAACATTTCTGCTATTCCACGTTGCCCATACATAATTCCACCAGCACTTAGTGTATCACCTACACATTGGTCTACTCCATACTTTAATGGAATTTCAATATCAGCTTTAAAAGCTTCCAATCCACCTATTCGTACAACATTAAATATATATTTTGCATTCTTTAAAGCTTCCCTGCGATTAGTTGTTGCTTTAATTTGAATATCTAAGCCATTTTCATCAATATCTCGCTGACAAAGCTGTGTAACCATTTCTAAATTTTTTTGATTAATATCAGTAAAGGTAACCTCAATCTTCTGGAATTCTGGTACGGATAATATATCTCGTAACAGTCCTCTCGTAAACCCAATACTACCTGCACCGATAAAAGCAATTTTAAATGTCATTACCATTTCCTCCTTGATAAAATCGTTTAAAAATAGCTTATCACGATTTGATTGAAAGCGATTTAAAAATAATCGCTTATCAGAAGAAAAATGTATAAAATCCTAGCATTTATATATCCCTAAAATGTCTACGATAATTAGATGGGCTTAATCCGGTACTTCTACGAAAGACACTACTAAAGTATTGACTTGTATTAATTCCTACATATGAAGAGATTTCCGTTACAGCAATATCTGTTTTCTCTAATAACATTTTGGCTTTTTCTATTCTAACCCTTGAGATATATTCGTGTAATGTCATACCTGTAGACTGTTTAAAAATTCGGTGTAAGTAGCTCGGATGGATATGAGCCACGTTCGCTAATTGCTCCACGGTTATGTCATGATCATAATTTTCGTGAATATATGTAATAACCTTCTTTACATAGTTCTCGTTCCTACCATTTTCTTCATGATTTTGTTCCCTACGCTGTCTAGCAATAATTAATAGTAACTGCAAAAGGAGGTTATCAATCATCATAGAGTTTTCGTTTGATTGATTATCTAGCTCAAATACTAAATTTCTTAACGTATAATATATATGATCAGCATCTCTTAATATAAAAAAAGGTTCCTCAGATAAAATTGCAGATGGAAATGAGTCATCTAGCTTCGCTAATTTTTCCAGTGAAATGAGTCTTTGCTCGCCACTTCTCCACTCAAACTCCAAATTTAACATTCGACAAGGTCTGTTCTTCTCAACAACAAGGCGATGCGGAATATGGCTTTGAATAATTATATATTGTCCCTTTCGCATACCAATACATTCATTATTTATCTCAACCCTACAGCTTCCACTAATTACATACATAATCTCTGTAGCTTCGTGGTGATGAAAAGGCATCTCAAATTCCTTCCATTCCTTAAAATAATAAGCTACAGCTTGAGGAAAAACATTTAAATCCAACATAGAACACCTTCTTCTTATCTTCCTATATACATCATAAACGATGAAGCAAGTGCTTGCACAAAAATTGTAGAAATATGCTATACTACAAAATAGATTTGATTTATGCTAGGTCATGGAGGAAGCAAAATGTCAGATATAACTTATAAAAATAAAATTAATCGAATACGTACCTTTGCATTGAGTCTCATTTTTATCGGTTTTGGAATTATGTACATTGGTTTACTTGTCAAAAAAGTAGAATGGCTTATGCTTATTTTTATTATTCTTGGTATGATTGCAATCGTATTTAGTACAGTTGTTTACTTTTGGATTGGGCTATTGTCCACAAGAGCAGTTCCAATAATTTGTCCAACCTGTGAAAAACCGACAAAAATGCTAGGTCGTGTGGATGCTTGTATGCATTGTAAGCAGCCTTTAACATTAGATAAGAGTTTAGAAGGTAAAGAATTTGATGAAAGCTACAACTCCAAGAGAAGTTAGAATGATACTTCCATTGGTGAAGGTTTTCCTTGTTGAAATACTAAGTCTAAAGAAAAACACACGAGCAATAACTCGTGTGTTTTGATATTAAACAATTTGTTTTTTATCTTTTTTACACTCTTGACATACTCCATATACTTCCATTCGGTGGTGGCTAACATCAAATCCTGTAATTTGTTCTGCCAATGATTCCACTTCATCCAAGCTAGGATAGTGAAAATCAACTATTTTTCCACAGCTTTCACATATAATATGATAATGCTTAGAAGTATTACAATCAAAGCGACTAGAAGAATCTCCATAGGTTAGCTCTCGCACAAGACCAATTTCTCGAAAAACTCGTAAATTATTATATACGGTAGCTACACTCATATTTGGAAACTTACCTTCTAAAGCCTTATAAATATCATCAGCAGTAGGATGAATTTCTGCATTTAATAAAAATTCCAACACCGCATGACGCTGTGGTGTGATACGAACTCCAGATGACTTTAGCTTTTCAACAGCCTCTTGTAACATATGTTCCGACACCCGCCATGCACCTCGCTTTCTCCTACAATTATTTTTAATCATTAATAACTAGTTTACAATATAAACTGTATTAACACAATTATTAAATTATAATCCTTATAATTAGTGTAAACCCTTCAAGTCTTTTCTGTCAATAAAAGTATACGAATTATTGCTGATTTTATGCTTTAATCACTTTTATATTGGAAAATTCGATTTGCTCCATTGTTTCTTGTTAGAAAAACTTGCTTTCGCTCGTCCTTTAGCGAATGCTCAGTTTTGCTTATACTTTGCACCATAAAATTTCAGCTACGTTGAACTTCTGCTGTGTAGAACTCTTATGCTTTCTTAACGCATTAGAAAAACTCGCATTCGCTCGTCCTTTGGCGAATGCCTAGTTTTGCTTATACTTGGTACCTTAACATTTCAGCTACGTCGAAACGCCACTGTGTAGAAATTTTATACTTTCCTAACGTACAAAAAAATACAGGAATCGATCTATGCTTTCGATTCCTGTTTCCTTCATTGAGGTTTTTCATAAGCTATGGCTCGAAGGGATTAGCTTAATTCTTCACGAATATAGCTTAATGCCTTTTCAACATGTCCCTTTACTTGTACATTACGAAACTCTTTTTGAAGAATTCCTTGTTTGTCTATAATAAAGGTGGAACGAACAATTCCCATATACTCTTTACCGAATTTATTCTTTAATTGCCAAACATTAAATTGCTCCGCAACCTTCTTGTCTTCGTCAACGAGTAGTTCAAACGGCAAACTATGCTTATCAATAAATTTTTTATGACTTTCTTCGGAATCTGGACTCACTCCTAAAATAACGGCATCAAGATCCTGGAAGCTCTCATAATTATCGCGAAAGTCACACGCTTCCGTTGTACAGCCTGGTGTATCATCCTTTGGATAGAAATAAAGAACAACATGTTTCCCTTTATAATCAGATAGCTTAACTGTTTCACCTTTGTTATTCATTAGTTCAAAGTCTTGTACTTCTTGTCCAACTTCTACTGTCACTTCAAATCCCTCCAATGAAATTTACTCCTTCTAGCGTACTGGAATTAGAAGAAAGACTCAACTAAAAACTACTTGTGACGTCTATCATTTCCTTGCCAAATCTTAATAAAAAACGCGGGCGGTAAAATGTAACCAATCAATGCCTCCAGTAAAGCAAGTAGTCTCCCCCAGCCGATTGGCGTAATATCTCCATAACCGACTGTCATTAAAGTAACTCCACTGAAATAAAAGGAATGTGCTAATGTTTCAAACGGTGATAACCTCTTAAGCTCACCATCTTCTAATAAGAGTACTCCGTGGAAGGACAAAACGAAATACAAGCATGCAAAGGATGTTAGAACAGTAAAGTACACTACGAGTAAAGTATAAAAAATTTCGTATGAAAAATAACTTCTTTGATGAACCTTTCCAAAAATAAATGCGTATAAGCTCCCACATAATAATACCCCAATGATCAAAACAGAAATGATTGCTATCATTCTAGACCAATCTCCACTCTATTTATATTTTCACAGCTAACTCTAAACTAATAGAACTACAGAGGTAACCATTATTGGAATAACCTGTCCCTTGATGGCAGTCTCACTTTATTTATTCCTACTTTTAGTTTACGATGGACAAGTAGAGGTGATGACAATTGATCAAAATTTATATAGTAGAAGATGATCCAAAAATTCGAGATATTCTTGCTGATTTTTTATCTAAATATGATTATGAAATAAAAACGGTGGACGACTTCGATCTTATTCAAGAGGAATTTTTACAGTGGGAACCTCATCTAGTTCTATTAGATATAAACCTACCACGATTCGACGGTTTTTACTGGTGTCGTAAAATTCGTGCACGTAGTAATTGTCCAATCATCTTTATATCAGCAAGGGATAGCGGGATGGATCAAGTAATGGCTATTGAAAATGGCGCAGACGATTACATTACAAAACCGTTTCAACTGGAAGTTGTATTAGCGAAAATTAAAAGTATTTTAAGACGTGTATATGGAGAGTATCGCACGGAAAAATCGACTCAAGTAATCGATTTTGAAGGTCTTACATTAGATACAACGACGTTTATTCTTTCCTTTCAAGACAAAGAAGTACTATTAACAAAAAAGGAATGCCTCCTAGCTCAAGCATTTTTAACACATCCAGATCAAATTATCTCTAGGGAATTTTTACTGGAAAGGCTTTGGGACGATCAAGATTTTGTTGATGACAATACATTAAGTGTCAATATCACTCGTATCAGAAAAAAATTATCTGAGCTTGGGATTGATCAAGCCATTTCTACCATACGAGGTGCGGGTTACAAACTTGAAAAAACATGGGTGAACAATAAATGAAAGCATATGTACAGGATCAACTCATATCCATTCTTTTCTTTTATTCGCAAGTTGGTATTCTTTTAATCATCGCAAGACTGGCAAGCTCTGTTAGTGCTGAAGCGATTAGTACTGCAAATCTGATGTATATGCTCCTTGTTGCTACCAGTTTTTTAGTTATCTATCATATCTTTCGTTATATGAAGTATCGAGAAATATATCAATTTACCGCAAAGGAAACGAACGAGGCTGCATGGCTTCCAGATGCTCCAGATCAATTAACGAGACAATTAAAGGAGCATTACGAGAAACAGTATCACGCTTATAAGCAACAGTTAGAAAAGCTACATGCGGAGAAGAAACAGGAAAATATGTTTATGCAGCAATGGGTTCATCAAATGAAAACACCATTATCCGTAATAAGTTTAACCATCGAAAATGAGCAAATAAATCTCCCCCATGCATTCAAGCAGGATATGGAAGAAGAACTAGATCGGATGAAGAATGGGTTACAGCTTGCTTTATACCAATCTAGATTACAACAGTTCGAACGAGATTTCCATGTGGAAAAGATTGATCTGAATCAACTAGTCAGAACAGTCATTCAAGAGTATAAATCCAGCTTTATACGCCATCATGTATATCCAAAAATAGAGATACCATCTAATACGTATATTTATTCTGATCAAAAATGGCTAGGTTTCGTCCTTGGACAAATTACAAGTAATGCCATTAAATACGCAAGTGGAACAAAGACTAACATAACCTTTTCTACTGACAATCAATATGGTTATTATACTTTATCCATAATAGATCAAGGTATTGGTATTCCTAAACAAGACATTAAACAGGTATTTCATCCTTTTTTCACTGGAGAAAATGGCCGAAATTATCAAGAGTCCACTGGGATGGGACTCTATTTAACGAAACAAATTTGTGATGAATTACATCATCAGGTTTCCATTGATTCTGAGGTTAAGAAGGGCACTAAGATCTCCATTTCCTTTAACGCTTCATAGAAATCTTACAATAATGTAAGGTTTCTTTTTACTTTTGAAAGGATTATGAATAGGTTATCTCGACATATTGCATTTATAATAAAATTACTACAGCGGGAAAGGTTGGATTACTATGCCATTATTAGAAGCAAAAAATATCTCAAAAATATACGGAAACAATCGTGGCATTGAACATAGGGCCATCGATAATATCTCATTTGAAATTGAAAAAGGAGAATTTGTTGGGGTAATGGGTCCATCAGGTAGCGGAAAAACAACCTTATTAAATGTTCTCTCTACTATTGATCGATTATCTGCAGGTACTATCGAAATTAATAACGAGAATGTTACAAAACTCTCCAAAACAAAGCTCGCAAAATTCAGAAGAAAGCAAATGGGATTTATATTTCAAGACTTCAATTTATTAGAAACCTTAACCATAGAAGAGAATATAATGCTACCACTCACTCTTGACGGGTGTAAGGTAAATGAAATGGAGAAAAAACTTAGTAAAGTTGCCAAACAGCTAGGGATTGATACGATTTTAAAAAATAGAATCTTTGAAGTATCTGGCGGCCAGATGCAACGTGCTGCTATTGCCCGGGCAATTATTCATCAACCCGCCATTATATTTGCAGATGAACCTACAGGAAACTTAGATTCTAAAGCATCAAAGCAAGTAATGGAGGCCCTTTCCACTCTAAATGAAAAGCAGGAGGCAACAACCCTAATGGTAACACATGACCCTTTTGCTGCAAGTTTCTGTGAAAGGATACTATTCATTAAGGATGGAAGAATTTTTAACCAGCTCTATAAAGGGGAAAATCGTCAAACCTTTTTCCAGGAAATATTAAATGTTCAATCAATGCTTGGAGGTGATACAGATGACCTTCAGACAATTCGCATTTAATAATGTAAAGCGCAATGCACGTCAATATATGAGCTACTTCTTTAGCTGTATGTTCTCTGTTGCCGTGTTCTTTATCTATGCTGTTATTATGTTTCATCCTGAAATTGATGGACATGAATTTCGGGAAGGCGTCCAAAGAGGGATTATGGCAGCAGAGATCATCATATTTGGTTTTTCTTTTCTGTTCGTTATGTATTCGACTGGTGCCTTCATTAAATCAAGGAAAAAAGAGTATGGTTTGTTAATGACATTAGGAATTAGTAAGTCAAAATTAAACCGGATGCTCATACTAGAAAATACGATCATTGGTGTTGTTTCTATACTTGCAGGAATTCTAGTTGGCATGCTATTTGCAAATTTATTTATTATGGGTTTTTCCAAGATACTAGAACTAGAAGGAACATTAGGTTTTCATATAGCACCAAAGGCTATCATTATCACTGTCATAAGTTATTTCTTGATGTTTGAATTCAATTCTATTTTTGTAGTTTGGACATTGAAGACAAATGCAGTAGTAGACCTATTACGAGGAGTGAAAGCGAACAAACGCCCTCCTAAGTTCTCCTGGGTATTAAGTATCTTAGGATTAGCTCTAGTTATAGTAGCATATTATTTAGCTGCCACCTCTACCCTTATCACGATCGTTTATCGAATGTTTTACATCTTATTATTAATCATCCCTGGAACATATTTGTTGTTTACTCAATTTTCGGTTGCATTCATTTATTTATTGAAAAGAAGGAGAAATCTTTACTTTCATAAAACAAATTTGCTAACAATATCTGACTTAAGCTATAAATTAAAGGATCATGCAAGATTATTATTTTTTGTAACCATTTTAAGTGCTGTAGCATTCACTGCCTCTGGGGTATTATTTGGTGCTTTTAAAAGTGCAGAAGCAGAAGCGAACGCTTATTACCCGCAAGATGTTTCATTTTTAGCCAAAGGTGAAGATAATATTGCCATGATGGATAAAGAAATGGATACTGTCTTACAAAAATTTGAACAAGCTAACATCAACTATCAATCCATCACGGTAAATCGAACTCAGGCACAGGTCGAGAATCTAGGGGAAATGAACTGGGCTGATCTAATTTCTTTTTCCGATTATCAGCAAATAGCAGATCTAAATCAATATTCAAGTAAACAGAGTATAAAGGAAGATCAGATGTATATTATGCTTCCTAATATCGTTTTACCTGGAGAAGCTGATTTTCCTGAGGAATTAACCGTTAGCTCAAATAATTTTCAAGCTGTGCTTAATGTTGATACTATCACTTCAGTCATTAATACAACGATACACACTCGTTATACAATCGTCGTACCTGATCAAATTTTTGATGAATTCGCCAATGTTGCTGATCCAAATGAACAATATCGTTACACAGCAATGAATGTTCCTAATTGGACCAATCAAGCAGATCAAATAGTAGAGATTATGAAACATGTAAATAATGACATAGTAGAAATAGATGCAAGTGCTGATTTCTATGTAATGATGAAAAAAACTCTTGCACACACCTTATTCTTTGGGCTATTCATTAGTGTACTATTTTTCTTAGCAGCGGGGTCCATTCTCTATTTCAAATTATATCAGGATTTAGACAAAGACATTAGCAAATATAAAGCATTGTACCGAATTGGTTTAACGAGAAAAGAAATGAAGGCAAGTATTACTCAAGAGATTGCCTACTTGTTTTTTATCCCTTTTACAGTTGCAGTGATTCACGCAGGATTTGCTTTTAAGGCATTACAAAATATGTTAAGTGCTTCTGTATTATGGCCTAGTGTCATGTTAATAAGTTGTTATTTAGCTATTTATGCGGTTTACTTCTTTTTTATTAGAGGTTTATATATTTCCAAAATTAAACATGTCCTGTAACAGATTATTTTTCCCTTCATGGTAGTTAGTGCTATAATTAATCATGCATTTTCTTTCATGGAGGGATTTATTATGCAGTTTACTAATTCAGAAGCTTTACATAAAGAAGCACAGAAACATATAGTAGGTGGAGTAAATTCACCATCTCGAGCATATAAAGGAGTTGGTGGAGGATCTCCCGTATATATGGAGCGTGCAAAGGGGGCTTATTTTTGGGATGTTGACGGTAATCAATACATTGATTATCTCGGCGCATATGGGCCTATTATTACTGGTCATGCCCATCCACATATTACGAATGCTATTCAAAAGGCAGCAGAAAATGGCGTGCTATTTGGTACCCCTACAAAATTGGAAAACATTTTTGCTCAAAAACTAAAAGCTGCTATTCCTTCAATGGATAAGGTTCGCTTTGTCAATTCAGGAACAGAGGCTGTGATGACAACAATTCGAGTTGCAAGAGCTTATACAAATCGTGAAAAAATAATTAAATTTGCTGGCTGTTACCATGGACATTTTGATGCGGTACTTGTCCAAGCGGGTTCAGGTCCATCTACATTAGGAAACCCCGATTCAGCTGGAGTAACAGAAGCAACCGCAAAGGAAGTCATTACTGTTCCTTTTAATGATATGGAAGCTTTTCAAGAAGCTCTCCATCATTGGGGCGACCAAGTAGCTGCTGTTTTAGTTGAGCCAATTGTCGGTAATTTCGGCATTGTGGAACCCCACCCTGGTTTTTTAGAAAAAGTAAATCAGCTCGCGCACCAAAATGGTTCTCTTGTTATCTATGATGAAGTAATAACGGCCTTCCGTTTTACATATGGTTCTGCGCAAAAATTAGTAGGAGTCGAACCAGACATGACAGCACTGGGAAAAATAATAGGTGGTGGATTACCAATTGGTGCATATGGTGGAAAAAAAGAAATAATGGAACAGGTGGCACCATTAGGACCAGCCTATCAAGCTGGAACAATGGCAGGTAATCCTGCATCCATATCAGCTGGAATTGCTTGTTTAGAGGTTTTAAGTGAAAAAGGGTTATATGATCGCCTTGATTACTTAGGAGCGATACTCGAAGACGGAATGAACAAAGCTGCTCAAAAATATGGCATTGATATTACAGTAAATCGATTAAAAGGTGCACTAACCCTTTATTTCGGAAAGGAAAAAGTGACCAATTATGCTCAGGCAGAGGCAACGGATGGAGAGAAATTCGGTCAATTTTTTAAATTAATGCTAGAACAAGGTATTAACTTGGCTCCATCAAAATACGAAGCGTGGTTTTTAACGATTGCCCACACAGAAGCTGATATATTAGAAACCATTCGTTGTATTGACACAGCATTTCAGAAGATGAGTTAAAGGAAACCCGGAGTTTTAGTCCGGATTTCCTTTGTTAAAGAGATGGTTGCACTTTTTGACTTGGTTTGATTAAAAACAAAGTAATAAGAAAGGCTACGATGCTTAGTGCTGCTAAAAACCAATATAAAACCGACAAGTTATTCTCCATAATAATGGCAATGATAGGTGGACCTGCCGCTACACCTAAAAAACGCATACTGCTATATAATGAGGTAATCGTCCCCCTAACATCTTTTTCTACTCCTTCTGTAATAAGGGCATCTAGACAAGGTAATGACACACCAATACCAACACCTGCTATTGTTAATAAGAAAAGAACACTAACAATACTTGCATCACTCTTCACAAAAAATAAGGCACAAGCAGCAATAATATTACCGATTGCGATTAACCATTTCATCATTATTTTGTTTTTCCCTATTTTTTTTCCGGCACCATAAGAGGCAAGACAAAGAAACAAAAGCGGAATGGCAAGATAAAGCCCCTTTCTCACACCATCTATTAAGTATCTGTCCTCAAGTAATGTTGACAAATGAAACAAAAACCCAAATAAAACGAACATATTGATACTCCCAATAATAAATGTTGTCATAAGCCATTTGCCGTTATAATGAAAGACTTTTTTTAGAGATCCTAAAAACTCAGAAAATGTTTGATTTGATTCTTGTTCTTTTTTCGGTGTTTTCACCATAAATAGTACTAATATAATGGAGATTGCCGAAAATATCGGAATAAAAATAAAAGGTAAATACCAGATCGCTATAGCTAAAGCGGCACCTATAATGGGACTTAAAACCTTTCCAAACGTATTCGATGTCTCAATTAAGCCAAGTCCAGTACTGACCTCTTCTTCATCCTTGAATAAATCACCAACTGTTGGGATAACTACTGGGAACGCACCTGATGCCCCCACCCCCTGTAAAAAACGCCCAACTAATATAAGAAAATAGGGCTCATCCATACTCCATGCTGCAAACGCAGCAATCAATCCGCCAATTCCTGTCAATAATAAGCTAGGAATGATTACTTTCTTCCTGCCTATTTTGTCGGATAAGTAGCCAGCTAAAGGAATTAATATAATTGCTACAACGGAATAGACAGTAATGATTAAACTGGATTGAAAGGATGTAATGTTTATTTCTTTCTCGATTATGGGTAATACAGGTATTAACATAGAATTTCCTAATGTCATCATTAGTGGAATGGATGCTAGAGCGAATAAATCCTTTTTTTTGCCTTCCATCATGCTACTCCTTCTCATGTATACTTTATAGTTGACCTTCTTCCTATTCTTCTCTGATTTAAAATTTTCATACCCTTTCTATGCTCTGAAGTTTTTTCATTCCATTATCGGTGGTATACTTGTGAAAAAAGTGCAGTATATCTACAAAAGAGGTTGTGGGTACGTCTTTTGCAACTAATTTTAAAACGAACTAAAAGTTGGGAGGAACATTTATATGAAGCTCGGGGCACGGATGTTAAAAACAGGTATTGCTGTAGCTGTAGCTTTATATGTTGCCAATCTAATCGGAATTCCATCACCAACTTATGTTGGAATTGCAGCAGCATTTGCGATCCAACCAAACATTTACCGCTCCTTCCAGACGATGTTTGAACAAATTTATGCAAATTTAATTGGAGTCAGTATTGCAGCAATTGTTGTTTTTACGATAGGGAATGATCCTATTGTTATTGGATTTACAACTATTATCGTTATTGGAATATGTCTATATCTAAAAATGAATGAAAACACAATCGCACTTGCTATTATTGCCATACTTGCGATTATGGAAACGACTGAAATGTTGCTCCTACATTTCGCAGGATTGCGATTTTTTTCGTTAAGCTTAGGAATTGTTTCAGCATTTATCGTAAATATGGTTTTTTTACCACCTAATTATGAGCAAAAATTATTTAAACATATTAATCGAGTAACAACGGAGATTTTACAATGGCTTCGTATTTCGACAAGACACCTTTCTGATGAGCCAGCATTGAAGGTGGAAGTAGAAAAGCTACAAAGGGAAATCAAGCTTATTGACAATACTTATTTATTGTTTAGCGAGGAGAGAATTTACCGTAAAAAAAACCGAATCCCTAAAATGCGCAGACTAGCGGTTTTTAAGCAAATGATTATCACATCCAAAAAATCTCTCGAAACATTAGAAACGTTTCACCAATATGACAACAAGATTGAAACAATACCAAAGGAATTCCAAGGTGTACTTGTGAAGGAATTAGATAAAATTATTTATTCTCATGAGAGATTATTATTAAGTGCTATGGGAAGAATTAGAAGAAACCAAACAAAATTGGTGGAGGAGATTACAACACCAAACATTCCTCACGTTGTAGATCAATTGTTTCAACTTTATGAAAAGGATGAAGAAGATCCATTGTCCCTACTCCCATTAGCCGCTCGTTTAATGGAATATCATAAAGAAATTCTTCATCTGCAAACATTGCTTTACAGCTACCAAAAGTTTCATCAAGGTATGGTAATCGAAATAGAGGAAAAGAAAAAACGAATATTACCTTAAATTAAAAGCCCCTACTAGACCTGTATAGTAAGGGCTTCATTTGGTTCAATTATTTTGTTTATCTAATTCCTGGATTTGATAGAGGTTATAATAGCTTCCTCGCTTTTGCATTAATTTCTGGTGATTTCCTTCCTCTTTAATAAGACCATTTTCAATTAAAATAATACGATCAGCATGAGTAATGGTTGACAATCGGTGTGCTACTATAAACGTTGTGCGATCAGAGGCTAGTTTCTCTAATGCTCCCTGTATTAAGCTTTCGCTCTCCAAATCTAATGCAGAAGTTGCTTCATCTAATATCAATAATGGTGGATTCTTCAAGAAAATACGTGCAATAGCGACTCGTTGCTTTTGCCCTCCTGACAATTTCACTCCACGCTCGCCAACTAGAGTATCATACCCATTTGATAATTCACTAATAAATGTATGTGCATTTGCCGCTTTAGCAGCTTCTATTACTTCTTCGTCTGTGGCATCAGGGTTTCCCATGCGAATATTCGCAGCAATTGATTCACTGAAGAGAATATTATCCTGTAACACCATACCAATCTTGTCTCTCAATGAACGAACCTTAACGTCACGAATATCCGTTCCATCGAGTAAAATCTGACCACTCGTTACATCATAAAATCTAGGTATCAGGCTAATAATGGTAGATTTTCCACCACCACTCATCCCTACTAATGCAATGGTTTCCCCTTTTTTCGCTTTTAAGGAAATATCCTGTAATACCAGTTCCTCTTCCTCGTCATAGCGAAAAGAAACATGATCAAATTCAATTTCGCCTTCTACTTCTTCTAAATTTTGTGCATTTGGTGAATCTTTAATATCGTATTTTTCGTCAATAAATTCAAAGACCCGATCCATAGAAGCAATGGATTGCACTAGTACTGTTGATGAACTAATCAGGCGTCGTAAAGGGTTGTATACAAGATCCATATAGCCTACGAAAGCAGCAATTGTTCCAACCGTTAATCCAGAAGTTATAGCAAAATATCCGGCAAAGCCAATTACTAATAATGGAGCAAGATCCGTGATCGTATTCATCACCGAAAATGTCTTCGCATTCCACGCCGTATGATCAATCGCTCTATCTAAGAAATTTTTATTCTGTTTATCGAATTGCCCCTGTTCATATTCCTCTAATGCAAAGCTTCTTGTAACAGGAATCCCTTGAACGCGTTCATGTAGATGTCCCTGTACTTGCGCCAATGCTTGTGACCTTTTTCTTGTTAATTCTCGAAGCTTTCCATAAAATATTTTTACTGATATTCCGTATAAAGGAAATAATGCAATGGCCACAATCGTTAACCAAACATCAAGATAAAGCATAATTCCGATCGCAATTAAGATGGTAACCATGTCCAGCCAAACATTCATAAGTCCTGTCATTACGAAATTTTTCGTTTGTTCCACATCATGAACAACACGTGAAATGATTTCACCGGTTTTCGTCCTTGCGTAAAACTGCATACTTAAGCGTTGGATATGATCAAATAATCTCTCACGGATATCGTATAGGATTTTATTTCCAGTCCATTGGGCCAAATATTGGCGGTAATATTCAACTGGTGGACGTAGCACAACAAAAACAAATCCAGCTACACCCATGAGCCAAGCTAATTCTGTTAATTTTTCATTGGAGCTCATTGTTTCAGAACCGATAATGTTGTCAATGACATATTTAACGATTAATGGAATTAATAAAGGGATCCCAAATTTAATGATCCCGATAAATATCGTTAATAAAATTTTCCATTTGTATGGTACAACATATTTTATATATCTTCTAATACTATCCAAATGATATTCACCTTTCTCTATGTTAGTGTAAGTTTTAAGATCGATAGGTCAAAAAAAGCTCATACCACTGATCTACAAACTCAGGTGAAAATGGTCCTTTCCTCTGTCTAATCCAATGTAATAAGTGCTCTACATTATTTTTTAATATTTTGTCTAATACTTTGGGATAATTCATCTGTTCCTTGTGCAGCTCATATTCATCCTCATCCAAAAGGGTATAAGTCATATCTGGAAATACTTTAACATCCAAATCATAATCGATATATTTAACAGCGCCATCCTCAAAAACAAACGGTGAACTAATATTACAATAGTAATGAATGCCATCATTACGTAACATTCCGATTATATTAAACCAATATTTCACATGAAAGAAACATATTGCTGGTTCTCTTGTAATCCATGTTCTACCATCACTTTCTGTCACAAGGGTTTTATCATTTGCCCCAATTACGCGATTGTTCGTTCCCTTCAATATGGTCGTTGTATCCCAGATACGATGGAGCTGACCATTATGTTTATAGCTCTGTATTTGAATGTTTCTACCTGGTTCAAGGCCATCCATACGTATCTTCCTTCCTATAATATTTTTATTTTTATTTACATCTTAAGATGCGTCTTTTAGGTCATCCTTTATTATAACGATAAAATTTTATAAAATAAAATAATACAACTAGAATGAACCGAATATATCTATGTAAAAATAAGTAAATATCCCTATATATAGAAAAAGCTTAGATCATTGTGAGAATGATCTAAGCCTTTGATTGAAATGTTATTTTTTGTTGCTTTCAGACTTTCTGTTTTGTGCTCTTACTTCTTGAGCATTTGTTTCGCTAGCGAACTCAGTACCAAATTGTCCTTGACCTTGAGCAGCTTGTTGGTTTTGGCGCTTAACCTCTTGAGCATTTGTTTTGCTTGCTTGTGCTTGGTTAGCTTTGTTTGGTTGTTTAGCCATCATAATCACCTCCACGACCATTAATTTACCCACCTAAAAACTTTTTATCCACGAATTATAAAATAGAAAAAAATGGTTAAATCAATTCGGCCACGCGATGGCTTAATTACCGTTATATTCTTGTATTTGAGATAATACCTTTTGATGTGAAACAGGCATCGGATATTGTGTTACTTCATCTAGAGGCAGCATCAATCCTTTTGGTTGGCCTACTCCTTTTATTCGCCAAACATCCATATTCCATGTAATATGGGAAAAAACATGCTTAACTGGCTTTAATTTTTCTAATTGAATTACATCTATTTCAAACTTTTCCTTTATATAGGTTTGAAGCAATGACTCGCTTACTTCCTTTTTGCTTACCATTGGAAATTGCCACATTTGAGCGAGCAACCCTGTATCTGGTCTTTGTTCTAACATAACCTTTTCAGCTTCTTCGATCACTAATGTAAAGTGGTCCTCTATTTTCTGTTTTGTTTTCTTTGATTTTATTGGTAATGATTGCTCTACACCGTTTGCAAATGCGGTGCAATGATCTTGAACAGGACAAAGCATACAGCTTGGCTTTCTTGGTGTACATATGAGTGCACCAAGCTCCATTAATCCCTGATTAAAATAAGATGGATTTTCCTCTGATATCAGTTCACGGACAGCTTGTTCAAAAATTTTCCTTGTTTTGGCCTTAGCAATATCTTCCTCAATCAATAATATTCTTGACAATACACGCATTACGTTTCCATCAACCGCTGGTTCTGGTTTATTATACGCAATACTTAGTATGGCACCTCTTGTATATGGACCAACTCCTTTTAGATTCCCAAGTGACTCCACGTCATCTGGCACCTTAGCATCATAATTTTCGACTACCTCCCGTACCGCTGTTTGCAAATTTCTGACTCGAGAATAATACCCTAATCCTTCCCATGCCTTTAATACTTCTTGTTCATCTGCTTCTGCTAAGGCAGATAATGTAGGAAAAGATTTAGTGAACTGATTAAAATATGGAATAACGGTATCCACTTTTGTTTGTTGTAGCATAATTTCTGACACCCATACTCGATATGGATCTTGATTTTTGCGCCAAGGAAGATTTCTTTGTTCTTTTTCAAACCAATCGATTAAATCTTTACGAAATTGGGGTATATTAATAGTAATGGCTATATGATCATGATTATTTTTCACAATAATTCATCCTTCATGTTACAATGTTGTTAGAAAAAGTGTTATTCGAGTTAGATAATTTTTTATAGGGGGCAACTAAGAATGGATACTGCAACACATATCACAATGGGCATTGCTCTTGGTGGTATTGCCACTTTAGATCCAGTTGTACAACAGGACTCTGCACTATTTACAGCTGTTATGGTTGGTACCATAGTCGGCTCCCATGCACCTGATTTTGATACAATCCTGAAATTACGAAATAATGCCACCTATTTAAGACATCATAGGGGTATTACTCATTCGATTCCATTAGTAATCTTTTGGGGAATCGCTATTTCTTCTATAATCTACCTTTTCTTACCCGAGGTGAATTTTTTACATCTTTGGTTATGGACATCTCTTGCAGTAATTCTGCATGTTTTTGTTGATATTTTTAACGCATATGGCACACAAGCCTATCGCCCATTCACAAAAAAATGGGTAGCACACGGTTTTATTAGCACCTTTGATCCCTATATTTTTAGTCTTCATGTTATTGGGATTATTGCATGGATATTAGGTGCCACTCCAGGCTACACATGGCTTGCCATCTATTTTATTATATTATTGTATTACATTAAAAGATATATGGACAAGAGAGAAATTGTTAAATTGATTTACGAACACTTTGCCCATACCGAAAAAATTGCTACTTCACCGACAACGAAGCAAAATATATGGCGAATTGCCATCACTACGAAAGACTTTTACTATGTTGGTCAAGTAGAAGATGGACACATTGTCGTAAATGACCAATTTGATAAGATGCCTGTACCAGATAATAGGTTATTCGAGATTGCGAAAAAGGATAAAAATATCGCTGCTTTTCTTTCCTTCTCCCCGATTTATCGCTGGGAATGGAACATGTATGATGACTTCAGTGAAATTCGTTTTATCGATCTACGTTATCGAACAGCTGGTCATTATCCATTTGTCGCTGTAGTACAAATCGACGATAATCAGCGAATAATGAATTCTTATACAGGCTGGATTTTTTCAGAGGAAAAACTACAAAGTAAATTAAATGTGGATAAACAGGTTTCCTCGACTTTTTAAAGGAGCTGACAATTTTTGAGTCAGCTCCTTTAATTTAGGATTATGGAGTGTCATAATCACCCTTCTATTTTATCGCCAAGAATAGATAACGGCACTGCTTCTTCTTGTTCCAAGTGTTGTCCCAATAGATTAATGCGGTGTCCCCAAGCAAATACGCCATTAATATAGGTAATTTGAAATTGATGCCCTGGGTCTTTCGCAAGCTCATATTTATCGCCTTTTTTAAAATCAGCCGGATTGACAAGATAGGCCGCTGCCATTTGTAATTTCCGTTCTAATATTTCATATTCACTTATATTACCAAGCTGTTCAGCCTTTTGTACTTTTTCCTTAAGATTTGCCATTTCTTTTCTTAATTCCTCTACAGTATAGGAACTATATCTTCTATCCATTTTACGCACCACCATTTAATATTACTCTTATTGTAGCATGATCCAAAAGGTGAATGGAAGTAACATATCCTTACTGTTAGAACTTCTATTGAAAAAGAAGTATACTAGGGGCAGAAGGGAGAGTTTTCTTCATGATTAAATTATTTGCAACAGATTTGGACGGAACGTTATTAAAGTCTGGAAACACAATTAAAAATAAGGATATTGAAGCTATACATAGCTTATCAAAAACTGAGATCGACTTTGCTATTGCTACTGGGAGGTTAGATCGAGACATCCTTGAAATTTGTAAAGAAATTAAGAAAAATGCCCATAGAGTAAGTCAAAATGGCGCATTTGTTTTGTCTGATTCCCATGATTTTATCCACCAGAGAACATTTGATTTAGAAATGAGCTACAAGTTGCATGAGCATATTACAAACTACTCACATCTTGTTTGTATTTCTACAAAGGATGAGATCTATATTTCGAAGAGAACAGAGGAATTAAAAGCGATGGAGAATTTTCTTTATTTCCCATTAATAGAAGGGATTGATTTCATCGATAAGTATGGAACAGAAATTAATCCCAGTAAGTATATGTTGTTAGGAGAAAACAAACAGTTAGTATCTATTGAAGAAGAAATAAAGAACCTCTTCGGAATAAGTATCGAATCCTATATTTCTGACCCGAATTGTTTGGATATCGTACCAAAAGGTGTAAGTAAAGCAGATGGATTAAAGCGATTAGCCAAGCATTTACATATTAAACCTTCGGAAATAGCCGTTATTGGTGATGCTTATAATGATATTCCAATGTTTGAAATGACACCAAATAGCTTCTGTATGTCATCAGCACCGATTGAAGTACAGGCTAAAGCAAAACACATCGTCGATGATGTATATGAAGCAATCGAACAAATCACAAGCCTTGTGAGTAATTAAGTGAAAGAAGCACGAATCCAAACACTATAGCTTGTAATTAGAGCTAAGGAGTCGTGCTCTTCCTTATAAGTCTTCCTCCATATATTCATCTATAAATCGTTGAATGGATTCTCCATCAAAGCCTTTTCTGTATAAAGCTGCTTTTACTTTTTGTTTTAGCTTATAACCTGTATCTTTCTTTTGATACTTGGTTTGTATTTTTTGACCTTGATAAACAACTGCTTGATATTCTGCTTCGGCGTCTTCTCCTAAGTCTATTTCCTGCAAAACGTCATGAATTAATTCAAGCGTAAAGCCTTTTTGAAGAATGTTTTGTTTAACGGCATTCAATTGTTGCTTGAAAGATTTCTTAGACGAATTAGTCATTTTTTTCTCAATTAATCGTTTCGTTTTCTCAAATTGCTTATCATACGTATAAAGCTCTAAGGCTCTATCAATGATAGCTGCTTCCACACCTTTGTCCTTTAACTCCTTCCTAACTAATATAGGACCTTTTGATGTTGTTTGGATTCTGGTTCGAACGAATGCTTCACTAAATGCTAAATCATCTAGTAAACTCTCCCGTTTTAATCTTTGGACAACTTCCTTGATGTATGTGATTTCTATGTCTTTTTTTTGTAAATATTCTATTAATTCTTGCTCAGATCGCATTCGGTAACTTAAGAAACGTATAGATAGGGTATACACTTTATAGGAGGCATCTTTCTCTTGAATTTGATCGATCAGTCCCTTGGTTAATTCCATACCTTTTCGGAGATGATAAGAAATTAGTAAATCTTCATCCACACTAAAAGCATAATATTCCTTGTCATTTTCCTTTAAAAAAATATTATATCGATACTTTTGTTTCTTTTGAACGGTAATTTTTGAAATGGTTGGCAAAACACTCACCTCGTTTCCCTACCATTTTATCACACAAACACACGTTCTTCAAAGGGGGGGGATTCTTAGATTTTTCTTACAGTCGTTTACTATTGAAAAACTAAAATAGGAGAGTGAGACGGTATGAAAATAGCGATAGCTGGTGGTACAGGATTTGTTGGTCAACATCTTACCAAGCATTTAATTGATCGTGGAGACGAGGTATTTATCCTAACTCGGCATCCCAATAAACATAGAAATAAGCAAAAAATAACCTATATCGGTTGGTTAAATGAGAATCTAAATCCCATTGCTCAATTACCACCATTGGATGCCATCATAAATTTGGCAGGGGAGTCCCTTTTTGGATATTGGACTAAATCAAAGAAGGATCGTATTTATCAAAGTAGAATCAAAGCTACCTATGCAATCATCGATATGATAAAAGAAATGAAATATAAACCTGCTGTGCTAATCAATGCCTCTGCAGTCGGCTATTTTGGTACTTCTCTTACAGAAACATTTACAGAATCAAGAAAGGAATCAGGAAATGATTTTTTAGCAGAAGTAACAGAAGCTTGGGAAAAAACCGCCCTAGAAGCGAATACTTATGGTGTACGTACGGTTATTGCAAGGTTTGGTGTCATTTTAGGGACGGAAGGTGCCTTGCCTTTAATGACAATGCCATTCAAATGGTATGTTGGGGGCAAAATTGGCTCAGGCGAGCAGTGGGTATCATGGATTCATATCACGGATGTCATTGGAATGATTTTATTTTCATTAGATCATCCTACGATTGATCAAGCCTTTCATATGACCGCACCAAGTCCTATAAAAAATAGCAAAATGGCAGAAGTTATTGCTCAAACACTTCATAAGCCTAACTGGTTACCAGTTCCAAGAGTTGCCATAAAGGCCCTACTAGGTGAAATGAGTATACTTGTAGAATCAGGGCAAAAGGTTCTTCCTGAAAAAGCAATAAAGAGTGGTTACTCGTTCCAATATTCTCATATCGAAAAAGCACTAGAAGATTTACTTAAATAGTTTAATTATTGGTCATATTAAAGCAAATAACTGAATATTTTGGCATTTACATTAACTAAATGTATATTTTATAAACTTTCCTTAATATTACTTCCTATTACAAAGAATTTTTTTGTTTTTTTTACAAAAAAACTATTTACAATTACAGTGATTGTTGTGTAAGATAATAATGAGTTTTTTAGTAATTTCATTTTGTTATTTGATGACATATAAGGGAAGGCAAATGGTGCGCCACCAATACTGAGATATTGGTTCTAGTGGGTTCGATTCCCACCCCGAATTTTTGTGGCTTTTTGATAAAAATTCGAGGGTGGATGAGACACACTATAGGGCAAAGCTGCCTTTTTCATCACACCCTCCATCGAATAGGAGGGATTTTTTATGTTAAAAAAGAGAGATTTACAAGACGTGCCAGCCCTATATGAATTATTGAAGCACCCAGAGGTTTTTCCATATGTAAGACAAAAGGCATATTCCACAGATGAATTTTATTTTTTAACCAAAAAGACAATGGAAGCAGAGGAGAACGGAGAATTAATTTCTCGTACTATTCTAGATGATTACTACAACCCAATTGGAACAATAAACTTGTTTGATATTCAGAATAATACAGGATTTTTAGCGACGTGGATCGGCAAGCCTTATTTTGGAAAGGGATATAACCAATTAGCAAAAGACGCATTTTTTGAAGAGCTTTTTTACCAACAAGAGATTGAGGCGATTTTTATAAAAATCCGTAAATCTAATATCCGTTCAATGAAGGCCATTTTGAAGGTGCCTTTTGTCATATATGCAAATGTTACTTATCCAGAGATTTTCCAACAAATTAACCACTCTGAAATGGATCATCCAATTTATGACTTATTTGTGATCACGAAAGCGAATTATTTGCACCATTCGGAAACAGCAAAGGAGGGCGAAGAAGCAATCTAATTTTTTGTCATCGATTGGATAAAGTGCTACGATAAGATAGTGATTTTTCATTATTTTATTTGGAGGATTTATCAGGATGAAATATATACTGGTTCCAGCGCAAATCAGTATGCTGTTTTTATTTTATTATATTGGAGAGTGGATTCAAGATCTTTTCTCTTTGTTGATTCCTGGTAGCATCATTGGCATGCTACTATTTTTTCTTTTGCTACAAGTAAAAGCAATTAGAGTTCATTGGATAGAAAAAGGAATTGACCTCTTACTAAAGGATATGCCGATCTTTTTTGTTCCCGTAACAGTAGGAATAGTGGAATACCTTGATTTTTTAAATGGTAAAGGGATTTTAATCCTACCAATAGCATTCGTGAGTACGTTAATCGTAACTGTTATTACAGCTATTATTTCTCAGAAAATTCTTCATAAAAGAGTTGAATCCTATGAGTAGACTAATACTTGGAATATTGTTCATCATACTAACAGTGCTTATTTTCTATCTTAGTAAAAAATTGTATCACATAATTCCGACACCATTCACATTGCCTATTTTTATCACATCCCTTTTCTTTGTTTTGCTACTCATCATTTTCGACATACCTTATCAAACGTACATGATAGGTGGACAATGGTTAGATCATTTTCTAGGCCCTCTTGTCGTTGCCTTAGCATTACCTCTTTACCGGCAACGACATTTAGTTAAGAAATATGCCAAAACCATTTTCATTGGTGTTGCAATTGGCTCAATCATTGGAGTTACCAGTGGAATTGTTTTTGCTAAATGGTTTTCCTTTGAGGAGGTAATCATACAATCTATTGCTCCTAAATCTGTGACAACACCTGTAGCTCTAAGTATTGCAGATTCAGTTGGTGGCAACATGACTATTGCTGCTATCGGTGTAATGATTGCAGGTATTGGTGGGGCAATGTTTGCACCACTTATGTTAAGGATTTTCCGTATTGACCATCCCGTTGCACGAGGGTTAGGTATTGGCACAGCTTCTCATGCAATTGGAACAGCAAAAGCTTTAGAACTTGGAGAGCTTGATGGTGCTATTAGTGCATTGGCGATGACAATTACTGCCATAACTGTATCAATCATAGCCCCATTTCTTTTACAATGGCTCTTATAATGCTATAATAGCATTCATAATTTTTCTGATAAATGACAAAATAGGGCAGATGGCATTCATTTAAAAAGCGATCCTAGGAAGTCGTAAGCAGGCAAGGAAGGTGATCAAAATAGGAATCGTGGTGGTAGATGTTTGTGATAGTAATTTAATAACTACCTTTGATATAGAAGAAATTATTGAATCTGAATATCCGGAGGTTGCTGTACTAATACATGACTGTTTGAATTTTTGTGGATTGTGTCGTCTCAAGCCATACGCTATGGTAAATGGTAAAAGGGTACACGGGAAAACACCGGAGGAAACATTAGAAAAAATAAAAGCAGCGATTGAAGAAGAGCTGGCATTCTATAAATAGAAAAAAGGGCTTAAGTGAAGTGCAATCCAGTTGGGCTTGCACTGACAATAAGCCCTTTTTTTTATTCAAATATTGTCGAAAGCTCTATAAATCGTTTGTCTAACCCCTTCGCAACTGCTTCATGGACAGTCTTTCCTTGATGGGTGTTCAAACCTTTAGCAAATGCTGGGTCTTTCCTCACATACCCCTGTAAGCCAAGATTTGCTAGGCGCACGATATATGGGATGGTAACATTTGTTAGTGCATAGGTTGCTGTCTTCGGTACTGCTCCTGGGATATTGGCAACTGCATAATGAGTAACTCCATGCTTCACATATATAGGATTATCATGGGTAGTAACACGATCAATCGTTTCGATCGTTCCTCCTTGATCAACGGCTACATCGACAACTACCGAGCCTTCTTCCATTGTTTTAATCATTTTTTCTGTTACCAGTTTTGGCGCTTTTGCACCTGGGATTAACACAGCACCAATTAGTAAATCTGCTGTTTTTATTTGTTCGTTAATATTGTATTCATTAGAAGCAAGTGTCCTTATTTTACCTTGGAATAGATCCTCTAATTCTCGCAGCCTTTGTATATTTATATCTAATAGCGTAACATTAGCTCCTAATCCAATTGCCATTCGTGCAGCATTTGTTCCAACAATTCCCCCACCTATAATGACAACATTCGCTGGGGATACTCCTGGGACACCGCCAACTAACACACCTTTACCACCATGAACCTTTTCTAAAAACCGCACACCTGCCTGGATAGACATTCTCCCAGCAATTTCACTCATTGGTACTAAGAGTGGTAAGCCTCCACTTCTAGCTTGAATCGTTTCATACGCGATTCCAGTTACTTTATTTTCAATAAGTGCATCAGCTACCTTTGGTTCTGCAGCAAGATGTAGATAAGTAAATAAAATTAAGCCTTCTCTAAAAAAGACAAATTCCTCTGGCTGAGGCTCTTTGACCTTTACTACTAGTTCCTGTGACCAAGCTTCTCTTGCCGTTTGTACAATTACTGCCCCAGCTTCTTCATAGGCATGATCCGAAATAGCACTGCCTACACCAGCACCTGTTTCCACCTTCACCTCATGGCCAGCTTGGGTTAGTGTCAGCACTCCTGCTGGTGTCATAGCTACCCGATTCTCATTACTTTTCATTTCTTTTGGTACCCCTATTTTCATCCAGTTCACCTACCTTCTATTTGCTAGTATGTTATGAAAAATTCTTATTATTCGTTTTCCCTTTTTTGTATTGTTTTAATACAAAAAGTTACAGTGGTATTCAACCTGATATTATTTTTTTTGGTTATCGTGCAATGTAATTGTGACATTACCAAGATATTGCCTTTTATCTTGTAACTCATACCGTTTGGCGACTATTCTTTCGATACTTTAATTTCAAAAAAACCATAGCATCAATCGCTATGGCTTAAAATCCAAAATCAAGTTGTTTCCCTGTTTCCGTAAAAGTTTTGATATTACTTAAAATCATTGGCCAATGGTCTTTCGTGCTTTTATAGGATGGATGTTCTTGTGACCATAGATCATTTATTAAAGTTAATTTCGTACAGTTTCCAACAGTAGTTAAAGTATAAGTGATACGTGTCTCAAGGTTAGCATGATCTTGATTATACGAAGGACCAGGATGTTCCGTAAAGCTCAGTTTTTCTAATGGATTACATGTCAATATCTTTCCATATACATGAACTGTCTCCTCACCATCATTACCAGGTCCGATATAGGAAATAGTCTCACCTGGTATAAAAGATGATCGGATCGTACATCCATAAAAGGTTTGCTGTACCCCCTCATCGGATACCAGCGTTTCCCATACCTTTTCTATTGGTGCATTGATATAAAAATCGTAACTCAAATCCATTTGTCATTCCTCCTATTCCATTTTACTAGTATGGTATAATAACCTCATCAAAATGTATTGTATAAATGCGACAAACATATAAGTTAGGTGTGAGAATTATTGAAAAAAGTAATTACAGTTCCAAAAGGGATTCTACATTCAAAGGAAGGAAGTAAGAAGTTTACTCTTCATCGCTATAAACCTAGTATTGAAGCATCTGCTATTGTTCAACATTATTGGTTTGTAAGATGGGATCTATTAGAGGACACACCATACGAACAACATGTTGTTTCACATCCTAATATTAATTTGGTTTTCGAAAAAGATTATGCCAGTATTCATGGAATAAAGCGCACTATTTCTTCCCATTTGTTAGAAGGTAGGGGCTCGGTATTTGGTGTAAAGTTTTTGCCTGGAGGTTTCTATCCACTCTGGAAAAAGGATATATCTCAACTAACGGAAAAATCGATCGACTTTCAAGAGGTTTTCCATATAGACAGTAAAACGATTCGAGATCAACTTTTTCAAAACCATGATGTGGCTGAACTCTCTATTCCACTAATAGACCAGCTAATATGTTCTAATCTGCCGGAACCTGATGAAAAAGTTGATTTAATCTCTCAAATTGTTTTATTCATTAGAGAAGATCGGTCAATTATCAAAGTGGAAGATGTGGCGAACAAATTCAATTTGCATGTGAGAACGCTTCAACGCTTGTTTGACCGCTATGTTGGCGTTAGCCCTAAATGGGTAATCAAGCGTTATCGACTTCATGAAGTAGTGGAAAGCATTGATAAGGGTAGTACTAAGAATTGGGCAGATCTGTACACAAGACTGGGTTACTATGATCAGGCACACTTTATTAAAGACTTTCGTTTGATTGTTGGGAAATCACCTGAAAAATATTTTAAGGAAAGCTAGGAAGTGATTATTTAATTTTTTAAAAAAAAATGGAGCATATCGGGCTCGAACCGATGACCTTCGCGCTGCCAGCACGACGCTCTCCCAGCTGAGCTAATGCCCCGTAAATTTTATATTATCAATTAATGAAAGTTGTAGCAAGTAAAAAAGAGCATTAATTATTAATACTCTTCTATTCCGCCATTTCTTTTGTTTGAAAAATATATCTTGAAAATAGTAAAAGAATCAATGAGAGACCCAGGGTAATGGCTGATGCCATCCACAATTCATTTGGAATAGAGCCTTCAGTAAGCATAGTCGTTATATGCTCACTAATACTATTTGGTAACCAGGGTAAACGAAATGAAAAAATTTGGTTCAACACTGACATCGCCATTATTGT
Organism: Gracilibacillus sp. JCM 18860; assembly: GCF_055395245.1. Taxonomy (NCBI): domain Bacteria; kingdom Bacillati; phylum Bacillota; class Bacilli; order Caryophanales; family Bacillaceae; genus Gracilibacillus; species Gracilibacillus sp. JCM 18860. Next base: position 1,499,806 of record NZ_AP043868.1, read on the forward strand.
TATAACTGTTGATGTTAAGACAAGTCCAGGTACCTTCATCATTGTATTATAAAAAACAGTGAGCGTGACAACAAATATGAGCCAAACAAAGTAGAACAAGAATAAACTGAAGAATTCAATAATTGTAATTTCACCAAATAATAAATTTACATAATACCAACTTGCAAGCATTCCTACTAAATAAGAGACAAATACTAATAAAAGCTTGGCACTCCATTTAGCCAAAATATAAGTTACATAACGGACTGGCTTAACTAGAATAAGTTCTGCAACGCCACTTTTTCTTTCACCTGCGATAACACCCATTGTAATGGCTATTACTACTAACACGCCGAGCATACTCATTTGAGTGAGACTCATCATAATTGCCATTTCTGGTTCTGTTTCAGGTATATCAATAACTGCTCCATCTGGTAAGCCACCAACCGCTTGGATAATTTGTGGTAAATAATACGTAGATAATGGGTCCATAATACAGAACAATATAAAAACAAGTGGAACCCAGATCCATTTATAACTCCGCCAATCTTCCAATAACTCTTTCATAAAAATTGTCTTCCATTGCATCAGCTTTGCACCACCTTCATAAACAAATCCTCAAGAGATGTTCGACTTAATTCAAACTTTACTATAGGCCAATCTTCTTGCACTGCTTTTGTTAAAATCTCTGCACGGGCTCTAGCAATATCATTAACAAAAATATGAAGTTCACCTTTCTCAAGTACGATCGTATTCACAGATTCTAGCCTTTCGATTTTGTCCACATATTTATTTGCACTATCGCGCAAGCTGAGCTCAAACTTAGGTGATTGATGTCTCTTTCGCAGATCATCGATAGATCCTGATTCTAGTATTTCACCATGATGTAATAATAATAAATCATCACAAATTTCTTCTGCATCCCCTAAGATATGAGTGGAAAACAAAATAGTTGTTTCTTCCTTCAATTCTTCCATCAGTGTAAGTACTTCACGCCGACCAATTGGATCTAGTGAGGATACTGGTTCATCCAACATGAGAAGCTTCGGCTTATGCATCATCGCTTGTGCAATTCCAAGTCTTTGTTTCATTCCACCTGAATATTTGCCAATTCTTTGATTTTTCGCATCATCAATTGCTACTTTTTTTAATAATTCTTCGGCTCTTTCATTGGCTTCTTTTTTGGAAAGGTAGGCAAGCTCACCGACATACATTAAAAATTCCTTACCTGACATCCATGAATGAAAAACTGGATATTGAGGTAAATAACCAATAGAATACCTAATATCATTTAGAGCATTCTTCTCTTGAAACTTGATCGAACCATTACTAGGCTTTAATAATCCGGAAAGCATACGTAATGTTGTTGTTTTTCCAGCGCCATTTGGCCCTAGTAAAGCAACACATCTTCCCTTATTTAATTCAAAGCTTATCCCTTTCACTACTTCTTTACCTTTAAAGACCTTTTTTAATTGCTCCACCTTTATAACCGACATGTTATGACTGTCTCCTTCCAACAATGAAATATAAGATTGGACCGATAAAAGTGAGAAAAACAATAATTACTGCCCATATAGGTTTAGGACCATTTGTGTCATCCGCCTTTATAAGTGAAATAATTGCAATAATCATTAAAATCAATTGAATAAGTATAAGTGGAGCAATAATAGGGAGGAATTCTACCAGATCTTCTATCGAACCATTAGTGAAATCTTGCATAAAGACTCACCTCCTAATCCTTGTTACGTTTAAGGTGAATAAAAGGTTTCAAAAAAGTGATACGAATGGTTAACACAATGAAATAAAGCTTGGTATGTCACCAAGCTCCAATATTTTATCTATTTGTCCTTCTTATTGGTAATGTACAGCAACGAAATGCTCCACCAGATTTGATTACCTCTGAAAACTCTACCTCTATAACCTGATAACCCCTGGCACGTAATTCAGAGTTAACATTTTTATTTTCAGGAAGAGAAATCACTGTTTTATTACCAATCGAAAAGACATTGGTACCAAGTGTAAACTGTTCATCATCCGAAACTTCGATTAGATCATACATTTCCATTAATCTATCCAGTTCTCTTTGTTTGAATGCTGATGTATATATTAAACCTTCTTTCTCACTGAGCAAATTAAATGCGCAATCTAAATGGAGAATGTCTTCACTAATCGGTATAGGCATGAGTTTCCTATCTTGAATTATTTCCTGAAGAGCATCGACAGCTTGATAGGTGGTCCTTTCGCTAATACCGATCCATACTCTATCTCCCGCAAGTACTACATCTCCTCCTTCAATGGAAGGGGTAGTTAATTTCATGTAATTAAAATTTCTATTTTTCAAAAATTCTTCTAGGAGCTCGACTTCATGTTCCCTTATTTCACTCCCCATCTTCGATATGTAAACCGTATCACCAATTGTAAAGCCTATATCACGTGTAAAAACTTGTTCATTTAGTTCTTCTTTAGGATCAATGGATAGCACCTTAACGCCATGTTCCTCTAGGGTTCTCACAAATTGCTCATGCTGTCTATTGGCAATTTCTACATCTATATTCTCGTCTTTATAAAATTTTTGTGTTTCATTTATAACATTTGTAATTCTCATATAGGTTGGTGGGCACACCATTACTTTTTCTAATACGTCGAATTCATTTTGTTGAAATACCAAATCTAGCGCCCCCTCTGTTGTAAGATAATAAAATCATGCTTTTATTATACCAAAAAATGATACTTTCATTCTTTATAGTTTGTTTCTATTCCAGACAGAATCCTTCAGGAAAAAGGTGGGTACATTTTCTAACAAATTCATTTCACCCTCTCTTTTTCGATGCTACTCTTGAGTTACAATAAAAAATGGAGGGATTTACATGAAACGAAAAAGAATGAAAAACCCTAATTTTTTTACCTTTGTCATTTTAACCTTCAGAGTCATATTTCAATAATGTTTGCATAAAATGAAATAATACTATTAAACAAGCACGGTCGACTTTCCTATCTAGTCTATCGTGCTTCCTTTTGTTATGTAATATATTGCATTAAACTCAGATTCCACAAACCCCAATAAAAAACTCTAGCCGTTTCTGGCTAGAGTTTTAATTCCTTCTTATGCTTTTTTCACCACAATATCATTGTTCTCAAAGACAATTTTTAATTTCTTGACTTCTTCCTCCTCAAGAACAACATCTGTGATTCCATCTTCTACTTTATCTTGGATAACACGTCGTAATGGTCTTGCACCAAAACGTGGATCATAGCCTTTATCCGCGATATATTGTTTGGCTTCTTTAGATATAGTTATATCTAAATCTTGGTCTTTGAGGTGTTCTTCTAGTTCAGCAATCATTAAATCGACAATCGCTAATAAGTTAGCTTCTGTCAACTCATTAAAAGGAATGATTGCATCGAAACGATTTAAGAATTCAGGTTTGAAATAATCACTTAAATTTTCAAGTGTTGATACTGCTTCATTGTTGTCACTATTAAATCCGACAGTTATATTTTTCACACCTGTTCCTGCATTACTTGTCATAATAATCACCGTATCTTTAAAGCTTACGGTTCGACCATGACTGTCTGTTAAGTGACCGTCCTCCATAATTTGTAGGAACATATTCTGCACATCTGGATGTGCCTTTTCAATCTCATCAAGCAATATTAAGCTATAAGGATTGCGGCGGACCTTTTCTGTTAATTGTCCAGCCTCTTCATGACCTACATATCCTGGTGGCGAACCAATAATTTTGGAAACGGCATGTTTCTCCATATATTCACTCATATCAAGGCGAATCATGGCATCCTTTGTACCAAATAATTCTTCAGCGAGTGCCTTGGTTAATTCTGTTTTACCTACACCAGTTGGACCAACGAATAAAAAGGACCCAATTGGACGACCTTTTGCTTTTAAGCCTGCTCTACTTCGACGAATGGCCTTAGCTACTTTATTGACAGCTGTTTCTTGTCCTATTACTTTTCCCATTAGGTTTTGTGCTAGATTTTTCATCTTAGACTGTTCATCTGATTGAATTTTCCGCACAGGAATTCCTGTCTTTTCTTCTATTATTTGTTGAATATCCTCAATAGAAACGACAGCTTTTGGTGATTCTGTTTGTTCTTCTAGTTTTTTCTCTAATTTAATCTCTTGGTGGCGTAGATTTGCTGCTCGTTCATAATCCTCTTGTTCTGCTGCCTCCATTTTTTCTTTGGCAATTTCATCAAGTCGTTGCTGTAATGAATCATGGTCTGTTTCTGCTACCGCTAGGTTTAAACGAGCCCCAGCTTCATCAAGTAGATCAATTGCTTTGTCAGGTAAGAAACGATCTTGAATATAGCGTTTAGATAGTACTACTGCAGCGCGAAGTACTTCATCTGGATAGCTAACTTTATGGTAGTTCTCATATCGTTCTTTCAACCCTAGCAAGATTTGCTCAGCTTCCTCCATGCTAGGCTCTTTTACGATAATTGGCTGGAATCTACGTTCAAGTGCTGCATCCTTTTCAATTTTTCGATATTCTTTCAAGGTAGTAGCTCCAATTAATTGAAGCTCACCACGTGCTAATGCTGGCTTTAGGATGTTTCCTGCATCCATTTGAGATCCTTCAGCAGTTCCTGCCCCAACTAACAAATGAATTTCATCAACAAAAAGAATAACATTTTGACGTTCTTGCAACTCTGATACAAGTTGTTTCATTCTTTCTTCAAATTGTCCTCGAACCCCTGTATTAGCTACAAGAGATGCGACATCAAGGATATAGATTTCTTTATTTAAAAGCTTAGCTGGAACATTTCCTTCCACAACCTTTAGTGCTAATCCCTCAGCAATTGCTGTTTTCCCAACACCAGGTTCACCAATTAGTACAGGATTGTTTTTATTTCTACGATTTAATGTTTCTATTATTCGCTTCACTTCATTATCACGCCCAATAACAGGATCAATTAAACCTGCTCTTGCTGCATCTGTTAAATTTTTACCAAGTTGATCTAGTAACCCATTTCCGTTAGATCCATTCGTCGTATAAGTACTGGAAGTTGCCTTATGAGAACCACTTGCTCCTCCTGCAAAGAAGCCTTCAAATCCTTTGTCTCCAAACATTCCAGATGGATTTTGTGCTTTGTTTTGTATTTCTTGAAAGCATGTCTCACATACATGCAAGGATTGTGTTTGGTCATTAAATCGAAGGCTTACATTAATTGTTGCTTGACGAATACCACAATGCTGACATTTCATCATTCATTCCTCCTTCAATTTTAAAGGTCAATTTGACTTTGACTATATTTGACCTTTATGTAACTCATATTATACTTTGACCTTTTTTGACTTTCAAGACTTTTGCTCAAATTTTTTTCTTTAAATTTAAAAAACAAAAACCAACCTACTATAGTAGATTGGCTCTATTGATTAAGTATCTATATTTTATATAACAACTCCAAAAGGGATAAAAATAAAGGCTAATGCTAAAATTATTGACCAAATCACTTCTTTTAGCATTGTATTCCTCCTAGTTAGCTTTTTTTCTATCATAGCATAACCGTATCCATAAATATCTCATTTCCATAAAACATTACAAACAATTTACATTTAACCGAGCTCTACGACTAATTCTATCTATTAATGTTAAAGTCCCGCTTTATTGAAAAAATTAACTATGTTAAAATAAACGTATCCTGGTATTAAGGAGTTGTTTTATATGGTCAAAATTAACCTTTTACATCATAACAAGAAAAAAATCCCAATGACAGTAACAAAATTAACGATATTCAAACAGGCCAAAATATTAGATGCTATTAGTAAAAACAATCAATATTACACAGTGATTTTTTATAAGAATAAGTGTATAAATGGTAAGAAAACTACCGAAGTAAGAAGGAACAGCTTTTTAGCTACTGCATACCGTTATGGAACTACTTACAATGCTACACACCCTCTCACTGAAGCTTTTGTATCCACTATTCAAAACTATCGCACCATTTCATTCAATCAAATGTTTCAAAAACTAAAAGATAAATATAACGATAACGAAATGCTATATATACTATCCATGTTCGACAACTTTATTAATGAGAAGAAGATTCAAGCACTTTGCAAAAAAGTTTTCTACCAATATAGAAGAAATGGACAACTAAAAAAAGCGTTTAGTACCCTCATAACTTATGCACAAGTACGACCTCATGATCGATTTGCAAGTGACATGATCCATCACATAGATTTTCAAAAATATAAAGTTCTGTATGATGAAATGACAGATCTTTCCTTCGATAACGACGCCCTTTATCTAGAAGCAAAGCTTTCTCAACAACAATTATCTACTACCCAATTTAACCGAGTGATACGATTATTACAAAAAGAAGACAGAGTTTTTGATATACTTTTTGCTAACTATGATCATATCCTTCAAAATCTGCCTCCTATTAGCATTTCAGCTATAGAGCAATTCGATACATTAATCGAAGACCTATTACCTGATGACTGCATCATTTCGTTGTGGGAGAAGCTCCTTGAACACGATCCTAGCTGCTTAACGATCTACAATAAACTCGAATCAAAACAAGCATACACCACCATCGTCCATCATCTAATAAAGCAAAAAATAGCAATACCTCTTGATTTGTTAGTAAATGCTATACACCAAATGAATGGAAAACAGCTGTCGCGATACACAGAGGAGATATTTCCTTTGTTAAGTGAACTTATCGAAGATTCGGCTCAATTAGAGCCATTAATCCATCATTGTATTATTAAGCTACTGCCCTTCTATTCGATCGAAGAATTAGTGGAAAAGCTTCCAAATACAAAGCTACCTATTGCGAGAAAACTATGTAAAATGGGCCAATATGAGAACAATCCTGATGAGCAACTCGCGTTAGGAGAATTATACTTTGAACTCGAGCAATACGAGAAGGCTATTCAGTGCTTTGAATGGGAAATGGAGTTAAATCCTGAAAATCCTAAATCACTACAATATTTACAAAAAAGCTATCAGGCTATCGGTGATAAAGAACAAGCCAACAATTATCAACAGCTCTTACTTAACATGCCTTCGTAATATATTGAGCTCCCATCAGTGGAGAGTTTTTCCCCACTGATGGCTTGTGCGCTTCGTGCTTACCGTTCCTCTATACTTCTCCACAGTGTCATCGTTGCATAGGAACGGTAAGGCTTCCATTTCTCGCTCCAGCCTTGCATCCTATCACGGGTTGGCTTCTTTTCTAGATCATAATACTTCTTTAATGCATTTTGCACCCCTATATCTGCTACTGGAAAAAGATCTTTCCTACCAAGAGAAAACATGAGCCAATTCTGGGCTGTCCATGGGCCAATTCCTCTCAATTTCGTCAATGTTGAAATGACTTCTTCATCATTTTTTGTCTCGAAGGTAGAGAGATTAATATGACCTTGAACAACTTGTTTGGCAGTATCAATGACGTATTCTGCCTTTCTTCTACTAAATTGCATTGCTTGCAGCTTTTCGTATGGAATCACTGCAACCTTGTCTGGTTCCGGATAAAACCATGTGTCTTCTACTTTTTCTCCATATGTTTTCACAAATCGCTCAGTTAAAGTTTGGGCAAAAGACATATTTAATTGCTGGTGGATTATTGTTTTCATTAGATTGCTAAACAAATCAAATTCCTTTACAAGTGGTGTATAAGGATATTTCTTAAATAATTGCTTTAGGTCAGTCTGTTCAAAGAATTTTTGAATTGCCTGTAAATCCTCATCCCATGCAAAGATTTTTTTAACTTGTTCCAATACCGTCGCCTTTTGTTCCTCTTGACTTCCTTCCAATAGAAAGCTCGGTTTCTCCGTCGTACCTAGGGAGGTGACCTTTACTAATGTATTTTTATTTTTTACTCTGAGAGGAATTGTAATTCTTCGCTCCAATTTATTAATATTGTTTAGTGGATCCATAGCCAAACGCATAAGTATGTAATCAAAATCATAAGATGATGTTAGATCAATTTGCTCTTTCCACATTACAGACACACCTTTTCCTTTTTCAGTATTTTCTTTCCATTATGGTATAATCAAACCAAATACACAACAATAAAAATAGGTGGTTACAATGAAAAAGCAATATTATGCCATAATTGACATCGGTTCGAATACTATGCGCTTAGTTATCTATCTACGAGAAAAAGGTGGTCGGTTAAAAGAGGTTGAAAATGTAAAGGCAGTAGCGAGACTTCGAACATTCTTGGATACAAACAACCAATTAACAAATGCAGGGATAGATAAGCTCATCATGACATTACTTAGCTTTAAGCATGTATTGGCTACTTATGATTTAAAAGAGATCGTATGTGTTGCTACAGCTACAATTAGACAAGCTGAGAATCAACTAGATATTCAAGCAATTGTGAAGGAAAAAACGAATCTTCATATGCGCATTTTATCTGAAAAGGAAGAAGCCTTCTATGGTTTTCTAGCTGTAGTAAACTCTACTTCTATTGAAACTGGTATTACCGTCGATATTGGTGGTGGTAGTACCGAAGTCACTTATTTTAGAAAAAGAGAACTAGTCGAATCACACAGCTTCCCATTTGGAGCATTAACTCTTAAGGAATTTTTCCAGAAGGATATTCCCACTTACGAAGAGCTTGAAAAACTTCATCATTTTCTAAGTAAGGAATTCCATCATCTGCCATGGTTAGTTGGAAAAGAAGTTCCGTTAATTGCTATTGGTGGAAGTGCTCGGAACCTTGTGCAAATCGAACAAAATCTGAAAAAATATCCGCTAGCAGGACTCCATCAATATAAGATGTATGATACAGACATCCAAACAGTTAGTCATTATTTAACCTCACGGAACAAGGAAGAACTATTAAAAGTAGAAGGATTATCGAAGGACAGAGCAGACATTATCATTCCTGCTATAGAGGTTTTCCATACACTATATCAAACCATCCAAGCAGACTGCTTTATTCTCAGTAGGAAAGGATTACGAGATGGTGTATTCTTTGAGCAATTGTCAAAGGAGATGGGGTCTCTACTCTTCCCTAATGTGTTGGAAGATAGCATTCAAGAATTAATTAATGATTATAACCTTGATCCAAAGCAAATCATTCATGTCCAATACCTTACTCGTAGGCTATTTCACTATTTGAAGGACAATGGTGTAATCCATCTTAGCAAGAAAGATTGGTCTTTATTAAAACGAGCGAGCTATTTGTGTCATTTAGGAGAATACATTGATGCAGAAGCAAGTGCTCAGCATACGTTCTATTTACTTGCAAACCGTACGATTGATGGGTTAATGCATCGCGAGCGATTAATGATTGCCTTGATTGCATCCTATAAAAATAATACGTTATTCAAACAATTTATAAAGCCATACAAAACATGGTTTCTAAAGGAAGAACGTAAAAAGCTTCGTCATCTTGGAGCTATATTAAAATTTACTTATTGCTTAGATGCTACGAGAAGACAGATTGTTACTGATTTATCGATAACAAGAAAGCAAGATAGATTTATATTTGAGCTAGAGTGTATAGGTGATTGGTCACCAGAGGAATACCAGGCAGAAAAACAAAAAAAGCATCTCGAGAAAATAGTGAAAACAGATATTGAATTAATCTTCAAGCCAAAATTGTAAAGAATTAATTTACATGAAATTAACATAGCATTAACAAAAATTCCTTTTCATAGCGTTATGATAGAAAAGTAATGGTGAGTCTATCATCTCATTAACCACTACTAACAAATGTTCATAGTTCACGAAAAAGGAATGATTTGAATGGCTACAATTGAAACGAAAGAAGAGCTAGGTCATCCTACCTATTATAATAATAGAGAAATTAGCTGGCTTTCTTTTAATAGAAGAGTTTTAGGAGAAGCCGCTGATGAAAGTAATCCATTATTAGAACGTTTAAAATTCCTCGCCATCTTCTCATCTAACTTAGATGAATTTTTTATGGTAAGGGTGGCTGGATTAAAGGATCAAGTGAAGGCAGGATATAATCGGAAGGATAATAAATCTGGGCTAACACCTAAGGAACAGCTTGCTTATATTTCTTCCTTTAATCATGAGCTTGTTGAGGAACAATATGATATATATAAGCTACTTCACGATTCATTAAGTAAAACGAATATAAAGATTTTATCAATGGAAGATCTAACAGTTGAACAAATCAACATGTTAGAGATATATTTTGATGATCAAATCTTTCCAGTGCTTACCCCAATGGCTATCGATGCATATAGGGCATTTCCTATGCTCTTAAATAAGTCGATCAATTTAGCGGTTCGACTTGAGGATTTATATGATCAAGCTGTTAAAACAGCTATAGTTCAAGTACCTGCATTACTGGATCGTTTTATCCAAGTAAATTCAGGACATGACTATATATTGTTAGAGGACTTAATCTGTTATTTTATCGGCAAATTTTTTAAAGGCTATCAAGTAAAATCAACAACTACTTTTCGCATTACTCGAAACGCCGATATGACTATACATGAGGAAGGGGCACGGGATTTATTAAAGGAAATTGAAAAGGAACTTAAAAAACGAAAATGGGGGGCGGCAGTTCGTCTAGAGGTCGATGCCCGTGCACAATGTCCAAAAATGATTGATTTTTTACTACATGTATTAGAAATCCATCATAAAGATTTATACGTGATAGACGGTCCCCTCGATTTGACCTTTTTATCTGATTTCTGCAACCATGTTAAAAAGGATTTTGATCAGCTAATTTATCAAACCTTAATCCCCCAGCCTCCCCAGGATATTTATGAAGACGAAAGTATCTATGATGCTGTACGTAGACGAGATGTATTCCTACACCATCCATACGAATCATTTGAACCTGTTGTAGATTTAATAAGCGAAGCAGCTACTGATCCAAATGTATTAGCAATTAAACAAACCTTGTATCGAGTAAGTGGCGACTCTCCGATCATTGATGGGTTAAAGCGAGCAGCGGAAATGGGAAAACAAGTGACCGTCCTTGTGGAATTAAAGGCACGTTTTGATGAAGAGAATAATGTTCAATGGGCAAAAGAACTTGAAAAGGCTGGATGTCATGTTATATACGGAATGATTTCCTTAAAAACACATAGTAAAATCACCTTAATTGTAAGACGAACCAATCAAAAAATTGAAAGAATCGTCCATTTAGGAACAGGTAACTATAATGATCAAACGGCAAAGTTTTATACAGATATGTCTTATTTAACGACAAAACGCAAATTTGGGATTGATGCTACTAATTTTTTTAATTATTTAAGTGGTTATACAGAAAAACCAACCTTTCATCATCTATCCATGGCACCATTTGATATTAGAAATGATTTGCTTCAATATATAGATACAGAAATTCATTATCAGAAACAATATGGTAATGGGAGAATCATTGCCAAAATGAATTCCTTAACAGATAAACCATTAATCCAAAAATTTTATGAAGCCTCTCAGGCTGGTATTCAAATTGATTTGATTATTCGAGGAATTTGCTGTTTAAAACCAGGCTTGGATGGAGTGAGTGACAACATTCAGGTAAGGAGTATTGTTGGACGGTTTCTTGAGCATAGTCGGATTTACTATTTCCATCATAATGGAGAAGAAAAACTGTTTCTTTCCTCTGCTGACCTTATGACTAGAAATATGGTAAAACGTGTGGAGATAATGTTTCCTATTTTTGAGGGGAGAATTAAATCAAGAATTTATCATATACTGCAAATTATGCTACATGATACAGCAAAAGCGCGCATCCAAGATAGTGATGGAAGCTATACTCATATTAAAGATCAATCCGCTGAGCCTATAATGGATAGCCAGTTAACATTATTTGATATGGCGTACAGAGTTTTAGAAGATGAAGAATAAAAGGACGGGGATTTTTGCACAAAAATCCCCGTCAATAGAAAATTATTCGAAACCTAGTACAGACTGTGGTAAAAGCTGTTTTAGCATTAAATCGTCTAAGCTTTTAAATTCATAGCCTTTCTTACGTAAATCATCAATAAGATAGCTTAAAGCATCCGCATTGTCCTTAGATACAGTATGCATCAAAATAATGGCACCTGGGTGTATTTGTTCCATCACTTGATCGTAGGCATTCTTCCAGCCTTTTTCTGAGCCTTCATTCCAATCTACAAAGGCTAAAGACCAAAAAATATGTGTATAACCCAATTCGTTCGCCCATTGTAATGATTGCTCATTAAAAGTTCCTTTTGGTGGTCGTACATACTGAACATTGGCATCTTCTGATACCTTTTTAATTTTTTTCGTTAAAACCTCAAGATCTTCTGTAAATTCCTGCTTAGAAAGCTTCGTAAAATCTCGATGACCATCTGAATGATTTCCAATTGTATGACCATCGTCAAGCATTCGCTTCGTTAGCTCAGGCTGATCCTCTACATAATGGCCAGTCAGAAAGAACGTTGCTGGTGCATTCTTTTCCTTTAACACATCTAAAATTTGTTCTGTATATCCTGCCTCATAGCCATTATCAAAGGTTAAATAAACATGCTTATCTCCTGAGGGATCGACATAATAGCTATTATATTTCTCTAGAATCGGCTTATATTTTCCCACTTCTGGTTGAGTATGATCTGTTGTTTTTTTGTATCCCCAACCATAGCTATTGGCATAGGCCTGCAGTGGAAAAAAACTGAAACAAAATATTACCAATAAGATTACATAAGAATTTTTCATCCAAATCACCTTTTTTATTTTTAGCTTCCCGTGAACGGATGAAGTTATGCTTTTACCCTATTATAATAATAATGGTATAATTACCAATTTACCCCTTTGGGAGGTATTGTAAAGTAACATAGTTCTTAACAGGAATAAAGGCACCTACCTCCTGCTTCGTTACATTCTGAATCACAATCTTTTTCTTTGTCCCTCTTAATTCAATATAAACCTCCCCAAAGGTTACTTCTCCTTTTTCTAGTAAAGCAGGAACATATGCAGCTAATTCACCCTTTTGACCCGCGGGAACCTCATATGTCTTACTTAATTTCGTATCTTCGCCAAACACAGTCTGGAAGGAAAGTGGTAAAGAATAACTTTTCTTTGCTTCTTTTAAAATAAGCTGCTTTATTTGGTCAGGCTTTTCTACTTTGGCAGTCAATCCACCATTTACGCGTTTTTCTTCTAACTGCTGATAATAAATCTCTTCATCATTTTCAACACTTTTATTTTCCACTTCATTTGTGTTAACTAATTGAAAATCCCACTTAATGTTTGATTTCTCCGATTCATAATTTAATGGCCAATGACCTAAATAAATATTGCCGCGATAACCTATAGAAAAGAAGGATGGTTTTATTTTCGTTTCATTCAGCATCTTGATTAAGCTCTCATTTTCGATCTTTATATCTTCATCATCCAATAATTTTTTAACCGATTTGTCTAATTTAACCTGTTTTTCTTTGTTATTTGATTGATGATACGTATTCTCTTCCTTAATCGATTCAACATTTTCAGGTATTTTTTCTTTTGCCGTTACTAATAGTGGTGCACTAAGTGTCATTAAACAAAGCACAACCGTAAGCCCTATTTTCTCCATCGCTCTCGCCCTTTCGTTTTTTGCTTAGTTTGACAAAAGGATAGGAAAATTATACATTATTTGCTAAGTGGAATAATTTCTAGTTTTTCAGTAATGTCTACACAGTTCTCTATTGTACGTATCATCGAACAATTTTTTTTTGCAATCTCTAGACTCTTCTCTAAAATATCCCGGTCTAAATGATGTCCTTTCACCATAAATGTCAGGGAAATAGAGCTAATCCTGTTAGCTTGTATAGGATCCCGTTTTACCTCTGCTGATATAGTTAAATCATCGATATTGATGCGTTTTTTAGTGAGAATCTTTTGGAATACAGAAGCACTACAGCCTGCCACAGACGCAACCATTAGTTGAAATGGACGAAATCCGAATTCTTCATTTCCAGAAATGTCTAACTGATCATAGGGAAGCTTGGTCCTTACTCCTCCTTCTTTCACATAGAAATCCATGTCCACCCTCCTATTAAGGAATTTATTGTAACTTTCCAGCATATTATTTTCTAGTAGATCTTTTATAATCTTTAAATACAATGTATTTCACCATAAAAAAACTGGCTAATGAAGATAATAGCATTGCTAGTCCCTTTGCAATATTATATCTTAACCAGTTTTGAACATGTAGCCATTCCAAGAAATTATTTAATCCAATAAATACAGCGTTACTTATACCTAAACTAATCATGCTTTGAATTAAAAAACCGATTCTTTGGTAGCTACTCCCTTTCGATGTACGGTTAAAGGTAATATTCGCATTCCAGAAATAACTATTCGCTATTGCTAAAGTATACGAGATGGAATTATAGATAGTTAGCATCATTCGATCCTCAGTATAAAATAGGATTAATAAAAGATTTAAGGTACCAATATCAATTAATGCATTACCAATCCCGATTACGCCGAATTGTAAAAACTGAAAGGGACCACTTTTTCGTTTATTATTCGTTTCTTTTGAACGCTTCATAACAAGACACTAACCTCTATTATTTGTTTTGCTTTTTCGATACTTGATAGCTGTTGTTCTTTTTGCCCGCTAGTTGGAGATAAAAATTTAATACCTGCTTCGATTGTTCATCCCAACCCATCTCTGCAATCTCTTCTCTTGCCCTTTTTGCTAACCTTTTTCTTAATGTTTCATCTTCGAATTGCAATATAGTTGTTGTAAAGTCTTCCTTCCTATTTGGATCATATAGTAAACCCGTCTGACCATCACTGATTTGTTCACAGGTCGGTCCACTTTTCGCTGCAACAATTGGTAGACCTGAAGCCATTGCTTCCGTTATCACTAAGCCTAACGTTTCTGTTGTTGATGGAAATACAAAAACATCTGAGGAAGCATAAGCCTCAGCTAGTGCTTGTCCATGCAAGAACCCTGTAAAGACAGTATTCGTTCCAGCAAAATGCCGCTCTAATGAACTGCGATGTGGACCATCCCCCACGATAGCTAATACGAACTCTGATGATGCCTCTAACACATGCTTAATCTTTTCAATTTCTTTTTCTGGAGCCAATCTCCCAACATAGAGTAAAAGTTTTTTATCTGTATGGCCGCCAGATAAAGTCTCCCGCATTTTTTTATGAAAATTACGTGGATGGAATAAGGAGGTATCTACTCCGCGTTTCCATACATGTAAATTTTTAAAGTTCTGTTCCACCAGTTCTTTATGCACTACCTGAGATGTACAAAGATTTAGATCAGCATTGTTATGTAATTTCCGAAAATACCACCATAGCAATCCTTTAAAAATCGATAAATGGTAGTAGTCAGCATATTTGGGTACTTGCGTATGGAAGGAAGCAAGCAATGGATAGTTTAACCTTTTTCCATAGTAAATACCCGCTGCCCCAATAAGTGCAGGATTGACAACATGCATAACATCAGGATCGAAATCTCGAATCATCTTTTTTACTTTTGGTGTAGGAAAGGCAAATAGTTTAGAACGATAAAAGAATAAACGACGGGCCTTAACACCAATAACCTTAGCACCTTCAAATTCATACACACCGAGATCAGGTGCAATAATCTGCACCTGATGCCCAGCTTTAATGAAATATCGGATACTATTGGTTAGTCGTGTTACGACACCGTCGGTTGAAGGTAAAAATGTTTCGGTGATCAGTAAAATTTTCATTCGGAAATCATCCTTCAGAATTTGGAATTTGTCAGGAGAGCCAACATATTATTTCCAAGTAACTTTTGGTAAAATATTCGCTTCGATGACACGATCCTTATGGTTTTCTACTGTTTTAAGGATTTCTCTTATCACTTCATCATCTAATAAATGTGGTTCCAATCCAAGATCTTTTAATTTCGTATTTTCTGCATGGAAAAAGTGATCTTCAAGCTCTACTCTTGGATTTTCTAAATTCGAAATGTTGACTTGATATCCTTCTTGTTGTGCTACATTTTGGACCTTATTTGCTAAATCTCCAACGCTAAATTCTTCTGTGAATTGATTAAAGACTCGGAATTCGCCATGATCTGCAGGATTTTCAGCTGCAATTTCAATACAGCGTACGGTATCTTTAATATGTAAAAAGCCTCTTGTTTGTCCGCCTTTTCCATACACAGTTAGGTCATGACCAACTGTTGATTGAATAATAAATCGGTTTAATGCGGTACCGTATACCCCATCATAATCTAATCGATTGGTTAGTACGGGATCAAGTCGTGTTTCTTCTGTATCTAATCCATAAACGATTCCTTGGTTTAAATCTGTTGCCCGGATGCCCCAGATCTTACAAGCAAACATAATATTGTGGCTATCATGTACTTTTGACAGGTGATAGAAGGAGCCAGGCTGTTTCGGAAATGGTAGTACATCTTTTCTACCTTTATGTTCGATTTCGATATAGCCTTCTTCTATCTGAATATTTGGAGTACCGTATTCTCCTAGTGTACCCAACTTTATCAAATGACAATCAGGGACCAATTCTTTTATACCAAAAAGAACATTCAGTGTACCGGTTACATTATTCGTCTGAGTATACACCGCATGTTCTCGATCAATCATTGAGTAAGGAGCAGATCTTTGTTCAGCAAAATGGACAAAAGCATCTGGTTCTTCTCTTTTCAAAACTTCTTTTAAGAAATCGTAATGCACAAGATCTCCTTCATAAATTCGGATTTCTTTTCCCGTTAGTTCTTTCCATTTTGCAACTCGTTCTTCAAGACTTGCAATTGGTGTAAGTGAATTAGAATGTAGCTCACTATCAATCTTTCTTCTTACCATGCTATCAATAATAGAAACATCATGGCCTCTTTTAGATAAATAAAGTGCGGTAGGCCATCCACAAAAACCATCTCCACCTGCTACGATAATCTTCATCAATACGACACCTCTTTTTCTCATATAAGTCTTTCAAACTAAAGTAATTCTATTTCATAGTATCATAGTCAAAAAAAGAATAAAATTATAATTACAATGTTTACAGAATTTTTAGAAAGAGTGAGTATGGACTTTTTTTGGATGGATCACCTCCCAAAATAATAGGACAATGTAGGTTTAGTTTTCTATGATCTCCTCGGTACAATGGTGTTTATTCACTGGATAACAGCCATTTTCACCTTAATTATCTGGCAAAATGGCTGTTATTGCCTTGATAACGGATATCTTCATCTTATTCCTTGAGCAAAATGGCCTTCCATACTTTGAGATATCCATTTTGTTACTAATTTTTGACTAACTCATTAAATACTATTTCTACCAATGTTCTATTTTTCCTTTCTCATCCTTATATACAACATGCTGGCGATTAAATTTTATTGGAGAATCTAAACCAGCCGCAGCGGCTACTCTATAAAGTCCTTTTCTCATCGTTATAACATAGTTAGCTGTTCGCCATTTCTTTTCATCAATGACGAGTGCCTTCTGCAATTCTGGATCTGTTGTTGCTACACCAACAGGACATGCATTGGATGCACATTTTAATGTTTGAATACATCCTACTGTTATCATGAAGCCACGAGCAATGTTTATAAGATCTGCCCCCATTGCTAATGCGATAGCTACACGATCAGGAGAAAATAATTTTCCGGAGGCAATGATTTTGACTTGATCTCGTATCTCATATTTTTTTAATGCTTCATCAATTAGTGGTAATGCAGACCGAATCGGAAGGCCAACACTATCAGCTAACTCTTGGTAGGATGCTCCTGTTCCACCTTCACCACCATCAATTGTAATAAAGTCGGGACCGGTAGCTAAATCGCGGATACTTCGTGCTAATTCATCTGCTTCATCAGGACTGCCAACAACAATCTTCATACCAACAGGTTTGCCAGTATGTTGACGAATTTGATCAATAAATCCAAACAATGATGGAATATCGCTAAAATCAGTAAAACGATTAGGGCTATCTATAGATTTATATGGCTCAACACGACGAATTCTTGCAATTTCTTCTGTTACTTTTTCTCCATCAATGTGACCACCACGTGTTTTCGCTCCTTGGGCCAGCTTTACTTCAAATGCTTTAACTTGAGGTAGTTTACTCTTTTCAAGTAGTTCATCCCAATCAAAGTTACCATCCCTATCTCGAACACCGAATAGGCCGGGGCCAATTTGCATAATAATATCAACCCCACCTTTTAAATGATATTCAGATAATCCCCCCTCCCCTGTATTCATCCATGTACCTTTAGCAATACCTAGCCCTTCAGACAAAGCCGTAATTGCTTTTTCTCCAAGCGAACCATAGCTCATAGCAGACATCCCAATTTGCCCTCTTACTATGAAGGGATGTGTCGTTTTTTCTCCAATTACTATTGCATCCTCTTCTGATAATAAATAAGCTTCTGATTCATGTTTTTCAAGCTTTTCTTCTCTATCCATAAACAAGGGATCCTTTAACAGCAAATAACGATATGTAGCTACCCTTGTATCATGATCCATTTTTAACTCTTCTGTTAGCTTCGGAAACAATGAATTGCGAATATAGAAACCCGCTTCCTCAAAGTCCCTTTGTGATCCAAAACCAATGACATCACGCTTATATTTTGCTTTTCGAACAATATGTTGGTAATCCCTACGCGAGAAAGGTTTTCCTTCATTATCATTGTTAAAAAAATATTGTCTGAGCTCTGGTCCAATTTTTTCAGAAAAGTAACGGATACGTCCGATTACAGGATAATTTCTTAGTACAGGGTGTTGTTTTTGCGATCGGTCTATTAGGTATAGATAGATTCCCATCACGATTAGAACAAGCAATATTACCGTAACAAAGATAAAACCAATAATTGTCATGATGTCCGCGATATTCAATCCAATCAACCTACCTTTATAACAGTTGTACCTATTTCGAAACCAAACAATTTTAAGATAGCATATGATGGATCATCCTATATTATTCAAAAACAAGTTTCATTGAAGGGAACTTTCTAAGCATTATAAAATTCACTTATAGTTCACGCTGTTTACTTGTTTATTCATAAAAGGAACCTCCCGAAAAAACTTTTTATTGTTTTTCCCCCTTAAATAGCTTATTCTCTATACATACTCAAAACTCCTTCCAAAATGGCTAAATATTGCTTTATCGATTGGAAGTTGATTGAAAACTTTTTTTATTACTTATATACTATTTATAATTTTAAGTGGGAGGGGTTTCATGGCGATTGACTCTTGGAATGCAACATTATATGACCAAAAGCATGTATTTGTCTCAAAATTCGGAGAGGATGTCATTGATCTTTTAGCACCAAGGAAAAGGGAAAATATTCTTGATTTAGGCTGTGGTACAGGGGATTTAGCTGAGAGAATCTCGAAATACGGGACAAATGTCATCGGAGTCGACCAATCGGAAAATATGATCAACAAAGCAAGAGCAAAATATCCTAATATTCATTTCCAAGTACAAGATATCCTACAACTGGACTATTCCAATGAGTTTGATGCTGTGTTTTCCAATGCTACCCTTCATTGGGTAAAACAACCTGAAATAGCCCTTCGCAACATTCACCATGCTTTAAAGCCTGGAGGAAGATTTGTAGCAGAATTTGGTGGTCAAGGTAATGTTCAAACTATAACTGACCAATTGAAAAAACATTTAAAAGTTAGTGAGAATTCTGATCGTTACCCATGGTATTTTCCTAGTATTGGTCAATACTCTGCTCTAATGGAGAAAGTAGGATTTCGAGTTGTATTTGCTCATCACTTTGATCGACCTACCGTTCTTCATGGTGAGGATGGCTTAAGAAATTGGATCGAAATGTTCGCTTCTAATATGTTTATAGATATGGATACACAAGCGATGGTGAAAACACTAGAAAGTATTGAAGCCGAAGTAAAAGATAAGTTGTATATCGATGGAAAATGGGTAGCAGATTATAAAAGGCTGCGAGTTATCGGTATAAAACAGTAAATGCTCATCTAAGATGGGGTCTATTAATGGCTAAAACCATTGTCCAAGAAGTCCCAGACTCACCGCATTTTTGAAATCCTAATTTTTGATATAAGTGTAATGCTGTTAAATTATCTGGGTCGACACTTAGTGATAAGGAGGAAAAACCATCATCATTAGCCGACTTGATTAAACTTTTCATGAGTATGGTTCCAACTCCTTTTCCTCTTCCTTCACTACTAATCGCAATACCTAATTCAGGAGTTTGTTCATCGATATAGCCGTAACCTTGGTTTTCTTTTGTAAATAAACGATACCAAGCTGCCCCGATAGGATTACCTTCATTCGTATAAGCAATAATGGCTCTATCCCCTTCTCTCCCCCAACCTTCACTGTATTTTTTCAACTGGGATGAAGTTAATAACACTTCCTTGGAAGGCTTATTTTCTGGAATGTAAAACGACTCGTATAACATATCTGTGAAAAAGTCAAAATCCTGCTCATTCATTAATTGAATGTTTATCAATAGAATTATCTCCTTTCTATAGTAAGATTTTCTTTTTTCATTTTATCATCAACAAGAGAGAATTACTTTAAAAAATTTAGAGCCATCTTGGCGCAATTGACCATGAACATGGCTTGATCCGTGTCGATAACAAGATCTAATCTAGCTAGAATGAAGATATCATGACAAGAAGAAGGGGGTTGTCTTTTTGAAGATCATCATGATTTCACTTGATTCTCTCAGAGCAAACAGATTAGGTTGCTATGGATATAGTAAACCAACAAGTCCTTATCTTGATCAAATTGCCTCAGAAGGCGTGCTGTTTGAAAAAGCATTTGCATCTGATATACCAACAGAAGTTGCTCATACATCCATTTTCACTGGAAAAGTAGGACTGCGAACAAGAGTAGTCTCGCACGGATCACAACTAAGTATCCTTTCTAAATCTACACAATGGCTACCCACTATGTTACGCCAATCTGGATTTACAACTGGTGCTGTAGATAACTTATACCAATTAAAAGAATGGTTTGCACGAGGATTTCGTTACTATATTAATAGTGTTGGAAATAGACGTTGGATCGACGGTGCCACGATAAATGAACTGGCGAAACCTTGGCTCAGGGAGCACAAAGATGAAGACTTTTTTCTATTCCTTCATTACTGGGATCCTCATACTCCATACTTACCTCCAAAAGAATATGTGAAAAATTTTTATGATTTCAGCAAAGACCCTTATGATAAACAAAACAAGAGTATGGAACCAGCCTATAGTCATTTAGCCTATCCTTTTTTTAAACATCATCATTTTGACTTATTAGGTCCTGTCACAGATGCTGAATACGTCAATGCATTATATGATGCAGAAGTACGCTACTTAGATGATAAATTAAGGGAAATAGATGACTATTTAGAGAGACTGAATATTAAGGAAGAAACAATGCTTATTATTTTTGGTGATCACGGGGAAAGTTTAACAGAACATGACATCTACTGGGATCATTGTGGCCTATATGATACAACCGTACAAGTTCCATTGATTATAAGATGGCCTAACCAAATCCCTGAAGGAAGAAGAGTAAAAGGAATGGTTCAACAAGTCGACTTGATGCCTACGATCTTGGAAGCAATTGATTTATCTTCCACATTACTAAAAGACATTGATGGTAAAAGTTTATGGCCGTCTATGTTGGGGGAAACTAACGGAACAGAGTCCACTATCTATTTAAGTGAATGTGCATGGCAAGCAGCAAGAGGTGTAAGGAATGATCGTTTCAAATTGATTCGTACAAGAGACAGTGGCCCCTTCTCTCGTCCACCAAGGGAATTATATGATTTGCACCACGATCCACAAGAAACAGTAAATCTAATACATTCTCATCCTCAGATTGCAGACAAACTAGAGAAACAACTAGATAATTGGATCGATAGCATTTTAGAAGGGCAAGAAGACCCGATGGAAATGCAACTGGAACAAGAAGGTCTTCCCTTCCATAGAAGAATTGAAGAAATTCTAAGGAATGTAGGGCTAACCTGGGAGGATTGGTTAAAGAATCCTTCCTCCAAAAGACTCGAGAAACTTTTACAAAAATAAACGAGTATTCTATTCGACGCGAAGGAAGAAACGTCGAATGGAATTACTCCTGTCCAACAAAACATCATCTAATCCTTTAAGACTAGATGATCTATTATTATATTCATTTCTCACTACTTAAACGTTTTTTAATCGCCAAATATTAGAAAAGGACTGATATGCAGAAAACATCACTAAAAAGGCAAATAGACTAGGTCCTATCATAACCACTAGCCCTAAGAAATTCCTGAGCAATAAGTATAGTATAATACTTCCAGCAGCTATCATCAATGTAGAAAGGGGAGATACGATCATCGTTAAAAAGGAGTGTTTCAACACGCTGATAACGGACATTTTATAATGAACAAAAACTGGAAATGCGTACAAGGCTGTTAAGATATACATAAAGGTTAACACGGCAACTACGTAAGAGATAATCGTTATCCAAGCATTATTACTGGCATGCTGAAGCAATTGAAAATCAATATATAAAGTGATTCCAACAACAAACAGAATCAGCCCCAGCAAATTACTCTTTATAAAATCCTCTTTATAAAACAACCAAAAACTCCTTAGTATTGGAATGTCTGTATCACCCATGATCCATTTTCGAAAAATCGCAAACATGGAAATAGTAGCTGGTATCAAACCAAACAGAAACAAACCTATTAGAGAAAAACTAATCCATAACAGATTAACATAGGTGAACTTTATTATCCATTCAGGAATTTTAAGTATACCAAAAGTCCCCATAAGCTTCCTCCCTTTAGAGAACGGGACAAAAGAGTAGGAAGAAGAAAAATACGAACATTAATATTTGTGCACAGCATTCTGCTTACTTTGCAAAGTGGCAGAGTCAAGCTGGTTCAGATTCTCATTCTCCCCTATTGTCCCAGTCTCTTTATTTGGCTTGAATCTTTCGTGCATTGGATATCGAACCAAGATATAACTTATCATAAGCTTCTTGAGAAGATTTTAGTGGTCCTTCCTCTAATCCGTGATAATGAATATTTGTATAGATAGGATTTACCCTTCCGGTCTCTGCTTCACGTTCAGCAATATAATTTTTCATTCTTTGCTGTAAAACGTTTACCATTTCAGGTTCTTCACTAGCTAGATTATGAATTTCCTCAGGATCCTTCACCAAATGATATAATTCTATTTCTGGTTTAAAATGAAAATCTGGCTCCAATGCTTGGATCAGCTTCCATTCTGGTGTACGCCAGCCATGCTTTCTCATCCAGGTACATTCCGTGATATAAAACTCTGCTATTGGTGCCAATTCCTCCCCTTTTATAGCACGGGCTAGACTTTGTCCATTAAAAGCAATATCTGTTTCAATCCCTAATAACTCTAAAATAGTTGGTGTTATATCTTGGATCACCGTAGTATCTGTGATACGTTTTCCTTCCGTTAATTGTCCAGGGAACTTAAGAATGAGGGGAACAATTAAACAATTGTCATACATGCCATGATGATCAAAAAAGCATTCATGCTCATATAATGTCTCACCGTGATCTGATGTCAACACGATCAATGTCTCTTCTTCAATTCCTAACTCTTCTACCGTAGTAAAAATATGCTGAATACATGCATCCATATAGGCTATAGCGCCTTCGTATTGGGCGCATACATAGCGTTGATCGGTAACTCCTTGTGGAATCCATGACTTAAAAAAGTCTGCATGTGGTTTAAAGTTATAGACAGGTTCCATCGATTGATTGGTTGGATCTTTTTCATCACCATCATAGAAAATGCGTTCAAATGGTCTTGGTGGCAAATACGGTGAGTGAGGATCCATATGTCTTAAAAATAAAAAGAATGGTTTATCTTCTTTATTCAGCCGCTTTAATTCAGGAATAGCTACTTCATTCAAATTTTCGGCTTTTGGACATCTTCCTGTTTCGTCAGGCTGCCATGCTTCATATTCTAAGTATTTTTGAAATCCTCTTGAAGAAGGGTTATTGGTAAAACCAATACATGTTGTATTATAATCATGTTGCGCCAAAATTTCTGGTAATGTTTTCACATGATTTCCTAGGCCTCCTTGATGTCTTAACGCCACAACATCCGTACCAAAGCAATCCATACCTGTAAGCATAGAAGCATATGCTGGCGTAGTCGGTATACTCGGACTGAAATGATTTTCAAATAACACTCCTTCACTTGCAATTTTGTCCATGTGTGGTGTAGTCAAGCGATGATATCCGTAACTACTCATATAATCACGTCTTAAACTATCGATACCAAACATAATAACATTCGGTTTTTTCATTATAGAATCCTCCCTATACAATTGATTAACAGCCTGGCAGATCACTTTGTAAGGTTTCTACATTACTTTGATCACGATATTTTCCAGGTGAGCAACCGACCTTCCTCGTAAATAATCGAGTGAAAAATGCCGGATCATCATAACCTACGTCCATCGCAATCCAAATTACCTTTTCATTCGTCTCTGTTAACAATTTCATTGCTCTTGTAATCCGAATGTGATGAATAAACTCAATAACTGTCTTTCCTGTCTCCGCCTTGAAAGTTCGATTCAAATGACGAGTACTAATATTGAATAGTTCAGATAGACTAGCAATGGTTATCTTCTGATCGTAATGTCTTTCCAAATAACCGCAAATCCGTTGTATAAACATTTTCCTTTCATGTGCTTTAACATTTAATGGTTCTGTAATAACGTTTTGTCTTACGTAGATTCTCGATAATACAATTAGCAACTGTACTAGTTGTAGGCGAATTAAAGGAGAATATCCCTTTCTTTTACTTTTAAATTCGTCTGCAAGTTCTTCTAACTTAGCTCGAATATCTTCTGCCTCTTGTCCTCTTAATTTTAAGCAACGATGGAATCGTTCGCATTTTTCTAAAAATGGATGTACATAGAAATAGTCCATCGATTCAGATATTCCTAGTCCACGTAACCATGCTTCATTAAATAAGCTAGGCATGAAAAGACAATTAACAATCCCTAATTCACTATTTGGTTTGACTTGATAGGTGTGTACTTCCCCAGGATTAATGATGAAGACATCCCCTTTTGATAATGGATAGTGCTCCCCTTCAAAAAGATGCTCCGCCTCGCCTTCTGTGACATAAACTAACTCAATAAAATCATGTGCGTGTATTGGTGGTGTGTTACGGGTTGTATGAACAGTATGGTCAATCCAGAATGGAAACTCTTCTTCTTCCATATACAAACTGCTTTCTATCCTCAATTCACATCCCACTCCTTTCACAATCATTTTTTTACTCGTTAGAATTTGCCAAGCTAATTCACAAAATAATTAATTATTCGCTGATAATAGGAGACCTTTATCAGTGGGGGCTTCGTCGTCCCCACTGATTTTAGACAATCTTATTGTTCGTTAATCGAATACGCTTACGAATTCATGCTATGGTTTATGTTAAATTTCCTTATCTATTTTGGGAACTTCCATAACCTTACCATTTGCCATTTGTGATTGAATAGCTGCTTCGATTACCTCCTGACTAGCGAGTGCATGCACACCTGATGCTTCCATATTGTCGGGTTCTACTTCATCTAATATTTGCTTGATAAAATGGTCTAATCTATTTTTAAATGTCTTTTGAAAACTACCAACACCGGTCATGATAGAATTCCGCAAAACTAGTAATTCTTCATTCTCATGTGGATAATACGTGAAATTTTCATAGACATTGTCAATAACAAATCGCCCTTTATTCCCAGCCACTTCACAGTATTCTATCGGATGACGACCAGACATATCATAACTACCAGTCAAATGACCAACAGCGCCAGAGGCAAACTCTAGATTAATGGAAGCGGTTGACCAAATATTTCGCCCAGGTGCCTTTGTCATAAAAGCTTGCACTCGTTTAATATCACCTGCAAAATAACGGATCACATCAATCGAATGTGGATGAAGTGCCCGTAAGTGGAACCATGGACTTGTTTCATTCGGGTTTTGGATCGTTAGTTTCATATTTACGAAAAGTATTGTGCCTAAATCACCTTTTTCGATTAATTCTTTGCCTTTATAAGCTACTGGAACGAAACGATGATTTAAATTACTTACTAGGCGAACATTCTTCTGAGAGGCAAGTCGAACCATTTCGCGAGCTTTTTCGATATTATTGGAAATGGGTTTTTCCACGAGCACATCTTTTCCTGCTTCTATTGCCATTACGGTAGGAGTATAATGATCTCCACCATTTTCCTCTCCCGCTGTAGCAATACTTATAATATCTATTTCCTCTTCCTTCAGCATTGTCGCCATATCTTGATACGCCTGGATTCCGTACAGATTAGCCATAGCTTGTGCACGCTCTTCGATTAAATCACATGCCGCAACCAATTTTACATCTGGATTTTCACTATAATATTTACAATGTATTTTTCCGATATTACCAACACCGACAACTGCTACTTTTAACACTGGAATTCCCCCCTCTTTTCCTTCGCCTCTTCGATTAAACGCTGTAAGTATCCTTTACTTTCTGCGGCAATCGCCGTAATCTCAGGTAATTCGTAGTCCTTTGCTCCAATTATCTCTAATACTGTCGCCCCTTGATAATCGACCTCCGTCATTTTATCCACCACTTCTTTTAGTGGAACGGTTCCCCTACCTGCTGTTTGAAATTCAGGGGAAGCAATCTGTAGTTGTTCCATAAAGGTATCACGGATATGTGAATGAATAATATGATCTGACAGAACATCCAATGCTTCGACTGGATCGTCTCCCACACGACCAACATGGGTAGCATCAAAATTCAATCCTAATGCTGAATGTTTCACTTCATCCATCAACCGAAGAGCTGTTTTCGTATTGTAAATACTTTGCCCATAGTGTAATTTTAATGCATATTGTATACCCATATCATTTGCTGCCTGTGTTAATTCTTCAATCGCTCGGATGGAATCTTCTGTGCTTTCTTCATCATCAGACTTTCCACCACTTCCTGTTGTTACCATCGGAATTCCCAGTTTGGCGGCACGTTCAAAAACTCTTTTGGTTCGTTCACGGTTCTCGGCAACAAGTATATTTGTTGCAGCCTCGACACAATAAAGATCAAGTCCAACCTCTTCTACCATTTTCCTTATTTCAGCAAGTTCTGCATCACTTGCTGTATCTGTCAAATGCTCCACCATGCCTACAATAGATGATAGTTCGATACCGTCATAGCCACAAAATTTGATGTATCGAATGGCTGTCTTTAGATCGTATCCACTAAAAAGAACGGAATTAACGCCTAATTTCATTTTTTCTCCTCCTTCATTAGACTACTACTCCTAGCATATAAGGTGGCAATAGGCCCCGCATAGCTTATTACGCCTTTCACTAGGTCATTTACGACACCCCTTTTAGCCTTTCACTGCCCCAGCAGTCATTCCATCTACTATTTTTTTATTGAAGAAAATAAACAAGATTAACGGTGGGATGGAAATCAACAATACGTCTGCGAACAATAAGTGATAAGATGTTCCATAAACACCCGTAAAGTTATAAAGTGTTAGTTGGACGGTGGCATTTTCCGCACCTGGAAAGAAATAGAGCATATTTTCAAAGTCATTATAAATCTGTATGGAAGATAATACGATAACCGTAGAAGTTACTGGCTTTAATAATGGAAAGATAATCTTAAAGAATAATTGAAATGGCCCACATCCATCCATCAATGCTGCTTCATCAAGTTCTCGTGGAATGGTAGCAACAAAGGCCGTATACAATAAACAAGCAAATGAAAAGTGCAACGCAGATTCTAGTAAAATAATGCCTGGAAATGACTTAAAAAGTCCTAACTGTTGTAACACCCAAATAGTAGGAACAATGGTTGGAGGAATCATCAGCCCCATTAGAATCACGTAATTGAGTTTTTTTGCCATTCCTTGTCTGCGTGATAATACAAAGCCTGCCATCGAGCAAATAAAAATGATGATTATAATCGATGCGATTGTAATAAGAGAGCTATTCAAAAATGCCCTCAATACGACCCCGTCATTTAATGTTAATACTTCCTTATAGTTGGCGAAAAATTGAAATGCCTCTGGCCATGCTAGGCTCAATTTCGCTGCATCTGCACTATTTTTAAAGGAATTAATAATCACAAAATAAAATGGAATTCCAAAAAAGATAGCAGCAAATAAAACAGCGAAAGTCTCAAACAAAAACCACTTCTTCGAAGCTTTTTTCTTTGTTTCTAATCGTGTAGTTGCTTGTTCTATAACCCCTTCTTGTTTCCCACTCATAGGTCCACCTCTTTCCGATTAAGCAGTTTGAAGATTGGGAAAGCTATAAAACCAACAAACAAAAACAATAGGACATTACCTGCAGTTGCAAGACCGAAAAAGCCACTTGCATACTGTTTGTAGACAATCGATGCTAAAAGGTCAGAGCTAAAGCCTGGCCCACCACCAGTCATCGCCCATACTAAGTCAAAGGTTCGCAATCCACCGATTAATGCTAGAATGATTACAGTATTTAAGGCTGGTCGTGAAAGTGGTAAGGTAATGTAAAAAAACGATTGCAACGCATTCCCACCATCTATTTTTAATGCTTCATAATAATGATTTGGTATCGCCATAATCCCTGCAATAAAAATAACAGTAGCAATCCCAACCCCTTTCCATATATCTGTCATCGCAACTGATAATAATGCTATCTTTGCATCTCCGAGCCAATTAGGTCCTGTTATCCCTACTAATGATAATGCTTTATTAATAATCCCATCTGTTGGGTGCATTAATGCGCTAAAAGTAAAACCTACAGCAATCGTACTTAACAATGCAGGGAAGAATACAATAGAACGAAGAAAATCTTTATTCTTTATTTTTGAACATAGGAATACTGCAAGGAATAAACCAAGTATCACCTTTCCGCCCATTGTCGTGAAAGCATAAATCAATGTATTACGGAACCCAATTCTTAAGGAAGGCTCTTGAAAAAACTGCACAAAGTTTTCAAAACCAATAAATTCCCAATCATCTAATGTCCACCATGTCATACTGTAGAAGAACGCCATTAATGTTGGAAACAAGAAGAAAGTACAATAAACAAGTGCGGCAGGAATGAGAAAAACGAATGGGTACATTTTCTTGGCCGAACTATTCATCTATGTCAGCTCCTTTCTATCAGAAAGTAAAATTCCTTTAGAGTCAGAACGGGAATAACTGTTTCATGATTACCTTAGTCCCATTCCATCCCTAATTGTTTCGCTTGTTTCTCAACATCATCATCGTACATTTCAGCAGCTTCTTCTGCTGTCATTTGTCCAGTGCCTACAGCTGTGCATATTTGGGGCAAGTTCGGCCCTTTGATTGGAGAGACAAACTCTAATGCAGGTGCGACATCCCCTGACTCAAAGTAAGGCACTACGTCTTTTACCGCAGTATACGAATCCTCTGGAAGCTCAACACCCTCTATGACGTACGGTCCAATACTTTTCGAGTTTTCTTCGTAAAGCTTTATTGCCTTATCTGACAGGAAATAGTCCATCCATTTTTTTGCTGTTTCCACCTTTTCTGAATCTTTGTTAATTAAATATGCATTCGGCATCCAAACAGTAAACCCATTAATACTAGGGTCATCACTAGGCTGTGGGAAAATACCAATATCATTTACTAGCTCAGGGAAATCTTCATTTATATTTTCTAATACTTGGGTTAGCATTGGATAATGAACTCCTTCCCCCTCCGCCAACATTTGTCTACCTTGACCATATTCTGCAACAGTGTAATCCTCATTCATAAAACCGCGCTCATATAATTCCTGTATTCTTTCAAATCCTCTTTGAGCTTCTGGAGTATTAGAAAATTTCGCCTTTCCAGCAGTGTATTCCTCTGCAAAATTTGGCACCTCTGCTTGCACATTGTAGAAATCAGCAAGAATCGGTAATTGAGAAGTCCAAATTTCACCATGGGTACCGATGACAGGTACTTTACCAGCTTCCTTAATTTTTTCATTATTCTCCATTAATTCATCCCATGTTTTCGGAACCTCTAAGTCTAGTTCCTCATAGACACGCTTGTTATATAACCAGCCTCCTACTTGACTCGATCCTTCTGGAATACCGTATATTTTTCCTTCTTCACTCACTACCTCTTTATAAGAATCCATTATTTTGTCAACGAATGGCTCATCCGACAAATCGACAAAATATTTTTCCGGATTTAATGCCATTAACAATGATCCAGAATTAAATAATAAAATATCCGACATTTCCCCAGTGGCGAGACGAGTCTTTACAATATTTTCTCCTTCTGGTCCTCCTGGACGTAATTCAATTTTTGTTTTGATCCCAATATCCTCTTCCATCGCCTCCATTACCGCTCTAAAACCTTCCGTATCATCTGCCTCTCCCATTAACAATGTAATTTCTGTCATTTCTTCATTACTTGCCTCACCTTCTGTGCTCCCTTTTTCATCAGTTGTTATTTCTTCATTTGAGCTACTACACCCGAAAAGAAGAAACGAAGATAGTAAAAACCAAACTATTACCGTAAGATAATTTACACGCCCCATGTTTTCACTTCCTTTTATAAAATAGTTTTTGTCGAATCGTGTAATCGCTTACATTTTGCGAGTTAAACATTTGATTTTCCTTGGACATTTGAAATATCCACTACTTCCCCACCATTTTTTTGAGATTGAATAGCGGCTTCAATCACTTCCTGTACAGCAAGAGCATCATGGCTAGAGGCATTCATTTCAGCAGGTGGCACACCTTTTTTTACCTGTTGGATAAAATCAGCAAAACGATACAGAAAGGTATCATGGAAGCTTCCAATATCTGAAAAAATAGAATTATGTTCCATAAGTATCTCATCTCTGTTATGTGGAAAAAACAGTAATCGTTCGAACACATTGTCTATTTCAAAACGACCTTTCGTTCCACCAACTTCGCAATATTCAATCGGATGAATTCTAGACATGTCATAGCTTCCCGTTAGATGACCAACTGCTCCTGAAGCAAATTCCATATTTATCGAAACAGTAGACCATGTGTTTCTCTCGGGAGCTTTTGTCATAAAAGATTGTACACGACGTATTTCTCCTCCAAAGTAACGCATAACATCAATCGAATGTGGATGCAATGCCCTCATATGGAACCACTCTGTCATGTCCTTTGGATTTTGGATCGTTAACTTCATATTAAGAAATAATAAAGCTCCTAGACTACCATTGTCGATTAAATTCTTTCCTTTACTGGCTATAGGGACAAATCGATGGTTTAAATTACATACAAAACGTACATTTTGATGTGTTGCAAATTGCACCATTTCACGTGCTTCCTCGATACTATTAGATATTGGCTTTTCCACTAACACATCTTTTCCTGCTTTAATTGCAGTCATAGCCGGCTTAAAATGATGACTACCGTTTTCTACCCCTGCAGTCGCGATACTTACAATATCAATTTCCTCAGTTTCAAGCATTTTTTCTAGATCCGTATAACATGCTGTATGATACGTTTCTGCCATTTGCTGTGCACGATTCTTAATCAAATCACAAACGGCTACGAGCTCAGTGTCATTATGTTGATGATAAAATTGGCAATGAAGCTTCCCGATTTTGTTAACTCCTACAACAGCAACCTTTAGCATAACGCCCCACCTTTCATCAAACCATTGAAATACTAACAACCAATTGGTTAGTTATATAGTAAAGCAACTTGGAGACGCAATCATAGCTATTTAAGCCAATTTTTCTAAAGGAGAAATGGGAAAATAGTTATGTTAGAGAAATAGTGCATGCTAATTATACAGTGTAGCCTTTACCCTGTTGACTATATTTCCTTTTTGTGATCAAGTTTTTTTCTTGTTCATTTACGCCATAAAGGGAATTCACTAATCATAAGTGATTGTATGTATCTTAAATGTGAAAAAAAGAACAAATCATTGATTTGTCCCTCTATTTCACATATCTACTAAAACGCTCTTCCATTTTTTCTTGAAAATAGGCAATGATAATACAAAGCGGCCAATATATAAGGGCAACTAATATATACATCGTTAAGGAATCAAATGTACGACCACCTGCAATTTGCGCCTTTTGGAAAAGTTCAGGCACTGTAATAACTGCAGCCAGAGAGGTTGCCTTTACTAAATCTAAAAAAACATTAGTCAACGGCGGCATTGCAATTCTCGTTCCTTGTGGTAATATAATTTTCATTAATGTTTGCCAATAATTAAATCCAAGAGCCTTTGCCGATTCCCACTGTCCTTTTGGTACGCTGTTTAAGGAAGAACGAATTACCTCAGCAATATATGCAGCACTATTAAGGCCAAACCCTAAAACTGCAGCTAGATATGCCGATAAATTTAAATCAACCATTGGTAATCCATAATATAAAATAAACAAAAACACTAGAATTGGTGTTCCGCGCATAAAAGAAATATAGACTCTAGCCGGATAACGCAATATAAGATATTCTGAGCTTCTAGCTAAGGAAATAAATAGCCCTAGCACGAGCCCTAATCCCATTGCTACGAATGAGACAGCAATAGTCATCGGGAGCCCGCCTAAAATAAATGGTAAATTTTCTAATGCTAGTTTGACATCAAAAAAATCTTGCATTTATATTTCACACCTTATAGATCAAGACCTTCAATCTCCTCAATTTCACCTTCAGGTTTTTTAGAGGCATCCTCTTGATAAAATTTTATTGCTAATTCAGATAATGTACCATCTTCACGCATCTCTTGCAATGCTTCGTTTATTTTTGTTTGTAATACCGTTGCTTCTTTATCCATTACCACAGCTTGTTCTGTTGGATGAAATTTCAAATCTGGATGAAGGGTTATATCAAACTCTGGGAATGCCGCTACACCAAATTTTGATAAATAATAGTCATTGACAATCACGTCTGTATTCCCATTGTGCACATCTCTTAAATATGCCTCGTTTGGTGCATTCCCATAGGTGACAACCTCTGCACCAAAATGCTCCGCAATTTGACTAAAAATTGTTGTTGCTCCACCACCAGCACGCTTTCCTTCTAAATCCTCTAAGCTATTTATTCCAGAATTATCTTCTTTACGAACAACCATTGTCGTGTAGGAATACTTATATGGATTAGAAAATGCAAATTGTTTTTTTCGTTTGTCTGTTATCTCAATATCATTTACAGCAACGTCTATTCTTCCACTTTGGATAGCCGGTAGCATACTGTCAATTCCCATGATTTCAAACTTAACATCAAGCCCTAATCGCTTACCTATCTCGCGCATCAGCTCTACGTCATATCCTGTTAATTTGTCTGTACCTTCCTCATATGTAGAAGCTCCAACTAATGTACCAGATGTCCCAGCAATAATTTTACCTCTTTTTTCGATCCCACTCCAGACAGCATCCTCTTTCGTTGCTGAAGCCTCCTCTTTTTGATTACCTGTTCCGCAGGCAGAAAGAACCATCATTACTAAAATAGCAATAAACAAATAAAATCTCTTCATTTTTCGCCACCCCTTTAAGTTGTTATATATTTTTCTTAATTTAAAAGATAACAGTTTATGCTTTATATTTCAACATTTTAATTCACTGTATTTATCACCAAAAATTAACTGTTACACATTAATCACAAGTTAAGGAATGAACCTATTGACTTTTGTCATAATTAATTTATAATTATATTAATTATTAATTTATAATAATTATAAATAATAAGAATGAATTTCATTCTCGTTAGGAGGCAAAATGATGAGTTATATTAAGATGTTTTTTGAAAATTCTATTGGTATTCCTTTTTCTTTTTCTGTCATTAGCAAAAAATTAAAAACACACCTTGAGCTAATCATGGCTCTCACTAGTGGTCTTCTAATATTGCTTGCATGGATTTTTCATGAAACACCTTCCGAAACACCATCCATTATTCTCTTACTTACCGCATTTATCGTTGGTGGATATGCCAAGGCCAAAGAAGGAATAATCGAAACGATAAAAGAAAAGAAACTGAATGTAGAACTTTTAATGGTGTTAGCTGCAATCGGCTCTGCTTCGATTGGTCATTGGACAGAAGGGGCCATTTTAATTTTTATTTTTGCTCTATCTGGTGCACTAGAAACCTATACCGAAAACAAAAGTAGTCATGAATTAAAGGCATTAATGGACTTGCAACCTGAGACTGCGAACCTATTATTAAATAATAAAGTACAAAAAGTACCTGTCGCTAATTTAAAAATAGGTGACCACATCTTAATAAAGGCAGGAGAACGAATTCCAACAGATGGTTTAATTGTTAAAGGACATACATCGGTTGATGAAAGTGCCCTTACAGGAGAATCACTTCCTGTTACCAAATCAAAAGAAGAAGCCGTCTTTGCAAGTACAATCAACCTAAATGGTAATATAACTGTTCGTATTCATACCCTTCCATCGCAAACTTTATTTCAAAAAATCATTCAGTTAGTACAACAAGCGCAAGCGGAAAGATCACGCTCTCAGGCATTTATTGAACGTTTTGAAAACAGTTATGTGAAAGTAGTCCTTGGGATGGTTGCGATGATGATGGTTATCCCTCATTTTTTATTAGACTGGTCTTGGAATGATACGATCTATCGAGCTATGATTTTACTTGTAGTAGCATCTCCATGTGCACTAGTTGCATCTATTATGCCTGCGACTTTGTCCGCTATCTCTAGTAGTGCAAGAAATGGTGTTTTGTTTAAAGGCGGGGCGCATTTGGAGACATTAGGGGAGATCGACGCAATTGCCTTTGATAAAACAGGAACCTTAACAGAAGGGAAACCTGTCGTAACAAATACATTTTTCGAACATATTGACCAACGTCTTATCGAAATCATTTATTCGGTCGAAAGGTATTCCAATCATCCACTTGCACACGCTATTTCTAATTGGTGTGAAGAGCAAACGGAGATCAAAGCGATAGAAATAGAAGATATCACTCATCTTGATGGAAAAGGAATTCAAGCTAAAGTAGGTGATGTGCATTGGCTAATAGGGAATACGCGACTTGTGGGTGATGCTAGTGTGGAGCAATTTGTCCAAAAACATGATATTTCAAGTGACAGATGGTTGGGGAAAACAGTCATTTTTGTAAAAAGAAATGAAGAAATTCTTGGATTATTCGTTCTTCAGGATAAGCTAAGACAAGAGGCTATGGACGCAGTAAATGAATTAAAGCAATTAGGAATCAAAACCATCATGTTAACAGGAGATAATGAGCAAACAGCACAAGAAATAGCAAAAGAAATTGATATTCATGATTTTAGGGCTAATTGTTTACCAGAGGATAAGGTAGATGCAATTAAACAAGAGAAAAATAGTGGTTTCAAGATAGCGATGATCGGAGATGGAATTAATGATGCTCCTGCACTTGCTACTGCTAACTTAGGTGTTGCTATGGGGGCTGGAACGGATGTGGCATTAGAAACAGCAGATATGGTTCTGGTAAAAAACAGCCTACCTAAAATAGTAGATTCTATTAAACTATCCAAAAAAATGAATCGAATTATTAAACAAAATATTCTCTTTTCCATTGCAGTTATCCTTACACTCATTGCCTCCAATTTCCTTCAGGCAATTAATTTGCCATTAGGTGTCATTGGTCACGAAGGCAGTACCATACTTGTTATTCTAAATGGACTACGATTATTGAAGAAGAATAAGCAATAACAGAAATGAAAAAATGGATGCCTAGCTTTTAGACATCCGTTTCTTTTCATAAAATGCATTAATTTCACAGCCTATTATAATGATAATTCCAGATAAATAAAACCAAATCATTAAAATGATAACACCACCAAGACTTCCATAGGTTGCAGAATAATTACCTAATGTAGAAACATAATACGAAAAGGCTAGAGAGGTTAACTGCCAACCTACCGTAGCAAAAATTGCTCCAACATATATATGCTTAAAGTATACCTTTTTACTAGGAGCTAAACGATAAAGAACGATTAAAACAATAAAAAAAATAACAGAGGAGATTACCCACCTTAGCGTATTCCACAGATTTATGAAATCATCGGATAATCCCATAAAGGAGAAAATATAAACACCAATCGCCCGCCCAAAGATTGGTAGAATAAAGGCGACCAAAATAACTAAAAGCATTACAATCGTAAGAAAAATCGCAATTGAACGAGTGATGAAAAAAGGGCGCTCTTCCTCAATATCGTAAGCACGATTAAATGAACGAAT
Source organism: Gracilibacillus sp. JCM 18860 (assembly GCF_055395245.1). Classification (NCBI taxonomy): domain Bacteria; kingdom Bacillati; phylum Bacillota; class Bacilli; order Caryophanales; family Bacillaceae; genus Gracilibacillus; species Gracilibacillus sp. JCM 18860. The sequence continues at coordinate 1,535,854 of NZ_AP043868.1, forward strand.
CAAGGCATTAATTCCATTCGACGCAGACCATAATGTCCCAATAATACCAATCGACAACAAGCTTCCATTACGACTATTCATGATTTGTGTTAGATTGTTATTGATAAGTGTCATAATTTCTTCAGGTGCGTATTTAGAAATAAGATTTGTGACACTAATATCATCAAACGGTAGATATCCGATTAGTGTTACTAAAAAAATCATAAAAGGAAATAATGATAACAAAAGAAAATAGGCGAGCTGAGCCCCAAGCCCCGGAACATCATCATCAATAATCTCATGGAGTAATTGCTTACCATTAGCAAGAATAGAGGAGCCCGCCCTATTGTTCAGACTCATTTTTTATCGATCTTTCTCGTCATTTCTTGTAGCTGATTTAAAATCTCCAGGGCTTGAGACAAACCTGTTGATAATTGCTCGGAGCCTTTTTGATAAAATTGATTAAGCTCACGGACTAAATCGGAAGGATTTTTGATATAGAATTGGGCCCTTTGTTTGGTCACCTGACATTTAGAACGAACATACCTTCTCGTATCTCGATCCCCTAAGGATACTAATCCTCCAATCACTGCCCCAAAAATAATTCCTTTGACAAGCTTTTGTTTTCCCATAATTTATCCACCTCTTATTCTCATTTATCTCATAGATGCTTCCTTTTTATATAAGCATACAATGATTCACAGCCTTCTTTTACAAGTTCATACGTATAGTCAAAATTCTTGGTGAAATATGGATCCGGCACATTTTCTTCCTTAGCATTTTCAACGAAATCCATCAGCTTTTTGATTACTACTTTTTCTGAATTTTTACCCAGTTCTGCTAAATCATTGATATTTTGCTGATCCATTGCAATAATATAATCAAAATTCTCCAGATCCTTTGGATTTATTTGTCTCGCTTTTTGTCCTTCATATGTAATTTTCATTTGATCTAGCTTAGCTCTAGTCCCTTGATGTGGCGGCTTTCCAATATGCCAATTCCCCATTCCAGCAGAATCAATAAAGAAGCGTTTCTCCATTCCATCTTCCTTGGCTATTTGACGAAAGACCGCTTCTGCCATTGGCGAACGACAAATATTCCCTAAACAAATAAATAAAACATTAATCATATAATACCACCTATTCTAATTTGTTAATCCTAATATTTTAGAAAAACTCTATTTTCTAGAAAAGTTATTGATTTAACTTGTTAGCAGCTTATCCATCACCTTGTCTGCTTCTAGTGGCTGACTATAGAAATAGCCTTGATAGTAATCACACGCTACATTACGAATAAAACTTAATGCATGTTCTCCTTCTACCCCTTCCGCTACTACTTTTAAACCAAAGGTATGACCAAGATGAATCATTGATTTAATAATTTCGGCACTTCCAGAATCCGTACATACATCCTTCAAAAAGGATTGGTCAATTTTTAGATAATCTATCGGGAATTTTTTTAAATACCCTATCGAGGAATAGCCGGTACCAAAGTCATCAATCGATAAAGAAATTCCTATACTTCTTAACTTTTCCATTGTTTCAATACATTCTTCTGGGTTATGTATAAAGCTATTTTCTGTTATTTCCATCTCCAGATACTTTGGATCCATCCCCATCTGCTCTATAATACGGATTACTCGATGATAAAAGCAAGGTTGCTGTAACTCGAGTGCAGATACATTAATGGCAATCAAAATTGGTGGAACACCAATACGCTTCCATTCCAGGTATTGTTGACAAACTGCTCTTAATACCCATTCTCCAATAGAATGGATCATACCGATTTTCTCTGCTATCGGAATAAATCTAGATGGTGAAATTTCTCCTAATTGATGATGTTTCCACCTTAATAAGGCTTCTAGTCCGATCATTTTATTTGTCTTAACATCTACCTTAGGCTGATAGACAAGATAGAACTCATTGAATTGTACTGCTTTTATGATATCGGATTCCAGTGAGATTAACTCATTATATATTGCTCCCATAAAGCTTTTATATTCATTTACTTGATTTCCACCTTTTGTTTTTCCATGCCTTACTGCGAACCTTGCTTGATGGATATGTTCAGAAGGCTTTATATCAGACTCTTGAATATGACTAATGCCGATCGTTGCGGTAAGGTAGAATTCATGATTCTCCGCAAAAATTGGTCGTTGAATAGCTTTCATGAGCTGGTTTGCAAGCGAGAAGCTCTGACTGACTGTGTTGTCAATTGACACCAAAAATTGATCACCAAAAAGATGATACAAATTACAAGTTTCTGGAAGATGTTCATTAATCCTGTCTTCGACTAGTTCAATTACCTGATCTCCTATCTGTCGGCCTGCAATATCATTCACATTTTTAAATCGATCTATATCAAAGAAAAGAATCGACTTTGGTCTTTGAGCATCTAACTTCATCGACTCTTCGAGATCTTCTATCCATCTATAACGATTGTCGAACGGCATTTCGCTAATTCGATTTATTCTCTCATTCCGCTGTGATGTTTTATTTAATATTTGATCTATAAACGTTTGAAACATTATCGTCACCTTTAATTTTCTAAATATTATTGTCATGCCAATTGGGACATATGCATAGACAGGGTTATCTTTAGATATCACAAATTTTGAGGTTCCTTCATCTCTAAGGACGAACTAACGCTGTGATAAACGATCTAATTTGTGACGATATTGCCTATACACAGGTGATTTTTTTATACCGCGTTTTTCGATAAGCATCCTTAGTCGTAGCTCTTTTTCTGTAAGTTTTTTCTCCAGACGTTTTTTTTCTGATTCGCTATCACATGACTTGATCAAATCTCTTAATGTTACTAATTCTTTGTTTATTTGTAATTCCTCTGGAAGAAAACCACTATTCTTTAACAGACGGTATCCCATCCGCAAATCCTCTGGAACGTGTGATAAATCATCTTGCTTTAATGGCTTCCCTCTCCCTTTTAGTTGATCAAATTCCCCTTCCTCTATAGCTTTTTTTATCCTTTCCTCCGCTAATTGTGCAAATACATCCATATTAATCATCCTAGATTATTTTTTTAGGCACGCTTCTATTCACTCATCTATTTTATCATTCGACTAGACAGGAATCTTATCCACACGTCTGATGCTATTAACTACCTTTATTATACTAGATTATCAACAGAAGTTTTATTATAATGAATTTTTCGCTTTTAAAATTTCACACTAAAGTTAGTTTTTTTGCATTAACAAAAACTTCCATCCATAATACGGTCATAATTTCCTATGAAAAATAGAACAATTATAAAGGTAGAGATTTATGATATAGAATTAATGGAGGGTACGTAATGTTTGCAAATACAGAAATTGGTATTGACCTAGGAACCGCAAATATATTAATTTATACCAAAACCAAAGGAATTATATTAAATGAACCTGCCGTTGTGGCACTAGATACAAAGACAAATAATGTCGTTGCTGTCGGAAATGAAGCGAAAAGTATGATTGGGAAGACTCCAAAACATATTATTCCAATTCGCCCATTAAGAAATGGCGTGATTGCAGACTTTGATTCCACTACTCAAATGTTAACAGCTATGTTAAAGAAAGTCAGTAAAAAAGCTGGAATCTCTATGCGAAAGCCTACCGTTGTCGTTTGTACGCCATCAGGTAGTACGGCTGTAGAACGACGCGCTATTGATAATGCTATTAAAAGCTATGGAGCGAAAGAAGTTCATCTAATAGAAGAACCGATCGCAGCTGCTATCGGTGCAGATCTTCCTGTGGCAGAGCCTCAAGCAAGTATGATTGTCGATATTGGCGGCGGAACAAGCGAGGTAGGGATTATTTCTTTCGGTGGTGTTGTTGCAAGTAGATCTGTTCGAATTGGCGGGGATCACATCGATGAAGAGATTATCCAGTATATAAAAAGACATTTCAATGTCCTTATTGGGGAAAGCACAGCAGAAAAGATTAAAATAGAAATCGGACATGCCCTCATTGAACATGATGAAAAAACAATGGACGTTCGTGGACGAGACCTTGTAACAGGGTTACCTAAAGTGATTGAAATTAAATCTACCGAAGTACAATACGCGATAAAAGAAGTATTAGAGGCTATTCTAAACTCCATTCGAGACACATTAGAAAATTGTCCACCAGAGCTAAGTGGAGATATAGTAGACCAAGGGATTACACTGACTGGAGGGGGAGCATTACTACAAGGGATGGAAAAATGGCTTTCTAAAGTAATCAATGTTCCCGTACATCTTGCTCCAAACCCGTTAGAATCCGTAGCAATTGGTACAGGTAGATCGCTAAAAATGATTCAAAAATTGCAAAAAGCTGCGAAATAACTTGCTAAAGACAGCTCGTGTTGATAGGCTATAGGAAATCATTACCTAATGAGAGGAGTCATTAACATGAAATCCCCCTTTACATTGAGTCATGAAGAAAGAAATGAATTTATTACTCTCATTCAAGATTACTACTTAAGAGAACATAACGAGGAATTAGGAAATTTACAGGCAGGATTTCTTCTAGATTTTTTTATGAGGGAAATAGCTCCAACCTTTTATAATTTAGGGGTAAGAGATTCCCATACTTATGTAAGTAATAAACTAGACGATTTATTTGAAATAGAAAAAAGGTAATTTTCCATCAGTAGGGTTATGTCCTTGAGCCTAGAAAAACCGAACTATATTTAGAGCCTTAAGAAAAAGCTCTAAGTAGTTCGGTTCCTTTCTTTATCCATTCCTTCACCTAATCAAAATCGACAAAGAATGTTTCTGGACCTGTAGGAGTTTTACTGCCTCCCAATGGTTCTACACTTGCTTTTATATGCTTATATTCCGATAAGTCATTTAAACGATATAATACTTTTGCCTCACCATTCGTATCTACCATTAATAATTCACCTTCAGCATGATTATCCTGGTCAACGATCCAAAGCTGATAATCATTTTGCTCCAAGCCCTCTAGCCCCTTTACTTTAAGTAACATCTCCTGTGTTTCTTTATTGACCCATAAAGCACCGTCAATATTACTAGTATTGGAAAACGAAACAAGCTGTTGTACTTCTACATGTGGACTATTGGTAAATAAACTTTCCTCATTGATTTCATTATTTTGATAAATTTCATATTCCGGTTGAACCGTATTACTTTGGTAAACAATATCATTTAATCCCCAGAACAGAAAAGCCACAATTGCTAGACTAGCGGTGAGAATTATTGGTTTAAATGAAATGAAACGATGACTTTTTTTCTTTTCGATCGATTCATCTAATTTCTCCTTTAGTGAAGGAGAAGGAAAAACATCTGTCATACTTTCCATCGTATTTTGCCAAAATTTATATACTCCTTGGCATTCTGGGCATGTATTTATATGGTTTTGAATTTCAAATTTTTCTTCTTCTGAAACATTACCATCAAGCAGGTCGATGATTTTTTCTTCCTTCAAATGGTTACTGCTCATTTATTTGTCACCTCCACTAGAACCATACCAACGTAGTAATGATTTTTGCTTCCGTAAATTTTGGAGTCCATAACGAATAGATGATTTAACAGAACCGAGTGGTCGGTTAAACCTAAATGCAATCTCCTTTTGGGTAAAATGCTCAAAATACATATGATAGATTGCTTGTTGTTGCTCCTTTGGAAGACGGCTCATCGCATTAACGAGTAGCTCCTTTTCCATTCTTTCTATTACATATTGATCTGCAGAAGGAGAAGCATTCATCAGGATATCTTCGAGCTTATTTGTTAACAGACCTGATTTTTTCCGCAAACGATCTATTGCTCTTGACCTTGTCTTCACTCCTATCCATGCTTTTACACTTCCTCGTTCGGGATTGTATTGTATCGCTTTTTGATAAATCTCGAGAAAAACATCGTGGCAAATATCTTCCGCCTCACTACGATTACTCACAACCTTATAAGCAATTTGAAAAATGTAGATATGATATTTTTCGTAGAAGCTATCAAATGCTTGTTTTTGTCCATCTGCCATTCGTTTTAATAACAAATGATCTTCTTCCAACATGATCCCCCCTCTAAGAGTTCATCAACAATTTATTTACATTGTACAAATTTTTTTCAAAAAAACAAATCCAACTACGTAATTTCCACGTATCACTCACTGAAAAATCATTTTAAGGAGGATCTAACCATGTATAAAAAAATTATATCTTTAATATGTTCCGTGTTGTTATTATTTCCTATTTTATTTATTGGAAAAGTAGAAGCAGCAGGTGGAATCTCTCTTTACACACCTTATACAGGCTTATCCGTCACACCAGGAGAAACATTAAGCTATGACGTCACTGTGCTTAACAAAAGTAGTTCGATATCGAATATGACCTTTGATGTAGAAGGACTCCCGAAAGGTTGGAACTACACAATTACTGCTGGTGGAAATGATATTAGTCAATTATCTGTACGCGAAAATGGTGAGCAAAGTATCCAATTCGATGTAACCGTTCCATTAGAAATTAAAAAGGCGGATTATCAATTTACGCTTATTGCAGATGGTGAAGGCGATGATTATGCAGAATTACCTTTTATTACAACGGTATCGGAGGAAGGTACCTCTGCGACTGAATTAACATCGGAACAGCCAAATATGGAGGGGCATGCTGATGCTACCTTTTCTTATACAGTGAGCTTAAAAAATCGTACTGCTGAAGAACAAACCTATGCTTTGAGTGCAGGAACAAAAGAAGGCTGGGGTGTACAATTTAAAGCAGATGGAAAAGCAGTAACTTCAGTAGCACTAGAACCAAATGCATCAAAGGATATTACAGTGGAAGTAACACCACCGACAAATGTAAAAGCAGATACCTACTCCATCCCAATAAAAGCAGCTAATAGCTCTACCTCTGCAGAAACAACGTTAGAAGCCGTTATAACAGGTTCGTACGAATTGAAAATAAGTACTCCAGAAGGAAATTTAAGCACAGATGTTACAGCAGGAAATTCCCGTACTGTGGATTTAGTAATCGAAAATACTGGTACTGCTACCTTATCTGATATTTCCGTAAAAGCTTCCACTCCGCCTAATTGGGAATCAGAATTCAATTCAGACAAAATTGCTTCATTAAAAGCAGGAGAAACCAAAACAATAAAAGCAACACTAACCGCACCGGATGAAGCCATTGCAGGGGATTATGTAACCACCTTCACAGCGGAAACTGCTGAAGCTTCCTCGGATGCAAGTTTTCGTGTAGCAGTCGAAACCTCTACATTATGGGGCATTGTAGCTATTCTTATCATTCTCATCGTGATAGGTGGACTTTACTTTATATTTAGAAAATTTGGGAGGAGATAATTATGTCATCACCGATCATTACACTAGACGAAATCTCCAAGCAATATGACGAACAATATGCAGTTGATCACCTCTCCTTAGCGATAAAAAAAGGTGAGATCTTTGGATTATTAGGACCCAATGGAGCAGGAAAATCCACTTCCATCTTAATGATGCTTGGATTAAGTGAGCCAACAACTGGGTCCGTTCATGTTTGTGGAATTAACTCTACATCCAATCCAATTGAAGTGAAGCGTAGAGTAGGATATTTGCCAGATGACCTTGGCTTTTACGAGCATATGACTGGATTTGAAAACCTCCTCTATACCGCGAGCTTAAACGGCTTGTCACGCAAACTTGCAGAAGAACGTGCTAACTATCTATTACAAAGGGTCGGACTAACAGATGCAACAAACAAAAAAGCAGGAAAATATTCTCGGGGTATGCGTCAACGATTAGGGCTTGCGGATGTCTTAATGAAAGATCCTGAAGTCATTATTTTAGATGAACCAACCCTCGGTATTGACCCTGAAGGTGTTAGAGAAATACTGAAATTAATACAACAATTGAATAAAGAAGATGGAATTACTGTACTACTTTCTTCCCATCAATTACATCAGGTACAGCAAATTTGCGATCGTGTTGGCATCTTTGTCAAAGGGAAGCTTTTAGCAGAAGGAAATATGGAGGAATTAGCTAAACAATTATTTTTTGAAGATTTATTCATCATCTATGTCAAAGCAGAACCTATTGATTCTGAATTAATCGAAAAAATCCGGACATTAAGGGGTGTCAATCGTATTGAACAAGCTTTAGATAAATTAGAAATTTATGTGGATCATGATATATCTGCAGATATAGCGAAAATCATCGTTCAGAACAATATATCCTTAACACAAATACAAAAGAAAAATTATGGCCTCGACGAAATTTATCATCGATATTTTGAAGGAGGTGATAGTCGTGGAGAGGCTCCAAACTCTTAAAGGGAACATACAAAAATGGTTTACCATCCCGAACAGAGAAAAAAGTAGTCATATGACCGCATTCCAGGCGATCGTTCGAAAGGAATTTACAGATTATATTACGAGCTGGAGAATAATTATTTTGCTCCTTATTATTACCTTTACTTGTATCGGTTCACTCTACACTGCTATTACAAATATTCAGGATGCCTTAGATGCCGCAGCTGAGGAAACAAAAGAAGTGGCAAGAAGTGCTTTTCTATTTTTAAAGCTTTTTACCATCTCTGATGGAACCTTACCTTCTTTTATTACATTTGTAGGTTTTTTAGGACCATTACTTGGTGTTGCTCTTGGGTTTGATGCCATTAATTCAGAACGTAATAAAGGGACCTTAAGTAGATTAATGGCACAACCTATACCTAGGGATTTTGTTTTGAATGGGAAATTTGCGGCAGCATTACTTATAAATGCTCTGTTGTTCTTTGCATTAGGCTTTTTAGTAATGTCCTTCGGTATTCTAATTTTAGGTATTCCACCTACATTAGAAGAATTCTTACGAATTATTTGTTTCTTAATTTTGTGTATTGCCTATATTGCCTTCTGGCTTAATTTAGGTATCCTGTTTTCCGTTCGATTCAAGCAAGCTGCTACATCCGCATTAGCATCGATTGCAATATGGATTTTTTTTAGTCTATTCTATTCAATGCTAGTAGAGCTATTATCAAAGTCGATTCTCAATCCTGAGAATATCGCAAGCACATCAGACGCAATAAGTAAACAAGGACTGGTGCTCAATTTAATGAGAATTTCTCCAAACTACCTTTTTACAGAATCGACAACGACACTCATGTCACCATCTGTTCGAAGCCTAGGTCCTTTAACAGTTGAGCAAACGACAGGTGCCATAGCAGGTCCGCTTCCTTTGAGCCAAAGTCTTTTATTAATTTGGCCTCAATTAACTGGACTCATTGCTGCAACTCTTGTATGTTTTGCCCTATCCTATTTACTCTTTATGAGACAAGAAATTAGATCCAAATAACGAGTGATTCTCAAAACCAGTTTGCATCAGAGCTTACTGGTTTTTTGTTTTTCACTTTCGAATAAACATGTTATGATGGGTAAATTGGAGGTGATTAGATGAAGGCATATTTATTATTAATTCTGGCTGCTATCTTCTATGCTGGTAATCTAATTATCGGAAAGCCAGTAACCGCAGAGATTCCACCAATTACACTATCTTTCTTCCGCTACATTATTGCAGCATTCGTTATATTTCCTCTTGGATACAAAGAATGGAAGAACAACCGTGCCCTTTGGAAAAAGGAATGGAAAGCTATTTTAGCACTTTCTGTGACAGGTCTCGTATTATTTAATATTTTTGTCTATTTAGCATTAAATTACACTACTACAATTAATGCTGGAATTGTAGAAGCATCTACACCTATTTTCACGCTTCTTTTGGCATTTATATTATTTGGCGATCGCTTTACAGCAAAACAGCTATTCGGTGTATTTATTTCTTTATTTGGCGTATTTTTTGTTATCACGAAGGGATCATTAGAGGTCATTACCAATCTCCAAATAAATATTGGAGATTTAATTATGCTACTAGCAATGGTAAGTTGGTCCGTTTATTCTATTTTCATTAAGCAACACACTTGGAAATTCCCAACATATGGTGCATTACTCGTTATGTCTGTCATTGCTATTATCCTCTTTATTCCATTACTCCCGATCGAGTGGGAGGAGATCCAACAAATTAATTGGTCTTGGGCGATCATAGGTGGAACCTTATATCTCGGTATATTTCCATCACTTATCGCATTGATGGCATACAACAAAGGAGTACAAGAGCTTGGTCCATCAAGGGCTTCTATTTTTCTTAATTTAATTCCTGTATTTACCATGATTGGTGCTGTCATCTTTTTAAAGGAGCAAATCTCCTTCGTTCAAATTTTAGGAGGATTATTCGTCATCATCGGGGTCATGATTACAAATCGGATGGGGAAAAAGAAAAACAAAAGTACTACGGAAATAGAATCCTAACTTAGACTGAGATTAGTAAGAAATTATTCTTGTTAAACTGTACGTACAAAAAAAGAGCCAAGCAAAGGATAGAAGAAATCCTCTACTTGGCTCTTTCTTAAACATAGTATTAGTTATTCACCAAACGTCCACTCTGCTAAGCTATCTATTGAATAGGTTGGCTTTGCTTCTATTGTTTCTAAATCTTTTTTCGTTGTCACACCTGTATGCACTAGTACAGAATCAATGCCAGCATTCATTCCTGCTAATATATCTGTAGCATAATTGTCACCAACCATAAGTGTTTCTTCCTTCTTTGTGCCAAGTACTTCTAGAGCTTGGTCCACAATGATTGATTCAGGCTTACCTATAAATGTTGGTTGTATTCCTGTAGTAACAGATAGAACAGAAATAAGGGAACCAGCACCAGGTAAGAAGCCTCTTTCTGTTGGTAATGCTACATCACCATTTGTTGCGACAAATTTTGCGCCCTTGCGAATATTTAGTGCCCCTTTTGTTAGCTTTTCATAATTTATATTTCGATCCAGTCCCATTACGACAAAATCTGCATCTTCTTCTACGAGCTCAAGCCCACATTCCTTAAGCGCCATATAGAGTCCTTCTTCACCGATTGCATAGACTTTTGCATTCGCTTTTTGTTCCTTTATATAGGTTGCTGTCGCCATACTTGTCGTAAAGACATGTTTAGCTGTACTTGGGACGCCCATATTAACTAATTTTTCTGAAACATCCTTTGGATGCTTGGTAGAATTATTTGTTAGAAATAGATAGGGGAGCCCCTTTCGTTCTAATTCTTTCACAAACTCTATAGCCTCTATGATTTTTTCTGTACCTTTATACACTGTTCCATCTAAATCAATTAGAAATCCTTGGTAATTTTTCATCATATCCTCCTGAATTTTTTGAAAATTCTATGTATTTTGTTTTGTCATTTTTTTAATAAGTGATAGTATATATTTATGACAATCACGTCATTTTACCAATTTATATGTTATCATGTATAATTAGCAAATGAAATAAAAGCCATTATGCATTCCTATTTTTTAAGAAACATTTTGATTATAGCATATCGTGACACATATGCGTATAACTCGCTTATTAATAATTAAATGAAGAAAGGTAGTTTAAGTTAATGACAACGAATAACCCAAAAGCAGTTATTGTTATATTTGGTGCAACAGGTGATCTTGCAAATAGAAAACTCTATCCTTCCATCTATCGACTCTATCGTAATGGAAAATTATCAAAGAACTTTGCCGTAATTGGTGTTGCAAGACGACCACTAACGAATGAAGACTTCCGAAATAATGTAAAAGAATCTATAAACGGGTTAAATGATCCAAGTATTGATCCAGATGAATTTGCTAGCCATTTTCATTATAACCCTTTCGATATTCAAGACCTTGAGCATTATGCAGAGTTAGAGAACCTTATCAATCAGCTTGATGAGAAGCATGAAACTGACGGAAATCGTCTATTCTACTTTTCGATGGCACCTAATTTCTTTGGTACACTTGCTGCAAACTTAAAGTCAGAAGGTTTAACAACAACAAAAGGTTGGACTAGACTTGTTATCGAAAAACCATTTGGTCATGACTATGAGTCTGCCGAAAAATTAAATAACCAAATTCGTGAAGCTTTTACTGAGGATCAAATCTATCGTATTGACCATTACTTAGGAAAAGAAATGGTCCAAAACATTGAAGTAATTCGATTTGCCAATGCATTATTTGAGCCACTCTGGAATAATCAATATATTTCAAATATTCAAATTACGTCAAGTGAGATTCTAGGTGTTGAAGAGCGTGGACGCTATTATGATAGTGCTGGTGCCTTAAAAGACATGATGCAAAATCATATGTTGCAAATGCTCGCATTGATCGCTATGGATCCACCAATTAAGCTAACACCTGAAGAAATTCGTAGTGAGAAAGTAAAAGTGTTGCGTGCATTGCGCTTCTTTGAAGAAGACAATCTTGACCAATATATTGTCCGTGGTCAATATGGCCGTGGAATGGTAAATGGTGAGGAATTACCCGCATACCGCGAAGGAAATGGTGTGGACCCTGAATCAAATACAGATACGTTCGTAGCAGCAAAACTCATGATTGATAACTTCCGCTGGGCTGGAGTTCCATTCTATATTCGTACAGGTAAGCGTATGGAGAAAAAATCCACTGAAATTGTAGTCGAATTTAAAGATTTACCGATGAACCTCTATTATGGAAAAGAACATGAAACGAAGTCTAACTTACTCGTTATCCATGTCCAACCACATGAAGGGATCACATTGCATGTTAATGCGAAGAAAGGTGACTATAGTGCTGCCTCTACTCCAATCACATTAAGTTATGACAATAATTCTGGTGACAAGATGAATACTCCAGAAGCATATGAAATTCTGTTACATGATTGTATGCGCGGTGATTCCACTAATTTCACACACTGGGATGAGGTTGCTCTTTCTTGGAAATTTATTGATATTATCGCAAATGCTTGGTCCAAGAAAAAAGCAGACTTTCCAAATTATGAATCAGGAACAAATGGACCGAAGGAAGCTGATGAGTTATTAGCGAAAGACGGTTTTAAATGGTGGAACATTACACCTGAAAAATAGTAGAACAAGAAGAAGAGCAATCGTTTTAGGTTGCTCTTTCTTATCTAAAAAGGAGAGATTAAAAGTGAAATTCTATGATATTTCAATGACGATTCATCCAGAAATGCAAGTATGGGAAAATATTCAAGCAATTAAACCACATTTTGACCGAAATACCTCCGGTTATGTTACAAGTACAACAATGGAATTAAACCTTCATAGCGGAACCCATATTGATGCACCCCTTCATATGTTGAACGACGGGGATACATTTGAATCGATCTCATTAGAAAAATTAATTAGAAAGGTAAAGGTATTAGATTTAACGAATGCTAAAGATGGAATAAGTCGCACAGATTTGGAAGCGCATTCTATTTGTGAAGATGATTTTCTTTTATTGAAAACAAAAAATTCCTCCTTTGCGAAGAACGAGTTTGATTTCGACTTTATTTATTTAAAAGAAGACGGCGCTGACTACCTCATTCAAAAGCAGGTCGCGGGTGTAGGAATAGATACATTAGGAATCGAACGTAGTCAAGAAGGGAACCCAACTCATCGCAAGCTTTTCACAGAAGAGATTATTATTATGGAAGGTCTACGTCTTGCTGAAGTCACACCTGGAGAATATTTGATGGTCGCTGCACCATTAAAATTAATTGATACAGAAGCAGCCCCAGCTAGAGTGCTATTATTCGAAGAAGGTCTATGATAATAACAAAATCCCTCTCGCATATATGCAAGAGGGATTTTATTATTAGTCCTCTAACCACTCTGTATGGAAGATTCCTTCTTTGTCCACACGTTGGTATGTGTGTGCGCCAAAGTAATCACGTTGTGCTTGTAAAAGGTTAGCAGGCAATGTTTCTGTACGATAGCTATCATAATAAGCTAAGGCACTTGCAAAGCCAGGAACTGGAATTCCACGCTCCATTGCGATCGATAATACTTTACGCAATGATTCTTGATAGCCTTCTACAATTTCTTTGAAGTAAGGATCTAGTAAGAGATTAGCAAGACCTGGCTCACGATCGTATGCATCTTTAATTTTTTGTAGGAATTGTGCACGAATAATACATCCTCCACGGAAGATCATGGATATATCTCCATAACGTAGATTCCAATCATTTTCCTCAGATGCTGCTCTCATTTGAGCAAAACCTTGTGCATAGGAAACAATTTTACTCATATAAAGGGCTTTACGAATCGCTTCAATTAGTTCATCCTTATCTCCTTCATACGGCTTGTCCGCTGCAGATGGCCCTTGTAATACCTTGCTCGCTGCCACACGCTCTTCTTTCATTGCTGAAATAAAACGCGCGAATACAGATTCTGTAATAACCGGTAATGGTACCCCTAGATCTAGTGCGCTTTGACTTGTCCATTTTCCCGTACCTTTTTGACCAGCAGTATCTAGGATCACGTCCACCATTGGTTTTCCTGTTTCAGCATCCTTTTTCTTAAAGATATCTGTTGTTATCTCGATTAAATAGCTATCTAGTTCACCTTTGTTCCATTCTTTAAATACTTCATGAAGCTCCTCAGCACCTAGACCTAGCACGTGTTTCATAATAAAATATGCTTCACAAATAAGTTGCATATCTCCATATTCTATACCATTGTGAACCATCTTGACATAGTGTCCAGCACCATTCGGTCCGATATAAGTTACACAAGGGTCGCCATTTACTTTAGCAGAAATTGCTTCGAAAATTGGTGCAACTAAATCATATGCTTCTTTTTGTCCACCAGGCATGATGGAAGGGCCTTTGAGTGCTCCTTCTTCCCCACCTGATACACCTGTTCCAATAAAGTGGATTCCAGATTCATCAAGCTCAGCATTACGACGCATGGTATCTTTAAAGAACGTATTCCCACCATCGATTAAAATATCACCTTTATCAAGTAATGGCCGTAGGGAAGCAATCGTCGCATCAGTAGCTGGCCCTGCTTGTACCATTAACATAATCTTACGCGGCTTCTCTAAGGAATCAACAAATTCTTCAATCGTTTTTGCTCCAACGAAATTCTTCCCTTTTGCTTCATTGTTCAAGAAGTCTTCTGTTTTTTGATAAGTTCTATTAAAAACTGCTACAGAATAACCTCTGCTCTCTACGTTTAAGGCAAGGTTTTTCCCCATAACAGCAAGACCTATCACACCAAATTGTTGTTTTGCCATTCTCCTAATCGCTCCTTTTGTTAATTTATCACTACTTATGTATTATTCCATATCCTCTATTTTAGCACGAAATGGAACAATGCGTAAGTCCAGTATAAAAATTCACTCCATATATTAAGTTATTACATCAAATGGTTCACTGCAAGTAATAGCTACCTATTTTCAGAAATTTCTATCATTTCTAGCAAATATTTCAGGATCCAGCACTACACGAAAATACTTTACTGTTAAGTCGATGATAATACCCACTTTTCAATAGCAAGGGCTACTCCGTCCTCATCATTAGAAGCGGTTACCCAATCAGCTGCTTTTTTTACAGGTTCCTGAGCATTTCCCATCGCGATGCCTAATCCAGCTAATTCTATCATTTTTATATCATTCAAACTATCACCAGCCGTCATCACCTGATCCATGGTGATACCAATTCTTTCACAAACCTTTTCAATTGCCGCTGCTTTATTCACTCCGACTGCATTGACTTCAATATTGGTTAGACTAGAATTACTTACCTCGACATCCTCCCATTCTGACAATGTTTGGTTAATTTTTTCCTTTATTTCTGGGGCGTCTGTGTCAAAGCCAAATTTCAGCCATTCATGTGCTTCAATATCCTCAGGAGTCTCTCCCCGCCAAATTTTATCAACAGAAGCAAGCCAAGCCCATGTTTGATGCTCCTCTCTAAGCTTTACAAGCTTCATAACAATACTTGGATCCAATGTTTGTCTTGCAATTAAGTCACCATGCATTGTCCAAATCTCACTACCATTCACCGTAATCAAATAATGTAAACCTAATTCTTTTGCAATAATAGAGCTTGTTTGATAGTGACGACCTGTTGAGATAATCACCTCTACCCCATTATCTTGGGCTCTTTTTATTGCAGTTTTATTTACGTCGGAGACTTGGTGCTGATTATTTAAAAGCGTGCCATCCATGTCTAATGCAATCATTTTAATTTCCTTCATCAGAAGCCCTCCAATTCTTAATACCCCTATATTTTATGCGAAAATAATGGTTTTAGCAAAAATGCGATATCGATATTCCGTGTTATAATGAGCATACTAACGAAATAGAGGTGATAAAATTGAAAAAACGAGCAGTAGTAAGTGTTGTAGGTAAGGATAAAGTAGGAATTATAGCTAAAGTTACTAATGTATTAGCAGATAATCATATAAATATTTCTGACATAAGTCAGACGATTTTGCAGGATTTTTTCACAATGATTATGATTATAGATATTCAAGACAGTAGTAATATTAATCATTTAAAACAAAAATTCGAACCTGTTGAAAAGGAACTTGGACTGAATATTAACATTCAACTTGAAGATGTTTTTCAAGCAATGCATCGTGTTTAAGGAGGAAATCAATTATGCCAATAGGATTCACAGAGATACAAGAAACAATACGAATGGTAGAAATGGAACATTTAGATATTCGAACGGTTACAATGGGGATTAGCTTACGGGATTGTATGGATTCAGATTTTGATAAATTAAAAGAGAATGTTTATAAAAAAATTACGCACTATGCAAAGGAGCTTCAAACAACTGCTGACCAAGTCGCGGAGGAATATGGGGTGCCAATTATCAACAAACGAATTGCGATCTCACCTGTCGCAGAATTACTAGGAAATGCATCAAAGCAACAAGTAATAGAATTAGCCAAAATATTAGATGACGCAGCTAAATGTTTAGATGTGGATTTCATTGGTGGATTTTCTGCATTGGTACATAAAGGGATAACCAAGGGAGATCAAGCCCTACTTTCTGCACTCCCAGAGGCACTAAGCTTCACAGAAAGAGTATGTGCTTCTATTTCTGTTGCTACAACGAAAACAGGAATAAACATGGATGCTGTAGCAAGCATGGGATCGATTATAAAGCGAACAGCGGAGCTAACGAAAGATCATAATAGTATTGGTTGTGCCAAACTAGTTGTTTTTTGTAATCCGGTTGAGGATAATCCATTTATGGCAGGAGCCTTTCACGGCACGGGTGAAGGGGAAGTAGTGTTAAGTGTTGGAGTAAGTGGTCCTGGTGTTGTATTAAATGCATTAAAAAAATTCCCAAATGCCGATTTGGGAGAAATAGCTGATGTGATCAAAAATACGGCATTTAAGATTACAAGGGCAGGTGAATTAATTGGGCGTGTAGTAGCACAAAGACTAAACGTCCCATTTGGTATAATGGACTTGTCGCTTGCACCAACCAATGCTATGAATGACAGTGTTGCGGAAATACTAGAAGAGATTGGTTTAGAACGTGTCGGTACACATGGAACCATTGCCGCATTAGCACTCATGAACGATGCGGTCAAAAAAGGTGGGGCGATGGCCAGCTCCTACGTTGGTGGTTTAAGTGGCGCTTTTATACCAGTAAGTGAAGATAATGGAATGATTCGTGGTATTGAGGATGGTGCTCTTGAATTATCAAAGCTTGAAGCGATGACATGTGTCTGCTCTGTTGGATTAGACATGATTGCACTAGATGGATCAGCTAGCGAAGAAACCATTGCTGCCATCATAGCGGATGAAGCTGCAATAGGCATGATCAATCGAAAAACAACAGCTGTACGTGTTATTCCAGTGATCGGCAAAAAACAAGGCGAATCGGTCGAATTTGGCGGACTACTTGGTCGAGCACCGATAATCGGAGTTAGTTCTTTTAGTTCTGAGAAAATTATTCAGCGTGGTGGAAGGATACCTGCACCAATTCAATCCCTTACCAATTAAGGCTCCAGAGATACTAATGTTAAAAGAAGTCTATAAAAGCAATGCAGCTATCATAGACTTCTTCTAGCATTATTTCGCTCGTTTTATCTGATTTACAATTAATGTAACAAAAAATGCTACTAGACATGGTACAAGCATTGCAATGATGAAGCCAAGAGAGTGATTGGCAAGCAATGGTGCCGTAAAGGTAGGAACATAGGCTGTTCCACGAACCTCAAAAAAGCCAACTAATGCACCACCTATCCCCCCAGATAGAAGAGCTCCAGCGAAAATCCATTTGCTCGAAAACATAAATGGGTAGGCTGATTCAACAAAGGTTCCAAAGCCAAGATTGATTAGAAAGCCTGGAACGGCAACTGCTGCCTCTCCTTTATCACGTGGTCGAATAATATTCGCTAAGTTAATACCAGCAGCTACCATTACTAATCCCACCATATCAACAGCACCTAAAAAGCTGTTCCCCGTACGCTCCATTTCTAGCAATACAATCGGCAAGATGGCAGCATGATAGACCCCACCAATAATGGCTGGCCAAATTAACACTCCCGCAATGGTACCAGCGAGAATCGGATTAAAATCTACCGCAAGCTCAATTAACTGTTTTATTCCATCACCTATAAATAAAGCAATTGGTGCAATAAAATAATAAACTAATAATCCAGAGAATAAACCAGCAATTCCACCTGCAGCAATGTTGACTGTTGTCATTGGAAAGCGCCATTCAACAAATTTTCGGAAGAGTATACGCACCATGACCCCTGCAAGAATACCAGCGATCATTCCACCAATAATCCCGCCACCAACCGACAATACTCCTGCAATAACACCTGCAACAATAGACACTTCATCTAATTCTGAAACCTGCTTTGCGGCAATAACGGCAATAACAACAGGAAGTGCACCAATTAATAGATCGAACACCTCACTTAAACCAGAAAGTGCTGGTATTTTACTTAATGCCAATATAAGAGCCATGGCGATAAAACCTGGTAATGCCGACATCATGATCCCACGAATATTGATATTTCGCCATCCGAGCCCATTTGATATTTGATTGGATGGATTGCTTCCTAAAATCGGGCGATACGACAGTTGAAATTCTTTACTTAAAGAAGTAATAAACGAAACAGCCCTCGTTCGATTGGTTGTTCCAGTGGTACCAGAGGTTGCTATTACTCTAGCACCCAAGGTGGCAATAGTTGCCATAGAAGTACCACCAGTTCCTACTACTGGTACTTGTTTCTTAGCGGCAGCACGAATGACGTGTTGATTCGTATCATTTGGATCACCACTCATTACAATTAATCCATCTATTTGCTCTTCTTCTATTAAATCGGCAATTTTCTGATCCAATAATCGCGCTTCTTCATTTACGACACTAAGATTAGCTCTTTCACTTTGAGTAAATGTTCCACTTTCATCAAGTTGCCATAAAGACGCCTTTGTGTCTTGTTTTGCAGAGTCCATGCTTTCTTCAGCACCAACGAACTGGACAGCGTGAAGCTTCATTCCTGCACTGTTTGCTTGAACTCTAATTTCTTCTAGTAGCTTAGCTGGTTTTTTTCCACCAAGGTTATAGAGGTTCCCACCACTACTACCAATTATTGCGATATGTTTCATCTCTTAACCTCTTTTCATTTAATCTACCAATTGTCTATTATAGTCGAAAATTGTCTAATACGCTACTATAGTAGAGTAAAAGAGTAAAAATTATTCAAAGTACTAGAGTTGAATTTTCTGAAAAGTCCGATGATTACAACAATTAGTAGACTTATTGACTTCACTTATTTGTCATGCTATGATTACCTTTATAATAAAAGTAATACTCTTATCAAGAGAGGTGGAGGGACTGGCCCTATGAAACCCAGCAACCGTCAGATGATTCTGATAGGTGCTAATTCCATCAAAGCAAGTTCGCTTTGAAAGATAAGAGGACTAAGCGGAGCATACATCCTTTCTGTCCTCTTGTACAGAAAGGATTTTTTGTTTTTCTACCCCAGAGAAAGGAGTGGGCTGATTGATTAAGATTGAAAACTTATCAAAGCTATATCAGACAAATAAACAACAAGTGCAAGCTGTCAATAATGTTTCATTAAACATAGAAAAAGGAGAAATATTTGGTGTAATTGGCTATAGTGGTGCTGGAAAAAGTACCTTTATCCGATTGATTAATCGATTAGAGGAACCAACAAATGGTACTGTTTCAATACAAGAGCTTGATATAACGAATATGTCTCAAGCTCAGCTGCGGAAAAAACGTCAAAAGATCGGTATGATCTTCCAGCATTTTAACCTCCTTTGGTCTAGAACCGTATTTGATAATATTGCATTTCCACTAGAGATAGCAGGTGTACCAAAAGCCAAGAGATCTGAAAAGGTAACTGAATTAATTCATCTAGTAGGATTATCTGGAAAAGAAAATTCCTATCCTGCACAACTAAGTGGTGGTCAGAAACAAAGAGTTGGCATTGCCCGTGCACTTGCCAATGATCCAGAGGTATTGCTTTGTGATGAAGCTACTTCTGCATTAGATCCTGAAACAACCGATGATATTCTCGAATTACTTGTGTCCATTAATCAGAAACTAGGTCTTACTATTATTTTGATCACACACGAGATGCATGTCATTCAAAAAATATGTAATCGAGTCGCTGTTATGGAGAGTGGAGAAGTTGTCGAAACGGGAGACGTATTGGATGTTTTTGTTCGTCCGAAGTCAGCTACTACAAAGCGATTTGTTCAGCAATTAAATCCATTAGAGCATGAACAAGATAAATTGCAAAACTTCATAACCAATCATGACAATAGTGAAGTAATCAAGCTACACTTTATTGGTAATGATGCTAAAAGGGCCCTCATTACAGAAATCGTTAGAAAATTTGATGTAGAAATTAATATTCTACAAGGCTCTATTGCCCCAACTAGAGAAGGTGCCTATGGAACATTGTATATTGAATTAAACGGAGAGAAAGATATTCTATCCAAAACTATTCAATTTATTGAAACCTCTGGTGTGGAAGTTGAGGTGTTACGTCATGCTTAAAGAATTATTTCCAAATGTAAACATGGAGGATTTATGGACAGCAACAGAAGAAACCTTATACATGACACTCATCTCCGTAGCTGGAACTCTCATTCTCGGAATTATACTTGGGCTATTGCTGTTTTTAACAGATAGAGGAAACCTTTGGCAAAATCGCTTTATTAACTTTGTCACTGCAACGGTTGTCAATGTGTTTCGAGCCATACCATTTATTATCTTGATCCTACTCTTATTTCCTTTCACTGATTTTCTAATAGGTACGATTCGAGGATGGAAGGCTGCACTCCCTGCATTAATTATTGGAGCGGCTCCCTTTTATGCACGACTGGTAGAGATAGGATTAAAAGAAGTAGACAAAGGTGTTATCGAAGCAGCAAAATCAATGGGGGCAAAACCTCACACCATCATTTTTAAGGTGCTTTTACCGGAATCAATGCCTGCTCTTATATCAGGTATTACGGTAACAGCTATTTCCTTAATCGGCTATACAGCAATGGCTGGTATAATTGGTGCAGGTGGACTTGGGGATCTTGCCTATATGAAAGGTTTCTTAAGAAGAGATTTCGATGTAGTCCTTATATGTACCATATTTGTTATCGCTATTGTGTTTGTTTTTCAATTAATTGGGGATTTACTATCCAAAGCGGTAGATAAAAGATAAAATTTAGAAGGGATGATTTATTTTGAAAAAATTACTAGCTTTATTATTCACAGCATCTGTATTAATCGTATTGGCAGCTTGTGGAACTTCAGAGAATGAGGATGCAAGCAATGAAGAAGGAAACCAGGAGACAACTTCTATTACAGTTGGTGCGACCAGTGTGCCACATGCTGAAGTATTAGAAAAAGCTGCTCCTATTTTAAAAGAAGAAGGCATTGAACTTAAGGTGGAAGCCTATCAAGAGTACACATTCTTAAATGAAGACTTAAATAATGGAACATTAGATGCGAACTATTTCCAACACATACCTTACTTCGAGCAACAAAAAGAAGAATTTGATTTTGATATTGTTAATTTAGGTGGTATTCATATTGAGCCAATGGGAATTTATTCAAAGAACATAAACAATATCGATGATATTCCAGAGGGTACAACTTTTATTATGAGTCGTAATGTACCAGACCATGGAAGAATTCTTGCTCTATTAGAAAAAGAAGGTTTAATCAAAATTGATGAGAATGTAGATAAACAATCTGCAACTGTTGATGATATTGTTGAAAATCCTCTAAACCTTGAATTTGATGCTAGTATCGACCCAGGCTTTTTACCTGAGTTCTATGAAAGAGAAAAAGATGCTATTCTAGCTATTAATACTAACTATGCCTTAGAAGCAGGTTTAGTTCCAACAGAGGATGCATTAATCTTGGAAGGCTCTGAGTCACCATATGTTAACATTATTGCAGCTCGTAGCGAAGACGAAAACAATGAAGCATTGGCAAAATTAGTAGAAGTGCTTCGCTCTGATGAAATTCAAACATTTATCGAAGAAGAATACAACGGATCAGTTGTACCAGTATCAGAATAACGAAGAAGCAGGCACAACATGTGGTGCCTGCTTTTTGCTTTTCCTTCATAAGTATGATTAAATCAAAGAAAGTTATAGGGAGATGAGCAAATGCAACGATTATTATTAGAAGCCGCTTGGGAAAAGACCATTGCTAAAGGTGATTTAGCCATAATTGAACAGGTGTTTCACTCAACAAAGGAAGATCAGAAACAAGCGATTACCTTCAATACCATTCGCTATGCTTTTAACCATAAGGATCAATTGTTGTATACGAATTTAATTCACAATTTTTCCGAAACAGGAGTGGATTTAAGCAAGGTAGATTTAGTTATTTTTCAAGAGCAAGAAATGATTGCTGGTCATTCATTTCAAGAAAATAGATTACACATCCCTCCAAAAACAAGCATGCCCTGGACCTTTATTTTCCCAAAAGGAAGCTACCAATCAGATAAGGTGTCAAACACGATGAAGATGGAAATCAAGAAAGCGGACTAATTTTTTGTCTCTAACGAGAAAAAGACCAGATTCTCTTATGAGAACCTGATCTTTTTATATATTAGGCACTTTCACTCTTCTGCAGATTATTATCCTCTTTTTCTTGTAGTTTACGAAAAACAGTTGCTACAATCGGTCCAGAAATATTATGCCATACACTAAATATAGCACTAGGAACAGCAGATAGTGGATTAAAGTGTGCTGCTGCCAGCGTAGCCCCAAGACCAGAATTTTGCATCCCGACTTCTATTGATACAGCTTTTTGCTGTTTTGGATCCATTTTAGTAAGTTTTCCAAGCCCATAACCTAATAGATAGCCAAATGTATTATGAAGGACGACAATAAGAAATATTAATAAGCCCATTTTTGCAATTTGTTCTTGATTCACACTTACTACTGCTGCAACGATTGCTACGATACCAATAACTGATACTAATGGAATTGCCTTTACCCCTGCTTCTACTTTATCCTTCAACAATCCTTTAACAAGTAAGCCTAACAAGATCGGTACTAAAACAATCTGTACGATTGATACAAATAAGGAAGCGGCCGATACTTCTAGCCATTGGCTGGCAAAAAGAAAAATAAGTGCAGGTGTCAAAACCGGTGCCAGAATCGTAGAAACCGCAGTAATCGAAACCGACAATGCTGTATCTCCTTTGGATAAGTATGTCATCACATTGGATGATGTACCACCTGGACAACATCCAACGAGAATCACTCCAATTGCGACCTCCTTTGATACAGGTAGAATGGTTACAAGCGCAAAGGCAATTAATGGCATGATTAGGAATTGTCCTACAACTCCTATTGCTACTTCCTTTGGTCGTTTAAATGCTTCTTTGAAATCACTAGTGGAGAGTGTGAGTCCCATACCGAACATAATAATTCCTAATAATGGCGTAATATATGCTGCTAACCATGTAAAGCCTGCTGGTACGAGAAATGATAAGATTGCAAATAGTACGACCCAAATCGCAAAGGTATTTCCAACAAAACTGCTAACTCTTTCTAATGCTTTCATTTTATTCCCCCTCTTATTATCATTTCAGAAATTATATCTTATTTTTTGAAAAATTCAAATATTATTTAATTAATCTTTTATGTATATCGACAAAAAAAGACAGGGACAAAAGAATAATTAAATAGAGAAAATCCAAACATTAATATTTCTGCACTGTAACCCAGTCAGAAAATTGTTCGGATTCCTCATTATCCCTATTTAATTATGTCCCAGCCACTAGCCGATAACATCTCTTTTTCGAAAACCAATAAATCCAGCAACGGTGCCTATTAGACTTAGCCCGATTAGAACAATGATTGGTAACCAATCAAATGCCTCGACCGGGAGCTGTGGAATATGTGAATAGCTGGATAACTGTGCTAACCATTCCGGCAAATCTAACATTTCACCTAAATAAACCACGATGAAGGAGAAAACTAAATATCCCCATATTATTGGGGTCCATTTAGGCAGAAATCCAAAGATACAGAGAGCGATTGTGAGTAAAAACCAGCTTGCTGGTAAATAAGCCATCCCTGCCTTCCAAAAGTTAATAAAAGGAATCGGCTCCTCCATGACAAAGCTAGAACTAATCCACAATCCATAAACAGCCAAAAATTGTGAGATAGTGGATAGAAGGATTCCAATTAAATAATAGACACCGACAATGTTCCATCTCGATACAGTACCTGTTAGGAGCATTCCCAAGCGTTCTTTCTTCTCTTCTCCTTTTATTTTGAGAAAGGTTATAAGGGCTGGAATCGTAGAGAATATAGCTAGTATTACCATTAGCATAGTAATAAATTGTTCGGTTAAGGAATAGTTCGCATTACTGCCAAGCATTTGCTTCATTGCTTCATTATTTTCAAAAAAGGCCTCTAGATCTCCAAACACTGATCCGTAAGATAGCCCTAATAGAAGCATCGCCACTAACCAAGCAATGATAGAGGTTCTCTGAATTCGAAGAGCTAATCCTATAGTTGAAAGAATCCACCCCGATGCCTTTTTTCTACCAGGCTTGGTAGCAATTAATCCTGCTCCAACATCTCTTCGATTATTCAATAAAAAGGCGACTGCGACAAGGATTAGATAAACCATGAACGTTATAAGAATTGGCCACCAATAGTTGTGCACAAATACTTCCACTCGAAGAAGGAGACCTAGTGGAGAGCTTAAGCTTAAAGCCTCATTTGATACGTCTCCAATAGCTCGAATAAAGTAAAACAAAAGTAAAAAGGTAAAGGAATAGCCTAGTGTTCCCCTTGCAGTCTGTGATAATTGGGCAAAAATTGCCGTAATCGCTGTAAAAATTAACCCACCACAAGCAAGCGTTATTCCATATAAGAACGATCCCTCTATTCCAATACCATCGATATTCATGGCCACAAGACCAAAAGCTATCAATAAACCGATGATAATATTATAGGAGGAAACAGTAATGAAGGAAGCCATTAATGGTGAAAGCCTTCCAACAGGTAAAGCTCTAATTAATTCTAGTTTACCATCCTCTTCTTCTGCTCTAGTTTGTTTACTAACCATTAGAATGCTCATCACAGCAAAGGCAATCATCGTAAATAAAAGCATTTCATGTGCCATCATCGCACCATTAGTATAATTACTTAAACCATATCCTGGTCCAACCATAGCTGTCATTGCAGGATTTTCCATCGTCTGTGCCATTGCAGCCCTTTCCTGCTCATTTTGATATAACCCACTAAAAGCACTGGCAGTAGCAACAGTAATCAGTACTAGAGAGACTCCCCAGATCATAAAACTAACTCTACTTTGTCTCCACTTCCATGCTAGAAGTTTCTGTAAGGAATGAAATCGCATATTCATCCTCCTTTCTATCCTTTTTGCTCATAATGACGCATAAACAAATCCTCTAAAGTTGGTGGCTTACTCTCGATTTTTATAATTCCATAGCTACTTAATTTAGTCATAATTTCTGGCAGTTTATCTGTATCAACCTGGAATATATAATCACCATTTTCTTTCTGAAGCTCATGTATCCCTGACCATTCAGACAAATCCTTGATCGCACTATTTGTTGTTAGCTTCAAATTTGTTCTTGTTAAATAACTTAATTCTTCTAAAGTACCTGTTTCAATCATCTCACCCTGTCGAATAATCCCGACTCGATCACATAGCTTTTCAACTTCAGAGAGAATATGACTAGAAAGCAAAACACTTTTTCCATTCTTCTTCACTTCTGCAACACATTGCTGAAATACTTGTTCCATTAATGGATCTAATCCAGAGGTTGGCTCATCTAGAATGAACAATTCTGCGTCCGATGCAAATGCAGCGATTAGAGCTACCTTTTGTCGATTCCCTTTTGAATAGGTCCCGCATTTTTTCCTTGGGTCTAATTGAAATAAATCGATAAGCTTCTCTTTTTTCTTATAATCCACCTTACCTCTGAGCCTTAGAAATATATCAATCACTTCCCCACCAGTTAGGTTTTCCCATAAATGAACATCACCAGGTACATAGGCAATTCTATGATGAATCTGTACAGCCTCCTTCCATACATCCATTCCAAAGATCTTTGCACTTCCTGCACTAGCTTGGATGATCCCTAACAACACACGGATAGTCGTCGATTTCCCTGCCCCATTCGGTCCGATAAAACCGAAAACCTCTCCTTTATTAACTTGTAAATTAATCTTATTTAGTGCTTGAAAGGAGCCAAACCTTTTTTCTACATTTTGAACCTGTACAATGGTCATCCTATCCCCTCCAATTTAATCAACCCAATAAAAGTTTTGAAATATTATACTTTATATATTTCATAATATTAGATTTCATTTGATTCTGCAACCTCTTTATGAAATATTTTACTTGTTTTATTTCAAAACTTTACATACAATATGAAGTGAGGTGAAGGAAATGGACGGATTTGAAAGAAGAAAACAAAAAAAACAAAACAACATTTTAAATACAGCTGTTTCTCTTTTTTTACAAAAAGGGATTAAAAGTGTGTCCATAGCAGAAATTGCGAATACGGCTAGCGTCTCTCAAGTAACCATTTATAATTATTTCGGAAGTAAAGATAAGCTACTAAAGCAAGCCATGATTTTTTATGTCGAAGAGTTATTTGGCGAGTATGTGGAAATACTCGATTCCGATCAACCATTCCCCGAGAAAATAAAGCAGTTCATTTTTCATAAAGCGGAATTATCGGCACAAATTCATGAAGAAGTTTATGAATACTTATTAAACGACTTGCATGGAGCACCGTCTTTTTTAGAGAAGATCTATCAAGAAAAATCAATTCCTTTCTTCCATCAATTAATTCAATTAGGAAAAAAGGATGGTTATATTAACGAGCAGATTTCCGAAGAGTCTATTATGATGCATATTCAAATGTATAAAAATTTCCTTCAACAGAAAAATATCGGTAATAAAATTCTTCCATATACAGAGGATATTATGAATCTTTTCTTCTACGGAATTATGGGCAAGGAAAAATGATTCGAGTTTTTTTGCAAAAACAAAAAATAATGAAACAATTTGCCAAACACTTCCGTATGTAACATAAGCGAAGTGTTTGTTATTTTATTGAAAAGGAGTAGGGTCATTTTGAAAAAAAAGCAAAATAAATTTCTATCACTTATTCTATCTACTAGAATTCCAAGATTAGCACTTGTGATTGGGTTAGTTGGAGGTTTATTCACGACATTAGTGGGGTTAACCATACCACTTTTAACGCGTCAAATGGTCGATGGCTTTGATGCCAGCAATCTGAATATTACATTAATTGCCATTATTGTAATCGTGTTCATCTTACAAGCAGTGCTTGATGGTGTGTCTACCTATTCCTTGGCCTATGTTGGTCAGAAAATAGTTGCGAGATTAAGAGAACAGATGTGGACTAAGTTTATTCGTTTACCCGTCTCCTACTTTGATAAAAATAAAAGTGGAGAATCAGTCAGCAGGGTTGTCAATGATACGAGTATTGTGAAAGATCTCATTACACAACACTTCCCTCAATTTATTACAGGGATTATTACAATCATTGGTGCGATTATCATCTTATTAATTATGGATTGGAAAATGACCTTACTCATGCTTATTTCTGTACCGATTGCGGTCACTGTTCTATTACCACTAGGAAAGAGAATGTCTAAGATTTCTAGGAATCTACAGGATGAAACGGCAAACTTCTCTGGTAGTATTCAGCAAACCTTAGGAGAAATACGCTTAATGAAGTCCTCTAATGCGGAAAAGGCAGAGCAAACGAAAGGCTTTAAAAACATTACAAAGCTTTTTAGTTTTGGTTTAAAAGAAGCCAAAATTTTTGCGTTAGTCGGGCCAACGATGTATTTGATTAATATGATTGTCATAGTGATGATCATCGGCTATGGAGGAATTCGAGTCGAGGAAGGAACGATGACAACAGGTTCTCTTGTTGCCTTCCTACTTTACCTTTTTCAAATCATTTATCCAATCACATCCTTTGCGATGTTCTTTACCCAATTACAAAAAGCACAGGGTGCCACGGAAAGAATAATGGAGATTCTCGATTTGAAATTAGAAGAGGATAAGGAAGGTATTGATCTAGATATTACAAATAAAACAATATATTTTGATCATGTCACCTTTGGCTACGATAAATCAGAGATTGTTTTAAAAGATATATCATTTGAGGTTCATCCTGGAACAATGGTTGCTTTTGCTGGCCCGAGTGGTGGTGGTAAAACGACGATCTTCGGTTTAATGGAACAATTTTATCGACCATCATCAGGTATTATACGTATAGGAGATACACCTATTCAAAAGCTTTCCATGAAATCTTGGCGTGGTCAGATTGGTTATGTTTCTCAGGATAGCCCCATGATGGCAGGTACAATAAGAGAAAACCTTTGTTACGGGATGGAAGACATTTCAGAAATTGATGATCAACGTTTATGGCAGGTTGCTGAGATGGCTTATGCTGCTCAGTTTATTAAAGAATTTCCTAATGGGTTAGATACAGAAGTCGGAGAACGCGGAGTGAAGCTATCAGGTGGTCAACGCCAAAGAATTGCGATTGCTCGCGCTTTCTTACGCAATCCGAAAATCCTAATGATGGATGAAGCGACAGCAAGTCTTGATAGCCAGTCAGAAGGCATTGTTCAAAAAGCTTTAATGAAACTCATGGAGGGTAGAACGACCTTTGTTATTGCCCATCGCCTGTCTACTATTATAGATGCAGATAAAATCCTTTTTATCGAAAAAGGGCAAATTACAGGTGTTGGAACACACCAGCAATTAGTCGCAAATCATGCACTTTATAAGGAATTTGCCGAACAACAATTAACATAATGTTAGCCAGGTGCAACAAGTTGCGCCTGGCTAACCATTTAACTATCAAATTTTTGTAACTCAATTAGATATCCACTCATTTTCTCATCATAATCTGGATAATGATAACCAAAGTTTTTAGCCAATTCTATCGAAGTCTCCCTAAATAGTTGAATTGCGATATATAATGCATCCCAACAGGCAGTAATGCTATCTAGCTTATAAGTAGTAAGAATCCGATTCCATACATCCTTCGAAACATATTTATCTAGATATTTATGTGATTTGCCTACACTTAATTGGAAATTTGTTTCCACACCAACCTTCCATTCAAGCATTCGAAATAATTCTTTGCGAACAATTTTTTCAAAATGATCAGCTGCAAATAGAAATTCCTTACGACATAGTCCCTTCGCTACATAGGTTGTTACCCACCAAAATTCATTACAACAATCATCAAATTCTGCTGCACTCGGTTTTTTTACATGATAATCTCGATCATTAGGTATTGGCTTCTCTCTGATTCGATCGTCTTTATCCAACAATATTTTTGTTAAAGAATCATCCCCAAGATAGGCATCCAACTCTTCTAAAGGAATTAACATTAAATCAATGCGATTTCCGTCTTCGAATAACATTAGATAAGAGAACCAATTACCTAATGTTGCTGGATATAGGGTCATTGCTTCAGGTGTTTGTAGGATTAATCTTTTTCCAAAATAATCTATCCAGTCTTTATTTCTAATAAACGAGGACATATCCTTTACAATATAGACAATGTCATAATCTTGGAACAGGTCTTTTTTTACTCTGTCATTTGTTCTTGAACCATTCATACCGACTACCCTTACACGCTCATCCATTTCAGCAAAGTCCATAACTAGACTCATTATTTCTTGCTCTGATCGCAATATTTTCCCCCTCCTTTATGCGGTATATTCTATAATTCTATAATACATCAAGTGAGACTTCCATCTCCAAATGAAATAATACTATTTTTGAGATGTTTGGGTTATACTTGATAACAATGGAGAGGGAACAGTTCTTTTCAACACGAAGGGAGCATGCATTGATGCCAAACGATTGGTTGGAAGCAGATCCTTATTTGTCAACAATAAAAGTTATTTCAAATTCTGATAACGAGCCTGTAACGATTGAAGGCAATTCTGATGTATTGAAGTGTATCGGAATCGGAACAGATGCTGCTGTATTTCAATATATACATTTACCTCAATATGCTTATAAACTATACTCTGAGGAAAGGAAAGAAAAAATAAAACAAGAAGCTGAGATTTATCATCGACTCGGTACCTCTTCTTATTTCTCGACATGCTATGGTTATCATAAAAATTACCTTGTTTTGCAATATGAAGAAGGAATAACGCTTTACGACTGTCTGCTTAGAGGGATATACATTCCAAAACAGGTTGTACAGGATGTAGATAATGCAAGAGAATATGCTCGCCAGAAAGGAATGAACCCTAGAGATATCCATCTAAGAAATATTCTTTTACAAAATGGCAGGGCCAAGGTAATTGATGTTTCTGAATATTTAAACACTGGTAATGACTATCGATGGGAACATTTACGAAAGGGGTATGATGAATATTATCACCTCATTGCAGGTAAATCTATCCCTATTTTTATATTGGAATCAATTAGAAAATGGTACAGCCAAAGAAGGATCGGAGAAAACCAAATCGACGATTTTATGCAGAATATCTCGAAACTTATTAATTTTTGGAAATGAATTTGGATCCATACCATTGTATAAAAATAATTTTTATTGTATTATTATACAAAAGGTAGGAGGACTAAGTATGTTACCCGAATCAAGTTATCTTCCAGATTACTTAGAAGAATCCGATATTATAGATTTTTCTAATCCATTAATTGAAAGGAAATGTAATCATCTATTCGATCGGCCATCTTCATCTTCGGAATTGAAAAAGGTTAAAATAGCATTCGAATTTGTCCGAGATGAGATCCCACATTCTTGGGATATCCAAGGATCTGTGGTAACTTGCAGTGCCTCAGAAGTGCTAAAACATCAACAAGGAATCTGTTATGCTAAGTCCCATCTTCTAGCTGCAATATTAAGAAGGGTGGGTATTCCAACAGGCTTCTGCTACCAAAAACTTATGCTCTTTGATACACCTGACAAAGGTTATGCTATTCACGCATTAAATGGTATTTATCTTCATTCACTCGAAAAATGGATCAGATTAGATGCAAGAGGGAACAAGCCAGGTGTTAAAGCTGAATTTTCTTTAACTGAGGAAAAATTAGCCTTTCCGATACAAGAGCAATATGGTGAAAGGGATTATCAAACAATCTTTACGAAACCAAACCAAAAAACTATTACTACCTTAAAAGATAATTCAAATGTCATCGAAATGTACAAAAATAAATTACCAGATGAGTTATAAAGAAATCATTGAAAGGGAGCCAACTTAATTGCTCCCTTAATTTTTATTTTGTCACCTTAATACTTCCATTATAGGTCTTTAATTTTACTAGATTATCACCATCACCAATAATGTTGGAAAAATTAGTGTCATCCAAAATGGTAATCTTCCCATTGTGAACACTTGTATCAAACCTAACATTAGTTGGCTCTTTTTCCGTCTGAATATTTATTTTCCCGTTGTGTGTTTCAAGATCAATTGGACGATCTAAATTGCTTGTTACAAGAGAAATCGAGCCATTATTTGTTCTTCCCTTCAAATCGCCTATTATATCACTCATCTCTATCTCCCCATTTTTAGTACTCACCTGAATATAATCGGAAATAATATCCTCAAGATGAATGCTCCCATTGTTTGTACTAATCATAGAAGTTACAGTTTGTAAATGGTTCATATCAATCTCTCCATTATTTGTATCCACTTCTAAATCAGTAGTACGGACTTCTTCCATCTCAAGCTCTCATTGTTAACTTTTATTGTTATTGCTTGATAGTCTTTCTCTGGTATAAATAATTTAAGCTTCTGTTTCCAATTATGAAAATGAAAGCTAAAAAATGAACGCTCTTTATCTTCTATCTGAATTTCTGCAGTGTCATCCTTTTCATCAACCGTAAACGTACTATTGGTTATTCCTTCCCTTGTAAGTTCAGCCTTTATAGTTGTGCCAGACGTAGGGATAACCTCCACTCTTTGATTATCCACCTTCATCTTAATATTTTCGATATTTTCAGCATTTATTTCTTTTGTTTCCACACTAGATGACTGTGCATACATGCGGTACGAGAAAATAGTTCCTAGTCCACCAACAATAATACAAATAAATGCTCCTAGTAATACCTTTTTTAATTTAGTCATGCTTCAACCCTCCCTTTACCATACGAACATTAAACTTCAGATATTGAATAAATCCTTTCTGTGACCAGTAGGTAACGTAATACATGCCAATAATTAATAAAAGACCAACACCCGTTAGAGCAATAGATGAAAACAAATCAAGATAATTAAATTGTCCAGGGAAAATGATTATATTTATAAGAAACAAAAGTGGCGATATCGTAAATGCTCCTCCGGCAACCCACCCACTTAAAATAATCGCTGCTATCGCAATTAAAGGACCTGCAACAATAACCAGATTAAAAAATCCTAAACCAATTACAGCCCATATGGCACTAAAAATATTTTTAGTCGATGAAGTTGTTTCTATTTTCTCTAAATAGTAATTAGCTAGAATTTCTTTTGCAATTTGGTTTGGTGATCCTAATGCTGAAACGATCTCCTTCTCTGATTTATTTTCTGTTTTTCCTATTTCAAAATGTTCCTGAAAGTCTTGTATAATATCTTTCCGTTCTTCATACGGTAGTCTGTTTAAAGACTTATCTAGCTTATTCAGAAATTCATTTTTATTCATGCTTGACACCTTCCTTTATAATCTGATTTACACCGTTTGTGAAATGTTGCCATTCTTCCATAAGTTCATGTAAATGCTCCCGCCCTTTATTTGTCAATTGATAATATTTACGTGATGGGCCTTCGGTTGATTCCTGTAAATAGGTTGTGAAATATTGCTCCTTCTTTAAACGCCTTAATAATGGATACACGGAACCTTCAGAGATAGCTATTTGATCCGAAATTTTTTGGACTAATTCATAGCCATATCTATCCTGTTTATCCAGTAAAGCGAGTACACATAGTTCTAGGGCACCCTTTTTAAATTGTATATTCATTGTTATCACCTACACTTATATTCACTACTGTTTAATAAACAGTACCTGAATAAAAATAATACTTATAATTATATAATACCACTCACTATTGTTTAATGCAAGGTACTGTTTATAATATTTATTTGATGAATATTTTAGATATAGCGATAAACAAAACAGATTTTGTAAAATGCAAAACCCGGACTTTACCTCAAGTTAATGAGATAAAGTCCGGGTTACTACTGAGAACAAAGACCTCAATCCAGCCTTATTCTATTATATACCTAATATATTATACCCTGAATCAACATAAACGATCTCACCAGTCACCCCACGAGACAAATGGCTCATCATGGCGAGTGTCATGTCACCGACTTCTTCTTTTGTAACATTTCGTTTTAATGGAGCATTTTCTTCAATTTTGTTCAATACTTCATTAAACGATGGGACACCCTTTGCCGCAAGTGTCCGAATGGCACCAGCGGAAATTGCATTGACTCGGATATTATCTTCTCCAAGGTCTGCAGCTAAATATTTTACTGATGCCTCTAATGTAGCTTTTGCAACTCCCATAACATTATAGCCACGAACAACACGCTCTGCTCCATAGTAACTCATCGCAATGATGGAGCCACCCTCTGTCATATATGGTCTTGCAGCCCTAGCAACAGCTACAAGCGAGTATGCACTTGTATCTTGCGCAAAAGCAAATCCATCACGTGAGGTATTAACAAAATCATCATTAAGATCTTCAGAGTGCGCAAAAGCAATGGAATGAACAATACCATGTATAACCTTCACGTCTTCCCCAATTTCAGAAAAGGCATGTGCAATACTTTCATCATTATTCACATCACATTGAATGACTGCCTTTGCTTCTACTTCATTTGTGTCCAACAGTTTATTTAATTTCTTTAATGAACGCTCTTTACGATAAGTAAAGAAAAGGTTGGCTCCCGCTTTACTCAAAGATTCGGCCACTCCCCATGCAATACTTCGCTCATTAGCAACTCCCATAATTACAATGTTTTTGTCTTTTAGTTGTAGTAAATCTTCCATGTTGTCCTCCTGATACCCTATTTTTCTATTTGTATATACCATAAGTTGCATTTACATCCTGTACAAAGATAATTCCATTTCCAGGTTCGTCTATTTTTAAATCTTTTCTAATTTTATCGACAATCCCATTTGTTGCTTTTTCCTCCGATAAAATCATCACTATTTCTTTTTCAGGTTCAATGTTCATCGCAAATAATTTACTTGTCTCATGAATTCCTGATCCTCTTGCATTAATAATTGTACCACCCTTAGAACCAGCAGACTCCGCTACACTAATGACATCCTCTGCTACTCCTTTATCCACGATAACCATAATGTTTTGAAACATGGACTTTCTGTCACCTCTTTCTTCTGTACCATTGATTTGACAGCTTCTAGTTCCGAGCAAAGTCGTGATTAAAGTAGTAAAAGCTATACCATGATTTGGTTTATCAAACTCAAATACTTTGTTCAAATGCTTTAATACTATTTCAGAAATATGTTTATTCGAAATCATTAGAACTACTTCTTTTCGAACATCCGATATAGCTAATAGGTTCAATATTTTATGATGAATGGTACCTTTTCCAAGCACAATTGTTCCACCTGATACGCCACATTTTTTGGCCTCTTTGATCACTTTGCTTCCTAAACCATACTTCACAATGACATACATTAATTCGAAGTGAGGTGTGGTGCTTTCATTCATCATATTAGGATAAACCTCCCTTTCTAGACTTAGCCTTAAAAATGAGCCCTAGAATCTGTAGCGTAATTAATGGAGTCAATGCTACCATAGCTATCATACCAAATCCATCAACAATAACATCCGCCCCTTCCACAGCATCAGCAACCCCTTGTGTAAAGGCTAGAATAAAAGTTGCTGTCATTGGCCCTGAAGCAACCCCACCAGAATCAAAGGCTATCCCAACGAATAATTTTGGTGTAAGATAAGTCAAAATAATGGCGAGTAAGTATCCAGGTAATAAATAATGCCAGAGCTGTAGTTCTGGGATCAATATTCTTAACATCGATAAAGCAATGGCAATACCAACACCAATTGCTAAAGTGATTAATACAACTTTTCTGTTTACATAACCACTAGTAACATCTTCTATTTGATTTGTTAAAACATATACAGCTGGCTCTGCTAAAATCGTAACAATACCAAGAATAAGGCCTATGACCACAATATAAACCTTATTGTCCAATAAGGCAATACTATATCCTAATTCCATACCTAAATCCATAAATCCTGCATTTACACCAACTAAAAATAAAACTAATCCAATAAATGTAAAAACAAGACCTTTGATCACCTTTCGAAAACTCTTTCTTGATAATTTGAATGAAATTTTTTGAAATACTAAAAATATGACTATAATAGGCAGCAAAGCAATTAATACCTCTTGTGCTATATGACCAAATTCCGTTAAAAACGGTCCAATGATCGAGTTCGAAATCGTATGATCCTGTTCTGTACTACCTTTTAATTCTTCTGCACCAGAAAAAATACTCATCAGCATAACAGTAATAATCGCGCCAATCGAGGCGATAGCCACAAGCCCAAAGCTATCTTTTTCTGACGCCTTACTATCCTTCTTCAGTACAGATATCCCTAAAGAAAGTGCTAAGATAAACGGCACAGTCAAGGCACCCGTTGTAGCACCAGAAGCATCGAATGAGATTGCTAAAAATTCTCTAGAAGCAAATAAAGCAATAATAAATACTAATCCATAAAGAATCGTTAAAAGCTTATATAAGGGGAAGCTATAAACAATTCGTACAAGTCCAGTTGCTAATAACACTGCAATCCCGAGGGACACAACAACCACGATAATGAATTTTGAAATCACTCCTGATGTTACCGTCTCTACTTGGCCAGCCAAAATGTGTAGATCAGGCTCTGCTATGGAAATAAAAAATCCTAAAAAGATTCCAGCACCAATAACAATCCATAATTTATTCGATTTAGCAACCGTTTTCCCCATTAATGTACCTATAGGTGTAATACCAATATCAACCCCAAATAAAAAAATGGAAAGACCAATAATAATAAATACAGCGCCAATCAGAAAACGGATTATAAGAGAAATATCAAGAGAAGTTAAAGTGAAGTTCAATATGAGTACAATCACAGTTATCGGTAAAACAGATAAGATAACTTCAGAGAATTTTGACCATAATACGCCCAAGCTCTACACATTCCTCTCTTCGTTTGAATTATTTATGTACGTAGGTTGATGATTTACCGAGGAAACTAGGAATAAATTTTTATTCGTGGAAATATTCTTTACTATTATAGCATAGTCATGGAATTACTAACAAAGCATTAACTCTTCCTAAAAAAGAGGCTTGTTTTTTGCTTTACAGCAGTGTATCATTTAATAACAACGTTTTCATTCTATTAGAAAGGGGGCATGATACGAAAAAATGGTTTATTTTCTTTCACAGGTCGATCGCGCAATTTTGACTTGTGATGTATTCTCTTAAAATAGTTATAAAGGGGCGGAGAAATATTGAAAAATTGGTCAAAAGTACTTATCCCATGGTACCTTGTTTTAATCGGATTTTTGTTATTAGGTTGCAGCAATAATGAAAGCGCTTCAAATAATAAGGGTGGAAATAGTGACTCTGGACCACAAGAAATTTCAATCATGTTAAATCTGCACGTTCCGGAAGTACCTGACAAACGTTTGGAAGAATTAATAGAAAAAGAAACGAATACCCAGCTAGATATTAGATGGGTACCAGATAACAATTATGCAGAAAATTTAAATACTGCTATTGCTACAAATAACCTTCCTGATGTCTTTTTATTAAAAGATGTGACATTAGACCAGCAAAAAGCTGCTATCCGTGACGATCAATATTGGGAAATTGGGCCATATTTAGATGATTATCCGAATTTATCAAAGTTGAATAAAGATATCCTTAAAAACACAGCCGTAGATGGTAAAATCTATACTTTGTATGCTGGCAGACCATTATCCCGCCAAGGATTAATCTATCGTAAGGATTGGGCCGATAATCTAGGGCTTGGTACTCCAACCAATTTGGAGGAATTATATGAAATGATGAGAGCATTTACAGAGGATGATCCTGACGGAAATGGAAAGGACGACACAATCGGATTAACAGACCGTGAGATATTAGGTACCTTTGAAAATTTTGCTACATGGCATGGTGCTCCAAATAATTGGGGAGAAAAGGATGGGCAGTTATTACCACAATTTATGTTCCCTGAATATAGAGAAGCAATGGACTATTTTAAAAGTTTATTTGATAATGGTTATATAAATAAAGATGCACCAGTAACAAGTAAAACAGATCAACAAGAACTACTAAAGAATGGAACTGCTGGTGTGTATATTGGAACAATGGGTGATGTGGAAAGCATGTATCAAGATGCCCTTGCAATCAATCCAGATGTAGTTTTAGATGTTCACAACTATATTGAAGGGCCAGATGGTGAATATCGAACAAGATCAATTCCTGGCTATGGCAGTATGCTGATCTTTCCTAAAGCAGCAGTTGAAACAGAAGAAGAGCTCAAAGGCATTTTATCCTTCTTCGATTATCTCATGACACCTGAAGGGGCAAATCTCTTATTATGGGGAGTGGAAGGCGAGCATTATGAGGTTGTCGATGGAAAAGGAAAAGTAATTGAAGAAAATAGAGATACGTTTAATCGACAAATATTACCATATACTTCATTAGAAATTGGTGAACCAGATACCAATGGCCGTTATATTGGTTATTTTGAATATGAACCACGTGCAAAGGCTGAAGAATTATATAAAGATAACAATGATTATTTAGTGCATGACCCAACCGCGGCACTAGAATCTGCGACCTGGGCATCCAAATCAGAAACCTTAACACAAATAATAACAGATGCGACTTATCAATATTTCTTGGGCCAAATTGATAATGAGGGATTTGATCAGGCAATCGAAGAATGGAAAGAAGCAGGAGGCGCACAAGTAATAGAAGAATACAATGAGCAATAGCAACAACAAAATTAAAAGTTTCACTTCCATCAGTGGGGTTTTCTTATCCCCACTGATGATTGCACTTAACGACTTATGACTCCCTTAATTTTTTCCTCAATCTGTCTTCTTTTAAATGAAGTAGCCGATACTTAACTCAATTTTTACGAGCTATTCATGCGGGCTTAAAACTCTTCCATTATACTAGTGACCAATACTAAAAATTGGAGGGAACATATGCATGAATCGATTTAGCCTAAAAACGAAAATAGTCTGTTTTACGGTTTCTTTACTGGTCTTTGTTGTTTTTCAATTTTCTCTCACGGCTTTTTCTGCTCAAGAAACAGATCAGCAAAATATGAACAAAGGACAAAGGCCAGAGGTCATTTTCCCTGTCATCAGCGATGTACATATAGAAAAAAACGGGATGGAGGACCTACGAAAGTTTGAAACCGCTCTGAATCAACTTAATGAACATGCCCCCCATCAAGATGCCTTTGTAGTTGTAGGGGACTTAACTGATTACGGATTAAAGGAGGAATATGAACGTTTTTTTTCGATTTATAATGAGAAAAAAAATCCTCAAGCCGTTTCCCTCTTCACAATTGGGAACCATGATTATTGGAACGGACTCTCAATAGAAGATGCCCAAAAGCGATTTCTCGACGAAACTGGAATGGGTGCGATATATGGGCACAAAGTCATCAAAGATTATCACTTCATATGGCTGGGCCCGGAAAACGGGGTCACGGAAGGTTATTACTCCAAAGAACAGATTCAGTGGCTAGACAAACAATTGAACGAAGCAGAAAAGGACGATCCAAGAAAACCAATTTTTGTCTTCCTGCATCAGCCCCTCACAGAAACTGTCTTTGGAAGTGAATGGGGAACTGTTACTAACCGGGATCTTCTCTATAACACTTTGAAAAAATACCCACAAAGCATAAATTTTTCTGGTCATACCCATTACCCTTTGGATGATCCTAGAACAATCCACCAAGAAAACTTTACGTCTGTCGGTACTTCCTCGGTTAAATATATGTGGACAGAAGCCGGTTACTTGCAAGGGGAATTACCTCCTGGTCATGAAACGATCAGCCAGGGGCTCATCGTGGAAGCGTACAAAAACAAAGTTGTGATAAAGCGGCGTGATTTTCATAATGATGCATGGGTGGGTGAAGATTGGGTTATCAAGCGTCCTTTCAAGCATCAAACATTTAAATACACTGAAACGAGAGATCATAAAGCCCCTTATTTTACAAAAGATGCCGAAATTTCCGCTGTGAAAAATCCAGCTTCCTCAGACCGGGTTGTAATTAAGTTCACACAAGCAGACGACAATCTGTTGGTACATTCTTATAAGGTGGTCGCTAGAGAAAAAGATACCGGTCAGGTTGCTCTAGAGTACGAGGCTTTCTCGGAATATTATAGGAATCCGGTACCTGATCCTCTATTACTGCCGGTTCAAGGCCTTAAACCGGACACAGGCTATACAATAGAGGTAACAGCAATCGATGCATTTGAGAATGAGAGTCAAAGCAATTTAACTCTTGATGTTAAAACAAAACCCTAGTAACAAGCGTTTATCAATAATACACCACTGGATGAATCAAATTAGACAGGAACAATAAAACATCTTGGAACTCATCAAAACGATGAGTTTCAAGATGTTTTTCTACATTAAATAAAAAAAGTGCAGAGGAACTGGATGAAAGGATACTTCGTGGACAAAATCAAAAGGAAAGGAAGAATCAACATTTTTATCCTAACTTAGATCTTCTAAAACCTTGAGGTAGAAGACTTACGAACGGTTTTAGCTGTAATAAAAAATTGCCCCATGAGTGTTGTGCCCATAGGAGCAATTTTCTTATTTAATCCTTACATTTACTGCTCTTTGTGGATAATCTGTAATAATTGAATTCACTCCTAAATCTATCAATTTTTTCATCTCGTCTTCTTCATTCACAGTCCAAACACGAACATACTCACTCACTGTATGAAATGGATTATATAAGCTAGAAAGAATCAAATCCTTTTCTACATGTAATGCCTCTAGTTCGAATGTCTCGATATAGTCTTTTGGATTAGAAATAGGAGCATGTAGTAACCAAGCAATATTAACGCTTGGATCTGTATTTTTTAATCTTACCAAGCTTGGTAAGTGAAACGAGGAGTAAACGATTTTAGCATCGCTATTCCAACGATTCACAATAGATAGGAGTTTTTCCTCTAAGCCAGAATAGGTGATAATAGAAGTTTTCAGTTCAATATTCAGTTCAATATTTTTGCCAGTTATAAGCTGTAGAACTTCCTCCAATGTTGGCACTTTTTCGTTATCCCAACTACTATGGTAATTTTCGAAATGGTCAAATTTGCTTCCCGCACTTACCGTTTTAATATAACCTAGCTCCAAATCTTTAATGTATCCTGAACCATCTGTCGTGCGATCTAACGTTTCATCATGGATCACAACAATTTCTCCATCTCTTGTCATATGAACATCTAATTCTAGGCCTTCTACCTCATCATTCAATGCTTTTTGAAAGCTTAATAGCGTATTCTCTGGGTATTCCCCTTTACTACCACGATGACCATAGATTTTTGTCATCTCTTTCCCCTCCTGATAGAAAAATCCATCAAAGCGAAATAATATTCACTTTGATGGGAAAGATATAATATTTACTCACCTCTAGCTGCATTTGCGTTTTTAATAGCTTGATTTAATTGTTCTACCGTATTTTGATAAGCCTCATCAACATCTCCACCATTATAGACCGTTTCAAGTGCAGTTTCCACAATTCTACGACCTTCTGGAATCATATCCATAATTGCACCTTGTGTCGCAAAAGAAGATTTGGTAGATTGCAATTGCTCGACTGTTACTTGTAATTGTGGCATCTCCTTGTAAGCGTCAAGTACGACTTGCTCTTCATATGCAGCTGGATTGATTGCGAAATACCCTGTTCCCACATGCCATTCTGCTTGAACTTTTGGTGTTTGCAAGTACTTCATAAATTCCCATGCTGCATCTTTTTCTGCTTGCTCTTTTCCATCTACCATCCATAGACTAGCTCCGCCAATGACAACTCCTTCTCGCTCCGTGCTCTCTGGATGTGGAATAAAGGCAACCCCTAC
Source organism: Gracilibacillus sp. JCM 18860 (assembly GCF_055395245.1). NCBI lineage: Bacteria > Bacillati > Bacillota > Bacilli > Caryophanales > Bacillaceae > Gracilibacillus > Gracilibacillus sp. JCM 18860. The sequence goes on from NZ_AP043868.1 coordinate 1,577,290, forward strand.
TTCAAATGGTGCATTATCAATGACATCACGAGCACTTGCAGATGATTGCATAAACATCGCTACATCTTCCGCCAAGAAACCAGAAACCATGTTATCACCATTCGTTCCATAATTAGCAAATGTTTCCTCATCAATCATATTTTTTACCCAATTGAATATTGACTTCCCTTGTTCCTCTGTAAAGCCGATTTCAGTAGGAGTATCAGAGCGGCCATTGTCCTTATTCATTAAAAGGGCACCCTGGTTTGCTAATAATTGCTCAAATAACCATCCATATGCTTGTAACGCAAATCCTTTCATTTCTGGATTGCTCTCTGCAATTTTTCTACTTGCATCTTCAATCTCTTCAAAAGTTGCTGGTGGATTTTCAGGGTCTAACCCAGCAGCTTCAAATGCATCCTTGTTGTAGTACATAACAGGAGTAGACGAGTTAAACGGCATGGAATAGAATTTATCTTCTATTTTATAATAGTTGATTATATTTTCCTCTAAGCCAGTCATATCATAATCATCTTTATCTACATAATTTTGAATAGGCTCGATATGTCCACTGTTAATCATCGACATTGTACCAATTTCAAAAACCTGTATCATTGTCGGCGCACTGTCCGTACCTGCCACTGTATGAAATTTGGTCAAAGCTTCATCATATGTACCTTGGTATTCTGCATTAACCTGAATTTTGTCCTGTGATTGATTGTAATCATCTACAATTTTGTTAAGGGCTTCCTGTGCAGCACCACCCATCGCATGCCAAAATGTCACAGTTTGTTTCTCCTCACTAGAATCTACTTCTTCACTAGATCCATTACTTGTTTCTTCTCCCTCACTTGCATCGGCATCATTCGAATTACAGCCTACTGCGATAAGCGCAAAAAATAATAACATCAAAGCTAACCACATTTTTTTCATTTGTTTTAAACACTCCTTTATTTTTGATTATTTGAAAACTATAAAGCTTTACTTACTTCAGTGCCCCTTCTGCCAGACCTTTTTGTAATTTGTTTTGTCCTAAGAATAAAAGAATTAATGTTGGTAGAACTACGATAATTGCTCCCGCCATAATAACGCCCCATTCATTCAATTGCTCCTGTGACTGCAATTGTCGTAAGCCAATCTGAACAGTTCTTGTTGTTTCATCTGTTGTAGCGAGCAATGGCCATAAATACATATTCCATGAGGTTAAAAAGCCATAAACCCCTAGTGTAACAAGACTCGTTCTTGCCATCGGTAGAACAACAGTTAAATAAAACTTGAAATCACCAATTCCTGCTATCTCACTAGCTTCCTTCAATTCTTTAGGAATTTGCTTAAAGCTTTGTCTTAACAAGAATGTTCCAAAGGCCATCGCAAAAAATGGTAGTGTAAGACCTGTATATGTATTAATCCATCCCATGTCCCGAACTGTTTGAAAGTTCGGAATGATCGATGCTTCAAAAGGAACCATCATTGTTGCAATGAAAACAAAGAACAAAAGATCTCTTCCTTTAAACTCTAAGAAAACAAATGCATATGCTGCTAAACTAGATAAAGTAAGTTGTCCTACCATAATAGCTAATGAAACAATAAGACTATTTAGCAAAAACTGAAATAAGGGAAATCTATCAAAGACTTGCACATAATTATCCAATGTAAAGGAAGAGGGTATTAATGTCCCTGTCATGATCTCTTGATTTGACATAAAACTCATTGAAAAGGCTATAATTGCAGGCGCAAAAATTACTATAGCTGAAATCGTAAGCAATAAATAAAAAATTATCTTTTGGTGAATCGGTACGGTCATTGGTAATGCACCTTCCTTTCTCCTAGCTTAAACTGGATAAGAGTCAGGACTAATATAATGACAAATAAGACGATCGCCTGGGCACTTGCAGAACCATGCTGATAATTCATAAAAGCTTCTTGGTAAATGGAATACACGATAACATTTGTTTCATTCTGTGGTCCACCTCTTGTTAACATATCTACCTGTCCAAAGGTCTGGAAAGCATTAATAAAGGAAACCGTAATAACAAAAAATAATGTCGGTGAGAGCATTGGAATCGTGATTCTTCTAAGCTTGTAAAAATAACTTGCCCCATCAATATCAGCACTCTCATATAAATAGGAATCAATAGATTGAAGTCCACCTAGCAAAATTAAAAACGTAAAACCTATGTTCATCCATATTGTTGAAATAGAAACAGACAAAAGTGCCCAATCTGGATCTGTTAACCAACCAATAGCCTCTATACCTAATGTTGCTAAAATTTGATTCAGCCAGCCAATCGTAGGATGGAATAGAAACATCCAGAAGACAGAAGCTGCTGCAACAGAAATACCCATTGTGGAAGAAAATATCGTGCGAAAGATACCAATTCCTCTCAATTTTTCATTAGCTAGAATGGCCAGTACAAGACTGATTAAAACTGTTCCCGGAACGGTATAAACAACAAATAGCAATGTGACTTTTAAGCTTTGCAAAAATATGGGTGACGAAAAAATTGCTTTAAAATTATCAAGGCCCACATACACTGTCGTCGCCCCACTATTATCAGTTAAGAAAAAGCTTAGATAAATGGTCTTCATCATTGGATAAAACAAAAAGACACTAAACAGCAAGATAGAAGGTAAAAGAAACAGGATACCTTTAAAAAATGACTGAATTCGGTGTATCTTTTTTATTTTGTTAAATTCTATTGCATAATCTGTCTCAGTACGAACCGTTATATCATTCATATGGCAATAACCCCTTGATCTCTTGTTACATTTGGAGCAGCTTGTACCAATTCAGTTGTTTGAGTATCAAAGAAATGCATATTGTCAATAGATATTTGGACTGGAACCATATCCCCAGCTGTAACTTGCCATTGCCCTAACCATTTTGCTGTCCAAAACTGTTGCCCAACTTCAAATGTAAGTAATGTTTCATTTCCGAGATGTTCCACATTGATGATTTCTAATTGATGTGTCTTGTTTTCTGGTGTTCCTTTGAATAAATGCTCGGCTCTTATTCCTATAGTAAGATGATCTCTTTTTTTAAGATTTGTTATATCAGCATTTTGAAGCGGTATATGTAAGCAATCCTCAATAATAATTTCTTCTTCTTTGATCATAGCTTGACCGAGATTGATTTTTGGTGATCCAATGAAAGAAGCAACAAATAAATTAGCGGGGTTATTGTATAAAGAGATAGGATCGCCAACTTGTTGGATTTTACCATCATTTAAGACCATAATCCGATCTCCCATTGTCATTGCCTCGACCTGATCATGGGTGACATAAATCATCGTTAATCCTAGTTTCTTTTGTAGACGCCTAATCTCCATGCGCATATGTGCTCGAAGCTTTGCATCTAAATTGGATAGAGGCTCATCCATTAAGCAAAGAGGTGCTTCACTTACAACAGACCTAGCCAAAGCAACTCTCTGTCTTTGCCCACCTGAGAGTTGTTTGGGCTTTCGTTTTAACAGTTCTGTTAGTCCCATCATTTCAGCTGTTTCGGTCAATCTTTTTTTCTGTTCTTGTTTTTTGACCTTTTTCGCATTCAAGCCAAATAAAATATTTTGTTCCACTGATAAATGTGGATATAAAGCATAGTTTTGAAATACCATAGACAAATTTCGATCCTTTGGGCGTAAATGATTCACTACTTTATCATTAATTTTTAATATTCCACCAGATATCTCCTCAAGCCCTGCAATCATTCGTAATAATGTACTTTTACCAGATCCTGAAGGTCCTACAAGAACAAAAAATTCTCCTTCTTCTATTTCTAAATCAATACCATTTAACACATAATGCTCTTTATCATAGGACTTTGCTATATTTTTCATTTCAACATGCTGCAATTTTATAACCTCCTCGCCTACTAAAGTTGCTCCATATATCAAACTAAAGCTATTAAAACATATAAATACAGCAATTTTGTTCTTTTTACAGAATTCAAACAAACAATATATACAGGATTAACAAACTTAACATTGATTTTACACTGAGGTTTTCTTAATCGATATTTTCACATTAAAAGGTATAGGTGAATATCCTAAATAGGAGAATTAACAATTAAGCAAAAATGCGATTATAAGAGAGGGGAGTAAAATCATGCATTATCAAAATCAAACATTACCTGCTTATCAAACTAGTAATATGAAGAACCTGTGTGATCGTTATAAGGATTATTATGTAATGGGACAATTAAGTAATGGAACACAATTTGAAGGGATTATCCAAGCAGTAGATAATGACAATGTAACGATTCTCATACCAGAAAATGTAGAAGAGGGAGAAACAGACCGTCAATTCGGTTATGGCTATTATCCAAGAAGATATTATCGTCGTTTTCGACCATACCGTTATCCATTAGGTTTACTAAGTGGCCTGCTACTGTATCCATTTCTTTTTCCGCCGTATTATCCACCTTATTACTAAAAAAAGAAAGCAGAAAGGGTATCATAGCCCTTCTTGCTTTCTTTTTATTAAATGGAAATTTTCCATCAGCGGACGTGCGGTTAGCGAAACGTTAACGTTCGTTATCTAAAACGTTCTTCTTTGATCTATCATTCTTGTCAAAATGATATCCAAGCTTGTATGCTCGTTGGAACCAATGCTCTGTGTAGCCCGACTTAACCTTTATCGTGTCATAGAATAGCTCAAATTGAGAACTAGGTATCCCGCAATAATCTGCCAAGCCTATATTAAAATAATGGTTCATCATTGAATCATATTTTCTTTTTTCGAACCTTTCTATTGGTGCCCCTGCTAAACTAAGCCAAAGCACATGATGATGTTTCAATCTTTGGTTACCGTAAGCAAAATGATAATTCCATACTCTATCAATATAACCTTTTAACATGGCAGGCACACTCCACCACCACAATGGAAAAATGAAAGCTAATGCCTCATACTTCTCCAAACGCTCCATTTCTTTTTCTACTTCCCATGAGAACTGTTGTTGTTCTGCTTGCCAATCCGGTTCATCCTCCTCCTTTAATACTGGATTAAATCCACTTCGATATAAATCAAGCACTTCTATCTCATGACCTGCATCTCTTAGGCCTTGCATAAATTTATCAGCAACTGCAAATGTTAACGATTCCTCTCTCGGATGTGTGACAACAGTCAATACTTTCATATTCCTCATCCTTCCTATAACATCTCGTTTTTTCCTTATATTTAGTGTATAATACATTTAATGTTCAGTAAAATAGATATTTTAGATAATTTAGTTCAGAAAAAATGATAATAATGAGGTGAAAAAATGGAATTACGTCATCTAATTACCTTTCGTACAATTATAGATGTAGGCGGCTTTAAGAAAGCGGCAGAACAATTAGGTTATGCACAGTCTTCTATAACCGCACATATAAAGGAATTGGAGAAGGAGCTTGGTTATCCACTTTTTGATCGTCTTGGAAAAAAAATCGTATTAACTCAAACTGGAGAGCGTTTTCTCCCATATGCGTTAGATATCATTCGTTTATATACGGAATCGAAGGAAGTCATAAGACAAACAGATCAACCGAGTGGGGATCTAACCATTGGGGTGAGTGAATCCTTACTAATCTATTGGCTCCCTAACATTATCACAGCATTTATGCATCAATACCCTGAAGTCCATTTAACAGTAAAACCGATCGACTATGAGGATTTAGCGGATCAATTAAAACAAAATGAAATCGATGTGGCGCTCCTTGTGGAAACGAACAGCTGGCTCTCTTCCGAATTAAAAATTCACAAACTGACTGACGAAAAACTAGTTTTAGTACATCCTCCCAAAAAAGAAACGACAAACATGCTGGTAACAGAATATACTTGTAGCTGGCGACCAATCATTGAGGAATATTTAACTTACCATAGTCAGCCTACAGAGAATAAATTGGAATTACCAAGTATAGAAGCTATTAAAAAATGTGTTCTCCTGGGTCTAGGAAAATCAATGCTCCCGCAATTTGTTGTTAAAGAGGAAATCGATCAAGGCAAACTTCATTATGAAAAGACAAAATTTGAGGACAGTATTGCTATTTATGCTGCTCACCATAAAGATAAATGGGTATCTGCTAACATAAATGCATTATTAGAGCTATTACCATAAACAAGTTTGCGATGTTTGTTGAATCTTACCAAACTTTTAAATGCGGACTTAAAAATACAAGCTGACTAAATGCTGTCAGCTTGTATTTTTGTTTACTCCCCATTTTCTAACCAATCTACTTCATTGGAAGAAAGTTCAATTTCTGATCCTTCCAAGCAGGATACTAGTTCTTGTTCATTCTGTGCACCAATTAATGCACATGTTGGAAATTTTTGATTCAGGACATAGGCTAAAGCAATTTGAATTGCTGTTACTCCTTTTTCTTTTGCTAATTTTTCTGCTCGTCTTAAACGATCCCAATTCGCGTCACTATAGAAGACACGGACAAGATCCTCATTACTACGATCCTCTGGTGTGAATCTTCCAGTGAAAAATCCTCTAGCTTGTGAGGACCAAGATAGGATAGGTAATTGTGTCTTTTCATGCCATTTTATATCAGCACTATCTGTTGAGACACATCCTTTCCAAAATGGTTCATTTGCCTTTGCTAGACTAAGGTTTGGGCTACTAAATGAAAAGCCTATCAAACCTTTTGAACTAGCATAATCATTTGCCGCTTGGATTCGTTCTGTCGTCCAGTTGGAACCACCAATAGCCTTTATTCGGCCAGCTTCGATATGCTCATTTAATGCATCAATGATGACACTGACTGGCACATCTGGATCATCTCTATGGAGTGCATATAAATCAATATAATCTGTTCCGAGTCTTTCTAGACTCTCGGAAAGATCTTGTTTTATCGCCTCAGGATTAACACGTGGCCCATTTTGGTCATGATGCGCTCCTTTCGTTAAAATAACGATATCCTCACGATTGTTGCGCTCCTTCAGCCATTGACCAATCGCAATTTCACTTTCCCCACCACAATAAATATGGGCAGTATCTATTGTATTCCCACCAATTGCAACATATCGATCTAACACCTGACAAACTTTATCATACACACTTGGCTTGAAATAATCGGAACCTTGAATTAAAGTAGTGACCGGCTTATCAAGTCCGTTAATTTGAATGGTATTCACGTTATTCCTCCTCCTTAATCTCTACACGCCTTCTCTCTTCAGCAGAGGTCAAACAAGCATCAAGCACCTTCATGTTCAAAATAGCATCACTTGCAGGATATGGTAAAGGCTTACCGTTTAGAATACTTTGTCCCACCGCATCTGCTTGCAATGCGTATTGATTAACATATGGAACCTCTACTTCTTTAGTGCCTTTACTCGTGTGAACAAAGAAATGATCTTGTTCGTTTTGATTGACAACAAATGCAGATGGCACCTCAATTTTACCTTCTGTCCCTAGAATTTCTAATCGATTACGGAAGTCTGCCCACATCCCACAATCAAAGGTAAGTGCCACACCATGATCGAATTCCAAAATTCCTGATGCCATCATGTCAACCTGATCATGTTGTTCTGAAAAAAGTGCATGAACGGTTGCTGCCTGAGGTTCCTCTTTCAGAATCATTCTTGCAGCACTAATTGGATAAACCCCAACATCATACAAGGAACCTCCACCCCACGCCTTTTTAAACCGCACATTTTCTTTCGCAGATGCACTATTAAAGGTAAAAACTCCATGAAGTCCACGAATTTCTCCAATCTCACCTTTCGCCAATAACTCTTGGATCATTTGATACCTAGGATGATAACGATACATAAATGCTTCGGCAAAAACCACTTCAGCCTTTTTGCTTGCTTCCACCATTTCCCGAGTTTCCCTTGCATTTAATGCCGCAGGTTTCTCACAGAGTACATGCTTTCCTGCCTCCATCGCTTTAATGGACCATTCTTTATGTAAATGATTTGGTAACGGGATGTATATGGCATCAATATTCGAATCTGCTAATAATTCTTCATAGCTTCCGTACGCAACCGGAATGTCTAATTGCTCTGCTATTGCTTTTGCGTTTTCTAAGTTACGACTAGAAATCGCATAGATTTCACCTGTTTCCGATTCCTTAATCCCCGGAATCACTGCTTTTTGTGCGATATTCGCTGTGCTTATAACTCCCCATTTAATCGACATATAATTACCTCCCCTATAACTTTATTGTTATTATAATCGATTTAATTTAAAATAAAAATAGAAGCTTTTTGCTATCAAATAACAGAATATTGTCCTTATGGAGGTATGAAAATGTACCGTCAGGTTTTGCTACCAACCTTAAAAAAACATGAATATATGATTCTACCTGAGTCAGTCGGGTGTTACGAATCAGCGAAAGACCATGCTGTCTATCGTGAAGCAGGATCATTAGATAATTTTAGTATTCATTTTATTCTTTCTGGAAGTGGTTTTTTAGAAATAGAAGGGAAGCAATACACCTTACATAGAGGGGATGCTTTTCTTTATTTTCCACAACAGGAACAAAGATATTATAGTAGTACAGAGGATCCATGGAGTATTAGATGGGTACATTTTTATGGAAGTACGTTGCATAGCTTTTTATCAGAGACTGGTTTTGGTAGGTTTATTCTATGGCGATTACCAGATATCGCAAAATTGGAGAAGGTGCATGAAAAGTTATTACAAGAGGCAGATGATAATAGCTTTTTACAGCTAATCCAATTATCAACCATTACTTATTCTTTTCTAGCTACGTTTACTAATATAGCGGTACCTATGGAATCAACTTCTAAACAAGAATTGGATTTAAGAATCCAAGCACTGTTACCAAAAATGCAAGAAAAAGCTCCAGAGCCATTTGACCTAGAATACTGGGCAAAGGAAACTGGAGTAAGTACTTATTATTTCTGTCGATTGTTTAAACGGGTAACACAGATGACTCCAATGGCTTTTGTAACACTTTGCCGTATGCAATGGAGCAAGCAATTATTATTAGAAGAGAGAAAACTTACGATTAAAGAAATTGCCGAAAAATCCGGTTATCCTAATCCAAGTTATTTTAATAAGCTTTTTCTAGAAAATGAAGGTATGACTCCAACAAAATATCGACAAATGTATGTTTAACCTTCTGGATATGTTTTTCGTAAGAATTGAATGGAATGTTGAATTAATTCCTTCAACACTTCCACGTCTACATCCGCTAATTTGTTAATATACACACAAGCTTTTCCAGAAGTATGCTTACCAAAACGAGATAACAATTCCTCTCGTTCGGCACCTGTAGCAAAATACAAACTAATCTTGGCTTTTCTCGGAGAAAATCCGACGAGTGGTGCATCTCCTTCATGTCCAGAAGCATATTTATAATGATATGAACCAAAGCCAATGATAGTCGTGCCCCACATTTTTGCAGGATAGCCCGTCGTTTTTGTAAAAATATCGAGTAGTTTTAATGCATCTTCACGCTTTCTATCATGCTCAATTGCTTCAATAAATTCAAGTACATCTCGATCATTTTCTCTTGTTTTTAATTCATACATCGTTTTACTCCTCTCCCATTTTGAAGCACTGATCCTTATGTTCCACAAAACGTTTGTTGTGGTCGCTTTGACTTTGGTGGAAGTGCTGCATACTCCACTTGTTCTTTCGTATGTGCATAAGGATCAGCGAGTATATCAAGTAGGTTCTTCATTACACTATCGTCCTCTTTTGTGACAGCCGCTTCAATCGCCTCTTCGACCAAATGATTTCGAGGAATAACTGCAGGATTACTTTTTTTCATTAAGTCTAGGACTTCTTCTTCGGACTCTGCTTGTCTTTCGCGTCTTTGTTTCCATTTTGTTTGCCATTTTTTAAATTCATCCCGTTCAAATAATACCTGACTGTTGGTTTGATGAAAAGTCAAAGCTCGAAAGGTGTTCGTATAATCCGCATTATATTGCTGCATCAATTGTAGGAGTTCTTCAATTAATTTTTCATCCTCTTGCTCCTCATTAAATAACCCTAGCTTTCTTCTCATCCCTTTTATCCATTCGGCATAAAATATATCGGAGAACTCCTCAATCGCACCTTGTGCTAATTCAAGGGCTCGTTCTTCTTCATCGTGTAATATAGGTAATAGGCTTTCCGCAAATCTAGCTAAATTCCAGCCACCTATATTTGGTTGATTGCCATATGCATAACGACCTTGAATATCGATGGAACTAAAAACAGTTGCGGGGTCGTATTCATCCATAAAGGCACATGGGCCATAATCAATGGTTTCCCCACTTATTGTCATATTATCGGTGTTCATCACACCATGAATAAAACCGACAAGCTGCCATTTAGCAATTAATTTCCCTTGTCTGTTTACAACTTCTTTTATTAAAGAAAGGTATGGATTAGGTTTACTTTTCAAAGTTGGATAATGTCGTTTAATTGCATAATCGGCTAATTGTTTAATGTCGTCTTCTTCACCAAAAGCAGCAGCATATTGGAATGTACCAAAACGCAAATGGCTAGAAGCTACACGAGTTAAAATCGCACCAGGTAATTCCACTTCTCGTCTAACCTCTTCACCAGTCGTAACCACCGCCAAACTACGTGATGTCGGTATTCCCAATTGATACATTGCTTCACTTATAATATATTCTCTTAACATCGGGCCTAAGGTTGCCCTGCCATCACCACCTCTAGAATAGGGTGTTTTCCCTGCCCCTTTTAACTGTAAGTCAAATTTATCACCTGCTGGGGTAAGCTGCTCTCCAATTAATACAGCTCGTCCATCTCCAAGCATCGTAAAATTCCCAAATTGATGTCCTGCATATGCTTGTGAAATAGATTGGGTACCTTCCGGCATCTTATTACCAGAAAAAACTCCGAGCATTTCAGTTTTTGATATTGCTGCTAAGCCAAGGCTTTGGAGTAATGCATGATTAAGTACTCTTATTTCTGGATCTTTAACATGTGTTGGCTCTACTTTACTATAAAAAAACTCAGGCAAATCTTCATAGCTATTGTCAAATTTCCATCCTGCTTCTGTTGAGCCCATTTTATCTTCCTTTCGTTGAATATTTATACCTATAGTTTATTATACCCCTTTCCAGTAAATCATGTGTGATGATTATAGCAAAAACAGACAGCCGATCGCTGTCTGCTCTCATCATCGAAGCATTTCTTCGACAAGCTTTTCATTTCTTTTTTTGAAAATATCATTGTGGGAAGAAACCATGGCGATTTCCGCGGCATTGGGCTCTAAATACTTTTTGGCACTATTTACAGCATTTGTAGCATCATGGAAAGCCCCCATTATTAAATGTACCTTACCATCGTGCTTAATAATATCTCCCGCAGCAAATAAGCCATCAATGGAAGATTCTGATTTTGTACTTCCTTTTATAAAGAAGTCATCCAACAATTCAATTTCAATCTTACTGTTTTTTATTAAGGTAGAATCTCGATCAAAGCCATGATTAATCACAAGTTCATCAATATCAACATATGTAGACTCATTCGTTTCATTATGAGTGATCTCCACCTGATTAATGGTTTTTCTGTTAGAGGAGATAAGCTTGGTAATCGAGGATTGAAAAAAGCACTCCACCGAGCTATTTAATAGCTGTGTTACTTGCGATTCGTGACCAGTTAGGCTATCTCTTCGGTACGTAATATATACCTTTTTCGCGATTGGTTCTAGCTCATTAGCCAAGTCAATCGCTGCGTCACGTCCCCCTGAAATGAGAACTACTTTATCCTTAAAGCGCTTATATGATTGAACCGTATAATGTAAATTCGATACTTCAAAACGATCTGCACCTTTAATATTTAACTTTTGTGGTTTTAAGATACCACTACCTGTTGCAATGATAACCGTTTTGGAATAATGGATTTTCCCACTACTTCCTCTAAGAATAAAAAGATTATTTTCGTCTTTTTCAATTGATTCTATCTTTTCATTTAACACAACTTCAGGCTCAAAGGTTAAGCCCTGTTCTACTAAATGATCAATAAGCTGTGTTCCTGTTACAGGCGGTAATCCACCAACATCCCAAATCAATTTCTCTGGATATACATGTATCTTCCCACCCAATTGTGACTGAAATTCGATAATTTTTGTTTTCATCTCTCTCAGTCCACTATAAAAGGCTGAATAAAGTCCAGCCGGGCCTCCACCGATAATGGTTACATCGAAACATTCTTCTTTAAGCAAATGGATTTCCTCCTCCAAAGGTATTTCTATTTAAATTTATATTGACAAACGATAATGATAACTATTATCATTATAAGCGAAAATGATAATCAATATCAATAAGTTTTTCCAAAAGGAGATAATTTTTATGAGAAAAATAAGCTTCGCCCTCGTTATTTTAGTTATTCTATTTATTACAGGTTGTAGTAGCAATAAAGAAACGAATGGAGAAACTGTCAATGAAAAGGAGACAGAAACCATTACGTATGAGTCAGAAAATGGTCCTGTGGAGGTGCCCGCTAATCCAGAGCGTGTGGTTGTCGTTTCTACTTATGCTGGTAATGTTCTAGCACTTGATGTACCACTCATTGGAGTAGATTCTTGGGCTAAGCAAAATCCACACTATGACCTGGAAGGTGTAGAGGAGATATCAGAAGAAAATCTTGAAAAAATTATGGAGCTGAATCCTGATTTGATCATTGGTGCTTCTACGACAAAAAATATTGATAAATTAAAAGAAATTGCACCAACGGTTACCTTTACATATAACAAAGTGGATTATTTAACACAGCACCTTGAAATCGGTAAGCTACTGAATAAAGAAGAGGAAGCCGCTAACTGGATTAAGGATTTTAAGGCAAGATCTAAACAAGCTGGCGAAGAAATTAAAGCGAAAATTGGTAAAAATGCTACAGTAACGGTTATTGAGAACTTCGATAAGGAATTATACGTATTTGGAGATAACTGGGGTAGAGGTACAGAAATTCTTTATCAAGAAATGGGCTTGAAAATGCCTGATAAAGTGAAGGAGAATGCATTGGAAGCTGGTTACTATACATTGTCTCCAGAGGTATTATCTGATTATGTTGGAGATTATTTAATCATTAGTAAGACGGAGGAAACAGAATCATCTTTTATGGAAACGAAGACATTCAAAAATATTCCCGCCGTTCAAAAAGATCATGTCTTTGTTGCAGATGCGAAGGGATTCTATTTTAATGATCCAATAACATTAGAATACCAATTAGAATTTTTCAAGGAACATTTTTTGGATGAATAATTATTATTCTAACTTCGTTCTGCATTACGATTGACTCGATAAAAAAGAAGAAAGCTGAGATATCATGATCAATAAATCCAAGTATTTTTCATTCAAATTAATAGCTAGCATCTGTTTCATGCTAGGCTCGTCTATATTGGCCTTATGGCTTGGTGCGGCTAACACTTCCTTACACGATGTATGGCTTTCTATAACCACATCTTTGGAAAGCGAGACCCTCACCATGCTTAGGGAGATTCGGTTACCCCGAATTATTGCTGCACTTTTTGTTGGTGCTGCACTAGCAGTTTCAGGGACAATCATGCAAGGGGTAACAAGAAACCCACTAGCAGATCCAGGGTTACTAGGTGTAACTGCTGGAGCAAATGTAGCACTGGCTATTACCGTAGCTTTTTTCCCTTCTGCTAATTACTTTACCATTATGATCGCCTGCTTTATTGGTGCTTCACTTGGAACACTACTTGTTGTTGGCATAGGATCTGTCCAAAAAGGGGGCTTTTCTCCATTAAAAATTGTGCTCGCAGGCGCTGCTGTTTCCGCCTTTCTTTACGCGATCGCTGATGGAATTGGCATATATTTCAAAATATCGAAGGATGTTTCGATGTGGACTGCTGGGGGGATGATCGGAACTAATTGGAATCAGCTAAAAATGGTTGTGCCTTGTATTTTAATAAGTGTCATCATCTCCTTGTTTTTAAGTCGACAGCTATCCTTGCTCAGTTTGAATGAAGATGTAGCAACTGGATTAGGGCAGAATATACTTATCATCAAAGCAATACTATTTCTTCTCATTAGTATTTTAGCAGGAGCAGCTGTTGCTTTGGTAGGGAATTTAGCCTTCGTTGGTCTTATGGTTCCACATATTGTGCGTGCTATAATCGGAGCAGACTATAACAAAATTCTCCCACTATCTGTTTTTATTGGAGCGACATTTATGGTATTAGCAGATTTGGCTGGCCGAACAATTAATGCACCTTTTGAAACACCTGTTGCAGCCATTGTAGCAATAATGGGACTCCCTTTCTTTTTAATCATCGTTCGTAGAGGGGGGAAAGCATTTTGATTCCGACTACTAGTAAAACAACAAAACAGCGTATTATCGTAATAAGTCTTGTTGCTTCCGTTATTTTAATTGCCGTGATCAGCTTAGGGATTGGTTATTCTTCTGTTTCATTTAATCGCATCATTCCTACTTTTATAGGGCAGGGTACGTTTAAAGAGGAGTTTGTTATTTATTCTATTCGTTTGCCAAGAATAATCATTACTATCCTGGCAGGTATGGCATTGGCAGTATCTGGTGCCATTTTACAAGGTATCACGAGAAATGATTTGGCTGACCCTGGGATTATCGGGGTTAATGCAGGTGCAGGCATTGGGGTTGCCATTTTCTTTTTATACTTTCCTATTGATGTTGGTTCCTTTATTTATGCACTACCTATCATTGCATTTATCAGTGCCTTTCTTATTGCGATATTAATTTATATTTTTTCTTATACTAAGGGAATTGGGTTACAACCAATTAAGCTGATACTAGTAGGTGTTGGTTTCTCGATGGCCTGCTCGGGACTTATGGTTGTCCTTATATCTTCATCTGAGCGAGAAAAAGTAGATTTTATCGCCAAATGGTTAGCGGGTTCGATATGGGGTACTGATTGGCCATTTATTATAGCAATACTGCCATGGCTATTAATTCTTATTCCATTCACTCTATATAAAGCGAATAAGCTTGATCTGCTCAGCTTCAGTGAGCCTGTTGCGGTTGGAGTGGGAGTTCGTGTTGAGAAGGAAAGGGTGTTACTTTTGGTTGCAGCTGTTGCACTCGCTGCAGCTGCCGTATCGGTAACAGGCGGAATAGCCTTTGTTGGTCTAATGGCTCCACATATTGCCAAATCCATTATAGGGCCAAGAAACCAGCTTTATCTTCCAATTGCCATTTTGATTGGTGGCCTTTTATTATTAATTGCAGATACGATTGGTCGAAACATTATTGAGCCAGAAGGCATTGCGGCAGGTATCATGACAGCATTAATCGGTGCCCCGTATTTTATACTTCTATTATTGAGGAAATGAAAAAGTGGCTGAGGCATCAACTAAATAGGGTGAATGAGAATCCGAACATTCTTCTGACTGAGCGAAGTATTTTGACGAAGCAGCTTCAGTGCAGAAATATTAACGTTCGGATTTTTCTTTCTTTACTATTCTTTTGACCCAACTAATTTCAACGGGCTGTGTTAATACTCACGATTCACAAAAAAATCTAACAGCTGTCTTAAAAAATTTGTTTCATATGGTAATCTATCGATCGTTTCTACGGCTTCACAGTAGTGGTTCCACATCTCTTTCTTAGCACCGTCCATTCCTAAAATGGTTACGAATGTAGAGCTGTTGTTTTGTTGATCATTGCCGACTGGCTTACCAAGTAATTGTAAATCACCCTCTACATCCAAAAGGTCATCTTTTATTTGAAAAGCGATACCTGCATGGTAGGCAATCTTTTTAAGTGAACTTCTTTCTTCTTCCGATGCTTTTGCGAGAATGGAAGGCATAACTAAAGATGCCTCAAAGCCAATTCCCGTTTTATAAAAACACATATCATTTAACTCTTCTATTGTTAGTTCCTTTCCTTTTGCCGCTAGATCAATAGCTTGGCCTCTGCACATTTCTGCTGTTTTTTGAGCAGAATATTGAATTAATTGTAATACAGTACTAGGGTCAAAGGAATTAAGTGAGGCTTGTTCTTCATACGCTTTTTGCGTTAGAAATAAGCCTGTTAATTCAGCAATGGCTGTATTATATTTCTCGTGTAATGTTTCTCTTCCACGGCGATAGGAGGCATTATCTTGAGATGGCAAATCATCAAAGATTAAGGAAGCCGTGTGCATATATTCTAAAGAACGGATTAATGGAATAATGGAGGATGGTTGAAAATGATAAACTTGGACACCCATTAACCAAGTAACAATCGGTCTTAATCTCTTCCCTGCCCCTTCTATGCTATAATTTGCTGCATGAGAAATCGATTCTCTTGCTCCATTCCCTTCCTTGATTGGTAATAATTGATTAATTTGATTTCTTATATCCTTGATCGTTTGGAAAAAATCCGTTTTTGCTTGTTTTTGATTCCGTAGATTTTGAACAAAATGATCCCGAAGTAATTTATCAAAGAAATCAACATTATCCGCTTTTTGGACTAAATGCTGAATGAAGCGATTAAATTCAGGCATTCGTTGTGTCAGAATCTTCATAAGTTCTGTATAAGCCTTTTCACCCATACGAATTTTCAAACGCTTTAAACCATTTATCGCACGATTTAAAATTATTTCACACGTTTTTTGATCGGAATCATATACGCGATGAATCAAATGATAAATTACCGTCCAATAAAGTTCAAAAGGATTTACTAAGTCTGATCTTTGCTGATAGTATTTCAAATAATAAGTATAGGAAGAAACGGCTCCACTTTTCTGATCTTGATTAATATCTGCTAGATCATCTGCTAACTGATTATAAATTCCGTAAAAGAACATTCGTTGTTGATTTGTCTCATTGTCCTTCATTCCGATCAAGGATCGGACAATCATTCTAGAGGATGCTGATTTTAAGATAATAGGTAAATACAATTCATCATTCGTGTAATTAGGATGATCTATATCTTTATCCCGATCCAATTCCTGGGCATGAAAAAACAGATAGCTTAACTCGAAAAAATGATGTTCATCAAGATTTGCTTGAATCATCCTTATATACTCAAAGGCTTCCTTCAATTCCTTATAAACAAATCGGACTAAATCACCGTTTTCTCCTTCCCAATTCTTTAATTCAGCTACCTTTTCTTTCGCTAGTGTTGTTCGGATCCAAGAGGAAAATTGCTCTTCCTCTTTTTTGGACAATATATTGGCATCTAGTAAATCATCGATAAACGGATAGGTTAATCCATAGCTATAACCTAGCCTCACCGCTTGGTCTAGTCTATTTCTACGCAAGTCAGCGGAGGACTGTTCATCTAATTGATCGAGCTCCTGCAACAATACTCCTGCTATAATTTTTAGTAATTTTCGTTGTGCATTTTCTTTATCCATAGCTTCTGGAAGTTGCTTGGAGACTAATTTTAATTTTTGAATTAACCAAAAAAAAGTCGATTCTATTCCTTCCTTTTGCGCCCATCTATAGAGAGTACTTAATCGAAAAGGCTCGTGATTACTAGTGTCTATTACATAATTCTTCACAAAATTTGTTGCACGATTTATCTTTGCTTGAATCCCATGATCAGCTAATGAATAACCTAGATCTCGCATGTATATGTAGGAAATACTTCGATCTAAATATTCGTCTAATTTACCCGTATATTTCAGCCATTTTAAATAAGGTTGATAGTTCGTATCTTTTCTCGATTTTCTTAATAGAGAGGGGCGAATGTGAGACTGCTTCCATGCTTCTAAATCTGTCGTTAAAGTATTGACAAAGGATTGCTCGCGAACATCTTCAAATAGCTGATTAAAATACTCTTTTGCCTTCTCTACTTTTGGTTGTATCCAAGAGTCTTTATAATGTTGGATGTCCATTTATCTTACCTCAATTTCCAATCAAATTTCTTTCATCATAACATTCATACGTAATAAGGGGAAAAAAAGTTTCAGAAGAAATTTTAAAAAATAGCGGCTCCGTTGTTTTTCTATCGTCATTTTTACTGGTCTAGTATTCCGGTTCTTTGTGCAAAAAAGGCGATCCCCAGTATGGTAGATCACCTTTTCCCTAAGCATTTGCATGCTGTAATTTTCCCTTTTTATCTGCTCTTGTCAGGAACTGAATAACAAATAATATGAGGAAAACTCCTAGACCAATAATATCAGAATAACCTTCTGGATACATGAGCATTAGGCCTGTCAGCAGTGTAATAATCCGCTCGGTCCAATGTAATTTGCGATACCAGAAGCCAATCATACAAGCTCCTATGACGAGCATTCCTAGCATCGCTGTGATAAGTGCCCAGCCTATATCCAAATAACTTCCCTCAATCATTAGCAGGGTCGGATTAAGGACAAACATGTACGGTATAATGAATGCTGCAATAGCAAGCTTTGCTGCATTAAAGCCAGTTCGGATCGGTTCCCCACCAGAAATCCCAGTTGCCGCAAAAGCTGCCAATGCAACAGGAGGTGTAATATCTGCAAGGATTCCGAAGTAAAACACAAACATATGTGCTGCTAATACAGGAATAGCTACTTCTAAACTATCATTTAAAGCAAGAATTGCCGGTAAAGCAATAGTAGATGTAATAATATAATTGGCTGTTGTTGGTGAACCCATTCCGAGAATAATAGATGCAATCATTGTAAAGAACAGGGTAAGTAATAGCTGGGATTCTGTTGAAAAAGAGATAGAACCTGCAATATCTACTAGACCATTTCCTAATTTCAACCCTAGACCCGTCTTTGTGACTACCCCAACAATAATACCTGCACAAGCAGTTGCTGCTGCTACACCTAATGCTGTTCTCGCGCCTTGCCGCAATGCCTCAACAAACTTTCGTGGTGTAATTCTCGTGTCTTTTCTAAACAGGCTGACAATAATGGTAGCTAAAATACCATATAATGCTGCTCTTTCTACACTCATTCCTTGAAATAGGAACAAAACAATAGCAAGGATTGGTAATAAAAGATGAATCTTTTTAAACACTTCTTTCTTATTTGGCAATTCCTCATCTTTTAAACCATGTAACCCTGTTCGTTTTGCTTCAAGGTGTGTCATAATCCAAATCCCAGCAAAATATAAAATTGCTGGGATAATTGCTGCTTTCGCAATATTCCAATAGCTTTCACCAGCAAATTCAATCATCAAAAATGCTGCAGCACCCATAATCGGGGGCATAATCTGCCCACCAGTGGATGATGCTGCTTCTACTGCACCTGCAAAGTTTTTACGGTATCCTAATTTTTTCATCATTGGAATCGTATAGGATCCTGTTGTTACGGTGTTCGCAACAGAGCTTCCCGAGATAGTACCATTAAGGGCACTTGAAAAAATAGCTACCTTTGCCGGTCCACCAGTTCGTTTGCCTGCTATAGCAATCGCTAAATCATTAAAATATTGTCCCACTCCTGTTTGAACGAGAAAGGCGCCAAATAATAGAAATAAGAAAATGTAAGTAGAAGACACTTGTAGTGGTGTCCCTAAAATTCCTTCTGTTGTAAAAAACATCGACTCGATTAATTGATCTAAACTAAGCCCTCGATGTATGAGCATGCCAGGCATTTGAGGACCAAATAATGCATACAATAGAAATAGCATGGAGATAATCGTGATTGGTAGGCCTACAGCCCGTCTCGCTGCTTCTAAAACCAAGAGAGTGGCAATACCTCCAATTATCATTTGTACTTGGTTGATACCTCCAATTTGCTGAACGAGAGTGTCATAGTAAACTGGCCAATAAGCACAAACGACAATGGCAAGTAACGCTAACAGGTAATCATACCAAGGTATTTGATCCTTTTTCTTTTTTCGGATTGCAGGAAACAGGAGAAAAATTAAAACTAGGGCAAAACCAAGGTGAACAGTTCGTTGGAGATAAGCTGTATATTGTCCAAAAACACCTGTATATATTTGAAACAAGGAAAAAGCAATCAGGATAACAAAAACGGCCTTTGCCATGATTCCTTTTAAATTCCTAGTATTTGATTCGGCATCATATTTTTCGAGTAATTTTCGTTGCTCTTCTTCCGTTACTTTATTGACTTGTTTTTCTTCACTCATGAATTCTCACTCCTTTCCAATATTCCCACAAGGTAAGTTTCTCTACCTCTATATGAAACCAAGCACCTGGTTTAAAATATTGATTGAACCAGATCATATGACCATCATCTGGCTCTCCTGCAGTACCCCAGACAAGACGATTTTCTGAAACAGTTTTTCCATTTCGAATATTCATAGATGGAAAATAATTGTTTAGATTTTTAATATGATACTTCCCATCTTCATAGACAAATTCTTCTCCTTCTTGTGCATTTGAGGGCATGCCAATACCAAAATGCTCATAAATGATTTCAAATTGCTCAATTCCTAAGTCGTCTGTAATTTTATATTTTTCGACAACGTCTGTAAGATGAATCGAGTGGGTAAAAATAATCTGAAAAACTTCACCTTTTTCAATTGGCAAAAATGCATTCATTTGTTCTGTATTTTCTTTATAGAAAACCAATGCTGTTATAAAAGGAAGCTTAAAAGTTACGGTAACAAGTGCAGCACAAAGAACGAAAATGATGCTAGAGGCAAATAGTTTACGTTTCATTTAATAGTCACCCGTATTTATAATTGAATAAAGACAGAAAAGCCGCCTGCCATTTTTAAAAAACAGTAGGCAGCCGGCTAAGTAGTTCATTTATAGCATCGATGCCACTTATTCCGCACTAATACCTTTTTCATCGAAATATTTTTGTGCTCCTGGGTGTACTTCAATGCCAATTCCATCTAGAGCAGTTTCAAGTGAAATGAGAGATGCCTTATCATGTGCCATACTGTCTGCATTTTCATAGATAGCTTTAGTAATTTCATAAACAGTGTCTTCTGGAACATCGTCAGTAACTGCAAGCATTGCTAGAACTGCAACGGTGTTGACATCCTCCTCTAGTCCATACGTGCCTTTCTTTACCGTATCTTTTGCATAGAATGGATATTTTTCTACTAGTTCATTAATTTTTTCCTCTGCAATTGGAATAATCGAAACATCGACTGTTGCCCCTAATCCTTCGACCGCTCCTGTCGGAGTACCTGCAGTAATAAAAGCTGCATCAATATTACCATCCTGGATTCCACCAGTGGATTCACCAAAATCTAAATTTTGTGCATCAATATCGTCGATGGTCATCCCGTGTATTTCTAAAATTTGTTCTGCATTTATATACGTACCAGAGCCAGGTGCCCCGACAGATACTTTTTTACCAGCTAAGTCTTCCACTGAACTTATTCCAGAGTCTTTTGTTGTTACGATTTGGATCGTTTCTGGATAGAGTGATCCAATGGCTTGCACGTTTTCTACTTTGTTTCCTTCAAATGCATTGACACCATTTACTGCATTATCGATCACATCTGTTTGAACAAAAGCTAATTCTGCCTCCCCCTCTTGCAATGCGATCACATTGTCTGCCGAAGCATTTGAGGATAAAGCATCTGTTTGTATACCTGTAGCATCCGTAATCGTAGACGCCATTTCCCCGCCCAGAGGATAGTAAGTACCACTTGTTCCCCCAGTAAGAATACTTAAGAAATCAGGTGCTTCTTCTGTAGCTTCTCCACCATCACCTGAATTTGAATCCGCATCTCCTTCTACTTCTGAATCATCACTTCCACACGCTACAAGAAATAATGATATGGCAAGTAGTGAAATAAGCATAAATAGTAAGCGCTTTAATTCCATAAAAATACATCCCCCCATTTAATTATAAGTATGTGTATAATACTATGAATTTATTAATATTGTCAAATAATTCTATATCACTTAAATACTGCTAATATCACGTTCTATATTTACAATTTATCATATAATTTATCATATTCCATCCTATTGTTAGAAATGCTAACGAAATTTATGAGCAATATCATCCTATTACTATATTTATATCGACAATAGGTTATCGATGAGAAGAAGAGGAAGATTGGCATATAAGCGATCTTCCCCCTTCCTTCTACATATCCATATTCCAGTTAATAAGTAGCCCTGCCTGTGTCAATCCCCCACCAAATCCATATAATAAGATTTTATCATTATGCTTAATTTTCTGATCACGTACTCCATTATCTAATGCCAGCGGTATCGTAGCTGACGATGTATTTCCATATTGAGTAAGACTATATAATGTGTGATTTATCGAAAAGCCACTCTTCTCACAAATAGATTCAATCATTCTTAGATTAGCACTATGAGGAATAAACCAATCAACATCCCTAAGTTGGAATGATTTTTTTTCTAATAGCGTGTTCATTCCTTTTGGGACGGTTTTAACTGCCCATTTATAAACCTCTCGTCCGTTCTGAACAATAAAATCGTTATTCTTAATTTCCAAGCCGTTCAATTGTGTGGATAGTGAACTACAATATAAATGCTGTCCACCTTCTCCTTCTGACGATAAATGTGCAGAAAGAAAACTAGGCTTTTTCTCATCATACTCTACTAGTACAGCCCCTGCTCCATCACCAAATAATACACAAGTTGTACGATCGGTAAAATCCGTTATCTTTGATAAAGTTTCTGCACCAATGACGAGAACTTTTTTATGTAATCCTGAGGTGATTAATCCATTAGCAAGATGAAGGCCATAGGTAAAGCCTGCACATGCTGCATTTACATCTATCGCTCCAGTGTTCCTAATTCCAAGTCTTGCTTGTAAATTGGAAGCTACACTAGGGGTACGATAATCCGGTGTAATGGTGGAGACAATGATAAGGTCCACATCCTCTAAGTCTTTTCCATAGCGCTCTATTAGATCCTGTACTGCTTTATAGCTAAGATCACTAGTATGTTCTGTTTCCTCGGCAATCCTCCTTTCCTTAATTCCAGAGCGTTGCACAATCCACTCATCACTAGTTTCTACAATCTTTTCTAAATCAAAATTAGTTAGAATCTTCTCAGGGACATAAGTACCAATTGCGGTAATCCTTGCTTTAGAATCCATGCTCCATTCCTCCCTTATAAAAGTGATTTTCATTTAAACTCTCTTATATTTTAACACTAGATATTAATACTTGGTACTAATTTATGATTAAAAAGGAAATTTTACTACCAAAAGTATCTATTATTTCTAAAGGGTTCACTTAATAACCATAATATTTTAAAATAATAAGTAGTAAATCTATCAAACACTTAGGAGGAAAAGGGATGTTTAAAAAAATCGCAAGTGATGCACTAGGGTTAAGTGATATTGGAAAGATTATTCAACCAGAGGATTTTGACAAAACAGAATCCGATGATTATGTTCTGCATGAGGATGGAGAGAAGATTCATTTTTTAATTAAATCGAAATCAGATGAATATTGCTTCACTAATCGTGCTCTTATTCACTTAGATGGAGAAAAGGCAACAAGTAGTAAGCGTAATATATACAGATATGACTATTATCGCCATCCTATTAAAAATGTATCTGTAGAAACAGCAGGTACAGTAGACTTAGATTTGGAGATTAAATTTTCCTTAGGTGGAAAAGCTATATCGGTTGATATCGATAAAAAAGAAGGGGAAGCCATCGCAGATTTATATAAATCCTTAGTCGCGATTTCCCATATACAAGATGAAAATGAACGAAAAAAGGAATTTGCACAAAATAGTTTAAACGTTTCTCAATCATTATTTACGGACAATCGTTTCCATGATGGGACCATTTCAACAGAATTTGAAAAAGCAACTAAATTTGCTTTTGACTGGTTCAATACGACTTATGATGAAAACACACAAAAGGATTTTAGCGAAGTTTTTAATAAATATATCCAAAATTAATCTCCAGCCATTGAACCTTGGCTGAAATGCAAAAGATGCATTCAGCCCTAGGTTCTCATTGCCTAAGTAAAATTATCGTTAATATGGATAACTAATTCCTTTCTCCTTTAACTCTAACTGTCTCTTAAAGCAAAATTGAATAATTTTTCTTCGGTCTTTCTCCTCAATATCGGTAAATTGAATCGCCGTTTTTTTTATTTTAATATTGCTATTTTGGGCTACTACTCTTACGATCTTTGCTAAGAAAGAAACCTCGTATTTTTCTGTACGAAAAGGAAGTTCTAAGATTCCTGCTACTCGATCACCTTTCTTAAAAGAACAAGTTTTATCATAAAAGGAAAGTCCACCAGCACTTACATCAATAGTATAGAAGGTAGAGTTTTCCCCATCTTGTACGATTTGCATGTCAATATTGGCTGGAACGCGAAAATTCTGCCTTAATTGGATTTTTTCGATATCTGCTTCACTCGGTCTTTTTAAAAGTAGTAGTGGAATTTTGTCTTCTGTTTTACCGTTGATTTCCGAAGTGAATTGAAAGCGGCTATTTTGATGAATCAAATCTATCTTTAGCTTCGTACCAGGGTGAAATATGACGGGATCCCATTCTTTTTCTAGGGATAATGGAAACTCAATTATTAAAGTTTCCTCTTGGATATCCGCAATCCTTGATAAGAATAATTGTGATTGATTATTTTGTCTAATGGTAATGTTAAGTATTTGGTTAATATGAAGTATTGCCACCATAATTTCCTCCCGAACCTATGATCACGATTAAATCATAGTGAAACTTTTTATCTAGTAATAATATACTATAAAAAGGACGATTAGGGAAGTTTAATATTAGTTGTTTCTCTCTATGAAGGCCAAAATATTTATTTTATAGTTTTTCAAATCCTTTTATCATCAAAAATAAATTTTCCATTACTTCTTCTGTTCTACTCTCCACGCCTTCTTGATTTTCTGCAATCCATAATATGGCTTCATTCATTGCACCAGAGAGACAATGTGTCATGGCATCGATGGATACAGGCATTAACAATTGATGGTCTTTCATTTTTAACAATTGTTCCTTTAGCGATTTCATGGAATACTTTTCATCCATTAAGCGGAAGGTATCCCAGCCTAGCACGGCTGGCCCATCTATTAATAATATTCTTTGATTTTGGGATTTAACGGAAGAAGTGATAAACGCTCGACAGCCAAGCAAAAGCTGCTCCCACATATCAGAGCTTTTTGCCGCTTCTTCTTCCACCTTTTCTCCAACTTCTCGTTGAACAGCTTCAAATACGGCAAGAAACAGCCCGTGTTTATTTTTAAAATGGTGATATAATGCTCCACGTGTCAAACCTGCTTCTTTAACTATCTCTTCTAATGCTACGTTCGCGTAGCCCTTTTCAGTGAAGAGGCTTCTCGCAATCTTCAGCAATTCTTGAATCGTTAATTCTGTATCTTCTTTGGTTTTCCTCATAACAGCTCACACCTTACTTAATTCTTTCTTCTATTTCTAAAGCTTTCCCATTTCCTAACTTCCTTAATGATCTCAAACCATGTGTAAGGATTTGCGGATGAAAAGCTTTTTGTTCCATATGGTTCTCTATCCATAATAGCACATCGTCAGCAGATTCTTTTGTTAAGTCATTGAGATGGTTGGCGACAGATTTTCTTACATATCGAGAAGAATCATTCATCAATGGTTCTAAAAGTTGAAGATTTTGCTCTACTTCTCCTTTTATCCAACCGATTCGTTTTGCCCATGGAAGTCGTGGCCGCGTTCCTTCACTTACTAACCTTCTAACATGTGGATTGGTATCAACGGACCATAATTTTAAATAGGCAATAGATTTTTCTGTGTTTTTTGCTAAAAATGGACGAATGGCATATTCCGATGTATGGCGTTTAGTGATTTCATGTAATGCATTCATAGATAGGTCAAAATGGTCTAGCCCATATTTCTCAACAAAAAAGGCAACCGGCATCAGAAAATAACCTTCCTTAAACATCCCCTCTTCCTTTTCATTTTCTGGACCAAGACACTGTAATAAAATCGATAAGCTATCTTCATAATTTTCCGGTAAAAATTCCCTAAGTGCATCTGTAATGACTTCGACACGTTGTTTTAACTCCTTATTCTCTACTAAAGATGATACCGTCTTAATAAAAGCAGTCGCTTCAAAGTTGGTATCGTGAGGCTCGATCAACTTTGCTAATCGAATCGCTAATTCCGTTCCAAAATAATATTTTAATGATACGTATTCCCCCACCTCTATTCCTCCCATACTTCTTCTTTATATTGTTCCAAAAAGGATGAATCTGGAGGAATAATTTTAATCACGTCTATCAACACACCATTCGGATCTCTTGTCATGAAATGACGTTGTCCAAATGCTTCATCACGAAGATCTAGTTGTAAAGGCAGCTTTTCTTGTACAATTAATTTTTCATACAATGAATCAACATCCTCCACCTCGAAGTTTAAAATTAAGCCTTGGGCTGTTTGGCGAAATGGGTTTGGAACAGTTTGGTGAGCTTGATTTAAAACGGCAAGCTCATAATCATTTGTCTCATGCTTTAAACTAACATACCAATCAGCATCAAATGTGACATGAAAAGCGAAATACTTAGTATAAAAATCCTTTGTACTATTAACCTCATTTGTCATGATAACTGGATAAAAACTATTTAGTTTCAATATAATCCCACCTTCTTCTTATTTTATTCCACTTTAACATACATACCGAATGTTTGTAAACAAAAATATGTGAATGGGGGACGTAAGGGATGTTTCTTCTCAAATGGTTTTTATTCTGGCTATAAACGTCATTTCACAACAGCTCTCCTTTCATTTTGGCTTTTATCCTGACTATAAACGTTATTACACAACAGCTCTCCTTTCATTTTGGCTTTTATTCTGGCTATAAACGTCATTTCACAACGGCTTTCCTTTCATTTTGGCTTTTATTCCGGCTATAAACGTCATTTCACAACGGCTTTCCTTTCATTTTGGCTTTTATTCCGGCTATAAACGTCATTTCACAACGGCTTTCCTTTCATTTTGGCTTTTATTCCGGCTATAAACGTCATTTCGTGCAGCTTTTCCTTTCAAAATGGACTTTATTTTAGCGAGTAATCTTCATTTCTACAATAAACAAAAAAACCGCCTATAAAAGCGGTTTAAATAAAGATACAAACTCGGGCGTTAGCTTTTAGACTGTCGTAAGAAGCGTGGGTAAGAAACGAATGCAATGATTGCACCAATGAGCCCAAAAGATAGCAAAATCAGAATAGAAAGCCAAATATCCATTATTGTACCACCTTCTAATAGGATATTCTTATAGCCATCTAATGCCCAGAATTGAGGAAGAAATTTTGCAGTTGCTTGTATAAATGCTGGCATCATGTCAAGTGGCATCCATAATCCACCTAGCATCGCACCACCTAATGCAATAATTTGCGTTAAGGCGATTCCCATGTTTTCTGTTTTTACTAGGACTGCCATTGCCATACCCCAGCTAGTCGAAAGAAAAGCAAGGACAAATGATAAGACAATAAGGGAAAGCGGATCTCCTAAAGGTAAATCGTATACCAACACCCCAAAGGTAAATAGTACAATAATCTGAATGATCACAATAAGCATAAAGGGTATCCATTTTCCGATAAAATATCGATTAATGGGTAAAGGAGTACTGGCAATTCGAGCAACCATTCCTCCATCCCGTTCTTTTACAAAAGCAATGACAATGGAAATTATGATAAAGAAGGAAAACATTACTGTATATCCAGGGACAATCTGTGTTACTAATGCCTGTGTGTCCATCTCTTCCCCACCGGAAAAAATAGCGATAAAACCGACAATAAATACAATTGGTAGAATAAAAGTCCAAAACCAAAGCCCTTTATCTTGAGCATTCTTTTTTAATTCTGTTAATGTTATTGCCCACATACGATCAACTCCTAACCATTGTCTCTTAAACGGAGACCCGTTAATTGAAAGAAAATATCCTCTAATCTAGTTTGGCTTAATTCTAGCCTCTCTGGAGTAATACCATTTTCACGAAAATGCTCAATCATTATTCCCATTGTCGATAAAGGGTCAGCACAATTTATAAAAAAACCGGCATCTGTTTGCATAACATCTCCATATGCTGTCAATTCTTCTGTCACCATGCCATCTTTTGCAACAAAAATGGCAGCATTTCGGTGTTTATCAAGCACCTGCTTCATCGTTCCGTGTTCTACCAATTTCCCTTTATCAATAAAGCCAACACTGTCACATATTTGCTCAACCTCCTCCATGTAATGGCTCGAATAAATAATCGTACTTCCGAGTTCTTTTAGTTCAGAAATCAATGAAAAAATAGAATGTCGTGATTGTGGATCAATTCCGACGGTTGGTTCGTCTAATACGATGACGGAAGGCTCATGAAGAATCGCACAGCCGATATTTAAACGGCGCTTCATTCCTCCAGAAAACTTGGAAATTTTGTCATGTGCTCTTTCGCTTAAACCAATTTGTTCTAAGACAACTCGTATTCGATTACGTAAATGTTCACCCGATAAACCATAAAGTCTACCAAAGTAGGTTAAATTATCATTAGCTGTTAGTGTTTCTTCTAGACAGATATCCTGCGGAACGTAACCGATGCATCTTTTTACCGCTAACTGATCTTTTTTCACAGATTGATTAAAAACTTGGATATCGCCATCAAAACGATCAATGACACCTACCAGTATTTTCATAAAAGTAGATTTACCCGCACCATTAGGCCCGACTAAGCCAAAGCAACTCCTTTCATTAATAGAGAAGTCTAAATCATTCAGTGCTTTTATCGAACCATATCTCTTACTAATACCCTGAACATTAATCATGTACCTACCTCCTGTGCATCATCTTTTTTCAATACTTTCATTCATTGATTTTTCAAGTTTTTTGTAATAGGTATATATGCCAATCCACATCATAAAATACGTCAATAGAAATATGCCTAATCCTATTATTAGCGACCAAAGAGTAAAAGGAACCCAACCAGCATATATAGATACAATAGATATGACTGTTAAGGATAGTACAAAATGGATGATGGTTTGTTGCAACAAACTCCCACGCTCAGATTCAAATATGAGTGATGCTAAGCTAAAATAAACACCCATAAGCATACTAGAAAGAAAGTGCCTCCATATCTCGATTACAGTAGATTCAATGGAGAAAATAACAAGAATCGTTAACGCTACGAATGTCACTAATGCCCCTATCGCAATACCTATTAAACTTCTTCTTAATACTTCAATGATCACGTGATTCTCCCCCTTCCACAATTTGTGCTTTTAATTCCTGTACATATTTTCTACTGACATATTCCTTACTTCCAGATTTAAAAAAGACACACAAATTGCCGTTAAAGGATAATTCAAATCGATCGATCTGATTAATGTTACCTACAACAGACTTGGAGAATCGAATAAATCCAGAGACATGAAGGAGTTTTTCTACTTCATATAATTTCATCTTCAGTTCCATACACTCCCCACCTATCATGGCAAACACCTTGCGATTTCTAGCAAACACATAATCAATTTCTTCAGGGTTTAATAGAATCGATCGATCTTCTTGAACGGATACAATTCTTTTAGGTTGTTTGTTTTGCAATAAGTTAACTAGCTCTTCGACTTCCTTCGTCCATTCCTTAGCATGAATGGTAACCGATGACTCTTCATGCTTGGCATCAATATCTATTCGTATCTTCATCTTTTCCCTCCTTTTTTATTATGCAACGTTCTTTCTTTCATTTGGCAAAATGTCACATCAGTTGCGGAAATAGTGGAATAACAGGTAGGAAACATAACATAAGATGGTCCCAGCATTTGCTAAACTTATTATAACTTGTCCAGTGCATTCCTTCTTCTATAAAAAGAACTTCCATATTAGAAAATCTCGCATTCGCTCGCCCTTTAACGGATACGTTAGAGTTTGTTATACTTTGACTTCAAAATTTCCGTTTCGTCGTATTATTCTTTCCTAACGTATAAAAAAAGCGGCTGTAACTTTTTACAGACGCTTTTCCCTTCCACTTCGGCCATTATCCTTCTGCTATTGCATCCGCTTTTCTACGATGCACCGTACCAAAAGGATGCTCAGGTGGTGCATATATTGAATAAAGTTTGATTGGAGAATTTCCTGTATTGATCAAATTATGCCATTTACCTGCTGGTACCATAATAGCACTATTCTTGGCTACCTGTTGTCGAAAAGTTAATTGATTTGGATGATCTCCCATCAATACAATTCCTTGCCCTGATTCAATACGTAAAAACTGATCAGTACTTGGATGTCTTTCTAATCCGATATCCTCCCCAACTCCTATGGACATTAACGTAACTTGTAAATGCTTCCCAGTCCATAATGCTGTACGAAATGTATTATTTACTAATGAAGCTTGCTCGATATTCACGACAAATGGATTCATGCCATGGTCTGAAAACATCTGATGATGGCCTTGCCATTGGATAGGATTATGCCCCCAATAGTGAGAGTGCTGTTGATTTGTCCAATAATGCATCGTCATTTCATCCTCTCCTTTATTTTACTTTATTATCCTATTCATCAGCCTATAAGAAGGTAAGTCTTACTTTAGGAAATAGGCATATATACATTAGATCCTTCCTTCTTTTATTAATTAACTATCAAAATAAGTCGATTTGTTATATTTCTTGTAGTTCATGGAGAGAATGTTTTAATAAAAACTCTAATAATTTGGGTGATCTATATGCGGAAGGGTAGAAATAAATCTAGTAAGCTTTTCCCAATAAATGTCGATAAGTTAAAAACATTGATGGAGAGTAAATTTGAGAATAACCCAGATTTATCCTTTACCATTTTTGAGAAGTCTGAAGCGAGGATTGCTGTCTTTTACATCTCCTATTTAGTGGAACCAGAGATGGTCGAGCAATTTATGTTAAAGCCTTTATTAGATGGTAAATCAAAATGGACAAATCAATCGATTCTAAATGAAATACCTTTAAGAAGTGGGAGCAAGATTGAAAAACTCGAAGAAATACTAGATAAAATACTAATTGGAGAAGTATATATCTATGTAGAAAATGAAGACGCGGCGTTATCTTATTTATTAGATAAAAAAGAAAAACGAGATTTAACACAAGCAGAAACAGAATCCCTAGTTTTAGGACCAAAAGTTGCTTTTACTGAGTCGATGATTACTAATTTGAATATTGTTCGTTGGAGTATTCGTTCCACAGACCTTGTCTTAGAAAAAATAATGATAGGTGAGCGTTTCCCTCGCGAAGCACGTTTAGTTTACGTCAAGTCTCTCGCCGATGAAACAGATATTAATACAATGCGTCAGCGATTAAAGGAACTAGAAGTGGACCAAATTGAAGACAGTTCTGTATTAATGCAATATATTGAGGACTCTTCGCTAACTATTTTCCCACAATTTTATTTAACAGAGCTACCCGATCGATTTGTCTATGCTATAGATAAAGGTAGGATTGGCTTATTAGTGGAGAATAGTCCGACA
Organism: Gracilibacillus sp. JCM 18860; assembly: GCF_055395245.1. Lineage (NCBI taxonomy): Bacteria > Bacillati > Bacillota > Bacilli > Caryophanales > Bacillaceae > Gracilibacillus > Gracilibacillus sp. JCM 18860. The sequence continues at coordinate 1,608,457 of NZ_AP043868.1, forward strand.
GCAACTATTGCGCCTTCGTCTTTTTTTAGTTTTTTTGAATCTACAGAGGATCTTTACATGCGTTGGCATGCAGGTACCTTTTTAAGATCTGTTCGTTTCATTGCGATTTTTTTATCCATCTTTCTGACACCTTTATATGTAGCTGCCACTACATTTCATTATGAGATTATTCCAATAAAGGAGCTATTAACTATCGGGAATTCTAGAGCAATCGTACCGTTTCCACCGATTATTGAGGTGTTAATTCTAGAGTTTTTCATCGAATTACTGCGAGAAGCTGGAGCAAGGCTGCCAACAAAGATTGGGCAGACCATCGGTATTGTAGGAGGTATTGTCATCGGAACTGCTGCTGTTCAGGCAGGGATAACAAGTAATTTCTTAATCATTCTTGTCGCAATTAGTGCACTAGCTTCCTTCACCATCCCTAATTACTTAATGAGTACAGCCATACGAATCATTCGTTTTCCTATGATTATATTAGGCGGATTATTAGGCTTAATCGGTATAATGTTCGGGACTTGTTTTTTGCTCATCCATTTATTAAAAATCAAATCTTTAGGAAGACCATATTTAACACCTATTTATCCCTTTAGATGGGAAGATCTCAATAAAGCATTGTTCCGGTTACCTATTGCCTATCAGAGTAAAAGATTTTATTCCTACCAGCCAAAAGATATAAAACGATACAAGAAAAACAAAGCGAAGACAAAGAAAGACATAGATGAGTAGGTGAATTATGGACATTAATGTGAAAGTAAAATCGCATTTACGCATTCAAGCATTTTATTTATTTTTCCTTATAAGCTTTATTCAAATAGGTGTAGGAATAATGGGGGTTCCTAGGTTTATTTTTAAAGAGTCACAACAAGATGCTTGGATTTCGGTTATACTTGCTTCTTGTTTTATTGTAATGGTCATATCTGCCATGCTATTTATCCTTAAGCAGTATGAAAATGCCGATATTTTAGGAATTCAAACCGATCTATTCGGGAAATGGTTAGGAAAATTGCTCGGGACTATTTACATTATCCATTTTATCCTAGCGTTTTTATCAGTGATAATAACCTATATCGAAGTATTAAAGATTTTTATCGCTCCAAACTTAAACAATTTCGTGGTCGCTTTACTATTATTAAGTTTAGTTGTTTACAGTGTTCGAGGAGGACTTCAAGCGATTGTTGGCGTTTTTTTTCTCTTCTTTTTTCTCTCGATTTGGCTACTTGGATTGCTTGTAGAGCCGATAAGGTTCATGCATTTTAACCACTTTCAACCAATGTTTCAAGCATCATTTACGGAATTATGGAAAGGGGCAAAGGCCACCTCTTATACCTTTATGGGATTTGAAATCCTGTTCTTTGTTTATCCATTTATTCAAAACAAACAGAAGGTCCGTTTCCCAACTTATCTAGCAATTATATGGTCATCAATGATCGTCTTGATATTGACTGTTATATCCATTGGGTATTTTAGCCGTGACCAATTGTTAAAACTAGAATGGACAGTTCTAGACATGTTCAAAATACAAAATCTTACCTTTATTGAACGATTTGATTACATCGTCATAGCTGAATGGATGATGGTTGTCGTACCAAATATGATCTTATTGATGTGGGCGATAACCTATGGAATAAAAAGACTGTATCAGGTTAAACAAAAAACAACCTTATATATTTTAGCAATCGTCATATTGATTGCTAGTACCTTTATCGATGATTATTTTCTTATCCGAAAAATCATTGATAGTGTAGCAGAATTTGGTTTTTGGATTGTTTATGTTTATCCTCTCTTACTTCTTCCAATGGTACTTATAAAAAAAAGATGGAAACGAAAGAGTGGTGGTCGAGATTTATCGCATTAAGTATGTATTTGTATTAATTTCATTCGTCTTTTTAGTTGCCTGCATGCAGACCAAAATTATAGAGCAACATGCCATTATCAATACATATGGTATCGATATTAGCGAAGAATCAGAAAATCTTATAGAAACCGTTATTCTCTCTTATATTTTTGATGAACAAGCAGAAAACGTAACAACGATAAATTATGGTAAAGGAAAAACCATTAAAGAAGCGAATCAAAACGCAGAAAAAAAATCATCCTTTACCTTTTTACCTGGCCAAATTCGTTTAGTTCTATATGGAAAAGAAACGGCAGAGGCAGGGTTTAAAAACTATTTGAATGTCTTAATTCGAGATGCGCGTCTTTCCGATATGATGTATTTAGCGGTGAGTGAAACGACCGCAAAGGACATACTTTTACTAGGACAAGAAAATGCCGATATTGATATGGGTCAATATATGGAAAAATTAATTGAAAAGGAAATTAAGGGGGATAGTATACCGAATGTTTCCCTTCATGAACTTACCCATACATATGAAGACCCTGGCAAGGATCCCATCATGCCTTTAATCTCCTTAACGGATAATAAAATTGCAATAACTGGTATGGCACTATTTCAAAATGACGAATACGTGGGGAAAATATCAATGGAGGATGCCTTTTTAGTGAATTTATTTCAAAATAAAGTACACGATAGGCAGATACATCTCTCCATCTCTCGTGAACCTTTTTTAAAATATTTAAGTGCCCCTCAAGCAAATCGGGATCAGCTCCATCTTAGTTTCTTAATAATAGATGGAGAAAGTAAGACAAGGTTAACCGACATTAAGGAATTGTCTTACCAAACAGATGTAAATCTTAAAGTCATTTTAAACGAAACATCAGAAACCTTTAAGGACGAGAATGAACAGTTTGCCAACTTATTAGAAAAAGAAGTAGAAGAAGAAGTAAAAAGGCAGTACAAAAAGCTTTTAGCTACTTTACAAAATGCTAACTCTGATCCACTTGGACTTGGTAGCATATATCGGGCACATAAAAAAAACGGGAAATTAACTGCAAAGGAATGGCACCAAAAATTTCCAGAAACCACAATTAATTTTAATGTGGATGTAAAACTAATTAATACTGGGATAAAGCAATAAACTCTTAAACCGTGCACAACGTCAAAACATATATGCTCTCTTTATTTTATCAAGAGGCTGGGACGAAAGAGTAAGTAAAGAAAGGAAAATCCGAACGTTAATAGTTCTGCACGGATACCGCTCCGTCAAAATACTCCGCTTTCCGTGGGCACGGCTTCAGCTAACTTTGCAAAGAAAACCGCTTTACAAAGTGGATCTTCAGCTCGTGCTGTTCCCACAGGAGTCTCCGTATTTTGACTACGCTAAAGCAGAATAATGTTCGGATTATACCGCTTGCTGATTAGTTATGTCCCAGCCCCTTATCATTAAGGCTGAACTACCCCTACACCTGCATACTGCGTTACCATTGCTTTCACATCCTCTACAGGGGTTAGATTGTAATTATAGGAAACAGTATAATTAGTTGTTGATGTGGTTGGTTGACTACCAGTGCTATTAATATATAGATTATTGGAGACATTCCAGTATCCCGGTTCATCACTATACCAGTAACCTAAAGGATCCTTAGAATCCTCAAAGACATTGTTTTCTACCAGTAGCTCAGCGCCCATGCGAGCATTGATTCCTGTATCAATAATCCCTTCGAAATAATTATTATATAAGTGACCTTCTCCATAACGGAAAGAAGGAACACGTGAATTTAGATCTTGAAAGTGATTGTGGTGAAAGGTAATATTTCGATCACCATCATCGCTATCGGAAGAGCCCATTAACATTGCTTTCCAGCTGTCGTGCACATAATTCCAAGAAAATGTAATATTATGGGCATCTCTTTTAACATCAAATAAACCATCATAATAATCTTTATCTACATTTAAGTCACCATACAGTTCATTATGATCTACCCATATATTATTAGAAGGACCCTCAATACTGATGGCATCCTTATCACCAGCTCTAACTTCATGGATCGTGAGGTTTCGAATGATCACATTATCTGCTCGCCATACTTTGATTCCTATTCCATCCAACTCTCCATTTGTACCAACACCTAAAATGGAAACATCAGAGACATCTTTAATATTGATCTTACTATCTGATGTATTGTTTGGTGTAATCGTACCATCAACATAAATCGTTAGTGGGGTATTATCATCCTTATTCTTTAGTGCCTGGATAATGTCATCTCCAGTTTGGGCTGTTATCGTATCTCCACCTTCTCCACCAGTGGTTCCACCATCAAAGGTAGCAAAGCCCGTCATACTAAAATCCGGTGTAGTTGCAGAAACAGATTGAAATGATAAACCGACAAGAAGAGTGAAAATTAGACTAGTTACAAACAATTTAACAAAATTTTTTCTCTTCATTTTCTCACGTCCTTTTCATTTTTTGTTCTATATATTCCGTCTCTAAACTTCAGCCCTCCTTTCTTTAAAGATAGTTTCATCATATCATGTATACGCTTACAGTAAATGATCATTATTTCAGATAAATGTTATTTATGTAATAATTAACCATCAGAAGTGAGTGGTGTTTATTTTTTAGTACAAAATGACCATCATTGTTGATGAATTCAGCAAAATACGACAAGGATATACCGCAATTTTTGCAGATACCTTTTTTTGGCTATTTTAGTCTATAGCTAACATAATGATTATTACTTCTAGGGTTATATCGTAGGTTCATTTTTTCTGTTATGCTATTCTAAATGAATTACTAAAAACAAGGAGGTCTACAATTGAAACAATTTGATGATTTACTTGGATTAGATGCATTAGGTCAAAAACAGCTACTTGATAATAAAGAACTTACTCCCCTTGAACTTACCGACTTTTATATTAATCAAATAGAAAAATATAACCCGATACTAAATGCAGTGGTTCTCGAAATGTTTGAAAGTGGTCGAGAACAAGCAAAGAAAATGCAAGCTACTAATGGAAAAGTTGCGGGACTTCCATTTCTGATAAAAGATTTAAATGCCATTAAAGGGGCTAGGCATACAAGTGGTTCTGTTATGCTCCAAGATGTCATCGCACCTGAAAATGATGAGATTGTTAACCGATTTGAACAAGCTGGCCTCATCTTCCTCGGAAAAACCAATACACCTGAATTTGGCTTTCTTCCTACCACTGAGCCCGAGCTTTTCGGCCCAACGAGAAACCCTTGGGATCTCGAACGCTCTCCAGGTGGCTCAAGTGGGGGATCTGCAGCAGCCGTAGCCGCTGGCTTAATACCCTTTGCTCATGCTAACGATGGTGGAGGATCGATTCGAATTCCAGCATCTGCTTGCGGATTGTTCGGTTTTAAGCCAAGCCGAGGGCGTTTGCCATATAGCCCTTATGTGAATCATTTCTCCATTAATCATGCAGTTACAAGGTCTGTTAGGGATAGTGCTGCATTGTTAGATATCTTAAATGGAGTTGGAAAACATACAATATATCCAAGCTTCAAGACATATACGAATTTTTTAGAGAACGTAACGAAAAAAACAAATAAACTAAAGATTGCTGTTCGCTATCAGCCTAATTCCCATGTTTCATTTGACAATGATACAAGAAAGAATATGGAAGAAACAGTAGAGTTAATGAAGGATTTGGGACATGAAGTCGTGGACAAAATGCCAACATTTGATTTAGATTCACTCGCACATCACTTTATTAATATTTGGCTTGGAAGTGGCTCTACCATTATAAAACATTCTGGACTAATGATAGGCCAAGAGGTGAATCGTGATAATGTAGAAAAGCTTACTTATGAGATTTTGGAATTCGGTAAAAATTTATCAGCCCTAGAATATGAGGAGTCACGTGTTTATATTCAAAGCGAAGCACAAAAAATATTAGAATTCCTTGAAGAAATAGATGTATGGATGACTCCAACCTTGAATCAGTTACCAAAAAAAATCGGAGAAAACAAAGAGACTAAGCAAACGGCCTATCAACAAATGTTAAATAATATGCTAGATTACAATCCACTAATGCCAATTGCTAATGCTACGGGACAGCCTGCAATGAGTGTTCCAACCTATTGGACTGAAGATGGATTACCGGTTGGGACCCACTTCTTTGCTAGACTCGGTGAAGATGACCTGTTACTTCAGCTAGCTGCCCAAATCGAAGAAAGACAGCCTTGGTTTCATCATTATAAAAGGATTAGAAAAAGTCTCTTGTAAATTGATATGCTCCCCCTAAAGTAGACACTTAAAAAAGTAAAACTACTTTAGGGGGATTTTTATGCGTTTAAATAGTAAGCATACAGCTGAAGAGTTGGAATGGTATATTCAAATGTATCTGAAAGATGGAATGAGTATTAAAGAATTACGTGAAACATTTGGTTTATTATTAAGTGAATCGGCCTTTCGTCAAAAGGTGCTGAGATACCAAAATCATGGTCTAAAAGGAATTCAAACGACATCAAGAAATAATCATTACAGTGAAGAGTTTAAACAGTCCGTTATTAACGAGTACCTCGTAGAATGTATACCCTTTAAACAATTAGCTCGGAAATATAATATTCCAAATCCTGATACTGTAAGAAGTTGGATCATCAAGTATACTAGAGGGGAAAAGAATCGGAGTTATTCTCCCAAACCCGAGGTGTATACGATGAAGAGTCGAAAAACGACACAAGAAGAGAGAATTGAAATCGTCAAAGATTGTTTAAATACTGGTTTATTGTATAAGGAAACAGCTAAAAAATATCAAGTTTCTTATAATAATGTTTATTCATGGGTTCAAAAGTACAAAGAGCATGGCCCTGACGGGCTGGTAGATGGACGAGGTCGCGGAAAGCCAGACAAGATCCAAACAGATGAAGAAAAGTTACGAACGGAAATTGAGGCATTAAAAGCACGAAATGAGTACCTTGAAACAGAGAATACTGCGTTAAAAAAGTTAGAAGAAGAGGAAAGAGAGTTGATGTTACGCAAACGCGGCATGAGGCCGAATACCAAACCATTAAAAAACTCGAAAAAAAGGGATTCAAAATAACCATACTTTGTGAAGCATTAGGTGTGAGTCGCTCGGGTTATTATAAGTGGTTCCATCGGAAACCAACAAAAACAGAGAAGCGCTTAAGACACTTGAGCGCTTGCATTCAAAAGATATATGACGAACATAAAGGGATTTATGGTTATCGTCGAATCACGATCTATCTCAACCACTTCCTTAACGCTCAAGTGAATCATAAATGTGTGTACCGCTTGATGCGCTTAGTAGGCTTAAAAGCCGTTATCCGTCGGAAACGTTACAACTATAGACCACATAAACCGCAACACGTGGCTGAAAATGTCCTAAATAGAGAATTTCAAGCAGAGTATAACGCGATGGAGGTCTTATTAACAGATGTCACTGAATTTAAGTACGGAGTTCATTCGAAAGCTTATTTAAGTGCCGTCTTAGATTATGGTGAAAATAAAATTGTAGCCTATAAATTATCCCGACATAATAACAATGCCTTAGTACGAGATACGATTACTCAGATTAAAGATACCATTATACCAGCGAAAACATTATTTCATAGTGATCGCGGCTTTCAATATACGTCCCATGGATTTAAACGTTTTGTGGAAGAACACTAGATTACCCAAAGCATGTCGCGTGTTGGTAAATGCATTGATAACGGTCCGATGGAAAACTTTTGGGGGATCATCAAGGAAGAGATGTATCGACTAACCACTTATAACACATTTGAGGAATTAGAAAAAGATATTGAGGCTTATATTGAATTTTATAATACAAAGCGCGTGACGTTGAAGATGGGGTTAAGAATTCCAGCATAAAAAAGCCATGCATGGAAACCATACATGGCACAAAATATTTTGTTTATTTACCTGTCTACTTGACAGGGGGCAGTTCAAATTAATACAAGAGACTGTATTTTAGATGAGTCACATTATCAGCAGCAATCGTTTCTATATTTTTAAGCTTTACTTTGCTATTTTGCTCAAATAAGCGAATTCCTCCACCAAGCAGAACTGGCGATACATGTAGTAGCATTTCATCCAATAGACCTTCTTGAATACATTGCTGTGCAATATGTGCGGTCCCGATACTAATATTTTTATCCTGCGCTGCTTTCTTCGCTTGCTCAACTGCACTTTTTATCCCATCTGTAACGAAGGTGAACGTTGTATTCTCTTCTATATAACTATCTGGTTTTTGATGTGTTACAACAAAGATAGGAATACCTTGAATTGGATGACTTCCACCCCATCCTTTTACAATATCGAAGGTTCTCCTCCCAACTATCATCGCGCCTGTATTAGCTACCGTATTGTCGAAAACTTTTTTATTTGTACTAGAAAGCTTGAAAAAATCGTTATAACTGCTTGATTCATTACCATCAAATAACCAATTTTGAATAAACTCTCCACCATCACCTAATGGCTGGATCTGACTATCATTTTGACCACTAATATAACCATCCAGAGACATCGAGATATCTAAAACAACTTTGCCCATTATCCTCCACCTTTCAAACAAAACTTTATCTTTAGCTTAACATATATTCCGAGGAGAAATTTCTTGTATCTTGCTAATAGTGACAGAGTTAGCTAAACAATAAAAAAGCAAGAGGTGTACTCCTGCTTTTTAAAATGCTGAAAAATCAATTCCATTCAATAAATGTGTAGCAACAATTAAGACTAATAGGTAGCCCGCAATTGTCCAGTACAAATCAAATTTCGGTTTTCTCATATGTACAAGGTAAAGATAAATATGAATTACCCCATATAGCATTAAGGCAAAAACATATGTAACGACAAACAAATCTACCATTAAAAATCCGAAAAATAAAATCACTAAACAAAAAACTAATGTAAAAGGAATATTCACAATCGCATATTTCGTTAACAATTCTTTATGATCCATTTTACGATCTCCGAAATACATTAAAAGTAAGTAAAGAGAAAAATAGCCGATTGCAAAGGTAATCATCCAAGATAAGATGCTCGTTATGATAAACATTACGCCCACATCTGCAAATAAGCTGAGCATTCCCTCAAATCCAAATTTATAGAAAAGAAAATAACAAATACCTATCAATAATGATAATGATAATAAAATTAGTGCACTCGTTTCCATACGGATTGTTCGAGTAGAGCTCACGATAGCATGTGGTCTTAAAATCGCATCCTTCAGAATACCCTTTGTCTCTTTTACACTTTCTCCAAAATCAAAATTTATGGAGGAATTGTTCTCTTTTTTCTCCTCATTTGAAACAAATCGTTCCTTTTCTGTTTCCTGTTCCTCTGCTACTTCCGTTTGTTGTAAATCTTCGGTGTTATGCTTCTCCATTCCATCACCTCTTAAAATAATATATTATATCACTCTTATAACCTACCATTAAATTGTCATTCATTCAATATTTTTCCCATCATTTAGTAGCAGAGAGAATGATTAACGAAAGAATGGCAAATTTTACAGGTGTAATTCCTAGTGAAACACTTGACTATAACTTGTTTCTAGTTGTAAACTAAAGAGCATTAACTTTCCTATATGTTCTTATCTAGAGAGGGGGAGGGACTGGCCCTATGAATCCTCGGCAACAACTCTTAAGAGTAATGTGCCAATTCCAGTAGCAAATAGCTAACAGATAAGAAGAGACATTCATCTTACTTCACCCTCTTCTTACTTTTGAAGAGGGTTTTTTATTATAGAAAAGAGGTTATTCTATGCTCAAAGTTGATTTATCTGGAAAGGTCGCCATCGTTACAGGTGGAGCAAACGGTATTGGAAAGTCTATTGTTCAGGCTCTTTTATCATCTAACGCAAAGGTTGCCGCTATTGATATTCAAGAAACCAAGCAGACAGATGATGAAAATTTATTCTATTTCCAGGCAGATGTCTCTAACAAAAATGATGTCCATAATATGATAAAACAGGTTATTCATCATTTTGGAAAAATAGATATCCTAGTGAACAATGCTGGCATTTCGACAATGGATTACTTTACGAAGATAAAAGAAGAAGATTGGGATAAAACAATGGATATAAATGCTAAAGGTGTGCAATTATGTAGCCAAGTCGTTGCGAATAAACTGAAGGATCAAGGCTTTGGAGGTAAAATTATCAATATTGCTTCACAGGCTGGAAAAAACGGCTATCGCCTAATGGGGAGCTATGTTGCCTCTAAGCATGCAGTCATTGGGCTTACTAAAGTGATGGCTCTCGAGCTTGCGCAAGACCAAATTAATGTAAATGCCGTCTGTCCTGGTATTATTGAAACGGACATGAAACGTAAAGAACGAGTGATTGGTGGTAATTTGAGGGGTTTGAATGAAGAAGCAATTAGAGAAGAGGACTTTTCACAGGTGCCACTTGGAAGAACAGGAACTCCTGAAGATGTCGCATATGTGGTGGTCTTTTTAGCCTCAAAATATTCGAATTACATGACAGGACAAGCAATTAACATAACTGGTGGCATGACCATGCATTAACCTATATAAACAGGAGGAATACAACATGACTCAACAGACTAAAGGGAAGGCCTCGGCATTATTCCCCTTACTCATATTTATATTGTTATTTATCGGCACAGGAGTGTTGACAAAGGATTTTTCTAATATGCCACTGAATGTGGCGGTCATTATTGCGGCAGCTGTTGCCATTTTCATGAATCGCAAAGTAAAACTAGCTAAAAAAATTGAAATCTTCACAAAGGGGGCTGGGCATGAAAATATTATGCTAATGTGCATCATTTTTGTGCTTGCAGGTGCCTTTTCGGAAGTAGCAAAAGGTATGGGCGCAGTTGATGCGACCGTGAACCTTGGGCTTTCCCTCCTACCTGCAAACCTTTTAATGGTAGGATTATTTTTAATTGGTTGTTTTATCTCCATTACAATGGGGACATCGATGGGAACTGTCGTCGCACTTACTCCTATTGGAATTGGTATTGCTGATCAAACGGATATTCCTATGGCATTAGCAATGGCTACTGTGATTGGTGGGGCTATGTTTGGTGATAATCTATCGATGATTTCGGATACTACGATCGCTTCCGCACGAACCCAAAACACTTCGATGAGCGATAAGTTTAAAACAAACTTTTTTATCGTTCTTCCCGGCGCATTGATTACTGCACTTATATTATGGTTCATTACTTCAGGAAGTCATATCAATCAATTGGAGGACTATTCTTATAATCTTGTGAAAGTTATACCTTATCTTGCTGTATTAATCGTAGCCATCTTAGGAGTGAATGTGGTAATTGTGTTAATCGGTGGGATTATCCTTGCTGGTGCGATTGGTATCATAGATGGTTCCTACACTGGTACAACTCTGCTCCAGGCTGCATCACAAGGCGTATTGAATATGGAGGATATTGCAATTGTAGCATTGTTTATCGGAGGAATAATCGGAATTATTCAATACAATGGAGGGATAGATTATTTACTTCATGTAGTTTCTAACAAGATCAAATCGAAAAAAGGGGCTGAATTTGGTATCGCTGGGCTTGTTAGTGTAGCAGATATTAGTACTGCCAATAACACGATTTCCATTATAATGACGGGGCCGTTAGCAAAAGATATTGCAAGCAAGTATAATGTTGACCCAAGAAAATCGGCAAGTATTCTTGATATCTTCGCCGCTTGTTGGCAAGGGATCGTACCATATGGTGGCCAAATGCTGGCAGTGGCAGGACTTGCTTCGATATCACCTATAAGTATTATGCCTTATTCCTTTTATCCAGTATTGCTTGGAATTTGTGGAATTACTGCCATTTTGTTTGGATTCCCTCGTAGAAAAGTTAAACAGTAAATTTAGCCGCATGAAGTCTTTACTCATGCGGCATTTATTTTTGCTAAGTTCTTTTCTCACTCATTTTTTGCTTAGCCCAGTCATAGTTTCCTTCCCATACATGTACACGCCCATCTTCGATCCAGAAAATCCTATCAAATAATTTATTTAGAAAGTAACGATCATGGGATATTGCAAGAATGGTGCCTTCGTATTGTTCAAGCGTTTCCTCTAATACTTCCAATGAATCTATATCTAAATGGTTCGTAGGCTCATCTAAGATCAATAAATTGGTATCCTGATACATAAGCTGGGCCAATCTCAACCTCATTTTTTCTCCACCACTTAGCTGGGAAACCTTTTTAAATACACTGTAGCCGTAGAATAGAAATTTTGCTAATATCTGTCTTGCCTCCGCTTCTGTTACTTTCACTTCGTCACGAAAGACATCGATTGCCGTTCTGTCTACCACTTTAGAAAAAGTATGCTGTGACAGGTAGCCAATCTTCACATTACTCCCGATCTTTACCTCTCCTTTGTCTGCTTTAAGATGTCCTAAGATTAACTTTAATAACGTAGTTTTTCCTGTTCCATTATTTCCGACGATTGCGGTTCTTTGTTGATACTGAACATGGAGATTGACATCTTGAAAAAGCTGGTTATCAAAAAATGCTTTCGAAACTGCCTTCAGCTGTATCACATCCTTACCACTTCTACTTCCTGCATCGATTTTCAAGTTCATTTTCTTCCGATTTAACACAGGGCGATCCAATTTTTCCATTCTTTCTAATGCTTTTTCCATATTTCTAGCTCTTTTATGGAGACCTTCATTTGGAGGTTTTGCCCTATTCGCCCATTCTCTTAGTCTTTTTATCGTTTCTTTCATTTTCTTCCTTTTCTTTTGCTGTTCTTCATATGCATGAAATTCACGAAGTAAACGAGCTTCTTTTTCCGTTACATAATCAGAATAATTGGTGTCAAAGTTATCTAGGTCGCCATTCTCGACATGGACAATTCTATTCACCGTTTCATCTAAAAAATACCGATCATGGGATACAATCACCACGGTTCCAGTGAAATTCTTTATATAATTTCCAAGCCATTCTATCGCTGAAACATCTAAATGATTAGTAGGTTCATCCAATAACAATAAATCTGATTCTTTTAATAATATATAGGCCAACCCAGCCTTTGTTTTCTCGCCACCACTAAGTGCCCCTACCGTCTGATCTAATATTCCCTCAATATTTAACCCTTTTGCCACTTTATCGATTTCACTATCGATGGCGTACCCTCCTTTGGATAAATATTGGTCTTGAAATACTCCATATTGCTCGACAAGCTTCTGTAAATCTTTCTCATCCATTTCTTGACTCATACTTTTTTCTAAGTTCCCTATCTTCTTTTCTAATTCAATCAATTCAGAAAAAGCTGTCCGTAAAGCTTCCCTTACAGATATATCTGGTTGAAACATAGAAAATTGAGCAAGGTAGCCAATTCGTGATCCTTTTTTCCAATGGATTTGTCCTTGGTTTGGTAGTTCCTCGCCTGCCAGTAATTTTAGAAGGGTTGATTTTCCACTACCGTTCGGCCCAACCAGCCCTACTCTTTCCTTTTCATTTAATTCCAATGATATATTTTCAAAAATCATATGACCGCCATACATCTTCGTCACTTGATTGATACTACATGCAATCACGATGTCTATCCTCCTGTTCCTATTTTCCCAACAAAAAAAGCCATAGGACATCCCATGGCTTTTTAAAAGCATTGACGACGCATTAATTTAAAAGAGAGCACGAAAAAGACCACTCCCTAGCGTCATCTATATATAATGTGGGTAAGAGATGTTTTCACTGTTTTTGTTACTATTTAGTTGTTAAAAAAGGACATACGTATCCCGTTAACAACTAAAACAGCAAATTTTGCACGGCAAAAATATAGGAATTCAGTCCAAAATCCGTGCACAAAAACAGTATCATTCAACACCTCTATCCACCTCCGCTTCGACTTAAGTTGCTACTATTTTAATATGAATAGCTTATTATTTCAAGCCTTTCTTATTTTGGTTATGAAAAGGTTGGCCAGATGAAAAAGGAGTCTATCCATCCCCTGAATAGACTCCTAATTTTATCTTTGATGGATAATTTGCTTGAGTTCCGCTTGTTCTTTTCGCAGCTCTTTTACTTCCTGCTCCAATAAACCAATCTTATCCGTTAGTGGTTGAAGAGCTTCCTCAAGCATTGATTTCAAACGTAATGCTTTATCATTATTCGGTGATTCCGTCATAGTTGAATCCTCCTCAAGTGTAGACTTTGTGCGTTTCCTTTATCTTTATTTTACCATACAATAAAGGTACTCCCCCACACTTGAAATAAATTCAATTATTTTTCACAATTGGATTTATTCATTAAAGGTTCTCTACTGCTACTCTTTCTATTGTAAGACCTTTCTTGTATCGTTCCATAAATTGTTCAAATCCTTTAACATCTTTTGGATTAGGGGACAGTGTTTTCACTACCTGACCTGCAAATACCTTGTCATTTAGAAATTCTTCTAGGGATTGATTATCTTCTTTATTGAGCATATAAGAACCAAGTAAGGCAATTCCCCATGCACCACCTTCTCCGGCCGTTTCCATCACGGAAACTGGAACATTAAGTGCAGCCGCTAGCACACTTTGGCCAACACCCTCTGTTTTAAACAAGCCACCATGGCCAAGAATTTCATCTAGTTTTACGCCTTCTTCCTTAAGAAGAATATCCATTCCTATCTTCATTGCACCAAAGGCTGTAAATAATTGAACACGCATGAAATTAGCAAGATTGAAATTACTATCAGAAGAACGAGCAAACAACGGGCGTCCCTCTTCAAAATGGGTCATATGCTCTCCTGATAGATAGCCATAAGATAGAAGTCCGCCACCATCGGCATCACCTTGGAGAGCTTGATTAAATAAAGCACCGTATAATTGATTTTTATCTAATTTGTTCCCCATAACGCCTGAGAATTCTTCGAATAGACTAACCCATGCATTCAAGTCTGAGGAACAGTTATTAGAATGAGCCATCGCCACCAAATTACCTGTAGGTGTAGTAACGAGATCAATTTCAGGGTGTACTCTAGATAATTCCTTCTCTAAAACAACCATAGCAAATGCAGAGGTACCGGCCGACACGTTTCCAGTGCGTTTGGCTATACTATTCGTAGCAACCATACCTGTTCCAGCATCCCCTTCAGGAGGACATAGAGGAATTCCTGCTTCTAATTCACCACTTATATCGAGTAGCTTTGCTCCCTCATCAGTCAGTACACCCGCATTTTCCCCAGCAACTAATACCCTAGGTAAAAGCTCCTCAAGCTTCCAAGGTAGATTTCTAGATTCAATTAAGCTATTAAATTGTTGTATCATTTCTTGATTATAATTTTTCGCCTCTAAATCAATAGGAAAAACACCAGACGCTTCACCAATACCAAGTACTTTCTGACCTGTTAGCTTCCAATGAACATAACCCGCTAACGTTGTTTGAAAATGTATATCTGATAGGTGATCTTCTTGATTCAAAATGGCTTGATAAAGATGAGCAATACTCCATCTTTGTGGAATATTATAGTTAAAAAGTTCTGTTAATGCTGTGGAAGCCTCTTCGGTTATATTATTTCGCCAAGTGCGGAAAGGTACAAGAAGTTCTCCATCCCTACCGAACACCATGTAGCCGTGCATCATCGCACTAAAGCCAATAGCTCCAATCTTTTTTAGAGAAATTCCGTATTGCTGCTTTACACTTCGTGCCATCTTTTGATAGCTATCTTGTATCCCCTTCCAAATCTCTTCAACACTGTATGTCCACATATTGTCTATATAACTATTTTCCCAATCATGGCTCCCGGAAGCAATTGTCTCATTATCCTTTCCGATAAGAACTGCTTTAATTCTAGTAGACCCAAGCTCGATTCCAAGCACCGTCTTGCCTGATTGAATAGCATTTTTCACTTCTTGACTCATACTGTTTCCCCCAATAGATAAGTTTATTAGTAGATGACCAAAACAAAGATTCTCTTATTATTCGAAAACTCGTCTGTACAACTAATGCAATACTATTAAATAGCCATTTTTAATCGTATTCGTTTAGTGATAGTTTTCTAAAATATATATTTCTATCATATCATCATGGGTATGTAGCGTCAATCTGCATTTGTCCGTACGTGTTCAAAAATCGCTATTTAATGTGAATTAGGTCTATAAAGTATATTGACATTCCTCTTATTTATGATTAGTATATTTTATGAAGCAATTGAAAATGATTATCATTACTAATTCGAAAAGGAGCCGATCATATTGAAAAAGCTTTTTATACCAATTATAGTTTTATTGACCCTGTCCCTTGGTGCGTGCAGTGGCACAGAGTCTGCCAATACAAGTAATGCATCTGACACAACTAAAGAGACCATTACATATGAATCTGAAACTGGCCCCGTTGAAGTTCCAGATGAACCGAAACGTATTGTGGCACTCACAAATGGTCCAAATGTTCTTTCCTTAGATGGTAATATTGTAGGGATTGATCAATGGACAAAAAATAATCCTCTCTTTCAAGAAAAATTAGAAGGTGTGGAAGTCGTTTCTGAAGAAAATCTTGAGAAAATTCTTGAGCTTGAACCTGATCTCATCATCGCCGGTGCTCAGACTAAAAATATAGACAAGCTGAATGAAATGGCACCAACCGTTGTTTATACTTGGGGTAAATTAGACTATTTAGCTCAACAAATGGAAATCGGAAAACTCTTAAACAAAGAAAAAGAAGCGAATGAATGGGTAGAGAATTTCAAGGACCGTGCTAGTAAAATTGGGGAACAAATCAAGGACAAAATCGGAGAAGATGCCACTGTTTCTGTCATAGAAAGTGGTAATAAAGAATTTTATGTTTTTGGAGATAATTATGCTCGTGGTACAGAAATATTATACCAGGCTATGGGATTAAACATGCCAGAAAAGGTAAAAGAAATGGCACTAGAGTCTGGAGTTCATACATTCTCTACTGAACTACTACCTGAATTTGCAGGTGACTATATTATTCTGAGCAGGGATCCAGAAAAGGAGAATTCGTTCTTAGAAACGGAAACTTGGAAAAACATACCTGCTGTTCAAAATGATCATGTCTATGCAATTGATACAAAAGCTTCTACTTACAGTGATCCTATTACACTAGAATATTTGTTAGAGTTTTTTGAAAAATCCTTCCTTACTAATTAATAGCTTAAGAGTGTTAGGTTCGAGAAATTAATAATAGGATTTGGAGGCTGGGACGAAAGAGTAAGTAAAGAAAGGAAAATCCGAACGTTAATATTTCTGCACGGATACCGCTCCGTCAAAATACTCCGCTTTCCGGGGGCACGGCTTCAGCTCGTGCTGTTCCCACAGGAGTCTCCGTATTTTGACTACGCTAAAGCAGAATAATGTTCGGATTATAGCGCTTGCTGTTTAGTTATGTCCTAGCCCCTTTCTTTTATTCTATTGTTGTAAGTTTTGTAGTTCCTCTAGACTGACAATCCGAGTACTACTTTTCACATCTTCTGGTACGGTAAACCTCGTTAATTTTTCCTATCCATTCTATAGTAGCATCCATATCAATCAGCATGTCACATCTTCTATAAGGTATCGATTACCTTTTTTGTTTAAAATCTTAAAGTTATCAATAGGAAATATAGCAATATTATGGTACATTACTAATGGAAAGACATCGAGATGGCATGTTAGCAAGGTTATATTGTATGATAAGGAGCTGGAGACAGAGAATGGAATCATCAAATAGATTTTTAAAATTTATTGGTGGAAAAAATATTTTTTACATATTAGGTATCTTCATACTTATTGGAATAATGATCTATATTTATACAAAAATTTCATTTATTTTCTATCCATTGGAGGTTATTTTATCTACGATTGTCCCTCCTGTGATTCTCGCTTTTATTGCCTACTATTTGTTGAATCCGATTGTTAACCTACTGGAACAATTTCGTATCAAGCGTATTTGGGGAATTGTAATACTCATTCTCGGAATTAGTGGGGCTTTAACAGGTATTATTTTGTTAACCGCACCAGCTATCGAGGCTCAGGTGAAGGATTTAGTCCAATCCTTTCCAAATTATTTAAAACAATTTGGGGAAAGCTTTACGAATTGGGTACAAAATTCGTTTTTAGGGCCTTATTATGATGAAGGCTATCAATGGTTAATGGATCGTTTAAGCGAGCTGCCACAGTTAATCGGCACTTATATTTCTGACGGTTTTCAAGGCGTGCAAAATGTTGCAAGCAAAGTAACTAGTACAGTTGTGGCCATTGTCACCTTCCCAATTATTTTATTTTTCTTATTAAAAGATGGAGAAAAATTCAAAAACTTTATGATCAAGGTGTTTCCGCCGAAGTTCCGAGATGATACGAAACAAATTCTAAGTAATATGGATACACAAGTTGGTTCTTACATTCAAGGTCAAATCATCGTAGCTACAGTTATTGGGATTCTATTATTCATTGGTTACTTAATTATTGGATTAGATTATGCCTTTACACTAGCTATTGTTGCCGCGATTACGAGCGTAGTTCCTTATTTAGGCCCAACCATCGCGATCATCCCTGCTGTTATTATTGCGATTGTAGACTCGCCATTTATGCTACTAAAGCTAGCGATTGTTTGGATTGCTGTTCAATTTCTAGAAGGAAACTTTGTTTCACCGAATATTATGGGCAAAACCATGCAAATCCATCCATTAACCATTATCCTAGTATTATTGATTGCTGGGAATTTATTTGGAGTCATCGGGGTAATACTAGGTATTCCAGGTTACGCTATTTTAAAGGTTCTTGGCTCGTATCTGTTCTACAAATTCAAGAAGCGATATAACCAATACTATGGCGAAGACCGTGGCCGCTACGATCTAGAGGATTAAGAAAAAAGCATCTGCTTTTCAGATGCTTTTTTATGTTGTGTGATCATTCCTCAAGTTCACTAAACTCATGTACCCAAACTTCCATTTTGGGCAGCCAAGGCATCCCTGGATGCATGGATAAAATTGATTCCTTATAGGCTTCTAGGCTTTTATAGCCTTCACGCTGCGCATCCTCATCGCTCAATTCTCCAAGAGTTTGTTTATATACGTTATCTATCCGATACTTCTTGTTGTTTAATTCCATAATCTCACCGATATCTGCATATCGTCCATTACGTCTTGTTGCCGTCTTTCTACCCATTAATACTTTTTCCACATCTGCTGGAATGGTAACTAATTTATCAATTGTACAGGTTTTAGGTGGCAATGATGGATTATATTTTTGTTTCATTTTATAACACCTTTCCTTTCTCCTTCTATTTTAGCCTTAAATAGAAAGTTCAGCAATTTTCAAGTGTATGGTTAAGGGAAACGAGCATCATCTAAAAGCTCCTAAAATCACTATTTTGAATTCCTTGCTTTTATAAGAATTAACTAAAATCACGTAATACCTCTTGACATTTAATCTGAACACGTTAAGATAAAAGTATAAAGAACGTTTAAAAAAAATTTAACAAATTTACCAATTAAAATAGATGTGCTTACTAATTAGATTGGCCTATTGTTCTTTTGAGTAGAATGTTATTCGGTATAATGATTAAAATATTTCTAAACAATTTATCAATTTGAAATATTTTTAATAAATATATAGAAAAGGAGTTATTTTCAATGAAGAAATCAAAAAAAGCAATCAGTATTATTTTAACACTTTTCGTGATTACTATACTGACAGCATGTGGAGACACTAAGGGTGATTCAGAAAATGGATCAAGTGGAAAAAAGGAAGAAATAACAATTGGGCAAATTAACTGGGCAGAGAATATCGCCGTAACAAATATGTGGAAAGCAATTTTAGAAGATAAGGGCTATAATGTGAAATTAAATGTATTGGATATGGGCATTATGATGGAAGCCTTAGAAAATGCTGAATTGGATGTTAATTTAGAAGTGTGGCTACCTGTCCAAGATGCCAATTATTACGAGAAATATAAGGATACGGTTAATTTTTCTGAGAATACTTGGTTTGACAATGCTAAAGTAGGGTTAGTAGTGCCAAGTTATTTAAATGAAGTGAATAGTATAGAAGATTTAAACGACCATAAAGAACTGTTCGATGGTGAGATTGTTGGCTTTGATCCTGGTGCAGGAACAATGGAAGTGACAAACGAAGTTATTCAAGATTATCATCTTGAGTTTGAACTTTTACCAAGCTCAGAGCCTTCCATGTTAGTTAAGATAAGAGATGCTGTCGAAAACGAAGAACCGATCGTAGCACCGCTTTGGACGCCACATTCCGTCTTCTCCAAGTATGATTTAAAATTCTTGGAAGACCCACAAAACACTTACGGAGGAGTAGAGAAAATTCATCATGCTACTAGAGTTGGATTTAATGAAGATTATCCAGAGGTTAGTGAATGGTTTAATAATTGGAAGATGAATGATGAACAAATCGGACAACTTATCGACTATGTGGAAAGTGCCGATAAACCACTTGATGGTGCGAAGAAATGGATCGATGAGAATCAAGAATTAGTCAATGAATGGGTAAAGTAAAGGTCAGTGAGGTTCTCACATCTTTAAACAAATGCTTAGCGGCTGTTATGCTTTATCTTTTCGAGGCTTGAGGCAGAGCCTTTTACGGACATTGATTACGATAAATATAAAAATTTTATTCATATCATGCAGAGGATGTCGTCCTCTGCATTTCTTTATATCCTCTTAAAAGTAGATAGGTATTCTAATAAAAAAGCATCTAATTGCACTACATTTGCAACTAGATGCTTCTTTTTAGTAATTTATTATTTTAGTTCGTTATGGTACCTGCATGAGCGGGATCTAAACCATGACGGTAATAGCTAGCATAAATAGGCTGTAACGGCTGTTTACCAAGAATTAAGTCTGCTGCTTTCTCTGCTAGCATTAACACTGGTGCATGAATATTACCATTCGTAACATAAGGCATTGCAGAGGCATCAGCTACTCGTACATTATCAAGCCCATGAACCTTCATCGTATTAGGATCTACAACAGCCATCGGGTCTGATTCTGGACCCATTTTTGCCGTACATGATGGGTGAAGTGCAGTTTCAGCATCCCTAGCCACCCAATTCAGTATCTCTTCATCCGTCTGGACGGAAGGACCAGGGGAAATCTCTCCTGAATTATATGGTGCCATAGCGGGTTGGGACAGAATCTCCCGAGAAACTCGTATTGCTTCAATCCACTCACGTCGATCCTGCTCAGTAGAAAGGTAATTAAAGACCATGCTTGGATGTTCTTTCGGGTCATTTGACCGAATCTTTAAGGATCCTCGTGCATCAGAATACATAGGTCCTACATGTACTTGGAATCCATGATCTGTGTCTGCCTTTTGTCCATCATACCTTACTGCTACGGGAAGGAAATGAAACATCAAGTTTGGATAATCAACGTCATTATTCGAACGTACAAAACCTCCACCTTCAAAATGGTTAGTTGCCGCTGGACCTTTACGACCGAATATCCATTGTAAGCCGACCCAAGGCATTCTCCATTTCTTTAAGTTAGGCTGTTCAGATACTGGTTTAGGACAAGCATGTTGAATATATACTTCAAGATGATCCTGGAGGTTCTCCCCCACACCAGGAAGATTAATTTTCGGTTTGACTCCAACTGAACGTAGATGTTCTGCATCGCCTACACCTGATAGCTGAAGTAGCTGTGGCGTGTTAATCGCACCACCTGCTAAAATCACTTCTCCCGCTTTTACATGATGGATCTTTCCATTGCGTCGATAGGTTACACCTTCAGCTTTGTTCCCATTTATTTCAATATTGGTCACGAAGGCACGTGTTCTTATTGTAAGGTTCTTACGATTCTTAATCGGATGTAAATAAGCACGAGAAGCTGACAACCGTCTCCCTTTATACACATGCTTATCAAACGGGCCAAACCCTTCTTGACGATAACCATTGACATCCTTAGTCCTGGAATAGCCAGCCTCAACAGCTGCGTCAAAGAAGGCTTGAAATAATGGATTAGTTGCTGGTCCTCGTTCCAATTTGATCGGGCCATCATGTCCACGAAGCTCATCATCTGCATCTGCTGCTAGAGCATTTTCCAATCGTTTAAAATAAGGAAGACAGTGGGCAAAGTCCCATGTTTCCATACCGGTGTCTGCTCCCCATCGTTCATAGTCCTTCGGATTTCCACGTTGGTAGATCATTCCATTAATAGAGCTTGAGCCTCCAAGCACTTTTCCGCGTGCATGCTTGACGCGCCTTCCATTCATATATGGTTCAGGATCGGATGCGTATTTCCAGTCGTATAAGCTTTTTCCAGCTGGGAATGGAAGTGCTGCTGGCATTTGAATTAATAGATCCCATGGATAGTCACTACGTCCTGCTTCTAATATAAGAACACTGTTTGTTCCATCCTCACTTAAGCGATTACCGAGTACAGAACCTGCACTACCTCCACCGATGATTACATAGTCAAATGTTTCGTTCATTTCACGAACCTCCTTAAGATATTGCTTAGCAACAATAATTGGGCAAGGATATCGTACTACTTGCCCAAAGTCTCCCCTACGTTTATAGTAAAATCACTTAAACCAATGAAGCGGTGTTGGTTTAAGGTTGCGATAAATGTGTTTCGTTTCTGTATACTCTTCTAATCCAAGCTTCCCTAATTCTCGCCCTATACCTGACTGTTTATATCCACCCCATGGGGCTTGAGCAAAATATGGATGGAAATCATTAATCCACACGGTTCCCATCCGTAATGCAGCTGCAACACGCTCTGCTTTATCAACATCCTTGGTCCATACTGCACCAGCTAACCCGTAAATCGTGTCATTAGCAAGTCGCACTGCCTCGTCTTCATCTTTAAAGCGTTCAACCGTTAAAACAGGACCAAATACTTCCTCCTGTACGATGCGCATAGTAGAATGACAGTTCGTTAATATTGTAGGCAAATAGAAAAAGCCGTTTTGCAGTTCAGGTTCTTCAGGACGTGAGCCTCCAACTAACACATTTGCTCCTTCCTGCTTTCCGATGTCCACGTATTTTTCTACTTTCGCTCGATGCTCTTCGGATATTAATGGTCCAGATTGAGTTTCTCCATTAAATCCATTTCCTAATTTAATTCGTTTTGTCCTTTCAGCAAGTGCTTCAACAAAACGGTCATGTATAGAATCTTCTACTAGCAACCTAGCACCAGCTGAGCAAACTTGTCCTGCATGAAAGAATACAGCATTCATAGCCTGATCAACTGCTGTGTCAAAGTCAGCATCCGCAAAAACAATATTCGGGTTTTTCCCTCCAAGTTCAAGCGCAATTTTTTTTACATTTTCGCTTGCAGCCTGCATGATTTTCTTCCCTGTAGAGATTCCCCCAGTGAAAGATATAAGATCAACATCATTGCTCACGGCTAGTTCGTTACCAACTGTATTCCCTTTACCGAGGACAAGATTGACTACCCCTTTTGGAAAACCTACTTCCTCCATTAGTTCTGTCACTTTAATGGTAGTTAAAGGAGTGATTTCACTTGGCTTGATGACAATCGTATTGCCCACAGCAAGTGCAGGAGCTATCTTCCAAGCTGCTTGTAAGAGTGGGTAGTTCCATGGTGTGATTTGACCACAAACTCCGACAGGTTCTCGAACAACCTTACTCTGGCTATTCGGAATCGGTGAATCAATGATTTCACCACCATCTTTATCCGCTAAACCAGCAAAATAGCGGAAAACTTCCACGATATCGTCCATATCTGCACGACTTTCTGTGATGGTTTTTCCCGTATCCAGTGATTCTAATTCTGCTAGTTCTTCTTTATCCCTTTCAATCAAACTTGCAATTTCAAGTACTTTTTTCCCACGTTCATTTGCAGGTGTATATTTCCAATCGCCATAATCAAAGGCTTCTCGAGCAGCTGATATAGCTAATTTTGCATCTTCCTCGTTTCCTTCTGTTACTGTTGCAATAATTTCTTGATTAAACGGGTTGATGATGCTTCTCTTCTCCCCGGAGCGAGCTTCTGTCCATTCCCCGTTGATGAACATTTTTTTCATAAAGTTGCCCCCTTGATTAATTTTGTTAAATTATTTCTTAACGTATTTAACAAGTTAAATATATCATATTCGTTTTTCATTGTAAACAAACCACTATTTTTAGTAAAATTAATTTTGATTTTCACGAAAGATGCGTTATAGTTAAAATTAAAGTAATTAAAATTAAATTTAACTATTTTAATTTATATAATAAGAAGAAATGAGGGTTAACATTGGAAGATAAGTATGGTGCAAAACAGCAGAAGGCAGAAGAATTGCTAGAGGATGCAGAACGTGAAGTCATTAACTCCATTGCCGAAACAATGGATCTCTATGGTGTCACACCATCTATCGGAAGACTTTACGCAACGATGTATTTCAAACATGACCCATTGACTCTCGATGATATGAAAAATGATCTTGGCATGAGTAAACCAAGCATGAGTACTGCTGTAAGAAAGCTACAGGATATCAACATTGTAAAGAAAGTCTGGAAAAAAGGTTCTCGTAAGGACTTATTTATGGCTGAAAAAGATTTCTTTCAATATTTCTCTAACTTTTTCGGGGATAAATGGGAAAGAGAAGCTAAATTAAATCTATCCTCTATTAATGATGCAATCAAAAAATTACAAGAAGTACTTCATGATGAGGAAGTTAATGAAAAATTAAAGCAGCGGGCACAACAAGATTTGCAACAACTTGAGGAATACAAAAGCTATTGCCACTGGTTAGAGCGACTTGCTCATTCCATTGAGACTGGTGAGATTTTTGAATTTTTGCCGATGAAAGAAGCTAATCGCGAAGATCACAATGAATCTTAATTTAATTTCAAAAAAACAGTCTCCCATTTAGAGACTGTTTTTTATTGAGACAAGGTATATTTTCACAAAGTCTCATCCATATTCTTTTGTTCAAAATCATCAAGCAGTTCACGCACTTCATCCGTTGATTCTGTGCTCATCAACTGATTTCTTAATTCACTTGCACCTCGAAATCCACGAACATATATCTTAAAAAAGCGACGAAGAGGCTTGAACAAACGAGGTTCTAATTTCGAATACTCATCAAAGAGATCCAAGTGCAGTCTCAAAAGATCGAGCAATTCTTTACTACTATGGTCCCGCTGTTGCAGCTCAAAGGCAAATGGATTGGTAAAAACACCACGTCCAATCATCACCCCATCCACCTCGTACTGATGAGCAAGCTTCAAGCCTGTCTGACGGTCGGGTATATCTCCATTAATAGTTAAAAGTGTATCTGGTGCCACCTTGTCACGAAGTTTCTTAATTTCTGGAATAAGCTCCCAATGTGCGTCTACTTTGCTCATTTCCTTTTTTGTACGGAGATGAATGGATAGATTCACAATGTCTTGTTTCAATAGGTGTGTCAACCAATCCTTCCATTCCTCTACATAGGTGTAACCAAGCCTAGTTTTTACACTTACAGGTAACCCTCCTGCCTTTGCTGCTTGTATGAGCTCTGCTGCAACTTCAGGACGACGGATAAGGCCACACCCCTTGCCATTCCCTGCCACATTAGGTGCAGGACAGCCCATATTGATATCAATCCCTCGAAAACCTTGCTTCGCCATCCCAATACTCATTTCTCGAAAGTATTCAGGCTTATCTCCCCATATGTGGGCTACAATTGGTTGTTCATCTTCTGTAAAAGTCAAACGCCCACGAACGCTTTGATTACCCTCTGGGTGACAATAACTCTCCGTATTTGTAAACTCTGTAAAAAATACATCAGGTCTACCTGCTTCACTTACTACATGGCGAAACACGACATCTGTCACGTCCTCCATTGGTGCTAATATAAAAAACGGTCGTGGTAATTCACGCCAAAAATTATCTTTCATATTTAAAATTCCAATCCTCTCATCTAGGGGTAACAGGCCAAATACTTGTCCAACATAAATGTCTCTGTTACACACTTTTTAACATTAAAAATTACCTTTTACTACTTCATTCCAATAAAAATCTCAGTTGGTTTTCTAAACCACCTTATGGAGTAAAAGGAAAAAAGAAAATCACTTGGAACGAAAAGATTCCAAAATCACCAAAGACTATTTTATCCGAATCAAGGTCCAAATATCAAGGGTTTGATATATTAGTAACTTGAACTTTATTGTTAACAAAAATCAACGGTCGAATTATTCGACAGCTAGAACAATCTACGTTTCGTTCCTATTAATCGTTTTTCTAATAGGTTATTCTTTTTGTACAACGTAATGGAGAGAAGAAAAAACCGAGTTTTAGTTAGATAGTAGAATAATGAGTTCTAGAGTTAAGAGAAATATTTTTCTGTCAATTTTTTAAAAGTCCTCCTTAACTATAGCGGATGTGACTAAGTTTAAGCTCGGTGTAATAAATTGTTCGCCTAATAATAATTTCATCATCGCTAACCCTTGTATTGAAGCAAAATAGTAATAAGCCATTTCTGTAGCATTTCCATTTTTAAACTGACCTAGTTTCTGACCTTTTTTAATAAGAACCGCGGTTTGTTTTATCATAGCTTCACTTTTCTTTTTCAGTTGTTGAACTTGATGTGATGAATTATCCATTGTAAAAGACTGGTTCATAATCATAAGAAAGTTTGCGAATTCATCATCCTTCTTAAAATCATTTAAAATTTCAAAAGTAAATTCTCGGAAAACTTCATTTGGAGACAAGTCGCTCTTAAACCGCCCTATAATGCGTTCAATGCCTGCAGTAGCATAGGAAACAAGATCATTAAATAGATCATCTTTCGTCTTGTAATGACGATATAATAGACCGATGCTGATGCCAGCACTTTTTGCAATATCTTGAATTCCAGTTGCCGCAAAGCCTTTTTTAGCAAATAGTTTAATAGCAGCAGAATGTATTTTTTCTTTAGTAGCCAATCTCATTGCTTCAAATTGTTCTTTTGTTCTAGGCAAGCGTTCTCCCTCCTCTAACAAGAAATTCTATCTTTATTTTTTCATGTACCTTAATGATAATAGGTTGTTGATACCGTTTCTCTTCGCTATCTTTACTGGTATAGGCTTTCTCTTGTATTCTTCAAATCCTAACTTCTCATACAGATGCATTGCTGGGATATTCGTGTCAGCAACCTCTTCTATTAAATAATCATTATAAGGTGTGTTTTGAATAATATACTGAATAATTTGTGAAGCTATGCCCTTACCTCTGAAATCAGAAGCTGTTCCAACAAACTCGATAGAACCTGTGTTGGCTGGAAAATCCTCATAAGGGGATTCAAATTCCTTTTTAAGAAAGATACTTGCCATGCTCCCCTTAATAAAACCTAAATGCTTTCTCAACTCCTTTTTATTTAATCGTACGGATAGTCTGCTTCCATCTGTACATGCAGTCATTCCGGCGACTTTCTTATCCACTATAGCCACATAAAATTGGTCTAAAACAAACATATGTGCAAAAGCCTTCGAAAGGATGTTTTTATCCTTTGAAAAATAACCAAGCCATTGTGCAAATCCCTCAGCAAATATTTGGCTCATCTGAGTTCTTACATCAATATCTTTATCTATTTTACCAGCTTTAGTAATCGTTAGCTTATAATCTCTAGTTAGCATTTGGATCCTCCTTTTATAATGAATGAATATATTTTCATTATAAAATTTATAATAAAAATGTCAAATATAACTACACCGAGAATGTTACTTTGAAACCAAAATAAACATTCCTTAAAACACATACCTCGAGCCCGGCTTCCAGCATTTCTATGCCCTTTGCCGCCTGTTTTTCACTTTTTTCCGTTTTAAAATAAAGTTTTCAGGTCAAGGGATGGACGTGAAACAGACCCAGAAATCGGAACAGTTATTTTCACAAAAATCGGGTCTGAAATGGAATTATTTATTTTTACTGAGAGATGTTTATTTTCGTTAGAAAAATCCAATTCCAACCAAGACATACATTAGATATGTGTTGCATTGTGTTAGTGAGGAAAGTTCATCCCTGTATCTGAATCAATTTCTAATACTCTACCCATCACTTGGCTAACAAGTGTTTTTCGTATTTTCTTAAATTTAGTTTTTTTAAGCAGTTTCATTACCATATCGTATATAGATGGAAACTATTTTTCCCTTTCTTCATTCAACTCATCTTAAGATGGGATTTCTCCAGAACTGGACATATACTACGGCGTATTACCATGAATCGGGGGAATGGGGGAATTTCTCGCTTTTATTTCGCTTGTTTACATCATTCTCTAAAACAAAATTGAGATCGAGAGGCTGCATTCAAACAGCTCTCGATCCATTAATTCGGTATGGAAAGTTACAGGGAGGCCATGCCACTTAATTGTTCCTGCTTTAATTGCTGATCTCAATCGTTCTTTTGCTTCTTCAAATACATCAGGATGATTTAAATAATGTGCAATGAGCCATGGAACCTGTGTTGTCCATGTGAACTTGTCTGGCAAGTCCTCCCCTATCTCAATCGCTCTTGGGATAAAATCATAGAGATAGGTATCCATTACTTTCTCGACAAGGTCAGTAAAACCAAGATCTAAGTGTGTCTTAAACACGACATGCAATTTTTTCATCATCAAGCTCCTTCCCTACTAGGGTTAACCGGGAATGCAAGCAGGCCTTGATTTAATTGTTGACACTTTTCCAATAATCGTTTTGGATTCTGCTGCTCAGAAACAAGATATAATTGATAGTCAAACTCATAGAAACCTGATAAATCAACCTTGAAATTTGTTTCCCAGAAATTATTCATAATCCAAGAATAAACGGGTTGTCGATTCTTGTCATGCTGCTGATCATTTGCTAATTCAATAGGATGATGTGCTAAAGAATCTAAGGTAATCAGTGGTGTATCTTTGATTGCTATTAGAAGTGAACTGTCTGTTCCTGTAAAGGCAAGCCCATTCTGTAAGCAGAAAAACTCCGTATTAGTTCCTGGCAGTTGATCAATTGCCGGTCGAAGCACTGCACCAGTCTTTTCAATAAATAGTTCACCATCTTTGTCCGCACTAAATGGCAGTGGAATATAAAGATTTTCCGGTGCCCACTCATTCTGCTTTTGAATTCTAACCGTTACAGCAATTTTCGGCAGTTCTTTATAGACCTTAAGGATCACCGTGTACATCTGTGTACCTTCTAGTTCAAAATCCATTTGAACGGCAGTAAATAAATCTCCGTCTTTAGTTATATCGATATGTTTTAGACTAGCAGTATAACGATCTGCCAATCTCCCTTTACGATTTCGTCCCATCAATCTTCTTTCAGTACAGGCATCCGTTGTAATTGGTGTCTTCTCATATACTCCTGTAAAAGGTGCATATAGTGCGTCTGGATGGATCAATTCTCTTTTATTTTTCTTATCACGTAAGGATGTAATTCCTGATTGCTGATCAAAAGCTAATCGATAGTGTTTGGTTTCTACTACATGAGTATCCGGTACACCTTCATAACCCGGATAAGGAGCAATATCTTCTACTCTGTCAGTGCCAATATGTGAATGGTTAGCGTGTCGTGGATTCTTTGGTGCTTCACCTTTCACTAATTTCAACAGCTTCTCTTCCTTTGTCGCTAAAGAAATGGCAAATTCAATGACATCACCATTTGGTATTGGTGTAAGCTGGGCAGCAAGTTTCTCGTTTGTTTCACAATCGATCACATCAATATAATTGTCTCGATCCCATGCTAAATACCTGCCATCGATATGTTCCCAATGTTTTATCGGTACAGTAGCATAATCTGTCACTGGATAATCATGGGGATTGACTACTTTAAAATACTTTTCCCGATCAATTGTTGGTGGCACTTCTCCCAAGTGACCAAGTATCTGATCCAAATGTTGTGAAATAAGGCGATTGGCGTTAATAGCATAGGCTGCCTTACGATAGTCTAAATCATTCACAAGCGTATTCCACGGTTCACTGACGGAAGAGGCATAACCCCATGTATGCTCTGCATATAACATCAATTGATACTCCGCTTCTTGCAAAAGAGATTCACGCCCCCATTTACCTTGTGGATCTAGTTTCTGTGATAAGTGATACTTCTGTTGAGCATCCCGATAGATCTTAGTTGGGGCAGGGGTGGAGCCAACTCCATCTGACCACCAGTCTGTCCAGTCACCTGCATACACTGGAAGATCAAGCTCCTGTTTACGTAGAAAATCAAAGAACTGATGTAGAGTAGCTAATTCAATCTCCACTTGACCGCCATGCTTATCATTCCATTTATGAATCATTTCAATTAGCCGAGGATTAGGTGGTGAATTATCGGTTACAATCCCTGAAATCATATTAGGAACAAAATCGAAGGGATAGTCTTCTGCTTCCAGGTTCTCCAAATATTCGAAAATACGCTGCTCTGCAATGGCCATTTGATCATCTGATGTAACTATCTCTGTCCCATTATCTATGCGATAGCTATTTGGAATCAACATAAAATCATTACCAATTTGATAATGGTCACCATTCCAAACTAAAATCTTGTTTCCATTTGGTGTTTCCCACCAGAAGGGGATCTGTTTCTTATAGAGCGGGAACATGCCATGATGAGTATGTAAACAGGAATAGAGATTTACAATGCTGTTCTGATGCATTGTTTCTGCATATCCCCATGAAAATCCATTGATATCTGCTGTCATAGCTGAATCCAAATCAAGCTGATGTTCATTAGAGAATTTTCTTCCTTTTTTAAACATAGCATCTAAAATGTCATTATCGACAAGGTCAGTCATATTCAAATAGGTTAAAGAGATATCAATCTGACCTGACTGTACATATTGGATAAATTTCTGTTTGTCACTATCACTACTTTGCTCAAAGAACCGCTCAACCTGCCAATAGTTTTCACATGTCCATTTATACCCTTTCCATTCCGGTCTAGAGCCATTCTCACTCGCTTCTAATATATCAAGGACCGATTTGATATATTCTACATGGTGACGTTCAATCTTTTCTTGTCGATCGGTATAGCCAATATCAGTGTGCGAATGATGGATCAGTTGTAATTTCCACTTTTTCTTCATCTTTCATCCTCCTATTATTTACAGTTGCTTTAATTGGTGACATAAACCTTTATATGTACTCCTTGAACCATACGGGCTTGCGATCATATCCAGTGATTTTTGATAATCCATACCTGCTTCAATACCTTTTTCCATCCAGGTAAAACTCTTCGAAATTTGTCCACCGAAGACGATACAATCTGGCGCAAAGGCATGTACATAAGGGTGGAGTGCTATTCCAACCATTACTCCAAATTGGTGAAACACCTGCTGGGCTTCATTAGAGCCAGCAGCTGCTGCCTTTGATACGCTTAATCCATCCCAATCTTCCAACGAAAATTGCTGAGCAATGCTAGCTAGACCATTAGCCGATAAGTAATTCTCAATTACACCATCTAAGAAGGGCTGTTGATAAAGCATACCACTGTCTGGCAAACCATACTGACTGCGAACTACTCGCCCCTGCTCAATAAAAGTGGAACCAAATCCTGTCCCAAGAGTAAGGCAGATCATTTTCTCTGCTTGCTTGGCAACACCTTCCTGATACTCTCCGATGGCAAAAGCAACCGCATCATTTTCAAAGCAAATTGGAAACCCACTTGTGTATCTTTGAGATAGCAGCCATTGTTGAACAAAGTTAGCTATATTTACTTGATAGAGCGACTCAAACTTCCCTAATCCTTGCATTAAACTAACCCCATGGAAATAATCAAATGGACCAGGGAAGGCAAAGCCAATTCCTTGTATCGAGCCTTTGAAGTTCTGTAATTGTTCCTCCAAAATTACTGTAAAATGTTTGAGAATCTCTTGTTTGCTAGATTGTGCCTTAGATGGGTAATGATAATCTTCTGGATAGAAACATTGATAATTTTGATCTAGTATATTCACCTTTATTTCGGTACCGCCTATGTCTAAACATAGATAAAACATTTGAGACACTATTCCCCCTCCTATGATTTAGCGCACAAATGCCTTAATTGTCATTAATTGTTTACCTATACTCCTGCCATACGGCTGGATCGTATATTGTTTCACTGATTCCGGAATAATAAAGGTTTCTCCATAGTGCACCACAAACGGATCAAAACTGTGATCAAGGCTCTCAATAATTGCCTCTTCCCCTTCGACCAAATTCAACATATTGACGCTGCCATGAGTTTGATGCAAAACCTTGCCAGTAAAGGTATGTCTTCTCGTTTCAATAAATTCCGTTTTATGAAGCCCTGTACGTTCTTCCTGCCATTCTGGATATTCAGCGATAAGCTCCATTTGATTGCATAATTCTTGTTCTACCCAGTCTTGATCACGTGATATCACAATATTAGGCTCTCCATGATTTAAATGGACAGGACGAGGCAAGCCATCTAAACCAAGCCGACCCCAATCCCAAAGTTTAAAGGTAAAACGATTAGGAGTAGCACTTATTTCTAATACCACGGTGTTCGCACCCGCACTATGAATAGTTCCTGCTGGAATGGAATAATGATCATGTTTTTTCACTGGACGCTGATAAATATATTGTTCATCAGGAAAACGCTCACCGCTTGAAGCTGAATGTTGCAACGCTTTCATTAATTCTTTTTTATTGGTACCATTTTTAACCCCTAAATAGAGTGAGGCCTGATCCTTCGCCTCTATAATGTAATAACTCTCATCTTGCGTATAGGTCATGCCAAATGTCTTCTGTACATACTCTACTAATGGATGCACTTGCAGGCTGAGATTACCGCCCCCTACTGTATCCAAGTAATTAAAACGGATTGGAAATTCTTTGCCTAATTGATCATAGACTCGTTCGCCCAATAAAGCTGCAGGTTGATAGAATACAAGATTATTAGCTGGGATTTCCATCTGAATTGTATTTGTTGCCAGCAATAAGCTGTTCTCCTCTGGAACACCATCAAAACTCCATGCCAAATTGTCCTTATACTGTTCCACTTCAAAGGTTTCCTGCATCCAGTTACCACCCCAGACTCCAGGATCAAAGAATGGCACTAAACGAAAAGGCTGTCTGGCAATCTGCTCTAATGCTTCAAAATAAGCCGTTGCCTCTAACATTACAGGTTGATTAGCTTGATGAGTGTCCAGGAAATAATCAATCGAATTAAACAATTGCTGTTTGAGCCTGTCCGCCACACGCCACTCAAAGAAGTAACCACGTTTGATCATACGTAAAGGATCTTCTCCAGCATTATTGGCTTGCCAATTACTATAGGTGCCAGATTGATATCTTTTTTGAATTTCCCATCTGGACAGATCTGCATAGATCAATAGATCAGCTGGGTAGAGCAAAGAAGCTCCAACTCCATATACCACCACAGATTGATTACTTGCCAAAACAGTTTGGATTTTTTGTTGTAATATCTCTTGTTGTTTTCCATCTATAAAGTCTTGCAATTGATGATGACTAACTACACCAAAAATTCGATCTTCTGTTAAGTTTTCTTCAATCATGGTTGTGACTTTTTCCACCGTACAGAACTGTTCTGTAGCTTGTATAATTAACCCCGGTTCTAGCGGTGCTATTAACCGCTCTAGAATTTCCTCTTCATTTATAGCAGGATAACATTCCACAGCTATAACATTACTCTTGGTTCGTCGTATTTCTGTCTGAATTGCTGAATATCCATTAAACCCTCCTTGTACTTTTACTCTTGTTTTTGGAAAAGCATCATACATAACATACCTCCTTTATTGTTCTTTTGTCATAACATTATAGCACAAGAAATGGCGCTAAATTGTCTTTTTCAAAGAGCGCTGTCTCTAGGGTTGAAGGGCTTTGTTATATAATTCAGCTTTGATGGAAGTCTAAATAATAACGATATTTCTTACCTATATAGAAGCATTCTGTATATTCATAAAAGTTTTCTGTAATTTGTGAAGTAAAGCGGACACGTTTTAATACTGGTTCTGATTCTTTGATTTTTAACTTTCGCTGAACTTCCCGATTCGGTGAGACAGCCTCCACATACTCTCGTTCTTGGTTAACGATAATATTTTTTGTACGTAAATAAGCATAAAAAGAAGTATAGTAATCTCTCGGGTCTATTGAATAATCACGATCATAAGCAATATAGGTAATAAAGAAGGCAAATACAGCGTCCTCGTCTCCTCTAACACGTTTCAAGATCAATATCTGACTGCCTGTTTCAATATTAAGAAACTTTGCGATTCGTTTATCTGCATTAGCTAACTGAATTTCAACATCTACTGTTTTTGCATATTTTCCTCTCTCTTGTAATTCTTGGGTAAAACCTTTAATAACTGTAAAATGGTCTTCTTCCTGAAAAGCTTCTTTAACAAATGTACCTTTTGAACGAATGCGAACAAGCATATCTTCCTTCATTAGCTCATCGATTGCCTTACGTATAGTAATTCGACTGACATGATACATCGAACAAAGCTCCATTTCAGTTGGTATCCGCTCTCCCTCGGGCCACTTTTCTGTTTGAATATTTAAACGCATATCATCTGCAATTTGAGCGTATAAGGGATATGCATCTTGACTTTTTACCTTCATGCTTAACCTGCTTTCTTTTGCTAACATTCTTAAAGACAGTGTCCGTTTTTTTAGTAAAAAAGTCAAGAATTATTCGAGTCAAGGGCATGTTTAATTTATATATATCCTGAATTGTTTAACGTGGTGCTAATCATTCATAATATCATCATTATGATAAATCTATTGGATGATTCGACAGCCATTAACCTTACGTTCCCATGTTCAACTGTCTGGTTCATGTCTAAATTCCAAATAGATAATTTTTCAAAACCTAGTTGTAACCTCACCCTCTTAGTTTTTCCGGCAGGTAGTGGCACCTAGCTCTTTTTTCCTCAAATCGTTGCACTCTATTTAATTTACGAAACCTTTATTATCATTTGTAAGGAAAATACTAAAATTCTAATTTTTTAAGAAATGTATTTGTCTGCTACTGTTAATAGTACATTTTGATATATATTCTCCATTTGATTGTGATAAAGTCCAAATATCACAATCATCTAAATCAAATTTCCATCCATACTCTAAAGTTGGTTCAGAGTCTAAAGCAAGAAATCAAAATCATACGCTACACGACCTTTAGCTAATTTGATAATAATATTTTCAAATCTCTCTTTATCAAAATACAAAACTTTTCCCTTTCCCCTTGCAAGCCCCATTCCACCGTATCAGTTAAAATAAAGTTTTGCTACGGAACCCCCATTATTAGACTTTTTCGGATCAAAAATGACCGTTTTTCGGACCTTTTTCGGCTGTTTTTTCACGTTTTTTTCGGAGTTGGAATAAAGTTTTGGTAATAGAATGAAAAAATAGGAGAGAAAAGATAGTGGAGTTAAGAGGGATAGAATAAAGAGAAAAATAGTGGATGAGTATTGATTTGTTATTGAATTGAATCATGGATGAGATATTGAAAAAACACAGTAATGACAAGAAATAACGGAGATAAGAATGATCGAATAAGATTCTTTCCTCCTCCCTCTTTACTCTATTATGGGCATGAAAAAACTCGGGCTCCATTTGAGGAAAACCCGAGAAATTATTAGATTTCTTATTGGAAAAGCAAATGTTTATTCTTACAGAATTGGTGGTGAAATTAGCAAGAGTTTATTATGGTTGCCAAGAGTTTATTTTTGATCTACAAAATCCAATTCCAACCAAGCCACACATTCGATATGTGTCGTCTGCGGAAACATATCCACAGGCTGCACTTCCTTCGTCTCATAACCACCCTCATCCAAGATCTTTAAGTCTCTTGCCAATGTGGATGGATTACAGGACACATATACAATTCTTTTTGGCTTCATGTCAATCATTGCTTGCAAAAAGTATTCATCACAGCCCTTTCTTGGAGGATCGACAACAATGACATCAGGACGTAATCCTTGAGCTTTCCACCATGGCATAACCTTTTCGGCTTGCCCTACAAAAAATTCGGCATTTTCTATCTGATTTAGTTTTGCATTTTCCTTCGCATCTGAGATCGCTTCAGGCACCACTTCTACTCCATAGACCTTTTTCGCATTTTTCGCTAGAAACAAGGAGATGGTACCTATTCCGCAGTATGCATCAATTACTGTCTCTTTTCCTGTTAAAGCTGCATATTCTAATGCTTTGTCATATAATTTTTTCGTTTGGACAGGATTGACTTGGTAGAAGGATTTGGCGGAGATAGCAAAACGAATACCACCGATTTCGTCATAGATATAAGGGTCTCCCCAAAGCACCTTTGATTTCTTACCTAAGATGACATTC
Source organism: Gracilibacillus sp. JCM 18860 (assembly GCF_055395245.1). Taxonomy (NCBI): domain Bacteria; kingdom Bacillati; phylum Bacillota; class Bacilli; order Caryophanales; family Bacillaceae; genus Gracilibacillus; species Gracilibacillus sp. JCM 18860. Next base: position 1,644,414 of record NZ_AP043868.1, read on the forward strand.
GTCCGTTCAGGGTTGATATTTTGCACGACTGACTTTACTTCTGAATATGTTTTCACTATCTCATCTACAAGCTTTTCTAATGCCGGTATTTTTTCCTTCTTCGTTATAAGAACAATCATCGTTTGTTTAGTTTCTTGACCAGAACGAACCATAATATGTCGTAATAGACCACGATTTTTTTCTTCATCATAGGCAGAGATCCCCAGCCTGTTGGCAATCTCTCTTACAGCATCAATCATTCGATCATTGACTTCATCGGTAATGATACACCGTTCCATATCATCGATAATATCATGGCTTCTTTTGCGATAAAATCCTGTAATAAGCTCGCCATTTTGCGATCCAACAGGAATTTGCACTTTATTCCGATAACGCCATGGATCCTCCATTCCGATTGTTGGATGGATAGGAATATCCACTATATGCCCAATCTTTTTCAGTGCATTTTGCACCTGGTTTCTTTTCATTTCTAGCTGCATCTCATAGCTCATATGTTGTAGCTGACAACCACCGCATTTGTAATAAACATTACAAGGAGGGTCTACTCTTGCAGGACTTTCTTCGACCGTTTCTACCAATTTACCAAATCCAAAGTTTTTCTTTACATTAATCACCTTTACTTTGGCTTTTTCACCTGGTAGAGCGTATGGAACGAATAATGGATAGCCTCCTATCTTTCCAACACCTGCGCCTTCATGTGTTATATCTTCAAATATAAGCTCCACCAGCTCATTTTTCTTTACAGGAGGTGTTATTTTCGTCATTTTATCTACATCCTTCTTGGAGATATATTTGTTGTCTGATCGTATGCTGTCAAAATTTTATCATAGTAAGAAGTAAATAGGAAATTCCTTGTCTAAATTCATCATTTCCTGGGAAATAATTACCTCATTCGTAGAAACATTAGATGCGTTAGCTTTCCTTATCCTTTATAATTTCCTAACGTATAAAAAATACGACATCTATCTTATAGACATCGTATCCTTCCTATTCTGTAATTTGATCCTGTTTTTCGATAAACTCTTTCGAAACAAAAAATTCAATATGACGATACAAATTGACAAATTCACCAGGCAATAGCCCACCATACTCCCCATCTAAATTCAACTGCATTTTCTCTTCTGAGTGTACTTTAATTCGATTGGCCTTTGTATAGAAAATATGTTTGTCTTCTAAGTGAGCTCCTCTTGTCGCAAGGGTAGCAATACGAATAAATTCTGCTAAATTCGCTTTTTTAAGAATTACTAAATCAAAATATCCGTCATCCATTTTCGCTGCCGGTGCTAGTTTTTCAAATCCACCAACAGAGTTTGTATTTGATACTAAAAATAACATGATTTCTTCTTCTAAAACCTTACCATCATATTCAATTTTTACTTTCGTTGGCTTTAGTGAAGGAAGCATCTCAATTCCTTTTAAATAATAAGCTAGCTGACCAAGCATTGTTTTAAGTTTACTTGGCACCTCATAAGTAAGCTCTGTCAATTTACCTCCACCAGCAATGTTCATAAAGTATTGGTCATTCACTTTTCCAATGTCAAGTGACCTAACATTATGTTCTAAAATCACGTCAACCGCCTTCTGAATTTCCCTTGGGATCCCGAGCGCACGAGCAAAGTCATTCGTCGTACCAACTGGAATAATTGCAAGTTGAGGCCGATAATCCTGTTCAGCTATACCTTGTACTACTTCATTAACCGTCCCATCTCCACCAGCAGCTATGATTAGATCGAATTTTTGTTCCACGGCATATCGAGCAGCTTGAACCCCATCTCCTTCACATGTGGTGGCATGTGTCGATGTTTCATAACCTGCTTGCTCAAACCTTTTCAATACTTCCGCTAGTTCTCTTTTAAACACTTCACGTCCAGAAGTTGGATTGTAAATAATACGCGCACGTTTCATGTTCATATCTCCTCTTAAGTAAACCTTCTATCTTACATCATAAGCGATTTAATCATAATTGCAAAGAAAAACTACTATTTTTTGTAAGTGCCCAGACAAGTTGACGTTTATACAAGTATTATCTCTAAGGTTGTGTTCAATATTATTTTTGCTTCGATGAGTACTTTATCAACATGTAAAAAGGACTGAGCGACTATGCCACAGTCCTTCTTCTTTCGCTATCAGACATGGATTATCTTTTGTCGATTTCTTCTTTAATGATTTTATTTACCATTGGTGGGTTTGCTTGGCCTTTGGTAGCTTTCATTGTTTGACCAACTAAGAAGCCAAGTGCTTTATCCTTCCCATTTTTGAAGTCAATGATAGATTGCTCGTTCGCATCAAGAATTCCGACAATAATTTCACGAAGCTGGCCTTCATCTGAAATTTGTACAAGTCCTTTTTCTTTGACGATTTTTTCTGGATCTCCGCCTTTGTCTACTAATTCAGCAAAGACCTTTTTAGCCATTTTGGAGGATATCGTTCCATCCGCAATCAACTGTATCATTTTCGCTAAAGCTTCTGGTGTCATCTTTAAATCTGTAATTTCGATTTGATGTTTATTCATATATGCTGAAACTTCACCCATTAGCCAGTTAGAAGCTTGCTTAGGATCTGCTCCTGCGGCAATCGACGCCTCAAAGAAATCAGACATTTCTATCGTACTTGTTAACACTCCTGCATCATAGGAAGGGAGATCTAATTCCTTCACATATCGTTCTCTACGTGCATCTGGTAGTTCTGGAATTTCTGCACGAATTCTTTCCTTCCATGCATCGTCAATATAAAGTGGTACAAGATCTGGCTCAGGGAAATAACGATAATCGTCAGAACCTTCCTTCACACGCATGAGAATGGTTTCTTTCGTTTGTTCATCATAACGGCGAGTTTCCTGTAGAATTTCCCCACCATTTAATAGTACTTCTCGTTGACGCTTTTCTTCGAATTCTAAACCTTTTTGCACGAAGGAGAAGGAGTTTAAATTTTTCAGCTCTGTTTTTGTACCAAATTCTTTTTGGCCAACTGGACGAATAGAAATATTGGCATCACATCGCAGTGAACCCTCTTCCATTTTACAGTCAGATACTCCTGTATACTGAATAATATTCTTTAATTTTTCAAGATAAGCGTAAGCCTCTTCTGGTGTACGAATATCTGGTTCTGATACGATCTCAACAAGTGGCGTACCTTGTCGATTATAATCGACTAATGAATAGCCATCATCATTATGTGTTAATTTTCCAGCATCTTCTTCTAAATGAAGGCGGGTAATTCCTATTTTCTTTTTCTCTCCATTCACTTCAATTTCGATCCATCCGTTTTCCCCAATAGGTTGATCGAATTGTGAAATTTGATAGGCTTTAGGATTATCTGGATAAAAATAGTTTTTACGATCAAATTTGGTATCTGTTGCGATTTCACAGTTAATCGCCATTGCTGCCTTCATCGCATAATTTACTGCTTCTTCATTTAAAACTGGTAAAACACCAGGGTACCCTAAGTCAATTGGGTTCACATTAGCGTTCGGTTCGGAACCAAATGCATTGGGACTTGGACTAAAAATCTTAGAATTCGTCTTTAATTCCACGTGAACCTCTAAACCAATGACTGTTTCGAAATTTGTCATGATAGGTCACCTCCTAGGTTAGGACGTCTATTATGATGATCGGTAGCTTGTTCAAAAGCATATGCCGTACGATAAATCGTGGATTCATCGAAATGTTTTCCGATAATTTGTAGTCCAATTGGTAATCCTTCACTTGAAAACCCACAAGGTATGGAGATGCCCGGAACACCTGCTAGGTTTACTGGAATAGTTAAGATATCATTTGCATACATGGTTAAAGGATCATCTATCTTTTCGCCAACTTTAAATGCTGGTGTTGGAGTAGTTGGGCCAACAATCACGTCATAGTCTTCAAAGACTTTTTCAAAATCATTTTTGATTAATGTCCGTACTTTCTGAGCTTTTTTGTAGTAAGCATCGTAATATCCAGAGCTTAAAGCAAACGTACCAAGCATAATACGACGTTTTACCTCATCTCCAAACCCTTCAGATCGTGAGTATTTAAACATATCTAACATATCAACACGCTTTTCTGTACGGACACCATAACGTACCCCATCAAAACGAGCTAAGTTCGCACTAGCTTCTGAAGAGGAAAGAAGATAATAAGCAGCTACAGCATATTTAGAATGTGGTAAGGATACCTCTTCCCATGTTGCACCTAATTCTTCGTATTGTTTTAAGGCTGCTAATACAGCTTCTTTCACCTCTGGATTAACCCCTTCTTGCAAATACTCTTTTGGTACCGCAATACGTAATCCTTTTACATCCTGCTTTAAAGCATCACTATAATTTGGGATATCCACATTGGCAGAAGTAGAGTCCATTTTATCTTGCCCAACAATGGCCTGTAATAAATGTGCATTGTCTTCTACCGTACGAGTAAGTGGTCCAATTTGGTCTAGTGAAGATGCAAATGCAACTAATCCAAATCGTGATACTAAACCATATGTAGGCTTTAAGCCGACCACTCCACAAAATGCAGCAGGTTGACGGATAGAACCACCAGTATCAGAGCCTAATGAAAAGAACACTTCACCAGCTGCAACAGATGCAGCTGAACCACCACTAGATCCACCTGGAACATAATCTGTATTCCATGGATTGCGTGTTTTCTGGTAGCTAGAATTTTCATTAGATGAACCCATCGCAAATTCATCCATGTTTAGCTTACCAACAGTTACTGTATTCTCTGCTTTAAGCTTTTCCACAACGGTAGCATCATATAATGGATCATTTAGGTTGTCCAAAATTTGACTAGCACATGTTGTACGCAAGCCTTTTGTTACAATATTGTCCTTGATTCCAATCGGAAGTCCGTATAAAATCGATGCATCAGAGCCTAGTTTTTCGTCTAGTTCTTTTGCTTGTTTTCTAGCTTCTTCTTCATTCAAAGTAAGAAATGCTTGGATTTTGTCATCTACTTCATGTATGCGAGTATATGACGCATCGACAAGATCGCTAACTGTAATTTCTTTATTATGTAGCTTTTCTTGTAATTCCTTTAATGTATAATCGAAAAGTGACACTAGCCTTCCTCCTTAATCTAAAATAGACGGTACTCGGAATTGACCATCCTTTTGATCTGGTGCATTCTTAAGTGCATCCTCTTTACTAATCCAATCTCTCGGCTCATCCTTACGCATCACGTTTTTTAAGTCTAATACGTGTGTTGTTGGCTTTACATTCTCCGTGTCTAACTCATTCAAGAGCTCTGCGTAATTAATAATATCACCTAGTTGTTTGGTCATTTTCTCTACTTCTTCGTCAGTTAAAGCAAGGCGTGCTAAATTAGCAACATGCTTTACCTGTTCCTTTGAGATATCTGCCAAAATATTCACCTCCAAAAAAAGTCCCATTTATAAATTGATTGAAAAAATCCAAAGCGCCAATGATAGGCGCTAAGAATCTACAAATACTAAAATCCATAAGGTCTATTTTACCATTAAAACACTAATTTCAAAACAGATTTGTATCATAATTTAGTTATAGATATGAACAAACCCTTCCTCTTCACCAGCTTCACGAACAATTAGTGCCTCTTGATTTTGACCTGAGGTAATATTGATCTCCAAATTATAATGATTCGGAAAGCCAGATAGAACCAACCCATAAACATATTGGGTAAAACCGATTAACTCTGACTTCCCATAGAAGGAGACTGGTATATCAATCGTTAAATCTCTCAATTCTTCACCTTGATAGAAGCCTTTTCCTATCACACTTACATAGTTAGGAAAATAGGAAGCAACATCTGCTTCAAAGTCTGATAAGGTTGCGGAAGTATCTGAATAATTTTTCTCGGCATTGTTTGAAGGAAACAGTACATAGTTCTCATCCACTTCCTTCCAATCTCCTATTGATGATTCATCTCCAGCTATATTCGTTTTGGCGACAAAGTTACCTGGTACGAGTGAGCTTTGTGGAGCTTCCCGATAAATCATCATCATGACAGGAACCTTCTCCAACCCTTCTATCTCTCTAATTCTCTTCAACACTTCATCCGCTATTTTATTTGCTTCACTTAACATTTTGTTCTTTGATATCTCCTGGTAGTAATAAGGTCCGCCGACTTCTGTTTGAAATCGGTAAACAGATTTCATGGCGATCGCAATCGAAATCCCGGAAAGCTTCACCATTTCACCATCTGTTTTCGTCAAGTAATTTTGCTCCACAATATGTGATAAGTATTTAGGATTTTTTCTTTCCGCTTCTTCTGATGTCTCACCCTCACCCAATGCAGGATTTAAACCAAGTGGATGCTCTTCTTTATCATAGCGTTCTAGCCATGAATAAAGTATATCCTCTGTCAAATATTGGCCTTCTTGAAAGAAATACTTGTCTGGGTCATAAACACTGGTGGAATGTCTCCGCAATCCTTCCTCTAACTCATCAATATCTAATCGATTGGATACTTGGTTGGTGATAACCCCTCGAGCCTGACTAAGACTTGAATCGACTAAGACACGATAAGTATCTTCTGATAAATTATGTGTCGGAATAATCGCTGTTTCCTGTTCCGCTTCTTCCGTTGAATCATCTACTATCGTTTCCTCAGGATCTTCTCCAAATTGTGGCGCACAACCTGCCAGAAGAAGCACGATGATTAACAGACTATACTTGATTCTATTCATTTATGCTTCCCCCCTCTAAAACAGTTTGTAGCTTTTCCTCGTCCCATACCTGAATCCCGAGCTTATTCGCTTTATCTAGTTTTGATCCTGCATCCTCACCGGCAATGACAATATCTGTTTTTTTACTAACACTTCCTGTTACATTTCCTCCGAGGGACTCAATCTGTTGTTTTACTTCCTGTCGAGTATAGATCGACAATTTTCCAGTTAAAACAATCGTCTTACCAGCAAATACTGCGTCTTCTCCAACATCTGTAGCCTTTGGTCCCTTATAGGTAAGATTCAATCCTAGGTCCTTTAGCTCTGTTAAAAGATATTGTACCTTATCATCTTCAAAGTAACGCACAATAGAATCAGCCATTTTATCTCCGATTTCATCGACAGCTGTTAATTCTTCAAAGGATGCTTGTTGTAAATTCTCCATTGTTTCAAAATGTGCTGCTAATGTTTTGGCAGCTTTCGATCCAACATAGCGAATTCCAAGCCCGAATAACAACCGCTCCAAGGAATTTTCCTTTGATTGTTCAATCGCTTGAAGCAGATTCGAAACGGACTTTTCTCCCATTCTTTCCAGCTGGAGTAGCTCTTCTTTTTCTAATCTGTATAGATCTGCAATTGTATGAATGAGCTTCTCACGGAAAAGCTGTTCCACCACCTTTTCTCCAAGCCCATCAATATTCATAGCAAGTCTTGAAACGAAATGTATCAAGCCTTCCTTCAGTTGGGCAGGACAATTCGGATTGATACATCTTAAGGCAACCTCTTCCTCTAATCGAACAAGCTCATTACCGCACGACGGACATTCAGTTGGCATCGCAAAAGGTTTCCCTTCCTCTATTCGTTTATCCATCACAACACGAACAACTTCTGGAATGATGTCACCAGCCTTTTTTATAACCACTGTATCCCCAATACGAATATCCTTCTCTTTAATTAGATCCTCATTGTGTAAGGAGGCCCTTTGCACAGTAGTACCTGCAACTTTCACTGGTTCAAGGATTGCCGTCGGAGTTATCACACCAGTTCTACCGACACTCAATTCGATATCGGTTAATTCCGTTACCGCTTCTTCTGCTGGAAATTTATAAGCAATAGCCCAGCGCGGACTTTTCGCTGTAAACCCTAGTTGCTCTTGTGCTTCTAAGTTATCTACCTTGATAACAATCCCATCTATATCATAAGAGAGTTCTGCTCGTTTTTCTACCCAATTCTCAACATATTCTAAAACCTCTTCGATGCCCTCACATTTTCGCCATTCTGGGTTTGTCTTAAACCCAAGCTGTTGTAAATAAGTAAGACGCTCACTATGTGTGCTAAGCTCACCTGATTCCCATTCTCCTACTGCATAGAGAAATATATCAAGGTTTCTTTTGGCTGCAATTTTAGGATCTAGCTGTCGAAGCGATCCTGCAGCAGCATTTCTAGGATTAGCAAACGGTTCTTCCTCCATCTGTTCTCTTGCTTCATTCAATGCTAGAAAGGATTTTTGTGGCATATAGGCTTCCCCGCGTACTTCAATCGGATTGTCATCCTTAATTTTTAACGGAATACTACGGATAGTTTTTAAATTATTCGTAATATCTTCACCAGTTGTTCCATCACCACGTGTTGCTCCTTGAACAAAAAAACCATTCTCATATCTTAAAGAAATCGCCAGACCATCAATTTTTAATTCACATACATATGTTACTTTGTTTACGTCTAACCCTTCACGTACTCGGCGATCAAAATCCTTTAAATCCTCTTCGTTAAAGGCATTGCCTAAGCTAAGCATCGGCACACGATGAGTCACTTTTTGAAACCCTTCTAACGGCTCACCTCCGACACGTTGGGAAGGAGAGTCTGGGGTGATCAAATGAGGGTATTGCTCTTCTATTTGTTTCAATTCTTGCATTTTTTGATCATATTCGGCATCAGGCACACTAGGTTTGTCTAAAACATGGTATTCATAATTGTATTGTGCTAACACCTCGCGTAAGCTTTCTAGCTTTTTTTTCGCCTCTTGTTCGGTCATTGAGACACCCTCCTTCTTATCCTTTCGTAATCGGAGCGAATTTTGCCAATAGTCGTTTAATTCCAGTTGGTGCTGGGAAAGCAATATCTAACTCCAATCCTTCCCCTTCCCCATTCACTTTAACAACAGTTCCTTGTCCCCATTTGTTATGCTTTGCTTTATCGCCAACCTTCCACTCCTGCTTCTCGCCATCACTTGTTTGTTGTACGATTCTTCTTGGTTTACGTTTTGGCTGATCAAACGGAAGCTCACTATCCTGGATATCTACTCGGTTAAAGCCAAACATAGAATCTTCTACTTGTTCTTTTCCTTCTAACAGTTCTTCAGGAATTTCATTAATAAAACGACTAATAGGATTCATATTGGTTCTACCAAATAGTGTCCGCATTTTCGCATGAGAAACATGCAGTAATTCTTCTGCTCTAGTTATCCCTACATACGCGAGCCTACGTTCTTCCTGCATCTCCTCTTCATCCATCATCGATCTACTATGTGGAAAAACATTTTCCTCCATTCCGATTAAGAACACGACCGGGAATTCCAAACCCTTCGCTGCATGTAATGTCATCATAGTGATTTTATCATCTGCAGTTGGGTCATCATCCATACGGTCAATATCAGAGATTAAGGCTAAATCGGTTAGAAAATTAACTAAGGTTTTGTCTTCATTTGTCTCTTCAAAGTGCTTCGTAACTGTTTTAAATTCCTCAATATTTTCAAGTCTTGTTTGGGCTTCAATACTTCTTTCATTGATTAGCATTTTCTCGTAACCTGTCTTCTCAATTACCTCTTCCACCATATCTGTAGCAGTCAGAAATTCCTGCTGTTGTTCCCAATTTTTAATCATTTGACCAAATTCTATTAAAGATTTTGCCGCTTTGGCACTAACACCGACAAAGTCTACCTCCTGCACAGCTGTATATAAGGAAATATCATTTGCCGCAGCATATGCTTGTAATTTATCAATCGAGGTCTTGCCTACTCCTCTTTTCGGTTCATTGACTACCCGTAAAAAGCTAATATCATCTTCAGGATTGACGATGAGACGTAAATAAGCGAGCATGTCCTTTATTTCTTTACGATCATAGAATTTGGTTCCCCCGACCATCTGATAGGGGATATTTGCTTTCATAAAGGTCTCCTCAATCGCACGGGACTGTGCATTTGTTCGATAAAGGATCGCAATATCCTTATGGGAGTATTTCCCTTCACGAATATATTCTTCGATCTTTTCTGCAACAAACAATCCTTCCTCACGTTCTGTGGAAGCATGGAAATAATGAATCTTATTTCCTTCCTGGTTGTCCGTCCATAAGTTCTTCGGTTTTCTTCCAGTATTATTTTCTATCACTTTATTAGCAGCTTGCAAAATAGATTTTGTCGAACGGTAATTCTGCTCCAACATGACTACTTTTGCAGTTGGATAATCTTTTTCAAAGGAAAGGATGTTCGTGATATCTGCCCCTCTCCATGCGTAGATAGATTGGTCAGAATCCCCAACAACACAAAGATTCTGAAAACGTGCTGCAAGTTGTTTTACCAAATAATATTGGGCATGGTTTGTGTCTTGATATTCGTCCACATGAATATATTGAAAGCGTCGTTGATAGTACTCTAGAACTTCTGGAACACGGTTAAATAGATGAATAGTTTGCATAATCAAATCATCAAAATCTAATGCTTGGTTTTTCCTTAATCGTCTTTGGTATTCTGCATACACCTCAGAAATTTGTCTACTGTAGAAATCTGCAACTGATTCTGCATATTTTTCTGGTGTAATCAGTTCATTTTTCGCACTGCTTATCGCTCCTAGAAATGCTCTAGGCTCGAATTTCTTCGGATCTAAATTCTTCTCTTTTACGATATTTTTTATGACGGTTAATTGGTCACCACTATCTAAAATCGTAAAGTTTCGACTGTAGCCGATACGATCAATATCTCTTCTTAAAATACGGACACACATAGAGTGAAAAGTGGAAACCCACATATCATTACCAACAGGGCCCACTAAAGCCTCCATCCTATCCTTCATTTCCCTTGCTGCTTTATTCGTAAAGGTAATCGCTAATATACTTCTGGGGGATACTTCTTTTTCATCCAATAAGTATGCTATCCGGTGTGTCAATACTCGGGTTTTCCCACTTCCCGCACCTGCCATGATCAGTAATGGGCCCTCTGTATGTTTGACAGCCTCTTGTTGTTCTTTATTTAAACCATTGAGTAGGTTATGCTTGATCGGACTCAATGTTAACACCATCCTTTTATTTCAGAAAAAATTACTTCTTAACTGCTTTGACTGTCTTTAATGCTTCTTTTGGGTTTTCATAGATGGCATTTCCAACAACAATCATATCGGCAAATTGACTCATTTCTTCTGCCTGGGATTTTGTTGAAATACCTCCACCATAGATAAGCTTGGTATTTGATAATTGATTGCTTATCGCTTCAACGAGATTGGGATCTCCATATTTGCCACTATACTCTACATAATAAAAAGGTAATCGAAATAAATGTTCAGCCATCCTCGCATAAGCAATCGCCTCATCTTCTGTAGGGAGACTACAATCTGTATGCTGAAATACCTTTGATTCGGGGTTCATGATACAATATCCTTCTGCATACATTTCCTCCCAATTAATGACATCTCCATATTCCACAACTGCTTCATGCTGTTTATCCACTAGCCATTTTTTATTTTGACTGTTAAGCACCATTGGCACAAAATAGTAATCAAAGCCTGGAGTTACAGATTCTAGATTCGAAATCTCTAAAATAACTGGAACGGAGTAGCGACGAATATAGCTGAGCAACTGTAGTACTCCATCTAATGTCACTTCATCTGTTCCACCAACTATAATCGCATCTGTTCCTGATTCACAGATTTGATCCAACACCTCATCTGAAATATCCTTTGCTGGATCTAGTTTGAACACATGCTTCCACTCATCCATATTATACACAATAATTAATCCTCCAATAATGACGATTCTATATCCATTATTTCATTATAGCAAAAATCCCGTCCATTTCAGAGTGATATAGAGAAGAAAGAAGGAAAAAATCTGAGGATAGTTCCAGGCTATAGGAAACCCCCACTAGTAAAGTGAGGGCTTAAAAATTATCCTATTCTACTGGAGAAAGCTCGTCTTCCGTCACCCATTTGTGATTTTTGACTACTTTCTTCGTTTCTGTATCTTTATAGCTAACCATATAAACAGTGGTATTTTGTGCAGAGTCGATTGTAGCATTCGCTCCATCCATGCCATTCATATGATCTGCCTCGAGAACCACCTCATCTCCTTCAGCGTATGGCGCTTCCTCTGCATTTTCAAGTTCTTCATGAATCACCCATTTGTGATTTTCTACTTTTTCACCACCAGTCGTTGGCTTGTAGGTTACTGCATAAACTGTAGTGTGATAGGCACCTTCAATTGTTGCTACAGCTCCATCCATTCCTTTCATATGTTTTGCACTCATTATCGCTTCACTTCCAAGAGGATATGTCGGATTATCCTCCTTCGCTAGATTTTCTGGAACTTCTCCTGAGCTAGAATGATCCATACTAGCATGTTCAGTAGAATCTGATTCCTTTTCCTGCTGGGATTCTTCATTCATATTAGAATCATTCTTTGTGTCACTAGGCTCTGTCTCATTATTTCCACCACAACCTACTAGTAAAAATACCATAAAGGTAACTATCGTTATTAGTATTTTTTGATTCAAAACTATACCTCCATTATTATTGACTTATATTAATTGCATAGTGGTGATGCAAGTATTGTCACCATCGAAAGTAGTAATTTTAGATTCCGCCATTTTTCCGTTATGTTCAATTTTCACCTCGTATGTCTTATCCCTCTTCAGCCAAAGATCAAGGAATCCATTTTCCAAAGATGTCATTCTTTCATTTATGATTACATTTCCATCTTCATCCATAATATGTACTTCGAATTCTTCTTCCTTCAGCTCTCCTTGACAGCCAGTTAAGCTGTGATTTTCACAAGGATGAGTGTTTTGTATAAAAGGAGCAATCGAAACAAAAAATTCATCATTAGGCAGTTCATAAGTAGCTTGGTTTTTATTACCATTTGTCACAATAAGCTCCTGGGAGGTGATAGAAGCGGACAGATCTTCAAAATCTCCTGCACTATAGCGTTCTACCATTTCTTTAATATCCCGTGGTTCTTTTTCCTTTGAAGCCTTATCATCACATCCCACCATTGCCAAACTAAGCAACATTATCCACATTATAACCACTATACTTCTTTTCATATACTTCACCCCTAATGTTTCTTATTCTCTCCTACTATTATCCGGTCCATAGTTGCTTTGGTCAATCTATAGGGGGCTATAGCTATTGGGAATTAATAAGGACTTGCTGTCTGTTATCATTTAGATGAAAAACATTTTGTGGGTCGGACTGGCCGGAGGTGTGCGTTATCCCTTGGATAAAGAATATTTCGGACAGGCGGTAGCTTAAAATGTACGTTATCTCTTGGATAAAGAACATTTTGGACAGGCGGTAGCTTTGATATGTACGTTATCTCTTGGATAAAGAACATTTCGGACAGGCGGTAGCTTGATATGTACGTTATCTCTTGGATAAAGAACATTTTGGACAGGCGGTAGCTTAATATGTACGTTATCTCTTGGATAAAGAACATTTTGGACAGGCGGTAGCTTAAAATGTACGTTATCTCTTGGATAAAGAACATTTCGGACAGGCGGTAGCTTTGATATGTACGTTATCTCTTGGATAAAGAACATTTTGGACAGGCGGTAGCTTGATATGTACGTTATCTCTTGGATAAAGAACATTTTGGACAGGCGGTAGCTTAAAATGTACGTTATCTCTTGGATAAAGAACATTTTGGACAGGCGGTAGCTTAAAATGTACGTTATCTCTTGGATACAGGCGGTAGCTTATGGGAGAGAATACAAATGTCGTCACTGCATAAACCATGAAGCATCTTCTTTTCCAATGCTTCATGGTTATTCGCAAAGCTAACTATTTTTCGCTAGCTTAGCAATCTCCCTATTGATAGCTATATCCATTTCATCAATTACCGAAAAATCAACGGCATCCATATACATAGCTTCTAATTGATCATTCAAAGACTTTGCCTTTTTCAAATGAGCAATACCATCCTTCATCCTTTGCTTATAGCTTTTTGTATAGTATATAATATCAGATTCATACTTTTCATCTGTACCAGGGGTGATGGTTAGCTTGTATAAATCAACAATTTCATCTCCCTTTCTCTTAGGAAAGTATTCATGCGGATCCGTACTATCAAATAAACATACACTAAGCTCCCGAATCACTACCATATCAACACTTTCTGGGTCAAAGCCACAATGATAAACTTCTATATCGAATCCACGTTCTTTACTTGCTGAGACTACTTTCTTTAAAAGTGTTGATTTTCCACTTCCAGCACGTCCTTTAATAAAATAACGCTTTGTCAATCCATCGGTAATTGATGGAATAAAATCCACAACACCTGCAGGGGTAGAGGCACCGAAGAAACGATGGCGAATAATTGCATTTTCGTTGTTACTCTTTTTATCAAGTAAAATTTCTTGAATTAATTCGTCTGTTACTTGATTGGCCTTATTAAAATCCATTTCCTTAATATATATATCCTCTAAGTAATCATGAATGTGTAGACCATCTGCAAAGCAATCATATGCTGCTTGAAATGTCTCTGAAATTTTTGCATGTAATTCCTGCCATTCGGTATGCATAGCTTTTAACTTTGCTTTATCTAAAGCTGCTTCAAAATCCACATAGTGAACCTCTGAAATAGGTGAAGTAGATGTATCAAAAATCCCAAATTGAAGTGCTGGAATAATAAGGCCAGCTAACGAATCATTATCAGATGAACTATGAATTCTCTCTGTATAATATCCTTGTTCTGTCCATGTATCAGCTAACTTTTTTATCATCGAGGATTTTAAAGTATGAGGACCACCCTTTAAAAGATAAATATTTTCTAATCCTTGCATATTTGATTCAAACAAATTATAGAATCCTTTTGCCGTATTCCCACTTGCATAATAATGCATCCCTTTCCCAGACAAAAATCATCACCTCTTTGAAAAAAGATTTACACATTAGCCTATGCAAATGTTTCAATTTCTGATACCACGTATTCATCTTAGTATTTCTCAACTAAAAAATCCCCAAAAGATCACAGCCTTTTGAGGATTTGACTACTTATTTATCTGCTGGAAACACGAGCCCTATATCTTCACGTGCTTGATCTAATACTTTCATTGTTTCTAAGGATAATTCCCAGGTGTTTGTACTATTTTCGATTTCGCCTTTTTGTACAGATTGAATAAAGGATAAGGCTTCATAATACATAGAATTCGCCACTTGATCCGTAGTTAGCTTTTCCTCTGTGCCGTCATGATAAACAATTTTCACATCTCGCATATCAGAAAATTTTCCGATAACAATCGAGCCTTTTTCTCCTTGTATCTCAGATGGTAATTTCGAGTTTGTAATCTTCGAAAACATGGCTACACCATTTAAAGTAGGATAATCCACTGTAACAGTACCTTCCCCATCTACTCCTGAATCTAGCATATAACCAGTTGCTTTCACTCTTTCTGGTGCTCCAAATAAAGCTACCATAGGGTATAGACAGTACACTCCGATATCCATTAAGGAGCCATTTGATAATTCTGGTTTGAAAGCATTTAAGACAATACCTTCTTTGTATTTATCATATCTGGAAGAATACTGACAAAAATTCGCTACATAGCGACGGACTGGCCCTATTTTATCCAGACTCTTTTTTACAAGATCGAAGTTTGGAAGGTGTGTCGTTTTCATTGCTTCCATTAAAGTAACATTGTTAGCCTTCGCTGTTTCTATCATCGATTCTACTTCGCGCTGGTTGGAGGCAAACGGCTTTTCCACTATTACGTGCTTTCCAGCCTTCATACAGGTCATGGCATGCTCAGCATGAAAAGCAGTCGGGCTTGCAATATATACAGCATCTATTACATCACTTTCTGCAAATACGGATAAATCTGTATAGGTTGATGTCACACCATATTTATTTGCAAATTCTTTTGCATTTTCTTCTGTTCTTGAATAAACAGCTGTAAGCTGAAAATCCTTTATTTTCTGCGCCCCATCAATAAATCGATCTGTGATCCAATTAGTTCCGATTACACCAAAACGAACCATTACTATCCTCTCCTTTTTCACACATGAAAAAGAGTCCCCCAAAAAGAGAGGCACCCTCTTTATTCTTTTTCTTTTAAACGATCGAGTACGATACGATAACCGTCATTCCCATAGGCTAGACATCTTTTCACCCGGGAAATAGTTGTCGTTGATGCACTAGATTCCTTTGCAATAGCTGTATAAGTACTACCTTCGTCTAACATCTTCGCAACTTGTAAGCGCTGTGCTAATGATTGAATCTCATTCATTGTTGCAATGTCATCAAAAAATCGATAGCATTCTTCTCGATCCTTTAATGTCAATATGGCATCAAATAACTGATCTAGTTGTTCGCCACGCAATTTATCGATTTGCATGGAATAATCTCTCCTTTTATTCCATCTTATTCACTCGTTACCTCTACTCCATCAATGCCTGGGGATGTTGGAATAACATTAATCCATGTTTTCCCTGGAACTAGTGGAACAGGTTTTCCATTCTTCGTTGGGATTATTCTATCATCAATTCGCTCCCATTGCACGTGTTGTACTTTACCCTTTTGGAGCAATAAAGCGTCCCCTCCAGATTGTAAGTCAATTTCACGTCTTCCTGCATTATCGACAACCTCATGTGCCGTTTCTAAAATAAAGACATTATCTATTTCTACTTCTTCGCCAGTAGCCTTTTCAGTCGTCTCTGTTCCACCATCGTAACGAATATATTTTTCATTGGTAGATTCATAGATATATTGAATAGGATTTCCGATATAATCAAACTGGACATTTGTTGCCGGGTCACCTTCTACAACTTCCTCTGTACTTAAAAAGGAAAACGGTGAGTAGCTTCCTTCTATTTCGTATCCCTTTTCTTCCGCTTCCTCATACACACTGTCAATTAACACATAAGAATTATGTGGTGCTACACGATCACTAGAACGTTCGAATAAAACTTTATCATTATCATAGTAGCTACCATTTAAATGATCGGCTGCACCATTTTGAAGCATTTGTTCAATAAAGTCAGCCGCTCCGTGGTAAATATAAAGCGCACCATAATCATTAGCAAGATTAAAATAATACGGTCGCGCACTTCTGACAGGTCCTACTTTTTCTGGGAGATTACTATGAAACAAGGCCATAAATCTCGTAATATTACCCTCAGCTAATATTTCAAAAACAATATCTGCCTGTGATAACCCCGTTTGTGGTCTTGCCTTCGGATGATTGTTTATCATAATAGCTAGGATTCGATTCGTCGGTTCGCTCTCTAACTCTAGCCCAGTGAGTGGTGCAATGATTGGTTCCGTCTCCTCGACTGGCTCTTCCACGGGTGCTTCTTGTTCTGGTTCCTTTGGATTGGATGTCTCTTTTTCATTAGTTGAGCAAGCCATTAACAATAAAGAAAAAACAAGAATAAGCATAATTTTCCATTTCATAATATAATCCGCCTTCCCTCAAGATTCTTTGAATAGAAAATGAGACATGCACTATAGGTACATGTCTTATCAACCATTTCATTATAGCATTGATTAACGCATAATCGCAGGAAATAAGATATCTTTTTTCTTGACATCAATTATTCCTAATGGAGTTATTCGAACAAAAGGTAGATGCATGGAAGATAAAAATAATAAATTGTATGGAGGATCCTCATATTTATAGCCATGTTTTATTAAAATTTCTTTTAGTTTTTCATCCTCTTTAATAAGAGCTGACATTTTTCCATCATACATCATTCCAGCTATATTTAATGGTAATTCAAAGATTACCTTCCCTTCGTTCACTAGCACAATGCCTCCACCAATTTCTTTCATTCTAGAAAAGGCAAGCATTAAATCTGATTTACTCTTACCGATTAATACAATATCCCCTGTCAGAGAATAAGAGCTTGCCAGACCACCCAAGGTCTCCGTGAATCCCTTGATAATTGTATTTACTCGCCATTCTCCTTCTCGATCAATCAACATGAGAAAAGATTCATCACATGAATTCATAATTTTTTCTGTATTGGCATCAATGGAGATAGGATATGGCTTCATAATCACATCATTTTCCATTCGAAGACCAACAGGCATCGAAAATTGCAAATCACTCTCTGACAAATGCCATTTTAAATCTAACTTGTCAAGACCGTATTTGCCCCAATCTATTTGTTGATTATGGTTAATCATCTTACCATCACGCTTAAGCCATTGACCCTTAGCAATTACAGAAATTGGTGTTGCGTTATCCTTTGCTTCCAAGATATTAAGATGAGCGACACGACCTGGTGCTATGCCACCTAAACGCTCCTCCAAATGAAATTGCTCTGCTGCATTGTAGGTTGCCATCATATATGCCTCTATCTCTGGGACTCCGTTATCAATAGCAATTTGTACACACTCGTTAATGATCCCATTCTTATAAAATGATGGAGTAGATCCATCTGTTGTCATGGTTAAATGATCATAAGATGTTAGCTCTAATTCCTGTAATTCTTGAAGTAATTTTGCTAAATCAGGTCTGACAGAAGAATTACGTAATCCAACCCGATAGCCCATTGCCAAGCGGTGGAAAACTTCCTCACCTGATAATGCCTCATGATCAGAGCTTGCCCCTAAGAGCTTAAGCTTTACTAACGTTTTTTCGGATGCACCCGGAAAATGGCCTTCGACAGGCTTACGTAATCGCTTCGCCTCCTGCATCCAATAAAGAATACGATCGTCATCCTTCATCACTTGTGGCCATGCTGTTAATTCCCCACCTTGAACAACAGCATCATGCTGGAGCCATGCTTGGATATCCTCATCATTAAAAATCTCTTGCTCTTCGTTGATTTCGGATTGTGAATCAAATCGTGCCCACCAGTACATGGATACCGGAAGCTGCATAAAGTCTTCCAATAATGAGAACGCTTTATTCCTATCCATTAAATAAAGCCATGGCAGGTTATCGTTCATTAGTGTTGTAGTTCCTGTCTGTCCTGCAAACATGGCTAATTCATACGGATTATATAGTTGAAATGGATGGACATGTGGTTCAATATAACCAGGTACTACATATTTACCGCTACAATCCACCACCTCCATACTTGTCATGTTTAGAGGCAATTTATCCCCTACGTACACAATGCGATCCTTATAAACCCAAATATGGGCTTCTATCCACTTTCGTAAGAACACATTTAAGTATAGGGCATTTTTCAATACCATTGTCGGTAGTTCTTTTCCATCAATAACCGCTACCTGCTTCCGAATTTCTTTATTACGCCATCTATATAAATGCTCACTCATGCTAATCTCCTCAACTTATATTTAATTTAAGTCTATTGTAGCATGGTTTGGTAGCGTTTGCATTGTGTGTTTTTGACAAAATTTCAACGATTGTTTAGGCAGATTTACGTATAATTCCGATCATAATGAAAGAAACGACAATAATCGACCATACCCAAGCCCAAGCCAGACCCATTTTGTTCGATTCAAACGCTACATAAATGGCCATCGGAACGGTTTGGGTTGTACCTGGAATATTGCCCGCAAACATTAAGGTAGCCCCAAATTCACCTAATGCTCTAGCAAATGCTAACACAACGCCTGTCATCGTTGATTTTTTTATTAATGGAAGGGTAATGTATCGAAACACTCGCCATTCCCCAGCTCCATCCACTCTTGCCGCATCCTCAATCGCTGGATCCACAAGAGAAATACCTGTTCGAACCGATTGATACATTAAT
This sequence comes from Gracilibacillus sp. JCM 18860, assembly GCF_055395245.1. Classification (NCBI taxonomy): domain Bacteria; kingdom Bacillati; phylum Bacillota; class Bacilli; order Caryophanales; family Bacillaceae; genus Gracilibacillus; species Gracilibacillus sp. JCM 18860. The sequence goes on from NZ_AP043868.1 coordinate 1,663,967, forward strand.
GGAAAGGCAACGACAACTGCTGCGATAACTGCCGCCCAGATCGTGAACATGATAGTTTGATCAAAGAAAAAAGAACTGATCTCGCCAAATACCCCATTGGTACCAAAAATAATGATTAACAAAAAGCCAATCACCGTCGGAGGCAGTACAATTGGTAATAGTAGAATCGTATCAAGGACCACTTTCCCTTTAAATATTTTCTTTTCCATTACCCATCCAATAAGCATCCCTAATATTGTCACAATAATTAAGGAAATAAAGGAAATAAAAAGGGATAATTTAATTGGTTGAAAAAATGCTTCCATCTATGTCACCATCAATTTCATTAAAACCATATTCTTTAAATATCTTAATCGCTTCATTTGATTGTAGAAATGTTAAAAAAGAGTTGGTCGTATCCTTTTCTTTAGAATTATTAATGATCCCTACTGGATAAATAATTGCATCATGTTCTCCAATGGATAATTCTTCATTAACCATTACTTTCTCTGATTGAAGGGCATCTGTTTTATACACTATTCCAGCATTTACGTTTTCACTTTCTACATATTGTAATACTTGACGAACATCCTTTGTAAAAACGAGCTTATCCTTTACTTGATCATACAGCTTCTGGGAGGTAAGAGCCTGTTGCGCATAGGCTCCAGCTGGAACGGTTTCAGGTGTTCCGATCGCTATTTTGTTCATTTCTTCGATACTCTCTACTATTGCTTGATCCTTTGATTGAATCCATACAAGCTGATTAGATAATAGTGGAATCGCGTCCTCCTTATCAATCATTCCTTCTTCAACCACACGGTTAAACATCTCTAAAGAAGCGGAAAAAAATAAATCAACTGGGGCTCCTTGAATGATTTGCTGACTAAGTGTTCCAGATCCACCTAAATTGACATGAATTTCCACATTGGGATGGTCTTTTTCATAGACTTCTATTACCTCATTTAGAGCATCCGTTAAGGATGCTGCTGCGGAAACAGTGATTTCCTTAGATTCTGTCGAACAACCACTCATGATAAAAAGCATGAAAATTAATAAGTATTTAGCAAATTTCATTATGTGACCTTCTTCACTAATTCATTTTCTCTATTATAACACGTTTCTTTTCTGAATTAGAATAATGTATAATAGTATTCAAATAGTGTTCAAAGGTTGGTGACAATTATGGGAAAATTTTCACACATTAACGAACAAGGTAGAGCAAAAATGGTCGATATTACCGATAAAAAAATAACAAGTAGAACAGCAATCGCTAAATCTAGTATTCAAGTAAATAAAGAAATTTATACAAAAATAGTAGATCAAACAATTGGTAAAGGGGATGTGCTGTCTGTAGCACAGGTTGCTGGAATTATGGCCGCTAAACAAACCTCGACGATCATCCCTATGTGTCATCCATTACCACTTAGTGGGGTAAATATCGAGTTTGCATGGAGTACGCTGGATAATGGATATGATTTAATCATAACGGTTGAAGCGAAAACAAAAGGAAGTACAGGTGTGGAGATGGAGGCACTTACTGCTGCATCTGTTACCGCACTAACGGTTTATGATATGTGTAAGGCTGTCGATAAGGATATGGTGATTGGAGAAACCTACCTAGTCGAAAAGACTGGCGGAAAAAGTGGTACATATATAAGGGGATAGAATAGCATCTGGCTTAAGCTCAGATGCTATTTTATTTTTATGAGAAAAAGTGTAACTTTAATGTAATGAATCCGTTGTTATAGTAGAAACCAAGAATAAGATCAGAGAAAGGAATGGAGGTTTTGGATCACAACAAGTACCAACATCTACTTAATCAATTGTATGATGCATACCATAACGATATCTTTCAATATGTCTTTTTTATGCTAGGGGATTATAACCAAGCAAGAGATATCATGCAGGATACCTTCCTACAAGCGTATCACCATTTGCAGACATTCCAGGGGGAAAATTACAAAGGCTGGTTAAGCCGCATTGCACGTAATCTTACGATAGATTATGTACGTAAACAGAGACCGATTGCTTATTTCTTAGAGGTCGGGTCAACATCCAATATAAACGAGAGTTCACCCGAACAAATCGCGATGATGAATGAAGCTGAAAAGGAACTATATTTAGCGTTAAGTAACTTAAAGCATCATTATCGAGATGTGATCGTATTACGTAAAATAAAGGAATTATCGATAAAAGAAACTAGTTACATACTAGGTTGGTCCGAAAATAAAGTAAAGGTCAATTTATTTAGAGGGATGAAAGCATTGAAAAAAGAATTAAACAAGGTGGGATATATTCATGAATAAAGGTAATTATCAAAAACTTGATAATGATTTAAAGCAATTGAATGCCAAAATCCATCTATCGAAAAAAGAAAAGGAAGAGAGTTTTTCTAAAATAAACAAAATGATTGACGAGCCGGTTAAAACGAGCAGACACTCACGAATAAACTGGAAAATGTCGATGGTTACGATTGCTGCTCTTATGATAATTGCTTTATTAAGTGTACCTATCTTAATTAATCCAGATCGATATTTAACCGATCCACCAAATGCCTCTTCTCAAGATTCCACGATCAAAACAGATGAAGGGATGGAGGTAATCGTTGAGCACCAGGGTAATTTCACGATTCACCATATACGTCTTGTAGTTTTCAAAGATGGAAAACAGGTCACTTCACCAACTATGATGAATGCCGATATGTCCAACCTAGCTAAAGATTCTAATATGATATTTCACTTCCTTGAGAAGGATTTCCCGTTCGATGGTGAGATGAAAGTAGAAGTTGTTATCTTCCAATCAGAACAGGATAATGTCGGTATAACTCTCAAACCAAGTATGATAATAGAAGCAACTAAAGGTGCGGAGTATCATTTTGCCATAACAGGCTCAACTATAAAACAAGCTAGGTTAATGAAAGTGGACTAATGGTAGATGTCTAAAACGAAAGGAAAATCCGAACTCAATCTTTGATTTGGATAGAGGTTCGGATCCCTTCCTGTAGAGAAGATATTTTTTAATAAATAGTCGGCACCATTCCCCCATCCATACGGATTGGAGAGCCTTTAAATGCCGCTATATAGGGACTACTTAAAAATGTCGTTAATCGGCCTATTTCAATCGGCTTGATAAACCTCTGAAGTTCAGATTGCGGCAGATTTGTTGTCATAAATGCTTTCTCTTTATCTGAAAATGACATCTCTTCATTCGAGTACATACCCTCAATGATTTGCTGAACATTCTCAGAAAGGGTTGGTCCTGGCATAATCGTATTGACTGTCACTTCCGTTCCTCTTGTTAATTTCGATAATGTTTTTGACAAGGATAATAGCATAGATTTTGTCATACAATACTGAGGCATTTGCCCTGAGGGCATCATTGCTTCTTCACTTGCAATAAAAATAATGCGTCCAAATTCATTTCTTAACATACTTTGTAGATAAAATTTTGATAATCCATTTGCAGCAAGCACGTTTGTCCGAAAATATTTTTCCCATACCTCATCTTCAATATCCTCATATTGCATTATTTCATAGATCCCCATATTGTTAACTAAAATATCAATATTTGGGTATTTTTTAAATAAAGCTTCTCTTTTTTTGCTATCTACAATATCTGCAGTGGCATTTTGAGGAGAGGTAGCAGGAAATTCTAATTTTATTTCTTGAACAATCCGTTCTATCTCCTCATTACTTCGTCCATTAATGAGTACATTTACTCCTTCTCTGGCAAGCTCAAAAGCAATTGCTTTACCGATTCCTTTCGTCGATCCTGTAACTAAAGCAGTTTTATTATTTAATCCCATATCCATGGTAATGTTCTCCTCCTAAAAAAGCATTGTTAGATTTTTGACTCTGTTTCTCTATGATCATCACGCCAGTTTGAAGGGGTATCTCCTTCCCAATGACGAAAGGCTCGAAAAAAGGAATTATAATCTTCATAGCCAAGCAAAAAAGCCACTTCTTTTAAATCAAGCTTTAGATCTGTCAAGAACTCTCTTGCCATCTCATGTCGGACTTGTGTCAATAGATCGTTGAAGCTAGTGCCTTCATCTTTAAGGCGACGCTGTAAAGTACGCCCACTCATCCCTAATTCGTTGGCAATAATTTGAATGTTAGGACGTCCTCCTGAAAGACTGCGTTTCGTGATCCACTTCACCATCTCTTTAATCGAACGGTTACTTTGTTCAGCCTCTAATGATTGGTCTAATACTGGCGTAAGTATCTCCAATAATTCTGCATTATACGATTCAAACGGTCGATCCAAATCTTTCCGTTCTAATATTAATCGGTTACTTGTGCCGCAGGTCTTCACACGACAACCGAAATAGGATTCAAGTGCTTGTACATCACCCATTGATTGCGCGAATTCGACACTCTTTGCAGCCAAAGGTTGCCCTGTACCTCTACGCCCTAGTTCTAATAGAAATGCTAGTGTGATACCAATTAACATCGGTGGACCTGCTTGCACGTTATCTGACTCTGACCAGGCTAATTCGATGATACAATGATCCTTCTTCTCTGTGATACGTAAAGCTTCTGGAGGACACATTCGTTTGTATCGAGCCATTCGATGTAAAGCATCACGATAGTCTCGAGCATGATAAGTCGCTAAAACAGTTGGCGGGTAAAGCGTTGTTTCAAACCCAGATGCGAGCTTAATAATTCCTTCGGCTGTGTCATCCATCAGATCTGAGTATGCCTGCCAGATCGCGAAATATTGGTCGTTCGTAACAGCTTGTTCTTTTATGATAGTTAAAGGTAGGTGAGCTTTTCGAACAACATCTTGTGCAGTAATCCCTAATTGGGCTATTCCTTTCCAAAAGCCTACAGGGAATTTTATTCGTTTTTGAGGCATCATAGGTAGGTGCCCTCCTTATGCATTGCTTATATTTCATGCTGAAATGTTTTGACGCCTATATATCATAATAGCTTCTTTATTTAACATTGTAACTAGTAGAAAGCGACATTTCGCTTGCACAGTACGCCTAGTGACGAAAGATCTCCATCAAAAAAGTAATGTTTTAGTTAGCAATAATAAAGCTGCCATTATCCTAGGCAGCTTTTAGATTAACATTTAGAAGGAGTGTTGCTTTTCTTCTCCCTTAAACTGGCTCTTCTTTCTTTTGAAAACTATGAAAACAATTAAGTTAACAAGGAATAAAATCAACATGATGAATATATCTAAACTTTTTAATGATATTAATTCATCACCTGATTCTAATACGATATAAATCCTAACGAGCATTCCTAAGATAGTACCAATCATAACACCGATGGACGATTTTATCATATAATGAATAAATTCTATTCTCAGTTAGGACACCCCCTCATTTTATATCCTTATAGATTTCCCTCATCACATGTCCAAGCTCAGGAATGATTAATCTATCCATCGCTAATTGAACTGCTCCTGAAGAACCTGGTGTTGCGAAAATGGCTTTATTTCTTATAACTCCAGCAGTTGCTCTTGATAAGATCGCTGCCGATCCTATATCTTCTTGAAAGCTTAACATTCGAAAGATTTCACCGAATCCTGGCATCTCTTTTTCTAGCATATTGTTCACTACTTCTATTGTGACATCACGTTTAGCAATCCCTGTTCCTCCATTTAACAAGATGGCCTCAATACCTTCCTGTTCGATTCCTCGTTCGATCGCCTTTTGGATTTCTTTATACTCGTCTCTGACAATTTCATAAGCATTCACCTGATGATGATTTCTTTCTAAAAAATCGCGCATCAGTCTTCCACTTTTGTCCGTTTCTTCAGTTCTTGTATCACTGACTGTAATGATTTTACAAGTAATTGATTTTGGTGCTTCTTTCTTATGTAGTTGTGACATATATATTTCCTCCTTACTCTTTTACAAAGGATAGCTTTACTGGCTGATTATTTGTGAGCACTGCTTTCGATAAAATAATATTACCGGAAGGAGCCATAGTTGCTGTATCAGATGATTTTTGGAAGTTTTCGTCTAATGCAATTGTCCACTTCGCTTCACCATTCTTCGATAATACTAACGCCAATGTTCCAAATTGTTCGATATTTTCCCAGTTAAATAAAGCTTCTTTTGTTCCTTGCTTTATTAAAATTCCATCTGAGGAAGATCGTACTTCCAATTGATCTGACTGCCATCTTCCGTGAATTTCTGCACCCACATAGTAGTAGCTCATTCCATCACCACGATCACCAAATGTAGCAACAAACTGTTGAATCGATCCATTAGATGCCTGATATGTAACGGCTGCCACATCATTGACTAACCAATCTATTTTCAAGTCACTTTGAATTAAGTCTGGTAAAGTTTCTTTAGCCTGACCTAAAATTTTGTAACGCGACCTATAATATACACTCTCTCCAGTGCTAATATTATGCTTAATCGAAAATACATGGTTCCTATGTGGAGAAATACTGGTAACATTCCTAATTTCCTTTTGATCATTTTGCATGAAAAGGAGATGAATAATCGTAAATAGTAGCACAAAGCAACTCATAGAAATGATCCACGATTTCTTAAATGAAACAAATAAAAAGAGTGCCAGCAAGATAAAAATAAGACATACAATATTAATGATATAAAATAGGCGATGATCAATATATTCTAACTGGTATTTTTGTTGTACATATAGACTACCTATTTGTAACAAAAAACTGCCTAATGCTATTAGCAAACAAATCCATCCAAGGAAGATGGATAGCTTATGCTTCTTCATTCGGTTCAACCTCCATCAAAAATTCCCATGTAAGCCCATTGTCTTTGGAAATAAATTTACCTTTCACCTTACCACCCATGTAATCTCCAGATCGCCCTTGATGAATAAGAAGTGCTAAATGGTCATCTTCTATAAAGGGAACCTCAGCAATAACAAATACTCTATCATATTTATTAGGCATATTTATTTGTGCTTTTTTCCAGCTATTTCCCCCATCCTGGGATACATGAAGCTCAGGTGCCTCTGGGTTTAAAATTCCAAAGGATAAAAAACCTGTTTGATGGTCAACAAATCCTCCATCTGCTATGAGTCGCGTTACACCAGGATGATTTGTTTTTTGCCATGTTTCGCCACCATTAAATGTGAGATAGACAAACGATTCTTCCTGACTCATCGCCTTATCTCCAGTGAAGATGGCATACCCGAAGCTAGAATCAATAAAGTCTATCTTTCGAAAGCGCATCGGAAATGGTGAATTTCGCACTATTGCCTCCTGCCATGTCTCCCCTTTATCCCTTGAATAGTGAAATACAATATTTCCCGCCTTTGAATATAGAAATCCAGTTAATTCTTCTGAAAAAATAAAACTACCTTCTTCTAATTCTTGCTCATTCCCTCTATAGGTTATTTCAAATAAATCTTGTTTTTCAATTGGTACCTTCATCCAAGTTTCGCCGTTATCGTACGTCATTTGCACCTCATCATTTTGAAGGGAATAGCCAAGCTTCTCTGTTACCCCGATTGGTTGTAATGGCTCTGGTTCTTGTTGCGTTTGTGGGGTTTTATTTTGTTGTACAAGCTGATCTGTGGGTAGTGTAGGTTCGCTATTTTGATAGTAAATAAGGGTAAGTATTAAACTGATTCCAATTATGGTGGCGATGCTTATGATTGCTTTTTTCATTCAAGGATCCTTCCTTCTAACAATTTTCTCTTAACACTAATTCTAACACATTTTTCCAATATATAAGTGTGGAGTCTTACAGATGATTAATGCTGTGAAAAATAAAATAAAAAGAATCCACTTTTATAAATAGATTCTTTTAATTTGTTTCGTATTAAATTTAATTATAAACTGCTTAAATAGATAGAATAATCTGATTTCCAGAAGGATCCTCTGTAACTAATTTGCCTTCTTTCACATCAACTTTTGCGCCTATTGCTTTTAAGTTTGTTGCAACCTTTTGTAGTGTCGCTTTATCTGGATATTTAATAGTATAGCATTTAAGTCCAACACTATTCCTTACTGGTCTTGGTGCACCTACTCCATTCCATGTGTTCAACCCAATATGATGGTGGTACTTTCCTGTTGAAATAAACAGAGCTTGATCGCTGAAGCGTTCAACTACTTCAAAGCCTAAACCTTGCCTATAAAATTCCTCGGTTGTAGCAAGATCTGCGACGTGAAGATGAATATGTCCCATCACTGTATCCTTAGGGAGCCCCTTCCAGCCATGACGACTACCTTGCTTTAATAAATCCTCGAAATCTAATGGATCGACGGCCATTTTTACCTGCTGATCCTGCCATATCCATGTGGATGGATCTCTATCAGTATATACTTCAATACCGTTTCCATCTGGATCATGAAAATAAAGCGCCTCACTGACCAAGTGATCAGAGGAACCAAGCCTTATTCCTCGTTCAACGCAATGATAAACAAAATCAGCAAGGTCCGAGCGTTTTGGCAATAGAATAGCAAAGTGATAAAGACCTGTAGTTCTCCCTTGTTGTGGTAGAACATCTTCCAGTTGTTCAATAGTTAATAACGTATTCTTGCCATCCGCTGTTAGTTTTGCTAATGTTTTGGTTTGTTCTAATATAGTAAATCCGACCACTTCTTTGTAAAATTGAACAGATCGAATTAAATCTTCTACTTTCAAATGAACATGACTAACAAAGGTAATCGGTTTTTGATGAAAGTTCATAAACTTCCTCCTTTTCGCTAACTTACTTTATGTAAGTAATTATACTTTTGTAAGTTTATGAAGTCAAGAAAAACAAATGAAGCTACCAACTATTCTTGATTGGTAGCCAGATTTATCATTTTCTCACCTGATAACCGGATCGTGATCGATATTGCTGTGGTGATCTTGCTAAATAATGGATAGGAGCACTGTAGATATGAACTAAATGTGTGAAAGGAATCGATGCAAATAAGCCAAAGGATGCTACTACATGTACCTTAAAGAGAGTAGGGACTTCTGCCATTAGGTGATACTGTGGTTGAAATGCGAACAAGCTTCGGAACCATGGTCCGATCGTAGTCCGGTATTCATAGGCTTCTACGGTCGTATTATAAACAATCGTCATATAGGTACCGATTCCAGCTACTATAATTAAAGCAATCACAGTGAAAAAGTCAGCAAAGGTAGCATGGATTCTGACACGATCCATTGTAACCTTGCGAATCAACAAAATGATAACACCTGCTACTACCATTAGACCTGCAATTCCTCCACCATAAATAGCCCCAATATGATAGAGATGATCACTAATCCCAAGTGCTCGATAAAACTCGATTGGGATGATTAGCCCCATCGCATGACCGATAATAGCTAAGAGAATTCCATAATGAAAAAGTGGTGAACCAATTCGCAACCATTTTTTCTCGAGAAATTCTGTTGATGGCGCTACCCAAGTTTTTTGTCGATACATAAAACGATACAAACAACCTAAAACCATGATTGTTAGTGTAATATAAGGAAAAACCACCCACAAAAAGATATCTAACATTTTGTTTTCCTCCCTAAGAATAGCTAGTTATACAGCAATGGGTATGGTAACTCATCTAGATCCGTTTTTTCACGATCTCGCTCCATTTGCTTTAACTCTTCTTTTGTTGGTGCTTGGAATACATCTGTCATTAATAATGAAATCAGAGGATAATACGGATTATTTTCTGGCAATTGATTATAAATAATTTGAGTGGCATTCCCTAATCGCTTCCACAAACGAATGGCATCATCCGTTTCATCCATAACCGCCACTAATTCATATAACATCGGCATATAATCCGCTAATTCACCATCTCTCCTGTCAAAACCAGCTTGGTTGATGATTTTCTGTAATTTAACTAAAGCCGCGCCTCTTTTGGGACTGTCCCCAATCTCGTGAGCTGTTAAATATAATCCGATTTTTGCCTTGAGATCAAATGTATCTACATAAAGTTTTTCTAGCTCTAAGAAGTTCATTTTTTGAAGTGGACTTAACACGTTGACAACACGTTCCTGGTCTTTAGACCAAATCGTTGATTGTCTAGTCCATGCTAGAGCATATTCGAGACTTTTCTTTGATGGATAATCTAACAATCGAGCTGCTATTATTAATAATTCTGCTTCTTTTTGTTTCATGCATCTTTCCCTCTTTCAAATGGATAGGTAACCATACCTTCAGGTGGAGCTATTTCCTCTAAACTACATGCACCTTGTTTGTAAAATAAATCATCCTGCATTTCTCTTCTTCCAGTTGGGATGACAAAACGATCTTTATATTTTGCGACTCCGAGTAAATTTGCCATCTCCTCTATTTGTTCTTCAGACATATCAGCAGCTTTTAATAAATCACTTTCACTTAATGGGTCAATCCCTCCTACTGTCTTTTGACGCATATGCACGCGCATGGCAGTTAATTTAAGTAAGACATTACGAATGACATCGGTATCTCCAGCTGATAAAAGTGATGCTAAATATTCTACCGGTATTCGCATTTGATCAATTGCAGGGATGTAACCATCTGTGTTTAATTCTTCTTCATTAGTAATGTGGTTCATAATCGGGCTGAGTGGCGGAACATACCAAACCATTGGTAAAGTACGATATTCCGGATGTAATGGTAAAGCAATTTTCCATTTCATCGCCATTTTGTAAATAGGCGAATCCTGAGCCCCGGTAATCCATTCTTCGTTTATCCCAGCTTCTTTTGCTTTTTCGATCACTTCTGGATCAAACGGATCGAGGAAACAAGCCAATTGAGCCTCGTATAATTCCTTTGGATCTTCTACAGATGCCGCTTCTTTCACTTTATCAGCATCATATAAAACGACCCCAATATAACGAATACGTCCGACACATGTCTCGGAACATATCGTGGGCAAGCCTGCTTCTGTTCTTGGATAACAGAAATTACATTTTTCTGCTTTATGTGTGTTCCAGTTATAGTACACTTTATTATATGGGCAGCCATTCATACAAAAACGCCAACCACGACACTCATCCTGATCAACTAGGACAATGCCATCTTCCTCCCTTTTGTACAATGCTCCTGAAGGACAGGATGCTACACAAGATGGATTTAAGCAATGCTCACAAATGCGTGGCAAGTACATCATAAAGGTTTTTTCATATTCCATTGCAATATGTTCCTGCAGTTTCTCGACATTAGGATCCATTGGTACCACTTCACTACCACCTGCCAAATCATCGTCCCAGTTCGATCCCCACTCTGGTTTATCTATATATTTACCTGTAATCATAGACTTGGCCCGAGCAACTGGTAAACTGTCCCCCTTTTTACGATGGATCAGATTCTGATAATCATAGGTCCAAGGCTCATAATAATCGTCGAGGGTTTCCATATCAGGATTATAGAAAATATTTTTTAATTTAGATAATGGACCACCTGCACGTAGGCGGAGTTTTCCATTACGATACACCCAACCCCCTTTATACCGATTTTGATCTTCCCATTGTTTTGGATAGCCAGGGCCTGGACGTGTTTCTACATTGTTAAACCACATATATTCTGCCCCTGGTCGATTTGTCCATGTTGTTTTACAGGTTACAGAGCATGTATGACATCCAATACATTTGTCCAAATGCATGACCATTGCTACTTGCGCTTTAATCCTCAAGCCAGTTGACCTCCTTCATCGGTTTAATAATAGCGATTGTATCTCGTTGGCTTCCCGTAGGCCCATAATAATTAAAACCATAGCTTAACTGCGAATACCCACCAATCATATGAGTTGGTTTCGCAGTAATTCTAGTCACACTATTATGTGTTCCACCACGCTTTTTCGTAATGGTCGTTCCAGGTACACCCATTGTGCGATCCTGTGCATGGTACATATAGGCCATCCCTTCTGGAATTCGGTAGGTTAACACTGCACGTGCTGCCACTACGCCATTACGGTTATAAACCTCAATCCAATCATTATCCTTTAGCCCGATTTTGGCACCATCTTTTTCATTCATCCAAACAACCTGCCAACCTCTAAATAACTGGACCATTGGAGTAGCTTCTGTGAACATCGTATGAATACCCCATTTCTGATGTGGGGTTAAATAACGAATCGTAAGTGATGGTTGATCATGCTCTGCTTCTTTTTCTCCCTTAATATAAGGTCCATGGGCAAGTGGTGGTAAATAGGTTGGCAATCCTTCGCCAAAGTCAAGCATCATTTCATGGTCTAAGTAAAAGCTTTGACGACCCGTTAATGTACGCCAAGGAATCTTATATTCCTTATTAACCGTAAATGGGGAATAGCGTCGATGGTCTTTTTCTAAGCCACTCCATACAGGTGTAGAAATGGTATGTCTTGGCTGTGCTGTCAGATCATCTAAGGTGAAGGCCTCTTCTTCTCTAGTTTTAGAGATTTCAGCTAATGGCTGACCTGTTTTGCTTTCTAATGATTTCCATCCTTCCACCGCTCGTCTACCATTAGATGCTCCAGACATAAGCAGAATAGCCTCGATCGCATCCTTGTCTTTATAGAGCTCAGGATGACCTTTTCCAAGTCCCTCCCGCTTGGACGTTCCCAATCGTTTTTCTAATTCTTGATAGACCTTTTCCCCAGGGTAGTGCACTCCCTTCATTCCATAGCCGTTCTTTAATGTGTCACCAATTGTCGTCATTTTATCATAGGTCTTGCTATAATTTCTTCTAACCACTTGCATGCTTGGCATGGTCTTTCCTGGGATAGCCTCGGTCTCTCCATTACGCCAATCCTTAATTTCACCGAATGGTTGGGCTATTTCTCCTGGTGAATCATGGCCAAGTGGTGACATCATTAACTCCTCTGTCTCTCCAGGCAAATGCTCTGCTGCCAATTCTGAGAAAACCTTCGCAATTTCGCGGAAAGTATTCCAATCACTTTTGGCTTCCCATGGCGGGTTAACTGCAGCATTAAAGGGATGAATAAATGGATGCATATCGGTTGTGGAAATATCATATTTTTCATACCATGTAGCCGCTGGTAACACAATATCAGAGAAAAGCCCAGAGCTTGTCATTCGAAAGTCCATACTGACAAATAGGTCAACCTTCCCTTCCGCCCCTTTTTCGTTCATATGGACAGATTCCGGTCGCCAGGATGTGCCCTCCTGTGCCAATACTTGATTATCGCCACCAATAAAATGTTTTACAAAATATTCGTGACCTTTTCCACTATCCCCTAATAGATTAGAACGCCAATTGAAAAAGACCCGCGGGAAATTTTGTGGATTATCAGGGTTTTCGATTGCCCAATCAAGTTCTCCCTTCTTCAATTGGTCTGTTACTCTTTGAATAATTTCTTGCTCATCCTTAGCACCTTGTTGACGCGCTTGTGCCACAACATCGATGCTATTTTGCGTTAATTGTGGATATGATGGTAACCAGCCAAGTCTCGCCGCTAAAGTATTTACATCTGCTGGGTGCATTTTCATATACTTGCTACGCCAATTATTTTCAGGATATGCCTGACTTTCTTCATAACGGTATTGATCTGTTGCAAAATAAAAGAAGGATGTTCCATTTTGCAAACGAGGGACTTCCCCCCAATCCCTAGCAAAGGCTACTTGCTGCCAGCCCTCCACTGGTCGCACCTTTTCCTGACCAACATAATGAGCCCATCCACCACCATTGACACCTTGTGAGCCTGTAAGCAAAATGAGATTTAATATACATCGGTATATCTGATCACTGTGGAACCAATGATTTGTACCACCACCCATGGCAATCATGGATTTACCTTTTGTTCTTTCTGCATTGTCTGCGAATTCTCTTGCTACTTGAATCACATGCTGTTTTGGTACTGTTGTTATACTTTCCTGCCACGCAGGGGTATATGGTTTGGGGTCTTCATAATTTTCCGGATAATCTCCTGACAACCCTCGCGGTACGCCAATATGGGCCATCATTAAATCATAAATCGTTGTGATATACTTTTGCTCACCATCTTTTAGTTGTATCTCCTTTACCGGAACCCCTCGCTTTATCACGTCACCTTCTGCTTTTGCAAAATAGGGGAACTCTACTTCGATAACGGTGTCAGATTGGTTGATAAAGCTTAATTGAGGGTCAATGACTGTTCCATCCTTTTTGGTTAGCTCTAAATTCCATTTACTTGATTCATCCCAACGATGACCTTGGGTTCCATTTGGTGTCTCCCAGTGGTTAGTTGTTTGATCCCAGACAACTGGCTTCCACTCGCCTAATTTATGGTCTTCAGACAAATCCGATGAACGAAGGAAACGACCTGAACGAAATTGACCATTCTTTTGATCAATGGTGATTAAAAAAGGTAAATCAGTAAAACGCTTGGCATAATCTATGAAATAGGGGGTTTGTTTATCCACATAAAATTCTTTGAGTATGACATGTGTCATTGCCATAGCTAATGCTCCATCTGTACCTGCACGAGCTGGCAACCAAAGATCTGCAAACTTTTCGTATTCTGCATAATCAGGACTAACACCAACCACTTTGGTTCCATTGTAACGAGCCTCCACCATAAAATGAGCATCTGGTGTTCTCGTCTGTGGTAGATTTGTTCCCCAAATAATAAAATATTTAGAGTTGTACCAATCAGCGCTTTCTGGTACGTCCGTTTGATCCCCCCATACTTGTGGAGAAGCTGGTGGTAAATCAGCATACCAGTCATAAAAGCTTAGGATCGTTCCACCAATTAATGATAAGAAACGGGTTCCTCCAGCATAACTAACCATAGACATCGCTGGGATAGGGCTAAATCCAACAATTCTATCAGGGCCGTATTTTTGAATTGTCGCAATGGTCGCACTTGCAATTATTTCACACACCTCTTGCCATTCCGCTCGAACAAATCCACCTTTTCCACGTGCTTTTATAAAGCTATCACGTTTCTTTGGATTTTCTGTGATATTTTTCCATGCTTGAACAGCATCCTGGCCTATCTCCCTTTCTTCCTTCCACATTGCGTATAAATCACCACGAATATACGGATATTTAACTCGTACAGGACTATAGGTATACCAAGAAAAACTAGCACCTCGTGGACATCCACGAGGCTCGTATTCAGGGAAATCTTCCCCTGTTGAAGGATAATCCGTTTGTTGTGTTTCTGAGGTAATGATGCCATCTTTTACATAGATCTTCCAGCTGCAGGAGCCAGTGCAATTTACACCATGTGTGGATCGGACAATTTTGTCATGACCCCATCTATTTCGATAGATTTTTTCCCAATCGCGCGGACGTTTACTTTCTTCCGTAAAACCTTGGTTAATCTTTTGACCAGGTGTTAAAAATTTCAAATGTTTAAAAAGGGGATTATTCTTCATTTCTATCACCTATTTTTCTTAATGGATTAAATCTTTCCCCTACTAGTTTAAAAGGATGGTTACCTTCCTGAAGTTCTTCCATAAATACACGGAGAGTAGGAGCATTGGCAGCTACTAAAATGAGTCGCTGCAATGTTTCGAATTCGCTAAGTTGATAGAGATGCTCCTCTAATTCTTCGGGAAGGACACCAAAACGCATCTGTAATATTTCAATCAAATCTTGACGATCATCACCCATTTGAGCTTCTTGCTCATATAAAAACATAGTAATTCCCTCGCTTTTAGAAAGTTATAGCTTCATCATCTTGAAATAATCCTGAATCATCGTTTCTTTACATGTTTGGCCAATTTTTGTACAAAAGTTTAAATAGTCTTGATCTCTTTCTTCTAAAATCTTGACTGGAAAACTTTGCTTCGTTACATGCTGAAAGTTTTCACCAAAGTAAATCTCAATTTCTATGTGATGATTTCCTTTTATCACATGTGCATCGATATCAAATGAATGTAGATTTTCCTTTTGAATCGTATCAAGCAACTGTTGGTATAAAAATGGAGAGAAGGATACTAATAGCAATACACTCACCTCCTATTAATGGTCTGGTAATACTTTCATTTCATCCTGATTATGTAATTCATCAATAATGATAAGTGCATGCAATTGTTGAATGATACCTTCATTCATCCCATTCGTACTTAATTCCTCTTTTAAATCGCTTACGATTCCTCGCATTAAATCATGGTCTCGCTTTAGTCCCATAATTTTTTCGTGTTTCTCGCTAGATTGGGCAGCAATCTCTTGATAAAGCCCTTCCTCTTCCGCATCAGCATGAGCGAGTGTTCTTGTTTGCCAATGCTCTATCGTAATAAAAGCCGTCTTTAATGCCCTTTCCTTATTACCATTTCTCCAAAAACGCTCGATAACATTCGTCAATTCTCTTGCTTCCTGCAATGCAGCATCATGAATGGCTGAATGACTATCTACTTTTCTTAATGCTGGTCCTGACAAGTGGTCCACCCCTTTTCATCCAATTTTTTATATTACTTATTTTTTCCATGTATTTATTGAAATATACCCTTAATACAGGGTGGCTTATTAGGATGTTAAGCAATTGAACTAAAAATAAATCTTTTCCTATTTGTTAAAAAGTAGTATAATCTTTATGAATATAAAATAATTTTATTCATAAAATCATATCGAAGGAGTGATTATTATGGCAAGAGGATTTAATGAACATGAGAAAGAAGTGATCACTAATTCTCTTATAGAACAAGCAAAAATTCTGTTTAGTAAGTGGGGTTTTCAAAAAACAAGTATTCTTGAAATCACTAAAAATGTAGGAATCGCTCAAGGAACCTTTTATAAATTCTTTCATTCAAAAGAAGAGCTGTACTTCATCATCCTAGAAAAGGAAGAAGAAAAGATTAGGGAGCAATTCACGAAAGTAGATATTTTCAAGGAGAAGCAACCAAAAAAAGCAATCAAAAGCATGCTTCGCGAATTGATTCATACGATTGAAACAAATCCATTAATTCGTGAATTATACATCGGCAACAACTTGCAGGAAATGCTAAAAAAACTATCACCAGAATTACTAGAGAAGCATTTTAAAAATGACTCGTCATCATTTTTACCCTTGCTTGAAAAATTAAAAAGGAAAGGATTCAAGATTGAAGAAAAACCAGAGGTAATAGCAGGACTGCTTCGTTCCTTGTTCTTGTTAACATTACACCAAAAGGAAATTGGGCTAGCAGTCTATCAGCAAACAATCGATCTCTTCATTGACCTTATCGTGGATGGTCTCATACAAAGTGAGGGAGGAAAGTAAATTGAGCGCCATTATCCAAACGAAGCATTTATCCAAAAGTTACAAAGGACATCAGGCAGTAAAGGATATTTCCTTACGAGTTAATAAAGGAGAGATTTATGGATTTATCGGCTTGAATGGAGCGGGAAAGACTACTATTATTCGAATGTTACTAGGAATGATCCGTCCTAATCAAGGTGCTTGTTATATAAATGGAGAGAAAGTTAGTTTAACCAATTCTAGTATATGGAAAAAGGTGGGCTATATGGTGGAAACCCCTTACTCCTATCCTGAGCTTACGGTTGAAGAAAATCTAAAAATCTATGGTCGTCTCAGATTGATTTCAGATCGACAGTCGATAGCAAAAGTGATGAATCAGCTTCAGTTAACAAAGTATGCCACCAAAAAAGCCAAAAACCTCTCTTTAGGAAATGCTCAACGGTTAGGAATTGCAAAAGCACTTCTGTCGAGTCCAGAAGTATTAATCCTAGATGAACCTGTTAACGGATTAGACCCAGCAGGTATTGTGGAGATACGAGAGTTACTTCAAGATCTGGCGTTCCATAAGGGGGTTACTATTTTGATTTCTAGCCATATTCTTAGTGAAGTGGCTAAAATCGCTACAAAAATTGGAATTATTCACGAAGGGCAGTTATTGCAAGAAATGGAAGCAACTAAATTGAATCAACTTCTCAATCAACGGCTTATTATTGACTGTATAGATAGAAGGTCAGCCATGTCTAAGCTTTTAGCCACTGGCTACACCTGTGCAATAAATAAGAATGGATTTATCGAGTTATACGACAAAGAAGCCATCTATCATCCGGAGGCAATATCTCGTTTTCTTGTATTCGAAGGCTTTCCACCATCTAGATTAACCGTGGAAGAGGAAGACTTAGAATCTTATTTTTTAAGAATCATTGAATCAAAGGGGACAAAATCTAATGAATTACTTTCTTAATGCTTTGTATGCCGAAGGGCTAAAGATTCGTAAATCTAAAGTAGTTTGGATTATTATGGCAGCTTTCACGATTGCACCATTAATGGCCGGATTTTTTATGTTTGTTTTAAAAAGTCCAGTGCTTGCAAAAAACGCAGGGTTACTCGGAGCAAAAGCCCAAATTGCTGGAGAAGCAAGCTGGCCATCATATTTAAGCTTACTTGCCCAAATCATTTCGGTTGGAGGAATTCTAATTTTTGGCTTTGTTACAAGCTGGATATTCGGTAGAGAATATGCTGACAAAACCGCTAAGGACCTCTTGGCACTACCTTATTCAAGATCCATTATTGTGACCGCAAAATTTTTAATAGCTATGCTTACAAATTTCTTATTAAGTATCTATATAGTCTGTCTCGGTATCTTTATTGGTTTGATGTTAGGACTTCCTCAATGGTCTCACGAAATATTCACACAAGGTCTTTACGTACTATTAGTGGTTACTATACTAACGATACTCCTAAGCTCACCCGTTGCTTTCTTTGCATGCTACAGTGGTGGTTATTTAGCTCCATTAGGCTTTGTTATTTTAACATTGGTCTTATCTCAAATAATTGCAGCTGCTGGCTTTGGTGATTTCTTCCCATGGTCTATCCCTGCAATCTACAGTGGTATTGCAAGAGAAGCAGGCGCTATAGGGTGGAATTCTTTCCTTATCATCCTCGCAACAGGTTTAATAGGATTCCTTAGCACATTATATTGGTGGCTTTTTACAGATCAACATGAAGGTTAGTAAGGAAGAAGAGGATAAATGGAAGCCAAAAAGAAAGCAACCTAGCTTTCAAGACCAAGATTGCTTTCCTCCTGTAAATAATTTGAATATTATGGTATACTATTGTTTACATAAGTTGGAACAGTTTTGATTTCTCCATTACAATATCTTTTATTCTATTATTGGCAGGTAATAGAAGCTTCCTTAAAGAAGTTAATGGCGTGGCAGTAGAGAATGTTTTATTAACTTCTTCAATATAAGATTTGTTCAATTCTGTTCCAACGTTTATTTTTTTCATACCTTGGGATACACATTTTCTCATGTCATCATCCGAAACTCCTGTACCTCCGTGAAGCACTAATCCTACATCATTCATATTAGTAGAAAGCTCTGCTAATAATTCGAAATTTATTTTCGCTTTTGATTTATATTGACCATGTGTCGTTCCTATCGCAACAGCTATAGCATCCACTCCTGTTTCTCTAACAAAGGTATAGGCATCGTCAGGATTAGTATATATGGCATCTTCTTCAGCTACTACCATACCATCCTCCGCTCCACCGATCGTTCCCACTTCCCCTTCTACCGAAACATTTCTTAATCTGGCATAGTCTGTTACAATTTTGGTGTTTTTAATGTTGTCATCAAGATTTAAACTGGATCCATCATACATAACCGAAGTATACCCTGCATCGATTGCTTCTTTTAGAAAATCAATCGATTTACAGTGGTCCATGTGTATACAAACATCTAATTCCAATCTATTGGATAGTGTTTCCATACTTGATACGAGTAAATCAAGCCCTATATACTCAGCAGTTCCAGGTGATGTCTGAATAATAATAGGTGCGTTCAATTCTTTTGCACCTTCTAGCATCGCTGGCAGCATTTCTAGACAATGTACATTAAAAGAGCCTATCGCCCTTTTTCCTTCATTTTCTTTAAATAATTGATCTAAGCTTTTTAACATCGTTGTACGCCCTCCTACATGTTTCCCCTTATCGTGTCTTTTGTTAGCTTCATAAGGTCATCTGATTTCTGTAAATATACCTGGACCTTTTCACGATCACCTTCTTGAGAAGCTTCTTTCCGTTTAATATTGTAAAGTTTAACTAAATCCGTAAAAGCTTTCCCTAACGTCTTTCTTTGTTCAATACTTTCCTCATAATACTTAATCGCATTATCGTAATCTTCTTTTTCAAAATATAAACTGCCAAGCATATTTAAGATGTGGGTAGGATCTTCACTCTCGTTTTTTTCTAGCTTTGATAAATAATTATCTATTTGCTCTGTGAGATGCTCTTTTTTTACTTCTTTCTGCACTTCTGATTTCACATTGTTTTCTTTCTTATTCCTTTTAAAAAATGGCATCGACTTCCCCCTTTATCCAAATAAATTCATGATCGGATGAATTAACCATTCAAAAAATAGTCCCGCTGTCACGGTATCCACATCTGTTGCTGTTGTATTCACAAATCCAAGGTTATTAAAATGTGGAACTAATAGTGCTGGGAGCAAAGTAATAAAAAATCCATGCGCGATACCACCGATTAATACACCTCTTTTTCCACCAACTGCATTCATAAAGATACCCGCTGTTCCTCCGGCAAAGAAATTAGTTAACATTCCAGGTAAAATCATTGCCAAGCCAAACCAAGGTAAAACAAACATTGCAATCACTGTACCTATCGTTGTCGTAATGAATCCTGCCGTAACCGCATTTGGTGCATATGGGAATAATACAGGACAATCTAATGCTGGCTTTGCATCGGGAACTACCTTAAGAGCAATTCCTCTAAATGCAGGCACGATTTCTGCTAATAATAACCGAACACCAGCAAGTAATACATAAACTCCTACAACAAATTGCACAGCTTGCAAAAAAGCGTAGACAATATAATTTACATCACCTGACAGCTCTGATCCGAATTCAGCACCGGCAAAGATGGCAGTAATAACGTATAACGGTACCATTACAATTGCCACGGAAAGATACGTATCGGATAAGAACCCTAAACCTTTTGGAAATTTAATATTTTCTGTAGAGTCTGAATTTTTTCCGGTAATTTTTGAAACCCCTGCTGCAAATATATATCCAATTGTACAAAAATGACCTAAGGCTATATCGTCTGTTCCAGTAACTTTTCTTACTATTGGTTGTGCTATAGCAGGCATAGCCACAGCGAAAATTCCGCCTACTAAACCACCAACAAGTATTAATCCTAGCCCGCTAAACCCTGCAGCACTACCAAACACAGTTGTCATTGTCGCCATCCACAATAAAGCTTGCCCTGTTAAGAAGATATATTTCCATTTCGTAAATCTAGCCAAAATAATATTAAAAAGAAAGATCGCTAAAAAGGTTAAGGCAATTTGATTTCCCAACCCTAAATCATTCATTGCTTGTCCGTTAATGGCTTCAATTGATGGCACGATTCCTTCCATACCAAAACCTTCAGAGAATATATCACCAAAATATAGTAGTGAACCAACAATGATCGATGAACCTGCCGATAATACAAGAAAGCCTAGCATTGTCTTAAAACTGCCTGACAGTATTTCACCAAAAGGCTTTCGTTGTAATAAGAGTCCAGCAAATGCAATTAATGCTATGGTGATAGAAGCCTGTGTTAGGATGCTATTAATAATAAAATCAATGACTCCCATATATGATAACCCCCTTTGTTTATAGTGCTCCCTTTGCCTTTAAAACGGGTACTAGTTTTTCTTGAATTTCCTTTTTGTCTACAAGACGATCTAGGAAAATCAGGTCCACTTGTAAATCATATCTTTGAAACTGTGATTCAAAATTCTTACCTGAAATAATAATGTCAGCTCTTGTTCCTGCAGCTGATGAAATATCTGAATGATCGACAGATGCTTTAACTCCGATATCTTGCAGGACACTTTCCACACTCATTTGACAAGCAAAGCTACTACCTAAGCCTGCCCCACATACGACTAATATTTGTAACATATTCTCACCTCCTTTAATGGATTATCTTGTTATATTGTTTAGCAACTTCAACTGTTTGAGGATGCAACCGATTTAATTGTTTTCTGATTTCTTGAAATGATATCGCCTGTATATGATCATTTTGTACCCCGACCATCACACCAAATTGGTTATTTGTCACATAATAAGCTACCTTTGCCCCTATCTTTGCTGCAATCGATGCATCCTTAAAAGACGGTCTACCTGCTCGAATATAAAAGCCAACTATTGACTTTCTCACTCTAATACCGGTTCCTTTCTCGATGGCTGCTGCGATTTCAAACGATACACCTTGATTCCCGGATTGATAGTTGTTATCTTCATAGGCAGATTCTGAGCAAACGATTATTAAGGATTGCTTTTGTTTTAATTTTTTTTGGACATTTTTTACGATTACATCCTTTTGTGTGGCGTATTCTGGAACGATTGCTAAATCTCCGGCACCTGCAATTGTACTTTCTAATGCCAGATTACCAGCATTCCCCCCCAACACCTCGACCATAAAAATCCTCCCAGGCATATTAACAGCAGTGTCGTGAAGCCCGTATAACAGATCCATCAATTTATTAAGTGCTGTATCAAAACCAATACTATAATCACTGCTAATTACATCATTATCTACTGTCATTGGTACAAAAATTGTGTTTGTACCTTCTTGGTGAAGTAATTGTGCTGCCTTCTGAGAACCATTTCCACCACACACAACTAAGCAGTCAAATCCTTCAGTCTTCAATTTTCGGTGTAGCCTCTCTCTTCCTTCTTGTGTATAAGGGAGATTGCTTCTGCCTGTCTGAATATAATGGATACCATCAAGTGATTTATTATCAACAAATTGTGGTGTTAAATGAATAGGGTCATTGCTGAGGATACCATTATATCCACCGTGAAAACCATATAGATTAATTTGCTGATGATTTGCAAGCATATAAATGGTCGAATTAATACCTGCCCCATCCCCACCACTTGTAATTAGGGCGACCTTTTTCATGAGAGATCATCTCCTATTAGATTATTTAAATCGGCTAATGATGTCATAGATGATATTTTATCTATCAATCCGTTTTCTACAATTTTCACTATTATTTTAATAATTTCGAGATGCTTTTCATTATCTGTTGCTGAGAAGCTAATCATAATCTTGACTGGTGCTGATATGTCTTTAAAATATACTGGTGTTTTTAATGTTAATAGACTCATCCCCACCTTTAATGCCCCATTTTCTGGTCTGGTATGAGGGATGGCTATACCTGGTGACAAAACGATATACGGTCCATATTTTTTTACATTGTTAACTACTTCTGTTGCATAATTCTCTGTAACTAATCCATTCTTCCTTAATAATGCAACACTCTTATATATCGCATCCTCCCAATCCTTTACCTCCACATTAAATTGGACATTATCCTTGGTGAAATATGTTTCGGTCATAAGCTTTTCTCCTTGTACTTACTTAAATTTCTAATAAAGTCATCATATTCATAAGTTGATATTAAATTTGTTATTCCAAATTCTTCTATAAGAAAATGATAGAGCTGTTTGAATATAACTTCCCATGTCTTTTGTTTATCCTTTGGTACACTTAAGACGATCACCACTTGCACCTTTTCTCTATCCCAAATAATCGGTTTATTGAGAATGCAGACAGCAATGCTAGTCTCTTGCATACTATTATCTAGCGGATGGGGAATGGCAAGTAGATTACTAAGCTCTGTTGAAGCCATCCTTTCTCTTGCATATATAGATTGTTTTGTATAATCATCAATGTAATGCTTAGCATGCATAAGTGTTGTAATGTAGCTTAGAACTTCTTCTTTGGATGACAGGTCTATATTTTTCACAAAAAGATCCCTTTTGAAAATATTGCCAAATTCAATTACATCTGATTCAAGCCTATCTTCCATCACTTTACGCTTAATCAGTGATAAATCATGGTGACTCAGGATTGGACTAACCGTAAAAATTTTATCAGACTCTATATCAATTGGTACCGTTGTAACCACTATATCTACTTGATCTAACAAGGGTTGGTTAAATTCTGTTAAACTGATCGTCTCTACCACACTTACCTGACCTCCATAATAATTTAATATTTTCTCCCTTATTAGTGATGCGGTAGCAAGACCTGAGCCACATACAATCAGAATTTTCTTAATATCTTGATTATTTAACCCTTTTTTCTCTAAAGCTACTCCAAAATGAATGGCTAGAAATCCTATTTCATTTTCATCAATGTCTAAATTGGTTAGTTCACTAATTTTTCCACTAGCAATTGCAGCAAGCTGGAATGCAAGCGGGTAGTTATTTTTGATGCTGTTCAACACTTCATTTCTCATGTTCATTTGATACTCAATTCGTTTTAGGGCGATACTTAAATGGATGATTAATCCTTCAATCAGCTTCTGATCACCACTGAATTGAATCGATGTTTTTTCTTTAATTTCATCAAGTACAGTGTCTAGCATGTTGTTCATTCGTTTATATTCTTGAACATCTATGTCTTTCCTATATAGTCTGCTACTGGCAAGAAGAAGCTGTGTGATATAAAATATTTCTGGCTCAATATTGATGTCTAATGTTGCTTTTATCTGTTGAATAATTTCATTGGCAACTTTGTATTCTTTCGTAGCTTGCAAACTTTCCGTAAGATTCAGCTGATAGTCTAATTGTCTGTTGTTTAGATATCTTCTTATCGTTATTTCGATGTGAATAATGAGGTTTTCTAGTGCTACATCTGTTAATTTCAGCTGATTTCTTAACAATACGTGCAAAGTGATGTCCTTTAACCGTTTAATCTCGTTATCAGGAAAAAGATCATTGTACACACCAATACTTTGATGATTGAATAAATATTGAGAAATACAATATCTTATTTTATCCTCTTCTCCTGTAACTTTGATGCCCTTAAATCTATCTGTTACAAGCTCTAATCCATAATTTGAGAGCTTTGCTTTAACTAGTGAAAGATAGCTCTTTAACGCGGACAGACTGATAAATAACTCTTCTGCTAACTCCTCTTGATATACACTAGTGTCTGTTAAGCAATTCATTAGAATTTGTTTAATAATTTGCTCTCCTACTTCATCATTTTCCAGCCTGTGAACATTTTTAACTGGGTGGTTTTGAATGATGGATATATGATCGGCGTATAAATTTTCAAAAGCAGCCTCCTCCCATATTTGGAGTTCATACCCCTTTCCTTTGTGTGACACAATTTCTGCACCATACTTAGAGATGGTTGCATTCAAGCTTTTCATGTCATTTCTGATCGTTCTTGTTGTAACCTCTAACAGCAAGGAAAGACTTTTCCCTGTTTGCACCCCCTTACTGTTGCGTAACAAATGAAGAATTTCTACCTCTCTTTTACTTAGTAGCTTCATAATTCATTTGCTCCTTTCTGTTTTTATTATAGGTAAGTGCTTACATTTTATTAAGCTACACTTTTTCCTCTTTAGCGGAAACATCTTTGATTTAAATTATACGCTATTTGTAAATGGACACTTTTGGCTTTAATAGGATTAAAAAGCATTGTGTCCATATTCAACCTTCTATACAGTTTCTTGTCAGTTCAAAAGTTTCCCGATGTCATACTTGATTTCGCTCATACTCATAGTGGCTTGTCATTAGCTTTGCAGCACGCATAAAAAAACCACAAAGATATCTTTGCGGTTTTTTGGACTAGTTATTATTTTATAAATCCAATATCCTTGCGATAAAAGAATGCATCTGTTTGATCGAATTTTTCGAGATATTGATAGATTTGCTGTTGTGCTTTTTCAGGAGTATCTTGTATAGAAGCTACTAGGAGAACACGACCTCCTGTTGAATGAAAATTACCATCTTCTGAGCGTTCTGTACCAGCATGGATGACATAAACTTTGTTGTCATTTTTTAAATCTGGGAGTGTCACATTTTTTTCATAGGCTCCTGGATACCCTTTAGAGGCTACCACCGTTCCAATCGCATAAGCATCCTTCCATTGGAGCTTTGGATCTTTTCCTGCGGTAACGTCTTCGATAACTTGGATAAGATCATTCTCTAGTAATGGTAAAACAACTTGAGTCTCTGGATCACCGAAGCGTGCATTGAATTCAATAACCTTCGGACCTTCTTTTGTTTCAATTAATCCACCATATAGTACGCCTGTATAGGTTCTACCTTCTTGCTTCATTCCTTTTGCAGCTGGTTTCAAGATTTTGTCTACAGTAAATTCAACATGCTTTGGATCTAGATCTGGTACTGGTGAGTATGCTCCCATTCCACCAGTATTCGGTCCTTTGTCATAATCATAAGCTCGCTTGTGGTCACGCGCAGGAATCATTGGATAAACATTCTCACCATCCACAAATGCGAACAAAGAGAATTCCTTACCATCCAAGAATTCCTCGATGACAACTCGACTACCAGCTTCACCAAAGCGATTACCTACAAGCATGCTTTCTACAGCATCAAATGCCTCTTGCTCTTCCATTGCGACTACGACACCTTTTCCTGCTGCAAGTCCATCTGCTTTAATCACAATAGGTGCACCTTCTTGTTTTATGTATGCTTTTGCTTTCTCTATATCCGTAAACGTTTGATATTTTGCTGTAGGAATATCGTATTGTTGCATAAATGCTTTGGCAAAATCCTTACTTCCTTCAATGATTGCAGCAGTCTTCGTTGGACCGAATATCTTCAAATTCTTTGCGCGAAAGGCATCGACAACACCAAGAGTAAGAGGAATTTCTGGCCCAACAATTGTCCAGTCGATTTGGTTTTCTTCTGCAAATGCGGCTAATTCCTGAATCGCATCATCTTTAATTGGGACACAGGTGGCATCCTCTGCAATACCACCATTTCCTGGTGCAGCAAAAATTTCCGTTACCCGTTCACTCTCTTTTAACTTTTTTACAATGATATGTTCTCTTCCACCACTGCCAATTACAAGTACCTTCATCCAATCACTCCCTATAATTTATATGCATAGGCTTTGTTAAAAAACTTAAATTCCTTTTTATGATGCTTCCTATATGAAAGGATTCCCAAGTACTTGGGAATCCTTGTTTCTTAATGCTTAAAGTGACGCATCTTAGTAAATACCATCGCAATTCCGTGTTTATTACATTCATCGATAGAATCCTGGTCACGTTTGGAACCACCTGGTTGGATGATTGCTTTAATTCCTGCTTTTGCTGCATTTTCAACCGTATCCGGCATCGGGAAAAATGCGTCTGAAGCAAGCACAGCACCTTTAGCCTTGTCACCAGCTTGTTCAAATGCAATGGCTGCAGCACCAACCCGATTCATCTGTCCTGCCCCTACGCCAACTGTTTGATTATCTTTTGCTACTACAATCGCATTGGATTTCACGTGCTTCACAACATTCCATGCAAATAGTAGATCATCGATTTCCTCTGCATCTGGTTTTCGATCTGTCACTACTTCTAAATCATCAGCAATCACACGTCCATTATCACGATCCTGTACGAGTAATCCACCAATGACACTTACCACTTTTTTCGAATCATCTCTATTCACTTCCATTGGTGTTTCTAATAAACGAATGTTCGGCTTTACGGTTAAAATTTCAAATGCTTTCTCTGAAAAGCTTGGAGCGATGACGATTTCTAAGAAAATATTCTTTAATAGATTGGCCGTTGCCTCATCCACTTCACGATTCAATGCTACAATGCCACCAAAAATAGAAACTGGATCCGCATCATAGGCCTTTTGGAATGCTGATTCAATGCTAGAACCAATTCCAACACCACAAGGGTTCATATGTTTGACCGCAACGGCTGCTGGTTGCTCATCGAAATCTAGCACAATTTCTAAAGCTGCATTGGCATCCTGGATATTATTATAAGAAAGCTCTTTTCCATGTAATTGTTTCGCATTCGCAAGGGATGCGCCTTTAACATTCCCTGTTTTGTAAAAGGCAGCCTTCTGATGAGGATTTTCTCCATAGCGAAGGGTTTGCACTTTTTCAAATGTTTGGGTGAAGGTTTCGGGATCCTCCTCACCAGTAATATCCACAAAATAATGAGCAATCATCGCATCATAATTGGCCGTATGACGGAAAACTTTTGCTGCTAATGTTTTACGAAACTCTACCGTACCACCATTATTGCCAAGCTGTTCTAAGACAGCATGGTAATCGTCTGGGTCAACAACCACTGTTACATCACGAAAGTTTTTGGATGCTGCACGAAGCATTGTTGGTCCACCAATATCGATGTTTTCGATCGCATCTTCTTCTGTTACATCTGGCTTAGCAATCGTTTCTTTGAACGGATAGAGATTCACTACTACGACATCAATTGGAGCAATATCACGTTCTTCTAGCTGCTTTACATGGGAGTCTTCATCTCTTCGAGCCAGAAGCCCTGCGTGGATGTACGGATGGAGTGTTTTAACACGTCCATCGAGAATTTCCTCGAAATTGGTTACGGCAGAAACCGGTAATGCTGGAAGACCAGCCTCCTTTAATGCCTTTAACGTTCCACCTGTTGAGATTAATTCATAGCCTAATTTGTCTAAGCCCTCTGCAAATGGAATTAAGTTACTTTTATCAGATACACTTAACAATGCACGTTTTTTCAACATTATTCCCCTTTCAAAATCAGTTGTTGTATCGTTTCTGGGTAGAGCTTGTGTTCTACTCTTTGAATGGCTTGCTGCAGATCCTCTTGTGTCATTCCTTCTTTGATATGAACAGCATCTTGGGCGATGATTTTTCCAGTATCCATTCCTGAATCAACATAATGGATCGTCACACCGGATACCTTCACACCAGCCGTAAATGCTTGTCCAACCGCATCAAGTCCTGGAAAGGCTGGAAGCAATGATGGATGAATATTAATGATTTTACCTTCAAATGGTGCTAATAAGGTGTTACCGATCAAACGCATGTATCCCGCTAAGATGATCCAATCAATTTCTTTTTCCTGCAATACTTCGACTATTTTTGCTTCAAACATTTCCTTACTTGCATATTGCTTTGGATCAAATACAAACAATGGTGTTTGGTTTACTCTTGCTTTGTCTAACACCTTTGCATTCGGTTTATCACAGACGAGTAATACAACCTCTGCATCTAGTTTACCATTTTGAGTTGCTTCGATGATAGCATCATAATTGCTTCCAGTGCCTGATGCAAAAACAGCTAACTTTGCTTTACTCATTTGTAAAACTCACCCCAGATTCATTCGTCACCTCACCGATAATATAAGCTTTTTCTCCGATGTCTTCCAATAACTGAAGTGCCATATGTGCTTCGTGATCCTCTACGATGATCGCCATACCAATTCCCATATTAAATACACCATACATTTCGGTTAATGATAAATCGGCTTGTTTTTGTAAATAAGAAAAAATGGCTGGTACTTCCCAGCTACCTTCTTCTAGCTTCACACCTAAATTTTTAGGAAGTGCACGTGGAATATTTTCATAGAATCCGCCACCTGTTATATGGCTAATTCCTTTAATCGTTAAGTCTAACTTAAGCTGTTGTATGGCTTTGACATAAATTTTGGTTGGAGTTAATAAAGCTTCACCAAGAGTAGATCCTAGCTCTTCAATTGTTTCATTCAAATGTAAGCCATTCTCATCTATTATTTTTCGAACTAATGAAAAACCGTTAGAGTGGACGCCTGATGATGGAATACCAATGATTTTATCTCCAGCTTGAATATCCTCACCTGTAATAATTCTTTTTTTGTCCGCCATTCCAACGACAAAGCCTGCTAAATCATATTCCCCTTCATCATACATTCCAGGCATTTCAGCAGTTTCTCCACCAATAAGTGCTGCATTGCTCTGTACACAGCCATTGACTATTCCTTTGACGATTTGCTCTATTTTTTCTGGCTCATTTTTTCCACAAGCAATGTAATCAAGGAAAAATAACGGGTCTGCGCCTTGTACAACAATATCGTTCACACACATCGCGACAAGATCCACTCCAACTGTATCATGTTGATCTAGGGCAAATGCTAGTTTCAGCTTTGTACCAACACCGTCCGTTCCAGAAACTAGAACTGGTTCCTCATATGAAAAATTACTCAGATCAAATAATCCAGCAAACGCACCAACTCCTCCAATTACTTCAGGACGATTGGTTTTAGCGATATGTTTTTTCATTAAATCGACAGCCTTATAACCAGCGTGGACATCGACTCCAGCGTCTTTATAAACATCACTCATCGTCATACTCCTTTAATATTAGAGGGCAAATGAATAGCTATAAGAAACCCGTCACTTTTATACATTTACCCGCCATTTTTTTAATTTTTTTCGCCACTCTTGGGTAGTTTCCCGCCACTTTTCTGTTTATTCCCGCCACTTATGAGCAGTTTTCCGCCACTTTAGTCTTTATAAGCTGGTATAACCGTGTCAGGATATATCTCTGTTGGATAATTTCCGGTAAAACATGCTTGGCACACACCATGATCCTTTATATCACGGTCAGCAACGATCGATGCTTCTAATCCTTCTGTTGATAAAAATGCAAGGCTATCTGCACCGATGATTTCACGGATTTCTTCGATAGAGTTATGAGATGCGATTAATTCCCCTTTTGTCGAAGTATCAATCCCATAATAACAAGGATTTTGAATTGGCGGTGAAGCAATTCGAACATGGACCTCTGTCGCACCAGCTTCCTTCAATAACCGCACAATTCTACGACTGGTTGTTCCACGTACAATCGAGTCATCGACCATCACTACACGCTTACCTTCAACAATACCACGAACGGCAGATAGCTTCATTTTCACCCCTTGTTCGCGTAGCTCTTGAGATGGTTGAATAAAGGTACGACCAACATAGCGGTTCTTAATAAGGCCGAGTTCATATGGAATACTTGCTGCTTCAGAGAAACCAATTGCTGCGGAAATACTGGAATCAGGTACACCTGTCACCACATCTGCTTCTATCGGTGCTTCTAATGCAAGCTGTTTTCCCATTGTTTTTCTGCTTGCATGCACATTTAATTCATTTAAGTCACTGTCTGGTCTTGAAAAATAGACATATTCCATTGAACATAATGTTCGCTGTAATGGTGAGGTGAATTGGAACGAACGAAAACCTTCTGCATCGATAACAATTAATTCACCAGGCTTTACTTCGCGTTCATATGTTGCACCAATTAAATCAAAGGCGCACGTTTCTGATGCGACGACATACGCATCACCTAAACGACCAATGGATAAAGGACGCAATCCTCGTGGGTCCAAACCGATAAACATTTGCTCCTCAGTTAGAATCGAAAAAGCATAGGCTCCTTTTATCATACTAAGCGCAGAACCAATCGCTTCTTCTAAAGGTACATTTCCACTCCGCTTAATTAAATGGGCAATAACCTCCGTATCAGAAGTAGTCTGTAGAATGCTTCCTTGTGCTTCGAGCTGACTCTTCAAAGCATGGGCATTTACCAAATTGCCATTATGAGCCAAAGCCATACTATTTTTTTGAGAACGGAACACAAGTGGCTGAACATTTTCAAAGCCTCCACCACCTTGTGTTGCATAACGTACATGGCCAATGGCAGCATGTCCTTTTAATGAGGAAAACTTGTCCTCTGAAAAAACGTCATTCACAAGCCCAACGCCTTTGTGAACATGGAGCTTCTTCCCATCAGTTGTGACAATTCCAGCCCCTTCTTGTCCACGATGCTGTAGAGCATGAAGACCGTAATACGTCATTTCTGCTGCTTTTTCATGTCCCCAGACAGCAAATACTCCACATTCCTCATTTAAGCCTTTGATTTCAGCAAGCACGGGATAGCTCCTTTCCACAATTGTTGTAATTCTTCCACATCTTCCTGCATTATTTCTTCTCCATTATTAGTTATTACTAATTTCCCATTATGAGATACCGATCCAATCCATTTCGCATCTGCCACTGCTTTCTCAAAAGCTTCACGATTTTCTTTGTTCACAGATACTAAGAAACGAGATTGAGTTTCACTAAATAATCCTGCAGTTAAATCGCCCTCAACCATGATTGTTGCACCAAACCCTTTTTTAGTAAATAGACTTTCCGTAACAGCTACAGCGAGTCCACCTTCTGCTAAATCATGTGCAGACACGACTAAACCTGCACGAATGGCTTCTAGTAATTGGGATTGACGTTGTGTCTCTATATCTAAATCAATGGTAGGTGCTTTGCCGAAGTATTTCCCCTCGAGTATATTCTGCAGTTCACTTCCACCGAATTCTGCTGATGCTTCCCCTATCACATAAATTAGATCACCATCATTTTGGAAATGGGATGGAGTAATATGAGAAAGTGATTCATGTAAACCTACCATTCCAACAATTGGTGTCGGAAAGATCGCTTGACCG
Organism: Gracilibacillus sp. JCM 18860; assembly: GCF_055395245.1. Taxonomy (NCBI): domain Bacteria; kingdom Bacillati; phylum Bacillota; class Bacilli; order Caryophanales; family Bacillaceae; genus Gracilibacillus; species Gracilibacillus sp. JCM 18860. The sequence goes on from NZ_AP043868.1 coordinate 1,696,009, forward strand.
TTTGATTCATTATATAAGGATACATTTCCACTAATAACTGGTGTATCGAGCTTTGAGCAAGCTGTACTCATTCCATCTACACTTTTTTCCATTTGCCAAAAGTTTTCTGGTTTATCTGGATTTCCGAAATTCAAACCATCCGTGATCGCTAACGGCTTTGCACCAGAACAAACGATATTTCGTGCCGCCTCGGCCACAGCAATTTGTCCACCAACCTCTGGGTCTAAATGAATATAACGAGAATTACAGTCAATGGTCATCGCTAGTGCTTTGTCATAGCCACGTACTCGAATAACGGCAGCATCAGACCCAGGAGAGAATACCGTATTTGCTTGTACCATGGAATCATATTGGTCATAAACATATTCTTTACTTGCAATGGTTGGCTGTTGCAATAGCTTTCGAAGCATTGCGGCATAATCGTCTATGACCGGTTTATATGAAGGCATGCTTTGATTTTCTTCATAAAAAGCGGGTACCTTAGACTCTTTATAAAAAATCGGTGCATCCTCTGCTAGACTATCAACAGGGATATCTGCAACCACTTCACCTTTGTGCAATAGACGGAATTTTTTATCATCTGTTACCGTTCCAACCGCTACCGCTTCTAGTCCGTATTTTCTGAAAATATCGACGATCTCCTGCTCTTGTCCTTTTTTCACACATAAGAGCATACGCTCTTGAGATTCAGAGAGCATCATTTCATATGCTGTCATATTTTCTTCACGCTGTGGGATTAAGTCTAGATTCATTTCCATTCCCATTCCAGCCTTACTTGCCATTTCACTAGCAGACGATGTTAACCCTGCTGCCCCCATATCCTGAATACCAACTAAAGCATCTGAATGAATGACTTCCAAACATGCTTCAATTAATAATTTTTCCATGAATGGGTCCCCGACCTGTACGTTGGAGCGTTTGCTTTCAGAGTCTTCTGACAGATCCTCAGAAGCAAAGGTAGCCCCATGAATACCGTCACGGCCTGTTTTAGACCCAACATACATAATGGTATTACCAAGACCTGCGGCAATTCCTTTTTGAATATCCTTTGTATCAATTAATCCGACACACATAGCATTTACTAGAGGATTCCCTTCATAACTGTCATCAAATTGTACCTCTCCACCGACAGTTGGAACCCCAACACAATTTCCATAACCAGCAATTCCATGTACCACTTCTTCGAATAGATATTTCACTCGACCTGTATTTAAATTACCAAAACGTAAGGAATTCAGAGAAGCAATCGGACGGGCTCCCATTGAGAAGACATCACGAATTATACCACCTACACCAGTTGCAGCTCCTTGATATGGCTCCACTGCTGATGGGTGATTATGACTTTCTACCTTAAACACGACACCCTGTCCATCTCCAATATCGACAACACCTGCACCTTCCCCAGGTCCTTGAACTACCTGCTTACCTTCTGTAGGGAATTTCTTCAATAAAGGCTTTGAGGTTTTATAGCTACAATGCTCTGACCACATAACAGAGAAAATTCCAATCTCCGTAAAATTCGGGCGACGACCCATAATTTCTTTAATCATGTCGTATTCTTTATCTGTTAAACCCATTTCACGGTAGACTTTATCTTTTTCTACCAATTCTGGGGTGATTTCAGGCGCCTGCAACATAATTTTCCCTCCAGTTCGCTAACATTGATTGGAATAGTTTCAACCCATCAGCACTGTTTAATAATGCTTCCACTGCACGCTCCGGGTGTGGCATCATGCCAAGTACATTCCCTTTCTCATTTGTGATTCCTGCAATATCGGCTACAGAACCATTTGGATTAGTTTGATAAGTAAACACAATTTGATTATTTTCTTTTAATCTAGCAAGCGTTGCTTCATCACAATAATAGTTTCCTTCATTGTGAGCGATTGGTACAGAGATGACTTCTCCTTGCTTATACTCACTTGTGAAAATGGTCTGATTATTTTCTACGACTAAATTCTCAAAATGACACATGAATTTCAAATTCTTATTACGTAACATGGCACCTGGTAATAAACCTGATTCTAATAAAATTTGGAAGCCATTACACACTCCTAGGATGGGTACACCAATTTCTGCTTGTGTTTTTAACTGTGTGACAATATCTGACGTCGAAGCAATGGCGCCACATCGTAAATAATCCCCATAAGAGAAGCCACCAGGAATCAAAATGGCATCATAACCATCAAGCTTGGCCTCTTGGTACCAAACTAATTCGGCTTCTTCTCCAAGTGCATCCTTGGCTGCATAGTACATATCTCGATCACAGTTGGAACCCGGGAACACTACAACAGCAAACTTCACTGTGTAACACCCTCCTCCACTGTGTATTTATAATTCTCGATAACTGGATTGGCTAATAGCTTGCTGCACATTTCTTCAATTTGGTGTTCAATATTGGCGTCATCAGCAACGGTTAGCTCTAAATATTTCCCCACACGTACCTCTTCGATATTTTCATAGCCTAATGTATTTAAAGATCCTTGTACCGCTTTACCTTGAGGATCTAAGACACCCTCTTTTAATGTAATATGCACCTTTACTAATTTCATTGTATTGCCTCCAGTCTAGTTAATATTTGATCATAGACAGATATGAGATCACCTAGGTCCTCTCTGAAAACATCCTTGTCCATTTTTTCTCCTGTTCTTACATCCCATAAACGGCACGTGTCAGGACTTACTTCATCCGAGAGTATAATTTCACCAGTTTGATTGCGACCAAACTCTAATTTGAAGTCAACAAGCTGTAGATGGATTTCTTTGAAAAAAGCTTGCAATTTTTCATTGACACGAAGTGCCATTTGTTTAATTTGAGCTAACTCATCCTCTGTAGCATCTGTTAGAAGTAAGGCGTGGCTATCACTAATAAACGGATCGCCTAGCTCGTCTTTTTTATAATAAAATTCAACAAGTGGTGGATGAAAGGTCGATTTCTCCTCTATTCCAAGTCGGCGAACAATACTTCCCGCTGCTACATTGCGCACTACTACCTCTAGGGGAATAATTGTTGTTTTCTCTACTAATTGTTCTGTTTCATTTAATGCTTCTTTAAAATGGCTGTTCACGCCATTTTTCCGGAGATATTCGAACACTTTAGCAGAGATTAGATTATTGTAGCGACCTTTGCCTTCAAAGTTTGCCTTTTTCTCTCCATTAAAGGCTGTTGCATCATTTTTATAGGATAGGACGAGTAATTCATCGCTATCCTTTACTGTAAAAACTTGCTTTGCTTTTCCTTCATATAACAGCTTGTCCTTCATTCTTACTCACTCCTTATGCTAAGCCGATTTTTTTGAAAATTTGATCAACATTTTTCAAATGATACGTATAATCGAAGCAATCGTCTAATTGCTCCTTTGTCAATGTGCTCGTAATTCGTTCCTCCTTCTCAATCAACTCACGGAAAGGAGTAGCTGTTTCCCATGCTTTCATGGCATTTGGTTGAACCATATCATAAGCCTCTTCACGGCTCATTCCTTGATCAATCAAGGAAAGCAGCACACGTTGTGAGAAAATAACGCCATAGGTTCGGTCGATATTGCGCTTCATATTTTCTGGAAATACGGTTAGATTCTTCACAATATTACTAAATCGATTGAGCATATAATTGAGTGCAATCGTAGCATCTGGAAGGATGACACGCTCTGCAGATGAGTGAGAAATATCACGTTCATGCCATAATGATACATTTTCATAGCTTGTCATCATATAACCACGAATGACACGGGCCATTCCCGTCATATTCTCCGAACCGATCGGATTCCGTTTATGTGGCATAGCAGATGAACCTTTTTGACCCTTCGCAAAAAACTCCTCCACTTCACGTGTTTCTGTTTTTTGTAATCCACGAATTTCTGTAGCGAATTTTTCAATGGATGTGGCAATCAAAGCGATTGTGGACATGTATTGTGCGTGTCGATCACGCTGTAACGTTTGTGTTGATACAGGTGCAGGAGAAAGCCCTAAGTTTTCACACACATATTTTTCAACAAATGGATCAATGTTTGCATATGTTCCCACTGCTCCAGAAAGCTTTCCAGTTTCCATAACCTTTGCTGCAGCATCAAATCGTTCGAGGTTTCGCTTCATTTCTTCATACCATAGTGCCATTTTCAAACCAAAGGTTGTCGGCTCTGCGTGCACACCATGCGTACGTCCCATCATGACGGTGTGTTTATGCTCGATTGCTTTTTCCTTTAAGATATCAATAAAGCGAACAATATCCCGGCGAATAATTTGATTCGCTTGTTTTAGCATATAAGATAAGGCTGTATCGACAACATCTGTTGAAGTTAGTCCATAATGGACCCACTTACGCTCTTCTCCTAATGTTTCCGATACAGCACGAGTAAAGGCAACGACATCATGACGCGTATCCTGCTCAATTTCAAAAATTCGTTCGACATTAAATGATGCATTTTCTCTAATTTTTTGGACGTCCTCCTTTGGGATAAATCCGAGCTCACTCCATGCCTCACATGCTAATATTTCTACCTCTAGCCATGCCTTAAAACGATTTTCATCAGTCCAAATCTTACCCATTTCCTCACGTGTGTAACGTTCAATCATCTGACTTCCTCCTAATTCGATTCAATTAACTTTTTTTCTACTAAATCATTATATATGGTTAAAGCATTGTCCCCAATAAAGGTTGCATGTCCCATTTTTCTTAATGGTTTATTTTCTTCTTTACCGTACATGTGCACGTGTGCTGGAGTTAATTCGTCCATTTTACGGAAAAAAGGTTCTATATCCTTACCTAGTAAATTAAACATCACTGCTCCACCATGTGCATAAACCGGGATTAGTGGTAGTCCACAGATTGCTCGAATATGCTGTTCAAACTGTGATACATTACATGCCTCGATCGTATAATGTCCTGAGTTGTGTGGCCGAGGGGCCAGTTCATTAATCAATATCTCATCCCCTACCACGAACATTTCGATAGCAAAAGTTCCCACAACACCGATTGTTTCCGCAATGGCCTTTGCTGCCTTTTTAGCTTTTTCAGCAATATGACCTGCTACTCGAGCTGGTGCGATCGTTGCATGTAATATATGATCGCGATGAATGTTCTCTGCAACTGGGAAATAACTGATATCCCCTGCTTGTGACCTTGTAAAAACGATAGAGATTTCTTTATCAAATGGCACCCATTTTTCTACGATCAATCGATCTGTTGCAGACAGCATTTCTGATGCTTCCTTTATATCCCGTTCATTGGTTAATTTGACTTGTCCCTTTCCGTCATAGCCTCCGCGACAGGTTTTTACTACAGAAGGATAGCCAAGCTTTTCGACTGCCTTCTCTAATTGTTGTACTGTTTGTACGATTGCAAATTCAGCAACAGGCTGGTTGCTGTCTACCATTGCCTTTTTCTCTAATTCACGATCCTGAGTCACCTTTAGAGAATTGGCACCCTGTGGCAAAATCCCCTTTGCTTCTAAAAACTCTGCTGCTGTTAAATCGACATTTTCAAATTCATAGGTAACAACGTCACATTTCTCAGCAAGCTCCTTTATGGCATTCATATCGTCATATGCTGCGACAATTTGTCCACCTGAAACTTGTGCAGTTGGGCAATTAGGAGTTGGATCTAGTACAATCACATGGTAACCCATATGCTTTGCGACGGTAGTCATCATTCTGCCAAGTTGTCCTCCACCGATAATACCGATCGTTCGTCCAAATAATAATCTATTGTTCTGCAAGTTCTTCCCTCATTTCTGCTACCTTCTCGCGCATCTGTACTTGATAATTTGCTAATGTAGCTGCCACTTGTTGATCAAATGCCCCAATCATTTGTGTAGCTAATATCCCTGCATTCTTAGCACCAGCCTTACCAATGGCAACTGTGGCAACCGGAACACCACCTGGCATTTGTACAATGGATAATAATGAATCAAGACCGTTTAAGCTTTTGGTTTGGACAGGAACACCAATGACAGGCAATGTCGTTTTGGCAGCAACCATACCTGGCAAATGTGCTGCCCCACCAGCACCAGCAATGATTATTTTTAAGCCCTTGTCTCTTGCATTTTCTGCATATTGAAACATATCCTCTGGGGTACGGTGTGCAGAAATCACTTCTTTTTCATAGGAAATACCTAATTCATCTAATACCTCACATGTATGCTTCATCGTTTCCCAGTCGGAGATGCTCCCCATTATAACTCCTACTTGTGCCATACTTTCCCCTCTTTCTTCTATATTTAAGTACATTAGAAAAATCTCGCATTCGCTCGTCCTTTGGCGAATGCCTAGTTTTGCTTATACTTGTCACCTTAAAATTTCAACTACGTCGAAAGCTACTGTGTAGAAATTTTATACTTTCCTAACGTAAAATAAAAAGCCTATTCGGTCTCCTCCTGTAATAAGAGAAGATGAATAGGCTGAAGTGTAACTTTTTTGCCATTTAATCTCGTTTCTTTTACAGGTTAGATGCTCATTCATTTTTCCGAACATTTCGTTCCTTATCGATCACCCCGTAAAAGCAAACTCCTAACGCTTTTTTACATCTTCCCTCATAGTCCATCTTTTACGGTGATGGGTAGAAACTCTTGGGCCATATTCCCAAATTATATGAGGTCATCATTTTCAATTGTAAGATTTTTTAACTCTACACATATGATAACAAGTCCATTTCCCTCTTGTCAATAAAAAATCGAACGTTAATTAACATAATTAAATTAACGTTCGTGTTTTGACAAAATGGCTTCAAATTGTATGATTCGATCAATTGGTTGGATTTTGCTACCTACCTCTTCAAAGATCGGCTTTTCTATTCTTCTAATCGGTTGATAGCCCTCTTGCTTTATCCGTTCTAAACAGCTAGCAATGGTTTCATTTTTCTTCACTTGAAAGTATTTCTTCTGATTGTTTTTGTTCTTCTTTTTCGATACTTTTTCTGATCTTCCCCTTTCTTACTTGCTTCACCCAGAAGCCTCCGTGAATTTGCTTCGGTTCGTAAGCAATAATAAATGCTTTGGGATCAATAGATTTAATTGTTTCATAAAGATGAAGCTCATATTTTCTTGGTGATAGTATTTGCATTGATAAACGGTCACCATCCATTCCATAAGCATACCAGCTGGTGACGCCATAGCCTTTTGCTCTGAGCTGTTTCGTAAAGGAAATGTCTGGATTCGATGAAATAACATTAACGGTAATATAACCAAGTGCCAGTTTTTCTTCAATCATTGACCCTATTATCACACCAAGTCCATAGCCTAGCCCATAAGCAATTAGATTTTGTATTTCTCCAAGATTATCTAACACTAACCCAAGTCCGAGGGTATAAATGACAATTTCAAATGTACCAATCGTTCCCGCAATATATCTTCTTCCTTTTAATGTAAGAATAACACGTAATGTCGATAAGGATACATACACGATATTAATAGCCATAATAATCGTAACCATTATAAGTGCATTTTCTAGCATAAAAATACCTCCTTAAAGGAACAGGATCATTTCTCTAACATAACATAATAACAATTAGGCGGAATCATTTTATCATATAAAACTTACTTATCATAGTACAAAATGGAGGGAAAATGATGGATCCATTTCAGCAAATGCACGAATGGAAAAATAATATGGATCAATTCTTCGGTGGGAACTTTTGGAATGAGTTTGAGCATATTATCAAACCTCCCATCCCAGCAATTAATTTATACGAGCTAGACAATGAATTGATTGGTTATATTAGTTTACCCGGTATGGAAAATAGTAAGCAAATAGAAGTATATGTAGACGAGTATGTCTTGGAAATACGAGGACAGCTATCTCCCATCAAACAAAGTGGCAAGATGCATCATCAAGAAATATTACAAGGAGATTTTTCAAGAAAAATAGACCTCCCTTTCGCTGTGAGAAAGGACCGTGTAAGCGCAAATCTTCGTAATGGACTGATGTGTATCCATTTGCATAAGAAAATGGACAATACTAGGAAAAGAAAGAGAGTAAATATTGAAAATGAGGAGGAGTAACCAGGATCTAAAAAAACGGTCCAGCAAGACGATACTGAACCGTTCCTTATTTACCCTTTTAATAACGCATATTGTTTGATAACTTCTTGTGTAATGTCACTATCCTTAGGAAGTTTACTTACATCCTCTAACACTTTCGCCATTCCGTTTTCTTTGATCATTGATTGAAGCTTCATCGCTTCTTCGTCCTCTTGATAATCAAATAATAGTGCAGCAGCAATAGCCTTCGCTAAGTTCGTAAATGATAGACCAGCTTTTTGCGCTTCTGTTGCAGGGCGAATTAATCGATCCTCGGGTCCTAATTTTCGGATCGGTGCACGCCCTACTCTTGTAACCCCATCTTGAAGATAGGGATTTTTAAACCTTTTAATTATTTTCTGAATATATTCGTTATGTTCATCTGCCTTTAAACCATACTGTTTAACTAAGTAATCACCAGTTTCCTTTAATGTTGCTTCGACTTGTTCTTTAATGGCTTCATCTGCTAACGTTTTATCAATGGTTGACTTCCCGTTCAAGTAGCCAAGGTATGCAATGACGGCATGCCCTGTATTAACGGTAAATAACTTTCTCTCAATAAAAGGGGCAAGCTCAGATACGATAGTCATCCCTTCAACTTCCGGAATCTCTTCCTCCGTCTCGACTACCCACTCGTAATATGGTTCGACCAACACATCTAAAGAATTATCTTCCTGTATGGGAACGATACGATCGACAGCAGAATTAAAGAAATATACTCTCCCTGCTAGTCTATCTTTTGTGTCTTCATCAAGATTATCTAATATGTGCTGCTTCAATATGTCAGTTGCACCTATCTGGTTTTCACAAGCAATCACATACAGCTTTTCATCTGTTTGATACACTCGTTCCGAGATACCTCGTGCAATAAGTGGTGCAATTCGAGGCAAAATATTCGGTCCGATAGCAGTAGTCAAATAAGTAGCACCTGTAATTTCCTCGATCACCTTATTTTCCTGTGTCATGTTATTTAAGCCCGCTACATTCTTGATAGTAGTTGTTTCATGTTGGTCTGTTGCTAATTTTACCTTGTAGCTCTTCTGTTCATTTAAAGAATGAATGATTGATTCTGCAATATCTACAAAGGTAACATGGTAACCTGATTCAGAGAATAAAGCTCCAATAAAACCTCTTCCAATGTTTCCAGCACCAAAGTGGACGGTCTGTTTCATTATAATCATTCCTTTATCCATTTATTTTCGAGGTAGTCTGAAAATAACTCCTCTAATTTCTCTCTAATCATTGATTCACTCGAAGAAGAAAAAATCATCATCGCCTCGTCACTTTCTATTAGACTCGTACTTATGAGACTTAGTATTTCTTGTTGTTTTGTACTTAACGTTTCAGGTGATAACATCAATAGTAGGTTTTTTAACTGTACTTCTGTGCCATCCATTCCTTTAATGACACAAGGATGATCTAGATGACATATTTGAAAAATAAGTTCTTGAATACCGTCATATCGACAATGATAAAGCCCCATATTGGTATTAGGAATTCCCAATCCTCCCATTGTTTCTCTTTCCGCTAACTTTTGTAAAACTTCTTCTGCATTAGAGACTAACCCTGCTTGTTCCAGTCGTTCGGTCATCTCTCTTAATACTTGCAAATATCCAGCGTTCGATCTCCTGTATAAACGGAAGTTATTCAGAATTGCTTCGATACTAGAATGTACTTCCTCCATTTCCTGCAACACATCTTGCAATTTGGATGGCTGGAGGTTAAAATTCTTGCTATTGTTATTTTTCATATATTCATTTTTACTTGTTAACTGTCGTATATTATGCTGCAAAAAGCTTCTTATCATTTGAATATCTTCGTCGTTTAATAGTGGTGATACTAATATATAGTTCAGATCATCAAACGGAAGCTTTACAGTGGAAATAACCATATCAAACACATTTAATTTCGATTTCTCTATTTCTTTAATTGATTTTATGTCGACTGTGTTAATTTCCGCAAATTCTTTCTGAATACGGCTTGCTAGCATCTTAGATGTACCTATTCCTGTAGGACAGATAATAACCGCACGTATCGCTGTCTTTTCCTCATTCATTAATAATGCAGATCCGAAATGAAGCACAATAAAGGCAATCTCATCCTCTGGAAAGGAGATATCATTAAATTCCTTCTCTAAACTATTTCGAACTGCCATAAATAACATAGGATATTTCTTTTTTATTTCCTCGGTTAACGGATTAAAAAAGCCCATCTGATGCTTTAATCGAAAAATCGAGGGCTCCATATGAGCAAGCAATCCTTGGAATAACGAAAAGTCCTTAGAAAGATCAATGTGAAGTTGCTTGGAAACATCTTGAATGATGTTTCTAATCAGCTGCCCTAGCATAATACTGTCATAATCAACTGTATCCGAATCCTGCAATTTGGATCCTTTTAAAACAACAGCTAAATAATAAACATCTTTATGAGCTAACGGAATCGATAATTTCGATCTTATGTGTTCTGCTAGTTGGCTAATTTGTTGAAAGGTTCGGGTAGATTCCTCATACAATACTGGTTCATCATCCTCTAAAAGAAAATGATTCTCTACTCGTTGGAGAGTAATCGCCGTGTGGACGATAAATCCTAAATAGTCATTATCCGCTAAGCGTGTCTGCCCCTTGTCAAATAAATGATGAACCATTTCATCAATGGTGAATAAATATTGAGAAGAAAAATAGCCTAGTATCGGACCTTCTAGTAGGTGATGCTTTTGTAATAGATATAAGCTTTCTAATAACTCTTCATGAAAATGAAATAAGAAATAGGTAGCGAGAGCTTTACGCTTATTTGCTTCTCTTCCAGCTAAGCTTACACCAACACCTCTTTTTCGATTCAATTCAATAGAAAAGTTATCTAACCATTTCGTTAGATCATCCAGATAAGAAGAAAGCTTTGTAACACTAATTCCGAGCTGTTTTGCCAGCACTTGTGTCTTAAAAAAAGAGCCTTCATGTAATAAGGTAATAAGTAACTGTAATTTTTTTTCTTCTGGTGTTTCATCTGTCGGATGGACATGGTATAAATTTTGGGTCAGTTTGAAAATATGTTCATTTTTTCCATCAATCATTAAACCATCATTGGGTGTTCGCTTCAGCTGTAGCTCGAAGGAATGTAAGATATTCTCCACAGCTTTTAGATCACGCTGAACAGTCCTTACACTAACTTGTAGGTAATTGGCCAATGACTGTGGTGTGTGTTTACCAGAAGTTTTTATTACTAATTCAATGATTAATTTTTCTCTTGACGTTATAAACATTCTACCCTCTCGTTTCTTTTCCAAAATGTCCTTAGGGTGAATATAGCAGATAGCAGAATAGAAAGATGGACCTACCCCATCTTTCTACTCATTACCATCATTTACTATTAATTATAGCTAACAATTCCTTCGCTGTTTTTGCTTGCACCATCTGTTCAATATTTTCTTCATCTGAACAAACTACGGCAATACCGGAAAGGATGTCTAAATGGGTACCGTCTTTTCCTGCAATACCGAAGATTAACTTCGCTTCCTTGCCATCAAAATCCACCCCATTTGGAACCTGAAGGACTGTAAACCCTGAACGTAATACAGCCTTTTTTGCTGCTTCTGTACCATGTGGAATGGCAACATGATTACCCATATAGGTAGATGTTATGTTATCGCGCTCTATCATTGCCTCCACATAGCTTTCTTCTACATAGCCTGCTTTCACTAACACTTCACCAGCAAATCGAATAGCGTCTTCCTTTGTATTGAATTCTTGATTAAGGAAGATATTTTCTTCCCGCAATAAATCGTCATCATCGTGCTCGTGATCTTTACCCGTTACCTCTGCTTCTGTTTCTTCTACCACTTCAGATAACTCTTCCGTGACACCATTTTGCAAGCTGTCAATTAGCTTGTCATATTCCGGACTTGATAAGAAATTATCAACGGAAATATGATAAGCATTGGGTAATTTCTCTTTTGCACGAGGCGTTAATTCTTCTTGAGTAATAACAACCTGTGCATCACCTGGCAGGTTACTAATTGCTGTATTGGTGACAGAAACGTCAAGATCAGCAGATTTCACTTTTTTACGTAATAATGATGCCCCCATAGCACTCGATCCCATTCCAGCATCACAAGCAAATACAATTTTGTTTACCTTATCAGGAAGTGTTCTTGAATTAGATTGAAGTGCCCCTGCCACAGAGCTTTTCTTCCCTTTCATTTCTTGCATTTTTTGTGTTGCTTCTTCTATATTTTCGTCATCTTGTTTACTTGATTTTAGCACAAATCCAGCAACAACGAACGAAATAATCGTAGCTACGATAACAGCAGCAAAGTTTGCGATATAAACACTTGCTTTTCCAGGGGTAACTGCAGCAATTGCTAAAATACTACCAGGAGATGCAGGGGCTGCTAATCCTCCACCTAAAAGTACTAATGTTAGTATTCCACCCATACCACCTAAAATAACCGCAAATAATAGCATTGGGCGCATTAATACATATGGGAAGTAAATTTCATGGATACCTCCAAAGAAATGAATAATTCCTGCACCAGGTGCGGATTGCTTTGCAGAACCTTTTCCAAATAGCATAAAGGCTAATAAAACACCAAGACCTGGACCAGGGTTTGCTTCTAATAAGAATAGAATAGACTCACCTGTGCTTCTCGCCTGTTCTAAACCTATTGGAGAGAGAATCCCATGATTAATTGCATTATTTAGGAATAATATTTTGGCAGGTTCAATAAAGATACTTGTTAATGGTAAAAGACCTGCACCAATTAACCAATCTACTCCTGCAACAAGTAGTTGAGTAAAACCATTGACAGCAGGACCAATAGCCAAGAAGGATAGAATGGCAAGAAGTCCTCCGAGAATACCCGCCGAAAAATTATTTACCAGCATTTCAAAGCCAGATTTAATTTTACCCTCCACTAATTGGTCAAACTTTTTAATCACATAACCACCAAGTGGACCCATGATCATGGCACCTAAAAACATCGGTGTATCTGGCGCACCGACAATAACCCCCATTGTCGCGATAGCACCTACCACACCTCCACGCTGGTCATGAATCAATTTACCACCTGTGTAACCGATTAACAATGGTAGTAGGTAAAACACCATTGGATCCACTAATTTTGCAAGGTTTTCATTTGGAATAAAACCATCTGCAATAAATAAAGCAGTAATAAGCCCCCATGCTATAAATGCACCAATGTTTGGCATAACCATCGAACTTAGAAAATTACCAAACTGCTGGACTTTTACTTTTATATTTGACTGAGCCATTATCTTTCTCCTCTCCGTCTAATTTTCCTATTCATCAATTCTAATCATAGGACACCGTTATGCTATCTTCAAGATACTTGAAAACTAATTTTGTCGCATAGCAGGTGACAAATCTATTTTTTCTCTATAAGAAGAGATTTATGCAGATTCAAATTATGCACATTAGTGCTTATTATGAAAAGCTTTCTTCTTTATTACCCTAATACTTCTTCTTCAAACAACGCAAAAGGCCTCGGCATAATGCCGAAGCCTTTTCAACTATTAATGTAAAAATCCAAGATAAAGAATAAAGATCACGAACAGCCCCCACATAACTGGGCTGACTTCTTTTATTTTTCCTTTTGCAACCATAGTAATTGGATAAAAGACAAACCCGACTGCGATACCTGTTGCTATACTATAGGCAAGTGGCATCATGATAATCGTTAGGAATGCTGGTACTGCAATCTCAAACTTGTCCCAAGGTATATCCTTTAAAGAAGATGCCATTAATACCCCAACAATGATTAAGGCTGGAGCTGTTACAGATGGTGTGACGACATTTAATAATGGTGAAAAGAATAGTGCTAATAGGAATAAAATCGCTGTGACAACAGAGGCGAACCCTGAGCGACCACCAGCCCCAACACCTGTTGTAGACTCCACATAAGAAGTAGTAGTTGATGTACCTAATGTTGCTCCAACTACTGTTGCAGCAGAATCAGCAAATAATGCTTTTCCTGCTCTTGGAAGCTTATTATCCTTCATTAAACCCGCTTTTGATGCCACAGCTACTAGAGTACCTGCTGTATCAAAGAAATCGACGAACAAAAAGGTTAATATAACGACAAGCATTTGAATCGTAAAAATATCACCAAGATGAGTGAAGGCAGCCCCAAATGTTGGCTCAATACTAGGAACTCCACTTATAATTTTATCAGGTAATGGGATTTGGCCAATAATGATTCCAACAATTGCTGTGATCACCATCCCATAAAACACGCCACCTTTAAAACCTATTGCAATTAAGATAACTGTGGCAAATAGACCAATAATGGCTAATAACGTTTCAGGATTGGTTAGATCACCAAGTGCTACTACTGTACTTTCATCAGATACAATAATTCCTACATTTTGAAACCCTAGAAAAGCAATAAAAAGACCGATCCCTGCTCCAACTGCCATTTTCAAATGAGCTGGAATGGCATTAATTACTTTTTCACGGAGACCTGTTAAGGTTAATAGGATAAAGATAAGTCCTGAAACCAATACTCCTGCTAATGCTGTTTCCCAAGGAATACCATAGCCTAATACAACGGTATAAGTAAAGAACGCATTTAATCCCATACCTGGCGCAAGAGCAATTGGATACTTTGCGAGTACACCCATAATTAATGTACCTATGGCAGCGGCCAATGCAGTGGCAACATAAACCGCACCCTTATCCATGCCAGTGCCATCGGAAAGCATTGAAGGGTTAAGGAACAAAATATAAGCCATAGCTAGAAATGTAGTTATACCAGCTATCGTTTCTTTACGATAATTCGTTTCAAGCTGCTCAAACTCAAAAAACTTTTTCATCTATTTTTTCCTCCCATTTCATCCATCACCCTAGTTTTGCTGAAATAAAAACCCCTCTGGACATGATCCAAAGGGGTTCCTATTACAAGTAGATGAAGTTATTATCCTATTAAATAATAACTTCATCCTCCTCGTAGTCAGAGCATTTAACGGTGCTCTGGTAGAAACTTTTGAGACATATTCCCAATATTATACGACGGAAGGTAATGATTATTAAATTATAATAAATTCAATTCATATCATACTAGGCTAGCAAAGATTAGTCAATACTAAAACCGAATATTTATAAATATTTTATGCAGAATGTTCGCTTTATGCTGTTTCCTCATAAATATCTATTCCCACCTCGGTGTCTTCTATATAAATTTTACCTTTTTTACGTGTAAGCAAGTAGCAATAATAAAAATCACCAACACAGCCCGATGTATGACAAGCAAATAATAGATAGAGAAAGGTAGAATCAATACCAAATAAACTGATAATGGAAAGCAGTGCACTAATGATTATAAATGGCATGATAATGATGATAAAAAACGGAATTCTCGGATAGATCGAGCCAGGGCTGGCTGCATACGCCATCCCATTCTTAAAGCCGAATTTCACCTTACTTTCCGGCTTAAATACTTTAAAAAACAAGCCATGGATTAATTCATGTAATACGAGAAGAACGATAAAACTGCAACAGAATAACAGCACCCTTAATACCATGTATAATATAAATAGTAATGTTTTTTCTTCTTTTGGAAATATCTCAAACTCTCCCATAGCATAAATGCCAACAAGCACTAAGCCTAAAAATATCACCAATGCCCAAATATTTAACCAGATAATCAATTTATTATTTGTAAGCAGATTAATTTTTTCTATCACTTTTAGATTCATTGCTTCCTCCTATAATTTAGAAATAATGCTTAACATTATAGCACAAGAATACCTTTCTGCTAATCTCTACGATAGGGAAATTCTCGCAAACAATAATATGAATCTTACAAATATACTAAATGAATATATTATTGCCCTGCATGAAAGACGCATTATCACATGATGCAAGGAGATGATAGTATTACATTAGGAATTAATCGTCATAAAAGATAACGAAAAACTTTGCAACATCAATTTTATAGGTGAAATTATTTTGAACATAAGTTATAGAAACAAATGCGGACACTTAATGAATTAAATACTTTGCGGAATGAAATTGCTAAACTCCAACACGGCACTCCCCTTAATACGCCATATAGTACTGTCTCTTCCTTTTGATCAATTCATTTTGTTTCCTCTATATATTAAATATTTAAGGTCTAATTTTTTTCTTCAATTGCGTTAGCTTCTAATTCAAAACAAAATGAAATTTAAATTATAACCATTTGAAAAAGGTGATCAATATCAATGATCACCTTTTTTAATTATTAGCACCCGTTAAATAAAATCTTTAAGTAATGACTATGAAAGTTTTAAAAATTTTATCTCTCTAACAGCAGATTAACTTTGAACCCCTCTCCTCAAAATTTATAATTAAATGTTAACCTTCCCTGTCTCAGCTTATATGTAATATAACTACCTTTACCTCGTTTTGAGAGTAAACCCAAATATTAAAGTGTTTTGTGCCATTCATTTCTTTTCTAACCCTTTACACTGATAAATTTATTAATTTCCATTAAGGTAGGAAGTGAGGGAATTCCTCCTTTTGATTGGGCGACATATGCACCCATGGCATTACCAAATAGTAATATTTCTTTCATCCTTTTTTCTGAGATGTCTTGATATTGCATGTTGCTTTCTAATAGCTTGTATAAAACTCCTCCGAAGAAGGCATCTCCACATCCGGTTGTATCTAAAGCCTTTAATGAGAAACCTGGCTCAAACAAAATAGTATTCTTTTGACAACAATAGCTACCTGTACTACCAGCCGTAACAAAAAGTAAATCCACATCATAATGTTGAGTGATTATCTTCGCGCCATTTTCCACATTTTTCGTACCAGTTATAAATTCTAGCTCCTCTTCTGAGAGTTTAACTATTTCTGCATAATATAATGTTTCTACTATTCTCTCTCGTGCCTCTTCTAAACAATTCCACAAATCTGGTCGAAGATTAGGATCATATGATATTGTTACTCCATTTCTCTTTGCTATTTTTAAAGCTATTCTCGTAGCTTCTCTGGAAGGTTCATTCGTCATAAGGATAGATCCCACATGAAAAATTTTAGACTTGATAATTAATTCTAATTTCAAATCATCTTTTGATAACATTGTATCGGCTCCTGGATTTCTGTAAAAACTAAAGGAACGATCTCCACTTTCATCTATATGAACAAACGCAAGTGTTGTATGTATATCGGAATATACCACCCCTGAAGTAGTAACCGAATTGTCACATAATGTATCTACAAGCATCCTCCCAAATTTATCTATCCCAACTGATCCAATAAATGAAGTTTCTTTACCTAAGTGAGATAATGAAACCAATAAATTACTCGGAGCTCCTCCCGGATTTGCCACAAATATAGGATTTCCATTTTTACTAACTCCATTTGGTGTAAAATCCACTAAAATCTCGCCTAATGCAGTTACATCAAACATTATTAATCACCAACTTATTTATATAATTTTATCTCATAGAAAAATAAAACTTACATTCTATTACCATATGCTATCGATAAAAAGCCAGAAGCTTAATTTTCGATCTTCTGGCCATTCTTTGCACATCCTGAAATTGTTAAGTATTAGGCTTTAAAAAATACCCTTCTTCAACATTAATCTCACCATCTAAAGCATATAACGAAACTTCTTCACATATTTTATCCGGATAAACTAAGCTAGTTAAAGCAAATTCTCCTCCATTCCCAAATATTTCAATTGAAGAAGAATCAATAATCATGCTTAGTTTAATTTTCCGTGTATCAGATAATTTGATTTCTTGCTGAATTGGGAAATTATCTGAAAAAGAAACGATTCCTGATTTATTTCGATCCAGTACTAATAGATTTTTTTGTGTATCAATAATGATAGACGTTACATTTGTTGGTGTGTGATGAATATTCACACCATATTTTACCGCATCTTTATTTCCAATATTCAGCGTTATCATCCCATACGACACATTGAAATCATATCGAAGTTCCTTACCTATCCATTCGTTTTTAATTATTTCTTTTCTTGTAAAATAATAATCTAATTCTTGTACCGGCACTTGAATTATTGTATAGGAATCTTTGTCTCTTCGAAGCCCAAGTTCCCTAGGTATGGTCATTTGACTCCTCCAGCCATGAGTTGGTACTTCATTAGCATAACGCCAGTTACTCATCCACCCCAGATAAATACGTCTTCCATCTTCTTCAGGTATATCAGCGAAGCTCACACCCGCATAATTGTCCTTTCCATAATCTAACCACTTTGTCCCCTCATGTTCAGCCCTAAATATAGAACCATCAAATGTCCCGACAAAATATTGAGTACGTGAACCGTTATCTATATTAGGGTTATCTCCAATACTCACCAAAAGTACCCATTTAGATTCCTCATTATTTTCTACCTTTAGTTCAAACAAGTCCGGACACTCCCAAACACCGTCATGTGATCCGATATTTTCTCCAAACTCACTTTCAAAACTCCAATCTATTAAATTGTGAGAGGAATAAATAGAGATGGATTCGCCTGTTGCCAACACCATCACCCATTTATTCGATGAATGATGCCAAAACACTTTCGGATCCCTAAAGTCAACTTTTGAGTCATGTTTTAACACTGGATTATTGCGATACTTTATCCATGTCCTTCCATTATCATAACTATAGGCTAAACCTTGTGACTGTTTTGGCGGGTTGTGTACTTCGCTCTCTAAATGATGTGTAAAAATCGCGACAATCCCCGGTTGATCAGGGAAAAAACCCGTGGTATTATTCCAATCAACAACAGCACTTCCTGAAAAAATCGTGCCATCTTCATCAGGATACAAAGCTATAGGTAACTCATCCCAAGTAACTAAATCTTTACTAACAGCATGGCCCCAATGCATGGGACCCCATTTGCTGTCATGTGGATTATGTTGAAAAAAAAGATGATATTCTCCTTTAAAATAAATTAAACCGTTTGGATCATTCATCCAATTCTTACTCGGTGAAAAGTGTAAATAAGGTCGATATTTTTCAGCCTGTTTTAGTTTTGTCATGTTATTGTACCTCCGCTTCTGCCTCTCTATTTCGATCATATGCTGTTTGTTTAATTTCTAACCACTCTTGGTAGCCGAGACGATCTAATTCTGCTAGATACTCTTCCCATTCTGCTTCAGCATTACCGTTCGTAATCCACTCTGCCTTTTTCCTTTCAACATATGGGAATAAATCTGCCTCAAGATCAGATAGCTTTGTTAACTCATCTAGTGACATAAAAACATTTGGATAAATATTTTCATTGTTCATATATGGAACTAATTTTTCATGGAGTTGCTCTAACCTCCATGCTGCATCATCTGGCATTGTTGTTACGTCACCATAATATTCATCTAAAATCGCTAGTGGCCCACCAATTGACGTTTTCTCACGGAGCTCAACTGGAGCCGTCCCTTCTAAAGGTAAATGTCTTAACATATCTTCATTTTCATCATATTCAAATATATTTTGTTTCTCTTCATCACCATATGTTCCCCAGTTATTTTGTACAGACTGATGAGGATCATATAATTGATCGATCCATTTTGCTGTTAATTCGAGATTTTCATTGGCATTTGTAATAACCATTCGTGCACGGTCAAACCCCATACCATTGGATCGGGCCACATGTTTACGCCCATCAGGTCCTTCTAATGGTGGCAACATTTTATACTTATCATTCATACCAGTGATATTGGCTTTATCCCATGTAAAATATAAACCATAACGCTCTTCTTTACCCTTGGCAAGGTAGGTATTCCAATCTTGTTCAAAAGCTTCTATATCAATTAAATCTAATTCATATAATTCATTTAAATAGTTAATGGCATCTTTATATCCATCTTGGGCAGAAGTAAAGATTACTTCATGATTATTCGTTACTACCGTGTGATTCCAGTTCTCACCCTCGCCAAACGGAGAAAATAAGTAGGATACATCTTCCCCACCATGGTTGATAATAAATGACATTGGAATGGTTTGACCGTCACCTGCCATATCATTTTCTTTAAAAGCAATTAATGCTTCTTTTAATTCTTCTGTTGTTGAAGGCATATCTAAACCTAGTTCATCTAACCATTCAACATTGATCCAGCCTGTTGCATCAAGTGAATGGATACTTTCCTTTCCAGATCCTAGTTCTTCAATCCATGGAAACGCATAAATATGTCCATCAGGTGCTGTCATCATTGCCCGATATTCAGGTGCCTTCTCTAATACTGCTTGTAAATTGGGCATATACTGATCTATTAAATCTTCAACAGGTATGATTGCTCCATCATCTGCTAAGTCTAACAATTCATAATCACTATAACCTGTATTCATAATTGCATCTGGTAACTCACCGCTTGCTACAGCTAAATTTCTTTGTTCTGCAAAGGATTCACCTGAATAATTTTTCCATTCAATGTGTACACCTGTTTCTTCCTCTAAACGTTGTAAGATCAATTTATCATTAGGATCTTCAGGAGCCATTGGTGAACTTTCCGTTATAAACTTTAATGTTACTTCTTCCTCTAACGGAAAACGGATGTCCGTTAGCTTATAATTTTCAGAAGAAGCTTTTTCATTACTACTGCAACCAGCCATTAATAAAATACTGAATAGTACTATTACTGCTAAACGTCGATACAAATTTTTCATAAAATTTGCTCCTCACTTTTTTTATTTTAAAGACCCTACCATAACACCTTTCTCGAAGTACTTCTGGAAAAAAGGATACATAATCATTAATGGTAGACTTGCGATAACAATGGCAGAATACTTAATCATTTCAGCAATTCTCTGCAATTCAGCTCTCGCCATTTGATCGCCAATCATGCCTGGCTCCACTTCATTTTGGATTAAAATGTCACGTAAAATTAACTGTAGAGGATAAAGACTTCTATCCTCTAAGTAAATCATCGCATCGAAGTAAGCATTCCATTGTCCAATAAATGAGTATAGTGCGAGCACAAAGATAATAGGTTTGGATAATGGCAATATAATACTAAGGAAAATTCTGGTGTCTGATGCACCATCAATTCTTGCTGCCTCTATCAACTCATTTGGCAATCCTTTAAAATAGGTTCTTGCCAAGATAATATTCCAAACGGTAATAGCCCCAGGTAAAATAATTGCCCACGGACTATTAAGTAAACCTAATTCTTTTACTAATAGATAAGTGGGAACCATGCCACCGTTAAAAAACATCGTAACTAGAAAATAAATCATAATAATTCTCTTCCCTACTAGGCTATCCACGGATAAAGAGTAACCAGCGAGGACTGTAAAGCCAACTGACACAAGTGTAAAACCAGTGGCGTATAAAATGGAATTTAGAAATCCTCTCATAATCGATCCATCATTAAAAATTCGAACATAACCATCAATGGTCCAATGCTTAGAATCGAACGACAATCCTTTTGTCAGTAGGACATCAGGCTGTAAAAATGAACCTATTAATACATACAAAAGGGGTATTGTGACAATGAGAACTATTATGCTTAAGAGTATTTTATTAATTAAAAGTAATAATTTATCTGTCTTTGAATTATTAATGAGGTTATTATTCATCTTACTGCCTCCTTTCTAGTAAAGGGTTTCACCGTTTACTTTTTTCACAATTGTATTGACTGTGATTAGCAGGACCAAACTAATAATCGAATTGAATAAACCTATTGCTGCACCGAATGACCAATCAGCTGCTTGCAATCCTCGTTTATAAACATACGTATCAATAATTTCTGATGCAGGTAAATTCATGGATGTCTGCAATAAGTATGCTTTCTCAAATCCAATCGTCATGATTCCTCCAACAGCTAAAATAAACAACACTGTCATCGTTGGTTTCAATGTTTGCAAATCAATATGTCTGATACGTTGCAATAATGAAGCACCGTCCATTGTTGCCGCATCGTGTAATTGAGGGTCTACATTAGATAATGCTGCAACATAAATAATGGATGCAAAGCCTGCCCCTTGCCAAATCCCTGAGACAATGAAAATAGTTCGAAAATAGCTCGGTTCAGACATAAAAGATACTGGACGATCAAATATTAATGTAAGTAATGCATTTAGTGGTCCTGCTGGTGACAGGAAGATAAAGATCATACCAGCAATAACTACTACCGATATAAAGTGTGGAGCATAAATAATAAGCTGAATATTTTTCTTAATTCTCGCTCTTCTCACTTGGTTTAGCATGATTGCTAAAATGACTGGTACCGGAAAACCAAAGAGTAGTTCGAACGTACTCAACTTAATCGTATTCATAAAAATTTGCTGAAAATTGGGTGATTCTAAGAATTTGATAAAATGTTCAAAGCCCACCCATTCGCTCCCTGCAATTCCTTTCAAAGGACTAAAATCCTTAAAGGCGATCGTCACACCATACATTGGAACATAATTAAAAATAAATACTAGGATCATAGCTGGTAATAAAAATAGATACAATACATAATTCTTTTTGATATATTCAAATGGACTTTGTTTCTTTTTCTTTACATCAGACATCTGACTTGTTAGATTTCCCCTCTTAGCTGATGTCTCCAACCTCTGAGCCAAATTACTCCCTCCTTCTTCTAAGCCTGTGAATCGTGTGACACAACGAATAGGTACCGCTTACTTTTTAATATATCAAATATCGAAAACGTTTTATTTCAATTTCTTAGGTTAACAACCTTCAATTTTTTTGGCTAAAAATTTTTAAGTAAGTAAGGTAGTCCAGAAGGATGGCTCTGTTTAGAAACTCTCCTCCCCACTTCTTTCTAAAAGGGTTGGACACTTTTCTAGGAAGGAACGGGATTAGACATGCAGGTTATGCTTCTTATCAATAAAAAAAACCACTAGCATAAACTAGTGATTTTACAATTACGTTTCTTGGAGTACTTTCTTTTTTGGAAAGGATAAGGCCGCTACCCTCATAACGATATAGCTGAACAAGCTCATTCCAAACGGAAAGATTAGCGCTGGCATCAACATATACAAGTACAAGATAACACCAACGAAAGCAACCATCATGATCGTTTGAAACGGTCGAGCAATCGAAAGTATGCATGCATATTGTAGATATTTCATCAATTTAAAATCAAAATGAACATATAGTGGAAAAACATACAAAACTGCAATAAGATAAAAGATACCAATTACTAGAATGGCATTAATTAGAAGTACTTGCAAACTTTCATTACTTATCTTTTGAACAATTTGAAAATCTAAATATAACCCCATTCCTATCAAAAAAACAATATACCCTATAACATTGGCCATCTTAAATTCAGCCTTATACCGTTTGATAAACTCTTGTAGAATTGGAGTATCTTCATTTTCTAATATCCATTTTCTAATCACAGCAAATAATGCTATAGTTGCAGGAAAAAGGCCAAATATAACGAGACCTAACAAAGTAAAAGCAACCCACAATATGTTTAAAAGAATTAAATTGAAACCAAAATCCCCTAATCGATTATACCATCTTTTTTCAAACATGTTACCTCATCCCCCATACATCCTTTGCTTACTTTTACTGTACCAAAAAAAGCACTAATGCAATTGTAATATTTTTGGTTCATATCATATAAAATTTTTGGGAACATGGCAGCGGTATACAACGATACACATAATTATTCTATTTCTAGTAAGCGATTATTAATCGTTTCGATAGCTTCATCAATAGACGATTTGACATCTCTGTTCGCTATCCCGATATCTTCAAATAATTTCTTGATCGCTTTGCTGATATCAGGATAAGCAGGAGTAATAGGCCGATTTTGCGAGTAATTATAAGCTTGCTCCAAGAAAATATTGTAAGGGTATTCGTTAAATACAGGTAAATCTTTAGCAACTGAATATCGTGCTGGCACATCTTTAGTTATCGTGACATACTTTTTGATAGCCTCGTAACTTGTGATATAACGAATAAATTGCCAGGCTTCTTCAGGTTGTTTCGTTGTTGCTGAGATACCCAATGCCCAACTACCATTGGGAACTACTTGTTGCTCAGCTTTTGGAAGTGGTGCAACCCCAAAATCTCTCCCTAGAAGTAATTCGTTATTTTCAAATTCTGTGATAGCCCAAGAACCAAGTACTGTCATGGCTAGTTTATTCTTTTCAAAAGCTTCACTTGGCAACTCAAGTGTGGCAACTACTTCTTTATGATACATGTCTTGATAAAACTGTAGGGCTTTAACAGCTTTTGGGGAATCCAAATAACCACTCGCTGTAGAAGCATCAGGACTTAAGACATTTGTACCAAATTGCCAAAAGAATGGCAGTTTAAAATAGGCAGGTGCTTCACCACCACCAAAGCCTTGGGCTGGGTCAATCCCATATATACCTTGTTCAGGATTTTGTACTTCCCTAGCTATTTCCACCGTCTTTTCCCATGTCATTGGATTGGCAGGATCTTTATCTGGAAACGATACACCCGCTTCTTCAAAAAGGTGGATATTATAGTATAAAGCAATACTAGATTCGATGATTGGCATTAAATATAATTTATCTTCGTACTTTAAACCTTCTATAGTGGCTTCAGGAAAATCATCCTCTATTCCTACATCCTCTGTTATATATGGATCTAAAGGTAGTAATGTTCCTGCATTTGCATATAATGCTAAATAAGGACTATCGATTGCCATAATGTCAGGTCCAGTACCCGTAACAATATCTGTACGCAATTTAACTTCATAGTTATTATATTCAATGCTTTCCATATCAATAATAATGTTTGGGTGTTCATTTTCAAAATCGGCGATCAACTCAGCATATGCCCTATTTTCAGCAGAATTACCATAATTACGCCAGAATTTAAGATGCACTTTATCTTCCACACCACTTACCTCTTTAACACTATCCGTATCTTGTTCATAAACGAATGGCCTTATTAATAAGATTAAATATCCAATGACAACACAAATTATTAGACCGAAAGCTATCAAATAAATTACTTTTTTCATACTTAAAGCATCCTTTATTCAACATTTAAAAATTTTCGATACTCTACTGGTGTTTGACCGATATGTTTCTTAAAAACAGTACTAAAATAAGCTGAACTGGAAAAACCGACTAAGTTCGCCACATCAATTATCTTTAAATGCTGATCTTTTAGAAATTGCTTGGCTTCCTTCATCCGTCTTTCCACCAAATATTCACTAAAATTCCTCCCAGTTTGTACTTTGAATATTTCGGATAAGTAAGCACTGTTAATGTGAAATAGCTCTGATAAGGTCGTTAAAGAAATATCACTCCCATAATGCTGATCAATATATCGTCGCACACCATCTACAATTAATTTTCCATCAGTAATACGGGTATTATTTACTTGTTCAATGATCTTATTGGCAAGTTGAACAAGACTGTTCATTACTTTCCTTTGTGCATTAAGCTCCCAAATTGTCTGTTGACATTCCCAAATAAACCGTTGCATATCAGTTGTTTCCATATCATATTTTTTAGCTATGGAAATTAAAGAAAATAATATTCGGTTCGCTCCGATAGAAAATGACAACACTGATTGCTTCGTTGTTAAACCCAGTGACAAGTCGAGTTCTGTTTTAAATCTGTCCATATCTGTCTGTTCGATAGCATTTGTTATTCTTTTTTCCAACGCTGGTGAAAAGCTCGTAATCCCTTCTTTTCTTACATTTTCATCAATTACTTGCGAATGCGTCCCTAGCTGACTTTGGCTCCAAGATAATAAGCTAGAAATATAACCCATTTTAAATTCAGCTAGCCCTGTTACTATATTACCTATGCCAATGACTGTTTCAAATTTCAATAATGTTTTCACATTAAACTGAATGGTCTTCGCTAAACAAGATGTACTGTTGGAGTCATTCTTTTCGATCAAAAGTAAAAATTGCATCATGTTTGTATAATTGGGATCATAAAAAGAGAACAAGTTTGGTTTATCTTCCACTATTTCTTTACATAACATGTGAAAGGCTGTCCGTAATTCATTGACCCTATGAGAATGTTTATTTAAGTCCCTTATCTCTACGGTGATAAACTGTGCTTTCACATTAGCTTGGAGTAGGCTGTGTAATTTCAATAGTTTCAGTTTTTCTTTCAAGATACAATGCTGTTGCCATTCCTCTTTTACTAAGGAGAGTAAGGCTTGTTCCTGCACTTCTTGTAATTGAGAGCGCACTAGTCTTTGCAACCGGTCCGACTCCACTTGTTTACTCTTTTCCTGATCTAATTCCTCTTTCATTCGTCTTAATACTTCTTGTAATTCATCTGGATCAACTGGTTTTAGAAGATAATCTCTTACTCCTCCTTTCATTGAATTTTTTACATATTCAAAGTCTGAATAACCAGAAAGTACAATCACTTTTATATTAGGGTAATATTCCTTGCATTGCTTCGCCAATTCGATGCCACCCATTACTGGCATTCTAACATCCGTCATTAAAAGATCAATGCTTTTCTCTGCGATTAACGAAAATGCTTCTTTTCCGTTTTCTGCTTCTGCTACAATTTGGAAACCTTCTTCTTTCCAATCAGCCTTCCATTGCAACCCCTTCCGTATTTGCACTTCATCATCAACAATCAAAACATTCCGCATCTCCCTGCCTCCTCTCGTAAGCAATAGATAGAGTGATTCGTGTTCCCTTAGCCTTCTCTGTATCTATCTGATAGGAAAATTGATCTCCGTAATATAATCGTAAACGCTCCAGTACGTTTTTAAGTCCTATACTATTCCCACTGCTTTCTAAAACATTTGAATGATTAGAGCTTTTATCACTATTTATTAATTTTTGAACCACGTCTTCCGACATCCCAATCCCATCATCCTCAATCACGATCGCTAAATGATTCGCCTGATAGCTTATTCTAATATCTATTTTTGCATGATTTTTCGAGATCAAGCTGTATTTTACTGCATTTTCCACTAGTGGTTGTACAATAAATTTAATAATTGGAAGATCCTTCGAACTTGGATCTTCATCAACCATAATTTGCAAGTCATCCTCATATCGAAGTTGTAAAATCTTTGCATAATGGCGAATATATT
This sequence comes from Gracilibacillus sp. JCM 18860, assembly GCF_055395245.1. Lineage (NCBI taxonomy): Bacteria > Bacillati > Bacillota > Bacilli > Caryophanales > Bacillaceae > Gracilibacillus > Gracilibacillus sp. JCM 18860. The sequence goes on from NZ_AP043868.1 coordinate 1,722,990, forward strand.
GGATCTCTTCACCTAATGTAACAATATTCGATTTTGTATTTAATGAATACCGCAACATTTTACCTAAATAAACACTCACATTCATGACATCTTTATTCTTACCTTGAGCAGCCAATCCCCCAATAACTTCCAAGGTGTTATTCAAAAAGTGTGGGTTGATTTGAAGCAATAGTGCTTTATACTCCGCATTACGCCTACGAATGTTGGCCTTATACTCATTGTCAATTAAACTTCTTAACCGATCTATCGTATGAGCGAATACTTGTAATACATAACGAATTTCATTATTTTCAGATTCAATGGTTGGCATCATTTGCTGGGCACTATAAAAATCACCTTTTTCCAAGTAATTCATTGCTTTTGTTAATTCTTTCAGTGGATTAGTGATAGAAGATGAGAACATAAAGGAAGCAAACACAGTAATGAAAAACACTCCTATACTTAAAAAGAGCATACTTTTCTGTAATTGGTTTGGTTGGGCAAATAAATCATCTTTTGTAACTTCATGCAATAGAATCCAATCGCCTACAGATAACTGTTGGTAAAACAACAAATATTCTTCATTATCGTCGCCTAGCTCTACTAGCCCCTTTTCGTTTTGTGTATCTTTTATTTTTGCTAAAGTATTAGCAATGATGTGTGGTGGTGTTTTTATTTCACCCTTTAGAACATTTGCACCTTGCTCATCGACTATAAAGGTATTTCCATATTTACCGGTTTTAATCTTTTTTAAGGATTCCTCGATCAAATCTGTCGAAAAGTTCACCTTAATCACACCACTATCCTCGAGTGAATTCATATCAACTAACGGGATAAGATGACTATTAATATCTTTATCTCTCATTAAAGCAGATTGTTGATTCGCATCAGTATGTGAATGTGTATATGTTTTGTTATGGTGGATAAAATCATTATACCAGTCAGTATCTTCTAAGTTGGGATACCTCCCCCAAATTCCCTCGCCGTCGTGGGTAAATATTGACACAGAAATACTATTAGAATTATTGACCGTCATCGTACTTAATAAAGTATTCAATTCGTTCCTTACAAGTAATCGAGCTGTCGAAAGAGTTTCATTATCATTGTGTGTTGCTTCAATACGTAACCATTCCTGTGTAATAGGATTAACCAACACTTGCTGACCAACATCTGCAGCTTGTATCGTAATGGAATTAATATAAAGTGAGAATTGACCCATCATTTCAATTGTTAATTCTTGTGTTTGGTTTTTTATATAATTCGTAAACAAACTTGGGATAACAAGTGATAAAATAAGGAATGGGACCGTTAATAAACAAGAAAATACAAGGAATAATTTATTTCGTAATGAAAAAAACATAACGGTTCCTCCAAATACATGTAAAACATTTAAGTATCTTATACAAATTGTCATTTTTGTTGGTATTATTCAAAAGAACGAGTCCAATCTTATGACGTTATAAAACAGATACTGAAGTGATGGAAGGGAAGTCTCTATTAACCTCCCTTCTTGTACCTTAGGATCAAGCAAAATCCCCCCAAACAAATAGATAAGCTTAATAAGATACTGTCCACTGCTGGCGTGATTCTAATGGATCATATGGTTGCAACGTGATATTCCCTTCCTCCGATATAGCCAATGCTTCATTATTATAGACAGATAGAAGTGTTACGGTCTGATTACCATTATTCTGTATGATCCAACACTGATTATCATAACCTAGGTAATCATATAGCTGAATTTTATTTTGCGCCGTATCTAAATCTATTGTTTTACCATCTTTCGTTCTTATTGAGTAAGATCCTTTTTCATCACCAGTAGGCATCAATGACCATGTTGTCATTTCTTCATCTATGATAACCGGCTCACCATTTTTAGAAGAAGATACATGTAACGATTTACCTGTTTCTTGATTGGTAAAAGTGGTTTCGATTAATTCTGCTTAAGTAACATTACTAATTTTCACATTTTGATAAGTAGCCCTCCCCCCAAATACGTTTAATCCAAAATGACCTTCTGCAAAGGTCCCATCTTTGATATCCATCACTTTTTCACCGTCTACATCAATTTGAATGTGTGGACCATTAGCTATTATTTTCACTTGGTAGGTCTTTCCCGGCTGAATAAACGCAGGGACGTTACCAATAATCATATGATCATCAAAGCGACCATCTAATTTATAAAACAGACGGTAAGCCTTCATATTTGGGTCTAAGTTAAAGTAATAGCCACTTCTTCCATCTTCACTAGCTCGGAAAAGAATAGCACCAGCACCTCCATCTTCATCGATCGTCATTTCTGCTTCATAGATGAAGTTGCCACCAGTATCTTTAGCCATATAATTGGCGTCACTGGTATGCGAACCACTAATTCCGTCTTCGGTAGAAATCCATTTGACGGTAGCAATATCAGACTTCCATCCGCTCAAATTAGTATTAAAATTCCCTTTATATACCTTTACTTTAACACTTTCAGACACTTTATGATTTGGCGTGGAAACTATTATCTCTGCTTCTCCAGCATTAGCAGCTGTTATTAAGGCATTATTTCCATTGGAAGACTCGATGCTCACAATATCAGAATCTGTTGTTTCCCATTTTGGTTGAGCACCATTTCCGTTTCCATCAATTAATGTAGCATCCATGGATAGCGTATCTCCAATATTCATCTCTTTCTGACTGGTATCAATCACAATGCTAGCACCATCATTAGTATCCCGATTCCAGATATCATCAAATTTGTGTACTTTTACAGAGATAACATTAACAGGACCACCCTCTGTAAAGAATCTTAGCCCTCTACTCGTTACTTTTGGAAAAATAACATCAGAAAATACAACTTGCCCATCATTTACAAAAACCTCAACAGATCCGTTATCAACAAATATATTTAGTTTAACACGTTGATTTTCTGGTTGTATTTCTGCCTCATGGAAAGTTGTAAATTGATTAGAGAAATCTGTCCGACCAGAATCAGAGCGATCAACAAAAACTTGGTTGGCTGTCATATTGTATCCAATCACTGTTTTCTCTTTTGAACCTTCCCGAACATGGAAACCAAACTCTGTTACTTCACTATCAGAAGGTATTTCGATCTCCGCTTCAATTTCATAGGAACCTTCATTTACTTTTTCTAATAGGTTTGTTCCATTGGAAGGATTTACAAGCTTATTCTTTTTTTCGAAAACTGTTTTGCGAATGTTCTGTAATTCTTCTATTGGAGATTGAGCAAGCCTAATCCCTTCATCTGTCTGAATTAGCTGCAATTCTCTTGGAATAGTAAGTTGACCTTTCCATCCTTCTGTTGGAAAATTAAACGGGTAATCCCAATTGGTCATCCATGCCATTGTCACACGACGATGATCTGGCATGTTCGCAAACGACATAGATGCATAAAATTCTTTACCATAGTCCGTCTTCAATACTTTCCCAGCTGGATTGTCATTGATGAATTTACCGTCAGGTGTCAGCTCTCCAATAAAATATTCTGCGTCAGATCCCTCTGTATTCGGATTTGCCCCTGAACTAATCATAAGGACCCACTTCTTCTCATCTGCACCTTCGATTTGAAGTTCAAAAAGGTCAGGACATTCCCATACTCCTCCACGGATATAATCGCCATAGCCAAAATTATCCGTATGCTCCCACTGAATAAGATCCTGGGAAGTAAAGAAGCGAATATGATCTCCACCAGATACAACCATTATCCAACGATCATTCGCTTCATCACGCACTACTTTCGGATCACGAAAATCCCATCCACCTGGATCTTCCTCACTTTTTCCTGGATTTTCAATGACAATAGGATGTTCTTTAGAATATTTCCATGTTCGACCTTTATCGATACTATAAGCAAGGCCAATTCGTTGATTCCCATTGTTAGCATCAGGGTTAAAAGAAGTATAGTATGCTATCATTCCTTTGCCATTTGAATTAGTAAAAAGCCCAGAGTCATTATCCATGTCTACTACCGCAGAACCTGACCATATATGCCCTTGATCATTCCACGGCAAAGCAATAGGTAGATGTTTCCAATGAATTAAATCCTCACTAACAGCATGCGCCCATTTACCACCATCTTGATGGAATAGATGGTATTCACCTTCGAAATATACAAGACCATTTGGGTCACTTGCAGAACCTCGAGCTGGTGTATAATGATAATCCGGTCTATATTTTTCTTTGTAATAACTGTTCGTTGGAACTAAATAAACATCCTGAAAATAAGCTTTCCCACTCAATACTGTCAATCCTGTTAAACCATCCGTGTAACTGCTATCTGCAACTTCAATTGCTGGATCTGAATAACCATCTATATACAATGTAATTTGTTCTTCGTTCACTATTATTTCCAAATGATGTTTAGTACCACTTTGTGATTTGAAGTTTCTTGTAGATTTTCCGAGCACCGTACCATCTATTTTTTGTAGTTGTGCTACCAGTTCATCTCCTTGTTTCGTAAGTAGAGCTTGATAACCCTTTGTACCATCTTCATTCATGCGAAATGTAAAACCTGCCTTAGATTGTTCATCATCAAAGGAAATATTACCCTCTAGCACAAAGTCACTTGCTTGTGTTTTATACACTTTCTTAGCTATTTCATTCTCCCTAGTTAATCCTTTTAAGCCTCTTATGTTGGGTTCCCAATTTCCTTCCTGAACTATAGTTGAACCTAAATTTGTAACCAGTTCACTCACTTTCACATTTTGAAATAGTGCGGAACCATTCCATACATTTAGCCCTAGATATCCGTTATGATAAAGCGATACAGTAGAATCAATCACTGGAGTATATTGATTTTCCCAATATACTTTAATATTATCTCCTACTACCTTTACCTTAAGATGATAAATTTCTCCCTCTTGAATATTTACGTCAACTTCTTCTTTTAATCTATTTTCATCACGAGCATCGCGAAGCCGAATAAGTCCTGCTTCTGGTACTAATTGCACCATATAAGAATCCCAACCATCCTTACCAGATCGAAATATCAAGGTTGTATCGGCAGATTGATCCAGAACCATTATATCGGCTTCGTAAATAAAATCTTCTGATTGAACACTTGAAATCGCCATTACATTCTCATTTAATTCGGATGTAAGCTTTAATCCTTGTTCTGTGTCTTCAAGTGTGCCTGCTCCATGTATTAACCAATTAGATAAATTTGTGCTGGCTTTAATTGCAGAAACCTCCCTATCTTTATTTATATTTCCAACTAGCTCTGTTGCAAAAGATTCCATATGGATCACCTTTGTTATAATTAGTCCCATTATCATAACTAAAAGCAAACGATAAACAAGCTTATTATTTAATTTACGGTCCATAACAACCCCCCTTTAAAAATAGCTATATCGGTATTATTGATCATTCATATTTAACTTAAGTATCACGCTCCTAGATGTCTTGATAGGATGGAAAGTTCGAACCTTTGTAAAAAGGTTGTTTTAGTCAGTTCATGTCAACCGGTTGACATGTTATTTACTTGAATTACCTTCTTATTACAAACTAATAATATAGTAAGCGCTTACTTATGTCAACCGGTTGACATATAATAAAAATACTCCCCTGTTATGACTATTGGAGAATTATGTTGTTTTATTTATTACAATCTCAGGTAATAAAAAAGTTTCCCTGTCCGTAACTTTCTCAGGATATGTAATAAGTTTCATCATTTGTGTTACAGCTGTGGAAGCTATGTCTTTTATTGGCTGTTTAATCGTCGTTAGCTGAGGTAATAACTTGCTAACCGTAGACGTACCATCATAACCAACTATTTTCAACTGCATTGGAACATCAATATTCATTTCCTCTGCAACCTGCAGACAACCAGCAGCAATCATGTCATCACTCGCGAAGATACCATCAGTTTCAGGATATTCGTGAAAGATTTTTCTTATTGTACGCATGATCTCTTCTTCATCGAAAGGACTATTCAATACGTATGTTAAAGGTTTCTTAACTAAATCTTCGTATGCTTTTCTTCTTAACTGGGTTGGCGTCTCAAGCTCAGCAGGTCCATTTATATGGATAATCGATTTACAGCCACGATGAATCAAATGCTGAACTGCCATTTTACCTCCTTCATAATTATCTGATCCTACAACAGGTATCGTTGAAGAAAGATAATGATCAATGGCTATAATTGGGAGATTTGACCTTTTATACGTCTCAACACCGCGATTGTATGAACATACAATCATTCCATCTACTTGGTTTCTTATAAGCATAACCGCATACTCTTCTTCTTTATTCGGTTGTCCTAGACTGTTACATAAAATCAATCTGTAACCCATCTTTGAACAAATACCTTCAATAGATAAAGCTAACTCACTATAAAAAGGATTCGAAATATCAGGAATGATTAAACCAACTAAATAGGTTCTTTTTTTATATAATGATCTAGCTACATCATTTGGATAGTAATTTAATTCTTTCATAGCGCTTTCAACTTTTTGTTTTGTTTTCTCACTAATATACCCACGATTATTTATAACTCGTGACACTGTAGTTGGCGATACACCGGCAACTTTAGCAACATCATTTAACTTAATGGTCATGTAGGTTTCTCCTTATAAATGCTTCTATTTTATTAGAATCATACAATGTTTATTTTTACGTGTAAAATAGTTTGAGTAATGTAATTTTTATTAAAAAGATATCACTTCCATTTGTGTGATATATCCTGTTTTTCGAAAGTCCGCTGACCTTCTTCTCTAATAGGTAGGAGTGAAATAATCTTCTACCACATTAGTTTTTAACATACTCTTCGGCATTAGGATCTCCATATCTAAAGTAAGTTCGTTATTTTCATAATTATCGAACTTAAATCTGTCTGATCAAAACCTTACGAAGGAAAAGATAGTGTTATCCAACGATAAACCCAATCACTTTCTCAGCTAGAGTATACCTAATGTTGTCGGTGGACATTCTACCTCGTCTAGCATACTTAAACGTTCTCCTGAATTTGAGTTATTGCTCTATTCTAGCCCGCACAAAAATCACAAGAAATTGGAAAAAACTAAGAAAGGAAGTCAGCAAATTGTTCTTCCGAGATTAGTTTTATTCCATTTCTAAGTAATAATGCAGAAGTAACACCCATTCCCTTTTGTTTTTCACCAATGAAATTACCATTATAAATCATGGAGCTGCCACAGGATGGGCTGTATTCCTTTAGAACAACAATGGATGTATTTATTTTTCTAGCTTTATTCAGAGTAGCATAAGCACCCTTGATATAAAGTTCCGTAACATCTCTTCCAGATTTCTCGATTACTTTAGCCTTTCCATCAAGTACATCTTCTCCATTACCACCTACAATTTCTGCAGGTTCTCGTGGAGTTGAAAATCCCCCTAGTAATTCTGGACATATTGTAACAGCTTTCTTTTCTTCTACGAGTTTTGCAATTTTACTATTAAAACTGTTTGTACCATTATATCTTACATTTAAGCCTGCTAAGCAGGAACTAACTAATATCATATCTCTATATCCCCTTTAGCATAATTTTTTGACAAACAATGTATTACCTATCATGACCTTACCAAAACTAGAACACACCAGGGGAAGGAGCACTAGATAAAATTCCTCCAGTAACTAGTATTGCTCTAATTTTTATGCCAGCAGTTAATCCTCCCCACTCCGAACATTTTGGAAATAATGACAATCATTATTTGGTTTCATAAATTCCTCGTTTCACTAGCTATAGTAAGTACCTTTTCTCTTTTACTCCATATAAAATCTCTTCAACACAGATTAATTATATCATTTGTAAATGTTCGATTAAATGCTCATAAGCCATTTGATCTCAAACTACATATAAGTTTTATAAAGAAAAAAGCCAATAAATATGAGATATTTATTGGTTGCCATGGAGAATATAATGTTTATGCCTAATTTCTTCTCTATTGATTACGGATGATAGATAATCTCTATCCACACATCATTCGCTCTAATTTTACTGAAATGGATATTATGGTTCATATGTTTACATAGATAGTTTTTCATCTAAAGTAGATTTTCCTGAACCATTAGGTCCAATCAATGCAACGAATTGACGCTTATCTATATGAAAAATTCACAGACTAATTGTCCACTCTTTTTCATATTTAAAAGAACCGTTTTTTACTTCTACAATTTTTTACTTCTACAATTTTAATGCCCACTCTCAGTAAATGCTGGCAATGGATCATTAAATTTATCCCAATCCTGTTTCATTTCTTCATCTGTTAGCAAGCATTGATCCAATCCCTTAATGATCTCCTCTTCATCCATATTCATACCGATAAACACTAACTCCGTCATACGATCCCCATATTCCACGTCCCAGCGCTTCACTAACTCAGGTTCCTTATTCAAAACTTCCATTTGTTCTTTTTCAGGATAAGTGGCAACCCACTTTCCTACACCCTGAATAGAGAGGGAGGTACCAGCCTGTGATAATAAACCAGATATCTTATTTCTTGAAGCTAACCAAAAGAATCCTTTGGCTCGTACAATACCTGTCGGCCAATTTTCTAACCAGCTCATCCACCGTTCAGGGTGGAACGGTCTGTCCCTCCGGTAAACAAAGGAGTAGATGCCGTACTCCTCACTTTCAGGTACGTGTTCCTCATTTAGTTCTTTGATCCATCCCGCTCCTTGGCTTGCTTTTTCAAATTCAAACAATCCCGTATTCAGGACAGAATCCAGCGGAATTCTGCCAAAAGTTGTGTCGATAATATGAGCTTCAGGGTTTAATTGCTTCAGAACTGCTATTAATGCTTCTTTATCCAATTTTTTTACTAAATCCACTTTATTTAAAAGGATAACGTTTGCGAATTCTATTTGATCAATTAATAGATCAATTACTTCTCTAGCATCTTCCTCATTTGCTCCTTGATTACGATCAAGTAAGCTTTCTCCTGATCCATAATCCTCCCAAAAACGACTTGCATCGACCACCGTCACCATTGTATCCAATCGACATAGCTGGCCAAGGTTGATTCCAAGCTCCTTATCCTCATAGGAAAAGCTTTGAGCAACAGGAATTGGCTCTGATATCCCTGTCGACTCAATCACAATATAATCGATATTCAGCCTAGAAAGCTTTTCTACCTCTTTTATTAAATCTTCTCTTAATGTACAGCAAATGCATCCGTTCTGTAGTTCGACCAATTTCTCTTCAGCACGTCTGAACCCACCTTGTTTCACCATATCAGCATCTATGTTCACTTCACTCATATCATTCACTATTACAGCTATTTTAAGATCCTCTCTATTGTGTAACAAATGATTTAATAAAGTGGTTTTTCCTGCCCCCAAATAACCACTTAGCACGGTAACTGGTATTTTATTTTTCAATCTCTTTACCTCCTAATCGTTTAGTGTAATGGGTTCAGCTGTTTTCCTATCACCTGCGATATTTATTGAGACTTCCAGGCAAAAGTACCAACATATTTTTCGAAATTTCTCCTATCCAAGAGATCTACCTGTAAAACATGTATTGCTCCGCCTTCTTCGCCTTAATCCAAATATACCCGACTAGCTGTGGCCCCTTCTTGAAATAAATACTTCCCGCTATATCCTTCTGTAGCTTGATCAACATGCGCTATAACCAATTGACAGACCCGCATCCCGACTTTTAATTGAACAGAGACACGATTTGCATTAAATAACTCTAAGGTGATCTGGCCAGAGAAGCCCGGATCGATCCATCCTGCGTTTTGAATAAAAACACCAAGTCTTCCGATAGAACTTCTCCCTTCAACAAAGGCCGTTAAATTGTTAGGCAAGCGAATTTGCTCTAACGTTGTTCCTAATAGAAAGGTTTTAGGTGGAATCGTGATAACTTCTCCATCTGTTACTTGCATTTCATGATAATTTGCCGGTTCGTTGACGGATAAAAAAGGAGTAGACATATCATCCACTACTAAAAAATGCTTTCCTAAACATAGATCAATAGACGCTGGTTGTATGTTTAAGTCCTCAAAAGGAGTAATACCCACTTGTTCCTCATATATTAATTGTTTAATCGTTCTTCCTGATAAAATCACCTGTTCTCACCCCTGATTACGAAATTCGCCAATTGTATGGGTTTCTAAATCGTGACCAGTCTTCCGACATCTCTGACTCTGTTAATAGACAATGATCTAGCTCACTAGTTATCTCCTTAACATCTAAGTCCATTCCGATAAATACAAGCTTTGTATGACGATCTCCATATTGAGGATCCCATAAATCTTTGACTTCAGGATTATTCCTTAAAATTTCCTTTTGTTGACCTTTTGATAAGGAAGCTACCCAATAGGCTAACGGTTCAACCGACACTGATGGACCAGCTTGTGATAGCAATAAAGCTAAATCATTATGAGTCGCACACCACATCACACCTTTTACCCGAACAATTTCTTTCGGTAGATCTTGATACCAGCTCACTAATCGTTCCGTGTGAAAAGGAAGTCTGGATGTATAGACGAATGAACCAATGCCGTACTCCTCTGTTTCAGGGGTATGATTTTCTACTCCTGCATTAAGTTCCTTCAACCAGCCTGCCGATTCACTAGCTCTTTCAAAGTCAAACAAACGTGTATTTACTATTTCTTTTGGATCTACCCTACTATGAACTGTACGGATAATTTTCGCTTCAGGCTGTAACTTTCGAATGACTTTCTCTAGCTTCTGTAAATCTACATCTTTAACTAAATCTGTCTTATTCAAAACAAGAACATTACAAAATTCAATTTGGTCAAGTAACAAATCGGCAATATTACGCGTATCTTCCTCACCTACTGCTTGTTGTCTCTCCAGCAAGCTGTCTCCTGAACCAAAATCATGCCAGAAACGATTAGCATCGACAACGGTAACCATCGTATCCAAGCGACAATATTTCGTTAAATCAATCCCCATTTCTTTATCAATATAAGAGAAGGTTTGTGCAACCGGGACAGGCTCACTAATTCCTGATGATTCAATCAAAATATAATCAACGTCCCCTTTTTTCACGAGTCGCTCCACTTCTACCAATAAATCTTCTCGTAATGTACAGCAAATACAACCATTAGACATTTCTACTAATTTCTCTTCTGTACGGGAAAAGCCACCTTGCGATTGAACAAGCTCACTATCAATATTGACTTCACTCATGTCATTGACAATCACTGCCACCTTCAATCCTTCTCGATTATGTAAGACATGATTTAATAACGTTGTTTTACCAGCACCTAAATATCCACTTAGTACAGTAACAGGAATCTTTTTCATCTGCTACTCCTCCTTTTTTTATGATAAGAAATATAGTCCTGCAGCAAGAAAAGCTGCACTAACAACACTTGTCAGCATTTGCTTCCACGCAATTGATATAGTATGCTTCCAGCTTAATTCTTTACCGATAGTAAATAATGTAACAAGGCAAGCTGATAGTGTTGATGCCAAGTAAACGAGTATAAATATTTGACTGATCGACATCTCCATTAATAAACTGCCCTGCCCCTCATTTAAGACAAGTAAGCCATCCTTTCTAATAAAAGAAAAAATCAATCCAGGTGCTGCATCTGTCGGTATTGAAAATAGATATAATAATGGCATTGCAAGCCATCTCAAAATCGATAATATCCCTACTATTTCCAGTACAGAGGCAAGCAAACATATCAACAAGAAAATCGGCATAGCTTGGAATAAAAATTGTTTAATAACACCAGAAACCTTCCACCGAAATGCACTCCAATTGATTCCTTGTAGATAAGGCAAGGGAGTGATACGAGTTAGCTCATTCGTAGCATTTTTGTTCAAAATCCTTGTATGAATAGCTCCTACAATAAATAGAAAGAACAAATAAGGAATAAATAAAACCGGAGCATGTGCTGCATTAAAAATAGATAAGGTAGCTCCTATTTGATAACTGCAGGCTGAACCAAAAGCAAGCAAGGAAACACAAGATATTCGGGTACAGCTACTACAGCTTCTACTTTGCATGACTGCGACAACATTACAACCGAACCCAGTGATGACAGGAAGCAAATCTCTTCCTGTTAATCCGATTTTACGGAGCCATGGATCTAAAGCATTCGTTAAGTGTTCTTGTATACCAGTCTCTTCTGTGATAGTCGTGGTTATGCTGATCAAGAAGACAACAGGAAACGCCCAGAGGAAGGAGTACCAGCCTAGGGTAATTAATCCATAATCACCGACCAATATTTTCGCTAAAAAGGCAGGTATCTGCTCCAACCATGCAGTTATCGGTGTAAGTAGATACTGTTCTGTAATCGGCTCTAACCAGCTGACAAATAAATAGGCTACATAAACTGGCAAGGCAAACATTGCTAGAATCATAAGGCAAGCTAATATTGGACCTATTACCCTCAAGCGAAGAATTGGAATCAGTTTATTAACAGGATTAGGTGATGAAGGCAGAAAATGAAGAATACTCGCTGTAACAGCCCAAGTCTTGGCATGTTCGATACATGTGATTACTTTTTCCTGTTCTGCTTGATTCATCCTTCTGGCATTAATCCAGACAACTGGTACTTGTAACAGTTCGTGCACTCTATTTTGTTCAGCATTAGAAGGTAAGTACTTATCCTGATGTGTTGCGACGATAGCTACTTTTTTACCTTTCAAATTCAATTCCTTCTGTAGTAGGGTTAATTCCTCTTTCAGTTCTGTTGCTTTCACAACTAATAGCAGGATTTGTTCTTGTTCTATACGATCTAAAGTAAGCTGTGTACTTTTACTATCCATATCGAATTGAAGTCCTGGCAAGTCTGTTAATCTCAATTTGCTATTTAATTTACATGGTGCAGTTAACGCAGCTATTGTAGAACCTTTTACATTACTTGTCAGCGCTCTTTTTTCGCCAGTCAAATGACGAAACAATCCCGATTTCCCAACAGATTCACAACCTACTAGCAACACATCTATTGGACGAGAAGACGAAGACTGCACGCACTCTAGCATTGACACCTCTCCCCACACATCGAAAGATCATCAAGATAAAAGTTCTCTCGTTTATACTCCTCTAATATAGATAAGTCTAAGCCTAAATGTTGGCCAATCATTTCCGCTATTACAGCAAAGCGCTGGCGGAACTTGTAAATATAGCAAAAAATATGATCATCGTGCCGAAGTTCCGGTCCTGCTAGAAATAAGCCAGTAGTCACTACAGATTCATCTTTATCATTGACAAGTACTTCCCCATGTTCTCCCCGTGTCACAAGATTTTCTATCTTGGTTGTACTCCCTGAGAAACCAGTAGCTAATATCGGCTTCACCGCTGTTGAGAAAACTTTTCCTTTATTTGTATAGATGTCATAACCCGAAGCCACTGACTTTATACCTGTGACAGATGTGTTGCCAACCACTGTAAACAAATCAGAGACTAACAAATGACGAATACGACTATATGTGTAAGGTGATAGAGCAACACTAGGATCACTATCATCTATTTCCCAAGTATTCGTTTTAGCTATTAAAGTAGCTCTCTTACCCAAACACCCTAAATGGAATGCCGCATCCATCCCACTTTCATAGCCCCCGATTATAATGAAATCATCCCCTTCCATTTCTCGCCATGATGGAATTAAGCTATTATGCACACCAAGCTCGGCACCAGAAAAAGGATTTAAATTAGGATATTGGTATTGCCCAGCCGCCCAAACAACAAAGCGACTTTGATAAATTCCCTGTGTCGTATCTATCGAAAAAATACCATCGTTTTTATCGATATGATTTACCTGGACTCCTTCTCTAATAGGTAAAGCGAAATGATCTGCAACCACATCAAGGTATTCAGCATACGCTTCACCAGTAGGATGCTCCATATCTAACGTGTAAGCTGGTGAGGTTTTCGGAACAATCGCATTTAAATCCGTCTGACCAAACCCTTGTGCTGGAAAGGAAGGTGTAATGAACCGCATTTCTTTTGGCCACTGGAGAAAAGAAGCTCCTACCTCTTCTTTTTCTAAAATCAAATAAGATGTACATTCCATTTGTTGTAATAAAGCTGCGATACCAATACCGGAAGGACCAGCACCTACAATAATGACATCATGAATGTTATTCACAGTTACCACCCTTATAAATAATAATGATTACGATTTATATTACAAAATTAAGCTAAACAATATTGAAAGCCTTTTGCTAGCTCCCGATAGTTGAGTTCCTTGCCAATAAATACTATCTCACTTTGTCGTTTTTCGTCGTTCGCCCATGCAACTCCCTCTGTACCTGCAAACAGCATATGTACACCTTGAAAAACAACTCTTTTCTCCAATTGTTTTATATAGAGGACACCTTTATATCGATATAAATGTTCACCTTTAAATTGAACTAAATAGGCAAACCAATGATTCACTTTATCTAGATCAAGCGGACGATCTTCTCGAAAAACAAAGGAAGTGATTTGATCATTATGATGATGGTGATGTGTTTCAACTAATAGATTGGGATCTATGTTTAATATATTATCTAAATCAAAGGATCTCTTCCCTATTAAATCTCGGCTGTCTATATTTGCATAGGTAGTGTAAACCTGTTTTGCATGTGGATTCATGTTAATCAGCTGTTGTTCCAGTTCTTTCTTTTCATTTTCTGTGATCAAATCCATTTTATTTAATAGCAGGACATCTGCAAAAGCGATTTGTTGCCCGGGTTCTTCTTCCTTTAAATGTTGCCAGATATGCTTGGCATCAACCATCGTAATCACACTATCTATTTCAAATGCCATTGCTGTTTGTTCATCCATTAGGAAGGTTTGAATAATCGGAGCTGGATTAGCCATACCTGTTGTCTCAATGACAATGCGATCGATGTTTTCTTCTTGCTTTATCAGATTACTTAAGATGTTTATTAAATCACCTCGTACATTACAGCAAATACAACCACTGTTAATTTCGATAATTTCTTCCTTCGTTGACACTACCAAGTGACTGTCAATGGATGTGTCGCCAAATTCATTGATGATGACCGCAATTTTTTGATCAGACATGCCCTTTAATAAGTGATTAAGCAATGTTGTTTTTCCTGCACCTAAAAAACCAGTTAAAATGGTTACTGGAATCGTTTGTTCTGTTGACAATGGGCTTTCCTCCTCTTGCTATATACGTTTCTGTATATCAAAAATAATACAGGGACAACACTTCGAGATGTCCCTGTTACTTATTTCATTCTCTACATGTGCCATTACCAACTAGATTTTTTCACGCCAGGAATTTGTCCTTTATGTGCATACTCTCTAAAGGCAATGCGTGACATGTTGAATTTTCTCATATAGCCACGTGGTCTTCCAGTAATCTCGCAACGGTTTTTTAAACGAGTTGGTGATGAGTCTCGTGGTAACTTACGAAGAGCTTCATAATCGCCCTTTGCTTTTAACTCTTTTCTTAAGGCAGCATATTGTTCCACCATTTTTTGGCGTTTTTTTGCTTTTGCAATTTTAGATTTTTTAGCCATTTTGACTAACTCCTTTCTATATTTTTTATCTTTTATATCAAAACCTCTATTAAATCGTAATGATTACGCATTGAACATTATATAACAACTTTTTAATAATGTAAATAGTAATGATTACGATTTACTGCATGAAAATAATCTCGTGCTCATTCCATCGAGGCTTCTGTTTCTAAAAAGGCTTCTTTTAGATTTTGCCATTGTTCTTCGGTAGGCTTCCAATAACCGCGCTCTGTCACCTCAACCAAAGTTCCTAATAACTGACGATAGGCATGAGAATTTGCTTGACGAATCCTCTCTTGTAATGTTTCATCTCTTACGTAAGTGTCATGAATATTAGAAAAAACCCAATCCTCCACTTGATTAGTAGTTGCGGCTAATCCTAGTAAATTCTCTGTCTTTTTAGCCATATGTTGTACACCATGATATGGGTGCTTAAGCAATCCTTCTATCCATTTTGGGTTAGTTAAGCGTGTTCTAACCCCACGATTAATAGCATACTTAACACTCTCTGTGTGAGGAGTTATTTGAGTTGTATCTGTTATATAAATATCAACCTTCCTACCTTTAACTTTTTCAATAGATTTGGACAATCCACCAAAAAAATTGTAATAATCATCTAAATCAGTAATTTCGTATTCATGACTTGCACGTAACTGTGATACAACATCAGCTGCTTCCATATTCACATCATATAACGAAGGAAAGCTTTCCCCCCTTCTTACTTTACTATAGACATAGTGACTGTGGTGTTTGTACATCTCACCTAATTCCTCTTCATTAGCCCAATTGCCACCCTCGATCATATGATTAATTCCAGTCCCATACTCACCCACTCTAGGCCCGAAAATTCGTGAAGTTGCCAAATCAAACGCATCATCTTCTGTATATCCTTCCCTCAACAATGCCTTTTTGATTTTTAAGGTTAAGGATTTAAAGAAATTATTATCTTCCTCTTCATTTGCTAGTGAAATTTTTTGAAACAGGTTGTTCAATTCCTCTATAGCATTCGGAAATAAATCGCGAAAAACGCCGGATATACTAATTGCTACATTTATTCTTGGTCTCCCTAGCTCAGCAAGTGGTATGAGCTCAAAAGTCATATTGGTAGCATCAGAGCGTTTTACTGCTTTTGCTCCAACATATGCGAGAATCTGTCCAATGGTCTCACCTTGGGTTCTGGAGGTTTCAACACCCCAGAGTACGCAGGCCACCGTGTGAGGAATTCGTCCATTTGCTTCATAATATTGTGCTAGTGTTGCTTCTGCTATCTCTTTGCCTCTATTAATGGCAGAAGAGCTAGGTACAGAACGGGGATCAAATTGATAGACGTTAGATCCGGTTGGTAACGATTCTGGATTTCGATATACATCGCCTGCCAATTTGGCTGAAAGATAGCCACCATTTAATGCTCTTATAATAGAAGGAAGCTCCTTATTTCCTCTTGCTTGCAGATAAATATGTTCCCCATATGCTAAAGTATTTGAAGCGGCTTTTACAAGAGAATCTTCCTTGGCATAAGGTATTTCCTTTGATTCTATATATTTTTCTAATAAAATTGCTGCTTCCTTTTCTAAAACTCCCTCTCGATCTTCCAAAGCAGGCTTTAGCTGGACAACTAAGTTTTTCAAACTCATTATGCCTTTGTGTTCTTTTCGCATCGTATATACCGTATGATCTATCGCATCCTCATGACCCAAGCCTTCTCCAATTGTATGTAATCCATATGGGATTAGAGCATATTGCATGCGGTGTAACTCTTGCTCAATCTCCTCGAATTGCTTATTGGAAAATCCACTTTTATTTGCTATAGCTTCTATCTCTTCCAAAATTTTTCCACATCGAAGTGGATCAAGCTGTTCTGCTTCTCGATATTCGTGTAATAAATGTTCTAGTTCTAGATAAACTCCATGCAGCCCACCCTCTCTAAACGGCGGTGCTTGATAGCTACTTACCACGGCATGTGTACGACGTTTAGCAAGCATGGCCTCGGAAGGATTACCAATATAGTAAAGATAGAAATGCGGAAGTGACTGAACTAGCTGATCCGGAAAACATGCTGAAGACATTCCATTTTCTTTCCCAGGTAAATATTCCAATGTGCCATGGGTTCCGATATGAACAATCGCATCTGACCGAAATTCTTTCTCCAGCCATGTATAAAACGCTTGATATTGATGATGTGGAGGAATAGATTGATCATGGTAATTCGTGGACGAATCTCGGTCACTGCCAGTTCTACTAGGCTGTAATCCAATAAAAACATTACCGTTGATAAACCCAGGAATGAAGAAATCCGTTCCATCCGTCATTATTTCACCTGGATAGTGACCCCAATAGCTGTTGACCTGCTCTTCCTGATAGTTGTTTAGCTGAACGATTGCTTTATCGACCGAATATCGCAATCGTTCATCTAAATCCTCATCCACACCCCAACTTGTTTCATTAAACAATTGATATCGTCTGAATTGTATCTCCAGCTCTTCTTTTGACATTGGCTCAACCTGATAACCTTCTTCGGCTAATTTATTTAGTAGGGCAGAAATAGAGCTAAAGGTATCTAGAAAAGATCCACTAAACAAATTTCCTTCTCCAGGTGGGTAATTATAACCTATCAAAGCAAGCCGCTTGTAACGATTTTCGGTCCGACGCAAGCGTAGCCACCGATCGATCCGATGAATAAAATAGTTCACACGATCCTCTATTAAAGCAAGTTCTTTTATCTCAAATTGATATTTTTCATCAAAACCTATAGATTGTATCGCTGCAATAGGATAAGTTTCAATGGCTCCATCCAGCTCAGGTAACACGACGTTCACCATAGCTTCAACAGGAGAGAGGCTCTTTGCTTCTTCCCATTCTGTTAATGTCGTTCGTGTTAGGAAAAAGGGATGAATCATCGGAACATTTAGTTTCTCCAACCACTCTGTGACATCTGCTCTACCTTCTCCTTTGGGTCCTGTTCCTAAACGAAAACCAATAAAATTAACAATTAATTCTATTTTATCTGTCATCTCCGTGAATATACGATCCAATTCTTCTACATCCAGCTTCATAATACTTGAAAAGCCGATCGGAATAACGGTGGCAAAAGGTTTTAAGCGCTCTTTAAGTTCTCTTATCATGTCTACTGTCTTTATTCTAGCTTGTGAAGCAAGATAAAAGAATACTATTTTAGGTTTAAATGGATCCTCTCCACACTCATGCAAGAATAAATCGACACTGTCATAGTAAATATTGGTTTCGGGATCAATGATACCTGTTTTATCATGATAACTTGGGGCTTTTGCTAAAGGAACTCCTGCTTCTCCATAGAGATTTGCTACAAAATAGATTAATTCTTGCCAATTTGGGATACTAGAGGCATGCCAGTAGCGTTTAATCTGCTCATAATCTTCTAGTGCTTGCTTCCTTAGTTTTTGTTGATCCACATCATCGTTATTCTTATCAGATATTGCTAATTGTCCAGATCTAGGTTCTAGCTGTATGTCGCTTCCATCTAGTGGACCAAAACGGATGAATTCTTCCCACTTTGCCCCATTAATCATCAATGACAGTTGATCACATTCGTATGCTTTACAAATATCCACCATTCGCTCCATCACTTCATTGTCAGCACCATGTGGATCATAAATGAATACATTCGCTGAGCTACATGCATGTTCGAATCGGCTCCACTGCTCTGCATGCAACGATTCCTCCATTGAAAATAAAGAAAGTTTTATATTCGGATAAGTTTTTAGTACTCCCGTATGTGCTTTTCTAGCTTCATTAAGTGTTCCAGATGAAGAAGTTGCAAAAATGATATGCATATATACGTATACGCTCCCTTCTCTAAAATTGGAATAGACAAATCAATCCTACCGTTTATTTTGAACTACTTCTGTAATATTCTTTTCCGTCAAGATATCTAGTGAGATATATTCGCCATGCAAAGCATTTGCTAGTTCTTCCGCTAAGC
The DNA here is from genome assembly GCF_055395245.1 of Gracilibacillus sp. JCM 18860. Lineage (NCBI taxonomy): Bacteria > Bacillati > Bacillota > Bacilli > Caryophanales > Bacillaceae > Gracilibacillus > Gracilibacillus sp. JCM 18860. Next base: position 1,742,348 of record NZ_AP043868.1, read on the forward strand.
CAAATCTATTCCTTCCACTCTGTGTATCAATGACGGACACGGGAATATGTTCATTAGCAATACTTCTTGCTATACGATAGGCCTCATTTCTCGCTTGTGCTGCCGTACCACCTGGAAGGACTGTTTCATTAGCGTTTCCATCCGTGACAATAACTACGTAAGGTACTGATTGCTTATTCAGCCGTTTTTCCTTTACACATATCCTTAATGCCTGCTGTAACCCGGCTGCTAACGGTGTTTTTCCACCTGTAGCAATTTCCTCAAGTCTTTTCTTTGCTTCTGAAAAATTATTCGTAAAAGGTAATATTTCAACTGCTTCCGTTTTTCTAAACGTAACGAGACCAATTCGATCTCTTTTTTGGTACGCTTGACGCAATAGCTCCATAATCGCACCTTTTACTACTTTCATCCGCTGTTTCACTGCAATGGAACGGCTAGCATCAACTAAGAAAAGGATGGTAAAACCCTCACGTTTGCTCTTCCATTTAAAACGCATGTCTTCCTTTTCAATTGCCCATTTCATCCCCTGTCTAGGAGTACGAACTTTCATAAACGGAGCTGCGGCTACCAAGGTATGATGAAGAGAAAGTGATTCTGATTGCCTACTGATTATTCGAATTGTCCGACCATTCCCTCCTACAGACCTGGACTCTTGATGCTTACCATTTAAATTGTACGGATTCCTTTTATTTTTCGTAAAGAGTAACTCAGCCTGAACGTTAAGTGATGCAATCATCCGCTCTACTTCCTCATCCATCCCGTCAGAGTCTACTTGTTCATTAGGAAATGACTCTTTTGACGGATGCTTATCCGTTCTAGCATGACTTTCTTTATCACTATCCACTGTTTTTGTTTCTTCATCAGCAGTTTGGTTATTTCTTTCCTGCAGGTCAGCTGTAAAACGCTCTTCATCAGTGGTTGAAGATGAATCTTCAGAGGTTGGAGATTCTTGATGCTCCCCCATTCGATGGGACACGACATATTCAGCAGCCTCTTCTATATGTCTCTGCTCTATGCTTTCACAGAAGTCTAAAGCTGCTAATGCACGGGCAGTTTCCACTAAATCGATATCTGCCTCTTGGTTTTTACATCCTGAACGTATTACTATTTCGATTGCTAGACGTAGCATCCTTTCGGGAACTCGAACATGAGGTAATCGGTGTTTTGCTTCTTGTATAACCCCCTTACTATATTCCCCTGTTCCTTCACCCAAAAATTTGCTAATTCTGCTACGATCAGATAGTTCAAAAACGGGAGACATTCGCACACATAGCCTTGCATGTTTTAAGTTTGATCTATCTTGCTCCTCTTGATGAAGACAATAAAACCATTTTGCTAAAAGAGGATAAGTAGAAAGTCTAGAATTCTTATAAACTTGTAACTCTTTGTTCTTTAACAATTGCACAAGCATTGTTTGACTACTCTTCCTCATCAGAGCAAATTGATCCGATACAACGATTTTTGCTTGATAGAGAAGACTTTGGGACAAGGAATCTATTTCGTTTTTTGAAAGCAATGTAATCTCTCTTTCTCCTAATAACCTTTCAGCAGTTACATTTGCCGGGATTGTCACTTTTTTTTCATCTGAAAAATAATCAAGGATGGCTTCTAATACAGTCGTTTTCCCTGTTCCTATGTTTCCGACAATACAGACACGATCTAATGATGGATGGACAAGCGCTGCAGCAATTCCACGCTTCGCCTTCATTTGTCCAATTATACGATCCATTTGTTCTCTACGATCTTTTTATTAAGTACCATGGTAAGCTCCTCACTAGAGGTAGCTTGTAAAGGATCTTGCAATAACCGGTGTGGTAAGGCTAGTTCTGCTGCTTCATAAATGTCTTGTGCTTGCACCTCTGTACGTTGTTTCCAGGCTGCTATCGTTCGTGCTGTATTGATAACCGTTATATCTGCGCGGTGACTCTCGATCCCTAGTTCAATAGATAAATCTGCTACCACACTGATAAGATCATCATTTACTTCTACCGAGGATAGAAGCAGCTGGGCACTTTGTATCTGTTGCCGTAATATTCTCTGCTCCTGCTCATACCCTTTCTCAAACTGAACTTGATCATGTTCAAACGCCATTCGACGCCTAACAACTTCCATTCGTTCTTCTACTTGTTTCTCGCTTTCGACATCCACACACAAACCGAAACGATCTAGTAGCTGAGGGCGAAGTGTCCCCTCTTCGGGATTCATCGTTCCTACTAATACAAAGCGAGAAGGATGTTCATAGGAAATTCCTTCTCTTTCAATACGATTGATCCCCATTGCAGCTGTATCTAAAAGGATATCTACTAGATGATCTTCTAATAGATTCACTTCATCAACATAAAGGATATTGCTATTAGCTTTGGCCAGGATTCCTGGCTCTAGCTTCTTTTCACCTGTTTTTAGTACATGTTCCATATCTAGTGTCCCTACTACACGATCTTCTGTAGCACTCACGGGGAGATTGACAACCTTTGAATTCGTTAATACATCGGCTAATGCTCGAACAGCAGTAGACTTCGCTGTTCCTTTTTCTCCTTGGATTAACACCCCTCCAATCTTAGGGTTTATTCCATTCAATATCAGTGCTTTTTTCATGTTATCTTGCCCGACAATTGCTGTAAAAGGATAATTATTCACATTTAACCCTCTTTCTATCAAAAAAATAAGTGGTAATCTTTCAATTTTTTAAAGGTTTCATCACAATTCGTAAAGTTTCATCATGTCCATCCTTATAGATATCCGCTTCTACTCCAAAAACCTCTTTAAACATCTTTTGATTCATAATCTTTTCGGGTGCTCCTTGACCATAGATACACCCCTTTTTTACAACAATCACTTCATCGGAGTAAGCTGCAGCATGGTTCAAATCATGTAAAACCATCACAATCGTTACCTTTTGATTCCTTTTTAATTGTGCTACTACTTCCAATACCTCCAATTGATGTGAAATATCTAAGTAAGTGGTTGGTTCATCTAAAAATAACAGTTTTGGCTGTTGTGCCAAATTAAGAGCAATCCACGCACGCTGTCTCTCTCCTCCCGATAGTTGAGAAAGATTTCGCTTTCTTAGTAAATCTAACTTAGTTAAAGAAATAGCTTCTTCGATTAATATTTGATCCTGTTCATCTATCCTCTTAAACATGGATTTATGTGGTGTTCGACCATATGCTATTAATTGTTCAACAGTTAAATCCATAGAATCATTGACTTGTGCAAGCAGAGCGAGTTCTTGTGCTGCTTTTTTTGGTGAAAGCCGGTAAAGGTCTGCTTCCTTCCAATATACATTACCTTGACTTGGCTTTAGCTGACGAGAAAGTATATGTAGTAATGTACTTTTGCCAGATCCATTTGGGCCAATAATGCTATAAATTTGACCCTCTCTCAGCTCCAAATCCATTTGCTTTAATACTTGTTTATCAGAAAAAAAATGAGAAATGGAAGCAGTTCTTAATATAGTCATACCATTTTCCTCCTCAATAAATATAGAAAGAATGGCGCTCCTAATGCCCCCATAATCACTCCTACCGGTAATTCAATTGGAGCAAACATAATTCGTGCTATAGTGTCAGAGGCTGGTAGAATCGCTGCTCCTAAGAAAATCGAGGCTGGTAGGAGTACACGATAATCATTACCCACGATTAACCTTGCTGTGTGAGGAACTATTAAACCAACAAATCCTAATAAGCCAACGACACTGACAGCACTTGCAGCCAATAATGTTGCGACAGCCGTCATCGTGAACCTAATCCATTCAACTCTTGCCCCAAGACTCCTAGCTGTTCGATCCCCAAGCATTAACAAATTCATTCTTCTGATACCAATGATGGCCAAAAGAATACCTAAGATCGAGTAAGGAAGGATCACTTCCACTTCTGGCCAGCTTCTCGCACTTAAACCACCTACCATAAAATCAATGGTACCTTGTACTCTATCACTATAAAAAACCATCAAAGCAGATATACCGGATCCTAAAAATGCAGAAACAGCTACACCTGCTAGGATAATTCTTGTTGGGGCAATTCCTTTTTCCCATGCCAATGCATATACAATAAAAGCTACGATTGTCGCACCAATAAACGCAACAGGTGTTAGTAAATGAGGTAGGTGTGGATAGAGGATTAAGATAATCATTCCTGCTAAACCCGCACCACTGGATACACCAATAATAGATGGATCGGCAAGTGGATTCTTCATAATTCCTTGAAGTAATACACCAGCCACTGCTAAATTTGCTCCTGCCAATATAGCTACAATGGTTCGTGGAATTCTAATATTCCAAATAATATTCTGAAATTCACTTTCTAGATTTCCGCTAAAGGTTGACCAAATTTCTAAAAAAGGAATCTTCACAGAGCCAAATCGAATACTAAAAACTATAGAAATTACTAATAGGATTGCAAAACTAGCAACCATAAAACCTTTCCAGCTTGCTCTATCTCTTAATGCATGTTTCTCATTCATTATGAAACACTTCTGGATAGACGATTTCTGCCATATGCTTCATAGTGTCTGCATAATCAAAACCAGGATTTGATAGATATTTCTCGGAAGGGATAATATGAACATTCCCCTCTTGAACAGCTTTTAGTGAGTTCCAAGCTGGATTCGCTTCTAAATCTTCTTTGATTTTTTCCTTTCCTGCATCTACACTTCCATGAATCGTTAATAGCACATAGTCCGGTTGCTTTTCAACAATAGTTTCTAGACTATATGGGGCAGACGTTTGAGAATCAGGATTTGCTTGCATATCTTTTCCTATATTCTCTACATGGAGTAAATCTCCGATTTCAATTGCAGTCGTATTAGCTCTTTGAACAGAAACACTTTTCGCGGTAACATTTAGAACAACTACGGAAGGGTGGTCATCTTGTGGTAACTTATTTTGGAGATTGGATATCTCCTCTTCCGCTTCTTTTATTTTCTGACTAGCTATGTCTTCTTTATCCAATATTTCACCGATCAGCAATGCCACTTCTTTCACATCATCAAAAGAACGCATTTGCAGCAACGCAAATGGAATGTTGCTACTCTCCATGATCCCTTCCAAATTTGCATGGAAATTTGGTGACCCTATGACTAGATCTGGAGATAGGGCTACTAATTGCTCTGTATTAATTTGATTCACCGTCCCTAATTCAGGTAAATCCTGTGCTTCTTCAGGAATAGGAATTGCGCTAGTTGACATTCTTCCGACCGCTTCGCCACCTAAATCGTAGATCATTTTAAGCATTTCTGGTGATAGTACAACTATCTTCTCTGGACGTTTTTCAAGGATTACTTCTCTTTCCATGCTATCTGTAAAGGATAGTTGCTCTTGATCTATATCATCTTGATTCTTGGCGACAGCCTCTTTAGATGAAGATTCATTTTGTTGACAGGCCACAATAAACACAATCCCGAAAATAGTAAGTACCATTATGAATGATTTGCTCGTTTTTAATAAATTCACCAAAATATTCCCCGCCTTTATCGTAATTATTACGATTTACTGAATAAAAAAACTTTCCATTTATGTAAGGTGCGTCTTTCTTCACTCCCCTTTATTAAATAACTATATACATCAGAATAAATCGTAATGATTACGTATTATATCATGTTTTCTGAGAGTTGCAACCTTTTTTCCCTCTAGCATCTTACAATAAAGTGAACTTCAATCAGAGGAGTTTACTGCCAGTTTACGCTGGGTAAAATATAGCAACCAGAGCATGTAGCAATATAAGGCTTAGGTTGCTTTATTTTTATTATTCTATAGACTTTTGTTTCGAATTTTAAATCCATTAATTCTCCAAATGCCAAATGTAACACCGAATAGAATAAAAAAGATACTCATCCATTCCCAAATAGTAGGAATGGTCATGTGATAGACAAAAGAATAAAGGAGCCCAAATAATGTCTCAAAAACAATCATCATCCCAGCCATAGATACGGTTAAGCGCATTGAAGTTTGGTTCCAAGCCCATGTCGCTATCCATGAAGCAATAATACCTAACACGATAATACCAATAAAATAATGCGTAAGATAAAGCCCCTAGCTTTCCTCTCCAATTCTTTTTATAGACTACTAAACTCGACTCAACAGCTAAATGCATTTCTTTTTCGTACTCTCCTAAAAATCCTCGAAGCTGTTTGTTTCCATATCTATCAGCCAATGATTTTTAAGTGTCAGTGCACGTTCAAGGGCAGCAATAGCTGAGAGAATAAGTAAGGTTATGTTCAGCGATTGTGGCAGTTGAATAGGTGAGGTAAAAGTACCGACATGCTCTCTGATAAAGTCCATATATGTAATAACCTCAATGATTTGCGGAATTCCAAGTACAAGTGACACAAGTAGAGTAAAAACAGCAATCCAACCAACCCATTTACTAATCATTGGAAATCTCCAGTGAAACCTTTTCCTCAAGCCCTCAGCACTTCTGCGATCTGGTTCAAGCATTTGTTCTGCTTCTCCACTTACATAATGCATACGCTTCAAGCCATACATGGTCATGTCGAGCTCAATGTATCCATCTGGCACCGGAAAAGATGCAGGTACATCAGATGTAGCGGTATGCCGATCATCGATATAAAGCTTTGCCTGCTCTTTTTCGTCAAAAAACTCTACACTGACAGAATACTTCCTCCTTACACCTTCTTGATCGTTCAAATGTATATGAAAGATTGTCCTCGTAAACAATTGCCAGAACCGAAAGGGCTTTATCCGATGTCCATCACCTTCTTTAATTTTCTTCACTCTCTTATTTCGCTGCCATTTTTTATATTGTTTTAGCATCATGATCACCTCTATTTTTGGTGGAAATAAATAGGTTACTCTATTAATATAGATTACACAATTTATAGATGGAAAGAAAGTTAAATTTACCTATTGCAATGGAATTTGAGCTAAAGACAAACTTTCTAAACGGTTTAAAAATAGAATTGAATGTGTCTGTGTAACATTGTGCAACTTGTATTTCATTATTTTAGGCTATCTTAAGCACCCGCTTACTATATCGATTTATTAAGGTTATCTTACTCTGCACTCGACTATTACCTCAATATAATTTTGATAAGGATCGAAATGATGCTAGAGCAACAAGCCTAATAATCACGATATAGTCATTCACAAATGAATTGAAAGTACAGAAATTGAAAAGAATGACAGCGATTTTTTGGATGCTTGGAGCTAGACACAATTGAGCATATCTTTATTCTTTTTCCCATAAAAAAAGCCCAACTGAAATAAAATCAGTGGGACAAATAATTGTATATGTTCATTTTCATGAGAACTAATAATCTTCATAACTAGCATTGTACGAAAACAAAAGGTACATCATGCCTCAACCTCAACCTTTTTAACGCATGTAAATAATATAATAAAACCGATGAGGGAGGTTGTAAATAATATTGCCCCCATTGGAATCGACGATGCCTCATTAATACCCGCAAGTGGTGAAAATATGGAACCAAGCAATAATGGAAGCATACCTAAAACTGCACTTGCACTTCCTGCACGATGAGCTTGATTAGCCATCCCTAATGTAAAGGTACTTGTCGTAATCATCCCCATCGTAATCATGTATATAAAAATTAAGATAACGAGCGATACTAATGGTCCTTCTATGATTGTCATCACAAGCAAAAGCGAGGTTGCAGTTAACGCAACCACAACTGCGGTCTGAAGCAACTTTTGTTCGTGAATAATTCCACTAAAACGCCCTATAAGAAAGCTACCTGTTATAATTGCCAGTCCATTGATACCAAATAACACACTAAATACTTGAGGAGATACTCCATAAATATCCTGATAGACAAAAGGTGTACCAGATACATAGGCAAAACTGCCGCCATGGACAAAACCAACTACTAAGGCATAGCCAATAAATGAACGATCCTTGAGCAAGCTGCCCATCGTTGTTAATGAAGCTCCTACCGAACTTGGAATCCGTCTACTTGCTGGTAATGTTTCTTTTAGTTTTGTTGCAACTACCATGACCATTAACAGCCCAATGAAGCCTAAAAAGAAAAAAATACTTTTCCAACTGGTCGCTTCAAAAGACAAGATGAAACCACCCATTATTGGTGCTATCATCGGAGCTACCGCATTAATAACCATTAGTAATGAAAAAAACTTCGTAAGTTCTCGTCCGTTGAACACATCTCGTACTACTGCACGTGAAAGAACAACCCCTGCAGAGGCGGTTAGTCCTTGTATAAATCGTGCTGCAATCAATACCACAATATTAGGAGCAAGGGCACATAGAATGGACGCTAAAGCAAACAGGAACGTAGCAACAATTAACGGTTTCCGTCTTCCTTCAGCATCACTAATAGGGCCAACTAGCAACTGTCCTATCGCCAGCCCTAGTAGGCATGCCGTTAAACTTGATTGCACAAGTGTAGCACTTGTATCTAAATCTTGAGCAATTCCAGGGAAACTAGGCAAATACATATCAATATTAAGTGGTCCTAAAAAGGCAAGCAATCCAAGGAGCAATGCTAATCCCAATCGAGCTGTTCCTGTCGGATTATGTTGTATTGCTACTTCTTTTTCAAGGTTCATTTATCATCACTCCTAAATATATCAAAACTCACTGATTTCATCCCATAGCTTCCTCATTTGCTTTTTCATTAATGATTCCCTCATTCTTGAAGCTATTAACCACTTTTTAAACTACTTTAATAAGTAGTAACATAAATTCCTTAGAATCTTTTAAAAAATATTCTATATTGGTCGATTCATTATTAAATCTAGACCTAACTTCCGTAACCCAAATAAATAGTCTTGTCTCCAGTTGCTCATCACAATCTCGGGAAGATGCTCTGATGGGATATAGGTTGAGCTAATCCTATTAATCTCTTTTACCAGCCGTTGATTCATTTCATCACTACAAAAAATAATTGTATGAGGGTTGATGATTGCTACGAAGGAGGCGACTAACCTGCTGATAGCATCGATTTGTTTATTTTCATAAATCAGTTTCTTACCGAAGCTGGCTTTTTTTTCAAAAGCTTGTCCAAAATTTCGATCACTATATTGAGGCACAAAGGAAATCTCCCCGGCAAAAAATGTGCTTCCACGAACGACATCACCATTTATCATAAATCCAGCACCTTGACCATTGTGACTAACATTTAAATAGACGAGTGATCGATTATCCTTCATCCTTCTGTGATAGTAAAACCCAAGTACAGCTGCATTCATATCATTTTCAATGACAACAGGCAATGAAAAATAATCCTCAAAGTGGCCCTTTAGATCAACATTTTGAAATGATTTATAGTCTGGTATATAAAATATTCGATCATTATTAACCGAACCCGGCACACCAATTGCTAAAGATTTAATTTTCGAAGAGTGCGTTGTGATTATTTCTTCAATAAAAGTTGTTAATGAAGAAAGCCCATCATCTGTTAAGACACTTGGTCCTTTCCCTTCTTCTTTAACTTCCCCCGCACAATTAAAAATAAGATAATTCACCTTGTCACGCTCTAAGATAATAGCCAAACCTAACATACAGTCGTGATTATACAGGTATCGTTTGGCCCTTCTTCCTCCACTCGATTCATCTAAACCAACTGATACCACTTCCTCATTTTTCTCCATTCGCGAGAGGAACTTACTTATTGTCGGGAAGCTAATATCTAATGTATCTCTAAGTTCGCCTTTAGTTGCACTTCCATTTTTGAACATCACTTGACGGATGCTCGATAGGATTTCTTTATCTAATGATTTTTCGGTCTCATTCATCATTATTACACCTCATTCAACTTATTAAAGCCTTTTAATAAGTGACATTCCTAATGTAGCATACCACATGATGAAATTCAATAAGTCTATGCTTATTATTAAACTCCATCTGTAGACTACAACCTACTGGCAAAAGCACTTAATTGGAGCTGGACGTATTAAACAATAGAAAGGTTTGAATCAGATGAGAAGATTTTTTAAAAGAAAAAGAAAAACAAACGACCGAAGCAAAATCCAGAAAAATGAAAGTACGGACTGTCGGTACACGTAAAAAACAGTAACTCTTTTATGGATATTACTTATTGGTAGCCTAGCCTTTGGGATCTATAAAAACTTTACAGCAATTGATCAACATACCGTTCATGAAAGAGAAATCATTGAAACCAAGATCATGGATACCAATGCGATTGAGAGCTTTACGAAAAACTTTGTGAAAGATTACTACACATGGCAAAATGAAAAAGATTCCATTGAACAACGGGTGGAAAAGATCAGTCACTATTTGACAGAGGAATTACAAGCATTAAATACCGATACTGTTAGAGTGGATATTCCTACTAGTTCCAGTGTGAGTGGTATTGATATCTGGTCAGTGTCACCAAAGAATGATAGTACCTATGCGGTTGTTTATTCGGTAGATCAAAAAATTACGGAAGATAAAAATAGCGAAAGGGTCCGATCCACCTATCGAATCATACTACATCAAGATAATATAGGTAACTTAGTTATTAAACAAAACCCTACCTTATGTAGCTACCGAATAAATCAGACTATGAGCCACAACAACCTGAAAGTAATGGTACAGTTGATTCCGATACTGTGCAAGAAGTGACAGAGTTTTTGGAGACGTTCTTTACATTTTATCCGACTGCAACAGAACAGGAACTTGATTATTATGTGAAAAATAATGCTTTACCACCGATTGGTAAGGATTATCTATTTTCAGGGCTAGTCAATCCAGTATTCCAGACCATAGAGAACCAAATAAAAGTATGGGTTACTGTTAAATATATTGACGAAGCAACAAAAGCCACACAGTATTCGCAATATATAATCACGTTAGAAAAAGATACAAATTGGATGATTGTCGAGTAAAAATGATTAAGTTTATTTACTGTAGCTTTTTAGAATAAAGGTTTGATCAAAAACAACCCGCAGACCCATAATTAAATTAAAAGAACCCGTTTTGAACCAAGCTGTTTCAGCGATCATTTTTCTTTTGTGATCATGATCAACTATTTTCGGCATTTAAATCACCTCTTGCTTTTATTTCACACACTGTGTTATTATCGTTTCATCACAGTGTGTGAAATAAATAAGGGGGATGTTTAGGTTCTAAAATCACTCATTGGAACATTAAAGCGGATGGACATTAATAAAGTCGTGAAATAGGACCTTCTTAAACAATTAAATCATTTGTAAGGTACATTAAACTTCCTTTTTAACCGAACAAGTTTAATAAATGGTTTTATGAACTGTTTGGGGGATATGAAAAGGAATCTTAGAAATGAAACGAAGATAGTCATGAGCAGTGCCTACTTTTTTCAGGGAAAGGAGATTGAAATAGATGGATCTTCATTACGAAATTAAAGGAAACGGAAAGCCGGTTATACTCCTTCATAGTGGAGCTATGGATTCACGTGACTGGGAATTCATCACACCACATCTTTCAAAGTCGTTCAAAGTAATCACTCTTGATGTCCGGGGTGCAGGAAGGTCACCCATTCCGAATGAACCCATTGATTATGTTGAGGATCTTAGAAAACTTTTGGACCATCTTAAAATTAAGAAAGGTGCCCTCGTTGGACATTCCCTAGGCGGACAAATTGCAACTGATTTTACTCTGACCTATCCGAAAAGGGTTTCTCAACTGGTATTGGTCGCTCCAGGCCTGTCGGGGTTTAAATTTTCTTCCGAACATGCGGAATTAGAGAGCCGAGTTTCTAAAGCTGCACCAGATGTCGAGAAAATGACTAATATAACATTAAGTGAGCCTTCCTGGAGCGTTTCTATCGGAAAAGCATACGATTTATTGCGCGAAATGATGATACATAATATTCAAAAGTCCTTTGATTGGAAAACATTCGAAACTGTCTCCTTCAATTCAGCGATGGAAAGATTGGGAGATATTAAAACGAAGACACTTTTTATCATAGGCGAGGAGGACTCAGAAGATCTCTTTAAAATCGCACAATTATATAAGGAAATTCCCAATATTAACTTTGTGAGTATACCTGGCGCTAATCACATCATCACTTTGACCCATCCTAAGAAGGTTTCCGACCACATCAGTCATTTTTTGACCTTACTAGAATGGTAATATCACGAAAACACAGATAAGGGATCCGTTCCAGTTCGGGAAAATCGTAAGTGGAAGCAATCGACTCACCATAATGTTATCCAGAATGTGGTTACCGTCAGAAAGTCTTTAAAGACTACTTATCATTTAAGTTTGAGACTCCTAAATGGCTTGAGGTAGATGAAATACATTGAATATGCCTTTGAAGTTATAGTCCGTTTGTGTTAAAACGAGTTGCACTTCAAAGGGGCATTTTGTTGAACAGTTGCATGAAGTAGCTTTATTATATTACAGCTTTTCCTTCCATTACAGGCATAGCCGTCATATTTTTAGTAAAAATACAGTTCACGGATAAGCTTGTAACTTGTTGAAGTTAAAAATAAATTATTTTAGAATGGCAGGAAATTAGAGGAAAAATTCATATTTTGAATCATAGGTTTAAAAAATAGTTACTTTTCAATAAAAATCTGATAGGAAGTGTGAAAAAAATATGTTGGATACTATATGTTTTTTTTGCAAAAATAAATTTACGATTAATCATTCTGATTCACAATATTATAAAATCAAAAAAGGAGAAAATAAATACTATATATGTAAAAGTTGCAATAATTCATTTCAACAAGAAGCGATTAATAAAACTGGAATAAGTCCGGATCAAATTGATGATTATGATAAGTTTTTCCGGTATAAATAAAACTCTCTTTAATATCGCGTAAATGTCAATTTTCTCATCATTCTTATAGCCGAACATCTTTACTTAAAAATCTGAAGGGAATGCCAAGGCATCCATATTCTGTTAAAGAGGTAGTTAATTGAGTAAGAATTAATGCTTTTTTGTTGAAGTTTTTAAGCGAACTAGCAGGTAGCTAAGAAGGGAATTTATTTTACGACGTAGAAATAGGTATAATAGTATTTCAAACTAGTACAGAAAAGTAGGTTGCTCATTGGATATTTCTATCTTACTTATTGATAGTATGTTGGAAAAATGTATATCTGAAAAAAATGGGGTTTATCAAGCAATTAAACAATTATCAGAAGAAGACTATGGCATCCAACTCCAGAGAGTAACCATAGCAAATCTAATATCTCATATAAAAGGTCCAGTGCCTCAACGATTTGAAACAGTATTTTTTAATGTAGCAGATAAAAGAGATAGAGATAAAGAGTTTGAGCGAGGGCTTCATTTATCAAAAAAAGAAGCTCTTACACTTGCTAACATTTGATATAATTCAGATTTTAGAAGATGCGAGATTAAAACACCAATTGTTAGTGTCGCAACCTCATCTGAATATGCCTCCACTTACTTTTAGTGCTAATAGTAACGAATTTAACATTACTCAATATGATGGTACAAATGATGCCAGGAATACATAACCCTACAGGGCAAATTATGACATTGCAAAAATGAGGAAGGGAACGTTAGTTCACGTTTTCCTTATGTTTAGCGAATAGAAGAGGTTGCTAGAACGATTTTGATGCTATAGACCAGTAAACAAACATCTATGTAAAGGTTTTTCACCCTTATGATCAATTGATACTGCACGGAATTATTGAATCAGTTGATCAATATTGCCAGCGGATGAAATTGCGCCATGAGAATAATGAGTGTACATGGGTAAATCTCTGTGACATTGTGGATCTTTATTCTAAATGTGTCCCATAAAGCTTCCCACGAAACTTTTTTGTGAGCTGTCTGTTTTCCTCTTCAAGTTTTTTGATACGCTCATTCTTTGCTGCCAGGAGGAGATCCTTACCTTTATCCGTTATCTGTTTTTAATTTTTTGTACGTGTATGGCTTTCCTTTTGTTCCCTTAGCACTTCAATTTGCTATCTAATATCCGGTTGATTGTAAGATAATAGAATTGCACCTATCCCTTTCAAATCCCTTTCATACCAATCGTTAGAGCTTATTTTTCATATCCAAAACTTGAATTATAACAATTTTTTCAAATCCACATCAGATTCACAAAGAAAATGGCCTTAAATGGGCTAATTTGTTTATAAGAATAGCGCCCGATTGTGGAAAATTGAAATGTGAAAGAGATGCAAAGCTTCTGTGGATTAGGGAAGTCCCATTACATCAACAGAAGCACCTTTTACATATACCTCTAATTGTAATAAACACAACATGAATTTAATTAGGTCTTTCCATTTCACTCATGAATAACCACGAACTGAGCACCAATACAATAATAACTACGTAAAAAAGTACGGTTTTCAATTTGGGCTTACTCCCACTTTTCAAAACTTGAACACCTAAAGGAGGAAGAGCTATGCAGAGTCCTGTTAGTGAGATTATTGTTGTCGTATTTGTTCCTTTTAGTACCCCCAATGCTAAGACAAACATCATTCCTAAAGCAAGTGATCGAAACCACCCAAAAACCTTAGACAGATATGCTCCTATAGCTAATACAATCCAGCCAAAAAGGATAGAAAAATTTAATATATTAACAACATGGAACATACCGTAAAACTCGCCAACAAAATTTGTAGCTACTTCAACATTTTCAATTTCTACAATTTGAAAAGCGAAGTGATCTACTCCCGAGTGGAACGCCCTTGCAAATAAACCAACAATTACTAATAAACCACCCCAAAGACCTAGACGTGGCTTTTTTTTACTAATTAACTGTACAAGGATTAAAATAGCTGGAAATAATAAAATCATTCCAATTAAAAATAGACTATAGGATGTGAGCATTAAGGTTGGATGTGTATCATAAGCTGCTAACTGATCAGGGAAAAAGAAATTATATTGTATTCTAAGCAGTGCAGAAATAACTAATAAGATAGGAGCTATTATTAAAGAAAGCCCTCCTAACCATCTTCCTGGGAATGAGTCTATATCATTTTGTAATATAATTCTTTCATTGAACATAATTTTTTCTCCTCCTAGCACAATACTTTGTTTATCGACAATGATATAATCTTAATGGATTTACAGTTGCATAACAGTTACTAAACGATTTTCATTTATTAACTGGCCACGGCCAACGTGAATAAAACAAGCATTGGGTTAGCTTTCTTCTTATTGTCTTCTCTTGAGGTTCAGAATCATCCTCCTTATTTTCATCTAATCGAAGTAAGGAGATTGAACTGTTTAGCAGAATGAAGAACCACACAACTGGAAGGTTTTCAAGGGATTTCGTATGCTCACTCTTGGCTGGTCAGATGGTGTGTCTTTTAGGCCGCTTGCTTTTTTCTTTGAGTTCAAAAACAGAGAAAAATCGGTACCAGAACATCGATTCGAATATAGACAAACGAACAGTTGGTTTCTTCCACTAATCTGCTTTTTTAACACAATAGTAGTTGCCAAATTTTGAGTCACTCCTTGCTCGGCTATTGCAGCTTTTAAGTGAAAAAATTCAATTTTTTCTAAAAAACAAAATCTACTAACTCATCGAATAATATTGATACATGATCAACTAACTCAATTGACTTTCATTACAGAGTGTTTCTAAATGATAATGGATTACTTCCTTCACCTTTTCCGGAGAGTAGACATCAGGTCTTAACAGAGCATGAATGGACAATCCATCAATTAATGCCGATAGCCTACTTTTTTCTAATTTTACATTAGTTGAATCAGATAAAATCCCTCGAAGAACTAGTATCTCGATCATTGAATTTGCTAATTCATACGTACCGTTAGTCATTTCATCTTTTTTTTCCTTTAATGGGTCACTTGTAAGTGACTGAAGTGCAAGGATCCACCATACACTCGATTCGATCTTCTTTTCTTCATCAATTGGTACAAGTTCCAATAAAACTTCCTCGACTGCCTGCAATGGATTTTCTGACCAACTTTTACTTTGAGAACGTTTTTTCCCTTCTTCCAAGTAATAATTCATGATAAATAATAACATTTCATCCTTAGTTGAAAAATAATGTCTTAACGCTCCAGCAGACATCCCTGCTTCAACTGCAACTCTTCTTATAGATGCTTTTTCGATTCCCTCTTTCTTAATAATATTCCAAGCCGCTACAGCAATTGACTTCCTTCTTTTTTCATGATTAACAATCCTTGGCATATAAAATCACTTCCTTTTTTTAGCACAGTGTGTTATTATTTTTTTAGCACGATGTGTTATTTTAATGATAACATATAAAAAGGAGGGACTCTATATTTGATCGAAAGTATTGAAGCCTTAATGCCTTCTTCATCAATGGACACACCAATAGCTTTGCTAATTATTTCTATTTGCTCATTAGTTGATATATTAAGTCCTGGTGTACTTGCAGTAACTGCCTATTTATTACTGACACAGCCTAATCAATTTTCTTCTCACCTGCTTGTTTTTTTGTTTATTACGCAGTTTGGCTATTTTCTGGTGGGTTTATTACTATACTTTGGTGGAGATTCATTATTGAGAGGAATCGGACAATTATCTGAATTTGACTTTATCAATTGGTTTTATATGCTTTTTGGAGCGATTATTGCTCTAATTAGTTTCAGTAAACCAAAAGCTACTACAAAAAAACGTTTAATTTCATTTATCCCCCAAAAAATAACGATGAAAGGGATAATCGTCTTAGGTATCATTGTTTTTCTAATTGAATTTATAACTGCATTGCCTTACTTTTATTCCATTTTGTTAATGAATCACCTAACAATTGAGCCTTCCTCTTCTATCTTTATTATAATTGGCTACAATCTAGTAATGGTACTTCCTTCTCTTCTTCTGTTGGGGGTTAATATTATGTTTAAAGAGAAACTGCAACAATTTCTTAATAAAATCAGATCAAAATTAATTGAAGCTCCAATTTCTTCACTTTTGGTAGCGATAGGAATAGTAGGTGCAGTTTTTTTCAACATCGGTCTTAGAGGCATATTAAATTAAAAAATTATTAATGAGGTGTTCATCATGAAAGAATTTATTAGTGGGCTTAGTTTACTATTTCTTATACAAGGAATAGGCGGATTAATCAATCATTTGACTAACGGTGGGAAAAGTTGGTTTTTGGTAAATTATATTGATGCGTTACAGGGATTTGAAATTGTTATGGACATTGTATTTATTGTACTTGGTGGGATCATAGGTTTAGCCTCTTGGAAAATAGGAGGATCAACTAAAAGTGAAAATTAAAATATACAGCAAATAGGACGGCTTATATATAGCCGTGCAGTTTTGCGAATGTTCCTTTGAGATATATTTTTAAATTTTTATAGAGGAGAACATAAGAATTATGATGAATCCAAACCATATAGGGAGTTCATCTCCACAAAAGGAAGGTCGGTTATACTTTATTGATAACCTAAGGGCAGCACTTACAATATTGGTAGTAATACACCACTTGGTTTATTTTTCCATATATAATAATGTATTAACACAAGGGTCTATTGAGGTTTTTATAGGCCTTCTATTTCTTGCTTTTAATCAGACTTTTTTCATGGGGACTTTTTTTCTAATTTCTGGTTATTTTGTCCCTTCATCTTTTGAACGTAGGGGAGCAACTCGATTTATCAAAGATAGATGCATCCGCTTCTTATTCCCGTTTATCTTCTACGTTCTCATTCTTAGCCAAGTTCAACACATTGAAGTTTATATACTCGGTCAGGAGCCATTTACATGGCAAACCTATTTTTCACATTTAACCTATGGGCCGATGTGGTATGTAGAGCTACTTTTCGTATTCATTTGTTTATACGCAGTCTGGATAAAATTTATGAGCAAAAATAAGCTATCGGTAGTTCGTCAGAGTACGCCACCTACCTACACGATGCTTACCTTCTTTGTCATGATATTAGCAGTATCGTATTTCATCATAAGATTGTGGATCCCGGCTCTCGGTTTACCCGGCGGGGCTCCCGAAGTTCAATCATTCGTTGGACTTTTTACCGCAAGTGGCTATGATCTCCCACAATATGTCGGGCTATTCATTATGGGAATCATCGCTTACCAACGCAATTGGATTCGAAATACTTCTGATTCTATGGGTAGGGCGGGGTTTGGAATCGCAATTGGAGCATCGATTCTTCTTCTTCCTTTAGCCTTGATATTTGGATTAGACGGATTACAGTTCTCTGGCGGCTGGAGCTGGACATCTTTGGTCTTCTCTCTGTGGGAAGCTCTATTCTGTGTTGGAATCAACCTTGGATTAATCATATTCTTTCGCAAAAGAATTTTTTATCAAGGAAAGGGTTGGAGCTTTTTGTCAACCCACTCCTTCGTGATTTACATCATTCATATACCGATTATCGCTATTGTTATCTCTGGATTGAAGGTCATCCAGTTTCCCCCTTCTTTCATGTTTCTCGCTACGGTGCTGATCACGATACCACTTTGCTTCATTTTAGGTTATATAATTCGACAGATTCCCTTTGTGTCAAGGATTCTTTAGGGGATGGTGAATTTCAAATAAAAAATGGAGATGCGGATTACGTGTATATAAAGTTGTATCATTGAATATTCAAGAGAAAGTCCATTTGGTAAGTTCTTTAGCGAAGCAATAAGGGATTAAAAAACAGGAGCATTGTAATAGCTCCTGTTTTTTAATTCTTATATTATTAATTTTTATGCCTTGCTAATCTTCCAAGCTATGATCCGTGAAGCTAAATGTCGATGGGTAAAGAAAGGATATGGTTTCTACAATACGAAAAAATTAGGTCAATTACCTGCAGGAGCTCCCACTAAATCCTATCTTAAAGAATACATCCTAATCTTTATCATGTTTCTTACAACACGCAGAAAAATTTACAGTTTCCCCGGAAAACACATATTGTTTATCTAAATATTCATGAGTTAAGTTGGTGCTCACCATATCAGATTAGTAGCTCCTTATTCCAATGAAGCGTTTTTGAATAAGCACATTTTATTGTTTAAGGCGTTTTGGTAGATTAAATTTATCTTTTCCCTATAAACTACTTGCAAGTGACGTTACGTCACATGGTTTAATAAATGTTAAGAGGTGATCATGTGTGTGAAAAACTGTATTCCGTTGGTGAGTTAGCAGCATTGTCAGGAGCAACCATCAGAACTATTCAGTATTACGATAAAATCGAATTGCTCGTTGCAAAACGAGATAAAAATAAAAAACAGAGGTACTATACACAAAATGACTTATTAACCCTTCAACAAATTCTCTTTTATAAAAAGTTGGGCGTTCCACTCAAGGAGATTAAAAACCATCTTGTCAATGTCAATAATAAACACGGTGTAAGAGATATTTTAAAAGATCAATCCGAAATCCTTTTTCAAAAGGAAATGGAAATCAAAATGAACATTGCTATTATCGAGGCCATAGTTGCAACCATTGATACGGGCCAATCAAATCATGATTTGGAGTCGATGATGGAACTTGCACTTAAATTGAATAAAGAAACGATTTTTGATTATTCTACTGTCTCATTTGACCAAAAAACAACTGAACTTTTTAAAGAAAGGGATCCCAACTATAAAGAAATCATTGAAGTTTATTGGCATTGGAAAAAACTTATTTTGGAGGCAACATCACACAAAATAAATAACATACTTTACAAAAGTGATACAGGTTATCACTTTGGAAAGAAATGGTATGAATTTATCGAAAGGGCGACAGATCACAATTCTGAAGTGATTGAAGCTTATACTAGCGGTTTGGAACAAAGTCATCAATGGCCGGAAGAGGATCTGTTTTTATTTAATTTCTGCCGTGATTTTATTGATTGTACATATAGCTATTATTGTGAGAAAAAGGGGGAGGAAAATTGATACAATTAAACAATTTAACGAAAAAATATGATCAAAAGACAGTTGTAGATCAGCTGAATTTAACATTTAAACCAGGTGTGGTAACAGGTTTTTTAGGACCTAATGGTTCGGGTAAATCAACAACAATGAAAATGATAATTTCACTTGTACATCCCACCTTTGGGAAGGTTACCGTGGATAATAAATATTACCATTCCTTTGCTGAACCGACACAAAAAATTGGTACATTAATTGATCCTTCGGCTATAGATGTTAACTTAACAGCACGACAACATTTATCATTCTTCTCAACAGCCGCTAATATTGATAAAAGCAAGGTTGAGGATATGTTAAAAATTACGGGATTGGAAAAAGTTAAAAATAAAAAAATAAAGTCTTACTCTTTAGGCATGAAACAGCGATTAGGAGTTGCAACTGCTTTGATCAGTAATCCCGATACAATTATTCTTGACGAACCATTTAACGGTTTGGATGTAGATGGTATTAAGTGGCTTCGGAGGTTATTTAAACAGCTTGCTGATGAAGGAAAAGCTGTTATTGTATCGAGTCACCTGATGAGTGAGATACAAGCCGTAGCCAATCGTATTATCATTATTGCGCAGGGTAAGCTTCTTGCAGATATGACCATTGAAGAAATGAATCAAAAAAGTTTAAATTCTTATGTCTATGTTGAAGCAAATGATTTAGCTAAAATGACTGCGGCTTTAAATACAAATGGTGCTGAAGTAGTGCAAAAAAAAGATGGTTTGGAAGTACGGAATTTAGATTCAAGAGAAATTGGTCATCTTGCCCATGAACATGATGTTGTCATCTACCAGCTCAAAAAAGTTCAACCTACATTGGAAGAATTATTTATGGAAATAACTAAAGGGAAAGCTGATTACGTCTCACATAAAAATGAAAGAGGGAAAAACAATGAAGCACTTAATTAATGCTGATTTTAAGAAAATCAGTTTTCTGACAAGCCACCGAAATTATTTAATAGTTTTAAGTTTGTTGAGTTTATCTTTTGGTTTAATTTTTTTATTTACACTTGGGGTGACCCAGGGAAAGGATTTAACTGAACTGCCAGCTATGGAAGTTATTGATATTTCATTGCTGGGGATGGATGTTGCGGCCATCATGCTGATAATTTTTTCAGCAACTTTTATTTCTAAAGAGTTTTCACATGATGCCATACATACATCTTTGGCGATTACGCCACTTCGTCAAAAATTCTATCTCTCTAAAATTTTGTTTATCATGATTTTATCTCTCATTATTAGTATAACCTTGACTTTAATCATTTTTGGATTAGATCAACTTGTCCTTCTTACAAATAACATGCGTACAGTTTCACTCAACGATCAAGTATTGCTGTCTAAACTGTTTGGGACTGTCATTCTGCCCTTATTTTATAGTTTATTAAGTGCAGCTGGTACATTTTACTTTCGATCAGCTGCTGGTGGAATTATGTTTGCAATTGGTGTAATGTTCCTACCTGCTTTAATGAAACTATTCCCAGCTAGTTTCTCAGATATGGTTTTAATGTTGCTACCCGAAAAGTCATTGCATATCCTTACCGAAATGAGTACTGTCACATTTAATGGTCAGTTGATGAGTGCCATATTAATCCTTTTATCATGGATACTCATTTCAAATATCCTTGGATTGTGGAAACTAAAAAAAGCTGATTTCTAGCAAATTTCATAAAAAGAAGATTGTTTAGTGGAGGTATTAAGTGTAAAAATCCGTGTGTAAGAGGCATTTGCTGATTGACCATTTACCTTTATGAAGGGAAAAGGAAACTTTCATATTGCTTATGATAAGGCGATGGAACTACTTCAGAGACACTCTCATACTTCTTTGTTAATTAGTACGGGAGAAAACCCTTTGATGATTCAAATAGATAAAAGCCCTAAAAATCTTGTGTTACCAAGGATTTTAGGACATCTCTTATTACTCCGACTCCAAGTTTACAGGTGACGCCAAAACATTTCTATACCAACGTTTTTCGCACCTTCAAATTGTTTTGGCGGGGATTCTGACGGAACTTATTTTTATCTCCTTTAAGGAAAAAGTGTTAAAATTTTAAAATGGCAATTATTATTGGTCGCTTTCATATGTTAATCATTATTGCCATTTATTCACTAGCTTGATTGCCCATGGAAATAGATAGCCTATTCCACATATTAATCTGATTAATAATCATCACTAAATCTACATATTCTTTTTCATCATAATGCTCTCTCACTTGGTCATACAACTCATCACTGACGCCTTTTTCCGAAATTAAAGTCATATTTTCCGCTAAATGTAGTGCCACTTTCTCTTTTGGGCTATAAATATCACTTGCATTCCAATTTTTTAATTGAACAAGCTGGTCATTTGTTACTTTTAACTTTTTTGCCCCTTTTGTATGCATGTTTATACAATAAGAGCAACCATTAATTTGTGATACTCTTAACTTGATTAGTTCCGCAAATTTTTTATCAATGACTGCTTTTCTAACATATCGCTCCAACCCCATTACTTTTTCTAAAGCATTGGGTGCCACTTTGAAATAGTTAAATCTATTTTTCATATTCATAAACCCTGCTGCTTTTACAATACCTTTATTAACAAGCTTGCTCATGTTATCTCTCCTCATATAATTTTAAACTATTTTATTGATTAAGCCACTGTAGCAAATTTGAAGAAATCGTATTCATCAATAATAATCATTGCCATATTCACAATAATCAAGAAAGAATAATACATGAACTTTACTTAGCAAGATTGTTTAGAGTGCCACACTTGTTGCACTTATATTTATATTGTATTGTAGTGATAACCTAATATCAATAGAATGACAACAAATACTACAAATCACTACGATATGTTGTACTAGGAGGAGATAGACTTATGATATATTCAACTGATAATCCGATCGCAATACAATCTCAAAAATGGTTAGTAGCTGCTCTACTAGATTTGATGAAAGAAAAACCCTATGACAAAATTTCGATTAAGGAAATTGCTGAAAAGGCTGATTTAGACAGGAGTACTTTTTATAGAAATTTTAAGTCAAAAGAGAATGTCCTAAATTTATATTTAAACGAGTTAGCAGAGGAGTATGTAAACAACCTTGTTGAAGCAGGTGAAATCGATATGAGGAAGGTATCAAAGATATTTCTAGAATTGATGTATGAACATATTGACTTCATTTCTGCCCTCAGAAAAAATGGGCTATCTGGTTTTCTGTTAGATGCTTTTAATAAGTATTTACCTTATATTCATAAACTCACTCAAGACAAATTTCCTCATACAATTAGTGAAGAACACTTAGAATTTGCGTTAGCATTTAATGCAGGAGGCATGTGGAATATGCTTATGAAATGGATTGATGAAGATTTTGTCCATTCTTATACAGATATAGTAAAAGCATTTTACGAAATAAGTAATTTTAACTTTGTCAAAAAATAAAAATATGGTGGTGGAGCAAAGGGTCATACTTTTTTAAGTTTTTTAATCATCACATTTATATATTTTCTAACGTGAGGAGTATCATTATCCTACTAAGTTAATATAAATTATTATCTGATCGTGATATTTCTCTTACTCAACTCTATGTTAAAACGGGTATTCGCTTAGCTACATTGAGCGAACTTGCAAATGGAAAAAGGTAGCGAATTCAGTTTGAACATTTTAGAAAAAATTGTTCAGGCACTTGATATTGAAGATATGAATGAAGTTTTTCTATTGTTGAAGATGATGAAAACGATGATATAAAGTAATTCACTTCAAGACTTGACAATTAATACATGAATTTTAATGGAGTAATATATTTATTGATAACTAATCATTATTAAACACCACGACTTAATCAACCAGTAAGAACAAGTCGTGGTGTTTAAATTTTTATTCTACAATCATCCAATTTATATCTTTTCTAATGTGAGTAATATTGTGAAAACTGTGTTGCTATTGTTGCTTCATCAATATATTTAACAGTCACCCATACTTTTATTCGATAATCTACTGTCCGAAATACTGGATGGACTAGCTCTGAAAATAAATAATCCTTACCTATTGGTGGTAAGGCATTTTCACATAATAGGCAAAAAAATGTTTCCAAAAACTCTGTCACTTTTTGCACGGTATTGGAATCAACTGTTCCATTACTTTCAGGTTGTTGTGGCTCATAATCTGATTTATTCGGTATGCCCCAAAAGATAGGGTTTTGTGTAATTACTATATTTGGAGCTTTCTTTATTGAACAAAAAAGTGGTTTGACCGATATATTAGCACGTGTGCCTAACTATGGAATTATGGATGTTAAGCAAAGAGTACTTGAATTTTTATTGTCATTAGAGACTATGGAGAATGAGGCAAATAAGTCTAGGATAAAAAAGTATTGAAAAGATTAATGTTGATTGGAAAACACTTTATACGAAGTTTACTAACAAGCTCAAGTCTTTAGGTGCAAATGAGGAAATAAAAGTATTTGAAAATGTTTGTCTTGTTCGGAAATGATGAAATGCGGTTCGCGGGCAAGTGCATCTCTCCAGTTTGCTTCGGTTACGCCGTATTCCTCCAGCACGATTTCGGAGCACAGCCAGCCTAGCAATATGGATAGGGCAGTTCCTTGGTAAGAGGCGAGTTCAAGTGCCAAAGACTTGGTCATTCGGATGACTGAGTTCTTTGCCAAATCGTAGAATAACGACAGCCGGTAGTTTGTTTCATTATAGGCTTTCGTGCCGTCCGTGACTTCAACAACGAGCCCGTTGGGGTTGCGGATAAGTAGCGGAGCACGTAGTGACTTGTAATGATATGGGTGTCTATGGCCAGGTTCAGCATACGCAACCCGTTTTCTAAAGAGTGTTCCCAAACTGGAACATTCCACTCCACCATATATTCGCCACCCCAGATATCGTTGACCAAAATATCCAGTTGACCATGCTCGTGTTCAATTGGTGCGATTAACTCCTGAACCTGAATAGGTGCGAGGTGATCGACTTGCATCGCAATTCTGTGCTACCCGCCTGATCAACCAGTTCAGCAGTTTCTTCAATCGTTTCCGGCCGGTTGTATTCAGATCGCCTCGTCCGTGTAGTACTTCTGGTGACGTAGACCGTTGCACCTGCTGCACCGAATTCAATAGCGATCCCTCTGACTGCGCCCCGAGTTCCTCCGGCTACCAAAGCCACTTTCCCTGATAGAGGCTTCATCATTGACTACCTACTTCTCTTTCTTCTTTAAAGTTAAGTAGTAGTCCCTTGTACTTTTATCAAACTTTTCTATAGCGTATCTCAAGGTGACTCTGGGCATGGTGTGAGCGTGTTTATTTAAGAAAGATTTCAGCCTGTCTTCGTCTTTCTTGCCAGCTTCACGAATAAAGCTGCCCACCGCCTTGTTGATTAAATCTTCAGGATCATGTACCAGAATCTCAGCGATAGCAAATGTATCCTCCGTATTGCCGTTTTTGATAAAGCTATATGTGCTTACCATCGCTGTTCTACGTTCCCAAATATTAGAGGAGTGTGCCATTTCGTATAGTTTATCCTTTGGTTTATCCAGCAAATAAGTCCCGATTACAGAAGGAGCGGCACGATCAACGAAATCCCAATTGTTGATTCGATCATGCCTTCGAATATACAGATCGTACAAAGCTTGCCTGTTTTCCTCCGGGAGTTTCTTGGTTTTGGCCTGAAAATCCATAATGCTCACGGCGCCCATTCTCACTTCATAATAATCGCTTTCTAGAAGCCGTTCGACTTCTGTTAAAGGCATATCCGTAAATTGTTTAGCAATTTGGAATACCGTACGCATGTTAAGACCTAAGCACTTCGTATTTTCATCTGAACCTTTAAAAAACCTTTTCATTTTTTCGATTCCCGCTTCATTTTGGTATTGCTGCAACTCATGTATAAAGCGTTCAGAGGTATGAGTATCCATGAATACAAAACTCCTTTCGGTTGTTAGGATAAAAAAAGTATAGCATACTAACGATTCACATATTTCTTCTGAATTGCTGCAAGCAAGTAATCACTCTTTAGATAAATAACGAACAACGAGCCATCAACTGCTGCTTGATTTACTCAGGCTGTTCTGTTTCCACAATAACACGCTTGTACAATGACGAAGGGGCCAATCCGACTGGTCAAGACCGAATCTCATTTCGAGTAAGCCATGAAGGTACTTTTTCCCTTATGGAAGAAAGTCCTGTCTTATAAAAATGTGGGAAAACACAACCATTAATTTTTGATGATTCGTTTATTCAAGATTTTAGACAGAAAAGTTTGGCCAATGGTAAAAGGTATGGAATATTAATCGTTACTGGAATTGTGACTATTATATTAAGTTATGGGATATCTTTTTTGACTAACGACACATGCCATGCAGACAGTGATCCCCTCTTAGTACTAATGCCTCTAACATGGGCATTTGCTGTATACTTGTTCATTATTGCAGGGTCGTTAATGGAGAGCGAACGATTGGTTACTAATAATGAAGAATATGGAAAGATGAGAAATCGAGCAAACATGGCTGAATTCATGCGGTAATTTGGCCATTGGCGACTGTTATTTTTCTGGAAATCGGTCTTATTTGGAATGTCCGGCATCCTGGTTGGTTAGTGTTTCAGGTTGCTGCCGTTTTTACAACCGCTTATAGGGTCTGGAAAAGATTGAATCAAAACCACCCGTGGTAATGAACTGCACCCTAATTGTTAGTCACAAATCTAATAGTTGGAGGTGTAGCTCCTTTTGGCCAAATTCACGGAAGATGAAAAAATACAAGTAGTTATTCGTTATCAAAATGGAACAGAAGGTGTAAAGTCAATAGCTAAATCACCGGGGATTGACTATTCATTTTATTAAATTGGTTTAAACAATATAAATATCACGATAAATAGGCTTTCAAAACAAGCTATACATCCTACACATTCCACACTTTTAAAGTGGAAAATGCCTATTAAAAAAAGTTAAATGCCATAGTTCAAAACAAGGAAAAATCACCCAAAAATAATCCCTACCAAAATTTTCATTGGTAGGGAACCAAATATTTTAAATTGTTTTATCCATTTTAGCTTGGTTAAAATACTCTATAAATAGGCGTTTCCTCTTCAAATTAAATTAGCGTCTTATTCCCACTCAATCGTCGCAGGTGGCTTACTTGTCACATCATAAAGCACACGATTGATATGATCTACTTCATTTACAAGACGCACTGAAATTTTCTCTAAAACATCCCATGGGATACGTGCCCAATCAGAAGTCATTCCATCGATGGAAGTGACAGCACGAATACCGATAGCATAATCATAGGTTCTTGCATCCCCCATTACACCAACACTACGGATGTCAGGTAAAACGGTGAAGTATTGCCAAATATCACGATCTAACCCCGCTTTTTTAATCTCTTCACGCAAAATAGCATCTGATTCGCGAACAATTTCTACCTTCTCAGGAGTAATTTCACCAAGAACGCGGATACCTAGGCCAGGCCCTGGGAATGGTTGACGCCACACAATTTCATCTGGGACACCTAATTCTGTCCCAAGTGCGCGTACTTCGTCCTTAAATAACGTGTTCAAAGGCTCAATTAATTGGAATTCCATTTCCTCTGGTAAACCACCGACATTGTGGTGAGATTTAATCGTTTGAGCTGTTTCCGTTCCGCTCTCTACAATATCCGTGTATAGGGTTCCTTGTGCTAAGAAATCCATGTTTTCTAGCTTAGCTGCTTCATCATCAAATACGTAGATAAACTCATTTCCAATAATCTTCCGTTTTTGCTCAGGATCTGAAACACCTTTTAGCTTATTCAAAAAGCGATCCTGTGCATCGACTTTAATAATATTCATATGGAACTGATCACGGAATGTTTCCATAACGGTATCTGCCTCATTTTTACGCAATAAACCATGATCTACAAAAATACAGGTTAATTGATCACCAATGGCTTTATGAATTAGAGCAGCAACAACAGAAGAATCCACTCCCCCACTTAATGCACATAAAACATTTCGGTCACCAACCTGCTCTCTGATCTTCTCTACTTCCATATCAATAAAGTTCGCCATTGTCCAATCCCCAGAACATTGACAAACATGAAAGACAAAAGTCTTAAGTAGGTCATTTCCATACTCTGTGTTACGTACTTCTGGGTGGAATTGAACTCCATAATATTGCTTATCCGTATTACTCATTGCAGCAACTGGAGTCGAAGCACTCGTTGCTTCGATTTTAAAATCTGCAGGTGCCTCAATGATCTTGTCACTATGGCTCATCCAAACCGTTTGCTCTTGTGGAGTACCTTCAAATAAGATGGAGTCGTCCTTTACATGAATGTCCGCTTTTCCATATTCACGTTGGTTCGCACGCTCTACTTTTCCACCAAAATGATGGGTCATTAACTGCATACCATAACAAATACCTAGGATAGGAATATTTAAGTCAAAAATACGTTCATCACAACGGAAGCTATTTTCTCCGTAAACACTGTGAGGTCCACCAGAAAGAATAATTCCTTTAGGATTCATTTGTTTAATTTCTTCCACAGTTAATCGATGGGAATGCAACTCACTATATACACCAAATTCACGGATTCGTCTTGTAATCAGTTGGTTATATTGACTACCAAAATCAAGCACTAAAATCATTTCATTGTTTATTTCCAAATTGTCCACTCCTTCAAGGTTTCTTCTATCTATGTTTACTACCCACTTCCAGATAGCAAAAAGAAAACTGCCCTTCTCTTATTGTCCTTATCAGAAAGGCAGATGCCACGACAGACCCTCACCTTCATAGTCTGAACATATTGGTGTTCAGGTAGAAACGTTTGGGCCATATTCCCAAACATATATGAAGGTCTAATCCTGTTAATTTATCTTATTCTATCAATGGTTGTATTCATTGGTCAAGCGATTATTTGATGAACAATGCGTTGGAAAAGATTCCTAAGTGTAGAGGAATCGACCTCTACCTGCCCATTTCTATATAAATATTGTTCATATAAAAGGGTTAAATCATACATATCACTTTTACCGATTGTTTCGTCTACCTCTTTAGCATATTGGCGAAGCGTTTGTCCTTTGTTACGATTAAAGCCTTTTTTAGCAAGTAACTTTAGCAAATAATGATAACATTCTTCGATATCCAGCTGCTCAGAAATTTTACGCCATTTCTTCTGTAAATACCAAGTTCTGATTTCTTGCCTTTTCCAATACGAAAACCCACCGAGTAAAACCATAAGGATGACACCAATAACTATCATCACTTTGATCGGCATATTAATACGACTAGATCGGGAGCTTCCTAAAGCTGATTCATCTTCTTCATTATCGGCTGGATCTGTTGCTTGCTGTTCCTGTTGCTCTTGTTGAGGATTTGTTTCTTCTATTCTTTGTTCCTCAGGATTAATTGAGTCCATATCCTCCGCTACCGTTTCTTGATAGAATTCAGTTGGATTGGTAAACCCACTCGTAGGCTCAAACGGTACCCAACCTACATTTGGAAAATACACTTCAACCCAGGAGTGAGCATTATTGTTTGTGATTTCATATAGCTTATAACCATTTGGTAAATCAGGCTGATTTGATTTGATTTCACCACCAGTGAACCCCTTTACCCACCTTGCAGGAATATCTAAGGTACGAAGCATGACTACCATGGAACTAGAGAAATTATCACAATATCCGACCATTGTTTCAAATAAGAACTGGTCCACATAGTCCTCCCCAGCCTCTGGTATGGAAACATCCTCTATCTGGTAGGTGTAGCCATTTTGCGAAAAATAGCGTTCAATTGCTTTTACTTTATCATATCGAGTCGGCTTATCTGTCGTTATCTCTTGAGCCAACGCACGAACACGATCAGGTAACGAGCTTGGTAGTTGTAAATATTTGTTTTGGATCGCAGACGGATCTTTATCACTGACTTGTTTTAATTGATCAATAGAAAAAGATGGATCTTCATATTGAACCGTATATGGCTGTGATCTGCCCTGCTGTTCACTTACTTCCATCTCCATCATCCCAGATTCTAGGTCCTGGAAAAGAAGAGCACTATAAGATGTCGTAACTTCCGCAGCACCATATGGAATAGGTACTTTATCTAAATTACTTTCCTTCGTATAAGTTACAGAAGCTTCTTCTTCCGTTGTATCTACTGCTTGTGGGGAAAAAGCTTGCCATTGGACAGCACCAGATTGCAATGGGTTATAATCAAGAGAAGAGGAACGCTCCCAGCCCTTTCCTGTATAGAGGTCCTTTGATTCAATTCTCCAATATAACCTTTCCTTCGATATGGCTTCAAAGACCGCTGTATCATCCTGAACGAACGATCCACCTAATTGTGAATCATTCTCTCCATAGCCTACCTTTTGAACCGTATTCCCGAATCCCACATGATTCGCTTGACTTTGAATAAACGGAACAGGATCGGGCCATTGTGGGGCCAACTTAGGTGCAAAAATACCTATGGATGCCGTTACTAGCACTCCTCCAATAATAGGAATGATCCATTTTAGAATACTGTATTTCTGTATCTCAACTTCTACTCCTTGCTCCCTAAATTTCATAAACCGACTTAGTCCAAGTGCAATAAACGAAATAGCAAACGTTCGGACAATGGCTATTTCCGCTTCATAGCTCGTGAAAGTATCTAAAACAGCTAAATACATAATGGTTAGTACAACAAATAAGAAAAACTTATTTGCAACTAAAAACCAATAATGCAACAAATAGCTCATTAACCAGAGAACCATTAGAAATAACAAGCTTCGAAAGAACGGGGTCATTAAATACCATTGACTATCCCATACTGCACTCAGGTTATAGGAAAGCTCTTGACTAATGAATTGTATTGACTCACTTGATAGAAAAATTCCCGGTAAGAAAAGATAATCAAGTATAAATAAAAGACTTAATCCTTTTATGATAAATTTCCACAAACCATTTTGGATGAAAAAGGATACCAAAAAGCACAGAGCAGCATATAGAACAAGTAATGGAATATGACCTGTATCAGTTACTTGCCCCAGCGGTCTCAGCCATTCCCAGAATAATAGAAATCCTGCAGTCATGATAAAGAACGAAGGTATTGATTTTTTCTCTTTAGCTATTCTCATAGAGATGCATTCACCTCCCATCGCACTTTTTTTAAGTCGTCCTCTGATAAGATTTGTACAGAAATTCGATGCATACGCAATGACTCTATTAATGATTGGTGAAAGGATGTATAGTCATTTTTGGAAATGATGGAATAGAGAGCTATCTGAAGGTCTTGTTTACTTTTTATCACTAAACTATCTACTAATTTTTGATCCAATTGACTAGTAATACATAATAATAACGACCCTTTTGGCAAATGTTTCAAGGAAGTTACTAGTTTACTAGTGAAAAGGGAATCTTTTTTGTCTGGATTTATCAATGCTAGATAATTTTGTATCACTGTTGGCTCGAATTTTACTTGTTGTTCCGTAAAATGCTTTTCGGCCTCTCCTAACATGTGAAAGGATACACTCTGCCCTTTTTTCCTCGTACTTACCAGAATAGATGCCGCAAGCTCCACCAATGCCTCAAATGACAATTGTTGCATACTAGACTTAAGCTCAGCACTTAGAACTATCGCCATATGAGCATCCTTTTCTTGTTCAAATTCCTTTGTCATAATTGAATTTTTTCTAGCGGTTGTTTTCCAATCAATCCAGGAAAACCTATCTCCTGGAATATACTCTCGAACACCTGATACGACATTTGCTTGCTTATGATCGTGTAGGAGGACAGGATTTGCCCCTGCCTCATTGCTGTCCATCCTTTGCTTCCATTCCAGGCTTCTAACAGCTGGATAGACGACTAAGCTATCCTCTATTTCCCATACATATTGGTTAGAAATTAACCCAAACGGATCACCTGTTTGAACATTTATAGAATGAAATGAATGCTGACCTCTCGGTAGATTTGCTACACGAAACGTCACTGTAAGTTTTCTTTTGAACAATGGAAATAATAATTTACGAAAGACTCTATTTTCTACATAAAATTGCTGATCATTTAAATATTTATATTTTTCCTGACCAATGTCCTGATAGTTTAATGTGGTAGGACTGTTTTCTTCTACCACAAGATAAAATAATGGAAAAGGAATTTTTCTTTCTAACGTAATTGTAATCAGTACAGAACCACCTGCTTGACCATACTTAGAGGATAGCACCCTGTTAACCCTCCATTTGTTAAATGGATAAAAGGGAATGGAAAGCATATAAATTAGGAGTGGTACGACACTATAAAATAAGAACCAACTAACAAAACCACCTTGAAACATAGCAAATGCGAAAAGAACACCACTCAATAGCAATAGTTGAATGATTTTCCGAATGCGGTGCATCGTTGATTTCATCCATGTACTTCCTTCCTAATTGGCACATCTATTTTTTTCAAAAGCTGTGTGATTAAATTTTGTTGAGTAATACCATCATAACGCGCCTCTGGCCGTAGTATTATCCGATGTGCCAACACATATGGTGCCAGAAATAAGATATCATCTGGAATTACATAATCTCTATTTTGGATAAAAGCATATGCTTTTGCAGCCTTCATTAAGGCTATCGAACCTCTTGGACTAACACCTAATTGCACATACTCATTTTCTCTCGTTTCAGAAACTAGTTGAACAATATAATGCTTTACCGTTTCATCAACATAAATATTATCTATAAATTGCTGTATCTCTATTAATTGACTTCGGTCAATTATTGGTACTAATTGATCAATAGGATGCTGCTGATCTGTACGATTGAGCATTTCTAGTTCATCCAATTCGTTCGGATAGCCCAAGCTAAGCTTCATAATAAAACGATCTAGCTGTGCTTCTGGCAGTGGATAGGTTCCTTCATAATCAATAGGGTTTTGGGTTGCCATGACAAAAAAAGGTTCGTTCAGTGGCTTGCTCACACCGTCTACAGTGACATTATTTTCTTCCATTGCTTCTAACAAGGCGGATTGCGTTTTAGGTGAGGTACGGTTGATTTCATCTGCTAATACGATATCACCGAAAATGGGACCTTTTCTAAACTCAAATATCATTTCCTTTGGATTATATATCGAAACACCTGTGACGTCAGATGGAAGTAAATCAGGTGTAAACTGGATTCGCTTAAACTCACAATTCAAGGATTTCGCCAACGCTCTTACAAGCATTGTCTTACCAACACCAGGAACATCCTCAATCAGTACATGACCGTTAGCTAGTAGTGCAACTAAACTCAATGCTGCCTCTCGCTCTTTTCCAATAATAACCTTTTGAATATTCTCTAATACCTCATTTATTTGTTTATGGTAATCTATCATCCTTTTGCCTCCAAATCTATCGCAAATCTAGTTATTATTATTCTAACCTCTCTACTTATAACTATACTATATAGCTAGCTATCCCGACCACCTATTGAATTATAAAAAACATAAAAAATCAGCGGTAGCATGTATGAAGTGCAATAGTCGGCAATAGCAAAAGAACGAGATAGAGTTCTTGTAAATTTATCTTATCCTGGCTATAACGGGCATTTTTAGTTGCTGTACCTTCCAAAATGGTTCTTACCCTAGCTATTACGACCATTTTGAGCACTGCTCCCTCCAAAATGGTTCTTACCCTAGCTATTACGACCATTTTGAGCACTGCTCCCTCCAAAATGGTTCTTATCCTGGCTATAACTGTCATTTTGAGCCACTGCTCCTTCCAAAATGGTTCTTACCCTAGCTATTACGACCATTTTGAGCCACTGCTCCCTCCAAAATGGTTCTTATCCTAGCTATTACGACCATTTTGAGCCACTGCTCCCTCCAAAATGGTTCTTATCCTAGCTATTACGACCATTTTGAGCACTGCTCCCTCCAAAATGGTTCTTATCCTAGCTATTACGACCATTTTGAGCACTGCTCCCTCCAAAATGGTTCTTATCCTAGCTATTACGACCATTTTGAGCACTGCTCCCTCCAAAATGGTTCTTATCCTAGCTATTACGACCATTTTGAGCACTGCTCCCTCCAAAATGGTTCTTATCCTAGCTATTACGACCATTTTGAGCACTGCTCCCTCCAAAATGGTTCTTATCCTTACGTTAGTCTAAATTGAACAGCCAAATGGCTCAGAATCGTGCTCTATTTCTCAACAAAAAAACCCCCAGTTCACACCGGGAGCTTAGCCAATTATAACTCGTTCTTTCGGGTAATGAAATTTGTCTTGACCTGCATCTCCTCTAATTAAAAATAGGAAGGAGAAAACTCCAATTCTACCGATAAACATCAAAGCCATAATTAGGAGCTTACCAAAATTAGATAGCTCGGGAGTAATGCCTAATGATAATCCGGTAGTCCCGAAGGCAGAAGTTACTTCGAATACAATCGCGATTAGGCAAAAATCCTCTGTGTATGTTAAGAGGACAACTGCTGTCACACAAAGCATCATGGCCGTTGTAATAACGATGAAAGACCTAAGCATGTCCTCTTGATGAATTTCACGACCAAAAACCTTTACACCAGAGTTACCTTTTGCATAATTCCAAATCGTAAGTAGCATGATCGCAAATGTCGTTGTTCGAATCCCCCCACCAACACTGCTCGGTGATGCACCAATGAACATTAAAGCACTAGTCATAACCAGTGTTGGCAATGTTAACTCTGACACATCCATTGTTGCCAATCCACCACTTCTAGAAGTGACAGATTGAAATAAACTATAGAAAAAGGATTCATGCCAGCTTTTATCCGCTAAAAAGGCATTTCTCTCAAGGAGTAAAAACAACAAACAACCGATAACTACAAGACTAAAAAAAGTAACACTTGTAATTTTCGTGAATAAAGAGAATTTATATCGATCGTGCCTATCCTCCATTTTTCCTTTTAATACTTCTTTTACTTCCACTAATACCGGAAAGCCTATTGCACCTAGAATGATAAGTACCATATTAATAAATTGAACAAAATAATCATTGGCATATGGAATGAGTGATGCACCTGTTATATCTAAGCCACCGTTTGTTGTTGCACTAATCGCACCGAAAACCCCGTGCAATAAAGCTTCCTGGAAAGTATCAAAATAGTTAAGAAAATGGATGGTTAAGATTATCGCACCAACTAACTCAATTAGTAACATTAACTTAAATATTTCGAGCATTAATTTTACCAATCCGGATAAGGTTTTACTATTTTGATCGGCCATAATTAATTTCCGGCTTTTGATGCCAATTTTTTTACCTAAAATAACCCAAATAAAAGTACCCATTGTCATAATACCAATTCCGCCAAGGTGTAAAATCACCGCTATCGCTACTTGGCCTAATGGGTTAAAGGTCTCGACAATAGAAACAGAAGTAAGACCCGTTACACTTACGGAAGTAACCGCCGTAAACATAGCATCAATAAAAGACAAGTGAACCCCATCCTCATGAAAGATAGGCATACTAATAATAATGATCGATACTATAACGGCTAATAAATAGTAGGTCACAATATGATGGATTGCTGACCAATTCTTAAAAATTCGATTAAAAAAAGTTTCATTTTTCATAATAGCGAACTCCTTGTATTCCTTACACTAGGCGTTAGTTTACCATAAATGGCTTTAATAATCATCTATTTCTATGAAAAATGAAACTTTATATGCTTGGATTAACTTAATGAAGGTATCTCCCAATCAATTCGTTGTTGTCCCGCTTTTTCAAGTAACTCGTTCGTCTGCGAAAAAGGTTGACTTCCAAAAAATCCTCGATGTGCGGATAATGGACTTGGATGCGGAGATTTTAGGACAAAGTGCTTTGACATATCGATTAGTGCTTGTTTCTTTTGTGCTGCCGCTCCCCAAAGGATATAAACAACCGGTGTATCTTTTTGATTTAGGCTTTTGATGACATTGTCGGTAAAAGTCTCCCAGCCTTGACCTTTATGAGAATGGGCTTGGCCAGCTCTTACGGTTAACACATTATTTAACAAAAGTACTCCTTCTACTGCCCATTTCTTTAAATATCCATGATTTGGAATGGGGCATCCAATATCATCAGCTAATTCTTTATATATATTTTTCAAAGAAGGTGGAATCGCAATACCCGGATTAACGGAAAAGCTTAGTCCATGTGCTTGATTTGGTCCATGGTAAGGGTCTTGTCCCAATATTACCACCTTTACTTTAGCAAAATCAGTGTAATGGAGGGCATTAAAAATATCATACATATTTGGATATATGGTGAATTTCTGATATTCTTCTTTTAAAAAACTTCGTAACCTCAAATAATAATCTTTTTGGAACTCATCATCAAGGACTTCTGCCCAATCATTTTTTAATATATTTGTCATTTTGATCAATCCTTATGTAAAAAATTGAATACTTGCTCTTTAGTTGGCATTCCACTTTGTGCACCGATCTTCTGAACCGAAAGAGCTGCAGCACCATTTGCAAAAATAATGGCATCTGTTACACTACGCCCTTCTGCTAACGCAACAGCTAGTGCTCCATTAAATGTATCCCCTGCACCTGTTGAATCCAGCACCTCTACATCATGAGCAGCGACATGCTTTGGCTGATTATCCTCCATATAAGAAACTCCTTGTTTTCCTTCGGTGATAATAAACCTCTCATCCAGTTGATTCTGGAATAATTGCTTTTTCTCTGTTTCATTAGGAGTAATATAGGTAGCCTGTTTCCAAGCTTTCTTAGATAACTTCATCGCTGGGGCTGGATTGACAATGACAGGTATATGGTGTTCAGCACAAATCTCCAAACAATACTCAATCGTTTGCTTCGGTATTTCGAATTGAAGTAAAACATAATCACTTTCAATGATAGCTTCCTTACACTTTTCCAAATAGGATGGGATGACATATTCGTTTGCTCCACCAATAATGATAATTCGGTTATCCTTTTCCGACAATACAATATTCGCCAAGCCTGTGGAAGTTCCTTTTTGTTTAGCAACATTTGTCACGTCCACATCCTCATTATGTAAATTAGTAAGAAGCTGTTCTCCAAAACTATCTTCTCCTACAAGCCCAATCATGTTGACATTAGCACCTAGTCTAGCCGCAGCAACAGCCTGATTCGCTCCTTTACCACCTGGACTTGTTTGGAATTGTGTCCCTCTGATCGTTTCCCCTTGTTCTGGGAATTTGTCGGTAGAAGTCACCAAGTCCATATTTATACTACCAATTACTGTGATCTTTGGCTTCTTCATCATTACTCTCTCCTCACTCTGCATAAGAAGCAATCGCATTGTAAAATAAGGACCAGAATTTTCCCTGATCTAAACCCTTCGCTACGTAAACATTAGGCTGCTTTCCTGTTACGCCATGTTTGTCAATGACGGTCATTCCATAAGAATATTCGCCTTTTGTTTCGATATCGACATGGACATGGTCAAAGGTAAAGATAGTTGGATCGATTAAATGAGCAACCGTGCACGCATCGTGAATTGGTCCCCCATCAAAGTCGAATTGATTTTTATATGCCTGGATAAAAAAGCTTAGTAGTTCTGATACGAATGTCGCTATCGTATGATTGATGGACTTTAGATCTGCTACTGTTTGTTTGGTAGCGAGAACCTGATGTGTCACATCCAATCCAAACATTTTTATTGGTATTCCGCTTTCAAAAACTACTTTTGCGGCCTCTGCATCCACATAAATATTAAACTCCGCAGCTGGTGTCCAATTACCAAATGTTCCACCGCCCATCAGGACAATTTCGCGAATATTACTTTTAATCCGTGGTTCTTTAATTAACGCTAGCGCAATATTTGTCAATGGACCTGTTGGAATAAGTGTAATTGGCTCATTTGTTGTTAACAATTTTTCAATAATAACATCCACTGCATGCTGATCAATAGCTGTTTTAGATGGATGCCGAGGGAGCTTTGGCCCATCTAGTCCTGTTTCTCCGTGAATTTCTTCTGCAATCACTGCTTTTTTCACTAACGGTCCAGTTGCACCCTGCGCAACTGGTACACTCTCTAGACTAATCATATCACACACCTTTAGGGCGTTCATTGTATTTTTTTCTACTTCTACGTTTCCGGCAACCGTTGTGATTGCTTCTAATTCTAATGGACTTATCCTCGAAGCTGCCAGAATAATCGCAATGGCATCATCATGGCCAGGGTCACAGTCTAATATTACTTTCATCCAAAAGCCTCCTCTATGTAAATAACAAAAGCGAAGAGCATCCTCTTCACTTTTGCATGTTTAATCACTTTGACTAGGGGTAGAGTTCTATAAAAACTTTATAGGATAGCCTTTAAGTCCATCCAAGCATCTGCCCATTGCTGAATACTATGAAGTACAGGCTCTAATGCATAACCTTTATCTGTAAGGGAATACTCAATTCTAACTGGGGTTTCGTCATATACGACGCGTTTGACAATTCCTTGTTTTTCAAGATCCTTCAGCCTTTCAGAAAGAACGCGCCCACTAATTCCAATCGATGACTCAATCTCTGAGAAGCGCTGAGATCCTTTTAATAATTGAAATATGATCAAACCCGTCCAACGTTTATTTAAAATATCTAATGCTGATTCAAATTTTGGACAAATCGTTTTATCAGTCATTCCTTTCACCTCTTTATCAGTAGTATACCAAAAAAAAGCACAGAAATAAAATAACTAAATTACTTGACGTAATCTAATTCTATTTGTATACTTACTTACATAAAGTAAGTTATTATATTTTTTTAGGAGGAATTTTAAAATGGCAAATGTAACGTTAGATAAAGTGCATAGTGGGATTCATTTTCAAGTAAAACATATGATGGTATCTAAAGCGAAAGGTGAATTCCATGATTTTGATGTGGATTTCAATGGAGACTTTGACAACCTTGAAGCGGCAAGTGTAAATGTAACCATTAAAGTAGCGTCTATTGATACCAACAACGAGGATCGTGATGGTCACCTAAAATCAGATGATTTCTTTAGCGCGGAAAGCTATCCTAACATAACTTTTTCAAGTAAATCTGTCAAAAAAATTAGTGACTCCGAGTTCGAAGTGACTGGTGATGTGACAATTAAAGATGCAACAAATGAAGAAACATTCGTTGTCGAGTATAATGGAAAAGCAAAGGATCCAATGAGTGGTAATATTGTTGCAGGTATTGATCTTGAAGGAAAGATTAACCGCGAAGATTATGGCTTAACCTACAATGCTCCACTAGAAACTGGGGGAGTCTTAATCGGTAAAGAAATCAAATTAAGCGGATCATTTGAGTTTGTTATAGCAGAATAATAATAGACGGTAACCCAGACTATTCCAGTCTGGGTTTTTATATGCTGCAAAAATGAGGGCCTCGCTCGCAAAATTATTATAGAAGTTGCAAAAATGAGAGCGCTAATCGCAAAAATAATATGAAAGTTGCAAAATTAAGAGCAGCACTCGCAAAAATAATATGAAAGTTGCAAAATTAAGAGCAGCACTCGCAAAAATAATATGAAAGTTGCAAAATTAAGAGCGCCACTCGCAAGAATATTATAGTAGTTGCAAAAATGAGAGCGCCACTCGCAAAAATAATATGAAAGTTGCAAAATTAAGAGCGCCACTCGCAAAAATAATCGGATAGTTGCAAAATTGAAAGAGCTACTTATAATGGTAGACCTGCATTAGCTTTCAAGATTCAAGCATGGTAGAAAGAACGTCATACCGTGTTCCTTTCAATCAAAGTTACCTCTAATTTTTCGTGCTTATTTTCCCTTTTTTCAATTACTTGTAAAAATAACTTTTCTCCCATTTCTACAATTGGAATCTCAAAGGTAGTTATATTCATCACCTTTGCGATGGGTTGATTATCAAAGCCAATAATAGCTAAATCATCTGGTACAGCTATTCCGTTGTGCTGACAGGCAGTAAGAATTCCAGCTGCTACGACATCGCTTGCTAGTAGAGCAGAAGGGGCATTTGATTGACTTATGATCATTTTTACCACCTTTTTCCCATCTTCAAAGTAATAGTTTTCCGTAAAAACGAATTCGTCCAAAAATGGAAGGTCCTTTTCTTTTAAGAAGTTTTGATAAGCCTTTGCTCGATAATAACTATTGGAACCTGTTTCTCGCCCAATACAGTAGCCAATTTGTCGATGACCTTTATCGTATAAATAATGGAGGGCCCTTGTAAAACTCTGATAATGATCCACATATACAGATTGTACGTAATCTATATCCGTAGCTTTTTCACAAACAACTAATGGGCCATATCCTGCATAAGGCTTTATTGTATTCCAATCCAAAATTCTGGAACAAATGATTATCCCATCAATTTGTTTGTGCTTCAGCATGTTTAACGCTTCTAGTTCTCGTTCTTTTTCATAATTAGTTTGAATTAATACAATATGATACTGATGTTGATAAGCCATTTTGGTGATCCCCTCGACCAATAAACCAAAATAAGGATTATTAGCAAATGGCACCACCACTCCGATTAATCGCGACTTTCCTTTACTAAGATGAACAGCCTTCATATTTATTTGATAGTTTGTCTTTTGAATTGCGTTTAATACTGCTCTTCTTTTCTCATCACTTACATAAGGATGATTATTTAATACTCTTGAAACGGTCGTTACAGATACGCCAGCTAGATTTGCTATATCACGAATATTTGCCATATTTTTCATCCTTTTTTAAAAAACTCTTGCTATGGAACGCGTTTCATCCTCTAAGATAATGGTAAGGAGGGTGTGTTCATGAATATTTTACTCGGTATCTTAGTTTGGTTAGCTATGTGTAGTAGTATTCTTATTCTAGCATCACTTGCCATTAAATTCGAAGGAGAACAACAAGAAAAGAAGTTAAAGGGCTATATTGGCTACATTGAAAAGGTGTATAACCGTAATGTTACAGATCAGAAAAAATAAAGGATCGATTCAGAAAAAAAAGACTAGACCACCGTATGTAGTGCATCTACGGTGGTCTGTGAGTCGAATCCTCTAGGGCATTACATCAGTTGTGGCTGGCTTTACCCACTTGGAGACTAAACCATGCTTTGGAGAGAATAAAAAACTAATAATAAATATAACTCCTGTAGCTAAAGCCATTGATCCTGAGATAGAGGTATCGATAACAGTAGCAATATAATAGCCTAAAATAGCGGACAAAACACCGAATGAACTACTCATGACGAGCATAACCGATAGCTTGTCTGTCCAAAGATAAGCAGAAGCAGCAGGAGTGATTAACATCGCAACGACCATAATAGCTCCAACAGCATCGAAAGCAGCCACTGTTGTTACAGATACTAGGCTCATAAAAACATAATGCAAAATAAGTACAGGGATTCCTAAACTAGCAGCAAGAGCTGGATCGAAAGAAGTGATTTTCCATTCCTTATAGAAGACAAGGATAAAAAATAAAACAATCACAAACGCCAACCCAAGCATGGTAGTTGCAACAGGTATATTACCCAAAAGCGGTACAGCAGCCGTTTCCCAAGGAATAAATGTAATTTCTCCCATAAGGGCATGCTTTACATCTAGGTGTGCATTCCCCACCGATGTTGCAATTAGGATAACCCCTATAGCAAATAATGTCGTAAATACAATACCCATCGAGGCATGCTGTTCAATGTCCAATGTATGGAGCCATTGTACAAAGAAGGCTGTTAATAAACCTGCTATGATTGCCCCAATAAGCATATGAGGACCGCTTAACTCTCTTGTCATTAAAAAAGCAATAACAATTCCTAATAAAACCGTGTGACTAATCGCATCAGCCATCATCGCCATTTTCCTCAGTATTAAGAAGACACCAATTAATCCACAAGTTGCACCAACTAAGCATGCAGTTAAAATAATCCATGCTGAGTAAGTCATTTACCCACCCCCTGAGCATGAAGCTGTGCTAGTTTTTGTCGCTTCTTAAATTGATAATAGTTCACTAAGATCCCTTTTTGTATACCAAAGACAAGTGAGAAAACAAATTGAATCGAAGCAAATAGAACAATAAACGGGCCTGTTGGCCATCCACTTCCAAGGGTGCTTACTGCCGTACCAATCGCTCCAGCTAAGCCACCAAACAATGCGGACAATAACAACATCTTTCCAAAGGAGTGTGTCCAATACCTAGCACTAACAGGTGGTATAATGATTAATGCAGCAATTAAAATAACTCCTACTGCTTGAATCCCGATAACAATGGTTGTGACAAGTACTAAGGTATATAACACATTCATTCCTTTTAAAGATAAGCCAATTCCTTTTGCAAAGTCAGGATCAAACAAATATATTTTCCATTCTTTGAACATCATGACAACAATCATTATAGATACACAGGCAAGAATAATCATTGTCCATACGTCTGATCGGACCATTGCTGCTGCCTGCCCATAGATAAAACTATCCAGGCCTGCCTGGTTTCCACCAGCTGACCGATTAACAATCGTTAATAGCATGATGCCTAATCCATAAAAAACCGACAGGATCATCCCCATCGCTGTATCCTCCGTGATTCTTGAATTTTTGCGAATTGTCTGGATAAAAACAGCACCGAGCAATGCACTAACTGCAGCGCCAGCAATTAATAGATACAAATCCTTTCTCGCAAATAATAGGTAGGCTATCACAACCCCAGGAAGGGAAGCATGAGCCAATGAATCACTCATCAGGCTCTGCTTCTTCCAATATGCTAAACATCCTATCGTTCCTGCAGCAATTCCCAAAACCATTGTACTCATCAGAACCCACTGTGTATTACTTGTTAAAAGAGCTGACCACATGACCATTCTCCTTTCCGGAGGTAATCCACAACATATTCCCTCCATACGTTTCTGAGATGTTAGTCGGATTAAAGGTAGTTTCTGTTTTCCCATAACGAATGACTGTCTTATTTAATAGGAGAACATGGTCAAAATAGTCTTCAACTGTTTGAAGGTCATGATGGACAACGAGAACCGTTTTACCTAAATTCTTTAATTCTTGCAAGATTTTCATGATTGCTTTCTCTGTTGCCGCATCCACTCCAGCTAGTGGTTCATCCATAAAATATAACTCAGCGTCTTGCACTAATGCACGTGCCAAAAATACTCTTTGCTGCTGTCCACCAGAAAGCTCACTAAT
This sequence comes from Gracilibacillus sp. JCM 18860, assembly GCF_055395245.1. Classification (NCBI taxonomy): domain Bacteria; kingdom Bacillati; phylum Bacillota; class Bacilli; order Caryophanales; family Bacillaceae; genus Gracilibacillus; species Gracilibacillus sp. JCM 18860. The sequence continues at coordinate 1,785,101 of NZ_AP043868.1, forward strand.
TTGTCGATTAGCATAACTCGCCATCCCCATTTTATCTAGTGACTCGTATGCTTTTTCTTTATCCTCTCGTGTTGGACGTTTTAACCAACCAATATTACCGTACAACCCCATTGTGACAACATCTAATGCATTTGTAGGAAAATCCCAATCAACGGAACCTCGTTGAGGAACATAACCAATTTTCTTTTTTGCTTTTTTAAAGGGTAAACCGAAAAATTCTATTTCCCCAGTTAAAGCTGGATGGAGATCTAGAACTGTTTTGATTAATGTGGACTTACCTGCACCGTTTGGACCAACAACACCTGTTAGAGACCCGGCCTCTATGTCGAAATTAACATCATATAATACCTTGTTTTTTCGGTAGGATGCAGCTAAATTGACTACTTTTAGTGCTGAATGTGTCAAGTTATTCCTCCCCTTTACTTAAGGAATCATAGATTGTATCGATATTGTGATGGTACATTCCTACATATGTACCTTCCTCCGTTTCAGGATCACCCATTGCATCAGAGAAAAGCTCGCCACCAAGGGATACATCTATTCCTTGATTCTTCGCCCCTTCAATCACTGCTTCTATAGAGTCAGGATTAATACTACTTTCGACAAAGATTGCTGGCACAGAGTAATTTTTAATGATATCAATCGTGTCATTAATGTCAGAAACACCTATCTCATCTTCCGTACTTAGCCCTTGCAGTCCAATCACTTCCATATTATGCATATTTCCAAAATAACCAAATGCATCATGGGCTGTGACGAGAACTCGGTTTTCTTCAGGTATAATCTGAAGTACCTCTGCTTCCTTTTTCACCTGATCTAATTCTGCAAAATACTCCTGTTTATTTTCTTCAAAATATGTTGCATCATCCGGTGAAAATTCCTTCAATTCTTCCACTGCAGCCTCTAGTGCTTGCTTCCATAAATCAATATCAAACCAAATATGCGGATCCACTGCTCCTTCCTCATCCTCTAGCAAAGAATCTTCAGAAATGGTATCCCCAATGGCTAAAACGGGCTTAGAATCGCCTATTTCTTCAAACATTTTCTTCATGTTCACTTCTAAATCGAGGCCATTATAAAAAATAACATCTGCTTCATCGACCTTTTTTACATCACTCTGTGTTGGATTATATAAATGTGGGTCTACGGATGGCCCCATTAAGCTTTCGACCTCTACACGATCTCCTCCTATCACAGATAGTGGTTCTCCTATTTGTGCAATCGTTGTGACTACTTTCACTTTGTCACTACTTGAATCATTCTTAGAAGATTTTACTTCATTCCCACAAGCTGCCAAAAATAGAACAAATCCCAGTGTCAAAAATAAACTCCATTTCCTTTTCATTTTAATCTCCTCTCCTTTTTCCCTTAGGAAACTTTTTGTTGTAACTAAAAATTAACGCAATATTTTCATTTTGTCAAGAATATTTCTTCAAGGAAACTTTTCTCGGAATAAAAAATGGATGCGATTATCGCATCCATGTGATGAAAGTTATTCTCTTTTCCCTTTTATATGCTTAAGCATAGCCACAATTAAAAAGCTAACAATGACTAATAATAGCCATGAGCTGATTTTGCTGAAGTGAACAATATGCCATGTTTCTGATTGATTAGGATATTGCCATGCCCCAAAGAAGGTAGCAATATTTTCTGCTATCCAAATAAAAAAACCAATTAATACGAATGCAAGGACAACAGGCATCTTATACGTAATGGCATTCACCTTGAAGTAAACGATGGTACGGAAGAATAATAGGATAGTTGCAATTTTTAAGAGCCAACGAAAATCATAAATATAATGATGGGTGAAAAAATTGAAATAAATAGCAGCACTCAGAAGGAAGACCGCCCATGTCTTTGGCCAATGAACTATCTCTACATCGAGTCTTCTCCATGCCTGACACAAATAACTTGCAACACTTGCATACATAAATCCACTATAAAGCGGAACACCGAATACCTTACTCCACGCCTCTTCAGGATAACTCCATGATCCCATATGTACTTTATAAATTTCTAACGCAAGACCAATTACATGGAAAACACCAATAACTTTTACCTCATCCCATGTTTCCATTTTAGTTATCATCATAAAAGCTTGCGTTAATAGACAAATTAATAGAATAAAATCATAACGTGGAATAAATAAAGTCTCCATTATTTGGGTAATGGCAAGTGTTGAAAAAATAATAACAGCGAAAAAGCAAGATTTTGCCTCTTCTAAGCCAAATGTCCAAAGCTGTTTCATGGGATGAAGGGTTTTTTGTGTAATCGCAACAAACATCTATTTAGTGAACCTCCAGCACATAACTGATGATCTCTTTAATTTTTCCATCCTTATGCTTATTTAATCGATAGATATCACAAAAACTATAATGCTTCTGTTCACCATCCGAATTGGTAGAATGAATCATTCCATTAACCGCTGCTTCTTTCCCATGTGTAATCATATGCTCGATTTCTAATTCAAAGTCACTATCATTATCCATACCCGTCAATGCTTGGGTTAAGGCTTCTATTCCGTTTATCGTATCGGAACCAACCATGCGCCATACAATATCATCTGTAACACTAGCGAGAATCTTCTCAATATCTCCTTTAACGAATGCTTCATTAAATGTACGAAAAAATGCTTGATTTTTTGTTTCCAATTACTCCACGCTCCTTTTTAAAATAAGTATACCATATGGTGGCTTCAGATAAGAGGCTATGCTATAATAAGGAAAATTTATGCATAAGGAGTGACTCCCCATTTCTATCCTCTCCCCTCTTGGATAAACATGGCTACCCCACAATCCCAATTGAGACCCTCGTTGTTTTTACACATAAGAAGGTTCACCTTACTTTCAACCACCCTGATTTAATCACCTCTCAACAACTCCCTGCAAGGCTTAAGAGGATCACACAAAAATATCCAACCAAACTTCTACAAAGAAATGAATTATACCATCTAGGAAGAAAATTAATATCTCTGCACGAGGAACGTGGTAGTGCATTTATAAATCCTAATGACAAGATATTTCCCAAAATAAAAAGAGGCGTATTTTGCAACAGATGTAAGCCTATCATTATGCGGCGCATCTATGGTTCTTGGGAATGTCCGAAATGTAAAAAAAGAAATTCGTTAGCGCATTTAGCTGCACTTGAAGATTTTTATTACCTATTCGGTCATACGATTACTAATCGCCAAGCCAGATGGTTTCTTTGCATGGATTCTGTTTATACCACTTCTAGATTACTTCAATCATTAGGCATGAAAAGATCTGGTATTACGAAGAATGCGAGATATGATCTGTCTAGTTTGTTTAAGAGATAATTTTTTGCGAGTAGTGCTTGCTTTTTGTAGTTTCCGCAGTATTTTTGCGAGTGCCTCCCGCTTTTTTGCAACTTCCGCTTTATTTTTGCAAGTGGCTCTCGCTTTTTTGCAACTTCCACTGTATTTTTGCAAGTGGCTCTCGCTTTTTTGCAACTTCCACTGTATTTTTGCAAGTGGCTCTCGCTTTTTTGCAACTTCGGCTGTATTTTTGGAAGTGCCTTCTCTATTCAAAAAAAAGCGAACTTGAGGTAAACTGTAATAGTAATGGAGGTGTTTGGGATGGCAAGACAATTGCCCGAATTTACACTGGCCCCTGCAAAGCCTAGAGATTGAGGCGATACTTTGCTAGGGGTGATACCACTATTATCGCCTGATAAGCGCTACTAGGCTTTGCCCTTATGATAAACAAAATAATAAGGAGCTGGCTTGAAATGAAGGCGCATGAAATTTTACCAAAAGAGCTTTTAGACGCGATACAAGAATACATTCAAGGAGAAACTATCTATATCCCTAAAAGAGCGAATTCCTATCAAAAGTGGGGAATTTGTTCGGGGAGTAGACAGTATTTAGATAAACGCAATCAGGAGATTCGAAAAGCTTTTCGGTCCGGAAAATCAATGGAAGAACTTGCTCGGGTCTATCATTTATCCACAGAATCGATAAAGAAAATTATTTATGCCAAGAAAAAAGAAAAATTGCTCTAAGAGTATTTTTTCCATAGTTACATCTCACAATATTTGCTACACTTTAAATGAGGAGTGTGGTAACAATGGAAGCTTTTCTTACAGTAGATCAATTCCATCTAATTCGAAAACAAGCGAAAGCAATTGTGAATGCATTATCCACCACTACAGATAAGCATGTACAAGATGCAGCCAAGACGATGGCATATGAAAAGGCAACGGAAAATCTTGAGTCAATAACATCCGAACAAAAAGATCGAATTGATCATATTTTACAATTAAAAAATAAAGAGGATATGGAGGAATATCTTCTATCCCTGAAAGAACTTGTCATTCCTTTTCCTGAGATATCGGAGCAAAGGATTCGAAAGCTTTTCCCAAAAATAAAAAAATTAAAAGCCCCTGACCTTTCTGAGCTGGATTTTAAAGAAACCGTCTATCTTCGTTGGTTTGACAAGGGATTAAATAAAAGCTTTTTGATCGTACCTTTCAAAGATAAATTTATAGGTGTGCAAGGTTATTTAGAAACCACACAACATAAAGGAATCTGTTCCATCTGCAATGGACTTGAAGAAGTATCGTTATTTACGAGTGAGAAGAAAGGCAAAATTCGTGGGACCTATTCCAAAAAAGGAAATTATATCTGTAAGGATCCAGCAGTTTGTAATGGTCATTTAAGTGACCGGAAACAATTAAACCAATTTATAGAAAATTTGAAGTAAGGAGTCATCGATTAAGATGGCTTCTTTTTTATTCTTACAAAAATGTAAGACACTTGAAAGAAAAATCGATAGGTAATCTATAAATGGCTAGTCTACAATAGAAACAGCAAATTGTTACAGGAGGGAAAAAACATGGAACAATCCGTTGTACATGTAAAAAATGTTCAAAAAATATTTGGAAAAAAATCTGAAACAAACTTCAAAGCATTAGATGATGTATCATTTGATATCTATCCGGGGGAATTTGTTGGAATCATGGGCCCTTCAGGAGCTGGGAAGACGACTCTATTAAACGTCGTATCCACACTTGATACAGCATCATCTGGAACCATTGAAATTGCGGGCAAAGATATTACTTCGATGAAGCAAAAAGAGTTAGCTGATTTTCGTTCAGATCAGTTAGGTTTTATCTTTCAGGATTTTAACTTATTAGAAAATTTAACGATTTATGAAAACATTGCCCTACCACTATCCTTACAAGGGATTTCTATTAAAAAAATTAAACCACTTGTCACACAAGTAGCCAATAAGCTAGGCATTAGCGAGATATTAGAAAAATATCCTGCTACGGTTTCTGGGGGACAAAAGCAACGAACTGCTGCAGCAAGAGCGCTCGTTCATGAACCAGCTATAATCCTCGCAGATGAACCTACAGGTGCATTGGATTCCAAAAATGCCCGAAGTTTAATGGAAACATTAAAACAGCTAAACGACCATCATGAAGTTTCCATCATGCTTGTCACACACGATCCTCTTAGTGCCAGCTATTGCGAAAGAATTTTGTTTATTCAGGATGGCACAATCTATAAGGAAATCCATCGGCTAAGTGATCAAGCAGCCTTTCATCAAGAAATATTAAATGTATTAGCAGAATTCTCTAGCTTGGAGATGTCATAAGGAAGGAGAAGGAAAATGCTTTTTAAACTACTAAGCTCTAGTATGAAAAAAATGTGGAAGGATTATCTTGTATTATTGTTTGGACTTACCATATCCATTGCTATTTTCTATATGTTTCAAACACTCGCTCAGAATAAAACATTTCTTGAAGAAAATGCCTTGATTAGCCCAATTGTGTTCGTCTTCCATGCGGGTTCATTTATCCTAGCGATTGTCACGATATTTTATATTTTCTATGCTACTTCGTTTATTTTGTCATTAAGACAAAAAGAGCTTGGAATGTATATGACCTTAGGAGCTAAGAAAAACAAAGTGACAAAAATGATGTTTATCGAGACACTAATGATAGGGATGATTTCTCTTGCCATCGGTCTCTTTGTTGGAGTTGGAATCACAGAAGTCATTTCTAAAATGATCATGAATCAATTAAATTTCTCTGGAGAAGGATTTCAACCTTTTTATCCTTCCTCTCTGATAACAACTATTATTTTCTATGTGATTCTTTTTCTATTAACAGCAATGGTCAATGCATGGAAAGTAGCTAAGAAAACGGTACTGGAATTGTTACATTCTGAACAAAAGGCGGATATTCTCACATCAAAAGGATGGAAAACGGTGATAGGAGCGTTTATTTCATTGCTCCTCATAGCTATTGGATACTATGTGATGATTCATATGGGTACCTTCCTACATGTTGGCGTCATCGTAGCTGTATTTACAGTAACACCAGGAACTTACTTTTTCTTTATGGCATTGTTACCTTTTCTCATCAGAAGGGTTAAATCAATTCGCTCTATCAATGAAAAAGGACTAAATTCCTTCACGTTCGCTCAATTACGATTTCGGATTAGTCAGCTAACAAAAGTACTTGGAACGGTTGCGATGTTAATTGCGTTAGGTTTAGGGGCGATGGCTGCAGGCTTATCGTTCTATCACAATACAGCTATTCAAGCATCTCTTGTACATGCAAATGATGTCACCATTCATCAACCGACCGAGGAAGAATTAAGTGAAATCGAGAGCTGGGAATTCATTGAAAAAAACAGTTATAGCTACAAGGTGACAGAGGATGGCGTTTATTTTCTTAAAAATGACTTACAGAACAGCCCACCATCCATCAAAACGTATAGTGATGATCCTAGTGCATTACCAGTAGAGGAAAGAGTAACAACACCACTAAGTCAACCCGAATATTCTCAAGGAGAAATTCCTGAAGATTGGTTAGAGGCTTTCCGATCCGAACTCTTGGTAACTCCTAGCCTTTTCGGTGAACGGGAACTCTATATACTTGATCAACAAAGCTTTGAACAGCTAAATGCTTCTGCGGAGCAAATAATACTAGGTAAAGTGGAAAGCTTCACTGATCATATCGAGATATTAAAACAGATAGATAAAAAACATGTTAATCTTGCAAAAGCGTACACCGGAGAAAAGCCACTCATGATTGGAAGTAAATCAGAAACTTATACCTCCTTAAAAAACCTTGCAAGTGGGACTATTTTTATGGGATTGTTTCTAGGCGTCGCTTTTCTTATGATGATGGCGAGTGTGCTAATGTTTAAATTACTATCCAGTGCCACAGCTGATATAAAGAGATATCATATGTTAAACAAAATAGGGGTGAGAAGAGAAAAATTATCCAATTCTATCCATAAAGAATTATTTTTGATCTTCTTATTCCCTGCCCTACTCGGATTTGTCCATGTGTTAGTGGGAATGGAAATGTTCTCCATTATTTTAATCGAACCATTCACAAAATTTTGGATTCCTGTGGTTATTTTCCTTATTATTTACTTCTTGTACTATTTATTGACAGTACAAATGTATAAAAGGATTGTTTTACCCAAAAAGAAATAATAGGAAAACGGCATAAATCTAATGCCGTTTCCCTAGCCTCTTACGCAAATATCTCCACCCTTGTTCTACTTATCCAACTATTGAATAGAAATAGTACAAGCCATATATTGTTAAGGGGTGAAAACTTTGGGGATATTTTTCAGCTATGTTTTTCTTGGATTATCACTAGCGGCACCGCTTGGGCCGATCAATGCTGCACAAATTAATCAAGGAATTAAAAATGGTTTCCTTCATTCATGGTTCCTTGCGATTGGTTCTTTATTTGCTGAATTATTATTTATTTTAGCTGTATTTTTTGGGGTAGTACATTTCTTGGAAACGCCACTAATGAAAACATTCCTTTGGTCATTTGGAACATTCGTACTAGGCTATACAGGGATCGAAAGCTTAAAAAGTTCACATAAACTAACGACAGATAATCATCGATCAAAGGACAGCTTACTTAAAGTTTTTACAACAGGATTTTTGATTTCCATTAGTAACCCGCTTTCGATTCTTTTTTGGCTAGGGATTTATGGATCTGTCCTAGCTAATACGATTCACAAATATGATACTAGTCATTTGTTTTTATATACAGCAGCGATTGTGATTGGATTGGTCGTGTGGGATATTTTTATGGCTTGTGTTTCAAGTAGCTTTCGGCATCTTCTTAATCAAACCACTATTAAATGGATTTCGATGATAACAGGAATTTCCTTAATTGGGTTTGCTGTCTATTTCGGCTATCAAGCATATTTTTTAATCTTCCGTTAAACGCATTATCTAACTTTGGATAATGCGTTTTTTTAAGCTTCTTCACTCAAGCTCTTCTAATGAGTTTTTCTAAAACGATTTGGGTACAATAAGGATCATGTTATTGTAAAGGAGTTATAGCATGCATCGGATGACAAGACAAAAATCCTCTACTAAAGGAGATCTGACATGGTGGCAGCTTTCCTTAACTGGAATAGGGTGCACCATTGGAACAGGTTATTTTCTCGGTTCAAGTATTGGGATTAGCCTTACTGGCCCTTCCATCGTTTTTTCCTTTATTTTAGCAGCACTTGGAACCTATATTGTATTCCATTTTCTTGCCAAGATGTCCGCAGATGACCCTCAAGAAGGTTCATTTTGCTACTATGCCAATAAAGCATTTGGTAAATGGGCAGGTTTCAGCTGTGGATGGAATTACTGGAGTTCGAGTATTCTAATAATGGGAAGTCAACTTATTGCTCTCTCTATCTTAACACAGCTTTGGTTTCCAAATATCCCACTATGGGTTTTTGCTGCCATGTACTCTATTCTTGCTATTTTAGTGGTATTACTCGGAACAAAAGGATTTGATAAGGTAGAGGACATTTTGGCAGTTATTAAAACAGCTGCTATTATCATATTCATTATCATGGCATTTGGGGCATTATTCGGTTGGTTTACTGGTACCAATGTCAAACAACCTGGGATTCCAAATTCCTTGAAACAGCTTTTCACTGGTGGATGGCAAGGATTTTGGTCCTCACTCATTTATGCTTTTTATGCTTTTGGAGGAATTGAAGTAATCGGCTTAATGACGATTCGTTTAAAGAAAAAGGAAGATGCACCAAAATCAGGTAAATTGATGCTCCTACTATTAGCATTGATATACATTGTTTCTATTGGTCTTTCCGTTACTTTGGTGTCAGTTGAAGCATTTGATCCAAATGAAAGTCCTTTTATTACAGCACTGGCTGATTATCATTTGTCTTATTTTAAGCATGGATTTAATGCAGCTATTATCATTGCGGGTTTTTCTGCAATGACGGCTACATTATTTGGTGTCATGACACTTCTCGTAACTTTAGCAAAAGATGGTGATGCGCCTCAACTTTTCGCAAAAAAGATCAACAAATTTAAAAATTTACCGCTACCATCCCTAGCTCTTGCAACAGTTGGTCTATTAGCATCTATTATCATCGCATTGCTATTACCTGAAAAAATTTACGAATACATCACCACAGCAGCGGGGATATTACTGCTGTACAATTGGGCATGTATCATCGCTTCGTCCTTGAAATTGCAAAAACAAAGAAATAGGCTACATTCCTTTGTTGGATTATTCGGGGTTTTGTTGTTAGGCATTACGGTTATAGGTACACTTGCTGAAAAAAGCATTCGACCAGGATTTTATATTTCCATACTGCTACTCATCATCATTGGAATTGTCACTATTTATCGCAATAAGAAAAGTTAAAAAACGAGAAGAGCAATGAACTGCCTCCTGTCAAGTAGACAGGTAAATAAACAAAACATTTTGTGCCATGTATGACTTTCATGCATGGCCTTTTTATGCTGGAATTTTTAAACCCATCTTCAATGTCACGCGCTTTGTGTTATAGAACTCAATATACGCCTCGCCCATCTACTAGTCCTTCAGAACCGTGGGTTTTATACTTTTGTACCCATGAGTAAACATTATTATAGGAAACTCGATATTTTTCAGCTGTCTCTTTATACGATAAGTTATTGGCTAAACATGCTTGGATAACCTCTATTTTTTCTTCTTGTGTCACTTTTCTACTTTTCATTGTATACACCTCGGGATATGGAGAATAAGTTTTTAATCCTTCTCCCTTAGTATACTTGATGATCCATTCTCGAACAGTATAATCAGATGGAATGTTATATTTACGAGCTAATTGAATGACTGGTATGCCTTGTTCTATGTGCTCTTTAACAATAGAGTCTTTAAACTCTTTAGAATAACGATTATTTCTCTTTTTCGTTTGAATGCCTGTAAGCCCATGTTCTTGGTATCTTAGTACCTTATCATTAAATATCGAATCACTTAGCAACAAACCTTTTTCACATAGCTCTCTATAACTCCATCCTTCATCCAGATACATTTGAATATATCTTTCAAGTTCTTCAACGGTATGCTTACTATAAGAACGCATAAAACTCCCCCTAAAGTAGATTTGTTTTTTTCATTGTCTACTTTAGGGGGAGCATATCACAAAGGCCCTTCTCGTTTTCTTTATTCCTCGTTCTTCTTGTAGTTTTCTTCCTTGTCAATTGGATGAATTTCTTCTGCTGATTCTGTCTGAATGGATCTAGGTCTCATATCAGTAGTTGACTCTTGATCATCCAGATTTGATGCAACGTATTTATGAAAGAAATATTCAAATATTGTTAAGGCAATTGATGAAATGAGCGTCGCTTGTAAAACATCATCCCCAACAGTTAATGCATCTGTCATCAAATAAATAACGACAAAAGACAAAACAAAATCAGAAATAGTCGCAACCGTATTATTCGTTCTAGGTAAAATTATTCGGTCTCCAAGAATATATGACAAGACTCCTAATACTAATGTAATGAGAAAAACATTACCAAACGAAACATCGTAACCTATACCTAAAATTACATAGAGGAGTGCTAAACTAATGAAAAACTTTACTGCCATCATTTTTATATGTTCCACACCAAACACCTCCTTTTTCTTATGTAGCTTTTGTAATGTTGATAAACCTATTCCTAATTTCTTATGGAAAATTTTGGACAGTAAAATTATTCATATGTTTTAATGGATCGATTTCAGGTTACAGATAAGGGAAGGTCTAATATTAAACGAAGGAGTGGGTAGAATAAAATGAATATCGCTAAGGAAATGAAGAAATTAGAATCCATTTATCTAGAGAAGCCCAATCGCGTTTTTACCATGTACTTAAATACAGACCCAGCAGATCCTGAACAACAAGGCGGAGAGTGGAAAATCCACCTGAAGAATGGATTAAAAAATTTTGATAACTACTTACAAGAGGATGGTAATTCTGAGGAGAAGCGGAATTACTGGACCGTGAAAGAAAAAGTAGAAAAATATATGAAGGAAAATGAATTAGAACTTGCTAAAAGTGTAGTCATCTTCGCCACAGCGGATGATTCGATCTGGTTTGCAGAAAAATTTCAAATGCCTGTTCAATCAGAATTTGAATGGAGCGACTCTGCAAAGCTTGACCAATTAAAACAGATCTATAACGAATTCCCTAAAACAGGAATTATTCTTACACAAAAGGAAGCCGTAAAGGTTTTAGATACAGAGCTTGGAACCGTTAAAGACTCACATATATTCGAATTAGACATCGAAACAGAAAACTGGAAAAAACATTCAGGACCACACCGTGCTCGTGTATCCATGGGAAGTGGTGGCAAAAGTACAAAACAAGAGCAATTCAAGGAAAGGTTTAACGCAAACCGTTATCGTTGGTATAAAAGCCTTGCCTCTACATTGGATCGATTTGCTAAGGGATTGAATTGGGAGCAGATTTATATTGTTGGAGATAAAGATGAAGTAAACGATCTTAGAGAAAATATGAACAAGCCGATTAAAAAGGTCGTTAATAAAAATATGCTCGATCATGAAGAGATGAAAATCATTCATGAAGTTGTCCTTCACTAAAACTTTTTGTTTAAATCGATGTAAATCCACCCATAATCGGGTGGATTTACTACTATTAGTTGCGCTTCAATCTTCTGAATAAGAGGGCACCAATACCAAATAGAAGGGTAATTCCTCCGATTACCAACCAATTATACATAGATGTCGCGGTATTAGGTAGTGATTGTTCCTTTTTTGAATCATCAGTGGTCAGCTTACCTTGCTCCATCCCTATTACTTCTTTATCCATTTTGTCTTTTTTTTGATCTGTGGAGGGTTGTTCGTTTGCATCTGTTTTGTGCTCCACTTGCTTATCATGATCAGATGCTTGCGAGAGTTCTTTTTCATCAAATACCGAAAAGATAGTAAAGTGATCTGTTTCCGCTGTTATCCACTTATTCTCGATTTTGCCACCGATCCCTATCCATTCTGACTGCTGTATGTTCCAATAATAAATTTTTTGATTGTCATTAGGTTCTTTCATTAAGAAGGATAGTTGAACACTAGAAGAGAACTGACTGATAATCCGATCGTTTTGCTCAAATCTTAAATCATATAATTTTGTTGTGGCATGCTCCCCATGTTCTAATGCCTTTTCTTCTATTCTTTCTATCGATAAAGTTAGTGGTGAATCCGATGGGAATAATTTCATATTATAATTCATTCGAAGATCATCTTTTCTTACATGAATTTTATTATTTTTCTCTTTTAAGCTTTTCATTTGCTCGTGATTGAAGACAATCTGTAAATGATCAGTATTCTTTGGTATCTTCAATTCTAATAATCCATTGATATCGAGATTCTTGATACTCTTATCAGGTAAAACATAATGATCACTTTTCTTAACTAAATCCAATGACAAATAGCTTGTCAGCCTTTTTACACGGATTAAGTATTTAGACTTTGTTCCATCTTCTGCAGTTACTTCAATGTGAATAATATTATCGCCTGATTGGAGCTTAATCCCTTTAGTCAAATCCGTATTACCATTAATCGTAACAGTTGCAAAATGGGAATTAGCAACAGGTGACAATATGATTTCATCCACTGTTTTCTCAACCTCTAACGTATATTCCTTTACATTTTTGGAAAAGCCCGGGCTCAGCTGTCCTGTAGAAACCGTTAAATTTTGCAGACTGGTATCAGAACTTTTCTCCTGTCCATATGTCGTTAAGTCCGGTAATTCCTCTAATGTGATTACTTTTTCGTGATTATATACTTTCTGTAAATGCTCTTTGCTATTATTTTCTGTAATTAGACCAATCCAGGTTGTAAAATAACTATACATGGAATGGTAGCGGTCTAACATGTCTGGATCTGGGATTGGCCCATTTTCCGTCATCGCAATTAGCTTTTTATTAGAGGAAAGATCAACAAGTGCTTCATAATTATTATTTTGTGGGGAATAATTATATGCACCTGGGTAAGAATCAAAGCTAACAATATCGACATAATCATCACCTGGATACCAAGCTGGATCAACAGAGTTCCATACCCATATTAAATTATTTAATTCATGATAATTCGTTAGTCGATCATACATTACCTTCCATAGCTTTATTGTTGGCTCTGGTCCTTTCGCTCCCCACCAAAACCAACCGCCCTCTGCCTCATGCAATGGTCTCCATAGAACTGGCACGTTTTCCTCTTGTAATCGCCTTAATTGCTCAGCGATTGCATCAATATCCCGAATGAGTAATTGATAATCCTCTGATTCAGGATGATTCATGGCATATTCCACATCAAACGTTGTTGCATCTGTATAAAACCCACTCCACCATGGCTGCTCCTCCGTATCTAACAGATCCTTAGGTGCATTCCAATGCCAAGCAAATGCAACAATTCCCCCTTTCTCAGACCATTCAAGTGCGAGATCAACATCATGAGAAACTGCTCCTCTTTCGACACGTGATGGACTATAATCCATCAAATCTAAGCCTAGAATAGCTGGCGTTTTTCCTGTTAACTCTTTAATATATTTGACATCAGCTAAATCATTATTAGCATCATCTTGTTGACCTGAGATGATATTTTTACCAAAGTTATCCACTAAATAGCTAAACAAAGTCTTCGTTTCTGTCGTTGCATTAGGATTGATTAATTGTTTTTTCACTTCATGATCAATTGAAGGTTGTGCCAAAGATAGCTTAATAAAATCAATTGCAAAGTGTGTCCAATTTGGTGTAAAGGCAATAGTATTCGATCCTTCATTTAGTAATACTTTTCCTACTGGGGATTCTCCAAAACCTTCTCCCAATTCGAAGGAAGTAAAGGCCTCCCCATTTAATTGAATATTTGCATGTTTACCTCCACCATATATTCCGCCATAACCAACAGTTAAGTTATATAAAGCCTTGTCAGGCACATCCATAGTAAAAGTAACTTTCGCATCATCTTCAGTAAAATTACCAACATATCCAGTCCCAGAGTAACCAGGCATGTCATCTTGCACGGTAAGTCCGCTTAATGTAGCTTCTTCCGCCTCAAGTTTTAATTCATCAACTTCGTTTCCCGTTTCCGCGTATGCTGATACAACACCTGATTCAGCTAAACTTAGTACCAAAGTAACAAAAAATAGAAGAATAATTATTCTATTTAACAAATACCTTATCATTATTAACTACCTCCACAAAATTAATCTCCTATATAAAACGCTTACAAAATAGTACCAAAAGAGAAAATCACTATCTATCTTAATTTCATGTTAGGCACTTTATCTAACGTAATTACATATTCGTGATTATATATATCCTTTAAATAACTCGGAGTATTTTGTTCCTTAATGTGAATGGTATGCCATGTTAAAAACCACACCCATTTTGCCCCATTTTCTATCATCTCATCAGGATTTGGAATTGGCCCGCATTCATGAAAAGCTACTGGCATTTTCTTACCTACTATGTCAATAACCTTTTGATACAATTCAGTCTGTGGTACTGAGTTATAAGTATCTGCACCGGCAATATCAACATAATCATTTCCTGGGTACCAGCCATTTTTTATTTTTCCAGAGTAACCAAGCACCCAAATCAAATGGTTCAAACCATGATATTTAGTATAACGATCATACATTAGTCGCCAAAGTTTTATAAATTGTTCCGAGCCACCTTTTCCCCACCAGAACCAAGCTCCATCAAATTCATGAAATGGTCTCCAAAGAATTGGTACTCGAGCATCTTGCAACTTTTTAAGTTGTTTTGCAACATCATCCATTTTAGCAATCATACCATTATATAGATCTGTTCCTTCTGTTAATGCCTCTTCCAAATTAATCGTTCCCTTAGAGGATTCATATCCTATCCCATTTGGTGGTGATCCCCAGTGCCAGCATATAGATACGATCCCGCCTTTTTCCCACCATTCAATTGATCGCTTATTGACACCTTCATAATCTTCATTGATATAATCAAGACCACGAATCGCAGGAAGTTTACCTGTTTTTTCTCTAATATAATCTAGCTCATCATTTGCGGGTGCTTTCCAATCGGATTCTTGTTGCCCTGAAAGAATGTTATTTCCATAAATTCCACAGATATATTCAAATAATTTTTTTGCTTCATAACTTGCATTTGAATTAGATAAATTATTTTTTTTTACATTTATTTTTCCTTCCAAATTAATATTTCCTCCTTTATTCGTTTTCATGAGTTAAGCATTGTGAATGTAACGCTGTGAACGAAAATTTCCTTTTGCATAGTTAGCGCGCTTTACATTTCTCCAATGTTAACAATCCTCGGGAAGACTGTATTCTTTCCGAGGATTGAATGAAATAAGCTCAATTACTCCATAATTCCACTTTCTCTTGAATAAGCTTTGTATATTCTTCTTCCGCTTTTTCAATATTTGCATTTTCCAAGGACGTCATAAATTCATCCCACACATTTGTGAAATTATCCGGTTTAGCCAATACAGCTTCTGGTACAAGCTTCTTCGTAATATCCAGTGCTCTTTGATTCAAGCCTTGTAATTCTGAATTAGCAGGGATAGAAATATTATAGGCAGCTCCCCAAGGCTTAACTGGGAATTCTTCTGCAGATGGATATAAATCCTTCCAAAGCTCCACTCCATATGCTGCTAATACTTCTTTTTCTATATCTGTTTGATTTTTAATGGCGATTTCCCGTGTATTTACTGTATAGGTCTGGCCAGTTGAATCTAAAACGCCATCTCCATAGCGTGGTGCAAATCGAAGGAAGTTATAGCCAATACCAGTTTTCTTCAAATAATCCTTATCATTATTACGCTTTTCCCATTCCTCTTCTGGAATCACGCGTTTTCCGTCAACGACCTCGTAATGCTCTCCTTCAATTCCCCAGTTCAGCATAATTTGTGTTTCCTCTGATGCTAGATAATCCAAAAATTTAATAGCACGAACGGGGTCTTCACAATCCTCTGTGATACTAATGCCCCATCCCGCTTGCAAGCCGATGCTTTGATAAGAATGGTTGACATACTCCTCACTTAATGTCACTGGATAAACACCATACATTCTCTCCGTTTTTCCAGCTTCTCTTAATGCTTCTTGTCCGCTGTTCATCATATAATCAGGACCAATGGTAGCAAGCACGCGACCAGATGCAAGCTTAGCATCAAATTGATCACTTTTTTGGACAAATGTTTCTGGGTCTAATAATCCTTCTGCATTTAGTTCATTGTACCACTTGAACACTTCCTCTTCGATTGGACGGCGGTAATGTAACGTAGCCTCATATGTTTCGGGATCTACGTAATATTCACCATCATCACCAGCCCCTGTCATCATAAATCCTGAATTTAAGAAGGATGCTTGTATTCTCCAGCTATCTGTATTCATTGTTAAACCTATCGTTGGCTGACCGTCAATCTGTGGATGTAACTCTTTATATTCTTTGATCACATTTTTTAAATCATCTAATGTCCTTAATTCAGGATAACCTAATTCCTTTACGACAGCGTGCTGTACCCATGCTCCGTAGGTTGGTGTCATTGCCTGGTTATCAATGGCTGCAGTTGTTAGGACATAAATCGATGGATCCTCTTCACTCCATTTCAATCGGTTGATTCCATCACCAAGCATTTTTTTCAAATTTGGGGCATGCTCTTCGATTAATGGAGCTAAATCTATTAGTGCTTCGGCATCGACTAACTGTCCCGCACCTTTTGAGACAATTAAATCAGGATATTCTCCACTTGCAACCATTAAAGGAATTTTGGTTTGCCCACCTTCAATATCAAATTCTGGATCTAGGGTAACACCAGTATCTTCTTTGATTTTACGACCAATTGGTGTATCCATATCCTCTACCCAGTCAGGGTTCGTATCGGAATCAAATACAGTAAAGGTTACCGGTTCATCTCCTGAAGAGCTTTCTGTGCTAGGCTTCTCTTTCTCTTCACTTGATGTCTTGTCATCAGAGCCTTGACATGCGACAAGAATAGATAAAAACATCGTAATAAAAACAAAACATAAGAGCTTTCTCATTGTACCCACTTTTTTTCCTCCTATCATTTATTTATTGCATAAACAGGGGTTCCCTGTTAATACCAGTAGTTTTACTGCTTCACAGCACCTAATGTCATTCCTTGAATAAAATATCTTTGAACAAACGGATAAACTAAAATAATCGGAATAACAGTAACCATGGTAATCGCCATTTTAATCGATTGGGGAGATACCATATTGGCTTGCTCGCCTTCATTTGGACGCATCAGATTGGCATCCTGACTCCCGCCCATTGTCGTGTTCTCTAATATTTTCATCAGCTCATATTGCAGTGTGGTTAAATTTTCATTCATACTATTGTATAAATACGTATCAAACCACTGATTCCACTGGCCAACAGCGACGAATAATGCAATCGTAGCAAGTACTGGCTTACATAATGGAAGAATTATTCGATAGAAAATCGTGAAATCACTCGCCCCATCCATCTTGGCAGATTCTTGAAGGGAAAATGGTAAGCTATCCATAAAGGAACGAATGATGATGATATTAAAGGCGCTAACTAAACCAGGCAGAATGTACACCCAAAAGGAGTTGATTAAGCCTAAATCACGAATCAGCATATAACCAGGAATTAACCCACCAGAGAAATACATCGTAAGAACAATTGCAGTAGATACAAACCGCCTTCCTTGAAAGTCCGTCCGACTTAAAGTAAACGCTACCATAGCTTGGATAAATACACCTAAAACCGTCCCAATAACTGTTCTTAACACAGAATTAAAAAAGCCTGTAACGAGATTATCGTATTTCATAATTTCCATATAATTATTAAAGGTAAACTCTCTAGGCCATAAATAAATGCCACCTCGGATGGTGTCTGTTGAATCATTTAAGGAAATCGCCAACACATTTAAAAATGGATACAAAGTGACAATAATTACAACGATTAAGAAGCTATAATTAATGATGTCAAACAGATAGTC
Organism: Gracilibacillus sp. JCM 18860; assembly: GCF_055395245.1. NCBI lineage: Bacteria > Bacillati > Bacillota > Bacilli > Caryophanales > Bacillaceae > Gracilibacillus > Gracilibacillus sp. JCM 18860. Next base: position 1,803,374 of record NZ_AP043868.1, read on the forward strand.
CTTATACGATAATTGATTTAAAGATTTTTTCGCCACTTCACACTCCTCCTACATAACACTTTGATTCGAATATTTCTTAAAAATACCATTTGCTAGGAATAATAAGAAAATACTGACAACAGAATTGAAAATACCAATAGCTGTACCATACGAGAATTGCCCAAGTCCAATCCCATAGTTAAGCGCATACAATTCTAGGACTTCTGCATAATCCACCACAAGTGGGTTACCTAATAGCATCTGTTTTTCAAAACCGATTTGAATTAAATGGCCAATATTTAAGATTAGTACAACTAAAATAGTGGGGCGAATCCCTGGTAAGGTAATATGCCATATTTGCCTGAATCTTCCTGCTCCATCTACTTTCGCTGCTTCATATAATTGAGGATCTAACCCCGCTATTGCTGCTAAAAAGATGATCGCATTCCAACCCATTTCCTTCCAAATGTCCGAAACCGTTACAATACCCCAAAACCATTTTTCTTGGGCCATAAATTGAAATGGTTCATCAATAATACCTATTCCCATTAATAAATCATTGACAATCCCACCATCTGTCGAGAGCATTTTTGTCACAATCCCTGCTACAACCACCCAGGATACAAAGTGTGGCAAGTACGTAACCGTTTGAGTCACTCTTTTGAATATCGAGTGACGAACTTCGTTTAATAAAATGGCAAAAATAATGGGGATTGTAAAACCAAATAATAATCCAAGAAAACTCATAGCAAGCGTATTTCTTAATGCTAAGAAAAACCGCTCATCTTGGAATAGTGCAATAAAATGCTCAAATCCTACCCATTCTTGCTCCCATATTGCATTACCTGGACGAAAGTTCTGAAAAGCCATCGTCCAGCCCCAAACAGGTAAATAATTGAAAACAAAAACCCATGCAACAAATGGCAGTGACATCAAATATAATATTTTCTGATTTTTTGCTGTCTTCCAAAAGCTATGAACTTTTGTTTTGGAAGTGTTTGTTGATTTTTTTGATGCTAATTCCATCTAATCCCCCCTTCTTCTTAGGTTAATTCTAACTTAATCTATTAGTTAAAAATACCATACAAATTAACACAAAAATCATATAAAAATCAAAGAAAGCGCTTACTGATAATGGATCAAAAAAAGAGCTGTCTAACCCAGCTCCTTTTTAGAAAACTCCTTCTTCTGACTCTTTTTTCGAAACGTGGAAGGGGACATACCTACATATTTTTTAAACTTACTATGAAAATAATCAGGATTAGAATAACCTACTTTTTCGGCAACCTGATAAACTTTGAAGCCTTGTAGCAAAAACTTCTTACCATTTTCCATTCTAACTTTATCTAAATACGTATTAAAATATTCTCCCGTGTGGGCTTTAAATAATTTACCTAGATAGACTTTATGGTAATGGACAACTTCTGCAATATTATCCAATTTGATATTCTTATGATAATTTTGTTCGATTAAATGGATCATTTTGTTTACAACGATCTTTTCTTTATTGCAATCGATCAGTTCGACTATTTCTTTGATAAATTGATGAATAAATTCTACTAATTGTGTCACATGATAGAGGTATTCTATTTCTGTTAATTCATATAATTTATGAGAGAATGTTTCTCGTTTTTCAGGATATTCTGTGCTTAGTGTATTGACGATGGAGGATAAAAGCTGAATAAATCGCTTTTTTATTTTTGCTTCTGTGTATTCTTTTGCCTCTAGACTTGCTGTTATTTTCCAAATTAGTGGATGGATGTTACTCCAATCCCCTATCTCTACAGAATACACGAACTGTTCCTCTAATGCTGATAAGGATATCCGAGACTCCTCCACATATTCCCTAATATGGAGAGAATCCTTTGTTACTATTTGATCCTCGATATAGAAAAAGCTTTTTCTCATTAACTCTAAAGCCTCTCTGTAACAGGTTGCTAAATCTTCTACTTTGCCAACAGCCTGTGATCGTACGGAGAAATAGGAAATACCATATGCTCCCAAGAGGTTGTCTAATTCAGATGGGATCGTAACGGCTTCTCCCTTTTGTTCTATTACTATTCCCAAATAAGAGTCCTTCGTAAAAGGTACACTTTCTTGTAAGGATTCCTTAAGCATTTGTTTTAAGTCAAGATCATTCTTTTTATAACATTTAATTAGTATAATAGTAAACTTGTTCCAATAGATCATTTGTTGAAGCTGTACCGCAGCTTCTGTCGTAATCTCATCTGATAGAGCAGCTTGGATAAGTTTTTCTATCTTCCCTTTTTTGTTTGCATGATGGCTTGTCTTTTCTAGATCCAGATTTTTCTTTATCTCTACTAAATAACTTAATAATTCCTCTTCATCTACTGGTTTAAGCAAGTATCCTGAAACATGATATTGTATGGCTTTTTTAGCGTAATCAAATTCCGCATGACCACTTAATATGAGGAAACAAATTTTCTGATCCTTTTTTCTAATGGCTTCGATTAGTTTGATACCCGAAATCCCTGGCATTTTTATATCTACAATCATAAGGGAAGGTCTTCTTTTCTCAAAGAGTTCCATTGCTTCAGTAGCATCAGCAGCAATATTAGTAATTGTAAAACCATAACTCTCCCAATCAACAAGTGTAGCTAATCCTTGGCGTGTTCTTCGCTCATCATCAACGATCATTACTTCATACATCTTGTATCCCCTCCATTCATTTTATATGAAACGATATGTTAGTCCCTACATTTGGAATACTTTGAATCGATAATCCTGTTCGGGCACCATACGTGAGTTGAATTCTTTGATGAACGTTGCGTAGTCCGATTCTCACACCGGATTTTTCTTCCTTTTCCGAGAGGGATGCTATAATGGCATCTAATTTTTGTTTCGTTATGCCGATACCATTATCGCTTACTTCTACATATAATCCTCCTTCTACCAACTGTGTTTTCACATGTATAGTCCCACCCGAACGATTTCCTTCTAGTCCGTGAATAACACTGTTCTCTACTAATGGCTGGATGATAAGTGGAGGAATCAAAAAATCCCTTGTATCAGGATCTATATCTAAGTAATAGTTTAACCGTTCATCATAGCGAAATTTTTGAATTTCTAAATACCATTCAATTACTTCTATTTCGCTTTCTAACTTAATTTTTCCAGAACCTACTTCAATACTGTTTCGCATTAATTTTCCTAGTAATTTGATCACACGCGCTATTTCCTTTTCCCCTTTATAATGTGCCTCCATTCGAATGGATTCAAGGCAATTAAACAGGAAGTGTGGATTGATTTGACTTGCCATCATTTTAAATTTGATTTCATTTTGCCTTCTCTCTAATAACCTTTTTTGTTTATTGGATTCATATACTTCTGCTAAGAGATTCCTTGTATTACTCACCATGACGTCTAGTTGTTTCGATAGCATCCCTATTTCATCATTACCATCGATTACGATAGATGTTTCAAAATTGCCCTTAGCTACTTGATTAATCTGCTTTGTTAGGATGATAAGTCTATTGGAAAGCAATTTAGAAAGATAATAAATAATTATTAGTGCAACACTTACACTTATCATCACAACAGTGGCACCCATTTTTCCAAAGTGCTGAGCGTTTTGTACGATCGTCTCATCTGAAATAATGGAGATAATTCGTAGCTTATTATCACTTTTTTCTAAGGAAATTTCGTCAACAAAAATTCTCTTCGATTCGTCAGAAGTTACATCTTGAAAAATCCCTAATTCCCCTTCCATTACTTCTGGCGCAGTAAGAATGGAGTTCAATTTTTTCCCACGAAATTCTTTTTGATTTGTAGCAATTACATGATTCTGTTCATCTACAAGAAGAATCGGCTCTGATTCCTGGGATAAAATTCGATTTAACGTTTTAGTATTCACATTTATGACCAAAAGGCCATTTGTGTCAAATTCCGATGAGGTTATCTTTCTAACTAAACTTAAATAGTAATAGTTGTTTTTCGTTTCATCTTTCAGATAAAGCCAATGTGGAGTAGGATCCTTATTCATGGCATGCTGATACCAATCCTTACCTTTCAATTCTTTCGAAACAGGGATTATTTCCCAATTGTTTAATAATGTTGGATTATCCATATAAAATCGAATATTCGAAATTTCCGTACTATACATATCTTGATAATATTTTAATGTGTCATATTGCCAGTAGGCATCTACTACATCATAAACAGACTGATATTCTTTATTGACTAGTTGGATGAATCGCTTATCGATGCTAATATTATCAGCCAAGTAGACAGGAACCTTTAAAACTTCTAATGTTCGCTCCTTAACACGTTCCATATTAATGGTGGCTTGCTTTTCTGCCTCTTCTAGGGCTACCTGTCTTAACTCATTCGTCAGATAACCACCGATAATGATAACAGGGATAAAAACAACCAAAACAAAGGAGATAAAAAGCTTATTTCGTAATTTCATATGGTTGACTTTCTCTTTAAGGTATTTTTTAATATAGCTCACCTCTTTGTTTAAGTATATGTGCTTCTTATATTACATAACGAGATGATTTCTTGAAGAAAAATCTGATCCAATTAGCTAATAAATTTAATTATTAGCTTCTCCTTTAAGTAAGTATATTAATGAAAACACTTACATTTTATCATATTATAACTTAATAATTTTAACTAGGCTATTTTTTCAGGATAAAAGTAGTTAGAGGTATGTTTTTGAGGATAAAAAAACAGTGAAGAAATAGATGTTTATTTCTCCACTGTTTTCCTTAATATTAGTTAACTTCCGTGCTTTCCGGATTCTTTGGAGCATTTTTACCAGATAGGAACCAACCCACAATAACGATTCCGAGTAATATACCCCAGAAGACAACGGTCCAACCCGTACTGTGTGGGAAGTGTGAATCCAACACACCAACAGAAGGGTGAGATAAGGTGATTACGGCAAGCTTCACCCCAACCCAAGCTACAACAGCATATGCGGTAGTTTCTAAGCCTGGACGGATCTCTAACAACTTCACAAACCATGTTGCCGCAAATTTAATAAGAACTAGACCAGCAATACCTGCGATGACAACTACGATAAATTGGCCACCATCCATTCCCCCGAAATCTCCTAATGGGGAATCAGGTAGTGCAATTGCTAAAGCAACAGCTGCGAGAATCGAGTCAATCGCAAATGCAAGATCTGCTAAACCAATTTTGGCAACAGTTGGCCAGAAGCCACTTCCCGCCTTTTCCTTCTCTTCTTCCGCATCTCCCTCTTTCTTTTTTTTCGGGATAATGTGTTTTAAACCTAAATAAATTAAGTAAATAGCCCCAATTGCTTGTACTTGCCATACATTCGCAATAAATGAAATAGCAAATAATGCACCAAACCTAAATACAAATGCACCAATAATACCGTAATTTATCGCACGTTTTTTCTGATCATCAGGTAAATGCTTTGCAATAACCGCTAAAACTAATGCATTATCAGCTGATAGCAACCCCTCTAATCCAATTAATACTAGTAATGTCCAACCATACTCCAACCAAATCGATTCCAACAGATTTCCTCCTTTAAAATAACAACCTCCAAAACGAATGGAATGGTAAGTATCATGATCGTCTTCATTTCAAGCTAATTCTCCATTGCATTTTGCAAAAGTCGACTAGCGATACCTCGCCTTTTTCTATAATCATCCAAACGAGAATAGAGATCTTTACCACTTATTATTGGCAAAGATCTCTAAAAAAATGAAAGACCTTTACCAATCATGGCAAAGGTCTTGCTAACAACGTGTAAGTCGCCAGTATTGCCGAGAACTAAAATGTTCTGTAATGACGACAATACTGTAAAAGCTACTCCCCTTCTTCGTAATAAAAATATACCAAAACAAACCTTTAAAAGTCAAGACAATTTACAGATTATTTAATCTAGGGTCTAATTTATGGTTTTTATTTAAGAAATATTTAATTCTTTGCTAATGAATTATTTAGAATTAGCTTTTATATTTGTTGTAACAACAGATAGAAAGGATGTTGAGTAATGAACAAAAGTTTTAATAAAATACTATTTCTCGTATTAGCCATGTTATTTGCAGCTGCTATTACGGTGCAAATCTTTTTAGCTGGAGCGGCTATTTTTATCCATCCATCGCATTGGCAAAACCACACGATGTTCGTCCATCTATTTGGTTTTAATCTTCCGGTGATCATGCTTTTAGTAGCTTTTTTTGCTAAAACTCCACGTTGGGCATATTGGTATATTTTTAGCATGTTACTTGGTGTATTCATGATGTATTTCACCGCAAATATCACTTCCAATTTACCTTGGCTCGGGGCTATTCATCCTGTTATTGCTGTATTTCTCGTGTTGGTTTCCTACAGATTAGTATTAAGAACATCGCATTTTATTAGAAGGTGAATAGGGAAATGTTAGAAATTTCTCTACAAATGCTTTCAGTTAAATATTTCATTATTAGTATTTTTATAATCTTTATTGCTTTATTTATTTTTACCATCATTTATTTAATCATTATTAGAAAATGAAGAAAGGAGCATTATTATGAGAGTTTTTATTGCCATATTAGTGGGATTAATTGGAGGATTCATATTAGGTATCGCACTATCTAGTATAATTGGAATTATTGGTATGACCATTTTCCACCAACCTATTGGAATTAAATTTCTTCCATACTATACTGCCCTCATTTGTGCAGTTATTGTTCCTATAATAGATCAAAAAAATAAGTGAAAGGTATAGCCTTTTTCTGAGTATTTATTATAATGAGGAAAAGATCCCATACTAAAAGTAAAAGGAGGTGGCCGTCATGTCTATCCAAAAACGGTTAATCCTCTCGAATATAGGCATGATCATCCTTCCTATATTGAGCCTATTTGTGATTGAAATCGTATTAGGGTTTATTTTCTTTGTATTTTTAAATAGAGAGACCGATAGCAGAACAATCGAGCTTTTTAGTGGGCTTCGATTTTTTACTCTTCTATTGGTCCTTATTGTCACTAACGGATTATTAACCTATTTTGTTTCGAGGAGCATTCTCAAACCTATACAAAAACTATCCCAGGCTACAGAAAGGATTAAACAAGGAGATTTAGATTACAGTGTCTATTCTAATAAGAAAGATGAACTTGCCAAATTATCCAACAACTTTGAAGAAATGCGTATTAGTCTAAAAGAAGCAAGAAGTCTTCAAGATAAATATGAAGAGAACCGTCAAGAATTAATAGCAAGCATTTCCCATGACTTAAAAACACCGATTACCTCCATAAAGGGATATATACAAGGGATTCATGATGGTGTAGCCAACTCTCCTGAAAAACTATCGCGCTATTTATCCACTATTTACCAAAAGGCAGAACAAATGGATGGCTTGATAGATGAACTTTTTTTGTATTCTAAGCTAGATTTAGCTCAAGTACCATTCGACTTTGAACCACTTGATTTACATGCATTTCTTCATGATTTTTTAGGGGAGCTCATCTTCTATCAAGACGATTTAGAAGTGGAATTGAATGCAAATCAGAATGAGCAGTATCTGATTTATGCGGATCGTGATAAAATATACCGCGCGATTACCAATATTATGCAGAATAGCTTGAAATATATGAATAAGAAAGATCAAAAAATAGATGTTAGCTTACAATCTGACAAAGACCATGTAGAAATGGTGATAAGAGATAACGGTCTAGGCATTGCACCTGATGAGTTGCCCTTTATATTTAACAGCTTTTATCGAGCTGATAGCTCTCGAAATTCATCAACAGGCGGGAGTGGTTTAGGTTTATCCATTGTCAAGAAAATAGTCGATGCACATGGTGGTACGATCTGGGCAGAAAGCAAAGAAAAGAATGGAACATCCATCTATATCCGATTTAAAAAGGTGAGATAAATGCGCAAAATTTTAATCATTGAAGACGAAGAAAGCATAGCAAATTTAGAAAAAGACTATCTCGAACTAAGTGGGTTTGAAGTAGATATTGTTTCGACAGGTGATGAAGGGCTCGTCTCCGCCAAACGAGTGAAATATGATTTGATTCTCCTTGATATTATGCTACCAGGAATTGATGGCTTTGAATTATGTCAAAAATTCCGTCAATTTGTAGATATTCCTATTTTGATGGTGACGGCAAGAAAAGAAGATATTGATAAGATAAAAGGCTTTAACAGAGGAGCAGATGATTATATTGTTAAGCCTTTTAATCCTAATGAACTTGTTGCTAGAGTAAAAGCGCATATTTCGAGATATGATCGTTTAACAAATCAGCAGCAAAAGGATTCCAGCATCTCAATAAATGGCTTAGTAATTGATCATCGTGACCGAAGAATCTATGTAAATGAGGAAGAAAGAATTCTTACCGCTAAAGAGTTTGATTTGTTATACTTTCTCACAAATAATCCAAATCAGGTTTTTAGTAAAGAGCAGTTGTTGGAGAGAATTTGGGGTTACGATGCACTTGGAGATAGTACTACTGTCACAGTTCATATTAGAAAGCTTCGAGAAAAGATCGAGAAGGATCCTGCAAAGCCCCGCTACATTGAAACCATTTGGGGTGTTGGCTACAGATTTAAGCATTAGTAACAAACCATTTAAACAGTGGAAAGGGGTATTCCCTCCCACTGTTTTACACTTTAGAATGAGCTGGATATCGGTGTGAGGAGGAGTTTGTATTTCGATACACCGTTATCCATAATGCAATACCACTTATCAATAATAAGGCACTTGTAAAATAAAAAACGGCGGAAATAGAATATAAGCCAGAAATCCAGCCACCGATTAATGGTCCAATAATATTGCCTAAGAATCGGACACTTGTATTATAACCGAGTACTTCTCCTTGAATGGCTAATGGTGTAACCTGACGAATATAAGCAGTTCGTAACGGTATAATTCCCCCTATAGCGATACCTAATAAAAATCTCAATCCAACTAATTGCCAAATATTCGATGCATAAGCCTCTGGAAGATAGAACAATGCTGATAAGAACAATAGTAAAATTAGAATCTTTTCATAACCCACTTTGTCGGCGAGCTTTCCCCAATTACGTGCCATTAACAAATTTCCTAGGCCAGTTGCCGAAAACGCTAATCCCGAGAAAAAGGCGATACTCTCTGATCCATGTAATTCATGCACAAATAATGACAGGATTGGCTGAATGCTAAAGTTCGCAATTTGCACAAACATCGATATAACCATTACCATGACAAGTACTGGATTGAAAAAGATATGTTGTAATACTTCTCTCGTTGAATAGCTTTTTCGCTGTTCGGATGTTTTTTGCTCTACCTTTACTTCTTTTATACCAAACAAGACAAAGAAAGCGGCCATAAATAAAGTGACTGATGTGATCTGAAAGGTGGTTGCATAGCCTAATGAATCAGCTAAAATCCCTCCAAATAGTGGACCGAGTAAGCTTCCTGTTACATTACCTGTTTGTAATGTTCCGAGCACTTTTCCTGCGATTCGTTTTGGAGTTTGTGTCGATATGAGCGCTTGTGACATGGAGATAAATCCAGAGAAAAAGCCCATTAACATACGTAATAGAAAGAGCTGAAACACAGTAGTAACAAACCCCATAAAAAACACACAAACCCCTAAACCAAAGCCAGCAATTACTAAAAACTTCTTCCGTCCATGCTTATCACCAAATCTCCCCCAAATCGGTGCAACTAAAAAGGCGATGAAGAAGGTAATAGCAAAAACCCATCCAGACCATTGCTGCACGAGTTTATCAGGATAATCCCCTAGTGTTTCTATATATAATGAAAGAAAAGGAATAACCATTGTCATACTACCGCCAATAAAGAAATTGGCGAACCACATGATCCCAAGATTACGTTTTGTTCGTTTTTCTTGATCTAAAATGTCTAATCCCTTCTTTAATATTTATTTCGATTCCCTAAATATTATTGTACTCCTATTCCATTGTTTTTGGAAATAAAGCGGCTTATCGTTCTTGCAAATGGCTATCTGAGTATTACATACATTTTAAAAAAGGGGACCCATCTTAGATCCCTCCTTCGTTTATTTAAAAAATTTCCTTATCAATTTGGAAATGATTCTCCGTTTCATACTGTTGCTTGTTCGATGATGTACTCTTCCCTTTCGGACAGCTTGTACATTATTATATATTCGTAACGCCTTAAAAAGTTTTGATTTTAAGCCCATCCTCAGCACCCCTTATTCAGACATTTTAGAACCATTTCCTCACATTATAACGCATTCTTTAAGGGACGAAAAATTTACAAATTAAAAAAACGCACATCCGCTATTCTTTTAGCGAATGTGATAGCTTCTAATTCAAACAAAAAAGACATTCCCTTTTTCCGTTACTGGAATGCCATTTTTAATCAATATCATGAAATACTTTAACTATATCCTCGAACTCTGATGCCTTAATTAACTGCTGCACAAGCCTTCTGCTTTCAATTACTTTTCCTAAAACCTTATACATTGCTTGTAAATCCTCTTGGCTGTTTTTCTTTACACAGAGGAAACAGATAAATTGAACTGGCTTTTCGGCCCACATAATAGGTTTATCCAATGTACAAATTGATAAAAAGGTTTCATTTGTCTTCGGTGTAATCGGATGGGGGATTGCCACAAGGTTACCGAACGCTGTTGGTGCTACGTCCTCTCTTTCATAAATGGCTTCTAGGAAATCATCATCGATTAAACCAATATCGCCCAATTTCTCTGCAACATACTCTAATACCTGTTCCTTTGTATGAAGCTGTTTTCTTAGAAAAGTGAAATCCTTTCCGAGAAAGCGTGTCATTTCATGCTTTTCTTCTAGGACGAGTGTTTCTACTTTACCTAAATCCTGGTTTGAAAGGATTGCATTCACCTCAATCACGGGTATTGGCAGCTTTTTAGGTATTGGGATAGAACTTACAATAAAATCTATTTCTTGCAGGTTATATTGGTGAAGCTGATAGTATTCCGTTGAACCTACAATATCCAGGTACTGACCAAAGTGGGACTTTAACTTATAATAAATCAACTGGGATGTTCCTAATCCGGAAGCACAAACAATAATACAACGCTTCGGTCCAGACACTAGCTTTCTTCGTTCAATTGCAGCCCCAATGTGAAGAGCTAAGTATCCTACCTCATTTTCGTCGATTTTCGTCGAGCTTTCTTCCTCTATTGCCATACTTGCAATAATTCCTGCTTCAAAAGCAAGCGGATAATTATTTTTAATATCCTCAAGCATTGGGTTTCGGATGTTCATTCCAAACTTAAACCGGTTAATCGCAGGCTTAAGATGGAGGCGTAGTGCCATAATTAATTCCTTGTCCTCACTAATACCCAATTGAAGCTTTTCTTCCACTCTATCCAATGCTTTTTTCACTAAATCTATAATCGATTGATCCATTACTTGTTCTACCACATCACTTGATTGTGTTAGTAACTTCGTTCCGAGTAAATGAATCGCTATATAGGCAACTTCCACTTCTGGAAAAGTAACATCAAATGTCTCTTCCACTTTTTGGACAATTTCTTTTGCCACGTTATATTCTGCTTGTTCGATAATCTCTTGCATATCCTGTTTGTACAAGGTTACATGATTACCTGTCTTAATTCGTTTATAAGCAATTAAAATATGGATTACTAAATTATTCATTGCAATATCGGATAACGTAATGTGATGGGATTTAATTTCCTTTAAAATAATCTCTGCGACTTTGTCCGAATCCTTTTGTGAGACACTATCTAAATAAACCTCAGTAACTGGTTCATTACGATCGAAAATATATTCAGACATGCAAAAACGAAGCTTCAATTCATCTCCTGTTACCTTCAAGCCATAATTTGGACGTGATTCTAATGTAATATCATATTTTAATAAAATTTTCCTTACTTCTTTAATATCATTTTGAATGGTTGACTTACTTATATAAATTTCATCAGCTATGTCCTCTAATTTAAGGTAATCCTCACTTAATAACAATCTTCTTATAATATAAGCTATTCGTTCTTCTGGTGACCTCGGCAGCTTCTCAGAATTAGACTCCTCTGCAAACATTGTTTTCAAAAATTCCCGATATTGGTTATCATCCTGAATCATTAATTGATAGCCCTTACCCATTATCGTTTCAATTGTTGCACCATTTTCATTTAATAGCTCACTTAGTTTCTTAATATCTTCTCTCGTTGTCCTTGATGTCACTTGATTCATGTTAGCTAAATAGGTGCCGGATATCGGTCCTTCTCCCGCCATTAATTCACGTAAGATCGTTTTTAATCGTGAGTTCAACAATATGTCTCCCTCCCTTCATCATCATCAATAAGTGTACGCAAAGGAACTGGTAAAAACCAGCCCCTTCACATAGCATAACTTATTAAAAACCATTTTGATTGGATACTTGCTTAAACCAATGAGCACTTTTCTTCAATGTACGCTCTTTCGTTTTTACATCTACGGATACGAAACCATAGCGGTTTTTATAGGCATTGGACCATGACCAGTTATCCATGAATGTCCACATATGATAGCCTTTCGCATTACAGCCTTCTTCTATTGCCTTATGCAACCATTTCAAATGTTCGCTAATAAACTCAATTCGGTAATCATCTTGAATTTCTCCATCTTGTAGGAAACGATGCTCATCTTGCACACCCATTCCATTTTCCGAAACAAAGGATTCTATATTACCATAGTTTTCTTTTAAATTCATCATAATATCATAAATACCTTTTTCGTAAATCTCCCAGCCACGGTATACATTCATCTTACGTCCCGGCATTTCGTAATGATCGAAGAACCATTCTGGCATGAAAGGACTATATGGATTTGGCAAATGTTCTTTCGCTTTTACACGTCGTGGTTGGTAATAGTTTACACCTAATAAATCAACTGTATTCTGCTTTAGTAGCTCTTTGTCACCTTTTTCGGTAACAGGTAATTGCCCATGCTCTTCCAAAATATTAATTAGCTCTTGTGGGTACTCACCTAAAACAGCAGGATCAAGAAAACTACGATTAAAGAATAGATCCGCAATACGAGAAGCTCTTAGATCTGCAGGGTTATTGCTTCTAGGATAAGATGGCGTTAAGTTTAAGACAATACCTATTTTTCCTTCTTTTATCTCAAATTCTCGGAATGCCTCCACTGCCTTTGCACTTGCAATGGCAGTATGATAGGCAACCTGTGTTGCTCTTTTAGCATCAACTACATTCGGATAATGGAAATCGTATAAATATCCACCTTCTACTGGCACAATCGGCTCATTAAAGGTAAACCATTTTTTTACGCGATCTCCAAATAAACGAAATGCTTCCTTCGCATAGTCAACAAAAGCATCAACTACCGCTCTACTTTCCCAGCCACCTTCTTCTTGTAGCTCTAGTGGCATATCAAAGTGAAATAAGTTGACAAATGGTTCAATATCCTTGGCAATTAATTCATCGATCACCTTATTGTAAAAAGCGACTGCTTCAGGGTTTACTTCTCCTCGACCGCCAGGAATAAGACGAGACCATGAAATGGACATTCTGTACGTATTATGACCAATCTCTTTCATTAACTGAATATCCTCTTGATAACGATGGTAAAAGTCGGATGTTTCTTTTGGTCCAACATCTTCAAAAAAACGATTTGGTTCTACTTCATACCAGTAGTCCCATATATTTTTTCCTTTAGCTCCTTCTTCAGCTGCTCCTTCAATTTGTGTAGCAGAAGTTGCACTTCCCCACCAAAAGCCTTCTGGAAATTTGTAATTGATTGTCATCCTTTTACCCCCTCTTATTTGTTACGGTATATCTCAATGATTTCTACAGCAAGATCTCTAACGGTCATTGCTGTCATAAGATGATCTTGTGAATGAACAAGTATAACATTCACACTAGATCCTTCTCCATTAGCCTCTTCTTGCAATAGCTTTGTTTGAAAGCCATGGGCTTTTCCTAACTCTTCTGTTGCTTCTTTAATTAGACGATCTGCTTCATCAAAATTATTTTCTTTTGCATACTGGATTGCTTCCATTGCACTTGATCTACCATTTCCTGCATACAAAATAATTTGAAATGCGATTTCCGTAACTGAGTCCATGCTCTTCACCTCTACTAACAATTTGATAAGAATAAAATGTTTCCCCAGGGAAAGGCCTGTGGGTTTTCATTTATACTGCGCTGACTGTCCGTTTGACGTCCACTTCCAATTTCCAATAAATCTAGCTATTTGGCGACAAACGAATGGTAAATCTCTTTCCAAAGTATACTTATCACAGAAGGTTACCCCCCTTGATAGAGTCACACTCTATTCACCTTTTGCTTCATTTTCGTAATAATTTTTGTCTAATACTTTCAAGAATGGCCACCAAATAATACCAACTACAATAATGTTGAACATTTGAAGCACTGCTCCTTGCCATGCATTACCGGTAGCTAAGAATCCACTCAAGATTGGTGGTGTTGTCCACGGTACGATAATACCAGCTGGTGGTGGAACTAGCCCAATGGACATTGCATAATAGGTAATGATCGTTACGACTACTGGCGCTATTAACCACGGTATTATGATAATTGGATTCATAATAATCGGTAATCCAAAGATAATAGGCTCATTCACGTTAAAGATACCTGCTGGTCCACCTAATTTACCTAATTCTTTTAGCTGTCTACTTTTCCCAATCATAAAGATTAAGATAACAACAGCTAAGGTCATACCTGATCCACCCATTCCAACAAGGAAGGTATCAATAAATTGCTTTGTTACAATATTCGGAAGCTCTGTTCCAGCTTGAAATGCTTGTAAGTTTTCATCATTTAACGCATACCAAATTGGATCAAATACGGAATTAATAATAATTTGTCCATGTAATCCAAAGAACCAGAAGATTTGGATGAGTAGAACTGCAATAAGTGTTGCAGGAAGTCCACTTCCTAACACCGTTAGTGGCTGCTGGATTACGGTATAAATAAAGTTTTGTACGGTATCAAATGGTGTATAGCTGAAAATAATACGAATCACTAAAAATACGGATAACGTTAATGTAATCGGAATTAGTGCACTAAATGATCTGGATACTGCTCCTGGTACACCTGCTGGCATTTTGATTGTTAAATTCTTTTGTACGAAAAAACGATATAATTCTGCTGAAATAAAGGCAGTAAAGATTCCTAAGAACATCCCTTCAGCGCCAATACTTGATGTTGGGATAACACCGGAAACACCTTCTAATACTTGAGGGGTTAAGATAAGAAATGCAGCAAGCGCAACTACCCCTCCATAGATGGCATCGACTCCATAATGCTCGGTTAGTTTATACCCTATACCTATGATAACGAATATCCCCATGATGCTAAGGGTTGCAGCAGATGCTGGTCCAAGAGCATTCTGGTAAGCTGCATAGGCATCCTCACTTAAAAACTTATCTAAAAACGGGAAATTAGCGATAACAACAAAAATGGAACCAAATATGATCAATGGCAATGCAACCATAAAGCCATCACGCAATGCAGATAAATAACGGTTATTATTTAATTTATCCGCAATAGGTAATAGCACTCTCTCTAAAAAATCCATAAATTTATTCACTTGTTTTGCCCCCTTATTTAATAAACTTATTTAACCAATAAGCTCAAGTGCTTTAGCTAAAACTGCTTTCCCATCTACTCTTCCATAAGCGACTGGATCAATGACATCTACTGGTACATTAAAATCCTTCGCTGCTGTTTCAAACTTTTTTTTCATAAAACGCATTTGTGGGCCGATTAAAAGCACATCCGCTTTTTCCATATCAGCAATCGCTTTATCTTGACCTACAGCCCAAATCTTCACTTCAAGATTTTGTGCAGCTGCAGCTTCCTCCATCTTAGAGACTAGTAAGCTTGTAGACATACCTGATGAACATGCTAGTAAAATATTTTTCATTTATAATTCCTCCAATGGTTAATGTTTTATTTTGAATCTATCATTATTGTAAGTGTTACGCTTTCAAAACTGAACCTATTGTTTTTCCTCTATAGGTAGGAAGTCTCTAAAACGATTACAGTATCTTTTCAGATAAAAAGGCTGACAGATGGGATGTCTCTGTCAGCCATAATGGTAATAATAGTTACATAATCCTACTTATCCTCTTATATTATAAATCCACGCTTTATCTTGATCCATCATTTTCTTTGCGGCATAAATGGTGAGAAACTGAATCACAATGATAGGTAAGCCCATTAATCCTGAAATGACCTCAAGTGGAGCTAATCCTCCAATCTGCATCAGAATGAGGGCAAGTGTTGTAATAATAGCAGCAACTATTATTCTTAAATTCCTTGATGGTTCATACTTGCTCATATTTTGTCTACTAGTATATGCCGCAATAGTATAAGTAGTGGAATCTAAAGTTGTGGTTAAGAAAATCATCGAAACCACAATGAATAGAATCATGATTACCTCTGACCACGGTAATGTCATTAGTATATTTGGTATAGCGTTAACAGGTTGGTTACTTTCCACTAATTGAAGAATATTTACCTCCCCTGTTAGAAAACGGTGTACCCCTAATCCACCTAGGACTCCTGTTGCCACCCAGGATATCATCGTCGGGGCTAACAAATAAGTTAGAATCATTTCCTTTACCGTTCGCCCTTTCGAAGTTTTAGCAGCAAAGACACTGTGAAGCATTGCCCATGTTGCACTATAGGCAAACCAAAAAATCATATGACTCTGTATATGAGTAGTGGAGTTTAAATCGGTTGAATTCGTATAAAAGGAAAGGGAAAAGTAATGGTTCACTAAATGACCAACCGTGTCTGTAAAAAAGTCTAAAATAAAAATCCCTGGTCCTGCTGTCAAAATAAAAATGGCTAACCCACCTGCTAAATAAATATTGAAGGTACTCAAACGCTTAATGCCTTTTTCAATTCCTAAATAGGCACTTACGGAAAATAAAACCACCCATATAATGGTTACAATCATCGTCATCCCAAAGGTAACTTCAATATTTAATAAATTGGTTAGGTTAGATGTAATAATTGGTGTTCCAAGCCCTAGTGTAACGGCAGCTCCTGAAAGAATACTTATTAGGAATAGAACATCGATCACCTTTCCACCAATCCCGTCGGTGAATCTATCTCCCAAAATACAACGACATGCCTCAGAAATACGCATTAAAGGTCTTTTTTTTACATGGAGGATATACGCCATTGCTGGAGCGGCCATCACGAAGATCGCAAAAACTTGAAAACTCCAAATAAACATACTATATGTATTTCCCCACAATACCGCCTCGGAAGATTCTGGCTGCACCCCAAAGGGTGGATCAATGGCTACTTGTGTCCACTGCACCATCCCTGTACGCATAATTGTAGAACCGATGCCCATTGCAATTAATATCGAGGCATATTCAAACATGGTAAATGAAGGCTTTTCTTTCGGGTCTCCTAATACTACTTTTCCATATTTCGAAAACGATAAATAAAGTCCTGCAGCCAATAAAATCAAGGCATACCATATATAGCCCCAGCTGAAAACTTCTACAATCTTATCAAAAATACTATTTAGTAAAGCAAGTGATTCAGACTCATATAAAGAAAAAGGGATGCAAATGATTAGAATGATTAGTAAGGCTGGGAGAAAGATCCCATAATCGATTAGTTTTCTATTTTTTTGTAAAGTTTTGTTTTCCATAACCTTCTTCCTCCTATGGTAATGATGAAAATTACGAGATATTAAACTCTATACCACGTTTGTATTGGTTTAAACCACGTCAATATGTTAACTTATAAATTTTATAGGTTGACAATAGAAAATTTATTGCTTAAGCTGTTAAGGAAAAGTAAAGGGAAAAATAGGAGTTTACGAATAAAGATAACGGGGGAGAGAAGATGACAAACTGGCAATCAATAGCGGAAAAAGTTCTTCATGGAGCAGATATTACCGATTTAGAGGCATTCCATATTTTAGAATGCCCAAATAAGGAGTTGCTCTCTTTATTACATAGCGCTTACCACATTCGCGAGCATTACTTCGGCAATAGGGTTAAGCTCAATATGATCATCAACACGAAATCTGGATTATGTCCAGAAAATTGTGGCTATTGTTCTCAATCAAGAGATTCAACAGCACCGATAAAAAAATACAGAATGATGGATAAAGAAACAATCGTCCAAGGGGCGAAAAATGCTCATGAGCTTCAATCTGGAACCTACTGTATCGTAGCAAGTGGTAGAGGCCCTTCAGAAAAAGAGCTGAATATCGTAACTGCTGCTGTTAAAGAAATCAAACAACAATATGATATTCGTATTTGTGCTTGCCTTGGATTGTTAAAGCCAGAACAAGCTCGAAAGCTAAAGGATGCTGGGGTTGACCGATACAATCACAATATTAATACGTCTGAAAACCATCATTCTAGCATCACGACAAGTCACAGCTACCATGACCGTGTAGCAACAGTAACTAAAGTGAAAAATGTCGGGATCTCGCCATGCTCTGGTGTCATTGTCGGGATGAGAGAAACAAAACAAGATGTTATCGATATGGCAAGAGCATTAAAGGCACTTGATGCTGATTCTATACCTATTAATTTTTTACATGCAATAGATGGAACATTATTAGAGGGGACGAACGAATTGAATCCGACTTATTGTTTAAAGGTTCTCTGCCTATTTCGGTTCATAAATCCTAGTAAAGAAATTCGTATATCAGGAGGGAGAGAAATAAATTTGAGAAGTCTTCAACCACTTGGACTTTATCCTGCTAATTCCATTTTTATCGGTGATTATTTAACAACAAGAGGACAAGAAGGTTTAAGTGACCATCAAATGATTGAAGACTTAGGTTTCCAAATTGATTATGTGACAATGGATGATTAGCCCTTATTTAATAAGGGAAGAAAAGCTAAAACTTTTTCTAGCAAGGGCTTTGGCCATTTGATCAGACAAAGATTTGACCACCATTTACATGAAGTGTTTGTCCTGTGACAAACCTAGAATCATCAGAAGCAAGATACACATAGGTTGGAGCAATTTCAAAGGGCTGCCCTTGGCGATCCATTGGGTTACCTGCAAGCGGCACTTGATCAGGAGAAAAGCTAGCAGGAATCAAAGGAGTCCAAAACCTCCCAGGTGCAACAGCATTCACTCTAATTCCCTTCTTGATTAAATTCTTCGCCAATGCACGTGTGAATCCTACATTTGCTCCCTTTGTTGCAGTATAATCCATCAGTTGCTCATTTCCATCAAATGCCACTACTGAGGCGGTATTAATGATCGAACTACCAGCATGTAAATATGGTAATGCAGCACGGGTTGTATAAAAATGAGAGTAAACATTCACTTTAAAGGTCTCGTCGAATTGTTCGTCAGAGATATCTTCTAAATTTAATTGTTGAAACTGGATCCCTACATGATTACATAGAATATCCAGCTGACCAAATACTTCTACCGTTTTTTCTACAATGGTCATACATTGTTGCTTTTCTCTTAAATCTCCCGGTAAGAGGAGACAACTTCTACCTAGTTCTTCAATTCTTCTTTTTGTTCTACCAGCATCCTCGTGTTCATCTAAATAGGAAATTGCAACATTTGCTCCTTCCTTTGCGAAAGCAATAGCGATTGCTGCTCCAATTCCACTATCTCCACCTGTTATAAGTGCTACTTTCCCTTGTAACTTCTCACTTCCTTTATAATGTCGATTTTCGACAACTGGTTCTGGCACCATTAATTTTTCTACCCCAGGCTGGCGGTATTGCCTTTGTTCAGGCACTGTCAACGCTATTTCCTCATACTTGGTTATTTTCCCGTAATTAGGAGGTATAGGATAATGTTGTGGATCTGACCTCTCTTCATTCATGCGAAAGCACCTTCCTATCAACATGTTATATAGATACTTTATGAATTTAGAATGGATATGTGCCCATTTTTTACTATACGAGCATAATGTAGAAGAAGGAGGTGCAAAACATGCAATACTATTATAACCCTGAGGTGAAATATTTACTGTTAACAGAGGCATATCATAAAGAAAAAATCTTATATGCTCACAACTCAAAACCATTCGAAGCTCCCATGATTGGGCCGAGACCCCCATTTTATTGTAATCCGATCTATCAGTCTTATTATCCGATTATATAAAGTGCAGCTATGATTTCTAAGGATGGAGTTGCTAAGGTGCATTTTTTTATCTTGGCCATATTGTCTCGACATTGCGAGATCGCCAAGATATATCTTTTTATCTTGGCCATCTGCTTCGACATTGTAAGATTACCAAGATATATCTATTTATATCTTGGCAATCCGGTTCAATTATAACACGATGATATCCAGATTTTATCCTTCTTTTCTCTTGTTACACCAGTCTGTAATGAAGATCATTAATGTTTTGGCAAAGCGTAATAACTCGTCCCATTCTATTTTTTCATCAACAGAATGGGCTTCCTTTAATTTCCCTGGTCCATAAATGGCGGTGGGGATACCACCTTCATGAAACCACCCTGCATCTGTAACGGTTTCCGACATACCTATCATCGCCTTTGATTGTTCCACTTTTTGATGGGATTGTTGGAGCATTTGGATTGCAGGATGATCCTTACTAATTTCGGCAGAAGGAAAAACTTCTCCTCTTTCTTCTAGCATAGATTTCCCTCCCCAACGAAAGAGGAGCGGGTTTTCTTGGAACCACGGATCGTCTTTTATTGAATTTCTCAGGTGATTTTCAATTTCCGCCACCACCGATTGATAGCTCTCATTCGGATAAAAATGTACAGTCACCCATAGACTACATTGATCTGCTACAAATGCCGCATGTCTGCCCCCTTCTATGACCGCAGGATTAATTGTAGTTGTTCCTTTTCTAAAGCCTGGATATTGTTTGGTTTCTGCCCACTCTTGCTCCAAATCTTGTAAGCTCGCAATAATTTTCATCATTTTTTCTATTGCACTTGCACCCTCCGATGTTTGTAAGATAGCTGCACGCATTCCGTCATGAAAAACTTCCTTGCTTTTTACAGTAATCCATCCAGTGATTACACCTCCTTGACCATGGATTTTTCGATCACTTCCATCGACAACTAGTGCAAAATCGGCAGTATAACCTTTTTCCAGACAGGATAATGTCCCTGCTTCTCCTGCCTCTTCACCGATCACCGTTTGAATCTGCAAGTCTCCTTTTAATGAGATACCTTGCTCATTTAATAGTTTCATTGCGAACAAAGTAGCAGCAATTGCTCCCTTCATGTCGGAAACACCACGACCATAGACGAAGCCAGCCTTCTCTGTCAATTCAAATATCGGCACTGTCCAATCTGCTTTATCCCCAACATCAGCAACATCCACATGACCATTTATAATCAAGCTATTGTATGAACTACTTTCCTCACCTTTTTTCACTGCAACCATATTAGGATCCTGTGGAAAGACATCCCACCTCGTTGTATCAAATCCTTCCTTTTCTAGAAAATTGGCGATATAGGACTGAATTCCTTCTGTATTTCTAGCTGGTGGGCTAACAGTAGGAAAGCTAATCAATTTTGCTAATATTTCTTTTAACTCCTGCGCGTGTTCATCGACTAAATCAATCATAAGCTATTCCTCCTAATTTAGGCTTACTGGCCAATCTTCTCGTTTTTCTACCATATCCCAGAACATATATTCAAACTGACTTGTTCGAATGACAATCTCTTCTAGTCTAGTTAAATCCTCTTCTGATTTTCCTTTTGCCATTTTGTTCATTAAATGTTTGCAATTCTCTGCAAGCTCTGTAAATTCGGGAGATTGATACATCTTCACCCAGCTACTATAAAAATTTTCATCTAATGCTCCTGGCCATGTTGCTAGTGATTTACCGATAAAATTATAACTCCATTCACACGCAAGTACCGATGCGACGACATTCTCTATCCCTCCACGCTGAGATACATTTAGCATATAGCTAGTGTAGGCAGTAGTAATAGCGGAAGGTTCTGTGGACTCGAGATCCTCTCTGGTTATACCAAAATCAGCCGCATATTTTCTGTGTAAATCCATTTCAAGATCAAGCACACCGTGTAGTAGCTTGGCAAATATAGTCATCGTTTCTAAGTCTTCTGCCTTCGCACTCCCTAATGCGAATAGTCTCGAATAATCCATTAAATAGACATAATCCTGCTTTAACCAATGCTTAAACTTATCCTGCTCTAAAGTACCGTTTCCAAGGCCTTTCACAAAAGGATGCTCTAAGTAAGAGCTCCAAATTGGTTCCACCTTTTTCCAAAGATGATCCGTAAATAATTGATTCAATTTATTTCCTCCTCTTTATTTCCGACTAGGCGGTAACATCCCGTGACAAACCAAAAAACCCATCACCAATGTAAGGAGATGGGTTGAACATACATAGCCAATGATTCGTCTATGCACAAACTGCCAATTCCACTTCCCTACGCTAGTGTTAACTAGATCAGGTTCAAAGGGTCGATCAAATCTCTCAGCACCTACATGCTCCCCTAGTCGAATCTACTTATTTTTTTATTCCCTACCAGTATAAGACATCGATTATAGAATGACAAATTAATTGGAAATAAGGAGGTCACTTAGTCGTGTAGCACATCCTCGCTCTTTATCCTATCATGAATCACGAGCCTATCCTGTTCAGGACCTAACAGACTACACATGTCGATAATGTGATCTTGTCCTTCTCACTAACCTGGACATCTGCTTGCATTGTTGATTTATTCTTTACTAATCACAAGTAATCTCTGTATTCCTTATCATTCGCAAACTCTGTTTGTAGATAAAAAAAATCTGTTGTTCATTATAAATGCCGAGTGTAAGGTCTTTGTAAATAACTAGTATAGAATTATTTATTTTTACAAACTATGTAATAATTTCACTTTTTATTAATGACAATTTGTATATTTACTAGATATAATCCGAAAGAACAGCAATTAATGCAACCAATTTAAAAAGGAAAGAAGGAGATTTTGGGGTATATTACAATAAATCCAAATTTATCTAGCTAAGTATTGTAAGTGGAACAAATGACTAATTTTCAAATTATCAATAGATATCATTGCTTTTCGAATAATTACATGCTATTATTTAAATATTTTGAAAATAAAAATAAAAGCTTAACATTTCATATAAATGAAACATTAATTGTTGCGGAGGTTATTATGTCATCACGAAACACAACAAGTATTATCACGATAGGATTTATGCTTTTCGCATTATTTTTTGGTGCGGGTAATTTAATTTTCCCACCATTATTAGGACAAGCTGCTGGAGAAAACCTATTTCTAGCAAACCTAGGCTTTCTATTTACAGGTGTCGGATTGCCGGTGCTCACCGTCCTAGCACTTGCTATTTCAGGAAAAGAGAGCTTACAGTCATTAGCAAGTCGGGTACACCCAATATATGGTCTTATTTTCACTGTCACTTTATATTTAACTATTGGTCCCTTTTTTGCTCTACCGAGAACCAATACCGTTGCATATGAAATGGGCATTGCGCCTTTTTTCGGTAACCAGACAAGTAATGTTGCCTTACTTATTTTTACGATCGTATTCTTTGGCTTCACACTATATTTTTCCTTACAATCGAAGAAACTAATCGATATAATCGGAAAAGTGTTAACTCCACTCCTATTAGTGGTAATTACCTTATTAATTATAGTTTCCTTTCTAAATCCAATTGGAGAAATCCAACCACCGACAGATGCTTATATCTCGAACAGTTTTTTCACAGGCTTTCAAGAAGGCTATTTAACGATGGATTTGTTGGCTGCCTTTGTTTTTGGAATTATTATTATTAATGCGATGAAGGACATCGGTTATAGCACGAAAAAGCAACTAATCCTCTCGACATCGAAAGCTGCACTAATTGCAGCACTTCTTCTAGGTATTGTCTACTCTTCACTTGCATACCTTGGCGCGATTAGTGTCGAAGAAATCGGCTATATGGAGAATGGGGGTTCAATATTAGCTGCTGCCTCTGCTTTTTACTTTGGTTCGTATGGAAAAATCATACTCGGAGTAATTGTCGTTGCAGCCTGTTTAACAACAAGTATTGGTCTAGTAACGTCTTGTGCATCCTATTTTCATCAAATCATACCTAAAATTCCCTATTCAATCTGGGCGATTATTTTTACAATACTCGGTGCCGTCATTTCTAACTTTGGACTTACGACCATTATTGAGTTCTCTGTTCCAGTTTTATCGATGCTTTATCCAATGGCAATGTGTTTGATGATCTTAACCTTTCTCCATCCTGTCTTTAAAGGGAAAAAAGAAATATATCAAGCTAGTATATTATTTACCTTTATTGTTTCATTGTTCGATGGATTAAATGCTGCAGGCTTGAAAATTGTGGCAGTGAATGATTTATTTCAAACAATTCTCCCTCTATATAATGAAGGTCTAGGGTGGATAGTTCCAGCAATTGTTGGGGGCATAATAGGATATGGTTTTAGTGTGATCAAAAAAGACGTTTCTTAATGGACAAGAAGCTTCTCAATAGTTTTTTACTTATGAGAAGCTCCTTTCTTTTATTAATTTAAATTTCTCGCAATTTCGTCTTTAATGATTACTTCTGCAGTCTCTAGTTCCTCTATTTTCTCAGCAAATTGTGGTAAATACTCTTTATGAGCGAGCAATAATTCATCTAACACACGTTTTGCCGTTTCTCCACTAGGTATTAGAGGATTGATGATAAATGCTTGCAATAATACGCCATAATCACCTGTTACTGCTGCCTTTTCTACACAAAGTTCCATGCTTTTCATCAACTGCAACCAGCCTTTTTCTGCTGGTTCAAAGGATCCAAAGGCGATTGGTCGTGCACCTGCAGCACCAATATAAGCAGATACTTCCACTACATCATCTGGGGCAAGATCAGGCACAGCTCCATTATTTTTCGTAGACACGACGATTTGTGTATTTTTATTTGCATAAATAGACGCAATGGTTTCACAAGCAGCATCTGAATAGTATGCCCCTCCACGTTTCGTCAACTGCTCCGGTTTATCATGTAGATTAGGATCTTTATACAATTCGAATAACTCTGCTTCTGTTTGTTTGACTTGTTGAGCCCTTGTTCCTATATTCGGATCATTGTATTCTTCTAACATGTGATTTAACATCTCATCATAGCGGTAATAGTAACGGTGATAACCACATGGGATTAAATTCATTTGTTTTAATTGTTCTTTAAAGTAAGCAACGTCAAAGATATTTGCTGGAGTTCCGTTTTCTTCCTCATACAGCTTATCAATTATTTGAGAAGTTACATCATTTCCTTCTAAATCTTGGACTCGATGCCAATGAAAATGATTAATCCCAGCGAATGAATACACTAGTTCGTCTGTAGTTTTGCCAATTAATTTTGGTTCCTCCATCATCGCCATAACAGGTACATTGCATAAACCTATTACCTTTTCCCATTTTCCATAACGAATAATAGCATCTGTTACCATACCACTTGGATTAGCAAAATTAACTAACCAAGCATCTGGACATAATTCCTTCATATCTTCGACAATGCTTAGAATAACAGGAATAGTTCTTAATGCTTTAAAGATTCCACCTGCACCATTCGTTTCTTGACCTATCATCCCATAAGATAGAGGAATCCTCTCATCCTTAACACGAGCATTCAGTTGTCCTACTCTGAATTGAGTGGTGACAAAATCTGCATCCTTCAACGCCTCACGTCGATCTATGGTTAAACGAACCTTCACATCATAAGGAGATGCGTCCCACATCCTTTGTGCCATCTCGCCTACTATTTCAAGCTTTTCTTTCCCTGCTTCTATATCAACAAGCCATATCTCTCTTATTGGCAGTTCATCATACCTTCTAATAAAACCTTCCATTAATTCTGGAGTATAACTGCTGCCCCCACCAATGGTTACAATTTTTACACCTTTTGTCATTTTCATTCCTCCCTCTTAACTCTATTATAGAAAAAGAAGAAAGCGATACAATAAGTTATCGTGATAATCAACTGATATTCTCAAATTCATGATAATAATCTTACTTTTTTGTAAATGCTATTTACAAAGAGTGTCTTTATAGAAGTGATATCCATTTATATGCTATAGTTTAGAGGGTGATAGAAATGTTATTAACAGAAAAAATGAAGGAGGAAGCTTTCTCCCCTTCCGAAGAAATCATCATTGATTATATGTTTAAGGAAAGAGAAAATATTAAAAATAAAACCGTAAAACAAATCTCTAAGGAAACCTATACTCATCCCTCCACATTCATTCGGATAGGAAAAAAGCTTGGTTTTAATGGTTGGATCGATTTAAGAGAGGCTTTCCTTGAAGAAATTGACTATCTCAACAGTCACTTTCATAACATTGATGCCAACTATCCTTTTAATGAAGATGATCATCTAATGACCATAGCAAATAAAATGGCACATTTGAATCAAATGACCATTAACGATACTTTATCTCTTATTAATAATGAAGAACTACATAAAGCAACAAAGCTATTAAAAAATGCGACCAGTATAAAGATATTTGCGATCCAAAATAATTTAATCCTCTGTCATGATTTCAAAGCAAAAATGAACCGAATTGGTAGAAAAGTAGATCTTGCCATGGTTGATCCAGACTATGAAGCTGCGAGTTGCACTTTTGAAACCTGTGCTATTGTCATCTCTTACACTGGAGAGACGGAGGGTACTACCAGCCTTTTACCGATGCTAAAAAAACGTCATTCATCTATTATTGCCTTAACTAGTATTGGTGATAACACTTTAACTAAATATGCGGACTGTATATTCAGACTTACGACACGCGAACGCTTGTATTCCAAGATAGGTAGCTTTACTTTAAATGATTCGATCTGTTTCCTATTGGATATTTTGTATTCATGCGTATTCTCCGTGGATTATCAAAAAAACCTTCATTATACAATAGGTGTATCAAAATCATTTGATCCAAGAAAAAGCTCCAACAAAGTAATGGAAGAGCTTGATTCCGATAAATAAGATTGTTTGATAATCTAAGTTTTCTACATAGCTATTTATTAATAACGATCGAAAGTTTATAGCCCACGTAATTACTGATATCTGTCAAAAATTCATCTAATTCTTCATTCGATGGAAACCTACATTCGAGAATGTAACAACTCTCTCCACTTACCTTGTAATTATGTAAAACATACTGGTTCTGCTTTTTTATGAAGGATAAATATGGCTGGTGGTTCGTGCTCTTGGTATAGATATGAATGATTGTGTGAACAGGATAGCCCATTTTCACTTGATTAATGTGAATGGTATAGCCTTCAATAATTCCTTTATCCTCTAACTTGGCAACTCTTGCTGCAACTGCAGGTCCAGTCAGATGTACCTTCTCCCCTAATTCTTTCATGGTTAGGCGGCTGTTCTTGGAAAGTTCATCTAAAATATGTCTATCTGTATGATCTAACATAACCTTCATTCCTTTCATTAATAAAGTAAAAAATACTTTATTTTATCTATGTAGCGTTCTACAGCTCATAGTTTAGAATATACAGTGTTACAAGCAATTTTAAAAGAAAAGAGTCATTTTAGAAAACTTACCAATATCTATGAATAAGATTCAGGAGAATATAGATGCAGCTATCGTCACACATCTTCATTTGGATGATGCGGTTCAAGAAGTGATCGACAAATAGAAACCAGAAATTATAGTAAGCAATACTGGGAATAATCCATTCTTGGAAGGTGGATCCCTCGTAATGAGGAAAGTGGATGTTTATAAAGTGCACAGGGCTGCTCTTGAGGCAAAGATTATAGCTGTTCATATGGAAGCTGTCAACCACTGGACCTTATCGAGAGAAGAATTAAGAAGCTTGCTACAGAGATCTTATCTGTTGGTCCCTGATGATGGTGAATCTTACACATTTTAAAATAAAAGATACGCATGCTTGACTTGTACAAGAGAAATTTTCCCTTTTTATTGCATAAACTTCCCCTGACAATTTTTAAACAAGGAGTAAGTATTGTTAGACCAAGAGATCTGGGACTTTTCTCTGATATTCTGATAATCTGAGTATATTGACAAGATTATAAACGATTGTCAATATACTCACAAGTAATACATTGAATTCGGTAAGGTTCATTTGGCTTGTCTGATCTGACCTTTTAATTTTAGTTAAGCTCTTTTACATAGAGATTTTCTAATGCCCTTGCCCCTTCTTCTCTTCCTGTATTTCTCAAATGTTTTAAATATCCTTTTAGGCTGTGTATTTGCGCATGATATGGTCCGCCTTCTTTCATTACTGTCCACAGTGGATCTACATCATAATCCATTGACATCATCATTTCATCATGCCATTCATTCAAATAATACACTGCTTCCATACAAGTATCACGATATTGCTCAGCCAAATTATATTGCTCATATGGGTCTTCTTTAAGATGGAATAACATTTCTTTCTTAAATAAATGAAAACCATCATGATAAGTTCGAATATACAACCAATCATCAAACCTTACACTTCGTTGACATACGTGGGCGTTTTGTGAAACCACTAAATAGTCTCTGCCACAACTTTCTCCTTTTAATAAAACAGAAGCATAACTTTGGCCATCCCAAGATGATTTAGGTTGTTGGTTCAATAATTCTGCAACAGTTGGAGCAAAATCTAAATGGTAATGCAAATCATGATCGACATACCCTTTCTGCATCCCTGGCCAACGTACAATCATTGGGATTCGGCATGTCATTTGGTCAGCTGTTCCATGTTCAGCATAAATACCTAATTCCCCTAAATTTTCACCATGATCTGCTGTGACAATAATAATTGTATCTTCCATAATTCCTTGCTTTTCCATTTCTTTGAAAATCATACCGATGTTTTCATCCATGAATCGAAGGCCTGTATCATAACCATCGATCACTTTTCTTAAACTCTCACGATCTGTTATTTCACCAGGGTGACGCGGAAATTGTGGCAGGCTATTGTTATCATACATATTGATTTCTCTTGCAGAGTGTGGTCCAACACTTTTCAAATGTTCTTGTAGTACGTCATCTGTAATCCATTTCGGTAAAGGATCATTCTTAAATGGTTCTCCATAGCTTTCCGGTGCTCGATATGGTGTATGTGGATCCCAGTAATTCACATATAAAAACCAATCATCCTCTTGTCCATTACGGTCTAGCCAATCCAATACTGTCGGCGTCACTTCCTCAGCGGATTCGTCTCCTGTTTTCCCTGTATTATACATTTCATTAAAGCCAGCATAGAATTGCCAGGAGGAGTGTCTTTCAGCAAAAGGGCTAATTAAAGCAGTTTTCATGCCTTCTTGACGAAATATATTTGGAAAACTATCTGTTTTTAATTGATCAAAAAATTCTCGGTTTGGTCCCTCAATTCGCATATCTCCAGCTGTGCCACCATGTCCAACATTCCCTGTATGAATGCCAAATTTTCCAGTCATAAATGCGTTTCTGGAAGGAGCACAAGGAGCATCTGTGGTGTAATAATTAGTAAAACGGACTCCTTCTTCTGCAATTCGATCGATATTTGGTGTTGTATTTCGGTGATATCCATAACACCCTAAATGATCTGGTCTTGTGGAATCTAAATCTAACAATAATACTCGCATGAAGAATCCTCCTAGTAAAAAATTTGTAAATACTCTTCGATTCTTTATATTAACTATGTTAATTTCTGTTGGAGCAACCACTTATACAACTCTCGATGTTGATAAGCATTTACCCATGAATCATGTCCAACTCCAGAATAAATCGTTAAATGGACATTAGAGTGAATGTTTTTCAAATAATTGGTTATCATTACCGATTCATTCATTGGTATGATATCATCTTGATCACCATGGAACGCCCAAACCGGCATATGTCGTAATACCTGTAATTTCTCCGGGAGCATTTCTTCTGTGACTATCTCTGTAAATTCCTCTCTTCTATGCTGCGGTAATGTCACAGCTCCACAAACTGGAACCAATGCCGCAAAGTAATCAGGGTATTGTAACGCTAGATTCCATGCACCGACTCCCCCCATACTCATTCCTGTTAAATAAATTCGCTTTGTATCAACATGGTAAGAAGTAACAATGGTTGTCACTAGTGACATTAGCACGTCTAAATCTTCAGTCCAATAAGAATCAGCCGAACATTGTGGTGACACTACGATAAACGGAAAGGAACTGTCCTTATCTAGAAAAGACGGAATTCCGTGATATTTAACAGTTTCTAAATTGTCACCTCTCTCTCCAGCCCCATGGAGAAAAAGAATTAATGGAAATGTATATTCTGGCTGCTTTTCTAACGAATCAGGCAAATATAACAAATAACGAATAGTTTTTTCTTGTTTCGTAAATACTTTTTCCTTTTGCAAAAAGCTCCCCCTCTTTTCTTGGCTAATAGATGGATAACTATTTTCTAACTGATTCTCGAACGACCAATTCCGTGGATAATGTATACTTTTGATTGATCTGTTTTCCCTCTATCAATTGAAAAATAAGGTCTACAGCAAGTGCTCCAGCTTCATATTTTGGTTGCTTGATTGTTGTCAATGGTGGTGAAACATATTCAGATAGTTGAATATCATCAAAACCGATGACAGAAATTTCTTCTGGCACCTTGATTTGGTGGTCTCTAAATGCCTGCAAACCACCTATTGCCATCTCATCATTACCATAAAAAATCCCCTCGGGCAACTCACCACGAGCAATCAATAATTTGGTTGCTTTATATCCTCCTTCTCTCGTAAAATTACCGATCGAATTCAGATTGGAATAGGCAGTTAAGTTGTGATTTTTTAATGCTTCCATGTATCCCTTTAAACGTTTCTTATTATCATTAGAATCTTGCGGTCCCCCAATATATGCAATATTACGAAGACCCTTCTCAATTAAATATTCTGTCGCTAAATAACCACCATGCTCATTATCAACTTCTACATGATACACATATTTATTTGAAATATCTCTATCCAGAACAATTAGCGGAAAATCCTCTTGGGCAGATTCTATTGTAATTTGGTCACTGATGTTATGAGCCAAAATAATTGCTCCATCTACGCGTTTTTCCCGTAAAAATTTAACAGCTGTTGACTGTGGGCCTCCTATTGAACTACAAGCGATTAAATCATAACCATTGGCCATTGTTACATCTTGAACACCTTTAATTAATTCTGAGTAGTATGGGCCAGATAGGTCACTTAAAATCAAAGCGATCGTATTGGTCTTCGTCCGTTTCAAGTCAGAAGCTATACCATTCTTTTTATAATTTAGTGTCCTGGCCGCTTCCTCCACCCTTTGTTTAGTTGCTGCACTGATCCTTGTACTGTTATTTAATGCATATGAAGCGGTGGAAACCGCTACACCTGCCAACTTAGCGACATCTTTGATTGTTGCCATTCCTACTTCCTCCATTACTGCTTCTTTTCCTTGTATTTAACTTTATCAGAACGATAGATTGAAGTCATTTTTCATCCGATTATTTAATACCAGACACGTTAAACCCTTCAATAATATATTTTTGAAAAATTACAAATATGATTAATACTGGTATTACCATAAAGGTAGAACCTGCCATTTGCAAACCATAATTGGTAACATTTTGGTCTTTCAATAATGCTAATCCGACCGATAATGTATACAACGATTCATCATTCGCGATAATTAACGGCCATAAGAAACTATTCCATGAGCCGATAAATGTTAATATAACTTGCACGGCCAGAATAGGCTTTGCTAACGGAATAATCAACCGTATAAAAATATAAAATTCTCCTGCTCCATCTAGCCTTGCTGCTTCTATTAGATCGTCTGGGATCGTCACCATAAATTGCCTGATTAAAAAAATATTAAAAGCTGCTATTAATCCAGGCAATACAATACCACTCATTGTATTCGTTAATCCCATTTCATTTAAAATAAGGTAGGTCGGAATCATCGTTACTTGCCCTGGCAACATCATCGTAATCAGAACAATGATAAACCATGTTTCCTTTCCTTTAAATTGAAATTTTCCAAAACCATAACCAGCCATTGTGTTTAAAAATAGCCCGACCATGGAAAAAAAGACAAGGATTAACGTATTAATTAAATATACATCAAAGTTTAAGTTTTGGAACAAATTAATATAATGCTCAATGGTTGGTTCATTTGGAAACAATGTTGGTGGAATATTTAATACTTCACGCTCATTTTTGAGCGAACTTAAGATCATCCATACGAAAGGAAGGGAAACGAGCAGTCCACCAAAGGTCATAATTCCTATAACAACCGTCTTTTCCACTCTATTTTTCAAGTACATGGTCGATCACCTCATAATGTTTGATCAGATTTTCTGAATTTGAATTGAATCAATGTTGCTACAATAATGATTGCAAACAAAATAAAAGAGGCCGCAGCACCATAGCCAAATTCATTGTATTGAAAACCTTCTTGATAGATAAAAAGTGCTATCGAATTCGTTCCATTTAATGGACCACCCTCTGTCATAACAAAAGGTTCCTCAAAAAACTGTAGCCAGCCAATCAATGTTGTTACCGTAACAAAGAAAGTAGCAAAGCTCATCGATGGCAATGTAATCCTAATCAATTTCTGCCATCTATTGGCTCCATCAATATCGGCAGCTTCGTAATATACTCTTGGAATGGATTGCAATGCAGCTAAAAAAATAAGCATGCTAACACCATTACTTTTCCAAACAGCCAATAAAATCAAAGACAATTTAGCTACAAATGGGTCTTCTAACCATGGGATTCGACCAACATCTATTAAGGATAATAGATAGTTAAACAATCCATACTCTTGGTTATATAAAAAACCCCAAACAACCGCAATTGCTACAATATTCGTCACCGAAGGGACATAGTAAATCACCCGAAATGTCGAAGCTAATTTCTGTCCCACTAAATTGATAAAGAAAGCGATAAAGAAAGAGCTTCCTACAGCTAACGGTACACCTATAATTACATAGATAAACGTATTTCTCATTGATTGCATAAATGTTTCATCTTTAAACAATTCAAAATAATTATCTAAGCCAACAAAGTTAATTTGCGACCAGTTCGCTAATCCTATTAAGTTAGTATCTGTGAAACTGATACTAAAAGCGACAATAATTGGCAAAAATGAAAAAACTATTAAAAGCAGTACTGCTGGGCCGATAAAAAGAAACGGTGTCCATTTCTTTTTCATTGCGTTCAACGAAATCACTCCTTTACAAAGGAGGGAATGCTATCTCGTGCATCCCTCTCCTTTAATACACTCCATTATTTTGAGAGAATCTTTGAAGCCTCTACTTGGAATTCCTCTAATGATTGATCAATATCTGCTCCACCACGATTGATTTCCTCTAGGACATTTAAAATCTCGTTACCTAATCGTTCATATTCTGGAATTAAGGGTAATGGTTGCGTCGACTCCAATTGTTCTCCAAAAGTACTAACCAATCCGTCATTGGCTAGAACAGGATCTTGCCATGCTTCTTTATTAGCAGGTAATTCACTTTTTGTTTCATACCATTTTACCTGTGTTTCAGGATCTGCCATCCAATTAATAAATTCTAGTGATTGGTCCACCTTTTCAGAATTAGCGAATACAGAAAGATGTGCACCACCCATCATAGACTTATTATTTTCAGCGGTCGGCATTACTTTTACATTCCATTTACCCTCAATTTCAGGAGCTCTGTCTTTTATTGTTCCAATATCCCATGGCCCACTGAAAAACATTGGTTTTGACCCATCACTAAATGCTTGAAAGAATTCTTTCCCTTCTCCCATTTGAGATAGTCCTTCCTCATAAAATAAATGATGTAACTCAATCGCTTCCTTAAAATTCTCACTATCGAAGCTTTCCGCACCCTTATCGATATCGTAATTCCAACCATGCTCCCATGCTAAAATAAATGGAAATTGCGGATCAGTCGTAGGTAAATCAATCGCATACTGATCTTCCCCTCTATCTGCTAGCTTTCTGGAAGCATCGATCATATCATCCCATGTTTCTGGACCATTCGGATAGCCTACTTCTTCTAAAATATCCGTTCTATAGAATAATGCCCTCGTATCTACATACCACGGAATACCTATTGTTTTACCATCAAATTCCGTTGTCCCTATCGCACTATCATAGAAATTATCCGGAGCTAGATTTTCATAATCATCAATGTATTCAGAGATATCCATAAAAGTATCTGCTTCCGCAAACTCTGCCACCCAAGTCGTTCCAATCTGTAAGACATCTGGTCCTTTTCCAGAAGCAACAGCAGTTAATAATTTATCATGTGCACTATCCCAAGGAATTGATTGAACATCGACTGTTATGCCACTTTCTTCTTCAAAATCTGTTACAAAATCATCTAATCCTTCTGACATTGTCCATACCTGGATAGTATTATCACCTGCTTCATCTTCCCCTGAACTATCTCCTGAAGAGCATGCACTTAATGTAATGATGGCTGTTAAAAAAGATACAAAAATAAATGGCTTCACTTTAAACATAGGAACACCCTTTCATAAATTTATACAGCAATAAAATTTCTTCTAAGTATTATCTTCCATTCATTTACATCCAATAAACTAATCTTATAAACGATAGTGCGTTCTTGGAAAACAACCCCTTTCAAAAAAACGAATCGAAACGTTTCAACAATTTTATTATAGATTAATCTGTAATCGGTTTCAAGTGATTTTTATTTTTTTGTGAACATTGTTTTATAGACGATATATGTTAATAAACACAAATTTAATTATATATTTTTTGTTGAAACGTTTCTACAAATAGATTATAGTAGTTTTAAAATCAATTGCAATAGATTTATTTTTTTGTGTATCAATTAACAGGAGGTAACAACGGATGAAAAGCAATAAAGCTATTGAATTATTAGCAAAAATGACTTTAGAAGAAAAAATTGATCAACTTATGCAGTTGGCTACTCCCTTTTTTAAAGGAGCTTCAGACAACGGTAAAATCACTGGTCCAATGGTTCATTTAAAGGTAGACGTAAAAAATGTTCAAAACGCTGGATCTGTACTAGGTGCCTCAGGGGCTGAAAATATTATATCTATTCAGAAGAAACATTTAGAGGAAAACCGACTAGGAATACCTTTATTATTCATGTCGGATGTTGTCCATGGATATAAAACTATTTTTCCTATACCTTTAGCAATTGGATGTTCATGGAATATTGATCTTGCTGAACAAAGCGCCAAAATAGCTGCAAAAGAAGCAGCAGTTTCTGGAATCCATGTAACATTTGCTCCAATGGTTGACTTAGTCAGAGATCCGCGATGGGGACGGGTAATGGAGTCAACTGGTGAAGATCCATTTCTTAATAGTATGTTTGCAAAAGCACAAGTGAAAGGATTTCAAGGAAAAGATTTAAAGACTAACTTAGATCATATAGCTGCTTGCGTAAAACATTTCGCAGGTTATGGAGCTGCAGAAGGAGGTCGAGACTATAATACTGTAAATATGTCTGATCGCGAGCTCCACGAAAACTATTTACCTCCTTTTAAAAATGCTATCAATGCTGGAGTTAAAATGATCATGTCATCCTTTAATATCGTTGACGGCATTCCTGCAACCGCAAACAAATATTTAATGCGTAACATTCTGAGAGAGCAATGGGGATTTGATGGTGTTATTATTTCAGATTGGGGTGCTGTCAAAGAGCTAATATCCCATGGTGTTGCATCAAACGAGCGTGAAGCTGCCTTAAAAGCACTAGAAGCAGGAACAGATATTGAAATGATGACTCATTGTTATACAGAAAACTTAAAAAATTTAGTGGAGAGTGGAGAACTCGATGAATCTCTCATCGACGAAGCAGTGATAAGAATTTTGCAATTAAAAGATGATTTAGGCTTATTTGAAAATCCTTATCGTGGTGCTGACATTAAGCGAGAGCAAAAAGTAGTCATGTCCAACTCTCATCGGAAAGCTGCTAGAGAATTAGCAGCAGAGTCCTGTGTCTTGTTAAAAAATGAGAAGAACGTACTTCCGCTAGAGCCAATGCAAAAAATAGCGTTAATTGGCCCATTTGTGGATAGCGGAGACATTCTTGGACAATGGTCTTGGCTAGGTTCAACCGACGATGCGGTTACCATAGCAGCTGGTCTAAGCAAAAAAGGTAAAAAAAATGAAGTCCTTATTTCTAAAGGCTCTGACATTACAATGATTACAGAAGATTTAAAGAAGCAAGCTGTCGAGACAGCTAAATTGGCAGATGTAATTGTCATGGCTGTCGGCGAGCATTCGAGTATGAGTGGTGAAGCAGGATCAAGGTCGAATATTCAATTGCCAGAAGCACAGTTAGAATTGATCAAAGCAATATCAACCGTTGGAAAACCTATTGTAACGGTTCTATTCAATGGTAGACCACTTGACTTACATGGTGTAATAGAGCATTCTGATGCATTGTTAGAAGCATGGTACCCTGGTACAGAAGGCGGTAACGCAATAGGTGACATTTTATTCGGTGATCAAAATCCATCTGGAAAATTAACGATGTCTTTTCCTTACTCAGCAGGTCAAATTCCTGTTTACTATAATCATTATAATACAGGACGTCCTAAAGGTGCACCAGATGCCCAAGTACGTTATGTTTCCCAATATTTAGACAGTCCAAATGACCCTCTATTCCCATTTGGTTTCGGCTTAAGCTATACGACTTTTCAGTATAGTAATCTGAAACTTTCAAAAAATCAAATCACCAAAACAGACAAGCTAATTGTTTCATTTAATGTGAAAAATACCGGCAGTGTTTCTGGAAAAGAAATAGTTCAATTATATATTAGTGATACGGTTGGTGAAGTCGTACGTCCGGTAAAAGAATTAAAAGGATTCAAAAAAATAGAATTAGATTCAAATGAAGAACAAACGATTTATTTTGAATTGTCAGAAGTAGACTTACGATATTTCCATAGCAATCTAGCATATAAAAGCGATCCTGGTACGTTTATTGTTTCTGTCGGAAGTAGTAGTACAGAAGTAATCGAACTTTCATTTCAATTAATACCAACTAAGGAGGATCAATAATGTCCAATAATAACATTGAAATTAAAACAAGTGGGTTAAGCTATTCCTTTTTATCAAGTGGTGACTTATATGCTATTACAAAAGACAATTTACTTATAAACCAGCAATTATCCAATACTATAGATGGTTCTATGCAGAATATTTACTTACGTATTATAGAGGATAATGGACAAATCATCTATCACCCCTTACTAGGTGTTCATTCTGAAAGTACCTTTTATCAATCGGATCATACATTGAAATGGGTAGGTACATTTTCTAATGTTCATTATGAAGTTATTTTTCATGCTGTTGATTATACTTGGTTCTGGGAAGTCAACCTAGAGGGAAACAACAATGATGTAGATATAATATATGGACAGGATTTAGGGCTTGCCGAGCTAGCAGCTGTCCGTTCAAATGAAGCATATGTTTCTCAATACATCGATCATACGGTATTTGAAGACG
This sequence comes from Gracilibacillus sp. JCM 18860, assembly GCF_055395245.1. NCBI lineage: Bacteria > Bacillati > Bacillota > Bacilli > Caryophanales > Bacillaceae > Gracilibacillus > Gracilibacillus sp. JCM 18860. The sequence goes on from NZ_AP043868.1 coordinate 1,840,697, forward strand.
AACAGGTAGGCTATACAATCTGTTCCCGTCAAAATCAACCACAAAATGGTCGCTTTCCATTTATTCAGCAAGGGACATTAAACAAGGCCACTGGTTATTCAACAGATGGATTTCAATTTTTCGGGATATCCTATAAATTAACCAATCTACCAGAAGTGCTTTCAAAAAGACATTTGGCAAAGGAAGTATATCAATATGAATTTGCCTATACCGCCTTACAAACAGAAGCTGTTACATTGAAGGGTAAGGATCAATTTGTTTTCTATGGATCCTATCGACCTGACCAGCCACCTGCTATAACAAAAATGGATGGACTAGCGGATATTATGCAAACATGGGAAAGTATCCAAAGTAAGCCAACGCCAGCTTATCAACAGGTTGAAATAAATGCTAATTTGTTTAACTACGTATCACTAAATACTTTGCCATTAACCGAGGAAGAATTAAATGCTTATTATCCTATCCGACAATTAGAGGAGTACAAGAATGGGAATCTATTATCTTTTTTCACTAATCAATATGAACATGTTGTACTAAAGGAAAAAGAGCGATGGATGGAAAGACCGCATGGACACATCTTAATGAGCGGTAGCAATGATCAAATACGAGATGATGTATTTACTACAACTTCTTACATGTATGGCATTTTTAATTCTCAATTATCTGTTGGCAATGTTGAGATGAATAAATTATCGACCAATGCTCGTAATCCTTTAAATATTCATAAAACATCTGGACAACGAATTTATATAGAAATTGATAAAACCCTCCATTTGTTAGCTATGCCCTCTGCCTTTGAAATGGGCTTTAATTATTGCAAATGGTACTATAAAACAGAACAAGATCTATTGATTGTTACTAATTTTACAGCAGTAGCTACAAATGATGTACAGTTGCAAATTCAGAGTGCATCAGGGAAGAGCTATCGTTACTTTGTTACACAGCAAATTGATCACACAAAAGGATTTATCTTTACCAATGACCAAGCAACAGGTACCTATCTATTTAACTGGAAGGAGAAAGCAAACCAAGTATACCCTGATCTACAATACCGGATGAAGTTACCCACTAATAGCAAGGTATTTCAAGATAACAACTCAACTTCATTAGTATGTTTCACCACGGACAAGACAGATAGCTGGAGTATGGTGATAGAAGGTCAGCTAAAACATAGTCAACAACCATTGCAGGTAAAAGACTTTACATTAGAAAAAGAACGCTACCGTATATTTTTCCATGATGTAATGAGAGGTTTCCACCTTTCTATGAAAGGTGATACAACGGAATATCTAGAAAAAACTAATGCAATAGCATGGTGGTATACACACAATATGCTAGTCCATTTCTCCACTCCACATGGTCTGGAGCAATATGGTGGTGCTGCATGGGGAACACGAGATGTGAGTCAAGGACCTTTTGAATACTTTATGGCAACTAGACATTATCAAACCGCTAAGGAAATTATCAAAACAATCTATTCTCATCAATACCAAGATAGTGGAGATTGGCCGCAATGGTTTATGTTTGATCAATATGTCTCCATTCAGCAAGAAGATAGCCACGGAGACATTATTATCTGGCCACTCAAAATTATCGGTGATTATATTGAAGCGACAGGAGATCTTACTTTACTGGAAGAAAAAGTTCCTTATATGGATCGTCTTACTAAGAATTTTTCTGCTGAAGAAATACCGATAATAGATCATTTAAGAAAACAAATTAACTATATTACATCCACCTTTTTACACAATACATCATTACCAGCTTATGATGATGGGGACTGGGATGACACGTTACAGCCTGCAAATCAGGATTTAAAACAATACATGGTCAGCACCTGGTCTGTCGCATTGATGTATCAATCAATGAAAAAGCTAGCAACACTATTAACCACTTGTTATGAAAGGGAGCTAGGGAAACTAAAAGATATCGTATTGTTGCTTCAAAATGATATTGAACATTATATTCTAGATAGTGATGTTATACCAGGTTTTATCTATATGGATGATCTTAGTAAAGTTAAAAAAATGCTACATCCATCTGATCACGATACAGGAATACAATACCGTTTACTACCAATGCAACGTGCTATTATCAGTGAATTATTTTCGTCTGACCAGGCAAATATGCATTATGGATATATCAAAAAACATCTTTTCTTCCCCGACGGTGTCCGATTAATGAATCGACCTGCATCATACAACGGTGGGGTTAGTTATCAATTTAAACGTGCAGAGCAAGCAAGTAACTTCGGTCGCGAAATAGGACTACAGTATGTACATGCACATATACGCTTCATTGAAGCAATGGCTAAACTTGGAAAGGAAGAAGAAGTTTGGAACGGTTTAAACGTCATTAACCCAATACTTCTAAATAAATCAGTTCCTAATGCTGACATTCGTCAGAGTAATGCTTATTTTAGCAGTTCTGATGGGAAATTTCACACTAGATATGAAGCTCTAGAAAAATTTAACCAATTGAAAGATGGTAGCGTAAAAGTAAAAGGTGGTTGGCGAATTTATTCAAGCGGTCCCGGAATCTTTATGAATCAATTGATTTCCAACGTCTTGGGAATTAGAGAAGTAAGCGATGCTCTTATTATTGATCCGATCATTTTAAGGGAATTGAATCAACTAATGTTTGATTTTCAATATGAAGACCAGCCAGTTACCTTTATCTATTATACAAGTAGCAAGGAAAAAAGAGTATATGTGAACAACCACAAAATAGCATTTAAAAAAGTTCAAAACCGCTATCGCAATAACGGGTTTAAGCTTTATAAAAAAGAACTTTTACACCATTTAAATGGTTCACAAAATATAATAAAAGTATATTTATAATGGGAACTTCCCTCAGTGGGGATTTTACCACTTGGATAAATTAGTATAGTACAGTAACAATACTTATAATAAAAGCGACTTCCGAAAAACTATTGAGATTAAAGGAAATGCCCCTCAGCTTTACTAGGAATTTGGAAACCCTTTATTTCCATACTCCGGAAGTCGCTTAATTAACTATCAAGTCTAGATTTTTCTATTTTTTTCTAAAAGTCATGTAATTAATGAATCACTGCTTTGATTAATTGTCCACCAGGATCTACATTATCTGCATTTGTTAGAATAAGCTCTTTATACTTATCACTATTAGTAATGAGAACAGGAGTTACTACTGAAAAACCGGCTTGTTTGATTTGCTCTACATCAAAATCTATCAGTAATTGACCTTTCTCTATCCTATCTCCTTGTTTAATCGAGGATTTAAAAAACTTCCCGTTTAATTGAACAGTATCTAATCCAATATGCATTAAGATTTCAGCACCATTATCAGTTGTTATTCCGACAGCGTGATTGGTTGGAAATAGTGCAGTTACTGTCCCGGAAACTGGAGAAACCAATTTACCTTCTGTAGGATCAATTGCAAGCCCCTTTCCAAGCGCTCCAGTAGAAAAAGCTTCATCCTTCACTTCTGATAATGATAGAACAGTTCCCTTCAGTGGACTAGTGATGTTTTCGTCTTGATTGTTGTCTGTACTATTATGGTTATCTTCTTCTTTCAGGGATTCTCCATCTTTATTTTTTTTACTCAATCCAAATAAATAAGCAAGTATAAAGCCTAATACTAAATTTACTCCCATTGCAATAATTCCACCCCAGAATCCGATGTCAAGACCCTCGGAACCAATTTTAGATGGTATACCAAAAACACCTAGTCCACCCATCATATATACTTTCGTACCTGTTGCTCCCATAATACCTCCTCCAACTGCAGAGGTGATAAGAGTTATAATAAACGGTCTTTTTAAAGGTAAGGTAATCCCATAAATCGCAGGCTCCGACACACCAAAGATACTGGATATAGCAGCAGGTATACTTAGAGTTTTAATCTTTTGCTGTTTCGTCCTAGCCATTACCCCAAGTACGACACCAGTTGTTGCTAGCGATGTGGCTGATATTAAAGCTAATATAAAGTCATAACCAAAAACTGCTAGGTTGTTCATTGCAATCGGAATGAAGCCCCAGTGGAGACCAAACATTACAAATAATTGCCATAATCCACCAAGTATCAAACCTGCCAATAATGGACTTAGATCATATGCCCAGACAGTAGCTTGTCCTAATAGTGAACTAATCCATGTAGCAATTGGTCCAATCACAATAAAAGTAATTGGGACGATTACTAGCAATGTGAAAAATGGTACAAGAAAGGACTTTACAACATCAGGAATTACTTTGATAAACCATTTTTCCAATTTTGATCCAACATATGCTGCCAATATAATTGGAATCACAGAAGATGCATAACTCATTAGAATAACTGGTATTCCAAGGAATGTGATATGGATAGGTGATTCAAATATAGTTCCTTGAAATAAGGTATAAAGTGGTTCCCCTTCCGTAATACCAGAAAGTGAAGGATACACTAACGCTGCACCTATAGCCATCCCAACGAAATGGTTTCCACCAAATTTTTTCATTGCTGTAAAGCCCAAAAATACAGGGAAGAAATGGAAGAGAGCATCACCAACAGCCTGTAGAATATGATAGGTTCCAGTTGTATTCGCATACAAACCTAATGCAACAAACAAAGCATTAAAACCTTTAATCATTCCTGAAGCAGCTAAAACACCCAGTATTGGTGCAAATATTCCAGAGACAATATCAATAAATTTGTTAAATAATCCCTGCTTTTCTTCACTTTCCTCATCCGCAGATGATTGAGTATCAAACCCTCCAACAGATAGTACTGCTTTATATACATCAGATACATGATTGCCAATCACTACTTGGTACTGCCCACCACTTTTCATAACGGTAACAATACCATCCATATCTTTTAATACACTAGTATTTGCTTTATCTTCGTCTTTCAATTTAAAACGCAAGCGTGTCACACAATGGACAACACTGTTAACGTTTTCTTTTCCTCCAATATTTTTTATAATGTCATTTGCCAATTGTTCGTATTTCATCTCTCCAACCCTCTTTCTTTGATAGATTCATGAGATAATCCTGTAACATGCAGGATTATCTCATTTTTTTAACCCCTCATAAGTTTTTGATCATTTTTCGAGCTTTTTCGATAGTAGAAGCTAGTCTATTCGAAGAGCTAGGTCTAATTGATAAAAAATAAATCCTTGATCTTGCTTGTCTATATGTTCTGTTATCCAATTCTTCAAATGTTCATCTGTTACTGCATTATGCTCACTTGTTTTTTCAAGATCTGCCTTCAACAATGCCACTTTTTCTTCTTTCATGATAGCTACCATTGCCAAATAGCCCTCTTTCACACAGTGATTGGAGAATTTAATATTTTCACAAACAATTTCTTGCTTTTTATCAAAAGTCTTATGCTCTTCTAATAAATCCTCTATACTATTAATTCGATCTAGACCATAATAGAGATATTGCGATTCAGGAGCTTCATTTTCCTTCATTAATTCCTTTAATTTTGTTATCATTTCAAATTCTTTCTCTAGGTCATAAAGCGGCTTTTCTTGATTGGGATCTTCCTTATAGTTAAATAATTTATTACCAAAACGCTGATAACTTTTCGCCATATAATCAGTCGTTTTCATCTTTAAAGTACTGATCCCCTTTGTAAAGGCAAAAGAATTATCCAATTCAGCACCCTGTAGTTCCTCTTTAGTAAAGCGTCTATTCATCCTCATTGGCATTAACGTATATTCATGTAGCTCCGCTTCTCGACCAGGCATTGGTCCTCTCATATAAATATAGTCACCATCGACCACATTAATATTGCTACCAAAATAACCAAATAAAGCAGCATCGTGAATTATTTCTTCTGATTCAATTACCGAGCTTAACGGTTTCCCCATCATGTATTCTGGTAAATCTACTTCAAAGAACTCTAATATAGTTGCAGGTATATCGATGTTTTGTGCTAACTGGTTTCTAGTTTCATTTTGAACACCTAGTTTTGGATCCCATATAAAAAATGGTATATGAGCAATTTCATTATAGACTGGCATGATATTCTTACCCCACCATTCATGTTCTCCTAGAAGTAGTCCATGATCTGTATTCACAATTAACATCGTATCTTCCCACATATTATTCTCATCCATAAAATCTAGTACCTTCCCTAAATATGCATCACACATTGTCAATAGGGCTTTATAATACCCTTTCACAACATCCGCTTTTTCTGGAGAAAAATCATCGTGTGAATATTGGAGCCAACCATTGAAATCGTCTTTCGATAGCCCATATAAATGTAAATACTCCTCAGGTACAAAAAATGGCTCATGTGGATCAAAGCATTCAATTTGCAAGAACCATTGATCCGCATCCTTATTTTCGTTCAAAAACTCCATACCTGCATCGACAGTTCGATATAAGGAGTGATCTTCTTCTTTTTTCATAAAGGTTCGATTCACTAGATCTTGAGAAATACTAGCCTGCTTTCGTTTTTTTGCAAAATCAGGAAGGTTGTCTAGCCCTTCAACATCCATTTTCTTATCAACTTTTGCTTTCCAGTTATCTCCTTCCTGTCCTCGTATTAATTCATAGGAGGAATAACGAGTATGATAGGTGGAACCACCATCTCTCCAATAATGTTTATGATCTGTAACAAGATGTGTATAAACCCCATTTTGTTTTAATATTTCTGGCATGGAGTCATCAAAAGGTTCGATTGGTCCCCAACCACGATGCAAAAAGTTGTAACGACCTGTGTGCAACTCTCTCCTTGAAGGCATGCAAGGTAAGCTGCCAGCAAAAAAATTATCAAATTGAACAGTCTTTCTTTGCAATCGGTCGAAATTAGGTGTTATTACATCAGAATGTTCATAAGCATTTAAATAATTTCTTTTTAAGGTGTCAAACATAACTTGAATCGCTCTCATCATCTATCTCCTTCCCTAGCATTTTCATGTTGCTCTATCATGATGAGATTATAGTATAGAAAACACTGTAAAAGAAGGTCTTCCAGCCATATTGGGAAACGGATTCATGAGATGGGAATATTTTAGATCATAAGAAAAAGGCTATTACATAACTGCAATAGCCTCTGCGATATAGTTTATTTATCCTGTAACGTTTTATTTTTATATTCAAAATAATGATAGGCAAAGATATCGATGACACTGTAAAAGGCACTTGAGGAAGAAAACCAACTGGAATTATGATTGATATTTACCGGAATACAGAAGGTTGCATGATTCATTAACCAGTTATGATGAGAACCAGTGATGGCAACGATATTAACATTCTTAATTAAGGGAATACTAAGCGCCTCCTTAAGAGTCGCATTGTTGCCAGAACCTGAAAATACTATTATCAAGTCCTCTTCCGAAATTCTTTCCATCAACAATTGGTAGATATTTGTACCAATATCCAAAGGGAGGGTTTGCATATTTTTACCAATACCTAGAAACATTCTTTGCATTTCTTTGGCAAGACCTTGTTGCATGAGACCAGTCCCCGTTATATAGACATTTGGACTTCTATCAATAGCTTCGCAAATTTTAGTAAGATCCATTTCATTTAACTGATTAACGGTCTGCTCTACATTGCTAATCACTATTTTTCCGAAGTCTTCTTGTGTAAAAGATTTTTCCGAATGATTTTCCCACTTCATAAAGTTTCTCATTTCTGTATATCCAGAGAACCCTAGCTTCTGTGCAAATCGTAATACAGAAGATTTAGAGCTTAAACTTTTTTTAGCAAGCTCATTAATTCCTAGATCATAGATATCTTTCCTATTATCTAATATAAACTTTGCCAAGACCCTTTCTCCTTCACTAAAGGTCGTGTGGTTATCATTAATTAATTCTTCTAGCTTCACTAGAATCACCTTCTTATTTTATTGATGTTTTGTTTCTAGTTACCTTAACACCATGATAAATCATCAAGTTTGATACTTATTTATTTAATAATAGTACAACCAAATAAAATTATAAACCTTTGATTCTTTCCAAAGGTGACACAGTTCTATCTCCGATATATAATGATTACAAACGCTACAACACCATTAAAGGAGCCGATCGTATGAACATCCAAGTATTAAAAACATTCTGTCTGGTCGTAGAGACTGGTAGTATCAATCAGGCGGCGAAATCCTTATATTTATCTCAACCTGCCATAACAAAGCAAATACATCAAATCGAAGCAGAATATGGAGCGCTCCTCTTTAATCGAAAAGACGGGAGATTGTTACTTACTGAGAGCGGACATGTGCTATATCCATTTGCCAAGTCGATTGTTCAAGATTACAACCAATCAAAGGAAGCAGTTATTGCAAGTGTAGCAGGATATGAAAGCACATTAAAGATGGGTGCAAGTCTCACAATCGGGGAATACTTATTACCCGGTTTACTAGGAAAATTTAAAAAGGAAAACCCCGATTTTCATTTATCTTTATATGTGGAAAATACTCCAAAGGTTTTAGCACTGCTGTTAGACGATATGATTGACATTGCACTAGTCGAAGGAATCGTAGATGATACAAAACTATCGATTGATAAAATTAAAGAAGATGAATTAGTTCTCATCCACGCACCAGATCATCCCTGGAATTTGAAAAGTGAAGTCAAAATAGACGAGATTGCTCAAGAGAGAATGATTTGGAGAGAGCCCACCTCTGGAACGAGAGCGATTATCGAAAATTTCTTAAATGAATGGGGTATATTAGAAAAAATCGAAAGCTATATGGAGCTTGGTAGTACCCAATCGATAAAAAGTGCGGTAGAGGCAGGTCTTGGAATTAGTATCGTCTCAAGACTAACCGTTGCTCGTGAAATTGAGCAAGGATATTTACATGAAAAGAAAATACATGACGCTGAATTAAAACGTAATTTATGGATGGTGTGGAAATCTAAAAGATTCACCAAAAAAAGTGTACAAATCTTTATGGCATACATACGTGCGAAGGAAAAAAGATGAAGTTTACGGAATTCATCTTTTCCATTTAACAAAAAGCTTATGCTTTCATCCACAGCGAAAATTTAAATTTATTACTTCTCCTCTACATTTCAATAAATAGATAGGATATCTGTCTTGTTATAATTTTCAGCAACATTTTTTACTATTTTGAAAAAAAGCAGCTATCCAGCGTAATGCTGAATAGCTGTTCTATTATTTCTTCATCGCTTCATAAGTATTGCCTTTATGTGTTTCCTCTGCCCATTTCTTTGACTCAACACCTGGAATATCCTGCCCACTCAATAGTGGGTCATTTGTGTCCCTCATCCACTTAGACACCTTTTCTCGTAATTCACTTGCAACCTTTTTATAAGCAGGGTCATTTATGAGATTATGCTCCTCAAACGGATCCTTCTCTAGATCATAAAGCTCTTCAGGTTCATTAGCTACATAATATTCTTTACGAACATCGGGACCTGAAAGGCTTCGGTGAATATCCACAGGCATATAAATTTTTGGTCCATCCTTTAAATTTTTTACATATTTATACTGGTTTGTGCGAATACCTCGCATCGGATGGTACTTGTCATGCCACGTAAGCTCACAGAAGAAATCATTGCGTACAACCGAAGACTCACCTCTTAGTAAAGAAGCAAAGCTCCTACCATCAATCTGATCCGGAATCGCGGTTTCCGTTAATTCTAAAATAGTTGGCATCATGTCAATGTTACATAGTAAATCACCAATAACTCTACCTTTTCCGAAAAGTGCTGGGTTGTAAAAAATGAGTGCCGTTTCTAAACCAGCATCCTTCATTGTTCCTTTAGCTCTCGGAAAAGCAATTCCATGGTCTGTTGTAAAAATTACGATTGTATTATCTGAAAGACCCGTCTCTTCTAATGCATGCATAATTCGGCCAACTGCTTCATCTAACACCTTTACCGATCCATGAAACTGTGACAAATCTTTTCGGATATTCGGCGTATCAGGTAAGTAGTCAATCACATTAATGGAATCGACATCATCTGCTAATGGTTCGTATTCATCAAAAGAACGGTGAGTTTCCCAAAACCCTACATTAGCGAAAAAAGGTTGATCATCATCTTTGTCCGCTTTTTCCTTAAGAAATTCAATGGTCTTGTCAGCAACCTGAGGTGAACGTGCGCCCTCGATAGCCTCATAGCGATCAAAACCTAGTTTATAGGTGGAACTGTATTGACCAAATTCCTCTTCTCCAATTGTTTCATGGCTGAATCCAATTAAAGAAGTTTCGTAGCCTGCTTTTCTTAGTTCATTCGGTGTAGTTGTTTCTCCTTCATTTATATGAAATCCTAAATGTGCAAGTCCAATCAACCCATTGTTATGCGGGTATTTTCCCGTTAAAATGCTTCCCCTACTTGGGCTGCACTGTGGTGCTGGGCAATAGTATTGATCAAATCGGACACCGTTTTCCGCTAGCTTATCAAGATTTGGTGTTTCTACTTGGTGTCCATAGGTTCCTAGATATCTACCAGTATCATGAGTAATCATAAAGATAATATTTGGTCTTTTCATTTATAGCATCCTTTCCTTCAACGAATCTTTATTAGTCACCGAGACCTTCTTCTACTTCTGTTTTAATAATCGTTACGTGCGGACCATAAATTGCTTGAACACCTTGTCCTTTTACAAAAACACCTTTTGCGCCAGATTTTTTGAGTTGCTCTTCAGAAACTTTATCACCATCTTTTACTGTGACACGTAGGCGAGTTGCACAATTATCTACATCCTCAATATTCTCTCCCCCACCAAGTGCTGCAATAATCGCCTGAGCTCGTTCTGACCCTGCGATAGTTGTTTCCTCTAGTTCCTCATCTTCACGACCTGGTGTTTTTAGATTAAACTTCACGATCATGAAACGGAAGACAACGTAATAAACAAGGAAGAATAAGATGCCTACGATTGGTACAAGAATCCAGTTTGTTTTGTCGTTTCCTTGTAGTATTCCAAATAAAGTGAAGTCAATAAGTCCTGCTGAGAATGTCATACCGATTGTAATATTTAAAAGGTGTGCGGCAACATAAGCAACTCCCCACAAAGCAGCATGAATAACATATAGCACTGGCGCTACAAATAGGAACGTAAATTCAAGCGGTTCCGTTATACCTGTTAAGAAAGAGGTTAATGCTCCTGTAAATAACAGACCACCAACAACTTTTTTATGTTCAGGTTTAGCAGTATGATACATCGCTAAAGCTGCCCCTAATAACCCGAACATCATAGGCAAATATTTACCACTCATGAATCTTGATGTGCCAACAAAGAAATGTTCTAAGTTAGGATCTGCTAATTGAGCAAAAAAGATATTTTGTGCGCCTTGGATAACTTCGCCATTTACTGTCATTGTTCCACCAAGACCAGTTTGCCAGAACGGAAGATAGAAAACATGGTGCAATCCTAGTGGCCCTAACAACTTCACAATAAATCCAAATAGGAAGGTACCAAAGTATGCTGTTTTATCTACAAGATCGGACATACTTGCAATACCTGATTGAATTGGCGGCCAAACAAAGAACATTGCAACACCAAGAAAAATAGACATAAAAGCAGTTATTATTGGGATAAAGCGTGAACCACTGAAGAAACCGAGAAATTGTGGTAATTGAACCTTACCAAATTTACCATGTAGGTAAACCGTTAATAAACCAGCAATAACCCCACCGAAAACACCTGATTGTAATGTTTGAATCCCTACCGTCATGCCTTGGCCAGCACCAGCAAGGTTTTCCGTAGCAAGTTTTCCAGTGATTTGTAACATAGCATTGATTGTCGCATTCATAACAAAGTAGGATAAAATGGCTGCTAAACCTGCAACACCTTTATCTGATTTCGCCAGCCCTACGGCAATGCCTATAGCAAAGATTATAGGTAAGTTAGAGAATATTATTTGACCTGCAGAGCTCATAATCGTAAAGATTGCTTGTAGCCATACTAGATCTAAAAATGGATAATTTTCAATTGTTGCTGGATTAGAAAATGCTCCACCAATCCCTAATAATAAACCGGCCGCCGGAAGTACAGCGATTGGTAGCATAATTGCTTTTCCAAATACTTGGAACTTACTAAACAAGTTGTTAAACATGGAACCTCTCTCCTTTTTATCTATTGGTGTTTGTGACGATTGTAGCAATTGGTTTATTTTGGTATAAATAGAAAATCCAATTTCATTTCCAATAATAAGTTCAATATGATCTGTTCGTGCTAACACTCCGTGGATATTATCCATTTGTTTTAATTGTTCTTCCTCTACTAAATCTTGATTTAGTAATGTAAGTGACAACCGTGATCCATCTAACGAAACACTAGTCACATTCGATATACCACCGACTTTCGATAAAATTTGTTGGTAAAGCTCTTGGTTTGTCATCACGAAGTCTCCTTTCCATTAAAAAATAAAAAGACCTAAAACAGTTAAGATAATCAAAGTCCTCTTAACTATTTTAGGTCTTGCCTGCACTACCAGTCACAATCCCACTTTATTTAAATTATTATCTGATTATCATTACATTACATAAAATGAGTCAACTACTAAATTTATTTTTCATAAATCAGTCTCTGTACATGAAGTGCAATATATGCTAACTCTGACTCCGGAAAATCAATATTATATTCGGTTCGAGCAAAATTGGCTGCGACAGATGCACATGTGTATGCCTGTTCATGTTTCTCTTTAATCATCTTCAGCATTTCCTCATCTAACTGATAAAAATCTTGATCACTGTAATAACGATTGATCGCAAATTCTAAGTGTGTAATCAGTCGTTGATAGGTCATACTTCCTTTTTCTATAGCAATATTTAAATCACTCGAAATAATATCTACCATATCCTGGATGATCGCAGCCTTTTGCACCGTTTTCTCCACATTCTGAAAATTCATTTTAGCAGTATGAATGTGGACAGCGATATAAGCAGCTTCATCTATTGGTATTGGGATCCCCATTCTCTCCTCCATTTTTTCTACTGCCCATAAACCGATATCAAATTCTTCATGGTAAAGTAACCTTATTTCATTTATTAACTTATTTTTAATATTAATTCCTTTTTGGGAACGTTCAATCGCAAAGGACAGATGGTCTGTAAGCGAGATATGAATATGTTCATTGAGTTTAATTCCGAGTTTTTCTTCTGCATAACTGATAATCTCTTCTCCTAATAGAATATGTTCCTCAGGCAAGGTCTCTAATAGCTCTTGAAATTTTTTATTCTCTTCTTTTAAGATAAATATTTTTTCAACCTTAGCCTGATCAATCAGATCATTTTTTCCTTTTTGAAAAGCAATACCAGGACCCAAAATTATTTTCTCCGTATTTCCTTCTTTGATAACAACCGCATTGTTATTCAATACCCGATTAATTTTCATGTGTACATCACCTTCTTCCTAGGATGGCTAGCCTGCCATTTACTTTTTTACTTCATAGCTGACAATCGCTGTCTTTCCAGCGGATACCTCCCTACTATCCTGTTTAGAAAGGTTGTCTATTTTATCTTCATTCGTAATAACAATTGGAGTAATAGTACTTGCTGCCTCGACATTTATTTGCTCCAAATTAAAAGATACTAATAATTGGCCAGCTTTTACTTTATCATTTGTCTTAATATATGTCTCAAATGGTTCTCCATTCAATGATACGGTTTCTAATCCAATATGAATGAGGATCTCTATTCCGTTTTCCGATTTTATCCCTATAGCATGTTTCGTTGGAAATAATTGAATAATTTCACCATCTACAGGTGATACTACTTTTCCTTCACTCGGCACAATCGCTACACCATCTCCCATTAATTTTATAGAAAAAGTTGGATCTGGCACTTCTTCTATAGCAATTAATTTACCTGATAGTGGTGTAACCCATTCTTCAGTGATTTTCTTTTTTCCAAATAATTTGTTAAACATGGAAAATCCCCCTTTTATCGTATAAAAAAACAGACCCAAATTAGTGAAATTAATCACCAACTTAGGTCTTGCCTGCTTTACCAGTCACAATCCTCATATTCACCTAATTACGATTACTATAACGATACTTTACCACAACTTATAACAAAATAGTCAGTCCATTTAGTTATACCCTATAACAAATAGTGAATATTTACAAGCATAAAATTCATTGTTGATTAAAAAATAAATATTCTAGGAGACGGTTAGCATGGATATAACAAGTTCTTATTACTGGTGATTTGCTTGGCCAGTAGTGGCTAGGAATTGATTAACTTCCAGCTCTCTACTTAACTTAGAGCTCCTGAAATACATCTTCACCCTAACTTATGCATCGACCACACAACGAAATCCTAAATTACCTGTAGCACTATCGATCGTATTCGAACTTCGTGCCGCAACTCGATATCGATTACAATAGGATTTGTGGCAAAGGTACGAGCCACCACGCATTACTTTACTTTGACCTGTCTTCGGTCCAACTGGATTTACGACCTGGGATAAATCAGGTGTCCTTGTAAACCAGTCTGCACACCACTCCCATACATTACCCGCAACATTATAGAGTCCATATCCATTCGCAGGAAAAGATTTTGCAGGTGCTGTTCCAGTATAGCCATCCGCTTCTGTATTCTCTTTTGGAAAATCACCTTGCCAAATATTACAATAATGCTCTCCATTCGGTGTCAGCTCATCCCCCCAAGGAAAAAGCTTCTGCTCAAGGCCACCTCTTGCTGCATATTCCCATTCTGCCTCTGTCGGGAGACGTTTTCCAGCCCATTTACAAAACGCTAACGCATCGTTCCAGCTGACTTGTATGACAGGATGATCCATGCGGTCATCAATGTTTGAATCTGGCCCTTCTGGTTGGTACCAATAAGCCTCTTCTACTGCATACCACCATGGGGTTTGTGGTAATTGTTTTGCCCTTTTTGCTACATTTTGCGAGATAAATTTATAGAAAACAAACGACCATCCATACTTTTCCGACTCTGTAATATAACCTGTATCCTTCACAAAAGCACTGAATTCTTCATTGGTTACCGCATAAGTATCGATATAGTATGGTGCTACGGTTACTTTTCTTATCGGTCCTTCACCATCTGCAGGAAACCCCTCATTATCTTCGGTTCCCATTAAAAATTCCCCTCCCGTGAGGTGGATCATTTTTTCTTTATATTTTATCTGTTGACTTTGTTCTATTTTCTCCGTTTGTTTTTCTGGTTTAATCGTTTTCTCCAAATCAGCACGACTACCAGCACAACAAGAACATGGTGTATTCTCTGTATCCATTTGTATTCACATCCTTTAAGTTAAACCAAACCAAATACTTTTGTAGTTCTTTTACTAGTGTACATTATTTTTATATAACAATGCTAGAAAACCAAGTCATCCATTTGGTTATACCCTATTACAAATAGTGAATATTCAAAGAGCCCAACTTCTGAGATGATGTATATAGAAAAATTTATCTTGGGGGCAACTACTATGGATATCACAACAGGACTATTACTATTAATTATCGGCTTAATAGCCGGGTGCTATGGTACAATTGTCGGGGCCGGGGGAGGATTCATCTTCGTACCGGCATTGCTACTAATTCTACATACAGACCCTGCCATCGCTGCGGGGTCTGGCTTAGTTATTGTATTGATCAATTCCATCTCAGGAATGATTGGCTATGCTAAGCAAAAGAAAATTGTTTACAAAACAGGTCTCACTATTGGAATAAGTGCATTACCAGGATCTGTGTTGGGAGTATGGTTATTACAGGTCTACTCATCCAATTATTTTTACGTTATTTTTGCATCAATCTTAGTTGGATTAGGAATATTTCTTTTTAGTAAGAACACCACGATTTTAAGAAAGAGGCAACAAGAAAGTGTTACTCGAGCTAGGACAACTGATGCAGTGGAACCAATTGTTGAGAAGACAACAGCCATTCAGTCTAAATGGTTGATTCCGCTAGGCTTTTTCATGGGGATATTATCAAGTTATTTAGGTATTGGTGGTGGATGGCTACTTGTTCCCATCTTAATTTATACTTTTAGGCTTTCTACCCATTACGCTGTCGCCACATCGATCTTTTCTTTATGTCTCTATACATCAGTTGGTGTTGTTTCACAGCTATTCTACAGTAGTATTGATTGGATGATCGTAGCATGGGGTGGAATTGGAGTTATTTTAGGATCACAGCTTGGTGTCTTATTATCTCAGAAATTACCTGGTAAAGTCATCATGCAAATGCTTTCGATTGTTTTGGTTGTGATTGGGTTTCGGATGTACTTTGGGTGAGGCTTTTAAGAATGATAATCCATTTTTCATAAGTTTATAAGTTAGTATAAATCTATAAAACCTTCAGAGACTTTAACAAAAAGAATCTGAAGGTTTTAAAATAATTTCCTCACACATTTTAGCATGATCACGGCGCTAATCAGCTATAAATAATAGAAAACTACAACAAGCCCTTATTCCTTTCTACTCTATAAAAACTTTACCAAGCATATGCTTCTGGTGCTTCACCATAACCTGGGAAAATTTCGTCTAAACGGTCCAGGGATGCTTGATCTAATTTGATGTCAACGGCACGCAGAGATTTTTCAAATTGTTCCAGTGTACGTGGACCGATAATTGGTGCATCTAATGCGGGATTATGCAATACCCAAGCGAGAGCTATATCAGCTTCACGCTCTCCCAATTCCTTGCAAAAATCTGAAAAGGCTTCCAATTGTGCTCGATGTTTTTCAATTCGTTCTGTTTGACCAGCAGTTCGAGATCCTTTATCTGGATTTAATGCATTTCCCCCAAGCAAGCCACCATCTAGTGGACTCCAGGCAATCACACCAATTCCCTGATCCTTCGCTGCAGGTAGTACTTCTAATTCTGGAAGACGGCACAGTAAACTGTATTTATGTTGTTCAGATACGAGGCCTAAGAAATTGCGTTCTTTCGCAGCTGCCTGCGCTTTAATAAGGTCCCAACCTGCAAAGTTACTTGAACCAACGTAATCAATCGTGCCTTTCTGTACTTCTGCTTGAAATACTTCCCAAAGCTCCTCCCAAGAAACATTACGATCAATATGGTGCATTTGATACAGTTCAATGTGATCGGTCTGCAATCGTTTAAGTGACCCTTCTAAATGACGACGTACCTTATAAGCAGATAAAAATCTTCCCTCATTCGGTCCATCGTTCTGATCCCCCATGTTATTATAGACTTTGGTAGCAAGTACAACCTTCTCCCTGCGATTTCCGCCTTGAGCAAACCAACGACCAATAATTTCTTCTGTCCAGCCGTGACGACCTTGACCACGATAACCACCATATACATTTGCGGTATCAAAGAAGTTTAAGCCTGCATCGAGTGCCGCATCCATAATTTTGTGTGCTTCCTTTTCTTCAGTAGACGGACCAAAATTCATGGTTCCTAAGCAAAGTCTACTTACCTTCATGCCTGTACGACCTAGATTGGTGTATTCCATTTATTTCCCCTCCTCCTATGTACTTAGCTTCTCTCTTACATTATAGGAGATTAATATAATTCAAACAAATCTGATTACTTTTCTTTTGAAAAAATTAATCATGGTAAGAAGGGGAGACAGCGTATTAGGCTACGCCAACTCACTATGAATGGAATCAAAGTTCAACGGATGTCGTTTTGAACCTTCCAAAGTTTTTCAAAAGTGAAACTTCTCCATCCATTTATCCATTATTTCTTCGATCAACCTGCTAGTTCACTCAAACCGGATCCACTCTTATTGAAGAAATGCTACTCTTTAAGCACATTTTCCTTAATTAAGGTGTCACTTTTAGATGATTCGGTAATTATTAAAATACATCATCTCTAACCGTCAGCAATGAAAAAGGCTTCTCAAAAGTTAAATCAACTAATGAGAAGCCTTTTTATATACTTGATATTAGCATTTTGTTAACAAACAAAAACCCTTATACATTAAGTGTTTGAGCGGTTATTACATCATGCCGCCCATTCCAGGCATTCCGCCGCCCATTCCACTCATATCAGGCGCTGCGCCACCTTCTTCTGGAATGTCCGCTACTACCGCTTCAGTAGTAAGGAACATAGCCGCTACAGATGCTGCGTTTTGAAGTGCAGAACGTGTAACTTTTGTTGGGTCAACGATACCTGCATCGATCATGTTTACCCATTCTCCAGATGCTGCATTGAAACCAATGCCTACATCTTCGCCTTTTAGGCGTTCTACGATGATAGATCCTTCTAATCCAGCATTTGCTGCGATTTGGCGTACTGGTTCTTCTAGTGCGCGAAGTACGATATTAACACCAGTAGCTTCATCACCATCTAGGCTGATTTCAGCCACTTGTTTATAAACGTTAAGTAGTGCAGTACCACCACCAGAAACGATACCTTCTTCTACCGCTGCGCGAGTAGAGTTCAATGCATCCTCAATGCGTAGCTTGCGTTCTTTTAATTCTGTTTCTGTTGCAGCACCAACTTTTACTACTGCTACACCACCAGAAAGTTTTGCAAGACGCTCTTGTAATTTTTCTTTATCAAATTCAGAAGTAGTTTCTTCTACTTGTGCACGGATTTGAGCAACACGAGAAGCAATTTGCTCGGAATCTCCAGAGCCTTCTACAATAGTAGTGTTTTCTTTCGTTACTACAACTTTAGAAGCACGACCTAATTGGTCAATCGTTGTATTTTTAAGATCAAGTCCAAGATCTTCTGTAATAACCTCAGAACCTGTTAATACAGCGATATCTTCAAGCATTGCTTTACGACGATCACCGAATCCAGGAGCTTTCACTGCTACTACATTAAACGTACCACGTAGTTTGTTTAATACAAGTGTTGCAAGTGCTTCCCCTTCAACATCTTCAGCAATCATTAATAATGGTTTACCTTGCTGAACTACTTGCTCAAGCACTGGTAATACTTCTTGAATATTGTTGATTTTTTTATCTGTAATTAAGATATAAGGATCATCAAGCACTGCTTCCATTTTATCTTGGTCTGTTACCATGTATGGAGAAGAGTATCCACGGTCAAATTGCATACCTTCTACTACTTCTAACTCTGTATTGAAGCCTTTTGATTCTTCGATAGTAATAACACCATCATTACCTACGCGCTCCATAGCTTCAGCGATTAATTGACCAACTTCATTATCACCAGAAGAGATAGACGCAACTTGAGCGATCGATTCTTTGCTTTCGATTGGTTTAGATACTTTACGTAATTCCTCTGTAGCTACCTCTACTGCTTTTTCAATACCACGGCGCACCCCTACTGGATTCGCACCAGAAGCTACGTTTTTCAAGCCTTCCTGGATCATTGCTTGAGCGAGTACTGTAGCAGTTGTTGTACCATCACCTGCAACATCATTTGTTTGAGATGCTACCTCTGATACTAATTGAGCACCCATGTTTTCGAATTTATCTTCTAATTCGATTTCTTTAGCAATAGTTACCCCATCGTTTGTAATAAGTGGAGAACCATACTTCTTATCTAATACAACGTTACGACCTTTTGGTCCTAATGTTACTTTAACTGCATTCGCAAGTGTATCTACCCCACGTAGCATTGCGCGACGTGCATCTTCACTAAATTTAATTTCTTTAGCCATGAAAAATACCTCCCTGAATATTTAAATGATATGATATTTATCCAAACGTACTTCGCTACATACTTAGCCGATAATCGCTAAAATATCACTTTCACGAAGAATTAAGTATTCTTTACCTTCATACTTCACTTCTGTACCGGCAAATTTTGAGAAAATAATGTTGTTTCCTTCTTCAACTTCAAGCGCCACTTTCTCACCATTTTCCGTTACACGACCAGAACCAACAGCTACTACCTTACCTTCTTGTGGTTTTTCTTTCGCAGAATCTGGAAGAACAATCCCACTCGCTGTTTTTTCTTCTTGCTCTACAAGCTCAATAATGACACGATCACCTAATGGTTTTAGCATGTTTAAAAACCTCCTTGAAATTGACTTTATTTAGATTTTTATCATTTTAGCACTCGATCACCCTGAGTGCTAACACAATTATTATAATAATGAAATCTATTTTTTTTTGCAAGTACAAAGTATAAATTTTTTTAAAAATTTTTTAATATCTCTTGTTAATGGGAATGCTATCGATCTCTTTGCAATTTTACGGCATTTCCAAACAGCCGTACTAGTATGAGTTTTTATTATTGTAGGAACCCTAATAAAGTGTGGTTTCAATAAAAGGGGTTTTGAGCTTCGTGGAGTAAGCAGAGGGACACCATCTATTATTTTTAAGAACAACACATTTATTTAAAAATAACTTTAGACGAACTATTTCAATTTTATTCTAAAATTATGTTAAAATACGTATCATGTAAGAAAAAAATAAAAAGGAGTCGTTTGAATTTGCCTGCCAAGTATATTTATATAATTCTTACCTATGTTGCGGTACAATTGTCAGCTTTTCTTGTTATACCATTTCGGTTGTACACAAACGTAGATCCATTAACATTAATGGTTGGATGGAATATCGGTAGCTTCGTTCTTGCTTTGATTATCTCTTGCTATTTACTAAGAGATGAAATCAATTCTTTCTTTCAATCACGGGATAAAAGAATTGGACAAATTGTATTATGGACAATACTCGGTTTCTTCTTAGTATTAATTGCTCAGGTAGCATCCACCGTCATTGAACGTTTTGTATTTGGTGCACCAGTTGGTTCTGAAAATACGATGCAATTGATGCAAGTAGCGAGACAAGCACCAATATTTATTATTCTTATTTCTATTTTAGGTCCAATCCTGGAGGAGCTCGTATTCCGTAAAGCGATTTTTGGTTCCCTATATAAAAAAATGAACTTCTTCTTTGCCGGAATTATTTCAGGGGTTTTATTTGCTGTCTTGCATAACGATTTCAGTCATCTCTTAACCTATATAGCAGTTGCATTTGTGCTTGCCTTTATCTATGTCGAAACCAAAAGAATTCTCGTACCTATTCTTGCACATATGGCGATGAACACATTTGCAGTCATTGGGCAATTATCACTTGATCCAGAAGAAATGGAACAAATGCTAGAACAGGTACAGTTCATCTTAGTTGGGGGCTTTTAAAAACATGAGATTTTCACCATTGGGCTCTGCCATCATCTATTTCATTTTGGGCTCATTATTTATCTATATTGGCATAAAATCTGCCGATGATACGGTATTTAATTTCATTACACTTGCATTAGCGTTTTTTGCTACCATTGATTTCGTTGTTGCAATACGACTAGTAAGCTTACATTTTAAAATTAAAAAGGCGAAGAAAAAATAAGAAGTGCCTCTCATCAGCACTTCTTATTTTTCCTCTATTTCTAATGGATAATGCTTCATAAAATAAACGAGTGACTGCAGCTCTACTGATAGGTCAATATGGTGGACGCGAACATTATCTGGAACGGTAATCCTTGCAGGGGTAAAGTTTAAGATACCTTTTATTCCTGCTTTCACCAGTCGATCTGCCATAGACTGCGCTTCAGAAACTGGTACGGTAAGAATAGCTACCTGAATATCTCCTATTTTTTCTTCTAATTCATCTATATGATGAACATTGACATTTCGAATCTCTGTTCCTACCTTGATTGGATCCGCATCAAATGCCACTTCTATCTTCGTATTATTGTTTTTGGTAAAATTATAATTTAAAAAAGCGGTTCCTAAATTCCCGACACCAATCAGGACAACAGGCGTATTCTCATCCTGGTCTAAGGTTTTACGGAAAAAGCCGAGTAAGTAATCGACATTGTAGCCATATCCTTTTTTTCCTAATGCACCAAAATACGAAAAATCTCTGCGAATGGTAGCAGAGTCGACCTTCATTGCAAGACTAAGTTCCTTTGATGAGACACGGTCTTTACCTTGGATATGTAAATTATTCAAAAAACGATAATATAAAGGTAATCGCTTCGCTGTAGCTTGTGGAATTTTATGTTGATTAGGCATCCTCTATTCCCCTTATTTCTTCATTAAATATTATTCTCTCTTTATTCTAACAGAAAAAAAGAAAAAAGTCGTGAAATTGTTCACTTGTCTATCTACTTCCCTTACTTGCAGTTCGTTCGCCTTTTAGATACACTTACATCATTGAGGTGAACGATGATGATTTATTTACAGGTGAACAATTTAACCAAACGATTTGGTGCTGAGCTGATCTTATCTAATATAAAACTAGAAATTAAACAAAATGACCGGATTGCCATTGTTGGTCGAAATGGTGCGGGAAAATCTACCTTATTAAATATAATTGCAGGTAACCTTAGCTATGATGAAGGAGAGATCCATAAACCAAAGGATGTTACCTTAGGATATCTTGCCCAACATACGGGACTTGATTCTACAGAAACGATCTGGGATGAAATGTTAAAGATCTTTTCCCATTTGTTAAAGGAAGAAAAGGAACTGAGAAGCATGGAACAGCAAATGGGAGATTCTGATCTATTAGCAGATACAGAAAAATATCAACAACTACTAGTAAGCTATGACCGCAAACAAGAAGCATTTAAGCAAGCTGGTGGCTATGAATATGAGCCTGAAATCAAAGCCGTTCTAAACGGTCTAGATTTTCCTGAATCCATGTGGGACACATCGATTGCCACATTAAGTGGTGGTCAGAAGACGAGACTCGCCCTTGGAAAGCTTCTTCTAACAAAACCTAATGTACTAATACTAGATGAGCCAACCAATCATCTAGATATTCAAACCTTAACATGGCTTGAAGGCTATCTAAACAGCTATCAAGGTGCCGTTGTGATCGTATCCCATGACCGATACTTCCTTGATAAAACGGTTCAAATTGTCTATGAAATTTCGCGTCATGAATCGAAGAAGTATCACGGTAATTACAGTAAATATTTAAAGCAAAAAGCAGCCAATTATGAACGTGATAGGAAGCTTTACGAAAAACAACAAACCGAAATAAAGCGAATGGAAGATTTTATACAGAAAAATATTGTGAGAGCCTCCACGACGAAAAGAGCACAAAGCAGACGCAAACAGTTAGAAAAAATGGAAGTAATGGACAAGCCACTTGGTGATGAGGGCTCTGCCAAATTTAGTTTCAACGTGGAGCGTAGGAGCGGTAATGATGTCCTCAAGGTAAATGACCTAGCATTCCGTTATAACAATGCTGAGCCCTTTACTTTTGAAAATCTTAATCTTGAGCTAACCCGTGGTGAGAGCATGGCCCTTGTTGGCCCAAATGGTGTCGGAAAATCTACATTATTAAAAAATATAATCGGCGAACTAGATCCTGATAAGGGTGCCATACAACTAGGTGCTAATGTGAAAATTGGCTACTATGATCAGGAACAGACACAACTGCATCATGAAAAGAATGTCCTAAGTGAACTTTGGGATGATTATCCGCTTATGAACGAAAAGGATATACGAACCATTCTAGGAAACTTTCTTTTTAGTGGAGATGATGTACTACGGCCAGTATCAGCTCTTAGTGGTGGGGAAAAGGCTCGGCTCGCGCTTGCTAAATTAATGATGGAAAAGGCCAATTTATTAATTTTAGACGAGCCGACCAACCATTTAGACTTAGATAGTAAAGAAATATTGGAATCTGCCCTTATCGATTATCCTGGCACGATATTGTTCGTTTCCCATGATCGCTACTTTATTAATAAGCTGGCGACACAGGTACTAGAAATGCAACCACAGCACACGACGGTATATTTAGGTGATTATGATTATTATGTAGAGAAAAAACAAGAGGAAAAAGAGCTGGAAGAACTGAAAAGGGAGCAATCCAAAGAAATAGACACGAAGCCAAGCACGAAATCGGATTTTAAAAAAGAAAAAGAATTAAAAAGAGAACAACGGAAAAAAGAAAGAAGAATAAGGGAAATTGAAGCGGAAATGGAAGAACTAGAAACCGCTCTTGCAGCTCTTGAAGCACAATTATGTCTTCCAGAAGTGTACCAGGATCACGAGAAGTCATTGCAGCTTACAACGGAAAGTGAGGAATTAAAAAAACAAATGGAAAAACATATGGAAGAGTGGGAATCCTTACACATGGACGAATGAATCCTATTAAAAATGTGAAACTTTTTATCATTTTAATCGTCTAATATAGAGGTGGAAACTTTTCAACAAAATACTACAAAAAGTTAGAATAATAGACAATAAGTGAGGTATGGATAATATTGAGTGAACTTAGATCAGAACGAAGAAGAAAACAAAAACAGAAGCCGAAAAAGTGGAAGAAACGAATTATTTGGATTTTATTATTGATGCTTATTGCCATTATCGCCTATGCTATCTACTTTTTTACCCAAATTTTTGATGCAGCCAAGGATTCACACGTTGAATTAGATCGGCCAGACGGGAAATCAGAGCTAAGAGACGAAGCGGTCACCATTGGAGATGACCCTTTCTCGATTTTACTAATTGGGGTAGAGGATTATGAAACAGATGGAAAAAACGGTCGTGCCGATACACAAATTGTCGTCACACTGAACCCGGACACAGATCAAATGACCATGACTACTGTGCCACGGGATTCACAGGTAGAATTTACAGCGGAGGAAGCGGGGCAATATGCTGGCTCCCACAAAATCAATGCAGCCTATACCTATGGCTCAATAACTGACTATGGTCCGAATAAGCTAACCGTAGAAAAAGTCGAACAATTACTCGATATACCAATCGATGAATATGTCACGGTTAACTTCGATGGATTCCGAGACATTGTCGATGCACTTGGTGGAGTTACTGTTGATATTAAAGAACCATTCTATGAGAAAAATATTTATGCTGGGGGGGAACGAATATACTTTGAACAAGGTCCAGCAAAATTAAATGGTGAGGAAGCGTTAGCGTTTGTACGAATGAGAAAACGTGAAGTCAATGCTATTTATTCACGTGAAGAAAGACAGCGTCAATTTATCCAAGCATCGATTGATCAAGCTATTTCAGCTGGTACATTATTTAAAGTCGGAGAAATTACGGATATTCTAGGTAAGAATGTTACGACAAGCTTAAGCCCGACTGAAATTTATCATTTACAAAGAGCCTATTCATCAATGAATGCATCAAGTATTGAAACATTTGAAATTGAAGGATCGAATCAAATGTTAGGTGGTATCTCCTATTTCGTACCAACAGAAGACGGATTATATAATGTGTCTCAGCAATTAAAACAAGCTTTAGGATTACCATCAGACACCATCAATCAAACAGAATAAGCGGTACAGCGAGTCATTTTTTGGACTCGCTGTATTTTTTAATATACATTTTTTATCCCCAAGGTTATCCACTTATTCATTCTTCTTTTATCAGTTATCCAAAGAGTTATACACACAATCCACAATTCTATCTTGAATTATCCACAGAAGTAGCGATAATTTTAACCCTGGTATAGCAATGATTATATTTTTATCCACAATTTTAAAATGGATCTGTGAATAAAGAATCCTATCGTAACATCAATGCTCTCCTAGTTTCGCTTCCAATTGTTTTTTCATCTTTAAAATAGTTGATAATAAAACTTCGAAATGCGATCGCTGCCTGTGATAAATAACGATCTTCCCTCCAAACTATCCGAAAAATCCTTTCTCCTGCGGGATCTTCGATTGGCAGCTTGACTAAATCCAACTCTTCCCCACTTTTACAGCCACCGACAATGGCGACACCGAATCCAGAACGGACAAGTTCAGCGATACTTGCTGGATCTTCCGTTTCACACACCATTTTTGGACAAAAACCCGCTTGATCACATAAATCATCATTCATCATCCGTAAAGGTGAATTTTCTTTGTATCCGACAAAAGGTTCAGCTGATGCTTCACTAAGGTGAATGGCTTTGCGATCTGCATATTTATGTCCGTGTGGCACAGCGAGATAAAGCTTTTCCTTTATCAATGGAATTTCACTAAATCCCTCTTGTTGTATTGGCAATGAAGTTAAATAGAAGTCTACTTCTCGGTTAATTTCAATATCCTCAATATCCTTCATAGACGATTGAATCATCTGAAGGTTTACTTCTGGATGTTCAGTCAAAAAATTTTGCAAGGGCTCTCTCACCTGTTCCATATTCATAATTGCTAAATGAATACGACCTTGTTTTAAGCCAGCTAGATCCTCTACTTCCCTACGCCCCTCTTCTAGCAAATGGATCGCAGCCTTTGCTTTCGTTTCAAATGCTTTTCCAAAAGGGTTCAAACGAATTTGCCGAGCTTTACGATCAAAAAGTGATACTCCTAAATCCTCTTCCAATCGTTGAATTGTTCTACTTAAAGCTGGCTGAGCGATATGAAGCTCTTGTGCGGCTTTAGTCATATGCTCTAATCTAGCCACAGTCAAAAAATATTTAAGCTGGAGTAATTCCATTTGTTATTCCCTCCTATTCATTACATTAAGTATATGCATATATAGCAAAACATGTATTTTTCATTATCTATTTATCATTATATAATCATTATTGCAAGCCGACAACAGCCAGCTATATAGGAGAGGTGGTGCATAGCTATGAAAAATATACAGGGAAGGTCATCTACAAACATGATGGAACCAGCGGTTGAACTCGAAATTAGTGACAATTTCATTCATACAATGGTTTTTACAATGGTTATTTCGATGATGAGTGCAACGATGTTTAATATTGTACTACCTGAAATCAGCCAAGAGTATGGACTGACCTACACACAAGTAAGTTGGATATCATCTGCTTATTTACTCGTTTATGCCATTGGTTCTGCGATCTATGGCAAGCTGTCTGACCGTTTTCGGCTCAAATCACTATTGACAGTGGGAATTCTTCTATTATCGCTTGGTTCCTTAATCGGACTTGCTGCTCAGTTCTACTGGATGGTTTTATTCAGCCGATTTATTCAAGCGGCTGGAGCATCCGTAATTCCTGCACTTGCAATGATTATCCCAGCACGCTATATAACAACTAACCGGAGAGGAAAAGTGTTTGGGATCATGGCCAGTGGACTCGCTCTCGGAGGGGTACTTGGACCTATTGCCTCTGCCATTGTTGCCGATTTCGCACATTGGCGCTGGTTATTTGTTGTTCCATTGCTAACATTGGTTACATTGCCATTATTTCGGCATTACTTAGCTTCTGAAAAAGTCCGTACTCCTTCTGTTTTTGATTGGATCGGAGGTTTATTACTTGGAGGAACAGTGGCGACATTGTTATTAGCAATTACTGGAGAAAGATGGTCGTTAGCCATCTCATCCATTGCTTTGTTTCTGATGTTTGTGACGCGTATTCACTCAACTACAGAGCCTTTTATAGAGCCAAGACTGTTTCAAAATGGGCGATACTCTGTGGGGATTTTATTGACATTTTTAGTGAGTGCCATTGGTTATTCCATTCCGTTTTTAACTCCAATCATGCTGGTTGATACGTATCACCTATCTCCAGTATCTATTGGATTAGTAATGATCCCTGCCTCGCTCACAGCTGCTTTATTAGGAAAACAAGGAGGGAAACTTGCTGACAAAAGGGGAAATACACGTTTGTTTTTGTTCGCATCACTTCTACTATTATCGGCTTTTTTCCTTCTGTCCTTTCTCATTGGCCGATCCTTAATATTCGTCGCTATTGCATTAATAATTGGCCAAGTAGGACAGACGTTTATCGTTGTCGCCATGTCCAATACTATTGCAAATACATTGACGAAAGAACAGACAGGTGTTGGAATGGGTCTAATGTCCATGTTGAACTTTATAGCCAGTTCCGTTTCTGGAGCTGTCATTAGTTTAGTATTAGATCAGGGAGCTCTGTCTGCTTGGAATCCATTCTATTTTTTTGCAGAAGGTAACACGTTTAGCAATCTCTATTTGATGTTCTCCCTTTCCTATACAGGCTTGATCCTAATTTACATCACTAGGTTTGGATATAGAACACCATTAAAGTTAACAAAAAACTAAAAATTTAGAGGAGCTGATGAAAATGAAGGCAGTAGCATTTCATTCACCCGGTACACCAGACGTATTGCAAATAATGGAGTTTGATCCACCTGTACCAAAGCTTAATCAAGTTCGAGTAAAAGTAAAAGCAGCTGGAGTACAGCCAGTAGACTGTGCGATTCGTGGGCAAGGTTTTAGCCCGCCAGGCGTGGAAATTCGATACCCTCAAATATTAGGAAATGAATTTGCTGGCATCATCGATGTGGTTGGCGCTGGGGTTGAAGACTTTTCAGTTGGCGATGAAGTGATTGGGTGGTCACTTCTATCTAGCTATGCAGAATATGTGGTCGTCCCAACATCTCAAATCGTTAAAAAGCCTAAAAGTATGTCTTGGGAAGAGGCTGGTGTGTTTACCGCCTCTGGGCAGACTGCTCATACAGCACTGCAGGAACTTGGCATCGGTAAAGGAGACACCCTGCTAGTACACGCAGCTGCTGGAGGTGTTGGAACATTCGCCGTTCAATTGGCACGCGCTTGGGGAGCAACGGTGATCGGTACCGCTAGCCCAAATAACCATGACTACTTACGCACTTTAGGTGCTATTCCAGTCACATATGGGGAGGGACTTGTAGAACGAGTACGCAAGCTTGCGCCAAATGGAATTGATGCTGCTCTTGACGCAGCAGGTGAGGAAGCCCTTAGAGCATCTATAGAACTTATACAGGATAAAAAAAGGATCGGTACAATCGTTGCTTTCGATCTTTCAAATGAGCTTGGAACCATTCCCATCCGCAGTAAGCGCAGTGTATTCAGATTATCTGAGCTCACCCAGATGTATGAAAAAGGACTGCTACGTGTTTTCCTATCACAAACATTTCCGTTACACAGGGCTGCCGATGCACACAGAGCTGTTGAGACTCGGCACGTTCGAGGTAAAATTGCTCTCATAGTGAATTAAAAGTTTAATAAACAAGGAGGAGTAATATGGAAAAACTAAACATTGGCATTATTCTTGGAAGCACACGTCAAGGACGGCTAAGTCCACAAGTTGGAAAATGGGTAAAAGAAATATGTCAGCAACACAAAGATGCCAATTATGAAATACTCGATATAGCAGATTATAATTTGCCTTTTTTCGGAACGGGGACAGAAAAAGAAGAAGGAATTATTGCTTGGAAAAAGAAACTATCCAGCATGGATGGATTCATCTTTATTGTTCAAGAGTACAATCATAGTTTAACCGGAGCATTGAAAAATGCACTTGATTCTGCATATGAAGAATGGAATGATAAAGCAGCTGGAATCGTAAGTTATGGTTCTACAGGCGGAGCTCGTGCAGCTGAGCATTTACGGGGAATCTTAGGGGAATTATCAATCGCAACAGTGCGTGCTCATCCAACCTTATCTATTTTTACTGATTTTACAGAATTTAAAGTGTTTAAACCTGCTGACATTCATATTAATTATGTCACGACGATGTTAAGTCAAATCCTTTTATGGAGCAAGGCTTTAAAAGCAGTAAGAAAATCATAGCCGTAGTCCTGAATATCGGAAGAGCATGTTTTTACATGCTCCTTCTGTGTTTCTATTTCCTCTATTTGATATTATCAATCACAGGACATCATTCTTTGACTATACTTTTCCATACTTAAACCTGGATTCGCATTTAAATCCCAGTCCGCACGGTGACCTTGCTTGAAGGCAACAGAACCAGCAGCTGCAATCATTGCAGCATTGTCAGTACATAATGAGATCGGTGGGAAAAGTAATTCCGGCTTCGATTTTTTAAATTTCGCTTCCATAGCGGCTCTCAACCCTTTATTTGCGGCAACACCGCCCGCTACAATCACTTGTTTTACCTGATAGTGCTTTGCTGCAAGATAAGTCTTCTCTACCAGGACATCCACCACACTTGCTTGAAAGCTTGTTGCAATATCTTCCTGTCTAAACTCCTCTCCACGTTGCTTCGCGTTGTGTAAGGTATTGATTACTGCAGACTTTAATCCACTAAAACTAAAGTCAAAGGAGCCCTCCTCCAACCAAGCTCTCGGAAAATCGATTACCATATTACCCTCCTGTGCTAATTGGTCGATTTTTGGTCCACCAGGGTATGGCAGCTTTAACGTTCTGGCCACTTTATCATAAGCTTCACCAGCTGCATCATCACGTGTTTCCCCAATAATTTCAAAATCACCATGATCTTTCATTAATACTAATTCCGTATGGCCTCCTGAAACGACTAAAGCTAATAAAGGAAAGGAAAATTCTTTCACAAGACGGTTAGCATAGATATGTCCCGCAATGTGATGGACTCCAATAAGTGGCTTTTGATGAGCAAAAGCTAAGGCCTTGGCTGCATTAACACCAACAAGTAAGGCACCTACAAGTCCTGGACCTTCCGTCACCGCGACAGCATCGATATCGTCAATCGTCATTTCCGTCTCTTTAAAAGCTTCCTCTAATACCATTGTAATTTGTTCTACATGATGTCTTGACGCAATTTCGGGTACAACCCCACCAAATCGCTTATGACTTTCTATTTGGGAGGCGACAACATTTGCAACAATTTCTTTTCCGTTCTTCACTATGGCTACCGCTGTTTCATCACAGCTAGTTTCGATTCCTAATATATATTCACTCATAAATTCACCCACAATACTAATGCATCTTCCTGATTATCTGTATAATAATTTTTTCTAATACCACCAGGGACCAGTCCGAACTTTTTATACATTTGTTGTGCGATCAAATTGGAAACCCTCACTTCTAATGACAAACGTTTAATACCACTTGCTATCGCATAATTAATCACATGCTGGAATAACCCTTCCCCATACCCTCTTCCACGATAGGTAGGATCAATCGCAATATTTGTAATTTGTGCTTCATCTAATACCATCCAAGAACCACAAAACCCGACAATTTCATCGTCTACTGTTGCCACAAAATATTGTGCATATTGGTTCGTGTTCATCTCATCATAATAGATATGCTTCGGCCAAGGTATGGAAAAAGAGGCTTGATCAATTTTGGATACTGCCTCAATGTCTGCTACTGTCATTTTGCGAAATAATATTTTACTCATTGCTTTTCTTTCCTTGTTCCTTTAGCCAGTTTGCCTCTGCCTCCACTAGCCGTAAATAATTAGGTGTCAAAGCATGGGTGCTCTCAACAGGCAACTTTTCCCCAAGCTCTGCTAGAATTCCTGGTCTAGGTAGATGATCGATGGATAAAGAAGGAAACAATGCTAGCTCACCAAGCTTTTCCTCTATCACTTTTTGGTGAATATAGAGATCCTGGCTTAAAAAAAGAATGGGCTTTTGAACTTCTTTGACTTGGTCAAGCCATGCTTTGAAATCAATGTTCTGTTCTTTTTTTATTAAATGTAGCTCCTTTGCTTTCCCTTCAAACAGACCTGTATACACTAACCCTCTTCTAGCATCAAAAAAGGGACAAATATAACCTGCATGTCCCATCCCGTTATAGGCTAAAAGCTCTAAACTAGAGATGGAGACAATTGGGATATTTAAGGTCCATGCCATTGTTTTGGCAATCGATACCCCAATGCGCACCCCTGTATAAGAACCGGGTCCTTTTGCTACAACAATCCGATCCAATTCCTTTGGGAAAATATCTGCTTCCTTCATAATATGATCAATTGCTGGCATAAGACCAATCGAGTGGTTTCGTTTTATGTTCGTCGTATATTCAGCCTTAAGCACTGAATCCTTCCAAATTGCAACCCCCATCACTTGATTAGAGGTATCTATCGCTAATATATTCATCGATATAACTCCTTACAAACAAACTCATAATGATCACCCCTAGGAAAAAAGTGTATTTTTCTTGTGTGATCATCTACTCTTTTAATCCAAATATCTAATCGTTCAGCAGGTAAGAAGTCTTTAATAAAGGAGGCCCATTCAATCACAGTGACTCCATCACCGTGAAAATACTCGTCAAATCCGATATCTTCTTCACTGTTTTCTAGCCTGTAAACATCCATATGATATAATGGTATTTCCCCCATATATTCCTTCACAATGGTGAAAGTTGGGCTATTTATCGTCCTTCTTACTCCAAGACCAGTACCTAATCCTTTTGTGAAAGTAGTTTTACCCGCACCTAGATCACCTTCAAGTGTAAGAACATCGCCAGGTCGGATTAAAAGTGCTAATTTCTCAGCTAGTCGTTTCGTTTCCTCTTCTGTTTTTGTTTCCATTATATATTCATTCAATCTTTATTCACCTACTTAGATGTGTGTATCCAGATTTATTCAACTTAGCATATCTATCGTGCTGATATATCCAAACGGATCCATTCTTTTCTGGATTGTTTTTCACTACACCAATTTGTGAGATTTTTGTATTTGTCTCTTTTGCCACTTTCCTTAGTATATCCCATTCATTAGCAGGAATGGTACCGATAAGTTCAAAATCTTCTCCACCAGAAAGAATCCACTTACTCCTATCTGCTTCTGAAAAATGATACAAATCAGATTGGCAAGGAATTTTGTTATAGTCCAACTCAATTAATTGATTAGATGCTAACGCAATTTCATTCGCTTCATTGGCGATTCCATCACTTATATCATTTAAAGCCATTCGTGTTATCCCTTGGCATGCTTGGACAAAATCAACCCTAGGCATGGGCATTTGATGACGTTTAATAAAATATTCATAGTTATCGTGCTCATTCTCATTACCATGGAGTAAGATATGTAATCCACATGCTGAATCTCCTAATGTACCAGTTACAAATACGATATCTCCTTGCTTTGCTTGACTTCTGTATCGAGCTCTCCCTTGGGGAACACTACCTATTACGGTTATCGTAAGTGTCAGTTGCTTTCCTGAAACCGTGTCTCCTCCAATTAGGTCCATTTGAAAGTTTTTAGCGAGGTCTTTCATCCCTTGATAAATTTCATTCAACTGCTGGTCTTGCCAGTCATCAGGTATGACGATTGACACAAGAAATGAGGTTGGTTTGCCTCCCATAGCAGCAATGTCACTTATATTAGCAGCTAACGCTCGATAGCCGACATGGTATGGTTTTGTCGTTTTTAATGAAAAATGAATCATATCAACCATCGTATCAACAGTCAATATTGTATCCTCGTGTTGGTTCCGAATAATCGCAGCATCATCACCGATGCCTTTCATAACATTTGGTTGTCGATAAAATTTTGGTGTCACTGATTGAATAAACTGAAATTCATCCATTGTGATCTCCTTATAGATCTATTATGTCCTCCAACTATCATAGCAAAACTTCCATTATTTTTAAATGTTTGCATATCAATTAAGGTTAAATGATGCTCATTTCTTACTAAAATTCTTAGCAAAACGGCTTTCATTACGCTCATGACGAACTTTTATTTATTCTTTGGTGAAATATCCCTCATCACACTTATGAACCCTTTTTCTACGGAAACTTTTACCAAAAGGCCCTTAAAAAAATCCACTAAAAAACCTTAAGTTTGTTAACTTAAGGTTTGCTATTCATATCTGGCGGTCCGGACGGGACTCGAACCCGCGACCTCCTGCGTGACAGGCAGGCATTCTAACCAACTGAACTACCGGACCGTTATTTTATGTATTATAAATTGACTTTTAACACTACTTTTATTTACTTAGCAAAAAGCTTAGTAGTGAGTAAATTATTTTGGTTGCGGGGGCAGGATTTGAACCTACGACCTTCGGGTTATGAGCCCGACGAGCTACCAGACTGCTCCACCCCGCGATAGTAAAAAATTATTAAATTGTAATCCATAATGCTATAAATAGTGTGGTCTAAGGTGACCTCTGCATCTACTAGGTTACTCGAAGTTTAATTCAGTGGATGTTTTGCTCCTTGCTCCACACCACGATAATAAAGAATATTTAGAACATGCCTGGCAGCGTCCTACTCTTGCAGGGGCGTGAGCCCCAACTACCATGGGCGCTGGAGAGCTTAACTACTGTGTTCGGTATGGGAACAGGTGTGACCTCTCCGCTATCGCCACCAGACTTGGTGGATATAAACTAATCCTTATTAAGATGGGAGAAACTATACCATCAAAACTAGATAAGAAGTAGACAAACCATTGGTTTTTCATCCAAAGAACGTATAGATAAGTCCTCGATCGATTAGTATTCGTCAGCTCCACATGTCACCATGCTTCCACCTCGAACCTATCTACCTCATCGTCTCTGAGGGATCTTACTCACTTAAAGTGTGGGGAAGTCTCATCTTGAGGGGGGCTTCATGCTTAGATGCTTTCAGCACTTATCCCTTCCACACGTAGCTACCCAGCGATGCTCCTGGCGGAACAACTGGTGCACCAGCGGTGTGTCCATCCCGGTCCTCTCGTACTAAGGACAGCTCCTCTCAAACTTCCAACGCCCACGACGGATAGGGACCGAACTGTCTCACGACGTTCTGAACCCAGCTCGCGTACCGCTTTAATGGGCGAACAGCCCAACCCTTGGGACCGACTACAGCCCCAGGATGCGATGAGCCGACATCGAGGTGCCAAACCTCCCCGTCGATGTGGACTCTTGGGGGAGATAAGCCTGTTATCCCCGGGGTAGCTTTTATCCGTTGAGCGACGGCCCTTCCATTCGGTACCGCCGGATCACTAAGCCCGACTTTCGTCCCTGCTCGACTTGTAGGTCTCGCAGTCAAGCTCCCTTCTGCCTTTACACTCTTCGAATGATTTCCAACCATTCTGAGGGAACCTTTGGGCGCCTCCGTTACTCTTTAGGAGGCGACCGCCCCAGTCAAACTGCCCACCTGACACTGTCTCCGAACCGGATCACGGTTCTGGGTTAGAAGGTTCATACAGCCAGGGTGGTATCCCACCGGCGCCTCCACGTAAGCTAGCGCTCACGTTTCCAAGGCTCCCACCTATCCTGTACAAGCTGTACAAACATTCCATATCAGGCTACAGTAAAGCTCCACGGGGTCTTTCCGTCCTGTCGCGGGTAATGCGCATCTTCACGCATAGTATAATTTCACCGGGTCTCTCGTTGAGACAGTGCCCAAGTCGTTGCACCTTTCGTGCGGGTCGGAACTTACCCGACAAGGAATTTCGCTACCTTAGGACCGTTATAGTTACGGCCGCCGTTTACTGGGGCTTCAGTTCAACGCTTCGCTAATGCTAACGCATCCCCTTAACCTTCCAGCACCGGGCAGGTGTCAGCCCCTATACTTCGCCTTTCGGCTTCGCAGAGACCTGTGTTTTTGCTAAACAGTCGCTTGGGCCTTTTCACTGCGGCTTACTCGTAAGTAAGCACCCCTTCTCCCGAAGTTACGGGGTCATTTTGCCGAGTTCCTTAACGAGAGTTCTCCCGATCACCTTAGGATTCTCTCCTCGCCTACCTGTGTCGGTTTGCGGTACGGGCACCCTTTTCCTTGCTAGAGGCTTTTCTTGGCAGTGTGAAATCCGGAACTTCGGTACTCATTTTCCCTCCCGATCACAGCTTGTGATTGCCAGACGGATTTGCCTATCTGACTCACTCACTGCTTCGACGCACACGTCCAGTCGTGCGCTTTCCTTATCCTACTGCGTCCCCCCATCACTCAAACGGAATTGGGTGGTACAGGAATATCCACCTGTTGTCCATCGCCTACGCCTTTCGGCCTCGGCTTAGGCCCCGACTAACCCTGAGCGGACGAGCCTTCCTCAGGAAACCTTAGGCATTCGGTGTAGAAGATTCTCACTTCTATTTCGCTACTCATACCGGCATTCTCACTTCTAAGCGCTCCACCAGTCCTCACGGTCTGACTTCACTGCACTTAGAACGCTCTCCTACCATTGTTCGTAGAACAATCCGTAGCTTCGGTGATACGTTTAGCCCCGGTACATTTTCGGCGCAGCGTCACTCGACCAGTGAGCTATTACGCACTCTTTAAATGATGGCTGCTTCTAAGCCAACATCCTGGTTGTCTAAGCAACGCCACATCCTTTTCCACTTAACGTATACTTGGGGACCTTAGCTGACGGTCTGGGCTGTTTCCCTTTCGACTATGAACCTTATCACCCATAGTCTGACTCCCAAGGTAATATGATTGGCATTCGGAGTTTGACTGAATTCGGTAACCCGGTGAGGGCCCCTAGTCCAATCAGTGCTCTACCTCCAACATACATCCCTTGAGGCTAGCCCTAAAGCTATTTCGGAGAGAACCAGCTATCTCCGTGTTCGATTGGCATTTCACCCCTACCCACACCTCATCCCCGCACTTTTCAACGTACGTGGGTTCGGGCCTCCAGTCAGTGTTACCTGACCTTCACCCTGGACATGGGTAGATCACACGGTTTCGGGTCTACGACCCCCTACTATCTCGCCCTATTCAGACTCGCTTTCGCTGCGGCTCCGTGTCTTCCACTTAACCTTGCAGGAGATCGTAACTCGCCGGTCCATTCTACAAAAGGTACGCCGTCACCCATAAAAGGGCTTCGACTACTTGTAGGCACACGGTTTCAGGTTCTCTTTCACTCCCCTCCCGGGGTGCTTTTCACCTTTCCCTCACGGTACTGGTTCACTATCGGTCACTAGGGAGTATTTAGCCTTGGGAGATGGTCCTCCCGGATTCCGACGGAATTTCACGTGTTCCGCCGTACTCAGGATCCACTCTGGAGGAAACACGCTTTCGACTACAGGGCTGTTACCCGCTGTGGCTGACCTTTCCAGATCGATTCGTCTAACGTATTTCTTGGTAACTCCGTATAGAGTGTCCTACAACCCCAAAAAGCAAGCTTTTTGGTTTGGGCTAATTCCGTTTCGCTCGCCGCTACTCGGGAAATCGCGTTTGCTTTCTCTTCCTCCGGGTAATGAGATGTTTCAGTTCCCCGGGTCTGCCTCCTCTATCCTATGGATTCAGATAGAGGTTCTACTCCATGACGAGTAGAGGGTTTCCCCATTCGGAAATTCTCGGATCAATGCTTACGTACAGCTCCCCGAGACATATCGGTGTTTGTCCCGTCCTTCTTCGGCTCCTAGTGCCAAGGCATCCACCGTGCGCCCTTTTTCACTTAACTATACTCATGCTTCAGATGAAAAAGTCGTTGGTTTTTATTTG